>CAZPVD010000001.1:757481-1115935 GCA_964589935.1 uncultured Verrucomicrobiota bacterium | reverse complement strand
AATTGGATAGAGCATCTGACTACGGATCAGAAGGTTCCAGGTTCAACTCCTGGCGCGTGCACCAGTGAAACAGGGTTTTCCACTCTTCTTTTCCCAATGGTGCGTTGGCCTTGCCGCGGTTTGGTCAACAGGGTGAGCACAAGAGGCATCGGGCTTCTGATTTTTAGTTTGGTTGCGTTTCATATTCCACCGCGATTGCAAACCGAGGGCGCTGCGAAGCCGCTCCCGGCCTCAAGCCCAACCGGCTGAAATGGTCGGCGTGCTGCTGGGAGCTTGTATCCGCCGGTCCGGGTGTTATGATTAGCCGGTTCTCCGGTTCGTGACTTTTATGACCGCACACGTCTAACGGGATAGGAATTATGAATGTGAAGCGAAAAACTCGGTGGTGGAATTCAGTCTCGCTGCGGCGGGTCGCGCTGGCCACCGCGCTCGCCTGCGTCGCGGAGATGGCCATCAGCGTGGTGGCGGCTCACGCAGCGAGTGTCGTCTTGTGGGATACGGGCGCGCCGTTGCCTGACGCCGGGACGCCGCAAACTCGCACGGGCTGGACGGCCGTGCCGACGGATCTGCTCATGCTGGAGGAGAGACCGGAGAAGACGATTTCCGATCCCGGCTACTGGGGCCGCGAGCACTCTTTCAAGGGCGATGCCGTCGTCGAGAATCAGAGCTTGCTCGCCGTGTTCTCTGCGGCACGCGGTAGCGTGGTGATTTATGCGAAGGAAGGTTTAGCCCAGTCCGGACGGAGGATCGCTGAAGTGGTCCCGCTCACGGCGAAAGCCGGCGCGCCGCCGACCAAGCGGCGCATTGCCATCGTCCGCAACGCCGGCGACGAAGTGGCCCTCGAAGTCATTTATTCCGACGCGGGCGAGTCCGCGAGATTTTCGTTTGGCCGGAACGAAATCGTGGAACTCAAACCGGCTGGCAAGTTGAAGGGTCTTCGCCTGCTCAGTCCCGTTGAGTATGGCGTCCTGCCCGGCTTCATCGGTGACGATCTCATCTACGATCCTGCGGCGTATCCAGAGGCCAAGTCCATCGCCGTTCCGTCGGAAAATCTTTTCGTGGGTTTGCAGCCGGGTGGAGACCGGATGCTGGTCGTCACCTGGCCGAAGGGTCACCAGCAGGTGCGGCTCGGCCTCGGTGATGCGGAAGGCAAGCGGCGCATTGAATCACTGGACATACAAAATGACGGCCAGAGTTTTTACCTTGCGTCGTTGGCGGCGTCCGGCATCTGGCATCGCGAGGAATTGAAGGCCGGCTTTCTGGAGAAGGACGTGACGCTCGCGTGGAAGCGCCCGTTCGCCGCGAAGTGGAAGACGCAGTTGTCCGAGGCCGGCACGCGGACGACGTATGCTTTCCGCCAGGCCAAGGGCACGGTCTGGCGCGGCGTGACCGGCAATTATGATTACCCGGCGTGGTTCGATGGCGACGCGGCGTTCTTCCGACTCGGCAAGAAAGTCCCGCCCAAGGGCGACGCGCTCATCTATTTCGTCGAAGCGCGGGACACTCCGTTGGCAGTCACGACTCCGGTGGACATTTTGAAGGCTACTCTTGGGCATTCCATGAGCGACGCGATACTCGATCCCGCCGGCCGCACGCTGCGCACGCATCACCGGCGCGGCGGGGATGGCGTGCATCGCGCCTGCACGTGCGGCTGCACGGAGGCGATCGAGGCGGTGTTCAAAGCCGGCGAGGAAACCGGGAAAAAGCAATTCATCGCGGAAGCCATTGACGACATGATCTTCTTCGTCCGCTGCCACGTGGAGCGCATTGCCGAGTATCAGCGTTTTGCCGATGAAGTGACAAAACACATCCGCACCCGCAGCCAGGCCACGCCTGAATTGAAGGCCTACCTCGAAAACCTGGAGCAGATCGTTCAGCAAATCCCGCAAGAGTGCGAAGTGCAGAAGGATAATATGAAGTCGCTCGATCACGCCGCCGAGCTGGCCAGGCAGACGATGGCGCTGACCAGCAAGTCGGACCCGGATAACGTGAAGACCTACGCGGCTCTGCTCAAGGCGTGGCGCGGGATGGGCGGCGCGCAGGATTATGTCGTCGCCAAGTGCCACGCCGTCACGCGGAAGCTTTATCAGGAGGCCGGCTACGGCTGCGCTGAACAGCCCGCCGCCGTCGCCGTGGCCGAAGACATCCGCGCCCGCTGCCGGCTGGTGCTTCGCAACCCGGATGGCTACGAAATCTGGGCGGACTATTGAGCTGTGGGAAGGTGAACATGGCCTGCACGACGATGAATCGCTCCTTGTCCCGGCATTGGTTGTCCGCGCTCGGGGCATTGATGATGCTCGCGGCTTGTGAGCAGAAACCCGCCGGCTCCAGTGAATCCGCGCCCGCGAGTTCTCCCACCAAGGCCGTTGGCGAAACCACGGCCACTGCGCCGACGCCCAGTGCGGCTGTTCCGTCGGCTGCGCTGGTGCCCATTCCTGCCGGCAAATTCATGATGGGCGACAAGGACGAAGTGGACGCGCCGTTGCACGAGATCAGCGTGAGCGCGTTCCAGATGGACAAACACCTCGTCACGCAAGACCAGTTCCAGAAGCTGATGGGCGCGAATCCCTCGCGATGGAAAGGCGGGCAGAATCCCGTGGAGCAATTGCGCTGGTCCGACGCCGTCAAGTTTTGCAACAAGCGCTCCGAGGCTGAAGGTTTGAAGCCCTGCTACGATCTCGCGACGTTGAAGTGTGATTTCTCCGCCGACGGCTACCGCCTGCCCACCGAGGCCGAGTGGGAATACGCCTGCCGCGCCGGCACCACGACGGCTTACTTCTTTGGCGCGACTCCGGCCAAGGCTGGCGACTACGCGTGGTTCGACAAGAACTCCGGCGGCAAACCACGACCCGTCGGCCAGAAGCAGCCAAATCCGTGGGGCCTGTTCGACATGGCCGGCAACGTCTGGCAATGGTGCAACGACTTCTACGACGTGGAGTATTACGCCAAGTCGCCGAAGCAAGACCCCGCCGGCCCGGCCGAGGGAAAGAACAAGGTGCTGCGCGGCGGCGCGTGGCGGTTCAGCGCCGACAACTGCCGTTCCGGCTACCGCTACAACGAAAACCCCGGCTCCTCCGATGTTTGCTTCGGCTACGACATCTACGGTTTCCGCTGCGTGCGCCGCGCTTCCGCAACCGTCGCTGGCAAGTGACCTTTCTCCACAGCTTCCGAGTGGGCGGCCCAATTGAGATCACCGCGCACCTTCAGCGGCAAACTGTGACAGGTCGGTGTCGCCACTATATTCCGGCGGCCGGATTTTTCGACGATGAACTTCTGGAACGAAGATGATGCCGCCGCGCACTCTTCGATTGGCAATTCGCCCGCGCTTCCCTACAACTTCGCCCGTGATTGACATCAAGCTGATTCGGGAGAAGCCCGATTTCGTGCGCGAGCGGCTCGCATCGCGCGGCGGCGGCGACGAGGCGCGCGTGGATGAAGTGCTCGCGCTCGATGAGCAGCGCCGCAAGTCGCTCACGGAAGTCGAGGCGCTCAAGGCTCAACGCAACAAGGTGTCGAAGGAAATCGGCGCGCTCATGGGCCAGAAAAAACTCGACGAGGCCGAGGCGAAGAAAAAGGAGACGCGCGATCTCGGCGACAAAATCACCGCGCTCGACAAGGCCGCCGCCGAGGCCGGGGCCGCGCGGGACGCAGTGCTCATACGCCTGCCGAATTTGCCGAACACGTCCGTCGCGATTGGCAAACACGCCGAGGACAATCCGGTCGTGCGCATTCACGGCGAGAAGGCGGCGTTTGCGTTCAAGCCGAAGCCGCACGTCGAGTTGTGCGAGTCGCTCAAGCTCGTGGACTTCGCGCGCGGTGCAAAAATTTCCGGCAGCGGCTTCCTGCTTTACACGGGCCGGGGCGCGCGGCTGGAGCGGGCACTCATCCAGTTCCTGCTCGATCTGCACACCACGCAGCACGGTTACACGGAGGTTTCGCCGCCATTCGTCGTGACGCGCGATTGCATGACGGGCGTGGGGCAGTTTCCGAAATTCATTGACCAGGCCTACGCCGTTCAAGAGGGCGCGGACGCATCCACGCTGGGAAAACTTTTTCTCATCCCGACTGCCGAGGCGCCCGTGGCGAACATCCATCGCGAGGAGATCCTCAAGGAAAGCCAGCTCCCGATTTACTACTGCGCCTACTCGCCGTGCTTCCGCGCCGAGGCGGGCGCGGCGGGCGTCGGCACGCGCGGCATGATCCGCGTGCACCAGTTCGACAAGGTCGAGCTGGTCAAGATCGTGAAGCCGGAGAACAGCGAGGACGAGCTGAACAAAATGGTCGCGAACGCGGAGAAGGTTCTCCAGTTGCTCGGCCTGCAATATCGCGTCGTGCAGCTCTGCACGGGCGACATGGGCTTCGCGAGTGCGAAGACCTATGACATCGAAGTGTGGGCGCCCGGTCAGGGGACGTATCTCGAAGTGTCGAGCTGCTCGAACTGCGAGGAGTTCCAGTCGCGCCGCATGAACACGCGCTACAAAAGCGGGGAGAAGGGCGAGAATAAATTCCCGCACCTGCTCAACGGCAGCGGCACGGCGCTCGCGCGATTGTTCGTCGCGCTCGTGGAAACGCACCAGCAGGCGGACGGCAGCATCGCCATTCCCGAACCGCTGCGCCCATTTTTGAAGGCGGACCACATCACGCCCGCATGAAGGAGCTGCCGCATCTTTTTGAAAACAACCGCCGCTGGGCCGCGGCAATGCGCGCCCGTGACGCCGGGTTCTTCGAGCGGCTCGCGCTTCAGCAGACGCCCAAGTATCTCTGGATCGGTTGCGCGGACAGCCGCGTCCCGGCAAACGAAATCGTCGGGCTTCCGCCGGGGGAGCTTTTCGTCCACCGCAACATCGCCAACGTCGTTGTGCACACGGACCTCAACTGCCTTTCCGTGATTCACTTCGCGGTCGAGGTGTTGCGAGTCCAGCATGTCATCGTGTGCGGCCACTACGGTTGCAGCGGCGTGCGCGCCGCGCTTGCCGGCACACGGCTCGGGATGAGCGACAACTGGATCCGCCACGTGCAGGATGTCCGTCGAAAACACTCCGAGGCGCTGGCCGCGTTGTCGGACGACATGGCCCGCAACGCGCTGCTCTGCGAATTGAACGTGCTCGAACAGGTGATGAATGTCTGCCAGACCTCCATCGCGCAGGAAGCGTGGGAGCGTGGGCAGCCGCTTCAGATGCACGGATGGATTTACGGTTTGGATGACGGGCATCTGCGTGATCTTGGATTTCATGCCAAGACCGACGACGAAGCGCACGAAAGTTACACCGCAGCCGTCGCAGCGCTTGTTCAACCGGTCCCGCAGGAGATCACCGGATGAAAATCCTCATCGCCAGCAGCGAAGTTTTTCCTTTCTCCAAAACGGGCGGCCTCGCCGACATGGTCGGGGCGCTGGCGAAGGCGCTCGCCCAAGAGGGACACGAGATCAGCGTCGTCACGCCGCTGTATCGCGGCATCGCGGCGAAGCATCCGTTGGAAGAAACCGACCTTCAGCTTGACCTTCCGCTCGGACTGAGCCGCGTGCAGGCGCGCGTGCTGACGCACACGCCGCACGAACGCATGACGGTTTATTTTGTGGACCAGCCGGAATTTTTCGACCGCACTTCGTTGTATCACGAGAACGGAGCGGATTACGCGGACAACGCGGATCGTTTCATTTTCTTCTCCAAGTGTGTGGCGCATTTGGCGCGTCATCTTCCGCGGCGGCCGCACATTGTTCACGTGCATGACTGGCAAGCGGGTCTCGTGCCTGTGCTGCTGCGCGACTTGGCGATGCGCGACGGCTCGCGCCCGCCACACTCGGTGCTGACGATCCACAACCTCGCCTATCAGGGCCACTTCGACCGCGCCGCCTACGAACTTACCAACCTGCCGTGGGAATACTTCACCCCCGAGGGCGTCGAGTTTTACGGCGGCCTCAACTGCCTCAAGGCAGGCATTGTCTATGCCGACCAGATCACCACGGTCAGCCCGCGTTACGCGCGCGAGATTACGACGGAAGAGTTTGGCTGCGGCCTCGACCCGGTGTTACGCGCGCGGCAGGACCGGCTCACGGGCATCCTCAACGGCGTGGATTACGAGGAATGGCGCACGACGAAGAACTCGCATCTGAAACACGTGTTCACTGGGCGCAGCCTTGCCGGCAAGCTCGACTGCAAGCTTGACCTCCAGCGCGAACTTGGCCTGCCCGCCAGCCCGGAAAGCCCGCTCTTCGGCACCATCACGCGGCTCGTGGAGCAGAAGGGCGTGGACATCCAGCTTGGCGCGCTCGAGGAAATGCTCGCTGCTGACATGCAGTTCGTGCTGCTCGGAAGCGGCGCGCCCGCGTTTGAAAAAGCCTACCAGCAGCTTGCACGGCGGTTCCCCAAAAAAGTCGCCGTGAAGATCAGCTACGACCACGGACTTGCGCACCGCATCGAGGCGGCGTGCGACTTCTACCTCATGCCGTCGCGCTTCGAGCCGTGCGGGCTGAACCAGATGTATTCGCTGCGTTACGGTGCTGTGCCGGTCGTGCGCGCCACCGGTGGCCTCGATGATTCGACGGTGGACGCGACCGAGGACGCCGACCACGCGGACGCGATCAAGTTTCATGAATTCTCCGTTCGCGCGCTGGCCAAGGCCGTCCGCAAGGCGCTTGTGCTCTGGCAGCATCCCGACGTGCTCAAGCAATACCGCAAAAACGGCATGAGCGCGGATTTCTCGTGGAGCCGCACAACGGAGGAATATCTTGAAGTCTTCGCGAAGGCGTGAAGGTGCCGCGCGTGTCGGGTGTCACTCGCGCTCCAACCGGCGAAGGACTTCCTCGACTCGTTCCATGTCAATTCCGCGCGGACGTTTTTCCATCACGTAAAGCAGGTCATCGCGCGCGCCGGCCTTGTCGCCGGCCTGCGCGCGGAGCAGGCCGCGGCTGAGACGGTCTGATGCAGAATCCGGCGCAAGCGCGCAGATCAATTCAAAATAGCGTAGCGGCGGATCACCCGCGCCGGCGCGGCTCGAAGCGCCGACGAGGTTGCGCACGATGCGTAGAATAATCTCCCGTTTTGTGGCGGGTGCGAGGTCCTGTTCGCGCAGCGACCGCTCCGTGCTCTGGAAAACCAGTTCTTCGGCGTCGCGGCGAGTGAGCATTTTGCCGCCTTCAAACACATCAATCAGCTTTTCGTCGCCCTTCGCGGGCCTGTGGCTCACGACGAAATGTCCGGGAAGCGGAATGCCGCGCACGCCCTCGACGCCCGCGCGGCGAGCGAGTTCCATGAACAGAACCGAGAGCGTGATGGGCAATCCTTCGCGGTCGTCCATCACTTCGCTCATGTAGGAATTGGCGCGGTTGTAGTAATCGGTGCGGCTCCCGTGAAAGCCGCTGTCGGTGAAGAGAAAGCTGACGAGTGATGCAATGCGGGATTGTTCATCGGTTTTCCCCGAAAGTTTGCCACGCGCCTCGGTGGCCATTGTGTCGAGCTGGTGCCGATAGCTCTCAATGTCGAGTTCGGGATTGTCGAGCTTGGCGATGAGCAGCGTGGCGTGAAAGAGATCAATCTTCTCCTCCGGTTGCTCCAAAATTTTCACCAGCTCGTTTTGCACCGCGCGGTAATGCACGGCGAGCGCGAGCTTCTTCAGTTGTTTGCTCTCGGCTTCGAGCGCCTTGGCGCGTTCGGCGAGGATGCCCGGCACGGCGGCGGCGTGTGGCTGTAATGCGTCAATGGTTTTCGCGTCGAGCGTGCCCGTGGCCGGGAGATTTTCGATTTCTTTCAGAACTTTCGAGACGACTTCAGGCGGCGGCGTGGCAGGCGCGAGGTTTTTGCCGACGGCGAAGGACTTGAACTCCGCCTGCGTCTCGCGGAACTTCGCAAGGCCCGCCTTGCCGCCGGTTAATTCGTCGTCGTCCGACTCCGCGACGAGGTGGCCGTTGACGTAGCCGAGAATCTTGTCCTTTTCGACGCGCACCTTGAGCGTGTTCCAGTCGCCCGGCTTGTAGTGCGGCGAAGAAACTTCCTTGAGCACGTGCCAAGTGAAGACGTTCGGCCCATCGAAGCGCGTAAGCCGCAGCCGGCCCGCGCTCGGATAAAACCCATAATGCCGGTCGCTGCCGTCGCACTCGAAGGCCAGCCCCGCGGCGCCGGCCTCGTCGTCGAGTTTCACTGTCGCGGTGATTTCATAGGGTCGCGTTGGCACGTCGCGTTGAGAGACGAGCAGCGAGCGGCCACCGAAGCCCTTGCCCGCGCCCTCGACGGAGATGCGCCCGGCCTTGTGCGACCAGTGCGCGCCGTTGACGGTCTGCCACTCGCGTGGATTGAGCGCGCCGATGGTGAGCCAGCGTTCCATCGGAACGGGATTCGGTTTTTCGAGCAGCGGCTTGAGCGCGTTGATCGGCATGGCGAAGCCGAGGTTCTCCGTGATGGCGCTCTTGAGCGTGAGGATGCCGTGCACGCGGCCCTGCATGTCGAGCAGCGGCCCGCCGCTGTTGCCCGGCTCGATGGGGATGGCGAGCTGAATCATCTCGGTCAGCTCGATGTCGCGTTTGGCGGAGACGACTCCCTGCACGACCGAGAAGTCCAGCCCGCGCGGGTTGCCGAGCGCGATGACGGGTGTGCCCTGCTTGAGCGTGTCGGAATCGCCGAGCGGCAGCGCGGATAGATTCGTCGCGGCGATCTTGATGACGGCCATGTCGAGCTTGCGATCCCACGCGTGGACCTCGACGGCGTCGAACTTGCGCCCGTCGGCGAACTGCACCGAGATGGGCCGCGCCTCGCCAATCACGTGCAGGCTTGTGGCGATCAGGCCGTTCGTCGAAATCACAAATCCTGCGCCCACGCCGTCCACGCTGCCGTCGCGTCCGAAATGCGAGACAACGACGATGGACGGTTTTGCGAGCGCGGAGAGCGCCTCGACGGAATTGGCGGTGCTGGGCTCGGATTTTTTTGTGGCGGACTTTGACTTCGATTTTGTCGGTGGCGAATCGGCGGCCTGTGAAGTTTCGCGCGTGGCGAAAGCGAGCAGGCCGCAGAGGAGGGGCAGCAGGACAGCGCGCATGTTTGCGTTGAGGGCTAGACTCGCACAAGTCGGGGCGAATTCAACCGGCGATGCGCGTGGCGGTCGCTACGATTTTTTCTTCAGGCGCTTGAAGCTGAATTCGTTCTCCGTCTTCACGATCTTGCCGTCCACCTCGAGCAGCGGATAGACGAGGAAGTTGATCGGGCTGTTCGCCGGCGACGGCGTGACGACAAGGTCGCGCCCTTGCGTGACCTCGAAGCGGTTCGCCGGATGATGGCCGAAGTAATAGTCGGCCAGCTCCGGGTTCTTTGACGCCTCGCTGATGTCCACCGGCACCCACTTGCCGTCTGCGTAAAACTCCGCCCAGCAATGGTAGCCCGCGATGGCGCCCTCGTCCTTGTCCGCGGGAATCGTGTAGCCGATGGCGAAGCGCGCCGGGATGTTGACCGAGCGGGCGAGCGCGATGAAGTAGGCGTGGAAGTCCGTGCAATTGCCGAAACGCGAGTCGCACGCCCACACCGCGTCGCCGCGGCCCCAGCCCGGCTGGCTCTTGTCATACGTCATCTTGCCGAGCGTGTGGTCGTAAAGCGCGCGCGCCTTCGCGTTCACCGTTGCTTTGCCGCGCGTCGCCTCCTCGGCGAGAGACTTGAACGTCTTATTCACCGGCACGAGCCGTTCGGGCTTGAGATAGCGCATCGGATCGGCGGCCTTCGAGTCGTAGGCGGATTTTTCCAGCCGCTTCACGCCGTATTTGATTTCGATGACCTTGCCGCTGTCGGCGGCGGTGGGCGAAAGCACGAGAATCTGGTTGCGATAATCGCGGTCGCGCACCTGCTCGTATTTCAACGGCGACGAAATGCTCTCGACCTTCACGGTCTGGAACTTGTCCGAGCGCGCGAGCGGCAGCCAGAGCTGCGCCGGCTTGTCGAGCGCGGGCAGCTTGACGCGATACGTGAACTCAAACTGGTCCGTGCCCTGCACGACTTCGCGCTGCATGACCGACACGGCGTAGGCCGTGCACAGACCCGCGCCGAGGGCGAAGGTCGTGAGAACTGCGAAGTTTATTTTCATGTCATGTCATGTCACTGCGGTTGATTGACGAATCAGACGGACGATTTGCTCATCCTGCCGCGGAAACACCGTCCGCAAATCGAGTTTGAACTTGTTGCCGCCGACGTAACCGATGACTGGCGGCGTGGTCGCGCGCAATCGCGCCGCGAAGTCCGCCAGCGCGAAGCCCAGCGGCAAAATGTCCACCGTTACCGATTCGATGACAGCCTGCGGCAGTGTGCCGCCGCCGACTTGTGCCTTGCCCGCGCCGACGGTGGCCTTGAGGGGTAGGCCGGCAAGCGCAGCGCATATTTTTTCACCACGAGCGCGCAATTCATCCGGCGAAACGCGAAGCATCGTATGAATCGGAACACCGGTCGCCGAACCGGCAAGCTTCGAGGACGACGATGAGGACGAATGCAGATATTCGTCCACGACCGTTTGCAGGGCGGACAGGATGAGCTTGTCACAGCGCAACGCGCGGAAGAACGGCTCGCGCTTGCACGCGGCCACGAGCTTCGCCTTGCCCGCGATGATGCCCGCCTGTGGGCCGCCGAGCAGCTTGTCACCGCTGAAACACACGAGTTCCACGCCGCGCCGCAGCACCTCGGCGGGCGTTGGCTCGTGATGCGCGAGGCCGAGCGACTTCTCCGTCTCGATCACCGCGCCGCTGCCGAGGTCTTCCACAAACGGCACGCGCTTCTTCCGCGCCAGCGCGGAGATTTCCTCCGTTGTCGGCGACTCGACGAACCCGCCCATGAAAAAGTTGCTGCGGTGAACTTTCAGAATCAGCGCGGTCTGTTTGCCAATCGCGCGTTCGTAGTCGCGCAGCGTGGTCTTGTTCGTCGCACCAACCTCGCGGAGCTTTGCGCCGCTCGTTTCCAGAATTTCCGGGATGCGGAAGCCGCCGCCGATTTGCACCAGCTCGCCGCGCGAGATGACGACTTCCTTGCGCTCGCCTGCCGTGAAATGCCGTAAAATGAGCACGAGCGCGGCGGCGCAGTTGTTCGTCACGGTTGCCGCCTCCGCGCCGCAGAGCAGCGCGAGGTTGTGTTCGAGATAGCTTGCGCGCCCGCCGCGTTCGCCGGTGACGAGGTCGTATTCGAGATTGTTGTAGTTCGCGCCGATGCTCGCGAGCGTTTCGACTGCGGTGGAACTCAACGGCGAGCGGCCAAGATTCGTGTGGATGACCACGCCGGTCGCGTTGATGACGGGTTGAATTTTCGAGCGGCGAAGTTTGTCGAGCACGGCGCGGATCCTGGCGAGAACGGCATCGAACTCTGGAACTTCCTTTGCCTCGCGCAACGCGGCCAGTTCGCGTCGAACAACCGCGACAACGGCCGGCCGCGGCAAGCCGGCATAGCCGAGCGCTTGAAGCACCTTCTCGACGGCTGGGATGTTGCGCAGTTTCGGTTTGCTCACGTTGTGACTCGAATCTTCGGTTTGCCCGCGTGGACGATTCGCCCGATGACGACGGCGCAAAGCGCCTTGTGCTTCTTCAAAACTTTCAACACCGCATCGAGGTTCTTCGCCGCGACGCAGAGCAGCAGTCCGCCGCTGGTTTGCGCGTCGGCTAGCAGAATTTTTTGCGCCTCGGTGACGCCGTCGGCCCAGTCGGTGAAGTCTTCCGCCGTCTTCAAATTCTGCCGCGTGCCGCCGGGGATGCAGTCCTGCGCGATCAAGTTCCAAACGCCTTCGCCGAGCACCGGAAGTTTGCCGGCCTCGATTTCCGCGTCAACGCCGCTGGACTTGCACATCGAACCGAGGTGGCCGAGCAAACCGAAACCCGTCACGTCCGTGCCGGCGCGCACGAGGCCGCGCTCGGCGAGTTCTGCCCCGGGCGTGTTAAGCGTGGACATCGAGCGGATGGCGGCCTTTGCGAGCGCGGGCGGGCAGATGCCGCGCTTGATGCCGGTCGTGATGATGCCGGTGCCGAGCGGTTTGGTGAGCACGAGCAGGTCGCCGGGTCGCGCATTTGCGTTCGCGATGATTTGCTTTGGATGCACCATGCCGGTGACGGAAAGGCCATAGACGGGTTCGGGGTTGCGAATGGTGTGGCCACCGACGAGCGCGCACTTTGCCTCGCGTGTCTTCATCGCGCCACCGCGCAGAATTTTCGCGATGACACCGGGCGTCACGACATCGGTCGGCACGCCCATGATGTTCATCGCGGTGAGCGGGCGTCCGCCCATCGCATAAACATCGGAAAGCGAATTCGCCGCGGCGATCTGCCCGTAAGTGAACGGGTCGTCCACGATGGGCGTGAAGAAATCCACCGTCTGCACGAGCGCGACGTCACGGCTGAGTTGATACACGCCCGCGTCGTCGGCGGTGTCGGAGCCGACGAGCAGGCGCGGATCGCGCGGGGGTTTGGGGAGTTGACGCAACACTTGCGACAGAGCCGACTGGCTCAGCTTGGAGGCTCAACCGGCGCAGCTAGAAAGGGACGTAAGTTTCAGAATTTGTTCACGCGACATGCGGTCCACCCCCTTTCTGAACGCGGAATGAGTTTACGCAGGAATGTTGCTTTTTAGTTCCGCGTCCCGCGTTCCACGTTCCGCATTGAAAATGGCGGAGAGGGAGCGAATCGAACACTCCTCGGCCTGCGTAGCAAACCGACGGCGGTTTTGAAGACCGCGGGGGCCACCAGGCACCCATCACTCTCCTGAAAATCGAACTCGTCCTTATGCTTCGTTTCGTCGTCGAAGCCGCCGCGCTTTGCGAAGGCCGAAGACGAACGGAAGCTTCACCTTTTTGCCCGCACGGCCTGGACAATGGCATCCGGCTCGGGAAATTTTCCCGTTTGCTGCTTCGAAAATATTTTCTGGCCGTTGACACTGATTTCAAACACGCCCCCGCCCGACGGGATGAGCGTCAGGGCGCGGATGTCCTGCTTGAGCCGCATGAGTTTCTCCGCCAGACCGACGGCTTGCGGCTCGTAGTTTCACTTGCTGCAATACTCGATGGTAATCTCCAGAGCCATGATTTCGTTGCGCGCACAGTAGGTCAGGGGCGGTGAGGCGTCAAGCGGAGCAGTGCAACGCCTCGCGTTCCTTGCTGCGCGGCGGCAAACTCTGATAAACCTTGTGCGTGACCACCGAAAGAATTCTCCGCCAGACACTGCGCACAATTTGTTTCGCCTGTGTGCTGCTCGTTGCGGCACCGTGCCGCGCCGCCGAAGCGCCCGAGCCGGCGTGGGCGAAGGCGCACCTGCAAGGCCCGATGTCCGCCGCCGAGACACGTGCCTTCATGCGCCAGCTCGCGGAATACGTTTTTGAAAACCATCTCAAGCGCGCCGCGCAATCACCGCAGCGCGGGATGCTCTATGAGTATTTCAACACCGGGCGCAAAGGCCAGCCCGACCAGTGGATCCAGGGCGAGGCGCTGGACACGATGCACGACGGCGCGTGGTTTGCCGCCGCGCTCGTCAACGCCTACCGCGCCACGGGCGACAAGTATTACAAGGATTTCCTCACGCAATGGGTGCTGCCGTTCTACCTGAAGATGCTGAACCATTCGGACGAACTTTTTACGCCCAACAACAACAATGCCGCGCCGGATGCGCACACGTTCGACCGCGAGCACCAGTTACAGAAGGGCGAGAAGGGCTTCGTGCCGTATTGGTGGGATGACGGCGCGAGCGTGAGCCTCGAAATGGCGGTGAAGAAACGCGCGCTGTTGAATTTCGCCGGTCACGACGAGTTCGCCGCGAAGGGCGAGGCGAATCCGCAATACAAGCTGCGCGGCTACTCGCACGGCTCGTCGAACCATCTCGCGCAGGACCTCGGCGTGATGCTCGAAGTCGTGTGGCTGCTGCTAAAGGATTCCACCGACGCCGCAGACAAAACGCTCGTCACTGAAGTCGCCGAGGCCGCGAAGAACCTGCACCAGTGCCGCATGAATCATCACGGCCACATTCCCGCCGTGTGCGCGGCCTACGGACTGAGCCACGGCCTCGCGGACGAGTTGCGGCGTATCCCAGACGGCGAGGCCGCCTCAAACTGGACGCCCGCGAACCATTACGTGAACTGCCTTGTGAACTTCAAGCCCGGCCAGCGCGTGTCCACGCCGGCATTCGCCGACGACCAGGAATACACCTACTACTCCGGCATCGCGCGCCACGGCACGCTGCCGCGCCCGCTGGCCTTCAAGGTGATTTACGACGCCTTCACGCAGCCGATGCTTTACCGTCTCTACTCAGACGACGCCGAGGTGCCGCCGGGCATCAACCGCTTCGATCTGCACCCGTATTACTTCAAGGACGGCAAGCCGGAGGACTACCGTTCCGACCGCAAAGGCCCGAACAAAGGCCCGCGCCCGATTGGCTCGCGCTTCGGGCCGCAGAACATGGTCGTGACAGGTTGGGCGTTGCAGGCGATGAAGGCGTTTCCCGACGCGTTGAAGGAGGCGGAAAGCAAACTCGGCGCGGATGACGCGCGCGCCAAGCCCTTGCGCAGCGCGGATGTGAAGGGTGCGCTCGAACGCGAACTCGGCCGCGGCCTGCGCACGTGGGCTGCCATCTTCAAGGAGAAGGGCTACATCCCTACCGGCATGGGCGCCGGCTCGATGGGCGGTGGTTACACGTGGGAAGACATGAGCGACACCGGCGGCTACGCGCACCTCATCAGCGCGTGCGCCGAATGGCTGATTTACCTTGATGGCAAGCGCGATTGGGAAATCCAAAATCTGCCAGTCGTGTTGAAGGGGAAATAGCGAGCAACTTTCCCGCTTCCAGCCATGGCAACGTTCCGCTACAAGGCAACAGTGCAAGCCGGCGGCTGTTTCCTCGTTGTCTTTGGACTGTTCTGGTCTTCCATCACGCTTGTGTTCGACGTGATGATTGCGCGCACGGCGTATCAGAGGCTTCAGGCACGGAGTTACGCGACGGTGCCCGGCCGTATCACGCGCAGCGAAGTCATCCGCTCGCGCGGCTCCAAGGGCAGCACGAGTTACAAACCAAAAATCTTCTACACCTACGAGGTGAACGGTCAGAAGCTCACCGGCGACGTGTATCACTTCGGTGAAATGTCCAACTCGGATTCGCGCTGGGCGAACGCCACTGTCGCGGCGTTTCCTGCCGGCAAGGAAATCACGGTTTACTACGACCAGACCGACCCGACACGGGCCGTGCTGAAAACAGGCATCGAAGGCGATGAACTTTTCCTCGGATTGTTCCTCACACCGTTCAACTGCTTCATGCTCGCTATCTGGTCAATCCCGCTGGCAAGGCTGCGGCGGAAGGTGTCGCCGGAAGCCGGCGGCGTGCAGTTGTTCCAGGAAAGGTTTGAGACACGTGCGCGCATGGCTGCGTTCATGCCCATCCACGCGGCGCTTGCGGCGGCGGGCGGCACGGGGTTCGCGCTGATTTTCATCATCGGTTTTTCGACGGGCTTCACGCCATCCATCAAGGTCGCTGTCGCCGGCTGGAGCGTTGTGCTTGGCGCGGCGGCGCTGGCGTTTGCACACCACCGCAAACGCATCAACTCCGGCGCGGAAGACCTCGTGCTCGACGCGGGAAGCCGCATGCTCACGCTGCCTTGCAACTCAGGGCGCAAGCGTCCGATGCAGGTCGCGTTCAGCGAAGTCACCGCTGTCGAGGTCAAATGCCACGAGCACCGCAGCTCGAAAGGCGGGACGACTTACAGCTACTCGCCGACGCTGGAACTGCGCGATGGACGAACCGAGGAACTCGCCGACTGGTATGACCAGCCCAAGGCCGACGCGTTCAGTGCGTGGCTGCGCGAAAGACTTGGCGTCGAGGATGCGCCGCCGAAGCTCGGCTCGCAGTGAGCGCGCGCATTGCAGTTGAATTCGCCACGGTCTTCCCGACAATCGCCCGCGATGGCCGCAACGCATTTCATCCTCGCCACAGCCGGGCACGTGGACCACGGCAAAAGTTCGCTCGTCAAGGCGCTCACCGGCACCGACCCGGACCGCCTGCCGGAGGAAAAGGCCCGCGGTATCACCATTGACCTCGGCTTCGCGCATCTTCGGCTTTCGACTGCCGATCCTCGGTCTTCCACTCTCGATGTGGGCATCGTGGACGTGCCGGGCCACGAGGACTTCGTCAAGAACATGGTCGCAGGCGTCGGCTCGATTGACCTCGCGCTCTTCATCGTCGCCGCGGACGACGGCTGGATGCCGCAAACCGAGGAGCACCTGCAAATCCTCACCCACCTCGGCGTCTCCCGCGCAGTCGTGGCGCTGACCAAGATTGATCTCGCTCAAAACGAAGCCGCGAGTCTCGCGGCGTTGCGCGACAAACTCGCGAACACGCCGTTTGCCGCCGCACCCATCGTGCCCACGTCGGTCGTCAGCGGACGCGGCATCGAGGAACTCAAGCAGACCGTCGCGCGCGTGCTGGCGGACACGCCGCCGCCGCGCGACATCGCCAAGCCGCGCCTGCCCGTGGACCGCGTGTTCACGCTGCGCGGCATCGGCACCGTTGTCACCGGCACGCTCATCGGCGGCGCGCTCAAGCGCGGGCAGGGCGTCGTCGTGCAACCCGGTGCGCGCGCCGCAAAGGTGCGCAGCCTGCAAAATCACAGCAGTGACGTGGAACTCAGCCTCCCCGGCAGCCGCACCGCGGTGAATCTGCCCGATGTGCAGGGTGCGACCGCTGGCAGCGAAGCTATCGAACGCGGCGAAGTCATCACGCTTGCCGAGTTTGGCGACGCGACGAAGACGTGGGACGTGGTGCTCGAAAAATCCGCTCGCCTCGTTGCTGCGCAAGGTGAAGCAACGACAACGCGTGACGACGCGCGGCCCGCGTTCAAGACCGCCGCGGCGCGCCCGCTCAAGGACGACACTCTTGTGCGCGTCCACCACGGCAGCGGCAACACGCCCGCGCGCGTCCACCTGCTCGACGCAAAGCAGCTCGCGCCCGGCGAGCGGGCGCTGGCGCAGTTGCGCTTCGAGTCGCCAGTGTATGCCTTCATCGGCGACCGCTTCATCATTCGCGACTGGTCGGAACAGGCCACGCTCGCGGGCGGAATTCTTCTCGACCCGGACGCCAATCGCCGTCAGTTCCGCAGCGAAGTGCGGCGGAAGTTTTTGCAAGCCCGCTCCGATGCGCCCGACAACGTGGATGCGCTCGTGCGTTCGCAGCTTTCGCGAAACGGCGCGGTGAAGCGGACTGGCTTCCTTGTGAAGTGCCGGTTCAGCGCCGCGGAAATTTCCACCGCACTCACCTGCGCCGTGAACGAGAAGCGGGCGCTCGCCGCAAGCGAATGGCTCATCGAGACCGGATGGTGGCAGGCAATGCAGCAGAAGGCGGGTGGCGTGGTTGACGCCGCGCACAAGGCGCATCCTGACCGGCCCGGTCTCGCGCTGAGTGAACTGCGCACCGCGATGGTGAAGCAACTGCCCGCGCCGGAATTGTTCGAGCCGCTCGTGACGGCACTGTGCGCCGGCGGATTCGCGCAGACGGGCAATGCCATCCGGCGCGCGTCGCACAAGCTCGCGCTGCCGCCGCAGTTGCAAGCGGCGGGAGCCAAGGTGCGCACCGCGCTTTCGGCCAAGCCGCTCGACGTGCCGTCGCGCAAGGAACTTGCCCCCGACGCGCTCACGCAGCAGGCGCTGCGCTTCCTCGTGAACTCCGGCGCGGCTGTCGAGTTGAGCGAGGACATCGTGCTGCTCGCCGAGCATTTCCAGCGCGCGGCCGATTTGGTCCGGCAGCACATCCGCAAAAACGGCCCCTCGACTACGAGCGACATCCGTCAGGCGCTCGGGACGAACCGCCGCGTGCTCATTCCGCTGCTCGAACGTCTCGACCGCGACGGCATCACGCGCCGCGACGGCGACAAGCGCGTGTTAAAACAGCCTTGAACGGTGGGTGAATTCCGACTTTGACAGCACCGTGCGCGGTTGGCATCGTCTCGCCCGATTTTGCGCCGGGGCACGGTGGGTTCACCCTTCCGCCGCGTTGCGACGCGAAGCGTTTTTGAATTATGGCAGAACTCATCGGAAACCTTTTGGTGGCGCAGAGCGGCGGCCCGACGGCCGTCATCAACGCCAGTGTCGCAGGCGTCATTCAGGAAGCCGGACGCCACGAGTGCATCGAGGAAATCTACGGCGGCCTCAACGGCATCCTCGGCATCCTCAACGAGGAACTCATTGACCTCAACGACGAGAAGGCCCGCACCATCGAGGGCCTCAAGCACACGCCCGCCGCCGCGCTCGGCACGTGCCGTTACAAGCTCGATTTCAAGAAAAAGCCTGAAAAAGCCGCGAAAGACATGGATCGTTTGTTTGAAGTCTTCACCGCGCACAACATCCGCTACTTCTTCTACGCTGGCGGAAACGACTCGCAAGACACCGCGCACAAGATTCACGAGCAGGCCATCGCGCGCGGCTACGAGATGCGCGTCATCGGCGTGCCCAAGACGATTGACAACGACCTGCCGCACACCGACCACTGCCCCGGCTACGGCTCAGTCATCAAATACAACGCCGCCACCGTCATGGAAGTCGCCGCCGACGTGGGCAGCATGGCCACCGACGACGGCTCCTGCTGCATCATCGAGGTCATGGGCCGCGCCGCGGGTTGGATCGCCGGCGGCACCGTCGTGGCGAAGCGCTCGCCCAACGACGCGCCGCACATCATTTTGCTGCCGGAAATTCCCTTCGACGAAGACAAGTTCCTCGCGAAGGTGAAGGACACCGTCGCCGCGTTGAAGTATTGCATCGTCGTCTGCGGCGAGGGCATCAAGTATGCGAACGGCGAGGAAGTCGGCGTGGACAAATCGCGCCTCGACTCGTTCGGCCACGCCGTGCTCGGCGGCGCGGCGGACCGGCTCGCGGAAAAAATCCAGGGCAGGATGAATTTGAAGACGCGCACCGTGAAGCTCGGCTACGCGCAGCGCGCCGCCGCGCACTTCGCCAGCCTCACCGACGCAACCGAGGCCGCCGCGTGCGGCGAAGCCGCGGTCAAGGCCGCGATCGCGGGCCAGAGCGGTTTCATGGTGAAGATCGTCCGCACCAGCGAGACGCCCTACCGTTGGGAGACGGGCGTGCAGCCGCTCGGCGACATCGCGAATGTCGAGCACTTCATCCCGCGCGACTGGATCGCCGAGGACGGCATGATGGTGAACGAGAAATTCCTCGCCTACGCGCGGCCGCTGGTCGAGGGCGAGGTGAAGATGCCGATGGAGAACGGCCTGCCGAAGTTCGCCGTGCTCGAACGCTCTCCGGTCGGGAAGAAACTCCCGCCGCGCGCGTGAGTCCGCAAGGCGGGCGCCATCATCAACCTTCCGGTCGGCTGAATCATTGAACCGGTCGTATCGGAAATCCTCCCGGTCGAACCGATTATTACCCCGGTCAGATGAATCCGAGTCTCGGTCGGATGAATTATTGCCTCGGTCGCATCAAGGATTGCGCCGGTCGGCTTAGTTATTGAAGCGGTCGCGTCAACAATCAGTCCGGTTGTATCAATTATCGTCCCGGTAACATCAATCATCGCTCCGGTAGCGGCAATTATTGCCCCGGTCGGGTCGGTTATTGCGCCGGTCGGATCAATTATTGGAGCGGTCGGGTCAATTATTGCTCCGGTCGGGACGGTTTAAGCACCAGTAGCGCAACCACTTGCGCAAGAATGGCTCTTTTTGACCATGTATGAGGTCTTCAAAGCCTTTTCTCTTGGTCGTGTCGAAGCATGATGTGTGACGATTTGCAGACTGGCGCGAAAACCGATTCCCTCTCCCAGCGGGAGAGGGTAAGGGTGAGGGAGAACAGCTTCATCAACCTGAACACCGCCCGTTGTTAAAACAGTCTCCCAAACAAACGTCCGTCGCCCGCAAAACTGCGGCACGGCGACACTTGGGCCGAGCAACTGCTCTGGCGCTGGCTGCGAGACCGCCGCTTCTCCGCCTACAAGTTCCGGCGGCAGCATCCGCTTGGCCCGCATATTTTGGACTTCTACTGCATGAAGGCGAAGGTGAATATCGAACTGGACGGCACGCAGCACGGCCATCCGGAGCACCGGCAAGCCGATGCCGAGCGGGATGTCTGGCTCGCGAAACGAGGCATCAAGGTGCTGCGTTTTTGGAATGCGCGGCTGCGGCGGGAAAGGGAAGTGGTTCGCGACGCCATCTGGCAGGCGCTACAAGAACGCGCGCCGCAACCCATGCCGGAGTATTGCCGGCCCGGAGTCGTGAGACCGAAGGCTGGGGATGAGACCAAGCCGTCTGGTTGAAGCGCGTTTTCTCCCTCACCCCGGCCCTCTCCCGCTGGGAGAGGGAGGGCATCCGGCCGTTGCACGAGACCTGCTCCCGCTGGGAGAGGGAGCCACGTCGGCTGCGTGTCCGCCAACGGGCGCGTCCGGGTGGTCGGGAAGTTGTCAACGATGAGGAGGTTCATGGGATTGGCGATTTGAGATTGGCGATTTGGAATAGGCAACTGGCGCGGAAGCGCCCGCCCCGGCCTTGCGCGGACGAGGTGAATCCCCTCTCCCTCAGGGAGAGGGAAAGGGTGAGGGTGAAAACGTGCGGGGTCATACGGGGCATGGATTCGGCAGCGGTTCGCGGCCTTTCTCCCTCACCCCGGCCCTCTCCCGCTGGGAGAGGGAGCCACGTCGGCCGTTGCACGAGACCTGCTCCCGCTGGGAGAGGGTGCGCATCTGACCGACTCATGTGCTTGTCCTGCGTTGGCCGTGGACGGAGGCGCTGCGGGGATTTCTTCCCTCTCACAAGCAGATGGGTCTTCTACTCCTTCGCCGGCTTTTCGCCGCGCAACACTTGATGCACGGTGTGCAGCAGGTCGTCCGCGCTGTAGGGCTTGCGCAGGAAGGCTTCCGCGCCGAGCTCCTCCGGCGTGATGGTCTTGGCCGGGGAATCCATCCCGCTGACGACGATGAACTTCATCCGCGGCACGATGGTGCGGATGGCACGGATGGCCGTCGGGCCGTCCATGATGGGCATGGCGATGTCCATGACGATGAGCTGCAGGTCGCCGAGATGCTGCGCGGCGACGGCCACGGCTTGTGCGCCGTCCGTGGCGGCGACGACCTGGTAGCCGAACATCTCAAGCGTCTGCGTGGCGATGTTGCGCACCGCGGCCTCGTCATCCACGACGAGGATGAGTTCGCCGTTGCCCATGGGCGGCGTGACGGGTTCGGCCTCGGCGGCGGCCCCGGCGGCGGATTCCTGCGCGGGCAGATAGACCTTGAACTCTGTGCCCCTGCCGGGAGTGCTCTGGACGGTGATGAAGCCGCCGTGGTTTTTGACAATGCCCTGCACGGTGGAAAGGCCGAGGCCGGTGCCGTGCTCCAACGCCTTTGTGGTGAAGAACGGCTCGAAGATGCGCGCGCAGACTTCGGGCGTCATGCCGTCGCCGTTGTCGGTCACGGTCAGAAACACATGCGGGCCGGGCTTGGCGTCGGGTGAAATCGCGGCGCAAGTTTCGTCGAGGTGCGTGTTGGCGGCGGTGAGCGAGAGCGTGCCGCCCTTGGGCATGGCGTCGCGGGCGTTGACGCAGAGGTTGAGCAGCACCTGGTGGAGCTGGGTGGGATTGGCCTGGAGCGTCCATGTGTCGGAGGCGACGTGGCAATCAATGTCAATCGTCTTGGGAAAGGTCTGCCGCGTGATTCCGGCCATGTCCTTGACGAGGTGCTTGAACTGCACGGTGCCGCGGTCGTTCTCGCTGCCGCGCGCGAAGGTGAGCACCTGCCTGACCATGCCCGCGCCGCGTTTGGCGCTGTCCTCGATGAGGG
Source organism: uncultured Verrucomicrobiota bacterium (assembly GCA_964589935.1). GTDB lineage: Bacteria > Verrucomicrobiota > Verrucomicrobiia > Limisphaerales > VHCN01 > VHCN01. Next base: position 1,094,190 of record CAZPVD010000001.1, on the reverse strand, counting down.
CGAGCTTGTGGTCAATGTCGGGATTGGTGTTCTTCATCCGCAAAAGTTGCGTGGCCATGAGGATGGGCGAGAGCGCGTTGTTCAAGTCGTGGGCGATGCCGCCGGCGAGCGCGCCGATGCTCTCCATGCGCTGGCTGCGCAGGAACTGCGCCTCCAACTGCTTGCGCGCCGTGCTGTCGTTGAACGCGACCACCGCGCCGGTGACGACGCCGTTCTCGCGGATGGGATGAGAGGAGTATTCCACGGGGAAGAATGTGCCGTCCTTCCGGAAGAAGACCTCCGTGTCCACGCGGCAGCCCTCGCCTTTGCGGAACGACTTGAAAACCGGGCAATCCTCCACCGGGTAATGCGAGCCATCCTGCCTGTGATGATGCACCAGCGTGTGCATGTTTTGACCGATCAGCTCTTCCGGCTTGAAGCCGAACATCTCCGCGCCGGCGCGGTTGATGAACATGCAGTTGGTGTTCAAATCAAGGCCGTAGATGCCCTCGTCGGTGGAGGACAGCAGCAGCTCGAGCTCCCGGGCCAGCCGCGTCCGTTCTTCCTCCGCCAGTTTGCGCTCGGTGATGTCCTCGGCCACTCCGCCGGTGCGATAGTGCTGGCCGGTCTCGTCAAGGATCGGGAACGAGCGGTCACGAATCCAGCGCACCGAGCCGTCCGGCCGCGCAATGCGGTATTCTTCATCGGATGGTTCGCCAAGGCTTTGGTGTTGAAACATCGCGTCGAGATGGCAGCGGTCCTCCGGGAGCACGGCCTCGGCAAAGGACATGGGGCGTTCATACAGGCTCCGGCAGGAACGGCCCCAAATCTTCTCGTAGGCCGGATTGACATAAAGAATCTGTGTCATGTCCTTGTCGGTCATCCAGAAAACCTTCTGGATGTTTTCCGCCAGTTCGCGGAAGCGCTCCTCGCTCTGGCGCAGCGCGCGCTCCGCCCGTTTGCGTTCGGTAATGTCGCGCGTCATGCAGAACAGGATCGGTTTCCCGTCCAGGCGGACGCCGGTCACACCCGCTTCCACGTCCATAATGGTGCCGTCCTTGCGCCGGTGCTTCGTCTCAAAGGTGGAGCTGGTATCCATCTGTCCGCGCAGCCGCTTCCGTATTTCTTCACGGTTGAATTGGGCTTCCCAGTCCGCGACGTTCATGCCCTGCATCTCCTCGGCGGTGTAGCCCAGCCCGCGGTAAAACGCCGGGTTGGCTTCGACCAAATCCCCCTGCTCGTCGAGAAAGTGAATGGAATCGTTCGAGAGATCCATGAGGGTCTTGTAACGAAGCGCCCCCTTCGCCAGCGCGTCCTCCGCCCGCTTCCGCTCGCTGATGTCCGTCCAGACGCCGACCATCTGCGTGGGCTGACCGGAGGTGTCCTGTAGGACACGGTTGTTGTCCTGCACCCAGCGGTAGGTGCCGTCCTTGTGCCGCAGGCGGTATTCGGTCGAGTAGCCGTCGCCTTCGAGAGCCTGCGACACTACGGCCAGAATGCGGTCGCGATCCTCCGGGTGAAGCTGCCCCAGCCACCAGTCGTAAGAAAGCGCTTCCGCCACCGTGAAGCCCAGCAGCCGCTCCATGTTGTCGCTCACGACAACGGGCACGAGGTTCCGCCCCTCGACCCGGAGTTGGTAGAGCACGGCCGGGCTGTGCGCGAGCATCTGTTGTAGTTGCTCGTGCGTGTTGCGCAGTTCTTCCTCCGCCCGCTTGCGCTCGGTCACATCGTTCATGATGCCGATGAAGTGCGTGATCTTCCCTTCGGCGGCGCGGACGGGCGTGACGGTGTGCTCGTCGTAATAAAGAGTGCCATCCTTGCGGCGGTTGGTGAACTCGCCGCGCCACGTCTGCCCGGAGAGGATCGTCTTCCAAAAATCCTTGTAGAACGCGGCATCATGCTTGCCGGACTTGAGAATGCGCGGTGTCATGCCAATGGCCTCCTCGGCGCTGTAGCCCGTTAGCGTGGTGAAGGCGGGGTTGACCCAAAGAACCGTGCCTGCTCGGTCCGTGATGAGGATTGCGTTGGCGGCTGTCTCCATCGCGGCGGCTTGAAGCAGTAGTAGCTGCTCGGTCGTGCTCGTGAAGGCCGAGTCAAAGTGGTTTGTAGCCACGGTAAATCCGTTCAGTAAATTGTTGTCATCCCTCTAACATCCGGACCGTCTGCATCCTGACTGCTTCCCACATCCGCCGTCTATCGGTGCATACACTTAAAAACCGATTCAGGGTAAACACTGACCCCCCGAATCACGTCGTTTGGTGATTGCAGACTGAAGATATTGAACCGCCGGAACCGCGCGCTCCCTTTATTGGCATTGAGTAGGCAAGACTTGGTCAGACCATCAGTGACAACGCGCGATGAACCGGCCTGCGCGGGGAGCGGGTTTTACAGCGGGACTTTCGGAGACTCGCGCTTTTGTTCTGAAAATGGCGGCAGTCACAGACCGCCACCGCAGTCTGCGGCTACAGCTTTTCGGCGCGCACGAGCAGCACGGGAATCTGCGCCTTGTGCCGCACCTGCGAGATGGTGCTGCCGAAAAAGAGGTCGCCCAGAAAACGATGCCCGTGCGTGGTCATCGCGATGAGATCGCATTCCTCGTTCTCGGCGGCTTTCAAAATCTCCGTGGGCGGATTGCCGAGCGCGAGATGCGTCGTGACGGTGAGTCCTTTGGCCTTCATCTGGTCGGCCACCCCGGCGAGATACGCGCGGTCGGCCTTCATCTCCTCGGACTCGGCAAGTTTGAGCTGGTCGAAGTTGCGCGCGACCCAGCCGTCGGCGACATGCACAAGGACCAGTTCCGAGCGGTGCAGCACCGCCAGCTCGGTCACGTGCGGGATGAGGCTCGCGTCGGCCTGGCTGTTCTCAAGTGCGACGAGGATTTTTTTATACATGGCTCGAAGTCAGTTTGTCCCGGCCCGTCAGCCCGTAATGCCAAAGGTGTCCGCGAGCAGTTTCAGGTTCAGCGCGATGATGACGGCGGCGGTGAACCACGCGAGCACTTTCATCCACGGCCCGCTGGCGAATTCGCCCATCTTCGCCTTGTCGCTGGTGAAGAGGATGAGCGGCACGACGGCGAAGGGCAGTTGCAAACTCAAGATGACCTGGCTGAGGACGATGAGCTTGGCGGTGCCGCTCTCGCCGTAGAGCGCGGCGCAAATCACCGCGGGCACGATGGCGATGACGCGCGTGATGAGCCGGCGCAGCCACGGGCGGATGCGGAGGTTGAGGAAGCCTTCCATCACGATCTGCCCGGCAAGCGTGCCGGTGAGGGTCGAGTTCTGGCCGCTCGCCAGCAGCGCGATGGCGAACAACCCGCTCGCGGCGGTCACGCCGAGCATCGGCGAGAGCAGGCGGTAGGCGTCCTGAATTTCGGCGACCTTCTGCCCCGCGCCGTGAAAGGTCGCGGCGGAGACGATGAGGATGGCGGCGTTGATGAAGAGCGCGAACATGAGCGCGACGGTCGAGTCAATGGTGGCGAACTTGATGGCCTCGCGCTTGCCTTCGGGTGTCGGCTCGTATTTGCGCGTCTGCACGACGGACGAGTGCAGGTAGAGGTTGTGCGGCATGACGGTCGCGCCAAGGATGCCGATGGCGACGTAGAGCATCGCGGGGTTCGTGATGACTTCAAACTTCGGCACGAAACCGCCGAGCACGGAGCCGAGGTGCGGCTTGCTGAAGATGAGTTCCGCCAGAAAACAACCGCCGATGGTGAGGATGAGCACGACGACGAGCGATTCGAGGAAGCGAAAGCCCTTGTGCTGGAGCAGCAAAATCACGAGCACGTCCAGCGCGGTGATGCACACGCCGGCGACGAGCGGAATGCCAAAGAGCAAATTCAGCGCGATGGCCGAGCCGATGACTTCCGCAAGATCGCACGCGCAGATGGCCACTTCGCAGAGCAGCCAGAGCACGATGCTGACGGGCCGAGAGTAGTGATCGCGGCACGCCTGCGCGAGGTCGCGCCCGGTGACGATGCCGAGCCGCGCGCAGAGCGCCTGCAGCAGGATCGCCATGAGGTTCGAGATGAAGATGACTGAGAGCAGTGTGTAGCCAAAGCGCGAGCCGCCCTCGAGGTCGGTCGCCCAGTTGCCGGGATCCATGTAGCCGACCGCGACGAGGTAGCCGGGGCCGGAGAAGGCGAGCATCTTGCGCCAGAAGCCAAGATGCCGATGCACGGGAATGCTCGCGTGAACTTCCGGCAGGCTGGGTGTGGCGCTCGCGCTCTTCCACGCGGAGGTGGAAGCCTCTGCGCCCTTCGGCGCGGGAGGTGTGTTGTCAGGCGATCCAGTCACGCCGGCAGCGTAGAGCGAAACGAATTTGTGTCAAGAAACAAAATTAGTCTAAACTATATTCGACCGGTGACTTGACGTTTGCCGCATCCGGCGTAGCGTGGTGCCAATCAATTCACCCCGATGAACACGCATCAGGAGGCACTCCGAGATTTCTCGCGCCGAGTCGTGCGCCTGCTCGCGTTCCGCACGGCCCTGCGCTGGGCGACGGTGTGGCTGCTCGCGCTCGGCGTTGTGGTGCTCGTGGTGCGCGTGACGACGCGGCTGCCGGTGCATCACCTCATGCTCGGCCTGCTTGGATTGCTGCCAATCGTTGTCGTGGCGGCATGGCTCGAACGCCGGCGGCGTCCCGCGCTGACGACGTTGCGCGCGGAACTGGACTGGCACAACGGCTGCGGCGGACTGCTCATGGCATCCGAGCAGGCGGATGTTTCAGCGTGGGCGCAGGAATTGCCCGCGACCCGCACGCCCGCGATACGCTGGCGCAGCGGCAAGGCACTGAACTTGTTCGGTGCGTCGGCGTTGTTCCTCGCCATCACGTTTGCAATTCCCGACCGCTACACGGCGCTGGGATTTCACCGGCCGCTTGAAATCGGCAAACTCGTCGAGGAGTTGACCGAGCAGATTCAGGCGCTCGAAGAGGAAAAGATTCTCAAGGAAGACAAGGCCGCCGACTTGAAAAACGAGTTGTCCAAACTCGGCAAGGATGCCTCCGGCAAAGACCCGGCCAAGACGTGGGAGGCGCTCGATCATTTGCAGCAGGGCAACCAGGACCTCGCCAAGCAGGCCGCCGAGGAAGCCATCGCGAAGATGCAGTCGCTCGCGCAATCCGAGGCGCTTGCGGGTGCGATGGGGCAGTTGCCCGACAGCACGGCGGGCGAAGTGATGACCAAGGCCGCGCAGGAACTCGCGTCATTACTCAGCGCGGCGAAGCTCGATCAAGGCTTGCTCAACGCGTCGCTACCGCCCGAGATGCTCGCGTCCGCAAAGGACGGCAAACTTTCGCCAGAACAGATGAAGGACCTGATGAAGGCACTCGCGGCGAACAAGGAAAAGATCAGCGAGATCATGGCCAAGCTGGAGAACGTGCGCCTGATTGACGCCGACATGGTCGGCCAGTGCAAGAAGGCCGGCGGCAAGCCGAATTCCGAGGCGCTCCTGGCCTTCCTCGCGCAGCAGGGCCGCGACGAAGTGGAGCTGGAGCTTCTCCTCGAACTTCTCGGCAGCGGCGGTGTCGGCGGCAACGAGCGCGGCAAGACGCCGATCACGTGGAAGGAAGAATCGGACATGAACGACGTGAGCTTCAAAGAGCAGACGCTTCCGCCGTCGCAGATCTCGGCAATGAAGGACGCGCAGCTCGTCGGCATGAGCAAGGCCGCGCCCGAAGTCACCGGCGACAAGGCGACTTTGCAGACCGGCGCGCTCAGTGTCGCGAGTGCCGGCGGCGGCAACGCGCACGTGCAAGTCATCCTGCCGCGGCACAAGGCCGCGGTGGAACGGTTCTTCAAACGCGACAATTGAGCACGCATGGGGGCATCAACGAGGGGAGGGATTTCCTGTATCCAATTTGTCCGCTGCGGTGTTTATAGTCCACGCAACCAACACGCCAAACCCGATGAGCACTGCCACTGTTCTGCGCCCTGATGAACTCCGCCCCGCCGCCGAGCTGACGGCGAAAATCCTCGAACAACTCGACACGATTCTGCTGGGCCGCGCCGACCTGCACCGGCTCGTGCTCATCGGCGTGCTCAGCCAGGGCCACGTGCTGCTCGAGGGGCTGCCCGGCCTCGGCAAGACCGCGCTCGTGCGCACCATCGGCCGCATCCTCAAGCTCGACTTCCGCCGCGTGCAGTTCACGCCCGACCTCATGCCCGGCGACATCCTCGGCTCGCACATCCTGCAGGAAACTTCGCCGGGAAAACGCGAGATGGTTTTCCAGCCCGGCCCGGTCTTCACGAACATTTTGCTCGCGGATGAAATCAACCGCGCCTCACCCAAGACGCAGTCCGCGCTGCTCGAAACGATGCAGGAAGCGACCGTGACGCTGCTCGGCACGACACGCAAGCTGCCGCGGCCGTTCTTCGTGCTCGCGAGCCAGAATCCCATCGAGCTTGAAGGCACCTATCCGCTGCCCGAGGCGCAGCTCGACCGATTCCTCTTTCGCCTTCTCGTGAACAACGTCACCTCGGACGTGCTGCACTCGATCATCGCCGACAGGCGTCGCGGCGAACTGCCCGAGCCGACGTGGCAGTTGGAACGCGAACAGCTCGAACAATTGTTCGCGACCATGGACCGCGTCTTCCTGTCCAAGCCCGTCGCGCATTACATCTCGCGCCTCGTCGCCGCGACGCACCGCGACGCGCCGGAGGCGACCGACTTGGTGAATCGTTACGTGACCTACGGCGCCTCGCCGCGCGCCGCCATCGCCATCGCCGAGGCCGCGCGAGGCCACGCACTGCTCGCGGGCCGGCCCACGGTCGGCTTCGAGGACGTGAAGGCCGTCGCGCAGCCGGTGATGAACCATCGCATCATCCTGAATTATCAGGCGCGCTTTGACCGCGTGGACACGACCGCCGTGGTGAACGACCTCGTGCAAAAGCTCGATGAAACCGGCCTCAAACTGCCGGCGGATGTTAAAATGGAAGCGGCGTGACAGAAGTTCAATGTTCCAAGTTTAAGGTTCAAAGTTTTTGTGAATCGGCAAACACAAGTGAGACGGGGCATGCAGTGCGGAAGCGGAGCAAATATGCTTCGCCTCGCACTGGCTGTGCTTGGTGTCCTCTGTGTTTTTACCTGTCGGGCATTGTTCGCCGCCGAGCGCTTCGATGACATTTCGGTGCAGCCGGAGGTTTTTTTCGAAGGCGAAACGTTCCACGGCTACGTCGAGCATCGGGTCATCGTGGAGAATCATTCGCCGGACAAGACGCGCCGGATTACGCTGGAACTGCCGAATGATTCGCACGCCTACGGGACGAGTCTGCGCCGCATCTCGCGCACCGCGGCCATCGGGCCGAGTTCGACCGTTGCTGTCTCGCTGTGGCAGCCGCCGCTGCCGATTTACGGCGACGACCGCATCACGGTGTATGTGGATGGACGCCGCCGCGGCGACGTGCATCTGGGCGCGTCCACGCGGCATCGCATGGGCTACATGGGGCCGGGCGGCACGCATCAAGGCACCTTCCTCGTCAGCCGCAGCCTGAATAGCGACGACCTCGACAAACTGCTCAAGGGAGAGGCGCTGAGTTCGGTTTCTTCAGCCGCGGCGAACGGGCCATTTTCGCCTGCGATGACAGTGGGTCCTCCACGCCGCAACAGCACGATAGGACTGAGTGCGGAATCATGGTGCCCGGACGAATCACGCGGAGTCGCAGCGGAGTGGCTTGAAGTAGATTTCACGCCATCGCGAGTGACAACAATGCTTCGGGTCTATACCTACAAGTCCACACCGAGCCACTTATCTGCAATTGTCTTGTTCGATTCTGGACATAATGAAATTGCCCGATATGGCTCCACCAATTACCCACCCGCGATCGTTCCACAGATTCATGTTAATTTCCCTTCAATCCATGTCGGGAGTAATGGTGGACACACTTGCTGGGAAGTTGGACCGCTCACCGTGACGAATGCCATCAGCACTGTTCGCTTGGAGTTCACACAGGGAAGGAATGTCTCTGACCTTTCCATTGCCGCAGTTGAACTTTACGACGGGAAAACGGCAGCCTTCGCTTCCGCCGCCCGTGCAAGCAGCTCCCGGAACAGCGGCCCGCGTTATCGTGGTGGCCGTTCGCCGGCGGAGGTTTCGCCGATGCTGGCGCACGCGGAGCTGGAGGCGAGCGCCTGGAGCGATCACTGGCTGAGTTACACGCCGTTCGATGCCGTGCTCATCAACCGTGCGGATTACAACACAATGCCGCCCGCGACGCAGAGCGCGGTGTGGAACTGGGTGCAGGCGGGTGGCAACCTCGTCGTGCTCGGCGACCTTTCCCCGCCGGCTCCGTGGGACAAGGCGCGGCAAAAGGATAAGGCACCGCCGGAAATGAAGGTGTTCACCGTCGGATTCGGCTCACTCGTGACGCTGGCGCGGACGCAGGCGAAGGAGCTGGTGCAGCAGGAAGTTCGGTTTCTGCGCGACCTCGGCCGCACTGCCGCAGGCCCGTGGAACGTCGTGGACGAAACCACGGCGAACTCCGCCTTCTCCGTCGTCGAGAACCTGCGCATCCCCGTGCGCGGGCTCGTGGCGCTGATGTTGATTTTTATTCTCGTCGTCGGGCCGGCGAACATTTTTGTGCTTTCGCGCATGAACCGGCGCATCTGGCTTCTGTGGACCATCCCGGTGATTTCGGCCTTCACGTGCGTGCTGGTGTTCGCGTGGACGCTGTTCAGCGAAGGCGTCACGCCGCAGACGCGCGTCGAGGGCGTGACGCTGCTCGACCAGACGGCGCACCGCGCGACGACGCTGGGCATGGCGGCGTTTTACGCGCCGCTCACGCCGAGCGACGGCCTGCGCTACAGCTATGACACCGAGGTGACGATGATGGGCACGGGCGCGGGCCTGCACAGTTACGGACGTTCCGCCAGCGCGGGCACGCCGGTCGAGCTGGAGCTGTCGCAGGTGCAGCATCTGCGGCGCGGCTGGGTTTCAGCGCGCGTGCCGGCGCACTTCCAGTTGCGTAAATCCGAGGCGCGCCGCGAGCGCGTGCAAATCGAGCGCAGCGGGAAAAACCTTCTCGCCGTGAACGGCCTCGGCGCGAATATCGAGTCGCTCTGGCTCGCCGACGAACGTGGAAACATTTTTACCGCGACGAACATCATTGCGGGACAGAAGATCACGCTCGCCAGCGCGCCGGAAGGCAGCCGGGCGGAGAGCAAGCCCGACACGTTGCAGGAGTTGTTCAGGTCTGCGATGTGGGATGCGACTCGCTCGCCGTTTTGGACCGATCCAGTGCCGTATCTTCGCCCCGGCAGCTACGTCGCTGTGTTGAAGGAGCAGCCCTTTCTCGAAAACGCGCTCGGCAAGCGCACCAAGGCCCGCACCCGCGCCATCGTCTATGGTGTGCTCGGCCCGGAGGATGTGAAATGAAAGTCCAAGTCCGCAACCTTCACAAGCGCTTCGGCCGCGCGACGGCGGTGGACAACATCACGTTCTCGTTCGATTCCGGCCACGTGTTCGGATTCGTTGGCCCGAATGGCGCGGGCAAGACGACGACGATGCGCGTCATCGCCACGCTCGAGGAGCCGACGAGCGGCGACGTGTTCATCAACGGCGTCTCCGTGCGCGAGGAGCCGGAACACGCGCGGCGCATGGTCGGTTACGTGCCCGATTCGCTGCCCGCGCACGCGGACGTGACGGTGCGGGAGTATCTCGACTTTTTCGCGCGCGCCTACGGATTGCGCGGCCGCGCGCGCGACGAGGCGGTGAAGGCTGTGGAGGAATTCACCAACGTCACCAGCATTCGCGACAAGCATCTCAAGGCGCTTTCGAAGGGAATGAAGCAGCGCGTCACGCTCGGCCGCGCGCTCATTCCGAACCCCGAGGTGCTCATCCTCGACGAGCCGGCCGCCGGTCTCGACCCGCGCGCGCGCGTCGAGTTGCGCGAACTGCTCATGCTGCTCGCGCAGCAGAAGAAGGCCATCCTCATCAGTTCGCACATCCTCACGGAGCTGACCGAGATCTGCAACGGCGTAGTCATCATCGAGCGCGGCAAAATTCTGGAGACTGGCACGATTGACGAAGTGCTCAAGAAGAGCACGCCGCACCGCACGCTCTGCGTCCGCGTGCTCGAACGCCAGCACGACCTGCTCAAGGAACTGCTTCAGACGCCGAACGTCGTCAGCGCGCGCGAGGTGAACGGCGATGTGTTCTTCGAGCTGGAAGGCGAGGAGCATCGTTCGTGCGACGTGCTCACGGGGCTGGTCGGGAAGGGATTCAAGATTGCCGAGTTCAAGCAGACGAAGGCGAACCTCGAGGACATTTTCATGAACGTGACGAAGGGAGGCGTGCAGTGAACGTGCCCGTGAAGCTGAACTGGCGTGAATGGGAGCTGAATCCCGTTGTCGTGAAGGAACTGCGCCAGGCTGTGAGGAGCTGGGCCGTGACCGGCATGCTCCTGCTGTTCATCCTCGTGCTGTTCTGCACGATGGTGTCGGTGCTGGTGTTTTCCAGCGTGAACGTCGGCGGGCAGCCGCAGGCGCTCGGGCGCGAGGTGTTTGCCGCGTTCAGCGCGATTCTCACGGCGACGAGCCTCGTCTTCATCCCGCTCTACGTGGCCGTGCGGCTCGCGGCGGAGCGGCAGGAACACAACGTGGACCTGCTCTACATCACGACGCTCAGCCCGGCGCGCATCATCCGCGGCAAACTGATGTGCGGCATCTACCTCACGGTGCTGTTTTTCAGCGTGTGCATGCCGTTCGTCGTGTTCACGAACCTGCTGCGCGGCGTGGACCTGCCGACGATTTTCGTCGCTCTGGGAATGGTGTTCCTTCTGTCCGTGCTAAGTATTCAGCTCGCGATTTTCTTCGCCTGCCTGCCGGCGACGAAGGGCTTCAAGGTTTTGCTCGCGATTCCGACGATCATCATGGGCTTCATGGTGACGGGCATGATGTCCGCCGCGGGGTTCGGAATGATGATGTCGGGCGTCGGCTCGACGCTCGGCACGTGGACGTTTTGGGGGCCTGCACTTACGGGGATATTTGTCGGAACGCTGGCGTTCGGGCTGCTGCACGTGTCGTCCGTCGCGCTCATCTCGCCGCCATCGGCGAACCGCTCGTTGCCCGTGCGGCTTTACGTCACGGGCGCGTGGATCGTTGGCGGCGTCGTGGCCGTGAGCTGGTTTTTGGCGAAAGGCTGGAGCGAGGCGCTCTACTCGTGGGCCAGTCCGGCGATTGCCCTGTCGCTTTGCTTCATGATTCTCGCGCTCAGCGAAGGCGATGAACGCAGCGTCCGCGTCGCACGGACCATTCCAGAAAACCGCCTGCGCCGCGAGGTGGCCTTCTTCCTGTTCAATGGAACTGCGGGCGGCTTCCTGTGGGCTTCATTCCTGTTTTGCATGACTGTTGGGCTGTCCGCGTATTTCAGCATGGCGCTGAGCACAACCGCGTCGCGCTCGGACGACGTGCAGTTCATCGCGATCAGCTCGGCGATCTTCCTTTACGCGGTCGCCTACTGTCTTGCGGGCCTGTGGATTCACCGGCGCTTCATGCCGCAACGCGCGCCGATGACCGCGAGCCTGCTCGCCGCGCTGCTGCCCGCCGCGTGGGCGGTCGTGCCGAATTTCGTCCTGTTCTTTGCGAACAAGCTCACGTGGGACACGCTCCAGCAACGACAGCTCGGCAACGTCTTCAATGTCTTCTCGATGAAGGATGACTCGAAAGTCTACGATCATCTTTACTTCGCGTCGTGCTTCGCGCTCGCGATGATTCTGCTGAACCTGCGCTGGTTCGTCCGGCAGGCGCGCGCCTTCAAACCTTATCGCCGCGAGGATGCCGCCAAACCGCCGCCGCTGCCGAACTGAGTTTCCATGAACTCCGCCTTCCGCGAGCATTTGCAGGCCGGCGAGCAGCTCGGTCTCCGTTACGCGCTCGCGCTGCCGCAAAGCGCGCTCGCGGGACAGACCGGCAGCCGCATCGGACGCCGCGCGGGCACCTCGATTGATTTTCAGGACTACCGCGAATACCAGCCCGGCGACGACCTTCGGACGATCGACTGGAGCGTCTTCGCCCGCACCGACCGGCTCACGGTCAAACTTTTCCGCGAGGAAGTGAACCCACACCTTGACCTCGTGCTTGACGGCTCTCGCTCGATGGCGCTGGAGAATTCGCAGAAATCCTCCGCGCTGCTTCGTCTCGCCGGCGTGCTCGCGATGGCCGCGGAGAACGCGCAGTGCAGCCACGCCGCGTGGCTCGCTGCGGACGGCTTCCAGCGCATCGCGAATGACACGCTGCGCCCGACCGCGTGGGACGGCTTCAGCTTCGAGAGCCGGCGCACGATGGAGGAATCGTTCGCCATCCTGCCGCCGCGATTGCGCCGACTCGGCATCCGCGTGCTCGTGAGCGATTTGCTGTGGCCCGGAAATCCCGTTCAGACACTGCGCCGCCTCAGCGACAACGCCGCCGATGTGTTCGTCATCCAACTGCTCGCGCGCGACGACGCGCAGCCGCCGGAGAACGGCAACATTCATCTCATTGACAGCGAGACCGGCGAGGGGCTGGACATCTTCGTTGACGCGACGATAGCGAAGCAATATCGCGACGCGCTCGCGCGCCATCGGCAGGAATGGCACGACGCCTGCCGCCAGTGCGGCGCGCGTTTTGCGTCGGTCGTCGCGGAGGATTTTGAAGCCACTGTGAAGTCGCTCGAAGAAGCGCAGGTGCTCGTGCCCGCGTGAAGAAACCATGCTGCCGCTGCTGACCTATCCGCTCGCGCTCATCGCGGCCGCGTCGCTGCCGACGCTCGCGGCGATCTACATTTTGCGGAACAAATTCCGGCTGCGTCAGGTGTCGTCGCTGTTGCTGTGGCAGTTCCCGCTGCAATCCCGCGAGGGTGGCGCGAAGGTCCAAAAGATTCACCTGCCGCTCGTGTTCTTCCTCGAACTCATCGCGCTCGCGCTGCTCGTCTGCGCCGCGACCGGCCCGCGCTGGCAGTTGCCGCAGACGACGCGCCCGCTTGTCGTCGTGCTCGACGATTCGCTCTCGATGCTCGCGGGCAGGGGCGGCGACACCGCGCGCACGCGCTCTCTCGCCGCGCTCGATTCGCTGCTGAAATCGCGCAAATTTCTCTCCATCCGCCTCGTGCTCGCCGGGCCGAAACCGCGCGTGCTCGGCGCGCCGGTCGTGAACGCGCGCGAACTCACGCCGCTCCTCGCGCAGTGGAATTGCCAGTCGCCAACCGCGTCGCTGGACGTCGCCATTGGCCTTGCGTCCGACCTCGGTGGGCCGCAGGCCGAACTGCTCGTCCTCACCGACCATGCGCCGCCGGGCACGGAGTTCGCAGGCGAGCGCATCCAGTGGTGGGCCTTCGGCGTGGCCGAGCCGAACATCGCCTTCATCAACGCCACGCGTTCCGTTCACGGCGACGTTGATCGTTGCCTGCTTGAAGTTGCGAACTTTTCGAAAGCATTGCACGCCACCGAACTGCGCGTGTCCAGTGGAACGAATCTCCTCAAACGCTCGTTGCTGAATCTCGACCCGAACGGACGCCAGCGGGTCATCCTCACACTGCCCGCCGCGACGGGAGCAATCGAGGCGCAGTTGCCCGACGACGCACTTGCGGCGGACAATCGCGTCGTGCTGCTGCCGCCGCCGCGCCAGCGCGTGCGTGTTCAGGTTTCCATTGAGGACGAACAACTCCGCTCGCTCGTGACGCGCACGCTTGACGCCACCGGCCTGCGCTCGACCGTTTCCTCGCAGCCGGAGCTGGTGATTCACTCGCAGCGCAGCGCACCTGCGGGGACGAACGTGTGGGGCCTGCGCGTGCTCACGGGCACAAACATCGCGGCGTTCACCGGTCCGTTCGTGCTCGATGCGGCGCATCCGCTCACGCGCGGGCTGGAGCTGGAAGGTGTTCTCTGGTCCGCTGAAATTTCGACCAACTTCACCGGCCTGCCCGTCATCACTGCGGGCAGCGCGCCGCTGCTCCTCGCGCAGACGGACGCGCTCGGCCGCCAGCAGATCACGCTGTTCCTCGCGCCCGCGCAGTCCACGCTCGTCAGCACGCCGAACTGGCCGATCTTTTTTTACAACCTGCTCGCGTGGCGCGCGCGCGAAACGCCGGGTTTGCTGGAACACAACTTCCGCCTTGGCAGCGACGTGCCGTTCCGCTCGCCGGGCGGCCCGGTGAAGCTGCTACGTCCGGATGGAACGGCAAAGGATGTCACGCAGCCCGGCGCTGAGTTGTTGCTCGAAACGGAAACAGCCGGCCTCTATTCGGTTGTCGCGGGCAATGCCACGAATCAGTTCGCCGTGAACTTTCTTTCGCCGGAGGAATCCGATTTGACCCACGCAAGCACGCGAAAGCTGGGCCAGTGGGACCGGCCCGGCGACACGCGGCTCGAATACGCGTCGGTCGTGTGGCTGTTCCTGCTCGGGGTGCTGCTCGTGATGGTCGCGCATCTGTTTGTCGTGACTGTCAGCAAGGGAAGGGTGTGATGCTAATTCTCGCCCAACCCGTCTGGCTCGTGCTGCTCATCCCGCTCGCGGTGCTGCTGGTCATGTGGCCGCTGCCGAACCGCCTGCTGCGCGTGCTGCGCGCGGTCGCCTTCGCGCTGGTCGTGCTGGCGCTCTGCCAGCCGGCGATCAGGCTGCCGGACAAATCGGGAACCGTCGTGATCGTCGCGGATCGCAGCGAGTCCATGCCAGCGGATGCGTTCGGCGCGCAGAAGGAAACCGTGGACATGATCGCCCGCGCGATGGGGCCGCGCGATTTGCTCGCGGTGATTTCCTTCGGCCAGCAGGCCGTGGTGGAGCGTCCGCCGCAGCGCGGGGAATTCGCCGGTTTCTCCGCGCAGGTTGGCCCGGACGCATCGAATCTCGGCGACGCCGTCGAAACCGCGTTGACACTCATCCCGCCCGATGCGGGCGGGCGCGTGCTGGTGCTTTCCGACGGCAAGTGGACGGGCCGCGATCCGCTCGCCGCCGCCGCGCGCGCCGCCGGACGCGGCATCGCGATTGACCATCGCCACCTCACGCGGGCAAGCGTGAACGATCTCGCCATCGCGAATTTTCAAACGCCGGAAACGGTGCTGCCCGGCCAGAGCTATATGATGACCGCGTGGGTGCAGTCGCCGGTCGAGCAGGAGATTCAATTTTCGCTCACGCGCGGCTCGCAAGTCATCGCGGCCGGCACAAAGCAAGTGCCTTCGGGCCTCTCGCGGCTGCTTTTCCGCGACCGCGCCACGCAACCGGGCACGATGGAATACAACCTCGTCGTGAAATCCGCCGCGACCGATCCCGTCCCTGAAAATAACTCGGCGCGCGCGCTCGTCGGCGTGCGCGGCCCGCGTTCGATCCTCGCAGTCTCGAACGCGGGCGAAGGCTCCGGCCTCGTGAAGGTTCTCCGCGCCGGCGGTGTTGAACTGGTCGCGAAGAAACCCGGCGAGTGCCGCTGGTCGCTCGAGGAATTGTCCAAGTATTCCGCCGTGCTCGTCGAGAACGTGATGGCGAGCCAGCTCGGCAGCGCGGGCATGGAAACGCTCGCCGCGTGGGTCGAGACGACCGGCAACGGCCTGATGATGACCGGCGGCAAAAAAAGTTTCGCGCCCGGCGGCTACTTCGGCTCGGCGCTGGAGCGCGTGCTGCCGGTCTCGATGGAGATGCGCCGCGAGCATCGCAAGCTCTCGCTCGCGATCGTCGTCGCGCTCGACCGTTCCGGCAGCATGTCCATGCCCGTCGGCGGTGGCAAAACGAAGATTGACCTCGCGGACATCGGCACCGTGCAGGTGCTCGACATGCTCGGTCCGAGCGACGAAATCGGCGTCATCGCCGTGGACACCGAGCCGCACACGATTGTGGACCTCACGACCGCCGACAAGGCAAAGGCTGATCGTGGACGGATTCTTTCCATCAAGTCGGAGGGCGGCGGCATCTTCATTTACGAGGCGCTCATCGGGGCTTCGCAAATGATCCTCCGCGCTAAGTCGGAGACAAAGCACATCATCCTCTTCGCGGACGCGGCGGATTCGAAGAACCCCGACCGCTACGCGGAACTCATCGCGAAGTGCCGCGAGGCCGGCATCACCATTAGCGCCATCGGCCTTGGCACGGAACAGGACGTGGATGCGGAACTGCTAAAGGACGTCGCGCGCCGTGGCGAAGGGAACATTTACTTCACCGACCAGCCGAGCGAAGTGCCGCGCATCTTTGCGCAGGACACGTTCACGGTCGCGCGCAGCACGTTCGTCGAGCAGGACACAAAACTGAAAACCACGGCGGGCTTTACTACGCTCGGTGGGCTTGCGGATTGGAAAATTCCCGCGGTCGGCGGTTACAACCTGTGTTACATCCGGCCCGAGGCGAATCTCGCGATCTTGAGCGAGGACGATTATACCGCGCCAGTTGTTGCCGCGTGGCAGGCCGGCAGCGGGCGCGTGCTCACCTACATGGGCGAGGCCGACGGGCAGTTCGCCGGCGACCTCGCGAAGTGGGCACAGGCCGGCGACTTTTATGCGACGCTCGTGCGGTGGGCCGCCGGCGAACAGACGCGGCTGCCGGACAACATGCTGCTCACGCAGGAAACGCGCGACGGCGTGTGCTTCGTGCAACTGCACTTGGACCCGGAGCGCGCGAACGAACCGTTCGCCGCGATGCCACGCGTGAAGGTGCTGCACGGCATTCCCGGCCAGCCACCAGCGAAAATGGAGTTGCCGCTTGCGTGGAAATCCGCCGACCTGCTCGAAGCCGTCGTGCCAATCCACGGTCGCGAGACGGTGCTGAACACGGTGGAAATCCCGGGGCTGAACCCGATCTCGCTCGCGCCGGTGTGCCTGCCTTATTCGCCGGAATTCGCGCCGACGCCAGTGGATCGAGGCAAAGTCACGCTCGAAAAAATCTCCGCAACAACCGGCGGCGAAGCGCGCGTCGAGCTGCCTTCGATTTGGAAAACTCTGCCGGCGCGCCCGCGTCTCGTGGACCTCGCGTTGTGGCTCGTGCTCGCGGCGTTGCTGGTGTTTCTCGCGGAAGTGCTGGAGCGGCGCACAGGACTCGTCGGGCGCTTCGGTCGGAAGAAAGTTGTCGTGGTCGCAGGGCAGGGGAGCGCGGCGGATGATGAGGATGATTCGCCGCAGCGTGCGCCGTCGCTGATGCAAGCCATTCGGCAGCGGCGGATTGAACGAGAACGAAACAAGGCCGCGGCGGCATCGGCGCGCAAAGTTGCTCCGCAGCCCGTGACGGTTGAAGCG
Organism: uncultured Verrucomicrobiota bacterium; assembly: GCA_964589935.1. GTDB lineage: Bacteria > Verrucomicrobiota > Verrucomicrobiia > Limisphaerales > VHCN01 > VHCN01. The sequence goes on along the minus strand of CAZPVD010000001.1, from coordinate 1,077,032 downwards.
GGCAAGGCGCCGCCGCCGAGAGCGGAAGCAGTTTCCAATCTTGACGCTATGCGCGAGGCGCGGCGTCGCGCGGAGGAGCGGCGCGGAAAACGCGGATAAATGGGAGCCAGCCTACTCACGCCGGCTGCCGCGGATTCACAGCATGTGGCAGAACATCGCGTCGCGCAGCTTCGGCTCAAACCACGTGCTCTTGGGCGGCATGATGCCGCCGGCGTCCGCGATGGTCATCAAGTCCTCGATGCTTGTTGGGAACATCGAGAACGCGCACGCATATTCGCCGCTGTTCACGAGCTTCTCCAGTTCCGCCGTGCCGCGGATGCCACCGACGAAGTTGATCCGCTTGCTCGTGCGCTGGTCTTCGATGCCGAAGAGCGGCGCGAGCACGAACTTTTGCAGCAACGTCACGTCGAGCTTTTCGATGGGGTCGCTCGTCGCGGCAAACTGCGGACGGAAATTTAGCGTGCGCCACTTGCCGCCGAGGTAAAAGCCAAGTTCATGTTTGCGCAAAGGTTTCGCCGCGCCTGCATCCTTGATGATGAATACCGCGTCGAGCTTCGCCAGCAGTTGCTCCGGCGAGAGACCGTTCAGATCCTTCAACACGCGGTTATAGGGCAGAATCTGCATCTGGTTGTGCGGGAAAATGACGGTGAGAAATCCGCCGCTGTGGCCCGCGCCGTTGCGGGACTGAAACACGCGCGCCGCTGCTGCGCTGCGATGATGCCCGTCGGCGATGTAAAGGAACGGGATGCGCGCGAACCCGCTCTCGATGGCGCTGATGCCCGCCGCATCACTCAGCACCCACGCCGTGTGGCGCACGCCATCCGGCGCGGTGAAATCAATGTTCGGCACTGACGAGCTGCGCTTGGTAGCAAGTTCGTCGAGCGCGGCGACGGCGCGATACGTGAGGAACACAGGTCCGGTCTGCGAATTCAGCGCCTCGATGTGGCGCACGCGGTCGTCTTCCTTGTCGGGCCGGGTGAGTTCGTGTTTCTTGATGATTCCGCGCTGGTATTCCTCGCACCTTGCGACGGCGACAAGCCCGGTTTGCGAATGGGAGCCCATGATTTGGCGGTAAAGATAGAAACACGGCTGCGAGTCCTGCCGCAGCGCGCCGGCTGCGATGAGCTTTTGAAAATTCTCGCGGCCTTTTGCGTAAACTTCAGGCGCGTAGGGATCGGTGCCGGGCGGCAGATCAATCTCCGGCTTGCTCACGCGCAGGAAACTCAGCGGGTTGCCCGCGGCGAGCGTGCGAGCCTCGTCGGAAGACATGACATCGTAGGGCAGTTCGCAAATGCGCGCGGCGAGTTCGGGTTTCGGTCTCAGCGCGGCAAAGGGTTTGATGGTCGCCATAAAAAGCGCGGCGAAGATAGAAACCTGGCTGCAATGATGCACGACAAAAGCGGATGTCACTGCCATCATGCAAACGCTTGCATCCGACCGTGGCCTTTGTTAGCGTGAAGTCACACTGGGATGCAAAAAAGTCGGGCTGTTGTTTGAGAAGTGCCGCGGGGCTGGTTTGCGAACACGATGAAGTCCACGCTGAAAGTTCTGATAGTGATTGGCATTGCCATCGCCTTGGCGCTCGCCATTTTCATTGGCGTGTCCTTGCTGTCCTGATTTGGGCGTCGGCCAATGATGCAAGGAACGGAAGGAAATTCGTGCCGTTACTTCTTCGCTTCCGCCTCGGCGTCCTTCACATATTTCTCAACAGTCTTGTCGAGGGTTTCGTCGCCGGGCGAGCCAAGCCATTTCTCACGGATGACTCCCTTGTGATCAATGATATAGAGCGTCGGCCAGCCTTCCACGCTCCACGTTTTTGAGATTTGCCCGCCCTTGCCGCTGTCGTTCGCGAAGGACGGCCACGAGAGGTTGTTCTTGCGCACCGCGTCCTTTGCGCGCTGCGGGTCGTCGCTGTTCACGCCGACGATGGTGAACGGCTTGCCTTTCATTTTGTCCATGAGCGACCGCTCATGTCCATACATGGCGCGGCAGGGGCCTCACCAGTCGCCCCAGAAATCCAGCATCACGACCTTCCCCTTGAAGCTCGACAGCGCGAGCGGTTTGCCCTCGATGTCCTTGCCGGAGATTTCCGGCGCGGGCTTGCCGACGGCCGGCTTGCCTTGGGCGAAGGCCCCTGTTGCAGTGAATAACATCAACGCCGCCGCTGCGGGCAGCATCATTGCGAGCCGGCGGGTAAGGGCAGGGGGAGTGCGCATAACAATTCTTTGTTTGAGTAGTGGTGCGTTCCGGTTTGGTTTCCAGTTGCTTTCCCACATTCAACACACCCGCGCAAGTTTTGTTTCGCAGCACTTCAAGAAACACATCCCGCCCACGCGCGCTCAACGCCCCACCCGCCGCCCTCACTTCCCGGCGCTGAAGCCCCCGTCTATGATGAACTCCACCCCCGTGACGAACCCCGACTCGTCGCTCGCGAGATACAGCGCCGCCGCCGCGATCTCATCCGGCCTGCCCATGCGCCCCACCGCCTGTGTGGCGCAGGCATCCCGGTAGGCCTTCTCAGGGTCGGGGTATTTCTTCAACCACCCCGTCACGAAAGGCGTCTCCACGCGGCCGGGGCAGATGCAGTTCACCCGCACGCCGTCCAGCGCGTGATCCAGCGCCATCGCCTTGGTCATGCCCGCGACGGCGAACTTGCTCGTGCAATAGGCCAGCCGGTCGCGCACGCCGACGACCGCGCCGATGGACGCTAGATTGATGATGCACCCGCGCTTGCGCTCCACCATGCCCGCGATGAACACCTTCGTCACGTTGAAGGCCCCGCGCACATTCACCGCGTAAAGCCGGTCCATATCCGCGCCCGTCGTCGTCAACGCCGTCCCCACGTGCCCGATGCCCGCGTTGTTGACCAGCACGTCGAGCCTGCCGAAGCGCTCCCGCACGGCGCGGCCCACCGCCTCGCACTGCGCCTCACTCGTCACGTCCAGCGCGAGGAACTCCCCCTGGCCGCCCGCCGCGCGCAGGCGCGCCACCGTCTCCGCGCCCGCCTGCGCCTCGCGATCCGTGACATAGACGAAGGCCCCCGCCGCGGCGAACACATCCGCGATGCTCGCGCCGATGCCCGATCCCGCGCCCGTCACGAGCGCGATCTTGTCCTTCAAGCTGAACATGCCCGCGAGCCTACCCGCGTGGTGCGCGAGGGCAAGCCCTGATCCCCGCCAAAACGACCCCAAATACGGTCCAAGCCCGGCTGAAAGGCCCCATTTGCCTCACCTAAACGGCCTTCTTGCCCCACCCAGCAAGGTTGCCTGACCCACCCAGAGAGCTTGCGAGGGTGCCCCCGTTGGACCACATCGGAAACCTCTATGGAATGGCCGGCGGCAACTCCACCGCATCGCTGAAAACCTGCCACAGTTCGCGAGGCACTTTGTCGAAAGCCTTGCGGTAGCGCGGCGCGGCGGCGTCCTCGCCGGACACGTTGCGGATGAAGATGCGCGCAACTTGCTGCGGATGCTTCCGCGCGAGCGCGCCGTAGATTTCCGGGTCCTTCTCGCCGGAGTCGCCGATGAACACAAAGCGCCGCTGCGGAAATTGTTTCATCAGCAGCTCGATCACCGCCGGTTTGTAAAGCGTGGGCGACTCGAAGAGGTTCAGGAACGTCTCGTCCTTCCAACGAAACAGCTTGAGGTGAAAGCTGCCCGCGGGAAAGCCGTTCGTGCGCGCGAACTCCGCCAGCGGCGGCCAGAGCTGCCACGGGCTGGCCGAGACGTAGTGGAACTGCGCGCCGTCCTGCGTGGCCCAGCGGCGATACGCGTCGGCCATGCCGTCCACCGCGCGAAACGGCCGGCAGAAGGTGTTCATGATCGTCTCGCGCCGGTCGCGCACGTCCGTGACCTTGATCGTGTCGTCAATGTCGGAGATGAACGTGAGGCCGGTTTCGCCCGCGAGCAGCGCGCCGCCGGTGAACGCGCGCGCGTCGCCCGCCGGCAGCACGGCGCGGAAGGCAATCACGCCGTTCGTCAGCGCGCCGAGCACGCGCCATTTCGCCAGGTTCGTCGCGGCGACGTGAAGGGTCGCGCTGAAGTGGCCGTTCGGCGCGGACGCGGGCAGCGTGAAGCGGTCGCCGGCGATCTCGATGGCGACTTGGCGCCCGCGATGGTTGTCCACGAGGAACTGGCCGGCGCGGCGCGCGAACACAAACCGTTCCGCCTCGGTCAGCTTCTTCTCGTCGAGGCCGAGCGTCTGGCGGAAGAGGCCCATGAGCGCGGGATGCCGCTCGCGCTCGAAGACCCAGCCGTGGACGTTCAACTCGCAGCCGCCGTCGGCGCGCGCGCGCGCGAAGGTGGGCAGGAAGAGGAGTTCGTCCGAGTCGCGAATCGCGTTCGCGACCGCGTGGGCGCGGAAGGTGAGCATGAGGAGAAGGAGAAGGCAGCGGGTCATCTCAGCGAACTACCAAACCAAGTTAAACGACTACAACCGAGAAGCGCAGATTGGCCCGTGTCCCTTTGCTCAAAGGCGATTGCCTTTAATCGTCGGGGCGTTGCCTGACGGAAAAAGCCACTTGCCCAAGACAAAAAGGCGGCTGCCCGGAAGAAAAAGGCAGCCGCCCCAAGGCTCTCGGCAGCTCCCTTATAGCTAAAGGAGGCCGCCTTTTTCAAAAAGGCAGCCTCCCGGAAGGCCAAGATGCGTCCCTAAACACGCATCTCATTGAATTCAAGCCATTTATGGGTTAGGAGGCGGTGGCGCGGGCGGGTTGTTCGGTCCCCGGCGGATGTCGCTGCGCAACCGGGCCAGTTGCACGCCCAAATCGGTGGTCTTGCCCACCGCGCCAATGATGGCGTCGAGCTTCGTCGAGGCGCTGTCGTAGGCGTCGTTCAACGCTGCGTCGGTGTCCACGGTTTGCTTCTTCAAGTCGGCCTTGAGCTTTTCCTGGTCGGAGTCCGCCTTGGCGGCGGCTTTCCGCTCGTCGTCCAACTCGGTAATCCAGTCGGCGACGTCCAGTTTCTTGGTCAACAGGAGCGCCTTGTGGGTGTCCATTGCCTGCCCGACGCTCGTGCAAAAGCCGAGCACTTCCGTGGTGGTGAGTGATGCCATGGTGTGTTGACTGGGTTTATTTGCCTTTTTGGTTAATTAAAGTGACGCTGTAGAATATTCAACCCAAACGGTTGGGTGAGGAATTTCCAAAAGTATGTAAAAAAGGGTATGGTTTGTATCAAATCCCAAGGTAAGAACCTTAAAATATTCATCGGGCTTGTTAAAAGTCCTTCCGTTCAGATCAGGTGTGTATTTAAAAAAAGTATCGGTTGTTGCCTTCTCTTGCTGCTGTAAGGTGAGATGTGTGCTGCCGGCAAGCGTTATTCCGCTTTCAGCATTCGTCTTTATGTAAGGTGCATACAATTTATTAGGTTCGCCGAGTAATTCAATCACCTGTGAGATCGTCATTCCTGTTTGAAGATGAGATGATTTCTGTAAGAGGAAATTCTCTTTTTCACGCATAACCTGATTCCTGCCTAACTCTTGGTCTAGGCGTCGAGTTGACTCCCATATCCCTTCGCTCTGCAGTTGTTTCGCTTCATATTTACTTTTTGATACTGTCTTCAAATGTCCACTCTCAGACGGAACACTGACAGTATCAAGTGCATTTGAATGATCACTATTCATACTCTCGCCGGTCTTGGCACGAGCATTTCTGCGCATGTAAGGAAACAAATTCTCTTTAGTGATCGTCTCTCTGTTATTACCAGACGAAACGGCCTTTGATCTGTCTAAAGAAACAGAAGCACTATTTTCGGTGTCTGTTCTGCGGCTCCGAATAGCGAGCCAGCAAGTTAAGAGTAATACCGCAAACAGTGTTGCAATAAAGATTCTTTTCATATCTTGAAGGGTGTCTCGATTAAGGAATAGGGCTGGGTGTCTCTGGGTCCGTGTCTGGCGTCAGATCAATCTCATTAGTCCCATAATATTCCCAGCCACCATCTGTATATTTTCTGATTGAAACAAAAGAGTGCCACTTTTTAACGTCTGAAATTATACCACCATTCCACGTCAACCACTCGTGCGCGTAAAATCTAAGCTTGTAGACTATTCCAATTGGGGATGTATCCGTTGCAGACATTCCTATAGATGGTGAGTCCGAAGATATTATCAATCCATTTATATCTGGAGTTATGTCCCTGGCAATTCCGCCATTGTCATTGCCTCCTTGATTCAAAGCGTTTTGGGTAAATGATTTTGAAAAATCTGCATATTGTAGATAATTGATGCCGTTCGTAGTGCTATACAATTCAACTTGAACATCTCTATGCCAAGCCCAACCGTTGGTAAAAACACCTCCAATCGGAACCGTAGCATCCATTTCTTCTTGACCAGCTAGTCGCAAAATAACCTGAGCCGGTGTCCCTGATGTCATCGTGTTCTGTGGCAGCATGCTACCGAGGTTATCCGTCCCGACTGCCGCCACAACGCTATCCCAAAGATCGGCCTGATAACCTGCACCATTTGTCTCGCGCGGGGTTAACGAACCGCTATTCCGGAACGTTAAATCAATTTTGACTTTGGAAACTCCAACTTGGTAATAATAATCCGATGTCCCCGTAATGGCTGGCGTCGCATCATTTGTTGTATTGTCGGAAAGCACGACATACGCGGTCCAATTTGTGTCAAGCGTCTTGCCAAGGACAGTGATGTTAGGTCCATCAATCCTTGTATTGTTTGTATCATAGGCAGCAACAGTAATCTGGTAAACATAGGAATTGCTAGAACCGGGCTGCCCTCGGGTGAGGAAATTAATCTTGGTGTTGTATTTCCGCCCATTGATGGTGCCCTTCTTGCCGGATGAAGTTTGGCGGGAAATTCCCGGCCCAACGGTAATCGTGTTTGTGCTTGAATCGGCATGCGCCGGAAAAACTACGCAACCATTTGTGTAATCCACATACCAAATCGTCTCTACTGATGTTCCATCAAGGAATCCCTCATCTGCGTTGGTGTCTGCTGGCCAAGTGATGACATTGCTGTCCCAAAGTTGATGATAAACAGCCGTCCATCCCGTTTCGTAGCTCACGACGTTGGTCAGGGTGGCTACCGCATTCGTGCAGTCATACTCGAGAAATGAGTGCGTTTTGCGGTAATCCGGCAATGGGCCGCCATCTGTGAATTCTTCTGTGTAGAAATTGAGTTGAAAGATTCCGGGCAGTTCCTCCTGTGCCATTGCCCTCGATGAAATGTGAGCAAAGAAGAGGATAACGAGGATGGCAAGGCAATGAACATTACGCGCAGTGACGACACTTCCTCCGAGGTGGTTTTGAGCATGATAGCCCCACATAAATATTTCCCTTTCCGTTGGTTGTTTCTCAGCTTCGCGATGGAGTATGCAAATTGCCGCGTTCCTGTCAACAGTCGTTTCCACCTTTTTTCCATCTAAAGCCAACCGTGTGATGCTGCTTATTGCTTTCGCCACGCATTCGCCTCAAACCGCTTTCGCAGTCGCTTAGTTAATTTCGCGATGCGCCAAGCCCGCCATGCCCTGCCGCTCAGCGACGCGGCGCGCGACTTCATCGCACACGGCGAGTGCGGCGGCGGGTTTGCCGAGGGCCTTCGCGGCGCGGGCCATCTTCGCGAGGTCGCGCGAGCCGAGCAGTTGTTCGAGCCGGAACGGCAGGTCTTCGACGCGGTTCGCCTTCGCCGCCGCGCCGTGGCCGAGCAGGAAGTCGCTGTTCGCCGCCTCCTGGCCGGGAATGGGATTGAGGATGAAGAGCGGCCGGCCCAGCGCGAGCGCCTCGGACGTGGTGAGGCCGCCGGGCTTGGTGATGATGAGGTCGGCCACCGCCATCAGCTCGTGCATGTTCGTCACGAAACCGAGCACGTGCGTGGGATGACGCCGGCTCGTCGCGGCCAGCTCGCGCTTGAGCTTCTCGTTGCGGCCGGCAACGACGAGCGTCTGCACGGGCGTCTTGAGCTTGTCGAGTTCGCCGAGGATTTCCGCGACCGGCCCCATGCCGAAGCCGCCGCTCAACACGAGCAGCACGGGCAGATCATCGCGCAGGCCAAATTGCTTGCGCACGGCGCGCGCGTCGGGCTTCGCGGAGAACTTCGCGGCAATCGGGATGCCGGTGACGACGACGCGCTCCGGCGGCACGCCGCGCGCAACGAGGCGGCCCTTCGTCTCCTCGGACGCGACGCAGTAGAGTTCCACGCCCGGCTCCATCCACAGCGCGTGCGCCTCGAAGTCGGTGACGACGCAGACGGTGAAGGGATCGAAGCCCGGCGTCTTGGCCTTCACGCCGCCAAGGATTTCCAGCGGCAGGAAGTGCGGGCACACGACCGCGTCGGGCCGGAAGGCCTTGAGGTGTTTCACGAACTTCGCCGTGGAGCGCTGCGCTAAGCTGCGACGGACGCGAGTGAGCTTCTTGAGCAGTGCGGGGTTGTCCGTCTTCTTGAAGGCGAAGGCGTAGAGTTCCGGCGCGCGCTCGATGACCTTCACGTAGCCCTCGGAGTAGAGCTTGCGGTAGAGCGGCGAGACGAAGTCCAGCACGTCCACGCGCTCGACGGTGTCGCCGGGATACGCGGCACGCCACGCCTCCTCGATGGCCGCCGCGGCCTGCAAGTGGCCCGCGCCAGCGGTGACGGTGGGAATGAGAACGCGCATGAAACGGGAATTTTCTGTGCCGTTTATAGCGGCGAAACAGGCCGAGACAAAGAAAAACCGCGCCGGACGCAAAACGCCCGGCGCGGTGAAATCAAATCGCGAAGATTACTTCTTCTTCGAGGCTTTCTCTTTCGCGGACGGCGCCTTTGCCTCGGCGGGCTTATTCGCATCCGGCGCGGGCGTGGGCGCGGCACCGCTGAAATGTGTGTCGTAGTATTCCTTCGCGCGCTTCTGCGCCTCGTTGAGGTCGTCGGTCTTGAGGCGCGCGGCGACGGCATCGCGGTTGCGGACGGCGTTGGTGTTGCCGACGGCGGCGGCAATGTTGAACCACTTGTAGGCCTCGATGTAGTCAGGTTTCGCGCCGCCCTTGTCGTCGGCGAGCAGCACGCCGAGGTTGTCCATCGCGCCGTCAAGGCCCTGCTCGGCGGCAAGCAGGAGGAACTTCTTCGCCTCAACGACGTCCTTCTTCACGCCGCCCGCGCCGGCGAGATAGAGGCGTCCGACCTCGGCTTGCGCGCGGACGTTGCCCGCCGTGGCGGCCATCTTGAAATACTTGAGCGCCTCGGCGTCGTCCTGCTTCACGCCCTTGCCGGTTGCGTAAAGGATGCCGAGGTTGAACTGCGAGAGCGTGAGGCCCGCGTCGGCGGCGGAACGATACCACTTCACGGCCTCGGCGGCGTCGGCTTTGAGGCCGCCCTTGCCGTTTTCATAAAGCCAGCCGAGTTCGTTCATCGCGTTGACTTCGCCCGCCTCTGCGGCCTGCTTGTAATACTTCATCGCCTCGGCCTCGTTCTTCTCGACGCCGCGCCCGTTGAAGTAAGCCTGGCCGAGATAATACAGCGCCTGCGGGTTGCCCTTCTCCGCCGACTGCTTGAAAAGTCTGAACGCCTCCGCGTCATCCTTGCCCACGCCCTGCGCGCCCGAAAGCAGGATGGCGAGATTCTTCGTCGCCGTCGCGTCGCCCTGATCGGCGGCGGCCTTGAACCACTTCGCCGCCTCCTTGTTGTCCTGCGCGACGCCCTTGCCGCCGGCGTAGAGCACGCCCAGCTCGTTCTGCGCCTGCGCGTTGCCGCCCTCGGCGGCCTTGCGGAACCACTTCGCCGCCTCGGCGTAGTTCGGCTCGGTGCCGGAACCGCGCAGCAGCAGCACCGCGAGATTCTTCTGAGCCACGGTGAAATTCTGGTCCGCCGCCTTGCGGAACCACTGCGTCGCCTCGGTCTGGCTTTCCTTCACGCCCTGGCCCGTGGCAAGCATCCAACCGAGCTCGTTCTGCGCCTGCGCGTTGCCCTGCTCGGCGGCCTTGCGATACCACTTGCCCGCCTCGACGAGGTCCTGCTTCACGCCCTGGCCCTGCTGATACATCGTGGCAAGATTTTTCTGAGCCAGCGCGTCGCCGGCCTCGGCGGCCTTGCGGAACCACTTGGCCGCCTCGGGAAAATGCTGCAAGGTCCCCTGACCCACGTAATACATCACACCCAGCGCGAGCTGCGCCTTGGCGTCGCCTTTCTCGGCGCGCTCGGTGAGGGTCTTGATTTCGGACTGCTGCGCGGACGCGGGCAGAACCAGCGCGGCCAGCGCAAATGAAAGCAAAGTGGAGCGTGTCATGGTGCGAATGGTCAGAGAATCAATTTTCATGCGGGGCGAAGGCTAGGGAAAGAGGATGCCGAATGCAAATAGGAATCCACGCGCCTGAATCGAATGCCAGTCGCAACAGAAATCGCGTGTTTCTCGACGTGCGGGCGTGATAAGAGGTGATCCAACTCAGATGCCGGCGGTTTTCACCGCGGCGGCGGGAGTGGCAGGCTTGAGCTTCTGATACTCGGCGTTGAGCTTCTTGTATTTGGCTTCCTCGACGGGAAGCTGCTTGGCGAGCTTGTCCGCAGCGGACTTGCTGGAGGATGCCTTGTCGCCGGCGAGCTTGATGGAGTCGTTGATGCGCTTGATCTTCGCGGTGAGCGCGGTCTTCTCTTCTTTCGTCGAAGCCTTTTCCTTCTTCGCCGCGGCGAGTTCGTCGTTCAATTTCTTCACGGCAGCTTTTGCGGCGTCGGCCTCGGCGAGCAGACGCTCGCGCTCCTCTTTCTTCGATGTGAAATTTTCGCGTGCCTTATAGACTTGGGTGAAGAACTGGCCAATCTTGAGCCGCTCAACGCTCGCCTTCGCAGATGCGAGGTCCTTGGCCGCCGCGGACAAGGCGGCCTTGGCGTCGGCGAGTTTTTTGTCGGCATCCTCGGCGGTCTTGGCAGCCGCCTTTTCATTGCCCTTCGCGGCAGAGGTCTGTGCCGTCTTGGCCTTGGCGAGTTCAGCCTCGGCCGCGGCAACGGCTTCGGGAGATTTCGTGATGGCCTGTTGAAGTTCCTCGACGCGCTTCTGCGCGGCGGCGAGTTGTTCGGCCACCGTCGGCGGATTGAGCGAGATTTCGCCGAGGCTCGCGCCGCTGTCCGCATTCCAAACGATCACCTTGCCGGCCCAATCCACGCCGATGAGTTTGGAACTGTCGTGCGAGAGAACGACGCGCACGGGCAGGTCGTTGGTGCTGGCGAAGGAGCGGATCTTGCTGCCATCGGTAGCCCAAGTGGAGAACTGGTTGTCGCGCCCGCAGGTGGCGAGCTTGCCGTCGCGCGCAATTTTTGCGCCGAGCACGCCGCCGCTGTTGGCCGTGGAGTTGCGGGCCTGCGTGCCCTCGTCCATCGTCCATGTGCGCACGGAGCCATCCTCGCTTGCGGTCATGAGGATATTCGCGTTGCGCCACATGACGGAAGTGATTGCGCCCTTGTGGCCTGCGAGCACATAGACTTCCTCGCCGCTGTCGGCCTCCCACACGACCACGCCGCCGCTGCGGTCGCCGGTCGCGAGGTATTTGCTGTCGGGGCTGAACTCAAGGGCGGTGACCCAGTCGGTGTGCTTCTTCATCTTGAAGAGTTGTTCGCCGGTCTTGGTGGAAAAAATCTTCACCAGCTTGCCGGGGCTGCCGATGGCGATGAACTGCTGGTTCGCCGAGATGTCGGCAGCGAGCGCCACGTCGGTTTCGTCGCCGACCTGCAGGATGCGGTCGCCGCTCGCGACATCCCAGACGACTGCGAAGCCGGATTTGCTGCCTCGACCGCCGCCCGCGATGAGAAGCTTTCCGTTGCGGCTGAACTTGAGGTCAACGGGATTACCTTCGGGAAAACCGAGCACGCCTGCGAGTTCAAGCGTGTCCGTGTTGAAGAGGAGCACCTGGTGCTGCCCGCCGATGGCGACGAGCGGCGCCCACGGGCTGGCGGCGAGCGCGGTGGCGGCGCTGGGGTGATCGGTGCGGACGAGCGGTTCGAGCAGCACGTCGCCCGGCATCGGCGGCGGGCCGTCGGGCTTGTCGGTGGAGCCAACCGCGGCGGTGAGGTCCACCTTGGGCTTGTTCATCACGATGGCTTTTGCGCCGGAATTTTCGAGCAGCCCACCGGCGATCCACGACTTGATGAGGGTGATTTCCCTGTCCGAAAGCTTGCTGTTCGGCGGCATGTTCGGCTCCTCCGCGTGCGTGATGGACTTGACGAGCTTGGAGCCGTCGGGGTCGCCGCTCTTGATCACCGCGCCGGAACTGCCGCCCTTGAGCGCGGCGGCGAAGGTCGAGAGGTCGAGATCAGCCTTGGCCTTCTCCGGGTTGTGGCACTTGAGGCACGAGTTGCGGAAGACCGGCAGCACGTGATCTTCGTATGTGACCTTTTGCGCCTGCGCCGTCGCGGCGAAGGCAACCGCCGCGGCAAACACAACATACAAACGAACTGCTTTCATAAAACAACTTTCAGGATGCGAACGCGTCAATGGTTGAAGATGAACTCCTTCGAGTTGAGCACGGACCAGAAGACGTCGTTGAGCACCTCGGTTTTGTCCTGGTCGTTCTTCGCGTCCGTGATAAACGCGAGGAGCTTGCCCTTTTCGTCCGCCGTCGGCGGGCGCGAAAGGCAGCGGAAATAAACCTCGTCAATCACGTCGCCCGGATTGCGGCCGTCCTTGAGCAACTGGCGCACGAGGCCGCCGTTGGAGATTTTGCTGTTCACCGTGTCGCCGTTGAGCAGGTGGAGCGCCTGCGAAAGGTTCGGCTCCATCTTGACCTCGCACGAGCAGACCGTGTCGCGCGAGGCGCGGCCAAAGGTCGTGAGGAAGAACGTCGAGGTGCGGCCGTCCACGATCTCGACCGCCCGCGCGCCGATGGGCAGGCCGCGGAACTTGTCCTTCGTGGTCGTCACTTCGTTGATGCAGTCGAGCAGCACCTCGGCGCGGAGGCGGCGGATGCCGGCCTTGGCGAAGTTGCGATCATCCGTCGCGTTCGTTTCGTTTGCCTTCGCCGCGAGCTGATACGTGTGCGACGTGCAAATGTCGCGCACGAGCTTGCGAAAGTTGTAGTTGGACTTCGTGAACTCGGCGGCCAACGCCTCCAGCAACTCCGGGTTGGACGGCGGGTTGCTGATGCGGACGTCGTCCACCGGGTCCACGATGCCCTTGCCGAAGAAGTGCGCCCACACGATGTTCGCGAGGTTGCGAGCAAAGTAGGGGTTCTCCGACGAAGCCAGCCATTTCGCAAGCACCTCGCGGCGGTCGGCGCCCTTCGTGATCTCCGGTTGCGCGCCGCCGAGGAACTTCGGCTGCATGTCGCGATTGCCGACGGGATGGCGCACGCCGCCGTTGCCGGAATTAAAGACGATGGTTTCGCGCTGGTCCTCGCCGGTCTTGCGGCCGATCTGTGAGAAGAACGCGGCGAAGCTGTAATAGTCGTCCATCTTCCAGCGGTCGAACGGATGATTGTGGCACTGCGCGCACTGGATGCGCATGCCCATGAAGACCTGCGCGACGTTCTCGGTCATCTTGAGGACATCGGTCTCAACCTTGTAGAAGTTCGCCGCGGGATTCGAGAACGTGCCGCCCTTCGAGACGAGCAGGGACTGCACGAGCTCGTTCATCGGCACGTTCTGCGCAAACTGCTCCTGCAGCCACGTGTAGTAGTGCAGCGCGCTCTTGTATTGGAAGCGGTTGTTGTCCGTGCGGATTTGCAGCAGCTCGGCAAACTTCATCACCCAGATGTCGTTGAACTCGTCGCGGGCCAGCAGCGTGTCCACGAGTTTCTCGCGCTTCTTCGGATCGGAATCGGCGGCGAACTTGCGCGTGTCCTCGGCCGTGGGCAGCAGGCCGATGATGTCGAGATGCACGCGGCGGACAAACGTCGCGTCATCGCACAGTTCACTCGGCGTGATTCGGATTTTTTTCAGCTTCGCGTGGACGAATTTGTCCACGTAATTGTTCTCGGCGACGTTCGGGAAGTCCAGCTTCGCGTCCTTCGGAATCACCAGAATCTGCGCCCCAACGGTGAAGCCTGCGAAGCGCGCCATGACGAACGCCTCGCCGCGAGTGCCCGCAGTGATGACACCGACTTGGCTGACCTTGGCCGTCATGTCGTTGTTGGTGAGGAAATCGGAGATGGTCGTCACGTCGCGCGTGGTGCCGTCGGAATACACGGCGCGCACGTTGAGGCGTTGGATGTTGCCGGTGCCCTCGATGACGGCCTGCTTGGGGTTGATGTCCACGTCCACGACGGTCGGCGTGTTGGCGGGGTCCTTCGGCGCGCCGGCCTTCAGCCAGCGGACGACCGTCTGGTAAAGTTCGCTGTCCTTTTTGAAACGCTCGCCGCCGGTGTGCGGCACGGCGCCGATGCTCTTCTCAAGCAGCAGGCTGTCCTCGGGCAACCCGATGTTGACGCGGCGTCCCGGCATCTCGCGCGTGATGCGGTAGTAGTCACCCTCGGGATCATAACCAAAGAGCGAAAGGCGGAAGCCGTCCTTGCCGCGCGCCGCGCCGTGGCAGCCGCCGACATTGCAGCCGGACTTGGTGAAGACCGGCATCACATCGAGTGTGAAGCTGGTGGGCCGCTCGATGCCGGCCTTCTCGACCTTCACGGGAACCGTGAGCGTCTTGCCGCCGAACTTGATCGTCAGCTCGGTCTTGCCATCGGCGACCGGCGTCATCACCCACTTGTCAAATTTCACAAGCATCTTGTCACCGAAGGCATAGGTGGCCTTCTCGGTCACGTCCTGCGTCGTGGAATCCGAGAAACTCGCCTGCACGACGAGCGACTGGCGGTCCATCTTGGTGGAAAGATTGACCTCGGCGGGCCAGACCTTCACGTCCACCAGTTCGGGTGTTTTCGCAGCGGCGAATGCCGCGAGCGGCGCGCACAGGAGCGAAAGTGCGAGGAATTTATTCATGGTCGGGGTCATTGTTTGCTCTCGGTTGAAGTTACTTCTTGTCCGCGCTCTTCTTCCTTCCAGGCGTGCTGGGGGCGGGCTGCGCCGACGCGACGAGCGTGCGCGGCGCCTCGATGCGGAGCTGTCCGTTGGCCGAGATGGTCTGCGTGACGTTCTCGCCGCCCTGCTTGATGACCGCCGCGGCGAGCAGCGTGCGGGCGACGCCCTTCTGCGCGTTCGTCGCGGTGTTCACGTTGAACACAAGCTCCTTCGTGTCCTTTGTCATCATCACCGGGCTGGCGGTCGCGCCCGGCGGCAGGCCGTTGAGCGTGACCTCGGCGCTGCCGTCAAACGGCCGCTTCTGATCAAGCTTGCATACGACCTTCACCGAGCCACCAACCACAACATTCGTCATGTCGAACTTGCCCGTCACATACGGCTCCGCTATGTCGAGATCGGCGAGCTGCGTGGAAACGTAGGCCGTGCCGCCGTTGACCGTCGCATGGCCGAGGATGGCGAACTTCCACTTGCGCATCGTCGCGCCGCCGTTGGCGTTGAGCGTGTAGCTCGCGCTCGTCGCGTCCTTCGGGATGGTGACGTCCGGCTGCGAGCCGACGCCCGGCGGGTTGTAGAGCATCTGGAGGGTGATCGGCTCCTCGAAGCCCGCCTTGCGCTCGGCGATGACCTTGATGTCCTTCGAGCTGGCCTGCGCGAGCGACTGCTGCGGCTGCTCGATGCGAATCTTGAACGGCAACTCCTCCGTCACCGTGACCGCGAGCTTGTCGGCGTAGGTCGCGTAATACACGCCGTCATTGCCGCTCTGCACGAGGTCGTAGTTCTGCCAGAAGCCGCCCTTCACTTCCTTGAAGTCCTTCGCATCCTTCGGCGGAACCAGCTTGCCAATGATGTTGCCGAGCTTGCCAATGACAGGCGCAGCGGCGTCCGCCTCGACAACGACCGGCACCACGGTCTGTCCCGCAGGCATCGTGTCGGCGGAGAACTTCAAGCCAGCAGGAAAATTCTCCGGCGCGAATTCCAGATCGCCGCTGAAGTTCTGCCGGCGCACTGTGAGCAGTGACGCGAAGCGGTTGCCGCGCGCGACGGTGATGAACTTGCGCGACTGCGTGTCGTAGCGGGCCGTGTCCGCGATGTAGAGCTGGAGGCCCTGCTGCACGGGCGTGATTTCAACGCGATAAGTGTAATCCGGCCCGCCGTTGCCGAGGTGATCAACGATCTTGATGAGGTAGTAACCGTCGGCGGGCACGTTGAAACGCACGTAGCTGTCCGCGCCGCCGGAGTCGTCGTTGCTCGCGATGACGTTGCCTTTCTCGTCGGTCAGCGTGAGCACCGAGTCGAGCGGGGAGCGGATGCGGCGCGCATAAACGTTCACGTCGAAGGTCTGGCCCTTCTTCGCCTTGAAGCGGAACCAGTCCACGTCGCCCTTCTTCTCGATGATGCCGTTGAACGCGAGCGGCAGTTCGAGATCGGTGGATGTGGCATTCTTCGGGTCGTCGTTCGGTTCCTGTTCCAGCACGTTTGGAAATTCGGACACGCGGATCGGATTCGCCGATGGCGCGGTGAGTCCGTCGCTCTCGGCAAACACGCCCTGCTTGAACGGCGAAATCTCGGCGGGAAGCTGGACGGTCTTTTTGATTTCGCCCGCGGCGTCGCCAATGAACTTCACGTCGAGTGTCTGGCCAGCCTGACCGCCGGGCGGATACACCGCCGTCGGACGCGGGAAGTTTCCGATGTGGACACGATACGGATTGCCGCCGCCGCCGTAGGAACTCTCTCGCACCTCGATGATGTATTCGCCGTCCGCAGGCGCGAGCATCGTGACGAAGCAATCCTGCACGAACAGCGCGGTGTCGTCCGACTTGGTGAGCACTTTGCCGTTTTTGTCGAGGACCGCGACATAGGGGTCGAACATCGTGCGTCCGAGCCTCATGCCCTCGACTTCGGCGGAGATGCGCTGGCCCTTCTTCGCCTCGATGAGATACATGTCAATGTCCTCGTTCTGCATCGTGCCCTCGACGGTGCAGTTGGCGGGGACTTTCTGCGCCTTGTCGGGCGTGTTGTTCGGCTCCTTTTCCTCGACGAGCGGATACGCGCTGACAAGGAATGTGCGCAGCTCGGAAAGTCCCGTTGCGGTGCGGATGCGGAGCTTCTGCTCGCCGAGCTGGCAGTCGGGCGCGACCTTGAAGCGCACACGGACGAAGTTGTTCGTGATCTGCTCGATCTTCACGACCTGCACGCCGCGGTCGAGCAGGATGATTTCCCGCGTGTCGTCGAGGCGGCTGCCGTTGAGGGTCAGCTCGCCCTCGGCGCCGCGCTGGAGGCCGGTGGGCTTGGTGTTGCTGAACTGCGGCTGCACGGCTCCCGCCGCGAAAGCCGCGAGGACGAACGCTGTGAGGACGATGATTCGTTTCATGATCAATGTGACGCAGGGCAACGCCCGTTGAGAGCGTTGCCCCGCAATTCATGGTTCACAACGGAACCAAACCTTGTTCGCGGTGAACGCCCCGCGTCATCAGGCGAGGATTTCCTTCTCCACGTGGCCGTCGCCTGTGACGATGGCCTGCGGACGACCGCCCGGTGACATAAGACGCTTTTCAGGGTCAATGCCCATCAGCGTAAAGACGGTGGAGGCGTAATTCTGCACCGTGAACGGCGAGCTGTCAGGCTCCGCGCCCGTCGGGTCGGATGCGCCGTGAACGTAGCCGCGCTTCACACCGCCGCCGGCGAAGACCACGCTGAACACCTTCGGCCAGTGATCGCGGCCCGCGGTGCCGTTGATCTTCGGCGTGCGGCCGAATTCCGACGTGATCATCACGAGTGTCGAGTCGAGCATGCCGCGCTCGTCGAGGTCGCGGATGAGCCGCGCAAACGCCTGATCAAACGGAGGCATTTGATTATTGTTCGCGTTGCGGATGTTGTCGTGGTGGTCCCAGCCGCCGTAGGTGAGCGACACGAAGCGCACGCCCGCCTCGACGAGACGCCGCGCGAGCAACATGCGCTGGCCCGCCGTGTTGCGACCGTATTCGTCGCGGAGCTGGCCCTTCTCGCCTTCGATGTTGAAGGCTTCGCGGGCCTTGTCCGATGAAATCATGCTGTAAGCGCGCTGATAGAAGGAATCCATGCCGTCGAGCACGTCGGCCTTCTCAACCGAGGAGAAGTGCGCGTCCACCACCTGCCGCATCGAACGGCGCTGCTCGAAGCGCTTCGCGTCAATACCGCCGGGCAGCGTGAGGTCGCGAACCTTGAAGCCGCCGCTCGCCGGGTCGGAGCCGAGGCTGAACGCGCCGTAGGCCGAGCCGAGATAGCCCGTCCCGCCGTAACCCGACACGCTCGGAATCGCGACGTAAGCCGGGAGGTTGTTTCGCGGCCCGAGTTCGTGCGCGACCACCGCGCCGATGGACGGATATTCCAGCGCGGGCGACGGACGATTGCCCGTCATCATGTTGTGCGTGCCGCGCTCGTGAGCCGCTTCGCCGTGCGTCATGGAGCGAACGATCGTGAGCTTGTCCGCGATCTCCGCGGACTTCTTGAGGTTCTCCGAGAAGTAAACGCCGTCGAGCTTGGTCTTCACCACGCCCATCGGCCCGCGATACTCGATTGGCGCGAGATGCTTCGGGTCCCACGACTCCTGGTGCGCGCTGCCGCCGGGCAGGTAAATGTTGATGACCGACTTGGCCTTGGCCTCGGTGGCCGCGCCACCCGCGGCGGTCTCGGCCTGAAGGCGGAAGATGTCACCGGCCGTCAAGCCCAGCGCGCCGAGCATGCCGACGTGCAGAAACTCGCGGCGGCTAGGATGCCAGGGATGTTCAGGAGAATTGCACCAACCGAAGTTTTTTGAGTTGCTCATAAAAAATTACAATTAACGAGTTCGCAAAGTTCGACTGCGCATCCGCGTCTTTATTCAAGGCGCAATAAAAAAAGTTACGAAATTTTTGAAGGAGCGGAAAATGCGCTGAAAAAGCCGAAAAACAAGGGTTGGTGCGCGAGGCGGGGGTCGAATCCAAACTCCGCGCTTCGCCTCTTTTCGGAAAAAGTGTGCTTTTACCGCGTAAAACCGGGTGATTTCTCGCGATTTCTGCTTTAGGTAAATTCAACGGTGAAGGCGTTAAAGCGAAGCAAAGCGACGGAATTTTGTCCCCAATTGTCCCCAAAATAGATTCAGAAAAATCAGGGAACAGTGCGGGCGGGTTTATCGCGACGCGAGTTTTTCCGACTTCCCGGCCATGCAACAAAACACACGACGATTCGTGCGTGGGCGCTCTACGTCGAATAGACGCGCAAAACCGTCTGCGGGTGCGTTACGTGAACAACCGCGAGGTCTGCCGCCTGCATCTCGGCTGCCAGAATTTGCGGGTCAATGTTCAGCAGATGCCCGTCTCTCGAAATCAGCACCGGGATTTCAGCAAGGCCGGTTTCGGCCAAGATGAATCCGTCGTTTTGTTCCTCTTCCGGCAAGTAGCCTTTTTGGTGAAGCCTCTCGCAAAATTGCCCGGTGATTCCGTGACCGACTGGCTTCAAGTTGAAAGGCTCAATGCCCCACGAACGCATTTTTTGAAGAGCGGCCAGCGCCAGCGATGATTCTGCGGGAGATTTGTTCTGGTAGGCGAACACCAGTTCTTGAACCACGGTCGGCGGCACTTCGAGGCTTGAACCGCGCTCCAATAGAACTTCGCGCAGGCGATGGGCGGCGTCGAGTTCCCCGGCGAGGTCGAACAGGATGTTAGTGTCCAGTGCGAACCGTCTTTTTTGCCGGGGAACCGCCATAGATAATCTGTATTCCTTGGTCAAACAGATGCGCGCGCTTTTGCTCGGTCAAACGGTTGGCATCCTTGCGGACGCGCTCGGCAAGCCGCGACCCGGCGGTCTTGTCCGGGTAGGCGGGGGCGGTCTTGTTTGCTTTGCTCATACTCCGAAATCCGGCTGCAATGTCGCACCGAAGCTGGCGAAGGGTCAAGGTGTTTTGCCAGCAAATCGAGAGGCGGCTTGGGCGATAATTTTCCTAAAGTTGACGGATGGACGGCCCGTGCAACGATTCGCCGGAGCGCGTCAGGCTGGAGTAAGAAATACGTTTTGCCGCTAAACGTTTGCCGCTAGGTCTGCTTCAACGAACAGCCACGCGAGGAAGCGACAAAACCAACCGCTCTCGCTTGTTTCACCAGCAGCTTTCAGTAAGCCCGGAGTTTTGCTTCCGCCGTAACTCGTGTCACGGTGCGAGCAGGACCTGTATTGACAAGCGTTGCCCCTGTGAATGTTTTCGTTTCGAGAGGGCCAAGCGTCAAACCGTAGGCGTTTTCGCTTTCCACCACGAAGCCCTCCTTGTCGAGGAACTTGACCGTTGCGTTCACACGCGCAGGAGTCCTTTCATTGTTTCGCAGGGTGAGTTGCCAAGCATATCTCCAAAAGACGCTGTTAGATTCGGTCACTTTTGACGAGGCATTCACAACCACAACGCTTTGCTGTGGCTGCGCGGGCTGCACGGTTGCCGGTGCCCCATCTATTGTCATATTCCTATCCTCAAGATATTGAAGTGCCTCTTTGTTTCCAAAGCTCGCAGCGCGGCGGATTAACCTAATTCCTTCCTCTGGGTTCTTTGGCACACCTTTTCCGTAAGCATACATGAAACCGAGTTGAAATTGCGCTTCCAAAGATAAACCGTCAGCCGCTTTGCGAAACCATTTTACAGCCTCAGCATCGTCTTGGACGGTGCCGATTCCAGTGTAATAACACACACCAAGTTGGTATTGAGCGTCTAAATAACCCTGCTCTGCGGACTTGCGATACCACTTTACAGCTTCCTCTGAGTTCTTTAGCACACCTTTTCCGTAAGCATACATTAGGCCAAGCTTGTATTGGGCGGGCGCGTCATTCTGCTCTGCAATCATACGATACCACTTTGCGGCTTCAACGTAGTCCTTCGCCACGGTGTAGTAGTAGTTACCCAACGCAAATTTAGCTTCGCCGAAATTCTGCTCGGCAGCTCTGCGATACCACTTCACAGCTTCCGCAGAGTCTTTCTTCACACCTAGCCCATCATTATAGCAGACGCCTAGATACAGTTGAGACTCGCCGTAATTCTGGTCAGCCGCTTTGCGGAACCACTTTACAGCTTCCTCGTAGTTCCTCTCCACAACACGGCCAATGTAATAATAGAAACCAAGATTGAATTGAGCGGCAGCAACATTCTGCTCAGCAGCCTTGCGATACCATGTCAGCGCCTCCGCTTCATCCTTGGTCACGCCGTTGCCGTAATAATACATCTCGCCGAGTTCGAACTGCGCCGCGGCGTGACCCTGCTCGGCGGCCTTGCGATACCACTTCGCGGCCTCGATGTAGTCCTTCGCTATGCCTTCGCCATAGCAGTAGCAAAGCCCTAGCATACATTGAGCATAGCTATCATTCTGCTCAGCAGCTCTGCGATACCACTTGACTGCCTCTGCTTTGTCCTTGGCCACCCCCTTGCCTTCTGCATACATCTCACCGAGTTCGAATTGAGCCGCCGGCTCGCCCCTTTCGGCCTTGGCCTTCGTTTCGAGAAACTGATTCCGGTCAGATGCAGAAGGTGTGTTCCGTGTGGTCGCAACCTGACCCACAGGTGTCACGGACGTTCGATTGGCGCTTGCCATCGGCGCGGGTTGTTGCTGTCTCGCTTGTGGTGATTGATTGCGCTGGCGCAGTCCCCAAACCACGCCACCGATGCCAAGCGCAGCGAATACGAAACAGACTGCCACAAGGGCAACGAGAACTTGCCTCGGCTTCGCACTTGGGAGATTCGCAGCGGGTGCCTGCGTTGACGAAAGCACGGTTTGCGGTTGAACGAGCTGCGAGTTGTTGATTCTCGGCAGTTGTGGCAACACAACGCTCAATGGCTTCCACTCCGCCATCCCTTGCTGAAAAATAAGAGTTTCGTCGGTGATGGCTCCGTCGAGATACAGCCCGCGCATTTGGTCGTATGAGAACGGCCCCTGCTGCTCACCGTCTCGAAACACGAAATACGCTTCGCTGTCTGGCTGCATAAATCCCTTCTGTCACTCCGATGAACACAAGTAAAGCCGAGAAATGACTGGAAAACTCTTGCTGCATCGGTGGCCGTGCTGGGGCGAAACTTCGATTGAAGCACTCTCGTTCATTTCACTCAAGTTGCCTTCCAAGCGGTCTGTTTCCTTCGTGAATCACAGTTCTGACGGATGGCCGACACTACCGTTGGTGGGGTGTTCCAGTCAACGCCGGAAAACCATGCTGGCGGGGTGCCTGCGTCAATTCACAAGCGGTTGTGCGAACGGCTCCGCGCTCTGCGGAGGAAACACACTTTGACGCAAGAGCAGTTTGCGGAGTTGAGCGGCCTCACCTACAAACACTATCAACAAATCGAAACCGGGAAGAAGCGCGATTTGCGGCTCTCGACTTTGGAACGCATCGCGAGCGCCTACGGCATCGAAATCCACCAATTGCTCGCGCCGGAGCAACCGCCAAGCAAAATCACTACAGTCCGCCGCCAACGCCCATTGCGATAGCGCCGTCGGCATCTGAAGCACCGCGACAGATTTGTTTTCGTCTTAAATCAGCACGCCCCTCCTCAACCCGCTGAAGTCAGCCGCACGGTTTCCCCACCGCGCCAGCGAGCGGGTGTCAATTATGGTGCAAGCGCCGCCATTCCCCGCGTGCATCATCGCGCCAAGCACCGCGTCGGCCTTGTCCGGCGAACGAAGCCCGCGCGCTCGCATGGCCTGCTTGCTTTCAAGCTCAAGCCGTCCCTTGCTGTTCGGCCAGCCGAGCCGGGAAGTGAGTTGCGCGACAAGTTCGCGGTCGTTTGGCAGTATAATTTGTTGCCGCTCAATCTGCGTCCGGCCTTCAAACCAGATTTCAGCGCCTTTGTTCGCGTAGTATTCGGGCTTGCCCGCTGCCGAGCCGTTGTTGACACGGCGCACCCGCCAACCCGCTTCCGCTAGGCGGTCGCACACGGCAACACCAAGGCCGCCGTCATCGGCGCAGATTTCTTCCGGCTTCAATGCCTGCTCCCTGAAATGACAGATAAAGCGGCCAAGCGCGCGCATCGTGTCCTTCTCGCGCCACGCCGCGACGATTTCGACGCGGTTGCCGCGCCGGACAGCCAATACGTTCTCGTCACCGCCCGCCGCGAAGTCGCAGAAGGCTTGCACCGGGCCGTCGGCATTGAACGGCGGCGGCTCGGCAAGGCACCGTTCCACGAAGGCCAGCGGTATCACCGCACCGTCTTCACCGAAGGTCATAAACTCCGCGAAAATCATGCTGCGAACGAGCGGGTGTTGCTCGCCGTATTTCTCGACCTGCTCCGCAATCCACGCGGGCGAAATGTGCGGGCACTCGCGAGCCGTGACCGAGTGATGACGGAAGAATTTGCGACGCGAGTTGAACGCCTCGTAAAAAAATCCGCTGCACCCGCCCGGCGAACTGAGCAGAAGCAGGCGCGACGGCTGGCAGCGTTCCACGGCTTCAAAGATTCCATCGGGAACGCTCTTGGCCTCGTCCACGATGACGAGCAAATTTTCAGCGTGCCAGCCCTCGAAACGCCCCGGCTCGTCCGTCGAGAAACCAAGGATGCGCGAGCCGTGATGCGTCCCCACTTCGCAGGTGTTGAACGTCCAGCCGCGAAACCTGTGGCGGTGCGCGTGAATCGCACCGAATAGCTGCTGCTCAACCTGACGGAAAACTCCCGCCGTGCAAATCGTCAGCGAACGCGGAAAAACGGATGCGTGCCAGAGCGCGACGGGCGCGGCGATGCGTTCCGTTTTGCCCGCGCCATTGGCCGCCTTGACCGCGATAGACGCGCCGCGCTTGTCCAAGTCCGCGAAGATGCGCTCCGCCCATTCGTAGGAGTCGAGACGCAGCACGCCACGGGCGAAGCCCAGAGGCGTCGCCAGCGCAGCCAAATCATTCGCCTTGGGCTTGGTGCTCATACTTCGCGCGGGCCTCTGCAATGCCGTCCAGCGTTTGCTGCGGCACAACGAAGCCAACTTCCATCTGGCCGACGTGCTCCAACTGAATGCGGGTCTTCGCGTAATGCTCCGGCAAGACGTGTTCCAACCACCACGCGCACGCGCGCCAGTCGCCTTGCTTGGCGGCGGCACGGATGGTTTGAAGCCTTTCCTCCGCCCCGCGTGCGACGGCTTCCTGAACGGCAAGGCGGAACTGCGGGTAGCGGCGCTGCCATGCGTGAAAGGTTTCGTGCGAAATCCCGGCGAGCGCCGCCGCGTATTGAAAGGGCAGTCCCTCGCCAATGCTGACGCAAATCTTTTGCACCACGTCAGCGTTGAATTTCGTTGGCCGTCCAAGTTTGGGGCGTGTCGGGTGTTGGTTCATTTCGTGTAAGCGGTAAAACCCGTCGGCCCGATGGCGAGGATTTCGGTGCTTCGCTCGTTGGCCGCAAACCTTGCGTCGGCCAACTCAGGCGGACGCGGCACGCACGAAGGCCAGCGCCCGGTGAGCCGGAAGATTTCGCGTGCGCCGCGCAGTTTGGTTTCGGCGACGGATTCAGGATTTTGAGGGCCGGTTGTTTTCATGGGATTGGAGAGACTCCGGCGAGCGGTGAACTGTTCGCCGGGATTTCGGTTGAAGGTTGACGGGGGCGGGCGTGACTTCGGGAACAAGTTCACTCCAACGAAGCGGCGACGGCAAAGCGGCGGCAGCAACCCGAATCCGGCGACGATATTCCCGGCGCGTGCGGTCACTGCCGCCAATCTGTGCCAGAGTTCGTTCGTGAAACTCGACGGGCACGCACCGGCCAACCGCTTCCGGCCAGCCTGTGCCTTCACCCGACGCAGACACGTCCGGCATTTGTGCGACGATTTCGCGGAACGTCTGCCAAAGCGCAGCAAAGCTCCGCCAGTCACGCCCCTTCAAACGGCAAAGCTCACGCCCGCAGAGCCGCACTTCGACGCGGAGAACATCGCCCGGCAATCGCATGAGCTTCGCCTTCGCGTAGGCCGACAAAACGAACTGCGAACGCGCCCCACGCCACGAAACGAAACTTCCGGGCCGGTGAAGCGGCAAGCCGCGCACGCCCGGAAAGCCAAAGCTGGAAAGGGCGTCAACGACCCGACACGCGCAAATGCTTCCGAAGTGCCACGCCAAGTCCAGTCGCGTAGGCCGCAAAAGGGAGTAACCCAACGTCTGAGCAGCACGGTCAAGGCAAGCGATAGCCGCATCAAGTTCCACCTGAGATGAAATCAGCCGCCCCGAATGTCCAAAGAGCAGAGAAGGAAGTGAGAGTTCAACGCAATCGCAACCAGTCGTCCGGCTATGCCAGAAGCGAAAACGCTGAATGCGCGTTGTGTGCAAGCTCCCGTCAGGCGGATTTCGCGCCGGATTCGCGCAAAGCTCAAAGCGCACCGTGTCAAACATAGGAAACGGGGCTGACGTGCGGCAGGAAAACGACACCAACTGCGCCTTGGTAGAAGCAACGCTCTTGAGCTTGCGCCGGGAAAAGGATTTGGGCATGGTTCATTCGTCAGTTTGGTTTGCCGTCCGCTGAACTTTTGCCGGTCAAGCGGACGGCTTTTTCTTTGGAGTTTCGAGCTTTTGAAAGTTCGGCGCGGAACGGCGATGAAAAAAACCGCCCGCGCCTCGCCGGGAGCGTCGCTCCGAAACAGTCGGGGCGCGCAACCGGCGAAAATTTATCGAACGGCCCCGCGATAAGCGGGAAAGGGACTCTCGCCCCGCAAGAGCGCGTCGAGCTTTTGAAGCGCGACACGAGCAGTGTTCACGTCTGGATGCTCGGCCCAGATGCCGCCGATGTTGTTGCGGGCGACGAAAACAGCATCGGCTTGGACAGCAAGATTCCGAGCGCGAATCTCGTTATCCATCCACGGCTCAAGTGCGTTCGCGATGCGGCTAACGAGCGTTTCATGTTCGCCGTCGAGAGCGCGCGCAACCAACCCCACGATGCCGGGCAGCATTTTGAAAAGGCTGCCTTCAAGCCGGGCCATGTCGTTTTGGACTTCCTCAATCTTCACCGCGACGAGTTGAGCCTGACGTTCCTGAGCCGACAGCAAGGCAACCGCTGCGTCATCAAGCGGATCAATTGCGGCAGTCAGTTTTTCGAGGGATTCAGCAAGCTCGTCGCGCTTCGCTTCGAGCCGGGTGAGCATTTCGGCGGTGGTGGTGAAAGCATCAAGCGCGGTCTTCAACTCGTCGCGCGCGGCGGCAATCTCACGTCGCAATTCGGCAGGTAGCGAAGACGGCTTCATCGCGCGCCCCCATTTCCATTCAGAGTGAATCGAGCCCTCAGAGCGCTCTCAACGTCAGGCCAGCAATACAAGACGGAGCGCGAAATCTTCAAACATGGCAAAAGTCCACGCCGCGTCCACAGCTCAATCGTCCGGGGCGTCTTGCGGAGCCTTTGCGCGATTTCCCGCTTCGTGAGGAAGGATTCGGCAGCCGGGGGACTTGACTGCTCGCCGATGGTGTGAATTTGCGCGGTATGTTTCATTAACACACCGCACCTTCTCACGCTTCCTCAAAACAAACCAAAATTCTGACGCCGGATTATGGTTTGGATTTCTTCGGGCGTCCTTTTGTCCCATCTGAGAACTGGTATCCGAGCACCGTTCCAGCTTTGCGGACGTGCGGCTCTGAGTGGTTGGTATTGAACTCCTTGTTCAGTTCATCTGTGAACTTCTTGGAAGTCATACGCAGTTCTTTACACGCCAAAGGTTCATTTTCACCTCTTTTTACCGCGAGACGTTCCGCTAGGCGATGAATCATCGTTTGCAAAGGATGAACCGGGCCGTGGCTGCGGACACGTTGCGCCGCTTCAATGGCAGACGCAAAATCCCGAAACGGTTGCGGGTCGAGTCGGGCAAGGGCGTCGAGGACGCCGCGCGTCACTGCGGACTTAAACAAATCAAACGGGTGATTCTTGGGCAGGTTGGCAAACTCCTTTTCAAGCAGCGGATTCAGTTTCTCTGAGGCAACGTGACTGCGAATGCGTTTCTTGTGCTCTGAGGGATAGCTCGCCGACTTCTCGAATAGGCCGACGATGCGAAGCACCATTTCCTGTTGCTCAGTCGAAACGGCATCACCAAACAGGGATAAACCGTAGCTGCGGTCAAATTTCTCTTCCGTAGCGAGAAGCCTTCCCGCTCCATGTTTCACGCGGCTCATACTGCCTCCTTCAATTTCGGCAACGTGACAATGTTGTTCTCTGTTTCCGGCACTATCGCAAACCATTTCGCCGCTTCCGCTTCCGTCACAAGCTGCCGGTAGTTCCTGAAAATCATCTGCGGTGAGTTGCCCGCTTCCAAGGCGACTTGCGCGACATTCTGTGTCGCTGCCACGCGATAGGAAATGAACGAGTGCCGCAAGGCGTTGTGCTTCCACTCAAACACGCCGGATTGCCCGCGCTCCCTTCGCAGGCGGTTCATTTCCTTGGCGAGTTTTCCAAACTGATTCCACCAACTGCTGTAATCCGTCAGCTTGCCCGACGACTGCGCGTAGGGCGCAAGCCACGCCGCGAGGTTGTCCGTGATTGGGGCGAGCCGCCGAGCCGCTGTCTTGGACTTGCTCGGCTTGAGTTCAATGTGCCGCTGCGCCAGATTCACCTCGCTCCAATCCAGCCGTTGAATTTCCGCCGTGCGAAGTCCGGCGAACGCGGCGATGGCAAGCCACGGAATCATGTCCGGGCGGGCTGCTGTCAGGATTTCACGCATCTCGCCGGGCGTGAAAATCTCAATCTCGCCGTTGTCTTCCTTGACTTGCTGAACGGCTTCGATTTCTTCAAGCGCGTCCTTCGGCAGATACTTGCGCCGGACGGCGAACCGAAACAGCGCCGCCATGACGCGCAAATAATTCTGCTTCGTCCGCCCGCTTCCCTTCATGGCGTCAAGCCATGCTTGAATCAGCGCCCCGGACACGCCCCCGATGTTCATTCGGAAGGCGTCGGCGATGCGGTGCAAGCGGCAGTCCAAGTCCTTCAAGTGAACCGGGGACAGATTGGCGGCGCGCTTGGCCGCGAGCATTTCGTCGGCGACGTGGCGCACCGTGCGCTTTTCAAGCGCGGCGGGATTGCGACGCCGGTAGAAATCCACGGCCTCTTTGAGCGTCCCGCCTTGGGGCAGGTGCTTCATGGCGGACACGTATTCGAGCACGGCCACGTTCAGCGGGATGTTGAACGGGCGCAACTGCTCAACGGCTTGCACGTAAATGGTGCGGTCTGCGGAAGTCAGGCGAAGCACTTCGTTTTCCCCGTTGGCGAGCTTCGTCGCGGTCAACTCCGCCTCGCGCTTGGCCGCGTCCAAGTCAGAGAAGCGCCTTCGCTTGCGGGCAACCCCGTCCCGATAAACCACCGTGAACTGGGAATAATTCTTGCCGTTCACGCGGTTTTTCTCGCCGTAAATCTTCACGGTGACGCTGCCGCGACGGATTTCGAGGGGTTTTTTGAGAAGTGGAAGGGGCTTCGCTTTCATGGCGGAAATTGTCCCCAAACTGTCCCCAAAAGTCAAACAATTCGTAAATAAGCCTTAAAAACATGGTGCGCGAGGCGGGGGTCGAACCCACAACCTTCGGCTTCGGAGGCCGACGCTCTATCCAATTGAGCTACTCGCGCGAACGCCGCGAAGATGAATCACACACGCGCGAGTGGCAAGCAGTTTGGGCAGACAGATGGTTGCACATCACGCCGACCCTGAAATCGTTTTCAAATCCGCGCGCACCTGTTCGTAGCTCGTGCTGAACGCGAGCACCTTCGCGTCCGGCTCGACGTGCCACGACTTGCACGCCGCGCGGTAGCAGCCGGGCCACCAGTTGCGGTGCTGCGTGAGGCCCTGCTCGCGCCAGCCGTTCCAGTTCATCAACACCTTGCTCCAGCAGTCGTCACCGTATTTCACCGCCGTCTTCGCGTCGCTGAA
Source organism: uncultured Verrucomicrobiota bacterium (assembly GCA_964589935.1). Classification (GTDB taxonomy): domain Bacteria; phylum Verrucomicrobiota; class Verrucomicrobiia; order Limisphaerales; family VHCN01; genus VHCN01. The sequence goes on along the minus strand of CAZPVD010000001.1, from coordinate 1,048,317 downwards.
TTGCGTCAGATACCAGTCGCGGCCGATGCGCGCGTGCAGAACTTCATCGGCCCAATCGTAATCCTGAAACAACGCGGAGAGGCCGTTGCCGGATGCGAGGCTGACTTCCCACTCGAAGCGCTTGCCGTTCTTCGGCATCAATCCCTGCTCGATGAAGTAAAGCACCGCGTGGCGCTCAATGGGCTTGAGTTGCGTGTTGAGGCCGAGCGACCACGTAAAATTTACCATCACCTCGCGCGGCCAGTCCACGCCGAGCTGCACGAAACCCACCTCGCCCATCATCGAGTGGCGCGCCTCGTCCCAGAGCTGGCGCGTCATGTCGCGGTAATAATCCCACGGCTTGTCGGGCGTCTCGGTGATGATGCTCGCCATCATCTCTGGCACGTCAATCTCGCGGATGCGTTTGTAATACATCATCAGCGTCTTGGGCGCCGGCGGCATCTGCTCGTCATACAGAAACACCTCGGCGTTGACGCCCATGTTGTAGGGATCGGGAAATCGCTCGTCGCGCCGAGGCGTGCCGTCGAATTTGAAGGGCTTCGCGCTGTGACGGCGTGAAGGAATTTTCCCGCTGGAAGTTGAAACACCATCCAACCCACCCGCAGCGGCGAGGCACTGGTCGAGGAACGCGAGCCACGACGCAAGTTCGCCGCGCTTCTTCGCATCCACGAGACACGCGATAGCTTTCGCACCGAACTGGAGCATGTCCTCAATCTCGATGAGAGCAAAGCGACACACGCGCACGCTCGGCGCGTCGGCGAGCGGGTTGGTGTCGCGCTGGTGTGCTTCGAGAGCGGCCTTCACGGCGGGCAGCGCCTTCTCGTAAAGGCCGAGCATGAGTTCCTCGGTCGTGGGCGCGCAGAGGATTTCATCGAAGAAAATTTCCAGCGCGGCATCGGGCACTTCCTCAAGGCCGTAGGGCGGCTCGCGCATCTCGGTGACGCGCTTGCGCAGTGCGGTCGTGTGCTCGGCGCAGTAGTGGGAGTGGAGGCTGAAGGCGTTCTTGAGTTCGAGCACCGGCTCGGCGGTGATGCGCGCGGTGAAGATGTGGTGCAGCCGCTTGAAGGCGTAGTGATGGCGCTTGAGGCGGGCGACGCTTTGCTCGACGGAGAGGCCGGGCTTCATCGCGTCGGCGAACGCGCAGAGACCACCGAGCGGCGGGAGGTTGCGATGGGTCTTGTAGTTCGCGACGTGGGGCGGAACGGTCGTGTTCATGGCACAGATTCAGCGTCGCTGAAGTTAGCACCGGGGCGGAGAACGACGAAGAATTTTCAGCAGGGAAAACTTCCCACAAATTGCGGCGAGGCGAACAATCGCCGCAAGACTAATTGCCGGCGGATTTCTTTTTCGCCGCGTCCACGAGCCGCTGGTTGAGGATGTTCAGCGTGCCGAGGACCTTGCTCAACGTGACGGGCTTGTAGAGCGGGACGGCCTTCACCTTTTTGAAGAACTCAAGAATTTTTGGGTTCGAGTCGTAGGCGGTGACGAAGATGAAGCGCTGGCAGAGTTGCGGCTTCACGCGCTCGACGGCCATGTAAAACATGTCGCCCGCCATGTGCGGCATCATCATGTCGCAGATGATGGCGTCCACGTCCTGCTTCATGAGGAACTTGAGCGCCTCGGCGCCGTTGGGCGAGACGCTGACGATGTAGCCTTGCGAGCCGAGCAGCTCCTTGTAAATCATCGCCAGCTCGACGTCGTCATCCACGACGAGCACGCTTTGGATGCGCCGGTTGCGATTGGTTTCTCCGTAAGTTGGCAATTCACTGCTCATGGCGCGATCCGGCTGGGCGAAGGAAATCAAAGGCGCGTGAAAGTTTCAAACCATTTCATCACAGCGGCGGCGTCACGGCCATCTTCGCAATCAAGCGCTCGTTGAGTTCCTTGGCCGGATTGTAACCGGACAACTTCAGCTTGGTCTGAAACGCGGCGACTTCAACGAGGCGCGCGATGTCGCGGCCGGGCCGCACGGGAATGGTCATCTGCGGAATCTTCACGCCGCAAATCTCAAGGAACCGTTCCTCCATGCCGAGCCGGTCAATGTCCTCGACCTTGTCGTAGTCTTCGAGTGACACAACCAAATCCACACGCTTCTCGGCGCGGATCGCGCCCACGCCGAACATCGCGGCGACGTTGATGATGCCGATGCCGCGCACTTCCATGTGGTTGCGCGTCAGCTCGGCGCTCGTGCCCATCACCTCGCGTCCGTCCACGAGCGTGACCTTGGTCACGTCGTCGCTCACGAGGCTGTAGCCGCGCTCGATGAGCGCGAGCACGCACTCGCTCTTGCCGATGCCGCTCTCGCCCTTGACGATGACGCCGACGCCGAGGATGTCCACCATGCTGCCGAGTTCCGTCGCGTGCGGCGCGAACATCATCTCCAGCGCGATGGTGGCGGTGTTGATGAACTTCATCGTGATGAGCGGGCACTTGAACACAGGCACGTTCGCCTGCTCGGTGGCGCGGAGGAATTGCTTGTCCGGATGAAGATTGCGGCTGAACACGACGCACGGAATCTTGTGCCGGAACATTTCCTCGTAACGCTTCGTGCGCTCATCCGGCGAGAGCGTCGCCAGAAACGTCCGCTCCGCCGAGCCGATGACCTGCACGCGCTTGCTCGCGAAGTAGCGTGTGAAGCCCGCCAGCGCCAGGCCGGGGCGGTTCACCGTCGGCTCGCGGATGAGCCGCTTGAGTCCGCGCGCGCCGGCGATGAGCTTCAACTCAAGCCGGCTGGCGTTCTCCGTGTAGAAGCGCTCGACCGTGACGGCATCGCGTTGCATGTCAGGAGCGTAAAATGCGGCCAATGCGACGGAAAGGTTTTTCGCGGAGCGCGGGCTTGCTCACATGTTGAACTCCGGCCCGAGATAAATCTCGCGCGCCTTCGGGTCGTTCACCATCACCTCCGCGCTGCCTTCATAGACGACCTCGCCCTTGTGAATGAGATACGCGCGGTCCACGAGCTTGAGCGTCTCGCGGACGTTGTGGTCCGTGATGAGCACGCCGAGGCCGCGCTCCTTGAGGCGGCGAACAATCTTCTGCACCTCATAAACCGCAATCGGATCAATGCCGCTGAACGGCTCGTCGAGCAGCAGCAGCTTCGGGCTGGTCACGAGCGCGCGGGTGATTTCGAGGCGGCGCTTTTCGCCGCCGCTGAGCGTGTAGGCCATGTTCTTCGCGAGCGGCGCGAGGTCGAGTTCGTCGAGCAGATACTTCAGCCGGACCGCGCGTTCTTCATCCGACACGTCGAGCGTTTCAAGAATCGCGAGGATGTTCTGCTCGACCGTGAGTTTGCGAAACACCGACGGCTCCTGCGTGAGATAACCCACGCCGCGCCGCGCGCGCACGTGCATCGGGTCGCGCGTGATGTCCCCGTCGAGGAACTTCACCGCGCCCTCGTCCGGCCGCACGAGGCCGACGACCATGTTGAACGTGGTCGTCTTGCCCGCGCCGTTCGGGCCGAGCAGGCCGACGATCTCGCCGGGCTCGACGCGGATGGACACGCCGTTGACGACGCAGCGGTGCTTGTAAGACTTGATGAGCTTGTCGGTGGTGAGGAGACTCACTTGTCGTTCCCCTTTTTGTCGGGCTTTGGCTGTTGCGGCACGACCTCTTTCGCCGGCTCCAGCTTGACGCGGTTGAACGAGTTAGTCCGCTTGAGAAGCTCCGGCTCGATCTTTGTGCTCACGTTGCCGCGGGTTTGAAGAACCGAATTGGCCCGATCGTAAACAACAAAGTCCTGCCTCGAAAGAATTCCCTCCCGGTCAAGCAATGTTCTTCCGGTCAGCTCAATTATGTCCGTCTTGGCGTCATAGACCGCCTTGTCTGCGAGCGCCTTCGAACCGTCCTTTTTGTTGATGATGAGAACGTCCTTGTCCGCATGAATGCTCGCGATGCTCTGACGCTCGTTCCTGTTCGTCGAGGGGGTGAATTTCACGATCATCATCTCGGCGTGCAGTTCCATGTCGTCATCCCACGCCTTGACGTTGCCCGTGAAAATTGTGATGCCCGCGAGGTTGCTGTGGGTCATCGCCGCCGACGTGATTTCGATTGGCGCGTTTGTCGAGGCAGGCTTTGATTTCTGCGCCGGCGCCTGCGGCGCGGGCGTGTTCTGGGCGAGGGCAAGCGTGGCGCACGCGGCGAACACGGCGAGCGGAACGAGTGAAGCTTTCATGATTTTGGCTTCTGCAACATCGCCTCGGGATTCGCCGGGCGCAGGACGGCGTGGACTCTGTTCGAGATGGTGAAGACACCCTCGCCTTGCTGCAAGAGAAAGCCCTCGCCCGTGATCGTGAGCTGGCCGTCCGCGCGCATGATGCGCACGATGCCCGGCGACGCGGCGAGCTTGCGCGACATGTCGAAGTTGCACGTCGGCGCCTCGACGATCGTCTCGACCTCCTTCTGCGCGGGCAGCGGATACATGTAAGTTTCAACGCGCAAATCGGTGACGGACACCGTGCCGTCTGACTGCTGGCGCGCGGTCCGCCCGATGAGCAACGACTTGAGCAGGCTGCTCGTTTGATCGAAGTCGGGAAATTTGAATCCGCCCTTCACCGAGCCGCCGGTGACGAGCTGCGCGCTCACTGTCGCCGCGAGAAAAATGACTGCGGAGCCAAGACAAACTGCGCGCATGACGCGCCAAGCTTTGTTCTCCGTCTTTCGCTCACTGCTCATATTCGGCGATAAGTGTCGCCCACTTGCCCTGCGCTTTCAAAATCATTTCCGCCACCTCGCGCACGGCGCCGTGGCCGCCGCGCGCTACGGTGACGTGATGCGCCAAGGCCTTTGCCTCGCTCACCGCGTCGGGCACGCTCACCGCAACGCCAGCGCGCTTGAGCACCGAGAGGTCAACCACATCGTCGCCCATGAAACACAATTCGTCCCAGGTCAGTTGCGATTTCGACAGGATTTCTTTGACGGCGTTCAGTTTGCCTCCCTTGTTCTGGTGCAGAAAATCAATCTTCAACTCCTCCGCTCGCCGCGTCGTCGCGCCCGATGGCCGCGCGGAAATCCAGCCGACTTTGATGTCATTCCGGCGCAGCAGGACGATGCCAAGCCCGTCTTGAATGTGGAACCGCTTCACCTCCTCGCCGCTCTCGCTGATGAACACGCTTGCGTCCGTGAGGATGCCGTCCACGTCGCACAGGAGCAGCTTCACGCGCTCCAGGCGAGAGGCGAGAGAGGATGGACGAGATGTGGATTTCATCCTGTCGCGCTTCCGGCTGTCGCCTGTCACTGCCTGCCTCTTGCCTCTCATCACGAAACTGCCTTCCGAATTTTTAACAGCGACTTGAGCAGCGCGGGCATTTCGCCGAGCGGAATCATGTTCGGCCCGTCGCTTTGAGCGCGGTCGGGATCGGGATGAGTCTCGATGAAGAGTCCGTCCGCGCCCGCGGCGAGGGCGCAGCGCGCGAGCACGGGCGCGAACTCGCGCTGGCCCGTCGTGCGGTCGCCGCCCGCGCCGGGCTGTTGCACCGAGTGCGTCGCGTCGAACACCACCGGCGCGCCGAAGCGCTTCATCTGCGGGATCGCGCGCATGTCGGTGACGAGGTTGTTGTAACCGAATGTCGTGCCGCGCTCGGTCACGAGCAGTTTCGTTCCGCCGGCGTCGCGCGCCTTCTTCACGACCTGGCCCATCTCGGCGGGCGAGAGGAACTGGCCCTTTTTGATGTTCACGATGCGGCCCGAGCGCGCGGCGGCTTCGATCAAATCGGTCTGCCGGCAGAGGAACGCGGGGATTTGCAGCACGTCAATCGCTTCGCCCGCGAGCGCGGCCTGCTGTTCAGTATGGACATCCGTGAGCACCGGCACGCCGAACTTTTCGCGCACGCGGGCGAGCACGCGAAGACCTTCCTCGACGCCGGGGCCGCGGAAGGATTTGCCGGAGGTGCGGTTGGCCTTGTCGAAGCTCGCCTTGAAAATGTAGGTGACGCCAAGACGCTTGCACGTTTTGGCAAGTGTTTCCGCGACACGAAGGCACAGCGCCTCGCTCTCAATCACGCACGGCCCGGCGATGAGAAAGAGCCGCGGCGAATTGAGCGCGCGCCACAGGGAATCATTTTGCTTCGGCACGGCGCGGTTGTAACAGCGCGCCGCGCTCAACGCAAACCGGGAGTGCTTGTTTGTAGGGGAACAATTTCATCACCGACGCGGATGACGCCGGATTGCACGACTTGCGCGAGCACGCCCTGGCGGCTGTTCTCCATGAGCGCGCGCAGGCCGTTGTGAAGCGCATCCATCTTGTGGCACGGCGTTCGAGGCGCGTAGAAGTGCAGCACCGCATCGCCGATGCGCACGTCGCGGTCAATGAGCGTGTTCAAGTCCACACCTTGGGTCTCGATGTTCGAGCGCACCGCACCCGGCTCGAAGCCGGCGACCCCGAGCGCGCCCGCGTGCTGTGCGATTTGCTCGCGAGCGATGAGCGTGACCTGCCGCCGGCTGCCGCGGTCGAAGTAACGCGGGTTCCCCTCGATGCCCTTGCCCGCGACGACCGAGATGGATTCGGTGTGCGTGAATGGCTCGCCGCCTTTCGGCGGATGCAAATGGAGCGATGACACGCGGCCGCGCGGAGAATCGGCGCTGTTCATGCCGTGATTGATTAACAAGCTGCGGAACTTCTGCCAAGTCATGCGCGATGGTGTAAATTGTTCTGCGCATTTGACCTGCCCGCACTGCGTCCCTACACTGCGCGGCCTGTTTATGAACGTGTTGATTTGCGATCCGATTTCGCCGAAGGGCATCGCGGCCTTTCAGGCGCGCACGGAGTTCAAGGTCACGGTGCTCGAAAAGCGTCTGCCCGAGGCGGAACTCCTCCCTCTCGTCGCCAAGGCCGAGGCCATCGTCGTCCGCTCCGAAACCAAGATCACCCGCAAGGTCATCGAGGCTGCTTTGCGCCTGCGAGTGGTCGGCCGCGCCGGCGTCGGCGTGGACAACGTGGACGTGGACGCCGCCACCGAGCGCGGCATCGTGGTGATGAACACTCCCAGCGGCAACACCATCTCCACTGCGGAGTTGACGTTTGCGATGCTCATGGCGCTCGCGCGCAAAATCCCGCAGGCCCACGGCTCGATGAAGGCCGGCGAGTGGAACCGCAAAGCCTTCTCCGGCCTCGAACTCAACGGCAAGGTGATCGGCATCCTCGGCATGGGCCGCATCGGCAGCGAGGTGGCGAAGCGCGCGCAGGTGTTCGGCATGAGAGTGCTCGCCTACGATCCCTACCTCTCGCATTCACGCGCGAAAGCCATGCAGGTGGAACTCTTCGAGGGCCTCGATGACATTTACAAGCAGGCGGACTTCATCACCGTCCACATGCCGCTCACGGAGGAGACGAAGGGCATGCTCAACGCCGCGGCCTTTGCCAAGATGAAGAAGGGCGTGAAGATATTAAACTGCGCCCGCGGCGGCATCGTGAACGAAGCCGACCTGCTCGCCGCGTTGAACAGCCAGCAAGTCGCCGGAGCCGCGCTGGATGTGTATGAGACTGAGCCGTTGCCCAAGGACTCGCCGCTCCGCGCGCATCCCAACCTCATCATGACGCCCCATCTCGGTGCCAGCACGGAGGAGGCGCAGGAAAACGTCGGCATAGAGGTCGCCGAGGCGATCACCGATTACCTCGTCAACGGCGCCGTGCGCAACGCCGTCAACATGCCCAACCTCGACGCCAAGACCTACGCCCTCGTCAAGCCCTACCTCAACCTCGGCGAGAAGCTCGGCCGGCTCATCGGGCAGACCTCCCCCAAGCGCTGCGACCGCATCGTCGTCACCTACGGCGGCAAGGCCACCGAGGTGCCCGGCGACCCCATCACCCGTTTCATCCTCAAGGGCTTCCTTGAGCACGCCGGTGGCAAGGACGTGAACCAGGTCAACGTCCGTGCCATGGCCGCCTCCCTTGGCCTGCTCGTCGAAGAGGTGAAGTCCAACGAGGAGACGGACTATAATGAGTGGCTCCACGTCGCCGTGTTCGCCGGCGAACAGCGCTTCTCCGCGGGCGGCACCATCATCGGTGCCAGACACCAGCCCCGTATTGTCCGCCTCAACAAGCAGCCGGTCGAGATCGTCCCCGATGGCGTCATCCTCATCGTCTCGAATAAGGACCGGCCCGGCATTGTCGGTTACATCGGCACACTCATGGCCAAGTATAAAGTCAACATCGCCAACATGAGCCTCCACCGCGACATGGCCGGCGGGCAGGCACTCACCGTCCTCAACCTCGACAGCGAACCCCCGCAAGCCCTCCTCGATGAAGTCAAAAAGGACTCCGACATCACCCAGGTCCGCGTCGTCAAACTCTGACCACCCCGCCGCCACCCACCCACGAAGCCCCATGACATCACGCATCGCCCCGCTCGCACTCACCCTCGTCCTCCTTGCCACCGGCCCCGCCGCCCGCGCGGCCGATGACAAGGCCAAGGCCAGGCCCGCCCCCGACGCCGCCAAGACCAACGCCCCCATCGAGCTCTTCCCGGACAAGGTCCTCGCCCGCTCCACCAACTTCACCATCAAGGCCAGCCAGGTCGAGGAGGAGTTCTCGGCCTTTCGCTCCAGCATGGCCGCCCAGGGCAAGGTCGTGGCCGAGGCCGACCGCGCCGACATCGAGCGCAAGATACTCGACCGCCTCATCGTCACCGAGATCATGCTCTACAAGGCCACCGACGCCGACCGGGCCAAGGCCAACGAGGGCGTGGACAAATTCTTCACCGACATGGTCAAGCGCACCGGCTCCGAGCTGGCCCTGCGCCGCTCGATAGAGGCCACCGGCACCTCCTTCGATAACTACAAGGGCAAGCTCACGGAACGCGCCATCGCCGAGCAGGTGTTCCTCCGTGAAGTCCGCAGTAAGATCGAAATCCCCGACGCCACACTCAAGAAGTTCTACGACGAGAACCCCAGCCGCTTCGAGTCCCCCGAAATGGTCCGCGCCAGCCATATCCTCATCGGCACACATGACCCCAAGACGCAGCTCGAGCTGGACGACAAGACCAAGGCCGAGCGGCACAAGCTCGCCGAGGACCTGCTTGCCCGCGCCCGCAAGGGGGAGGACTTCGCCAAACTCGCCCGCGACTTCAGCAACGACACCCCCTCCAAGGAACGCGGCGGCGAATACATCTTCCCCCGCGGCCAGATGGTCGCGGAGTTTGAGGCGGCCGCCTTCAGCCTCAACACCAATCAGGTGAGCGACCTCGTCACCACCAAGTTCGGCTACCACATCATCAAGCTCAGCGAGAAGATCCCTGCCAAGAAGACCCCCTACGCCGAAGTCTCAGACAAGATCAAGGACTACCTCCAGCAGCAAGAGGCTGACAAGCTGCTCCCCGCCTACCTGGAGAAGATCAAGAAGGAAGCCGGCCTCGAATACCTCGTGGAGAAGCCCAAGCCCTAGTCCCTCTGGTCGGTAACCCCATCGCCTCTAGTCTTCTAGTCTGCTTCCTTTCTCCATTTCAAGATGGAGTGCGGCGAGAACGGTGTGCCCGCGCCGCCGCAGGCGGAGGAGTGCTCCACCGGGAATCGTCGCACGGGGGCATATTCTGCTTTGCGCGGGGCGGGCGGTTCTTTCATCCTCACGCCTGCCCGATGCCCGAGCCGACACCCAATCCCGATCTGCTCCCGTCCCTGCGCCGCCTGGTGCGGGGGTTGTCGGTGCTCTTCTGGGGGATGCCGCTGGCGCTGCTCTCATGCGCGCATGTCGCCACGTGGGAGTGGCTGCACGCGGGCGGGGTGCTCCCGGCGATCTTCGGCACGGCGGCGCTGTTTTATGCGCTGGGGGAGATGGGCCGCTTCCAGCCGCAGGAGCGGGTCTGGCAGCACGCGCTCGACCGCGCCAAGCTGCCCGCGCTGGCGAACGTCGGGTTGTCGCCGTTCGTGTATTGGTTCAACAAGATGCCGCACGAGCAGACCTTCCAGCTCTCGGTCGCGTTGCTCGTGCTGTCGGGGCTGGTGTTCCTCTTCAACGTCAACTTCGTCCTGCAACGGCTCGCCGCCATGCTGCCGGACGAGACGATGCGGGCGGACACGCGCTTCTTCACCGCGCTGAACCTCGCCCTGCTGCTGGGCATCGTGGTGTTGGCGGCGGCGTTCTTCGCCCTCGATCATGTGAGGTCGCTGCCGCGCGTGGTGATCGTGGTGCACGGGGCCGTGAGCGAAGCGCGCGGCCTGGTCGCGCTGGGGCTGGTGTTGCCGCCGGTCGCGCTGACGATGAGCCTCGTGTGGAAAATCAAGGAGGTCGTGATGGCGAGCGTGTTCGAGCCGCCGCGAAGCTGAGCCGCGTCAGACGAGTTCGCGGATGGGCGTGCCGTCGCTCAACCGCCGCGGCCGCGCGATGGGGTCGAGGAACTCACTCTCCGGCGCAATGCCGAGGAGGTGGAAGATCGTCGCCGACAAATCGTGCGGGCGCAGCGTGCGTTCCGCGGGGAATCCGCCGATGCGGTCGCTCGCCCCGATGACCGTGCCGCCCTCGATGCCCGCGCCCGCAAGCGCGACGGAGAACACATGGCCCCAGTGATCGCGCCCGCCGCCGGGGTTGATCTTTGGCGTGCGGCCAAACTCGCCCATCACGACGACGAGCGTTTCATCGAGCAGCCCGCGCGCTTCGAGATCGGCAATCAACGCGGCGAACGTCACGTCAAACTGCGGGCAAAGCACATCCTTGCAGCGGCCGGCGTTGTTCTGGTGGGTGTCCCAAAGAGGGTTGCCGGCGCTGGAGTCGCCCGGTTCACGCGGCCAGTTCACCTGCACGAGGCGCACACCGGCCTCGATGAGCCGTCGCGCCAGGAGCACGCTCTGGCCGAACTTATGCCGTCCGTAGCCGTCACGCGCCGCAGCGGACTCGCGCTCCATCTGGAACGCCGCGCGCGTCGTGGCCGATTGCAGCACCTCGAAGGCGCGCTGGTGCATCCGGTCGAGCGACGCCACGGTGTCGCTACGCGCGGCATTCACGAAGTGGTTGTCCACCTGGCGCAGCAGGCTCACGCGCTCGTTGAGGCGCAGTTCGGAGACGCCTTCGGGCAGGCTCATGCCGTCAATGGAGAACTTCGCCGCCGAGGGATCGCACTTGAAGAGGAATGGATTCCACGTGTGCCCCATGAAGCCGCCGTCCTGGCCGGGCCACGGGATGTTTGGGTTGTTCACGATCGGCTCCGGCAACACCGCGGCGGAGAAGGGCGAGCGCGCGGAGGGCTTCAGCGCGCCGACGACGGACGCGATGCTCGGCCAGTCTGTCGGGCCGGGCGGCAGGCTCTCGGCCTTCGACTCGTGCGGATAGCCCGTGAGCATCCAGTAACCGCTCGTCGAGTGGCTGTTGATGTCCGTCGTCATCGAGCGGATGACCGCGAACCGGTCTGCGAGGCGCGCCGTGCGCGGGAGAAGCTCACCGAAATGCACACCCGGCACGCTGGTGGGAATGTCCTTCAACTCCCCGCGAATCTCGCGCGGCGCATCCGGCTTCGGGTCGAACGTCTCGTGCTGCGGCGGCCCGCCCGTGAGGAAGAGAATGATGCACGACTTCGCGCGGCCAAAGCTCGGCGTGGCGGGCTTGCCCTTCGTGGAGGTTCCGGCGCGCAGCAGCGACGGCAGCGCCAGCCCGAGGCAGCCCAGCCCGCCGGCGCGCAGCAGCTCGCGACGGGTGAGCGCGTCGCGCAACGAAAGCGAACCGTTGCCGTGCGGGGCCATGAAGCGTGCGTAGTTCGTAAGAAATGGACGGCTCACCCGCGCGGGTATTCGCCCGCCGCGCGGGAAACCAACATCGCCCCGCGAAGCGTCACACCGTCAGCACGCGCTCGCGCGCCACGACCTGCCACTTGTCTTCCGCGCGGCCATTGCGCACAACGACGGCCTGCGAGTGCAGCGCCACGGTCGGGCAGATGTGCCACGGGATGCCATACACCGGCGTGCCGACGGCGAACTCGTCCGCGCGCGGCGTCTCCACAACGAGATGTTCTTCGCTGTGCATCACGGCCTTCGCATCCTCCAAGCCGAACAGCAGGACACGCGGGTGCGGGTTCTCCGCGGCGATGGCCTTGTGGCCGAGATCGAGGCAGAGGCGGTTCACGCCCGGCTTGCTCACCACGCGCGTGAGCACCAGCGCGGCGTGGAGGAAGTCCATGTCCGGCAGCTTGGTTCCGTAGCCCGCGTCCCAGAACACCAGCGTGCCGGGGCTGCACTCGACCCAGTCGCGCTTTGCATGGATGGGGAACGTCGGCGTGCCGCCGGCCACGACGCGCGGCACGGGCAGGCCGGCGGCGTCAAGGAGTTGCTCCTTGAACTTCTTCACCGCATCGAAGGTCGCGTCGCACCTGGCCGTGCGCTCGGCGAGGTCGGACATGGCGAGGTGGCCGTCATAGACGTGCAGGCCGCCGGGACTCAGGCCGGGGAGCTTCGTGATGAGCTGATACAGCTCGAATGCGCGCGGCCCCGGCTCCACGCCCGTGCGGTGCATCCCCGGATCGAGATCGAGAAGCACCTCCAGCACCAGACCCGCGGAGACAAACATCTCCGAGAGCGTGCGCAGCACCCCTGCGTCATCCGCGATGGCTGAGAAGCGCGTCCGGGGATACTGCCTCACGAGCTGGATGAGCCTGCGGATGTTCGGGCCGAGCGGCGGGTAGGCCAGCATCACGTCGGGAGCGCCGCACTGCGCGACCATCTCCGCCTCGGCGATGATGGCGCACTTGAACTTGCCGACGCCCGCGTCCAGTTGCAGCCGGATCACCTCCGGCAGCTTGTGAGTCTTCATGTGCGGCCGCAACCGCGCGGGCGACCCGGCGAGGGCGACCATGCGGCGCACGTTTTCGGCGACGCGGTCGGGATACACGAGCAATGCAGGCGAAGGCACATCCTCCACGTTCGTGATGCGGAACCAATCTGCTGTCATCCCGAAAGTCTCGCAAATCTTCCACGCCGCGAAAGCCAAATCCTCCGCAGCCTCTCCGCCCATCGCCCCTTGCCTCTCCGTCTATTGCCCATCGTCCTTCTGCGTGAGCCAGCGCGCCGCCTCCTCCACCCAGCCGCTCTCCCAATGGTGCTTCCGCGCCGGGCCGTCACGCCATTCGTGTGGGATGCCGAGCGACTCCATGAGCGCGTGCGTCTGGGTCATCTGTCCGCGGAAGTTCCCATAGCCCAGCAGCGCCAGCCGCGGCGCGGCTCCAAGCTCGCGGCCCCGCGCGCGCAGCGCGCCGTGCAACTCATACTTCGCGAACGCCTCGCGGCTGCCGATGATGCCATCCATCCCGTAACGCGGCGCGTCCATCGCCGTCGGCGCGTCCCACGCCGCCGCGCGCCCGAACACATCCGGGTGGCGCAAGAGCAGGCTCCACGCGCCCCAGCCGGACTTACTGAAGCCCAGCAGAAGCCGTCCATCGCGCCCGCCACGCGCGGGATATTTAGCCTCCACGAACGGCACCACCACCCGCATGAAGTAACTCTCCTGCCCGATGCGCGCGTCCGTCGCATGGTCCACATACCACGGCAACTGGCTGAACGTGGGATACACGCAGACCACATTGAGCCGGTCCGCGAGGTTGAGCTTGCGCGCCTCGGCCAGCGCGCTGCCCCAGTGCGTCGAGTTCGTGGCCTCCACCGGCAGCAGGTAGAGCACCGGCACGCGGGCATTGTCCGCCAGCTTCGCAGGCACGAGCACATGGATGGCCGTGGTGCCCGGCTGGAAGTCCGACTCAACCTCATACACCGTCTCGCCATATTCACCCCGCTGAACGCTCCTTAACTTGGCAGACCCATCCAGCGCGAGCGCAGGTTCCGCAGCGTGAACGGGTGACGCCACGGCGCACAGCGCCACGCCCGCGCCGATGAAAGCAGCGAGGCACCGGGGGAACAGAGGCATCATGCGCACCGCCCCCATGCCTGACAGAGAAGCCCGCGCGATGCAACAACTACGGCTCAGGCATTGCCCCTTTGGTGGAAGGATGAGGGATGAAGTATTAACAACTCCTACGTGTTTGCTTGAGGCTCCTGCATGTTCTCCTGACCCTCCACAGCCGTAGGAGACCCGTTCGGATGCCCCGGCGGGCCGTTGGGGTGTGTATCCTCGGTTAACAGGTGCATAAATTTCCTGTTAGCAGAAGCAGGCTTTGTCCGCATTCACCTGCGCTCGTTCACTTGAAGAAGAGCAGTTTCGCGCCGGCGAAGATGAGCAGGCCGCCGAACGCGCGCTTGAGGTTGTCCGAGGAGACTTGCGTGGTGAGCCACGCGCCCGTGTAGCCGCCTAGGATTGCCGTTGGTGCAAGGGCAAGCGCCACCCGCCAGTTGAGATTGGAGACGGATGGATCGGGATTGTAGTGCTTGAATGCTCCCATGAGCGCGGTCGGTATGATGACCAGAAGCGAAGTGCCGAACGCCTGCTTGATGTCGCGGATTGGTGGCGAGAGGAAGAACATCATCGCGGGCACCATGATGATGCCGCCGCCGACTCCGAATAGTCCGCTGGTCACGCCGCTGACAAGCCCGATGAGTCCCGCGATCAAATATTGCATGGCCGCTTAATGCCCGCACCGGCACGGGGCGACAACTCTTTTCTCCAACCGCAAGGAACGGCGAACAGCGCGCCGCCTTTTGATTTCCCAAACGCCGCCGATGAAATAGTCTCGCGCCGCATGGCTGGTTTTGAAAATCCGGCGTTGAAGGCGTTCGTCGCGCGCATCGAGGATGAGTTTGTCTTCGGGCAGGTGCTCATCCGGCGCGAGGCGGGCGGGTATGGTCTGCGCCAGGTCGCCGACCGCGACGCGGCGGAACGCTCACTGCACACGCTGCCGCCGGAGCGCGTGCGCACGCTGGCGCAGTTCACCGCGGCGGGTGCGTTCCGCCCGCTCAAGTCCGCGCCGGACCTCCAACACGGCTGGCATCTTTTCGCGCACGACGATGCGGTGCTTGAAGGGGCGTTGAATCAGATTTATCCGGGAGGCATCGCGGACTGGTTCGCCGCGCAATCGCCCGTGTCGCCGGTCACGAACTGGCGCGAGTTCTCAGCGCGCCAGAGCGGCATGTATCGCATCACGACGATGCTCACGGACGCGCAGGTCGCGCAGGTCTTCCGCGCCGGCTGCCACGCGAGTCTGTGTCTCAAGCGCCGGCTATGGAGCGTCGAGGGTCTCGCGCCTGACGCCGCGGCGGACAAGAGCTGCATCCCGTGCCTCGAACCCTGCGCGGTGCTGCTCGAATTCACCCGCAAAACGATGCGCGCCGAGCAGGAGGAAAAGGCGCCGCTTGCCTTCGCGCCGTCGGAACTCGACGCGGTGCTGGCCGCGCTCGAAACCGCGCTGAAGCAGTCGCCATCAAACGCGCGTCAACTGCGCTTTCTGTTGGAAAAACTTCGCGCTGCGCCGCGTCCAGTTCGCACGGAAGGTGACGCGGACGTATAACGCACGGGGCATTTCGCGTTTTGCGTTCTTCCCTTTTGCGGGTTGTTCTTCCATGCTGCGCGCATGGATTTCTTGTTTCGAGATGGCAAGTTCCTCGGCGAAGAATGGACTTGGTGGGAAGCAGTCGGTTGGGCGGCCAATGCTGTTTTCTCGTCTCGGTTCTTTGTTCAATGGTATTCGACTGAGAAGAAAAAGCAGGTCGTCGTCCCCGTGGCATTCTGGTGGTTGAGTCTGGTTGGCTCGTTGCTGTTCCTCATTTATTCGCTTCACAAGAAAAGCTCGGTGTTCATTTTCGCCTACGCATTCACGTGGCTTCCCTATTTGCGGAACCTCGTCATCCACCGCAGGCATCAGGATCAGCACCAGCAGTGCAGTGCGTGCAAAACGCTTTGTCCACCGGCGGCGAACTTCTGCGCCAACTGCGGCGCGCCAGTGAAAAGGGAGAACGAAACCGCGTCGGCAGCGAAGTGAAGTCTTCAGCCCTCCACTGAACGCGTTGCCACCAGCGTCAGCCGCTGCCACCACCACGTGATGACGCCCTCCTCGTCGGCGACGCGGAAGAGGCGCAGCGCGGACTCGGGCGCATTGGCGACCAACTCGCGCACCTTCGCGCGATTCTCCGGCGGCGTCGCGGCGGTCTTGAAATACCATTCGAGGTCCGGCATCTTGAAGCCCTTGAGCGTCGCGTGTGTCACCGTGAGTCCGGCGGCCTCGCACAGCCGCGTCCACGCGCCGGGCGTGAGAAACCGCGCATGGCTCGGATCGCGCAGCTTCTCGACTTGGTGAATCCATTCCTCGGCCTCGGGCTGGTCGTCCTCGACGCTGCCGTCAATGAGCAGAAATTTTCCACCGGGCTGCAGCACGCGCGCCGTCTCGCGCACGAACTTCTCCGGCGAACTGAAGTGGTGCGGTGCGACGCGGCAGGTGACGAGGTCGAAGCTGGCGTTCTCGAATGGAAATTCCTCCGCCGCGTGCTGGCGTGTCTCGACGGATACATTCAATTTTGCCGCGGCCTCACGAACGCGTTCCAGCATCGGACATGCAATGTCCGTGAGCGTGACGCGATGGCCGAGCGTGGCGAAGTAAAGCCCCGTGTGGCCCGCGCCGCACGCGACATCGAGCACGCGCGAGCCGGGCGCGAGATCGAGCCACGGCAGCGCGGCCTGGATGTCCGTGACGTTTTCGAGGATGTGGCCCGCGCCGTAGCGGTGGCTCTGCCTTGCGAACTGCTCCTGCGCCGCCTGCTGGATGGGATCGAGTTTCATTTGCCGCTCAAATCAAAGCACGCCATTTCCGCTGCATTGCGGATGAGCAGCTTTCCATCGGCGAGCGCGGGATGATTCCATGTCTTGCCCTTGATGCCCGGCACGCGCGCAAGTTCCTCGTGGCGTTCCGGCGTCGCCTTCACCAGTGCAAGGTCGCCGTTGCCGCAGACGATGACGAGGTGACCGCTCGCGAGCAGCAACTGCCCGTAATCGTAGCGGCCATCTTTCCATTTGCGCGCGCCGGTCGCGGCGTCGAGGCACGTGAGAATGTCCTCGTCGAGTCCGTAAATGTTTCCCTGCCAGAAGACGGAGCTGGTGAATTTATTTTTGAGGAACTTGTTCCGCCAGAGTTCGGTGACCTTGAACTTGCCGCCGTCGGCTGAAATTTGCAGCGCCACGCAGCCCGCGCCGTAGCCGCCGGAGAGAAACACGCGGTCGTCACCGAGCAGCACGGGCTGCGCGATGCAGTTGTCGTATTGCACCGACCACGGAAACTCCCACAGCAACGCGCCGTCGTCGGGCGAGAGGGCGAAGATGCGTTTCGCGCCGACGCAGAGCAGTTGCTGCCGGCCCGCGAGCGTGACGGGCATCGGCGAGGTGTAGGCCTGCTTGTCGGCCTGCGATTTCCAGAGCGGTTCGCCGGTGATTTTGTTGTAGGCGAAGACGCCGCGGCTGCGGTCGTTCGCAGCGTCGCCCATCGAGACGATGAGCTTGTCGTCCACGACGAGCGGCGAGGCGGCCAGGCCGAATTGCAGCACGGTTGTTTCACTGTCATCGAGCGCGTCGCGTTTCCAGAGAAGTTTTCCGCTCGCGGCGTCAAGACAGTGGAGCTGGCCCTGCGTGCCGAGCGCAAAGACGCGCCCGTCGTCCCACACCGGCGTCGAGCGCGGGCCGATGCCGCCCATGTCGAATTCATCGTTGAATTTGCCCGCGTAGGCGAACGCCCACAGCTCGCGGCCCGTGGAAACATCGTAGGCGACGACCGCCTCGCTTTCGCGCCGCTGCTCGATGGTGAAGGCGCGCCCCTGCGCGATGGCGAACGACGCGTGTCCGCCGCCGCACGGCTGACGCCACAGCATGCGCGGGCCTTCCGGCGGCCAGTTCGTGAGAATTGGTTGCTGCGTGTAATGCCCGTCGCGCAGGGGCCCGCGGAAGCCTGTCCAGTAGGCGGAAGCATTCGTGGCAACGGCAACCGGCGCGTTCGTGTGCGCACGGCGGTTGGCTTCGAGCGCGTCGAAGTCCGGCTTCGTGCGATGGTGAACAAGCCGCGGGCCGGTGCCGCCTTTCCAGTCAATTTCCGCGAGGTGGAGTTTCACCGCGAGAAAACCAAGCGCCACGAGATACACGACCGTGTAGAGGCCGATGCCGAGTGTGCCAAAAACTTTTCGCGCGACGCTGCGCGGTGTGCGCCAAAGAAGAAACAAACCGAGCGGTGGAAACAGGAGCGTGCCGAGGCGCAGCTTCAACGGCGAGACCGGCTTGGGTTCCGTGGCATTCATCGCAGCGCGTGCCAGCGTAGCGGCCGGCGTCCTGTTGGCAAGACTGCGCGCCGTGGCATCACGTCGGCGAAAGCAGTTGGCGGCGGATTTTGGCGTGCGCGCTGGTGAACGGGAGATGTTCCAGTTTGGAAAGAGCAACCCACTCGCAACCGTCCGCGGGGCGTGTGGAGCGCGCCTCTGCGCGGAACGCCTCGACGGTGATGCGGTAGCGCGTGATGCTGTGGCGCACAGTGCAGAGAGGTGCGAAGTGCGAAGTGCGAAGTGCGAAGCGCTCAGAAAAAAATGCTGCGGTTACGGTGTCGCCATTCGCCAATTCAATGTTCGGAAATTCCCACAGCCGCGCGTTCACCGTGCCATCGGGCCGCTGGTGCACGAGCACGCGGCCGCCGCGCGTGGCGACGAGCGCGGCGAAGCGTCGCGTCGTCGGTTTGATGCGCGCGCCGAGGTTTGGGAGTTGTTCGGCGATGCCTTTGGCGTGGGCGGCGCAGTCTTCGCCCAACGGACACTCACCACATTTCGGCGAACGCGGCGTGCAGATGGTCGCGCCGAGTTCCATGAGCGACTGGTTGAGCGCGGAGCAGTTGCCGGCAGAAGGAGAATTCGCAATTCGGAATTTGGAATTTGGAATTCGAGAAGCCGCTTCGACGAATTGGGCTGCAAGCGACCAGAGTTGTTCGTTGACGCGTTTTTCGCGGGGATTTTCGCGAATCGCGAACAGGCGCGTGAGGACGCGAATGACATTGCCGTCGAGGATGGGCGCGGGCTGGTTGAAGGCGATGCTGCAAATCGCCCCGGCGGTGTAGCGTCCCACGCCGGGCAGCGAGAGCACGTCGTCAAAGTCATGCGGGAATTCGCCACCGAATTTTTCCACGACGAATCGCGCGGCCTTTTGCAAGTTTCGCGCACGGGTGTAGTAGCCGAGGCCTTCCCAGAGCTTGAGCGCGCGCTGCTCCGGCGCGGCGGCGAGCGCGGTGGCAGTGGGCAGTTCGCGCATCCAGCGTTCCCAATACGGGATGACGGTTTTCACCTGTGTTTGCTGAAGCATGATTTCGGAAACCCAGATCGCATACGGATCGCGCGTGCGGCGCCACGGCAGGTCGCGGGCGTTTTTCTTGAACCAGCGAAGCAGACGAGAGGCGATAGGCGAGGGGCGAGAGGCAGGGAGGCTTTTTGAACTTTGGACCTTGAACTTTGAACTGGCGGCGGCGCGTGGCACGGGCGCAGTTTGCACTCGAAACTCGAAACGCAAAACCCGAAACTCGCTGCGTGAAGCCGCTGACGATTTACACATGCAAGCTGACGGATGGGCAGGCCACCGCGCTGGATGCGCATCTGCGCGAGCACGGCTTCAAGTTGCGCGAGGTGCCTTACGCGCGGTTCGCCGGCGAGAAAGACAAGCTCAACGTCGTCTTTTATGAGAGCGGCAAGCTCGTCGTGCAGGGGAAGGGCACGCAGGAGTTCATCGAATTTATTTTGGAGCCGGAGATTTTGAAGGAGGCGCGGCTTGGTTACGAGGCGATGTTGAATCCCGAATTGCTTCTCCCGCGAATCGGCGTGGACGAGAGCGGCAAGGGGGATTTTTTTGGACCGCTGTGCATCGCCGGCGCGTATGTGAACGAAGCCGTGGTGAAGGCGTGGCAGGACGCGGGCGTGCGCGACTCGAAGAACATTTCGAGCGACAAAAAAATCGCCGAGCTGGCGAAGCTCATCCGCACAACGCCCGGCTGTGTGTGCGATGTTGTGTGCGTCGGCAACGAGGCTTACAACCGGCTCTACGCAAAAATGGGCAGCGTGAACAAACTGCTTGCGTGGGGCCACGCGCGCGTCATCGAGAACTTGATGGGCCGCCGCGACGCGATGAGACCGCCGCCGGTGCGCGCGATCAGCGACCAGTTCGCGCACAGCAAGGACACGGTGGCCAAGGCGCTCATGCCGCTCGGTCGTGAGATCGAATTGGTGCAGCGGCATAAGGCCGAGGCGGACCTCGCCGTGGCGGCGGCTTCGATTTTGGCGCGGCACGAGTTTGTGATGCGCATGGCGGCCTTGGAGCGGGAATTCGGAATGAAGCTGCCGAAAGGCGCGTCCGCCGCCGTGGATGCGGCGGCGAAGGAATTTATTGCACGGCATGGGGTTGGCAGCATGCCCAAGGTGGCAAAGATGCATTTCCGCACGGCGTTGCGGGCGCAAGGGCTGCCGGAACCGCCCAAAGTTGAATGGCGGCGGAGGGGTTGAACGTGGGTGTAAAGTTTTTCTAGAAAAACCGTTGACACGATTCCTGCTGCTGCCTATTTTTACCCTCAATTCGAGCGCAGTAAGAAGCGAATAAAACACATCAGCCCGCTGCTGAGAAGGGCAAGGAAAGCGGGCGATGGTTTTTTTTTCACTTTGAAGGGCGGCAGGATTGAAGCGCTTATGAGCGCGTGCCCATGTAGCTCAGTTGGTAGAGCACGTCCTTGGTAAGGACGAGGTCATCAGTTCAATCCTGATCATGGGCTCCATTTTGAACTGTTAGAAACGACAACCTAAACACGACAACGCAATGGCAAAAGAAGCATTCCAACGCACGAAACCTCACGTCAACGTCGGCACCATCGGCCACGTTGACCATGGCAAGTCCACGCTCACGGCTGCGATCGTCGCCACTCAGGCGCGCCGCAATCTGGCGAAACAAATTTCCTACGCTGAAATTACAAAGGGCGGCACGGTCCGCGACGAAAACAAAACCGTGACCATCGCCGCGTCGCACGTCGAATACGAGAGCGAAAAGCGTCATTACGCGCACGTGGACTGCCCCGGCCACGCCGACTACGTGAAGAACATGATCACCGGTGCCGCGCAGATGGACGGCGCGATCCTCGTCGTCAGCGCTGCGGACGGCCCGATGCCGCAGACCCGCGAGCACATTCTCCTGGCCCGCCAGGTCGGCGTGCCGGCCATCGTGGTTTACCTGAACAAGATTGACCTCGTTGATGATCCGGAGCTGCTCGACCTCGTCGAGATGGAAATCCGCGACCTGCTCAACAAGTATCAGTTCCCCGGCGACAAGACGCCGATCATCCGCGGCAGCTCCGCGGCGGCGCTCGCGGGCAAGCCCGACGGCGAGAAGTCCATTCAGGATTTGCTCACGGCGGTTGACACGTTCATCCCCGAGCCCGTGCGTGAAGTGGACAAGCCGTTCCTCATGTGCATGGAGGACGTGTTCAACATTGAAGGCCGTGGCACCGTGGTGACCGGCCGTGTCGAGCGCGGTTTGCTCAAGAAGATGGAAGAAGTCGAGATCGTCGGCCTCAAGGACACGCGCAAGACCGTGGCGACCGACATTGAAATGTTCCGCAAGCTCCTCGACTCCGCGCAGGCGGGCGACAACGTCGGCGTGCTGCTCCGCGGCATCAAGAAAGAAGAAGTCGAGCGCGGCATGGTGCTCGCCAAGCCCGGCTCGATCAAGCCGCACACGAAGTTCAAGGCCGAAGTCTATGTCCTGACCAAGGACGAGGGTGGCCGCCACACGCCGTTCTTCAACAAGTATCGGCCACAGTTTTACTTCCGCACCTCGGACGTGACGGGCAACGTCACGCTGCCAACAGGGGTTGAAATGGTGATGCCGGGCGACAACGTCTCGGTGGACATCGAACTGATCGCGCCCATCGCGATGGAGAAGGGCCAGCGCTTCGCCATCCGCGAAGGCGGCCGCACGATCGGCGCGGGCCGCGTGAGCGAAGTCATCGCCTAGCAGCGAGAGACAATTCACGGGAGCGCGGGGCGCAGGCCCCGCCTCCCATTTTCCGTCTAAAGCAAACGAAACAAACGAACGAGAAACGCAGTGAAGTTTATGACGGAATACGGCGTTAGCTCAATTGGTAGAGTAGCGGTCTCCAAAACCGTTGGTTGGGGGTTCGAGTCCCTCACGCCGTGCCAGTTCCGCAGCCACCGGAGGGGTGGCAGAGCGGTCGAATGCGGCGGTCTTGAAAACCGTTAGGGTCGCAAGGCCCTCGGGGGTTCGAATCCCCCCCCCTCCGCCAAAGACAGAGACGACATGAATACAGGCAGCATCATCGCACTGGCGGTCATCGCCGGCATCTTCGTTTATTTGTGGCAGAAAGGCCACTTGCTGCGCTTCACCGCCTACGTGCAGGACACTCAGGTTGAGTTGAAGAAATGCACGTGGCCCACGTTCGACGAGTTGAAAGGCTCCACGATGGTCGTGCTTGTGTCCGCGTTGTTGCTCGGCGGGTTCACCGTGCTGGTGGACTTCGGCGTCTCCATGTTGCTCAAGTTTCTCCGCGTCTAGCCCAACCCGAAACCTTTATGCAGAGCCAATGGTTCGCCATCCACACGCTGTCCGGCCAGGAGCTGAAGGTCAAGGACAGCATCGAGAAGCGCATGAAGGCCGAAGAGATGCAGGAATTCATCAAGGAAGTCCTCGTCCCGATGGAAAAGGTCGTCGAGGTGCGCGGCGGCAAGAAGTCCGTCAGCACGCGCAAACTGCATCCGGGCTATGTCTATATTGACATGGTGCTGCTCGACGAGAACCGCCGCGTGATGGAGAAGCCGTGGTATTTCATCCGCGAGACACAGGGCATCATCGGCTTCGTTGGCGGCGAGCGGCCCGTGTCCGTCGCGCCCGATGAGATCGCGGTCATCAAGGACCAGATCTCCGAGTCCGAGGACACGGAGAAGCCGAAGGTCAACTTCGAGGTTGGCGAGACCATCAAGATCAACGACGGGCCGTTCCTGAACTTCAGCGGTGTCATCGAGGAAATCGAGCCGGAACGCGGCAAGCTCAAGGTCACCGTGAACATTTTCGGCCGCAACACGCCCGTCGAACTCGAATACTGGCAGGTGGAAAAAGCGTAGCCGAAACTGAAACGAATTTTATGGCAAAGAAAGTCACCGGACAAATCAAGTTGCAGATCCCCGCCGGACAGGCGAACCCTGCGCCGCCCGTCGGCCCCGCGCTCGGCCAGCACGGCGTCAACATCATGGGCTTCTGCAAGGAGTTCAACGCCGCGACGAAGGACCAGGCCGGCCTCATCATCCCGGTCATCATCACCGTCTATCAGGACAAGTCCTTCACATTCATCACCAAGTCGCCGCCCGCGTCCGTGCTCCTCAAGAAGGCTGCCGGCATCGCGTCGGGCGCCAAGACGCCGAACAAGGAAAAAGTCGGCAAGGTCACACGCAAGCAGGTCATGGACATTGTGAAGACGAAAATGAAAGACCTCAACGCGACGAACGACGAGGCCGCTTTCCGCATCATCTGCGGAACCGCCCGCAACATGGGCATCGAAGTCGAAAGTTAAACCAAAACGCGGGAGGGCTTGAACAAAGTCCGCTGGCACCGCACCAAACACACATGGCACACAAACACAGCAAGCGTTGGAGAAAGGGCATTGAAGGGCTTGACCGCCTGAAGCTCTACACATTGAACCAGGCCGTTGAGCTTCTCGGCAAATTCCCGAAGGCGAAGTTCGTCGAGACCGTGGACCTCTCGTTCAAGCTGGGCATTGATCCCAAGCAGAGCGACCAGATGATCCGCGGCACCGTCCCGCTTCCGCACGGCAGCGGCAAGGTCGTGCGCGTCCTGGTTTTTGCAAAGCCCGGCGATGCCGCCGAGGCCGCCCGCGCCGCCGGCGCCGAATACGTCGGCTTCGAGGACATGATCAAGAAATGCACCGAAGGCTGGGCGGAATTTGATGTTGCCATCGCCACGACCGAAGCGATGAGCGAAGTCCGCAAACTCGGCAAGGTGCTCGGCCCGCGCGGCCTCATGCCCAACCCGAAGACCGGCACCGTGACCGACGACACCGGCAAGGCCGTCCGCGAAGTCAAGGCCGGCCGCGTCGAGTTCAAGACCGACAAGGGCGGCAACGTCCACGTCGTCGTCGGCAAGGCCAGCTTCACGCCACAGCAGCTTGAGGAAAACGCCCGCGCCGTCATCGAGACCGTCCACAAGGCGCGACCCGCTGGCGTGAAGGGGCACTTCATCGAGAACGTGACGATTTCCGCGACCATGAGTCCCGGCGTGCGCATTGACCTGCGCGAATTCCAGGCGACCGCACACTAAACCACCAACGCCCACACACCATGCGCGCTGAAAAGAAACTCATCACCACCGAATACGCCGCGCGGCTCAACGCCTCGCCGTTTTTCATCGTCGTCGAATACACCGGCCTGAACGTCATGCAGTTCACCGAGCTGCGGAAACGCCTGCTCAAGGCCGGCGCCGAAGTTCACGTCGTCAAGAACTCCATCTTCCGCATCGCAGCAAAGGAAGCCGGCGTTGCCGAGCTGAACGGCTCGCTCGCGGGTCAGGTCGCGGTCGTCACCGGCCAGAAGGATGTCTCCGCCGCGGCCAAGACGCTCAAGAATTTCCAGGCCGAGTTCGAGAAGCCCAAGACAAAGTTCGGCTACCTGAACAGCAAGCGGCTCGAAGCCGCCGACATCAAGGCCCTCGCGGACCTGCCGTCCATCGAGGTGCTGCGCTCCAAGCTGCTTGGCGTGCTCAAGGCACCGCAAACCAAACTCGTCGTGCTGCTCAACACGCCCGCCAGCCAGCTCGCGCGCGTGCTTCAGGCCCGCGTCGAGAAGGAAGGCAAACCGGCCGCCTGAGCGGAATTGAACAGATTTCAGCCCCGCGTGTCTGCGGAGCTGGACGCAACAACAACACAACACACAAAAGTAAATCGTCGGCCCGCGGCTGCGGGCTGAAATCCTCCGGGGCTCCGGCGGCGACGAGACTGAAAGGCAAACATGGCAGACATCGCACAAATCGTTGAAGAACTGAGCAAGCTGACGGTCCTGGAGACCGCCGACCTCGTGAAGCAGCTCGAAGGCAAATGGGGCGTCACCGCCGCCGCTCCGGTGGCCGTTGCCGCCGCAGGCGCTCCCGCAGGTGGAGCCGCTGCCGCACCTGTCGAAGCCAAGACCGCGTTCGACGTGATCCTGGTTTCCGCCCCTGCGGACAAGAAGATCGCCGTCATCAAGGTTGTCCGTGAAGTGAAGCCCGGTCTGGGCCTCGCGGAAGCCAAGGCGCTTGTCGAAGGTGCTCCCAAGCCCGTGCTCGAGGGCGCGAACAAGGCCGACTCGGACGCCGCCAAGAAGAAACTTGAGGATGCCGGCGCCAAGGTCGAGCTTAAGTAACCCGTTTGCCGCCACGGGGCGGCGGGCGAGGTGCCCGCTGCTCCGGTGGCGTCGCGGAATGCATGATTTTTTCTGCGAAACATAATTAAGAACCTGACAACGTCAGTTTACGTCCGAGCCAATTGAATTTAAGTGATTGAGGCAGGGCTCCTGCGGATGCGGGAGTTTTGCCTTGTGTCGTCTAGTGAAAACAAAAACGGCCCTGCCGCAAGGCGGGGCCAACCCGGAAGGTAAAAATGCCAAACCGAGCCGCTGAACGCAAAAACTTCGGAAAAATCGAGGAAGTCATCGCGCCGCCTGATCTGATCGAGATTCAGGTCAATTCATATCGTGAATTTCTCCAGGCGGATTGCGATCCGAAGAAGCGCAAGAACATGGGACTGGAAGCCGTGTTCAAGGAAGTGTTCCCGATTGAGAGCTACGACGGGAAGACGAAGCTCCGGTATGACAATTACCGGATCGGTGAGTCCAAGCTCGACTGGCTCGAATGCCTGCGCGAAGGACTCACCTACGGCGCGCCGCTCCACGTCGAGTTCAAGCTCGAGGAGGAGACGCGCGGCGCCAAGAGCGAGACGGTTTTCATGGGCGAACTGCCGCTCATGACACCACAGGGCACGTTCGTCATCAACGGCGCCGAGCGCGTCATCGTCAGCCAGCTCCACCGCTCGCCCGGCCTCGCCTTCGAGGCCACCACGCACCCGAATGGCAAGGTGCTGCACTCCTTCCGCATCATCCCCGACCGCGGCTCGTGGTATGAGGCGCAGTTTGACACGAGTGACCTGCTTTACATCTATCTCGACCGCAAGAAGCGCCGCCGGAAATTTTTGACGACGACTTTCTTCCGCGCGCTCAAGTTCCTCGACTTCGAGGTGAAGGGCGAGAAAACCTCGAAGATGGACGGCACGACCGTCGGCACCGACGAGGAAATCATCAAGCTCTTCTACGACATCGAGGACCTCACGGTGAAGGAAGCCGACAAGCTCGACGACATCCAGAACAAAGTTCTCACGCAGGACCTCGTGGATGCCGCGACCGGCATCGTCATCGCGCGCGCTTTCGAGCCGCTCTCCAAGGCGACGGTCAAGCAGATCGCAGACGCAGGCGTGACCAAGTTCCATGTCGTGGACACTTCCGTTGACGACGGCATCATCGTCAAGTGCCTCAAGAAGGACCCGACCAAGAACATGGACGAGGCCCTCAAGGACATCTACCGCCGCCTCCGTCCCGGCGACCCGCCGACGCCCGCGAACGCCAAGGCGCTCATCAAGCGGCTCTTTTTCGACGCGAAGCGTTACGACCTCGGCCGCGTGGGCCGTTACAAGATCAACCAGAAGCTCAACTTCGACGACAAGAACGACTCGCGCATCCTCACAAAGGCCGACCTCGTAGCGGCAACGAAGTATCTGCTCAAGCTCAAGCGCGGCGAAGGCAGCGTGGATGACATTGACCACCTCGGCAGTCGCCGCATCCGCACCGTTGGCGAACTGCTCGCCAACCAGTGCCGCGTCGGCCTCGCCCGCACCGAGCGCCTCGTCAAGGAGCGCATGACGCTCTTCGATCAGGACGTCGAGACGATGATGCCGGCGAAGCTCATCAACCCGAAGGCGCTCTCCGCCGTCGTGCGTGATTTCTTCGGCCGGTCGCAACTCTCGCAGTTCATGGACCAGATCAATCCGCTGGCCGAGCTGACGCACAAGCGCCGCCTCTCCGCGCTCGGACCTGGGGGCTTGAGCCGCGACCGCGCGGGCTTCGAGGTGCGCGACGTGCATCCGTCGCACTACGGCCGCATCTGCCCGATTGAAACGCCGGAAGGCCCGAACATCGGTCTCATCGCCTCGCTCGCGACGTTCGCGCGCGTGAACGAGTTCGGTTTCATCGAGACACCGTATCGCAAGGTCATCAACGGCCGTGTGACCGAGCAACTCGACTACCTCACGGGTGACCGCGAGGAAGGCTTCATCATCGCGCAGGCCAACGCGGTCATTGACGCGAAGGGCCATTACACCTCCGACCGCGTTCTCTGCCGCTGCAAGGGCGACTTCATTGATGTCGAGCCGGCGCGCGTGAACTACATGGACGTGTCGCCGAAGCAGCTCGTGTCCGTCGCCGCAGGTTTGATTCCGTTCCTCGAGCACGACGACGCGAACCGCGCGCTCATGGGCTCGAACATGCAGCGTCAGGCCGTGCCGCTCTTGGTCACGGAGGCGCCGTTCGTTGCGACCGGGCTGGAGGAGCGCGTCGCGCGCGACTCGCAGGCCGTGCTCGTCGCCACCGAGGCCGGCAAGGTCGCCAGCGTCACCGGCGACTTCATCATCATCACGAAGGACGGCAAACTTCCCGAGACGAAGAAGAAGATCAAGCACGCGCCCGAGGAAGGCGTGTGGGTCTATCGCCTGCGCAAGTTCATGCGCTCGAACGCGGCCACATGCATCAATCAGAAGGCGCTCGTCAGCCGTGGCGACACGGTGAAGAAGGGGCAGATCCTCGCGGACGGCCCCTGCACGCAGGGCGGCGAGCTGGCGCTTGGCCGCAACGTGCTCGTCGCGTTCATGCCGTGGAACGGCTACAACTTCGAGGACGCCATCCTCATCAGTGAGCGCATCGTGAAGGAGGACGTGTTCACGAGCATTCACATTGACGAGTTCGAGGTCGCTGCGCGCGACACGAAACTTGGACCCGAAGAAATCACCCGCGACATCCCGAACCTCGGCGAGGAAGCGCTCAAGAACCTCGGCCCCGACGGCGTCATCCGCGCCGGCGCGGAGGTCAAGCCCGGCGACATCCTCGTTGGCAAGATCACGCCGAAGTCCGAGACGGAACTCGCGCCCGAAGAGCGTTTGCTCCGTGCGATTTTCGGCGAGAAAGCCGCGGACGTGAAGGACACGTCGCTCAAGGTTCCCTCCGGCACCTACGGCATCGTCATGGACGTGAAAGTCACGGCCAAGAAGGCCGGCGAAATGACAGGCAAAGGCGCCGACAAGGAGGCCCGCAAGGCGTCGAAGGCCGCGCTCGAAGAGCACAGGCAGAAAATTGAGACGCTCCGCGAGCAGCTCACCGAGGCGCTCTCAAACATCCTGCTCGGCGAAAAAATCCCCCTCGATGTCGTCAACAGCGAGACCGGCGAAATCATCATCCCGGCCAACCGCAAGATCACCAAGACACTCCTGCGCAAGCTCGCGGGCGTGTATGACCGCATCGAGATTGATCCCTCGCCAATCCGCAACAAGATCAACGAGATCATCGGCAACTTCAAAAAGAAGTTCGACGACCTCCAGATGGCGCACGACGAGGAAATGGAACGCGTCGAGGCCGGTGATGAAGTGGACGTGGGCGTCATCAAATCCGTCAAAGTCTATATCGCCAGCAAGCGCAAGCTCTCTGTTGGTGACAAGATGGCCGGACGCCACGGCAACAAGGGCGTTGTCGCCAAGATCGTTGCCGAAGCCGACCTGCCGTTCCTCGCGGACGGCACGCCGGTGGACATCGTGCTCAACCCGCTCGGCGTGCCTTCGCGCATGAACGTGGGCCAGTTGCTCGAGACGCACCTCGGCTGGGCGGCGCGGTTGCTCGGCTTGAAATTCTCCACGCCCGTCTTTGACGGCATCAAGGAGAAGGACATCCGCGGCTACCTCAAGGAGGCCGGCGAGTTGCAGAAGAAGGACGGCCACAAGCCGCTCATCGGCGAGCATGGCAAGACGCACCTTTACGACGGCCGCTCTGGCGACATGTTCGATCAGGAAGTCGTCGTCGGTTTCATTTACATGATGAAGCTCGGTCACTTGGTCGCGGACAAGATTCACGCGCGCGCGGTCGGGCCTTACTCGCTCGTCACGCAGCAGCCGCTCGGCGGCAAGGCGCAATACGGCGGCCAGCGCTTCGGCGAAATGGAAGTGTGGGCCATGGAAGCTTACGGCGCGGCCTACACATTGCAGGAATTGCTCACCGTCAAGTCCGATGACGTCGCGGGCCGCACGCGCATCTACGAGAGCATCGTCAAGGGCGACAACGCGCTCGAGGCCGGCGTGCCCGAGTCCTTCAACGTGCTCGTGAAGGAAATGCAGTCGCTCGGCCTCAACGTTTCCGTCGGCTACACGAATCCGGCCGACCAACCCTCACAGGCGCCGGCCACGCTGGCCGCGCTCGGCAACTAACGAAATTCTGGCGAAACTCAAAACGACGCATCCTATGACAAACACGAAGGAAACCGCGCGCGAAATGCTCGGCCTCACCGACAAGGTCAACCTCGTTGACTACGTTGGCATCACCGTCGCCAGCCCCGAGTCCATCCGGGCCTGGTCCAAGGGCGAGGTGAAAAATCCCGAGACCATCAACTACCGCACGTTCAAGCCGGAAAAAGGCGGCCTTTTCTGCGAACGCATTTTCGGCCCGGTCAAGGACTGGGAATGCTCCTGCGGGAAATACAAGCGCATCAAGCATCGCGGCGTCGTCTGCGACCGCTGCGGCGTCGAAGTCACGCTTGCCCGCGTCCGCCGCGAGCGCATGGGCCACATCGAGCTGGCCGTGCCAGTGTCACACATCTGGTTCTTCAAGTGCATGCCGTCGCGCCTCGGCCTCGTGCTGGACATGACCGCGCGCAACCTGGAGCGCGTCATTTACTACGAGGATTACCTCGTCATTGATCCCGGCAACACGCCGCTCAAGCTGCACCAGCTTCTCAGCGAGCACGAGTATCGCGAGGCCCGCGAGACCTACGGCACGGACGCCTTTTCCGCAAAGATGGGCGCCGAGGCGGTGCGTGAGGCGCTCGCCAAGGTCGAGTTGCAGAAGACCGTCGAGGAGCTTCAGCAGGCGATGACGGAAACGAAGTCCAAGCAAATCCGCAAGAAGCTCGCCAAGCGCATCAAGCTGCACCAGGGCTTCCTGTCCTCGAAGACGCGTCCCGAGTGGATGATCCTCACGGTGCTGCCGGTGATCCCGCCGGACCTGCGTCCGCTCGTGCCGCTCGAAGGCGGCCGTTTTGCGACGTCCGACTTGAACGATCTCTACCGCCGCGTCATCAACCGCAACAACCGGTTGAAGAACTTGCTCTCGCTTAAGACTCCTGAAGTCATCATCCGCAACGAGAAGCGCATGTTGCAGGAAGCGGTGGACGCGCTGTTCGACAACGGCCGTCACGGTCGCGCCGTCACCGGCGCCGGCAACCGCCCGCTGAAATCATTGAGCGACATGCTCAAGGGCAAGAGCGGACGTTTCCGCCAGAACCTGCTCGGCAAGCGCGTGGATTATTCGGGCCGCTCGGTGATTGTCATCGGGCCGGAATTGAAACTGAACCAATGTGGTCTGCCGAAGAAGATGGCGCTCGTCCTCTTCGAGCCGTTCATCATCCGCCGCTTGAAGGAGCAGGGCTACGTTCACACCGTCCGTTCGGCCAAGAAGATGATCGAGCGCCAGGAAAAGGTCGTGTGGGACATTCTCGAAGAGGTCACGCGCGGCCATCCCGTGCTGCTCAACCGCGCGCCGACGCTGCACCGCCTTTCGATTCAGGCGTTCGAGCCGGTTCTCATCGAGGGCGAGGCGATCCGCATTCATCCGCTCGTCTGCACTGCTTACAACGCGGACTTCGACGGCGACCAGATGGCCGTTCACGTGCCGTTGTCTGTCGAGGCCCAGATGGAAGCGCGCCTTCTCATGATGGCGCCGCTGAACATCTTCAACCCGTCGAGCGGCAAGCCGATCATGACGCCGACGCAGGACATCACGCTCGGTTGCTACTACCTCACTGCCGAGCCGCGCGCCAAGAAGACCGACGCGCGCCTCTATCTCTTCGGCTCGAAGGACGAGGTCGTCTTCGCGCACATGGAGGGCGACGTGCGCACGCACGATCGCATCCGCATCGCCAACCCCGACTTCGGCAAGAAGACCGTTTATGGAAATGCCGAGGCGAAAACCATCGAGACCACCGTGGGGCGCGTCATCTTCAGCGAGATATGGCCGGCGGAGATGGGTTTCGCAAACTTTGCGGTGAAGAAATCGCAGATCGGCGACCTTATCTGGAACTGTTACAAGCACTGCGGCCACGAGAAAACCGTGGTGATGCTCGACCGTTTGAAGGAGCTTGGCTTCCGCGAAGCCACAAGGGCCGGCGTGTCCATCGGCATTGATGACATGATCATTCCGGCGGAGAAGACTCGCGAGATCGAGACGGCCCAAAAGCAGATCGCCGATGTCGAGAAGCAGCACCGCAAGGGCGTCATCACGAGCGGCGAGCGTTACAACAAGATCGTGGACATCTGGACGCACTGCACCGACCAGATTGCCAACGTCATGCTCAAGACCCTCGAGCAAAACCAGCAGAAGCGCGAATACAATCCGGTTTTTCTTATGGTGGACTCCGGCGCGCGCGGCAACAAGGCGCAGGTGCGCCAGCTCGCCGGCGTGCGCGGCCTCATGGCAAAGCCCAGCGGCGACATCATCGAGAAGCCGATTCTCTCGAACTTCCGCGAGGGCCTCACAGTTCTCGAGTATTTCATCTCTACGCACGGCGCGCGCAAGGGCCTCGCCGACACCGCGCTCAAGACGGCCGACTCCGGCTACATGACGCGCAAGCTCGTGGACGTCGCACAGGACGTGATCATCCGCATGGACGATTGCGGCACCAGCAGCGGCATCTGGGTTTCGCCGATTTACGAGGGCGAGGACGAAGTGGTGAAGCTAAGCGAGCGCATCATCGGACGTTTCTCGTGCGACGACATCGCCGCGCCGAACGATCCGAAAACCAAGCTCATCAAGGCGAACGAAGAGATTGATGAGATCAAGGCGAAAAAGATCGAATCCTCCGGCATCGAGCGTGTGAAAATCCGCTCCGTCCTCACGTGCGAAAGCAAAGAGGGCGTCTGCATCGCCTGCTACGGACGCAACCTCGCGACCGGCCAGCACGTGAAACTTGGCGAGGCCGTCGGCATCATCGCCGCGCAGTCCATCGGCGAACCCGGCACGCAACTCACGATGCGCACGTTCCACATCGGCGGCACCGCATCGCAGGTGTTCAAGCAGCCGCAGATCAAATCCAAATTCGACGGCATAGCCAAATATAATGAACTGCGCCTTGTTGAACTTGAAGACGGCAGCAACATCGTGCTCAACAAAAACGGCTCCATCTCGGTCCTCGGCGACGACGGACGCGAACTGGAACAGCACACTGTCGTCATCGGCGCCGTCATCACGGTGAAGGACGGTGGCAAGGTGAAGAAGGGCGAGACCTTTGTGCAGTGGGATCCTTACAACGTGCCGATTCTCTCGGAGAAATCCGGCCGCATCCGTTTCCACGACATCATCGAGGGCGTCACGATGAAACAGGAAGTGGACGAGGCGACCGCCCAGGAGGCCATGGTGGTCATTGACCACAAGGAAGACCTGCATCCGCAGATCATCGTCGAGAACGACAAGGGCGATGTGGTCGCGAATTATCCGATTCCATCTGGCGCGCACATCGTCGTCGAGGAAGGAAACAAAATCGTCGCCGGCACGCTGCTGGCCAAGACACCGCGCCGCACGACGAAGACGAAGGACATCACCGGCGGTCTGCCGCGCGTTGCCGAACTTTTCGAGGCGCGCCGTCCGAAGGACGCCGCGGAGATTTCCAAGATTGACGGCCTCGTGGACTTCGGCGCAACCGTGCGCGGCAAGCGCTGCATCCTCATCAAGGACGCAAAGACCGGCACGGAAGAGGAGCACCTCATCCCCATCGGCAAGCACGTCATCGTGTTCAAGGGCGACTTCGTGAAGAAGGGCCAGCAGCTCACGGAAGGGCCGGTCGTTCCGCACGAAATTCTTGAGGTTTGCGGCACGCAGGAACTGCAGGAACACCTCGTCAATGAAGTGCAGGAAGTTTACCGGCTGCAGGGTGTGACGATCAACGACAAGCACATCGAGATCATCATCCGCCAGATGCTCCGCAAGGTGCGCATCACCGAGCCGGGCGACACCACGTTCCTGTGGGGCGAGCAGATTGACAAGATCGAGTTCGACAACGAAAACCAGCGCGTTGACAAAATGGGCGGCAAGCCCGCCGAGGCGCAGCCCGTGCTGCTCGGCATCACGAAGGCGTCGCTCGAAACGGACTCGTTCCTCAGCGCCGCGAGTTTCCAGGACACCACGCGCGTTCTCACCGAGGCCGCGACGATGGGCAAGAAGGACAGCCTGCGCGGCTTCAAGGAAAATGTGATCATGGGTCACATCATCCCGGCCGGCACGGGTTTCGACAACCATCGGAATGTCAAGCTCATTCCTCTTGTTGAGGAATTGCCGCCGGTCGAACAGCCCGCGGAGGAGCCGCAGGCCGAGCCGCTCGCCGGATAGCGTGGACGAAATTGCAAAAAATTCCAAAAACCTGTTGCAACCGAAAATCACTCGGCTAATATCTGCGCTCCTTTCCCCGAAAGGTGAATGGAACGGCTGAAAAACAAGAAAAACCGCGATGCCGACAATCAATCAACTGGTCCGCAAGGGCCGGCGCAAATTGAAATACAAGTCCAAGGCGCCCGCCTTGGAACTCGCGCCGTTCCGCCGCGGCGTGTGCCTGCAGGTCATGACGCGCACGCCGAAGAAGCCGAACTCCGCGATGCGCAAGGTCGCGAAGGTTCGCCTGACGAACGGCTTCGAGGTCATCGCCTACATCCCCGATGAGGGGCACAACTTGCAGGAGCACTCGATCGTGCTCGTGCGCGGCGGCCGTGTGAAGGACCTGCCCGGCGTCCGCTACCATATTGTCCGCGGCACGCTCGACGCGACCGGCGTCGAGAAGCGCCGTGTGAGCCGTTCAAAGTATGGCGTCAAGCGGCCAAAGGCCGGCGCCAAGCCCGCGGCCGCACCGGCAGCCGCATAACGACAGTCAACGATTTTAACAAAGCAATGTCCCGTCGCCGCCAAGCAGTCAAACGCCAGATGTCGCCGGACGGCCGCTTCAACAGCGTGCTCGTCGCGCGGCTCATCAGCACCGTGATGAATTGCGGGAAGAAGAACACCGCGCAGCGCATCGTCTATGGCTCCTTCGATTCGCTGAACGAGAAGATGCCGAACACCAATCCTGTGGACGTGCTTCAGCGCGCGGTGGACAACGCGAAGCCGCGTCTGGAAGTCAAGCCGCGACGGGTTGGCGGCGCCACGTATCAGGTGCCCCTCGAAGTCCCGGCCGACCGTCAGGTGTCCCTCGCGGTGCGCTGGCTTGTGGACCTCGCCGACGCGCGAAAGGGGCAACCGATGAAGGACGCCCTCGCCGCGGAAATCCTCGATGCCTACGCAGGGCAGGGGAACGCGATCCGCAAGCGCGACGATGTTCACAAGATGGCACAGGCCAACAAGGCCTTCGCGCACTTCCGCTGGTAGGAAGATTTTTTTGGCAACGCCCCGATGGCGAGAACAGCACGGGGCGTTTTTTATCGCAGGAAACGAAACTTAGATGACCGCAGTGGAAAGTAAAACAGTCAACTCGCCGAGCCGGCAATACACGCTGGAACGGACGCGCAACATCGGCATCGCCGCGCACATTGACGCGGGCAAGACGACGACGACCGAGCGCATACTCTTTTATACCGGCCTTATCCACAAGATTGGCGACGTGGACGATGGCAACACGGTGACCGACTGGATGGAGCAGGAGCGCGAGCGCGGCATCACCATTACATCCGCCGCGGTCACGTGCTACTGGACGCAGAAGAAGGAGGAGGGCCTCTACAAGTCCTTCGCCACCGTCCCGCACCGCGTCAACATCATTGACACGCCGGGCCACGTGGACTTCACCGCCGAAGTCGAGCGCTCGATGCGCGTGCTCGACGGCGCGGTGGCCGTGTTCTGCGGCGTCGCGGGCGTGCAACCGCAGTCCGAGACGGTGTGGCGCCAAGCTACGAAGTATAAGGTGCCGCGCATCGCGTTCGTCAACAAGATGGACCGCACGGGCGCCAACTTCGAGAACGCGCTCAACGACATGCGCAAGAAGCTCAATGCGTATGCGTATCCGATTTACCTGCCCATCGGCGCGGAGGACAAATACGCCGGCGTGATTGACATCGTGAACCAGAAGGCGATCACGTGGGGCGAGGACGAGGTCGTCAACGAGGGCCTCAAGTATGAGGTGAAGGAAATCCCCGCCGAGTTGAAGGACAAGGCCGCGATGGCACTTGCCGAACTCGTGGACGCCGTTTCCAACAAGGACGACGTCATCGCCGAGCTGGTGCTTGAGGAAAAGCCCATCACGCCTGAGGCGCTCAAGGCCGCCATCCGCCGGCTTACGTGCAAGCTTGAATTTGTCCCGGTCCTTTGCGGCAGCGCATTCAAGAAGAAAGGCGTGCAGCCGTTGATTGATTCCGTCGTGGATTACCTGCCGTCGCCGCTGGATGTGCCGAACGCCGAGGGCCACGAGCCGGGCACGGAGAACACGGTCGAAGTGGTGACCGACGACAACAAGAAGTTTTGTTCGCTCGCGTTCAAGCTGTGGACGGACACCTACGCGGGCAAGCTGGTGTTCTTCCGCGTCTATTCGGGCCAGGTCAAGAAGGGCGACATGATTTACAACCCGCGCACGCGCAAGCGCGAGCGGGTGAGCCGCCTGATGATCATCCAGGGAAGCGAGCGTAAGGACGTTGAATGCGCGTATTCGGGCGACATTGCGGCGCTGGTCGGCCTGCGCAACATCACGACCGGCGACACGCTGTGCGACGAGGACTTCGACGTGGCGCTTGAGCCGCCGACCTTCCCCGAGCCGGTCATCAGCATGGCCGTCGAGCCGAAGACGAAACAGGATCGCGACAAGATGTCCGAGGGCTTGCAACGTCTCGCCGAAGAAGACCCGACGTTCCGCTGCTTCACGAACGAGGAGACCGGCCAGCTTATTATCGCGGGCATGGGCGAACTGCACCTTGAAATCATTTGCGACCGGCTCAAGCGCGAGTTCAAGGTCGAGTGCACCTCCGGCGCCCCGCAGATCGCGTATCGCGAGACGATCACGCGCTCGGCGGACGGTGAAGGCAAGTTCATCCGACAGTCCGGCGGACGTGGTCAATACGGCCATGCTTTTGTCGAGATCCAGCCGAACGAAAAAGGCAAGGGCGTCGAGATCGAGAACAAGATCGTCGGCGGCGCGATTCCCAAGGAATACATCCCGGCGGTCATTGACGGCATTGAAGAAGCCATCAAGGGCGGCATCTATGCCGGCTATCAGGTCATTGACGTGAAGGTGCAGGTTGTGGACGGCACGTTCCACGAGGTGGACTCGAACGAGCTTGCGTTCAAGATGGCCGGCATTTTCGCGATGAAGGACGCCTTCAAGAAGGCCGCGCCGATTTTGCTCGAGCCGATCATGAAGGTCGAAGTGACCACGCCCGACGAATATCAAGGCGACCTGCTCGGCGACATCAACCGCCGCCGCGGCATCATTCACGGTGTGGACGCCAAGGGCGGCCAGACCATTCTCAACGCCCACGTGCCGCTCGCCGAAATGTTCGGCTACGCGACGGCGATCCGCTCGCTGTCGAAGGGCCGCGCGAGCTATTCGATGGAACCGCACACCTTTGAGCAGGTTCCGGCGCAGATCGCGCAAAACATTCTCGACTCTGCGGCCAAGAAAGCCGCGCCGCGCAGTTAACCTAAACTTGTTCTTTATATGGCAGCACAACGCATTCGCATCCGCCTGAAGGCCTACGACCACCGGGTCATTGACCAGTCGGCGTCTGAAATCGTCGAGACCGTCAAGCGCACCGGCGCCAAGGTCGCGGGGCCGATCCCGCTGCCCACCCGCATCGAGCGCTTCACCGTGTTGCGCTCGCCGCACGCGGACAAGAAATCACAGGAAACCTTCGAGCAGCGCACGCACAAGAGGCTGCTCGACATCCTCGACCCCACCGCCAAAACCGTGGACGAGCTGAAGAAGCTCAACCTTCCGGCCGGCGTGGACATCACCATCAAGATTTAGCACTTATGCCAGTCGGACTTCTTGGAAAAAAACTCGGCCACACGCGCGTTTACGACGCGCAGG
The DNA here is from genome assembly GCA_964589935.1 of uncultured Verrucomicrobiota bacterium. Lineage (GTDB taxonomy): Bacteria > Verrucomicrobiota > Verrucomicrobiia > Limisphaerales > VHCN01 > VHCN01. Next base: position 1,011,062 of record CAZPVD010000001.1, on the reverse strand, counting down.
GCCGGATCGTGCCGGTCACCGTTGTGCTCGCCGGGCCGAACCGCGTGCTTCAGTGCAAAACCGTTGAGACCGACGGCTACAAGGCCGTGCAGCTCGGCTTCGACGACCAGAAGGAACAGCGCGTTACCAAGCCGCTGCTGGGCCATATCAAGAAATTCAACGGCGTCGCGGTGAAGCGCATCCGCGAATTCCGAGATTTCAGCAAGGACGTGAAACCCGGCGACATCGTCGGACCGGATTTGTTCGCGCCCGGTGATTTTGTGGACGCCATCGGCACCACCAAGGGCCGCGGCTTCGAGGGCGTTGTGAAGCGCCACGGCTTCCGCGGCGGCGATTCCACGCACGGCGCGAAGGGCTGGCACCGCCGCTCCGGCGCGATCGGCCAGCGCCTTTTCCCCGGCACCGTCATGCGCGGCATGAAGATGCCTGGCCACATGGGACAGGTTCGCCGCACCACGCAGAACCTCGAAGTCGTCAAGATCATTCCCGAAGACAACCTGATCCTCATCAAGGGCTGCACGCCCGGTAGCGAGGGCGACTACGTCGTTATCCGCGAGTCAAAAAAACGTCCGAAGGGCTGGAAGCCGAGAGCCGCGACGCAGCCGACGAAGTCGAAGGCGCCCAAGGTCGAGGTCAAGAAGAAGTAAGCCATGAAGCTCACCATAAAGAATCTCAAAGGCGACGCGCAGGGCGAACTGGATGTGACGTTCCCGGTCATTGAGGATGGGAAAGGCAACCAGGCCGTGCATGATTATGTCGTTGCGTATCAGGCCGCTCGGCGCAGCGGCACGGCTTGCACCAAGAACGTGGGCGATGTCAACGGCACCAACAAGAAGCCGTGGCGCCAGAAGGGCACCGGGCGCGCCCGTGCCGGTTCGTTTGCTTCGCCGCTGTGGCGCGGCGGTGGTGTTGTGTTCGGCCCGAAGCCTCGTGATTTTACCAAGAAAGTTCCGAAGTCCGTCCGCGCCCTCGCGTTCCGCAAGGCGATGAGCGAGCGTCTCCGGGCCGGCGACATCATCCTTCTCGACGACCTCAAGCTTGCGACGCACAAGACGAAGGAGTTCATCGGCGTGCTGAAGTCGCTTCAGCTAGACGGCACCGCGTTGTTTGTTGCCGCGGGCGAGGACCACAACCTTGAGATCGCCTCGCGGAACGTGCCGGACGTCGAGCTTACGACGAGCGACAAGCTCAATACTTATCAAGTGCTCAAATGCGACAAGCTCGTCTTCACCCGCAGCTCTTTTGAAAAGGTTGAGGAACGCCTCAACCGCAAGTAAGCCATGAACGATTTCGATGTCATAAAAACGGTCCGCGTCACTGAAAAGGGGACGCGCCAGGCTGAAGCCTACAACAAATACACGTTGATGGCCGACCCGCGCGCGAACAAAATCCAGATTCGCCAGGCTGTGGAAAATCTCTTCAACGTGACCGTCATCAAGGTGAACACGATGAATGTGCGCGGCAAGGCCCGCCGCCAGAACCGCAAGGACGCCGGCAAGGAACCGGATTGGAAGAAGGCCATCGTGACCCTCAAAAAGGGCGACAAGATCAACCTCGCCTAACCACGACCATGCCAGTCAAGACTTACAGACCTCTCACGCCATCGCGCCGATACCTGACCACGGCGTCGTTCGACGAGATCACCAAGACGAAGCCGGAGAGAAAACTTGTCTTCACCAAGAAGAAGACCGGCGGCCGCAACAACAAAGGCCGCGTGACCGCGCGCGGCATCGGCGGCGGCCACAAGCGCAAAATCCGCACCGTGGATTTCAAGCGCAACAAATTCGGCATGGAGGCGAACGTCGTCGCCATCGAATACGATCCAAACCGTTCCGCGCGCCTCGCGCTGCTTCAATACACCGACGGCGAGAAGCGCTACATCATCGCGCCCAACGGCCTCCAAGTTGGCGCGAAGGTTGTGTCCGGTCCGGACGCGCAGCCTGATCTCGGCAACACACTTCCGCTGGCGAAGATTCCGGTCGGCTTGGCCATCCACAACCTTGAGCTGATTCCCGGCCGCGGCGCGCAGATTGTTCGCGCAGCCGGCGGTGCGGCCACGGTCATGTCACGCGACGGTGGCTATGCGCAGGTTCGCCTGCCTTCGGGCGAAATCCGGCTCATTCACGAGAAGTGCCTCGCCACCATCGGCCAGGTCGGCCACATCGAGCATGAGAACATCGTGCTGGGCAAGGCCGGCCGCTCGCGCTGGCTCGGCATCCGGCCCATCAGCCGCGGTGTCGCCCGCAACCCCGTTGACCACCCGAACGGCGGCGGCGCGGGCAAGTCCAAGTCCGGCGGCGGCTGGCAGCAGTTGACTTCGCCTTGGGGCCTTCTGGCCAAGGGCTATCGCACCCGCCACAAAAAGAGGCGGTCGAATCGGTTCATTCTCGTGCGCCGCGACGGCCGTCCGATGAAACGCAAGTAACCGACTATGGGACGTTCGATTAAAAAGGGTCCGTTCGTTGACCTGCACCTGCTGGATAAAATCCAGAAGGCCAAGGTCGCCAACTCGCGCACGCCGATCAAGACGTGGTCGCGCCGCTCGACGATCACGCCCGACTTCGTGGGGCTGACGTTCAACGTGCACAACGGGAAGATTTTCAACCCGGTGTTCGTCACCGAAAACATGGTCGGGCACAAGCTCGGCGAGTTCTCGCCCACGCGCACGTTCAAGAAACACGGCGCCCACACGGCGAAAGCGGAGGCCAAGTAACATGGAAGTCCAGGCTGTCTATCGCAATTTCCGCATGTCCGCGCAGAAGGTGCGCGAGGTCGTGCGCCAGATTCAGGGGCTGCCCGCGCTGCACGCGCAGGCCGTGCTGGCGGTCATCCCCCGCAAGTCGGCGCGCGCCGTCGCCAAGACGCTCAAGAGCGCCATCGCCAACGCGGAGAACAACCACAACCTCAGGCCCGAGACGCTGCGCATTGCGCTTGCCGTCGCGCAGACCGCGAGCACTCTGCGGCGCTTCACGCCCAAGGCCCGCGGCTCCGCCGGCCCGATTCTCAAGCGCTCCTGCCACATCAAGATCGTCGTGTCCGACAACTCCGTCACCAGCTAACGCGTATGGGACAAAAAACCAACCCAATCGGCCTCCGCACCGCCGTCAACAAGGACTGGCGCTCCAAGTGGTATGCCGAGAAGAAGGAATACTCCAAGCTCCTCGCCGAGGATCACAAGATCCGCGACATCCTTAAGAAGAAGCTCGAGTCCGCCAGCGTGCCGAAAATCCAGATTGAACGCGCCGCCACCCGCTGCCGCATCACCATTTTCACCGCGCGGCCCGGCGTGGTCATCGGACGCAAGGGCGCGGAAATTGACAAGCTCAAGGAAGAGTTGAGCAAGATGACGGGCAAGGAAATTTACGTGGACATTCAGGAAATCTCGCAGCCGGAATCCGACGCGCAGCTCGTGGCCGAGAGCATCGCCATGCAGCTCGAACGCCGCGTATCCTTCCGCCGCGCGATGAAGAAAGCGGTGCAGACGGCGATGGGTTTGCCCGGCGTCGAAGGCATCCGCATCCGGTGTGCGGGCCGTCTTGGCGGCTCGGAAATCGCCCGTGTGGAAAAGTATCTCGAAGGCCGCGTGCCGCTGCACACGCTGCGCGCGAACATTGACTACGGCTTCGCCGAGGCGCACTGCACCTACGGCAAACTCGGAGTGAAATGCTGGATTTGCAAAGGCGACCGCAAACCCGTGAAGGCCGCGCCGACGAGCGTGGAGATTCCTTCGGGCGCGGAGCCAGCCGCGGCCGCGCCGGCAAACTGAACCGCAAGACAACAACCTTTAAGACGGAGACACGACCATGGCATTGATGCCCGCCAGAGTGAAGTATCGCAAGATGCAGCGCGGTAACCGCGCCGGCCTTGCGACCCGCTGCAACACCGTGGCGTTCGGCGAATACGGCCTGCAGGCGCTCGAGCGCTGCTGGATGGATACCAAGCAGATCGAGGCCGCGCGCGTCGCCATCAGCCGCCACATGAAGCGCCGCGGCAAGATGTGGATCCGCATTTTCCCGCACAAGTCATTCACGAAAAAGCCCCTCGAAGTCCGCATGGGCACCGGCAAGGGCGGCGTCGAAAGCTGGGTCGCGGTCATCAAGCCCGCGACGATGCTCTTCGAGATTGACGGCGTGCCCGAGGCGCTCGCCCGCGAGTCGCTGCGCCTCGCCGCCACGAAGCTGCCGATCCGAACCCGTTTCATTGCACGTCACGCCCACGCGTAACGGCCACGAACCATGAAGATGTCCGAACTCAAAGATCTGACCGCGGTCGAGTTGACCGCGAAGGGCCGCGACCTGCGCCAGGAGCTGTTCCACCTGCGCATCCAGAAGGCCACGGCCCAGCTTGAAAAACCCTCGCGCTTCCGCCAGTTGCGCAAGGACATCGCCCGCATCGAAACGCAACTCTCAACCCTGCGCCGCAAGGCCCCCGCGAAGTAACCATGTCCGACACCACCGCCATCCGTCCAGACCGCCGCAAAGAGCGCATCGGCGAGGTCATCTCCAACAAGATGACCAAGACCATCGTCGTCCGCGTCCAGCGGCGCTTCCCGCACCCGAAATTCAAGAAGGTCGTCACGGCCTTCAAGAAATTCTACGCCCACGACGAGAAGGGTGAGGCCAAGGTCGGCGACCGCGTTCGCATCGAGGAGACGCGCCCGGTTTCGAAGCTGAAACGCTGGCGCCTCGTGGAAGTCGTGGAACGCAATCAAGACGCCGCCCCGGTGGCGGCGTGAACTGACTTATGCTCCAAATCCGTTCCATACTAGACGTGGCCGACAACACCGGCGCAAAGCGCGCCGCCGCCATCGGCGTCATTTCCCGGCCCAACCAGCGCTACTGCCACATCGGCGAGGTCATCAAAGTGCACATCAAGGAAGCCGCTCCCGATGGCCAGGTGAAGAAGGGCGATGTCTGCAACGCCGTGGTGGTCCGCACCCGGCACATCATCCGCCGCAACGACGGTTCCTACCTGCGCTTTGACAGCAACGCGATCGTCATCATCAACGAAGACGGCGAGCCGCGCGGCACGCGCATCTTCGGGCCGATTGCCCGCGAGCTGCGCGACTTGAAGTTCATGAAGATTATTTCCCTGGCCCCCGAAGTGATTTGAAGCCATGCGCAACCGACTCCATGTGAAAAAGGGCGACGAAGTCGTCGTCATCGCCGGCGCAAGCAAAGGCAAGCGCGGCAAGATCATCCACGTGTTCCCCGACAAGGAGCGCATCTCCGTCGAGGGCGTGGCGATGATAAAGCGCCACATGCGCAAGAGTCAGCAGCACCCGCAGGGTGCCATCATCGAGCGCGAGGGCACCGTCCACGTCTCGAACGTGATGCTGGCAGCGAAGTTTGACGCGCGCCTCGCGAAGCGCCAGGCCGCGCAGCCCGCGCCGGCGGCAAGTTGATTTTTATTTGAAAGAATTTTTTGAAACAGCGCCCACGGCAAAAACCGTGGGACACGACCGATGAATCCGAAACCGCGACTGCAAACCAAATACACCGAGACCGTGATGCCCGCGCTCATGGCCTCGCGCAAATACACGAACGTCCACCAGGTGCCGCGCCTTGAGAAGATCGTCATCAACATGGGCGTGAACGCCGAACTGGAAAAGACTGCCGTTGACGATGCCGCGCGCGACCTGACGGCCATCACCGGCCGCAAGCCTGTCATCACCAAGGCCCGCAAGAGCATCGCCAACTTCAAGCTCCGCAAGGGGCAGCCCATCGGGTGTTGCGTGACGCTCCGGCGCGAGGCGATGTATGAGTTTTTCGACCGGCTCGTTGCCGCCGCGCTGCCGCGCATCCGCGACTTCCGTGGCATTTCGCCGCGCTCGTTTGACGGGCGTGGGAATTACTCGCTGGGCGTTTCCGACCAGACGATTTTCCCGGAGATTGACCTCGACAAGATCAAGCGACATCAGGGCATGGACATCACCATCGTGACCAGCTCCGAAACGGACGACGAGGCGCGGGAACTGTTGAAACTGATGGGAATGCCGTTCGCCGAAAAGTAAGAGGTATTTATGGCAAAAAAATCCTGGAAAGAGCGCGACAAGCGCAAAGCCGAGACAGTGAAGAAATACGCCGCGATCCGAGCGGAACTCAAGGCCAAGGGCAATTACGCCGCCTTGATCAAGCTGCCGAAGGACGCCAGCCCGGTGCGGCTCACCAACCGTTGTGTGGTGAGCGGACGCCGGCGCGGATTTCTCCGAAAGTTCGGCGTGTCGCGCCTGACGTTCCGCGAGTTGGCGCTCAACGGCCTGATTCCCGGCGTGACGAAAGCGAGCTGGTAGGATTTCTATGACTGACCCCATTGCAGACATGCTGACCCGCATCCGCAACGCCAACCAGGCGTTGTTGCCCGCGATCGAGATGCCGCACTCGCGCATGAAGGAGCACATCGCCCACATCCTCAAGCGCGAGGGTTACATCGCCGAGGTCGCCGTCGAAGGCGCGAAGATTAAGAAGCTCAAGTTGCGTCTCAAATATCACGGCCGCAAGGGCGTCATCGAGGGGATCAAGCGCGTGAGCAAGCCCGGCCTGCGCCGTTACGTTGGCGCGACCGAGGTTCCCCGCGTGTTGAGCGGCATGGGCACGGTCATCCTGTCCACGTCGCGCGGCATCATGACCGGCACCGAGGCCAAGCGGCAGAATGTAGGCGGCGAGCTTCTCTGCACGGTCTGGTAAAAAAAACTTTCAACGAACCGCACCCATGTCACGCATCGGCAAACAACCCATCGCGATTCCGGCCAAAGTCAAGGTCGAGGTCGCCGGCAGCAAGGTGAAGGTCGAAGGCCCCAAGGGCAAACTCGACTTCAATCTGCCCAAACGCACCACGGCCGCCGTCGAGGCCGGCAAGGTCATCGTCACCCGTCAGGGAGACGACGCGGAGGCAAAGGCGCTGCACGGCCTCTCACGCGCCATCCTGAACAACATGGTCAAGGGCGTGGCCGACGGCTTCAGCAAGAAGCTGGAGATTCACGGCGTTGGGTTCAAGGCCGCTGTCACGGGCAACAAGCTCAGCCTGAGCCTCGGCTACTCGCACCCGGTTGATTACGACATCCCGGCGCAGATCAAGGTGACGGTGGAGGAAAACACAAAGCTGACCGTCGAAGGCCCTGACCGTCAGCTCGTGGGGCAGGTCGCCGCGGACATCCGCAGCTTCTACCCGCCGGAGCCTTACAAGGGCAAGGGCGTCCGTTACAGCGACGAGCGCATCGTGCGCAAGGAAGGCAAGACGGTCCAGTAATGAACTGAATTGAGCCGCGGCCTGACCGTGGCGATTGAGAAATGAGAATCGAAAAGAAATACGAGTTGCTGCAAAAGCGGCGCTGGCGCATCCGCAAAAAAGTGAGCGGCACATCCGAACGCCCGCGCATGAGCGTGCGCTTCAGTGGCCAGCACATTTACGTGCAGTTCGTGGACGACACCAAGGGCGTGACTCTCGCGAGCACGTCCACGCGCGGCAAGGACGCGCCTGTCGGCGAGAAGCTCGCCGCCAACGTCAAGAGCGCCGTCGTCATTGGCAAGGCCGCCGCCGAGGCCGCGAAGGCCAAGGGCATCAACACGGTTGTGTTCGATCGTTCCGGCGCGAGTTATCACGGCAAGGTCAAGGCGCTGGCGGATGCCGCGCGCGAAGCCGGATTGAAATTCTAAACCAGGAAAAAACTGTGCCAGAACCCAAAGAATCAACCACTCCTCCAGCACCAGCTTTCGCCCCTGCCCGTGAGGGCCGCGGCGGTGGCCGTGGCCCGCGTCCGGGCCGTCGCAGCCGCCCGCCCGGCAGCGGCAGCGGCGAACCTCAGATTGACGCCATCACGGGCCAGCCCATGAGCGACCTTGTTGAAAAGGTCATCTACATCAACCGCTCCGCCAAGGTCGTCAAGGGCGGACGGCGCTTCAGCTTCAGCGCGCTCGTGGTAAGCGGGGACAAGCGGGGCCGCGTCGGCCTCGGTCTCGGCAAGGGTGCAGAAGTTTCGGAAGCCATCAAAAAGGGTGGCGAAGTCTCCAAGCGCGGGATGGTCACCGTGTCGTTGCTCGGCCCGACGATTCCACACGAGGTGTTCGCGCACTTCGACGGCGCGAAAGTGCTCATCCGTCCTGCTTCACCCGGCACCGGCATCATCGCGGGCAAGACGGTCCGCGCCGTGCTCGAAGCTGCCGGCGTAAAGGACATCCTCAGCAAATCTCTCGGTTCGAAGAACGCGGCGAATGTTGCCAAGGCCACGCTCAGCGCGCTCCAGCGGCTCCGGCTGCGCGAGGACATTTTGCGCAACCGTGGCGTCGAACTCAGCCACAGGACGGAACGTGCCGCCGCTCCAGCCGCAGCCTGATTTTTGACCTATGATGCGACTACACAATCTTAAGCCCAATCCGGGCGCAAAACACCGGCGCAAGCGTCTCGGCCAGGGTGAATCCAGCGGCCACGGCAAGACTTCCGGCCGCGGCGGCAAGGGCCAGACCGCGCGCTCGGGCAGTTCCATCCGCCCCGGCTTCGAGGGCGGCCAGATGCCGCTCATCCGCCGCCTGCCCAAGCGCGGCTTCAACAACGCGCGCTTCACCACAGTCTATGTTCCCGTCAACGTCGAGTCGCTCAACCGCTTCGACGAGGGCGCGCGCGTGGACGAGGCAGTGCTTCGAGCGACGGGCCTAGCCAATGGCCGGCAGGATGGCATCAAGATCAAGATTCTTGGCGAGGGCAAGCTGACGAAGAAACTCACGGTCGTGGCGCACGCTTTTAGCGCGTCGGCGCGCAAGACCATCGAGGGACTCGGCGGCGCCTGCGAAGTCATCGCCAAGCCCGCGCCCGCCGCGGCCAGGTAAGGGCAACCCAAGGGACGCGCCCCGCGACATGCTCAAGAACATCTTCTCGACGTTCGTCAACTGCTTCAAGATTCCGGAGCTGAAGTCGCGCATTTTCTTCACCCTCCTGCTTTTGGGCATTTGCCGGCTTGTGTCGCTGTGCCCGATTCCGAGCCTGGACGGGCAGGCGCTTGCCTCCTTCTTCGAGCAGCAGGCAGCCAAGGGCGGCGGCGGTGGTTTCCTCGGCCTTTACAGCATGTTCACCGGCGGCGCGCTGGAGCGTTGCGCCATCGGCTCGCTGGGCATCATGCCCTACATCAGCGCGACGATCATCATCCAGCTCCTCAGCGCCGTGATTCCGCAACTGAGTAAGATGGCCCGTGAAGAGGGCGGCCGCGTGAAGATCATCCAATACGGGCGTTACCTCACCGTGCTGCTCTGTCTTGGGCAGGGTCTTGTGATGTCACTCGCGTGGGAGAACCCGCAAAAGGTTTTTGGTGAAAGTTTCCCCGGCAGTCTCGTGACAACGGACGCGATGTGGTGGTATCGCCTCCAGACGACGCTCATCCTCACGACCGGCACGCTCCTGCTCATGTGGCTTGGCGAACAGGTCAGCGAGCGCGGCATCGGCAACGGCGTCTCGCTCGTCATCACAGTCGGCATCCTCGCGCGGCTGCCGCTGACGGGCCAGGCCGTGTGGGAAATGTTCGTCGTGCCGGAAGGGATCGAGCGCAAATACAATCTCTTCCATGGTGTCGCGCTGATTTTGCTCCTGCTCGCGGTCGTTGCGGGTGTCATCGCCGTCACGCAGGCACAGCGAAAAATTCCCGTGCAGTATGCGCAGCGCCAAGTCGGACGGAAGCTCGTGCAGGGCGGCAGCAACTTCATGCCGTTGCGTGTGAACTACGCCGGCGTCATGCCCATCATTTTCGCGCAGGCGCTGCTGATGTTCCCTGAGAAGATGCTTCAATATGCCGGCAACGCGCTTGATGTAAAATTGCTCAGTGACCTGAGCCGTCATTTCAGGGAGGATCAGGCCCTGCACATCGTCCTTTACGCGTTGCTGGTGATTTTCTTCACCTACTTCTGGGTGGCGACGCAGTTCAACGAGCTGCAAATCGCCGACGACTTGAAAAAGTATGGTGGCTATATCCCCGGCGTGCGGCCTGGCACGGCGACGAGCGACTTTCTTCATAACACGATGCACCGCATCACGCTCGCCGGCGCGGTGTTCCTTGTGCTCATCGCCATCATTCCGCAGCTTATGTCGCGCGCGATGGGCATCAACTATTACGTGGCGCAGTTTTTTGGCGGGACGAGCGTGCTCATCACCGTGGGCGTCGTGCTGGACACGATGCGGATGATGGAGTCGCACCTGCTGATGAGGCACTACGACGGCTTTCTCAAGACAGGCAAGGGCGGCAGCGGGCCGCGATTGAGAGGCAGGCTCTGAGATGAAGCGGCGCGTCATTTTGCTTGGGCCGCCGGGGTCGGGCAAAGGGACGGTCGCCGCGCAGCTCAGGAAAGATTTTGGCTACAGCCACATCTCGACGGGGCAGATGCTCCGCGATGAAGTGGCCGCCGGTTCGGCCTTGGGCCAGCGGGCGCAATCGTTCCTTGAACGCGGTGAATTGGTGCCCGACGAGATCGTCCTCGATCTGGTTCAGCGATGGATGAGCGCGGTTCCGCCGGAAAGCGGTTTCATCAGCGACGGGTTTCCCCGCACGCTGGGGCAGGCAAAGGCGTTGGATGAATGGGCGAAGGACCGCCAGATTGGCGCCGAAGCCGTGCTGCTGCTGGATTGTCCGGTGGACGAAATCGTCAGCCGCATTTCCGGCCGGCGCGTCTGTCCGAAATGCGGCACCGGCTATCATGTCCAGCATCTGCCTCCGAAAGTGGACGGCGAATGCGACGAATGCCGGACGAAGCTCGTGCAGCGGCGCGATGACAGCGAAGAAGTCGTCCGCCGCCGGCTTACGGTTTATGACCGTGAAACGGAGCCGCTCGTGAGCTACTACTGGCAGCTCGGACGGCTGACGGTCGTGGATGCTTCGTCGGAGTTTCCGAAGCTTTACACGGTCGTGAAAGCGCTTTTGGCCTGAGATGACGATTACGAACCAACGTGAGCACGAAGCCCTCCGCGCCGCCGGCACGGTGGCGGGAACCGTGCTGGACGAGGTCGCGGGCTTCATCCGGCCAGGCATCAGCACGAAAGAGATTGATGATTTTGCGGCAGGCCGCATTGCGGCGCACGGGGCGCGCAGCGCGTTCCTCGGCTACAAGCGGTATCCGTGTAACATCTGCATCTCGGTCAACGAGGAAGTGGTGCACGGGCTGGCCGGGCCGCGGCGGGTGCAGTTCGGCGACATCATCAGCCTCGATGTGGGCGTGCGGTTGAACGGCTACATTGGCGACACGGCCAAGACAGTGGCCGTCGGCGGATGCGACCTGTTGGCGCAGAAATTGATTGATGTGACCGAGCGGGCGTTGTATGAAGGAATTTCCGCCGCGAAAGCGGGGAACCGCGTGGTTGACATCTCGCGGGCCGTGCAACAGTTCGTCGAGGCGCACGGCTTCAACGTGGTGCGCGAGTTTGTCGGGCACGGCGTGGGCCGCAGCGTCCACGAAGACCCGCAGGTGCCGAACTTTGTTGAGCAGGGCAAATCGTCGCCCAAGCTCAAGCCGGGCATGACGATCGCCATCGAGCCGATGGTGAACGCCGGCGCCGCGCAGGTGAAGGTTTTGAAAGACGGTTGGACAGTGGTGACGGCGGACGGTCTGCCGTCGGCCCACTGCGAGCACACGGTCGTGGTGACCGAGGGCGAGCCGGAAATTTTGACATGGCCAGCGCGGACACCATCCGGGTTGAAGGCATAGTGGAAGAAGTGCTGGCAAACCGGACGTGCCGGGTGAAGCTGGCCAACGGCCACCGGCTGCTTGCCTACCCGTCGGGCCGGTTGCGGATGGAGTTCGTCCGCATTGCAGCCGGGCAGAAAGTGACCGTGGAAATGTCGCCCTACGACTTGTCGAAGGGCGCAGTGATCGAGACCGAGCAAACGAAGAACGACAAATGAAAGTTCGCGCGTCAGTAAAAAAACTTTGCGAAAATTGCAAAATCGTCCGGCGCAAGGGCGTGCTGCGGGTCATCTGCAGCAACGCGCGCCACAAACAACGTCAGGGCTAACAGATTATGGCACGCATTCTTGGTGTGGACATTCCGAGCGAGAAGCGCATTGACATCGCGCTCCGCTACATCTACGGCATCGGCCCCGTCAACTCGAAGGTCATCCTCGAGAAGGCGGGCATTGACCCGTCCGTTCGCGCGAAAAATCTGACCGAGGCCCAGCTCTCGCAGATCGTTCACGTGATCCAGGATGGCAAGTATGTCATCGAAGGCGACCTTCGCCGCGAGATCGGTCTCAACCTCAAGCGCCTGCAGGCCATCAAGTGCTACCGCGGCCTCCGCCACATGCGCGGGCTGCCCGTCCGTGGCCAGCGCACGCAGACGAACGCCCGCACGCGCAAAGGCCCGCGCAAGACCGTCGGCGTGCAGCGCAACCCGAACGCCAAGGTCGGCATCCACTAAGATTTAACGCCAACAACCAATTCCCAAGCACATGGCCGAAGAACCCAAAAAACCCGCCCCAAAAAAGGCAGAGGCCGCGCAGGCGGAAAAAGCCGCCGCGCCCGCTGCCGAAAAGCCTGCCAAGGCGAAGAAGGCTGAAAAGCCCGCTGCCGCCGCAGCCGCCGCCGCACCCGCCGATGGCGCTGCTGCCGCCAAGCCAGCAGACGCCGCCGCGCCCGCCGCTGTTGCCGCGCCGACCGCAGCCGAGTTGCTCGCGGACGAAAACGCAGGCAAGAAAATCATCAAGGCCAAGCACGCGAAGAACATCACGACCGGCATCGCGACCATCCTTGCGACGTTTAACAACACGCAGGTGGCCATCACCGACATGCAGGGCAACATCATCAGTTGGTCCAGCGCGGGCCGGGTTGGTTTCAAGGGTTCCCGCAAGAGCACCGCGTTCGCCGCGCAGCAGGTGGCGCAGGACGCCGCGCGCCAGGCGATGGCCCACGGGCTTCGCGAAGTCGAGGTGCGCGTGAAGGGTCCCGGTTCCGGCCGCGAGTCTGCCATCCGCGCGTTGCAGGCCATCGGCCTCGAAGTCACCACCATCAAGGATGTCACGCCTGTTCCGCACAACGGCTGCCGTCCGCGCAAGAAGCGCCGCGTCTAGTTTCGCATCCGAACATCCCGCACTTCCTATGGCTCGTTACACTGGTCCCCGACTTCGCATTAGCCGACGTTTCAACCAGGCCATCTTTGGCCCGTCGAAGTATCTTGAGCGCCGCCCGTATCCGCCCGGCATGCATGGCCCCAAGTCGCGCCGCAAGACCACCGATTACGGTCTCGGCCTGATTGAGAAACAGAAGCTTCGTTACTATTACGGTCTGATGGAACGCCAGTTCCGCGGCGTTTACGAGCGTGCGCTTCGCAAGCGCGGCGTCACCGGCGAGACCATGCTGCAAATTCTTGAGACGCGCCTCGACAGTGTCGTTTACAACCTCGGTCTTGCGATCACGCGCCCCGCGGCTCGCCAGCTTGTGACGCACGGCCACGTCAAGGTCAACGGCCGCAAGGTGAGCATCCCGTCCTTCGCCGTGAAGGTGAACGACGTCGTCGAGGTCAAGGACAGCACGCGCTCGAAGCAGATCGTGTTGAAGAATCTGGAAAGCACCGTCAGCCGCGCCGTGCCGGACTGGCTGACGTTTGACCGCGAGGCGCTCAAGGGCACGCTCATGCGTGTTCCCTCGCGCGAGGACATCCAGCCCATCGCCAACGAGCAGGCTGTTGTTGAATTTTATTCCCGCTAAGTGAAACCGCCCTTCGGGGCATAATGCGGTTATACGGGCCGGCGGCGCGGCGGGAATGAAACGCCGCAGGCCAGTTTAAAACCGCGTGGAAAGAAACAAAATGCCAGTCCGACTGAGTCCATTCGAGAAACCCAAGCGCCTCGCCGCAGACGAGGCGAACACCGAAACCTACGGCAAGTTCATCGCCGAGCCGTTTGAACCCGGCTACGGCCACACCATCGGCAACTCCCTTCGCCGCGTGCTTCTCAGCTCGCTCGAGGGCGCGGCCATCACGAGTTGCAAGATCGAGGGCGCGCAGCACGAGTTCGCCATCGTGGAGGGCGTCGTCGAGGACGTGACGGAAATCGTCCTGAACCTGAAGAAAATCAAGTTCAAGGCCGCCACGCACGACGCGCAGACGCTCTATCTCTCGGTGAACAAGGAAGGCGCCGTCACCGCCGGCGACATCGAGCTGAACCAGAACGTCGAGATCGTCAACCCCGACCAGCTCATCTGCACGCTGGACAAAAAGAAAAAGTTCAGCATGGAGCTGGAGGTCAAGAAGGGCCGCGGCTTCTGCCCAGCCGACGAAAACAAAAAGCTCGACCAAGCCATCGGCGTGATCGCGATTGACGCGCTCTTCTCGCCCGTCACACGCGTGCGCTACGGCGTCGAGGCCGCGCGCGTCGGGAACCGCACGGATTACGACCGCCTCGTCGTTGAGATTTGGACCGACGGCCGCATCACGCCGCCGGACGCGCTCACGCAGGCCTCCGCGATTCTTTCGCACCACCTCGACGTATTTGTCGGCTACGACAAGAACGCCATCGAGTTCGAGGAAGTTGCCGACAAGCAGGACGAGGAGAAGAACAAGCTCAAGAAGCTCCTCAACATGAGCGTGAACGAGATCGAGCTGTCCGTCCGCGCCGCCAACTGCCTCAACAACGCGAACATCACCACCGTCGGCCAGCTCGCCATGAAGACCGAGCAGGAGATGCTCAAGTATCGCAACTTCGGCAAGAAGTCCTTGAACGAAATCAAGGAGAAGCTCTCCGCCCTCGGCCTCACGCTCGGCATGACCTTCGAGGCCGGCCTGCTTGACGCCCCGAAGGAAGAGCCGAAAATCTAACTCGTCCGAACTTATGCGTCACCTTCGTCGAACCGCCAAGCTGGGCCGCACCGGCGAGCACCGCAATGCGATGCTCGTGAACATGGTGCGCGACCTCATCAAGCACAAGCGCATCACCACCACGCTCGCCAAGGCCAAGGCCGCCCGCTCCGTCGCGGAGAAAATGGTCACGCTCGGCAAGAAGAACACCCTTCATGCGCGCCGGCTCGCCGCCGCGCGCTTGCGTTCGCAGAGCCGCTCGCATTTCAAGGGCAAGCCCAGCCGTCCTGGCAAGGTGCTTCGCGAGCGCTGGCGCAAATATGAAGACGTCGTGCGCATCCTTTTCGAGGACATCGCGCCGACTTACAAGGACCGCAACGGCGGCTACACCCGCATCGTCAAGCTCGGCCAGCGCCAGGGCGACGCCGCGCACAAGGCCATCCTCGAATGGGTGGACTTCACGCCGCCCGCCGAGGCCCCCGCTCCCGTGAAGCCCGAGGCGGAAGCCAAGACGGCCGAAGCCGCGAAGTAGTCCAACAGCTTCAAGCAAGCAGACAGGCCCGTTCGCGAGAACGGGCCTGCTTCTTTTGTGTCATCGAATCATCCGCCGAGATACGCGCTCTTCACCTGCGGATTCTGCCGGAGCGCCTTCGATTCGTCGCTGAGGATGACGCGTCCCGTTTCGAGCACGTAGCCGTAGCGCGACACTTCGAGCGCGAGGTTTGCGTTCTGCTCGACGAGCAAAATCGTGATGCCCTGCGTGCGGTTGATCTCGACAATCTTCTCAAAGATCGTCTTCACCAGCAGCGGCGCGATGCCGAGCGACGGCTCGTCGAGCATGAGGAATTTGGGCCGGCTCATCAGCGCGCGGCCGATGGCGAGCATCTGCTGTTCGCCGCCCGAAAGTGTCCCGGCGATTTGCGTCTCGCGTTCCTTCAGCCGCGGGAAAATGCCGGACACGTAATCGAGGTCATTCGCGATGCCGTCCTTGTCACGGCGCAGATACGCGCCCATCTGGAGGTTTTCGGCCACGGTGAGGTTGGCGAACACCATGCGGCCCTCGGGCACGTGCGCGATGCCGCGCGCGACCAGCTCATGCGACTTCGCGCCGAGAACGCTGCGGCCTTCGTAAAGAATCTCGCCGGACTTTGGCTTGAGAAGCCCGGATACGGTGCGTAGCGTCGTCGTTTTGCCTGCGCCGTTGCCGCCGATGAGCGTGACGATGTCGCCTTGCTTCACTTGAAACGACACGCCGTGCAGCGCGGTGATCGCGCCGTAGTTCACGGTCAGGTCCTTGATTTCGAGGGTCGCGCTCACTCGGTTTTCAAATGCTCTTCGCCCAGATACGCCTCGATGACTTTTGGATCGCGTTGCACTTGGTTGGCCGTGCCCTCGGCGATCTTCACGCCGTAGTCCAGCACGGCGATGCGCTCGCAGATGCCCATGACAACTTTCATGTCGTGCTCCACGAGCAGCACTGCAAGCTGGAACTTGTCCTTCACGAAACGGATGAGCTTCATCAACTCGACCTTCTCCGTTGGATTCATGCCGGCGGCCGGTTCGTCGAGCAGCAGCAGTTTGGGTTTCGTTGCCAGCGCGCGCACGATTTCGAGCCGGCGTTGAGAGCCGTAGGGCAAACTTTTCGCCGGTGCGTCGCGATGCTTGCCGAGGTCGAAGATGTCGAGCAACTCAACCACGCGTGCGGTGATCTGCGTCTCCTCGGCAAGGAAGCTGCCGAAGCGCGTGAGCGAATGCACCGCGTCGTGCTGCAAATGCAGGTGGAACGCGACGCGCACGTTGTCGAGCACGCTCAAGCTGGGAAAAAGGCGGATATTCTGGAACGTGCGCGCGATGCCGTGGCTGGTGATCTGATACGGCTTGCGGCCGACGATTGAACAGCCGCCGAAGCGGATGTCGCCCTCGGTCGGCTGATAAACTCCCGTCACGAGATTGAACACCGTCGTCTTGCCCGCCCCATTTGGGCCGATGAGGCCGATGAGTTCGCGCTCGCCGATGTGCAGGTCGAGTTCCGACACCGCCGTCAAGCCGCCGAAGCGGATGGTGCATTTCTCCAAACGCAGCAGCGCGTCAGAAGGGGTTGGCTTCGTGGCGGCGTCCATGTTCACGCGGATTTTTTCCGCCACAGCGGCCAGGTGAAAAGCCCTTGCGGCCTTGTGAGCATCAGCACGATGAGCAGCGCGGAATAGGTGATCATCCGGTAGTCACCGAATTTTCGCAGCATCTCGGTGAGCACCGTGAGCAGCACGGCCGCAATGATGACGCCGACGTTGTTGCCCATGCCGCCGAGGATGACCATCACGACGATCTCGATGGATTTGTCGAATGCAAACCCCGACGGAGAGAGATACTGCTTGAAGTGCGCGTAAATTCCGCCCGCCACGCCCGCGAAAAACGCGCCGACCACGAACGCGGTGATCTTGTAGCGCGTCGCGTTGATGCCCATCGCCTCGGCCGCGACCTCGTCATCGCACACGGCGATGAAGCCGCGCCCATAGGTCGAGTTCACCAGCGCCCACACGACATACACTGTCACCGCAGCGAGTCCGTAGGTCCAAAACAGCGTCGTGTAGCCGGGAATGCCAATCATGCCGCGCGATGCGCCAACGGCGTCCACGTTTTGCAGGATGACCCGGATAATTTCGCCGAAGCCGAGCGTGACGATGGCGAGGTAATCGCCCTTGAGCCGCAGTGACGGCGCGCCAACGAGCAGGCCCGCAAGCGCTGCGAGGCAGCCGCCACCGAGCAACGCCAGCGGAAACAAAATCCACGTTTGCCCGCCGACGAGCGGCAGCAGCTTGGAACCGAAATTTGTCGTGACGACTGCCGCCGAATACGCGCCCACGGCCATGAATCCCGCGTGGCCGAGCGAGAACTGTCCCGTGTAACCGTTGATAAGGTTCAGGCTAACTGCGAGCGTGATGTTGATGCCGACGCCGATGGCAACGTCGAGAAAATAGGGGTCAATCCTCGCCGAGAACAGCGACACAACAAGGCTGGCCGCGAGTGCGGCGAGCAACACGAGTTGCGAGCGTGGAAGCATCAGACCTTCTCCGTTTCCAGTTTGCCGAGCAGTCCCGCCGGGCGAAACAGCAGGATTAAAATCAATACCGCAAACGCGACCGCGTCGCGATACGTCGAGCCGCCGAGGCCGACCACGAGTGTCTCGATGAGGCCGATCAGCACGCCGCCGAGCGCCGCGCCGGGGATGTTACCGATGCCGCCGAGCACCGCTGCGACGAACGCCTTGAGTCCCGGCAGCGTGCCCATGAGCGGATCAATCGAGGGATAGTTCAGCGCGTAGAGGATGCCGCCCGCCGCGGCGAGCGCGGAGCCGAGCGCGAAGGTGAAGGAAATAACGAGGTCGTTGTTGATGCCGACGAGCGAGGCGGCGACTGGATTGAACGAGAGCGCGCGCATCGCCGTGCCGATCTTTGTCCGCATCACGATGTGCTGAAGCATGGCGAGCAGCAGCAGCGTAACGACGAACACGGCGATTTGATCCGTCGAGATGGCGATGGAATCCGCAACCTTCTTAGCCGTAGCCGCGCTGGCGTCTGGCGATGAAGCGAAGTGGAGATTGAACGTGTGTTCGGGGAAAAGTTTCGGAAAAGACTTCGGATTCGCGCCAAAAACTTTTTGG
This sequence comes from uncultured Verrucomicrobiota bacterium, assembly GCA_964589935.1. GTDB lineage: Bacteria > Verrucomicrobiota > Verrucomicrobiia > Limisphaerales > VHCN01 > VHCN01. The sequence goes on along the minus strand of CAZPVD010000001.1, from coordinate 992,641 downwards.
CCGAGGTTCTGCAACAGCAGCGAGACGCCGATGGCTGTGATGAGCACCGTGAGCGTCGAGCGCCCGCGCAGCGGCCGGTATGCAAACCGCTCGATGAGCACGCCGAGCGCGGCGCAGAGCAGCATCGCCGTGATCAGGATGAGCGTGCCGCCGGCGAATGACGCGTGCGGAAAATGCCATTTCTCGACGGCGTAGAAGCCGACGAACGCGCCGACCATGAACACGTCGCTGTGGGCGAAGTTGATGAAGCGGAGCACTCCATAGACCATCGTGTAGCCCAGCGCAATCAGCGCGTAGATGGCGCCGAGCGAAAGGCCGTTGATGAGTTGTTGAAGGAACTCGGTCAAGGTGCCGCGGGCGTTTTACGGGAAAGGCGCGGCGAAGCCAAACGCTTTTCACCCGTTTCCACTCCCACGCGCGGCTTACGGCTCGACTGTTTGCACGTATTTGAACTTGCCGTCCTCGACCTTGATGATGACCGCAGGCTTGGTCGCGTTACGATCTGCGTCAAGGGTCGTCTTGCCTGTCGCACCAACGAAGCCCTTCGTCGCGGCGAGCGCGTCGCGCACTTTCGCGCCGTCGGTGCCGCCGGCGCGCTTGATGGCGTCGGCGAGCACAAGCGCGGAATCATAACCAAGCGCGGCCATCGCATCGGGGACTTCGCCGTTCCATCGGAGCTTGAACGCCTTCACAAACTTTTGCGCCGCCGGGTCGGTGCTCTCCGGCGAGAAGTGCGTCGAGTAGTAGGTGCCTTCCATCGCCTTGCCGCCGATCTGGATCAGCTCCGGCGCCTCCCAGCCGTCGCCACCGAAGAGCGGCGCGGTGATGCCGAGCTGCCGCGCCTGCAACACGATCAGCCCCGCCTCGGTGTAATAGCCTGGAACAAAAATCGCCTCCGGGTTCGCGGCCTTCATCGCTGTGAGCTGCGCTTTGAAGTCCTTGTCGCCGCTGTTGTATTTCTGTTCCGAAACAATCTTGCCGCCGTCGGCGAGAAACTTCTCCTTGAAAAACTGTGCAAGTCCGACGCTGTAAGGCGCACCGACATCGCTAAGCACGGCGACATTCCGAATTTTCAATGTGTCCTTGGCGAACTTCGCCATCACAAGGCCTTGAAACGGGTCAATGAAGCACACGCGGAAAATGAAATCGCCTTGCTCGGTGACCTTCGGGTTGGTGGACGACGGCGAAATCATCGGAATCTTGTTCTGCTGGCAAATCGGCGCCGCTTCGAGCGAGCGGCCGGAGGCGACTTCGCCAAGCACTGCCACAACTTTGTCGCGCGAAATGAGTTTGCGGACAATGGTGGCCGATTCGCCAGCAGTGGTGCGGTTGTCTTCTGAAATTAGTTCGAGTTTCTTGCCGAGCACGCCGCCGGTTTTGTTTAGATCCTCGATGGCGAGCACAGTGCCTTTGTGTGAGGACTGCCCGAACGCGGCCTCCTTGCCCGTGAGCGAGGCAAATTCGCCAACCTTGATCGTGTCACCGCCATTTGCCGCGCCTCCGCCCGTTGAGGCGGGTTGCTCGTTCTTTTTGCAGGCGCCAGTGAACGAGACGGCTACGGCGCACGTGACGGCTGCGAACCACTGCTTGCGGGAAATCTTCATAGGTTTTGTTGTGAGTTGCTGAATCGCCGCGGCGCATGAACAAACAATCCCGATACGAACAGCGACAGGGCAGAGTAGGGGAGAGCGTCCCGCTATTCAACCTTCAATGGCGGACGGTAGTGGGCTACTTTGAATCGTTTCCTCGCAATTTGAATGTTAGGCCGCGCTGCTGCGCGGCCACGGACGACCAGCAGGTCGTCCCTACCTTGCAAATAGCCCACTGCCAAGCGGCCGGAAAATCGGTCGCGCCGTGGGTTAAACTCCGCAGTTGACGGTGCTTTGCCTGATAACTTACCGTTCGGTAACTTTGATGGAACGAAACGACAACGCCACACGTCAACGCATCCTGCGCGCGGCCCTCAGGCTATTTGCCGACCGTGGCTACGCAGGCACGTCCGTGCAAGGCATCGTGAGCGCTGCCCGCGTCACCAAGCCGGTGCTCTACTATTATTTTCAGAGCAAGGCGGGCTTGTTCCAGGCGCTGATTGATTCCGTGCATGACGAGCGTTTCCGGCTGATGCAGGAGGCTGCCGCGCGCGCGGGCACGCTGGACGGGCAACTGGAGGAGATTCTGACCGCGCTGTTTGAACATCTCCGACTGCATCGCGAGGTGATGCGGCTGGCGTTTGCCTCGGCGTTTGCGGCGCCCGGTGAGATCCCGAAGGAAGTCCGTTACCTTGGCAAGTGCCGGCGCAACTTCGAGTTTGTCCACGCGCTGCTCAAGCGCGGGCAGGCGGAAGGTTTGCTCGATCGTAAATTTGACAGCCTCGAACTCGCCTTCGGCATCTATGGCCTGATGAACATCCACGTGATGTCCGAACTGGTCGAGCCGACCAACAGCCTCGACCGTGCGAAGGCGCGGCGCGTCGTGCGGTTGTTCCTCGCGGGCGCGGCGGCGAAGAAACGCTTGGCGAATCACTGAAATTTCCCGATGAAACAAGCCACATTCCTTTTCGTCGCCGCCGTCCTCGCGCTGGTTGGCTGCAAGAAAGCCCAGCAAGACACGGGCGGGCCCGCTGTAATTCCGCCGACGCAGGTTGTCGCAGTCGAGGCGCGCATCGAGCCAGTGACCGAGACACTTTCGCTCGTGGGCACGCTGGCGGCGAACGAGATGGTCGAGCTTAAGTCGGAGATCGAAGGCGTCATCCAGACGATCAATTTCGACGAGGGCCTGCACGTGGAGAAAGGCCAGTTGCTCATCCAGCTCGACGACACGAAGCTCGCGGCGGGACTCGCCGAGTCCGAGGCGGACTTCAAGTTGAGCAAGGCAAACTACGACCGCAGCGTGCAGCTCTTCAAGGACAAGACAATTTCTCAGCAGGAGTTTGACCAGGTGTCCGCGAGGTTCGAGCAGCAGAAGGCGACCATCGAGCTGAAGCGCCGCCAGCTCCGTGACACGCGGATCGTCGCGCCGTTTGCCGGCGTGACCGGGCCGCGCAACATCAGCGCGGGCCAGGTCATTGACAAAAACAGCACGTCGCTCGGCTGGCTCGTGGACTTGAATCCGGTGAAAGCCGAAGTCAACGTGCCGGAACGCTTTCTCGGCCAGCTTCAAATCGGCCAGAACATCGAGGTGAAGATTGCCGCGTTTCCTGGCCGCACTTTCAAGGGCACGGTCTATTTCATCGCACCGCAGGTGGACCCGGCCACGCGCACGGCGCTGGTGAAGGCGCGCCTGCCGAATCCCGACCTCGTTCTGCGCCCCGGCATGTTCGCGAACCTCGACCTCGCGCTGCAAATCCGCGAGAAGGCAGTCGTCATCCCCGAGGCGGCGGTGATGTTCAGCGCGGACCGCGCGAGCATCTTTGTCGTGGACGGCGAATCGAACGCGCAAATCCGTCCAGTAAACGTCGGCGTGCGCCTGGCGGGCATCGTCGAAATCACCAAGGGCCTTCAAGGCGGTGAGAAAGTCATCGTCGAGGGCCTGCAAAAAGTGCGGCCCGGCGGCAAAGTGAAGGCGATTGCGCCGGATGAAACTTCCCCATACGCGCCCAAGCCTCCGGCAACCGCGACCGCCACGACCGCAAACTGATTCGTCCCGCGATGCTTCTTCCCCGCATCAGCATCAAACGTCCCGTGCTCGCCTCGATGATGAGTCTGGCGCTTGTTCTGTTTGGCATCATCGGGCTCACACGGCTGCCGGTGCGCGAGCTGCCGGATATTGACCCGCCGATCGTGAGCGTGACGACGGTTTATCCGGGCGCGAATGCGAGCGTTGTTGAAACGGAAGTCACCGAGCGGCTTGAGGAGGAGATCAACAACATCGAGGGCATCAAGACGCTCACGAGCCAGAGCCGCGAGCAGGTCAGCACCATCACGGTGGAGTTCAATCTCGCGCGTGACATTGACCAGGCGGCGCAGGATGTGCGTGACCGCGTGTCGCGCGTGCGCGGCAAGCTCCCCGACTCGATCAAGGAACCCATCGTGGCCAAGCAGGAGGCCGACGCGCAGGCCGTCATCTGGATCGGCATCAACAGCGACCGCTTCACGCCGCTCGAACTGACCACGCTCGCTGAGAAGCAGATCAAAAACCGTCTCCAGACGGTGAAAGGCGTCTCGGCCATCATCATCGGCGGCGAGCAGCGCTTCGCGATGCGCCTGTGGCTTGATGCGGAGAAAATGGCCGCGCACCAGATCACCGTGCTCGACGTGGACCGCGCGCTTCGCCAGCAGAACGTCGAGCTGCCAAGTGGTCGCGTGGAAAATTTGCAGCGCGAAATGACCATCCAGACGCGCGGCGAGATGAAGACGCCGGATGAGTTCAACCAGCTCGTCATCCGCAACGAGGGCGCGAAACTTGTCCGTCTGCGCGACATCGGCGAGGCGCGCGCCGGCGTCGAGAACGAGCGCACCATCGCGCGCAACAACGGCAAGCCGTGCATCTTCTTGGGTGTCGTGAAGCAGTCCAAGGCGAATACGGTGGATGTGGCCGACGGCATCAAAGCCGAAGTCGAGCGCATCAAACCGACGCTGCCCGCAGGCATCGAGATGGTCTATAACTACGACGAGTCCATCTACGTATCGAAGGCCATCAGCGAAGTGTGGCTGACGCTTGGACTCGCATTCGGGCTGGTCGTGCTGCTCATCTGGCTTTTCCTCGGCAGCTTCCGCACGACGGTCATTCCATCCATCGCGATTCCCGTCTCCATCATCGGCACGTTCGCGATCCTCAATTGGTTCGGTTACTCGATCAACATCCTCACCATGCTCGCGCTCGTGCTTGCCATCGGCGTGGTCGTGGATGACGCCATCGTCGTCTTGGAAAACATCCATCGCCACATCGAGGCGGGGATGAAGCCGATGGACGCGGCCTTCAAGGGCATGGAAGAAATCGCCTTTGCCGTCATCGCGATCACTATTTCGCTCATTGCGGTGTTCCTGCCGCTGGCGTTCCAGAAAAGCGCGACGGGCCGCCTCTTCATCGAGTTCGCCGTGGCGGTGGCTGGCAGCGTGGCAGTGAGCGCGTTCGTGGCGCTGTCACTTTCGCCGATGATGGCGTCGCGCATTCTGAAGGAGCACGACAAGGAGGGGAAAAAGTTTTTCCTCATCCGCTGGTTTGACGCGATGCTGCGATTCTTCACACGCATCTACGGCGCGGTGCTCGGAGTGTGTGTGCGCACGGCCGAAGCGGCGTCACGGCCATTCCAACGCTGGCCTGCGGTGCTGCGGCTCGGTGTGGGCGTTGTGTTCGCTGGACTCGTGCTTGCTGCTTCGCTTGGGCCTAACTGGTGGATCGGCAAACATCTCGAAGAAGAATTTTTGCCCGAGGAAGACAAGGGCCGGCTGCTCTGCTTTGTCCGCGCGCCGGAAGGCGCAACCACCGAATACACTGACCATCAAGTGCGCAAGATGGAGGCGATGCTCAAGGGTCTGCCCGAAGTGGAGGCGTTCGGCAGCGTGACGGCGTTCGCGCTCACCGGGCCGGGGCAGGCGAATCAAAGCATCGTGTTCGTGCGCCTCAAGGACCGTGAGATGCGCAAGCGCGGCGTCGAGGAAATCGTCAATGGTCCCGAAGGGCTGCGGATGAAATTCTGGAACGACGTCGAAGGGGCGAACGCCGTGCCGACCATTCCGAAGGCTATCGGGCGCGGATTCGGCGCGGCATTCCAACTCGTCATCCAATCTCAAGACCTCGACGAGCTCAACTCCTACACGCAAAGTTTGCTGAACAAACTGCGGGCATCCGGCTTCCTCCTGAACGCATGGAGCAGCTTCGAGCTGACGAAGCCGGAACTGCGCCTCGACGTTGACCGCAATCGCGCGGCCACGCTTGGCGTGAGCATCGAGGACATCTCGCGCACGATGCAGATTTTGTTCGGCGGCCTCGACTTGAGCCGCATCAAACTCGACGGCAAGGAATACGAGGTCATCGCGCAGCTTCAGCGGCAGTCGCGACTCACGCCAAGCGATCTCGACCGCCTCTACATCCGCAATCGCGAAGGCAAACTCATCCAGCTCAACGCCCTCGTCTCTCGCCGTGAAGGCGCCGCGCCCAACGCCATCGAGCACTACAACCGTCTTCGCAGCACGACGATTTCGGCGTCGCTCGTCGGTGTTCCACTCGGCACGGCGATACAACGCGTCGAGGCGGTTTTGAAGGACGATCTGCCGCCGTCGTTCCTCCACGACTGGGCCGGCGAATCGCGCGAGTATCTCGACGCCGGCGCGGAGACGATTTTCATCATCGGGCTGGCGCTCATCATCGTTTACATGACGCTCGCGGCGCAGTTCGAGAGCCTCGTGCATCCGCTCACTGTGATGCTTGCGGTGCCGCTGGCGGGGTTCGGCGCGTTCGGCGCGCTGTGGCTTGTGAACTTCGCCGGGCACGCGCTCGGTCATCCCGTGCCGGCGATGAACATCAACCTCTTCAGCCGCATCGGTCTCGTGCTGCTCGTCGGCCTTGTGACGAAGAATTCAATCCTGCTCGTCGAGTTCGCGAACCAGCAGCGCGAGAAAGGCGTCAGCGCGCGCGAGGCGATGCATCAGGCCGGCCTCGTGCGGTTGAGGCCGATTTTGATGACGGCCTTCGCAACCATTGCGGGTATCCTCCCAATCGCCATCGGCTTCGGTGCAGGCGCGGAGAGCCGGCGTCCGATGGGCGTGGCGGTTGTCGGCGGGATGCTCACGAGCACGTTCCTCACTCTGCTGGTGATTCCGGTGGTTTACACTGTCTTCAGTGAACTGGCCGGCCGGAAGGAACCGCAGCCGTCTCCATGCCCCGTCGTCCCGCCAAGTGCGGCTGAAGCGCCGGTGGCGAAGTGAAATTCGTCACCACGACCGCGCTCAAACAAAGCATTTCCTCAGATACTCCAGGCTCTTCGTCGCGATGACCTCCGGGCCTTCGTCGTAGTTGAAAACTTCCACGGACACCGTGCCGTCGTAGCCGGCCTCCTTGAGCGCGGCGGCGATGGGCACGAAGTCCACACTGCCGAAGCCGGGGCCTTTCAGGTTCGCGTCGTTCGCGTGGAAGTAGGCGAAGTTGCCGCGAGATTCGCGGATGATCTGCGGCACGGGCTTGCCCATCGAGCACATCGCCTTCACATCGAGGATGACACTCATCGCCGGGCTGGCGAATTGTTTTGCGAAGCGGATGCCTTCCTCGGCGGTGTTCACGAAGTTCGTCTCGCTCGGCGCGAGCGGTTCGAAGCAGATGACGATGCCGCGTTCCTCGGCACGCTTCACCGACGGGTGGAAAACTTCAGTCGCCCACGCCCACGCCTGATCGTGCGTGACGTCGGGCAAAAGATTCCGCTGCTTCGGCGAGCCAACGATGATGCTGCGCCCGCCGATGTCCGCGCAAAAATCCACGAGGTCGCCGAAATACTTCGCCGTGCGCTCGCGCGTCGCGGCGTCAGGCGAGGTGAGATACATGCCCTCGGTCTGCACGAGCACCCAGTGGATGCCGGAGATGGCGATGCCCGCGTGGGCCGCGGCGTCGCGGATGCGCGCGCGTTCGGCGGCGGAGATGTCCGTGACGTGCTTGGCAAGCGTGAACGGCGCGACCTCGACGGCGTCGTAGCCGATGCGTGCGCAGTAGGTGAAAATGTCGTCAATCTTCCAACCTTGGAACGTCTCGTTGCAGATGGCGAATTTCATGCGCGAGAAGTTCAAGGTTCAAAGTTCAAAGTTCAAGGTTCAAAGTGCCGGCTGAGATTCATCACAAAGATATGCTGTAGCGGCAGTCTGTGACCGTCGCAATGGTGAAAATCCTTTGCGTTCCTCGGCGCTCACAGAGCGCCGCTACAGGAATTGGAACAATTTCACGCCGTTTGCGTGAACTTCACGCGCGGTGGGCGTAAAAAGGAGTGAAGCGAAGCGCAAATCACGTCGGCATCGTAGATGCTAATTGGAACCGAAGCAGACGCCGGAGGACGCAAATGAAACGGCTGCACACCTGGAACGGTAAGCAGGCGATGACGATGACGGAGGTGATGGTGGTGGTCGTCATCGTGCTATTCATGGCGGGATTTGTGATGAATGGGCTGATGCCATTGACTCGTCGAGGGTGCCATCCTCCCCAAATGCGATGTCGGAGTAATCTCAAGCAAATCGACCTCGCCTTCCGCGTATTCTCGAACGACAACGACGACAAGTATCCCTATTTCAGCCGTGACCGAATGATTGACGGCAAAAGTGTTCCCAACGCGGCATACGCCAACGAGAAGGACGCATGGCTATACTTTCTAGTGATGTCCAACGAGCTTGGCTCGGTGAAGATTCTCACTTGTCCATCTGATCGCGAGCGGATAAACAACATGGCCGTGGACTTCAGCAGCAATTCCGTCGCACCGAATTTTGGCCTCGGCTTCCAGCAAAACAGCGCCGTCAGCTACTTCGTCGGCCTTGACGCGGACGAGACGCGTCCGCAGATGTTGCTTGCCGGCGACCGAAACTTGATGACCAACGCGGCAAACCTCCACGGCTCCGTGCTCACCGTGGCAAGTAACTTACCACCCGTGTGGAGCGCCAGCATACACACCAACGCGGGCAATGTCGCGTTGTCCGACGGGAGCGTGCAGCAAATGAACACGGCGGCGCTGGCCAATCATCTGCGCCAGCCTGATTCAGGCACGAATCGCCTGCTGTTGCCGCTGATTCCGTGAGGTCGGGAGTGGTGGCCGCGCATTTTCAACGGCAGAGGGTGCCATTTCCCTTGCATTTCGGCATCTTCTTTGCTCACCATTTGGGACGGCCCTTCGGAACCCACGTTTATGTATCTTGGCGCGGCATATTATCCTGAGCATTGGATTTTTCCCTTCGACGGCACGGAGGAGCAGCCCGAGGCGCGCTGGGAACAGGATGCGGAGGCGATGGCGCACGCGGGACTGAACGTGGTGCGGATGGGCGAGTTCGCGTGGGGCTTGTGTGAACGCGAGGAGGGCAAATTCGACTTCGGCTGGCTCCAGCGCGCGATGGACGTGATGCACAAGCACAACATCCAAGTCGTTCTTGCCACGCCGACGGCCGCGCCACCGATCTGGCTCACACAGAAGCATCCGCAAATTCTTCCGCTCGACGAAAACGGCCTTCCTCGCCGCGAAGGCACGCGCCGCGCTTATTCCGTCAACAGCAACGTCTATTGGGATTACTCCAAGAAAATTGTCAGCGCGCTCGGCACCGCGCTCGGCAAGCATCCCGCGCTCGTTGGGTGGCAGATTGACAATGGCATTGGCCGGCACGGCACGGAGTATTCCTTCAATGCCGGAACACACCGCGACTGGCAGGCGTGGTTGCAAGCCAAATACGAGACCATCGAGAAGCTCAACCAGCGCCTCGGTCTCGCGTTTTGGGGGCAGGTCGTGAGCGACTGGTCGCAGGTGCCGATGCCGATGACCGCGCCCGCGCCGCACAACCCGGCGCTCGTCACGGACTGGCGGCGATTTAGCAGCGACACGTGCGTGGCCTTCGTGCGGATGCAGGCGGACCTGTTGCGCGAGCTTTCGCCAAATATCCCAACGACGACGACGCTGCGCCCGTTCGCGGCGAACTTTGATTACTTCGACATGGCGGAGGTCGTTGACTTCGTCGGCATGGACAGCGACGCATCGGCGTCAACCAAGGCCAGCGAAGTGGCATGCAGCATTGATTTCATCCGCTCGCTTAAAAAGTCCGGTTCGCGTCTGCCAGGCGGCGAGGAAGGCTTCTGGGTGATGGAGCAGAAAGCCGGTCACGTCGCGTGGGGCGAGGTGAACTCGCTCGTGCGGCCCGGCATCACACGCTTGTTCACGTATCAGCAACTGGCCCGCGGTGCGAACGGCGTGCTGTATTTTTACTGGCGTCCGCCGTGCTTCGGGCAAGAGCGATTCTACGGCGGCGTTCTCACGCACGACGGGCGCGCGCAGAACCGGATGTTTCAGGAAGTGTCACAGGTCGGCGACGAGATTTCGTTGCTGACCGAGGCGCTCAAGGGCACGAAGTATGTCGCGGAGGTTGCGATTCTTTACAGCTTTCCGAGCGAGTGGGCGCGCAACCAGCCGTTGCGGCCTAACAAGTTTTACGATCACCGCGAGCACATCAGCCTCTTCCACTCCGCGCTGCACGACCGCAACGTGCCCGTGGACTTTGCGCGGCCGACCGATGACTTGAGCAAATACAAGCTCGTCATCGTGCCCACGATGCAGTTGCTGGCGGGCGGCGAGGCGGACCTTTTGCGCCTCTACGTGCAAAACGGCGGCACACTGCTCGCCACGTTCAACACGGGCTTGATCGATGCGGATGGCATGGTGCCTACCACGGGCATTCCGACGGAACTCACGGATGTGTTCGGTCTGGAAGTGAGCGAGTTCGACCCGCTGCCGCCGGGCGAGGAAAATCACCTTGCGTTCAAGGCAGGCTTTCAGACCACGCACCTGCATCCCGCGCGCCTCTGGTGCGACATCATCGAGCCGGGTGATTGCCAGGTGCTCGCGACCTACACGAAGGACTTCTACGCCGGCAAACCAGCAATGACGATCAACGAATTCGGCGACGGCAAGGCGGTTTACGTCGGCACCATGAGCCATCCGGCATTTTACATTGACCTCGTGAACTGGGCCCGGCCGCTCTGCGGCATCACGCCGCTCCTGCGCGTGCCCGATCAGGTCGAGGTCAGCGTGCGAGAGAAGGACACGCTGCGCCTCTACTTTCTGCTCAATCACAACAACTCGCAGATTCGCGTCACCTTCCTCAAGCCCGTGCATAATTTCCTCACCGGGCAGAACATCACCAGCAACTACGACATCCCCGCGCACGGCACTCTGGTGCTCGACGAAGTGATTGAGCCTCTGTGACCACCACTGGTGTGTTCGTCTGAAAGCTCCTGCAATGTCCCCGGCTGAATCCCGCTTCGCACGCCGCCGCGTCCTCGCGCAGTGGCGCGGCGTGGACCTCGAACCGCATGAAATCGCGCGCAGGGATTCGGCCCGCGCCATTTCCTCGTTGATGCCGCAGGTTGTCTCGGGTCTCGGACTCGAGCGCCGCCGCGCCGAGGCTGAGATCGTCAAGGTTTGGAACAACCTCATGGATCCGAACGTCACCGCGCACGCGCAGCCGACCGGCATCCACAAGGGCACCGTGTTCGTGAGCGTGGACTCCAGCGTGTGGCTGGATGAAATCGTCCGCTACCGTCGCCGGGAAATCTTAGAAAGGCTGCAAAACGCGTTTGGCAAGGAAATGGTGAAGAGAATTTCGTTCCGCGTCGGCTGAAGCCCATCACACCAAGCCGAGCCTTGTCATCTCCGCCGTGTAACCCTCACGAAAGGTCGGGAACTTCAGCCGCCATCTGAGCGATTTGAGCTTCGCATTCAGCGCGCGCTTGTTCGTCAACCCGCGTTTGCGCGCGGCGTTCTCTGCTTCCGTCGCAACCGGCGGCATCGGTTTGCCGAGCCTTGCAGAAAGCCACGCGAAGAATTCACGGTGCGACACCGCCTCGTCATCCGTGACGTTGTAAACTTCACCCGGCACGCCTTTTCCCAACGCCGCAATGATCGCGCCGGCAACGTCGTCGCGATGAACCATGTTGATGAACCGCAAGCCGTCGCCGAAAAGCCGCGCCTCATTGCGGAGATACTGTAGGAACAAGTGCCCGCGTTCCGGCCCATAAATGCCTGCAACGCGCAGCACAACCGCGGGGAGCTTGCGCGCACGCCAGGCATCGAGCAGCCGCCGCTCCGTCTCGACCAGCACGCGGCTGGTTTCGCTGGACGGCTCCGTTGCGCTCGATTCATCCACGGCTGAACCGTCGTTTTGTCCATAGACGCTCGTGCTGCTGGTGAAGACAAATTTCTTCGGTGGCATTGGCGCAAGCCATTCGACGAGGTTCTTCATTCCTTGCAGATACACCTGCCGATATTCCGCCGCGCCGCCGAGTGTTGAGGACACCGTGTTCACCACCCAATCGAACGGCCCCGGCAGTCGCGCAAGTTCGCCCGCCTGCGTGATGTCGGCCACAAGCGGGTTGATGCCGGCCGCCTTCAATTCCGCTTCGCCGCCTGTTGAGCGACGCACACCGAAAACTTCGTGGCCGCGCCTCGCCAGCTCCGCCCCGAGCGGCAGCCCGACGTAACCACAGCCCACGATCAGCACGCGCATGGGCCGGAGTTAAACGCAAAGGCGCAATGAGGCAAAGACGCAAACTTACCTTTGTTTGCCAGGCTGAGGCTGATAAGTTCTGTTTCGATGAGCGAATCGCCCGTCAACGCAATCGCACCGCCCGATGCGGAATTCATTCCGCATTTACCCGAACTGCTCGCGCCCGCGGGCGACTGGGAGTGCGCGAAGGCCGCCGTGGAGAACGGCGCGGACGCGATTTATTTCGGCTTGGAAAAGTTCAACGCCCGGATGCGCGCGCACAACTTTACCGAGGCCGATTTGCCGCAGTTGATGGAGTTCCTGCATCGCCGCGGCTTGAAGGGCTACGTGACCTTCAACACGCTCGTCTTTGCTGACGAACTCGCGGACGCGGAACATTATCTGCGCAGCATCATCGCCGCGGGCGTGGACGCCGCCATCGTGCAGGACGTGGGCATCGCGCGGCTCATCCGCAAACTCTCGCGGGATTTCCCGATCCACGCCTCGACGCAGATGACCGTCACGAGCGCGGCGGGCGTGGAGTTCGCAAAGGAACTCGGCTGCAACCTCGTCGTGCTCGCGCGGGAATGTTCGTTGAAAGAAATCGGAGAAATTGCGAATTGCGAATTGCGAATTGTAAATGGAGAGCGCACGGCGGCAGTTGGTTCGCAATTCGAAATTCAAAACTCGAAATTCCCCATCGAGGTTTTCGTCCACGGCGCGTTGTGTGTGGCTTACAGCGGACAGTGCCTCACGAGCGAAGCGCTTGGCGGGCGTTCCGCGAATCGCGGCGAGTGCGCGCAGGCGTGCCGGATGCCTTACGAGTTGATTTCCGACGGCAAACAAGTCCCGCTCGGCGATCGCAATTATCTTCTCAGCCCGCAGGACTTGGCCGGGCTTGAAGTGCTGCCTGAACTCGTCCGCGCCGGTGTCGCGTCGCTGAAGATCGAGGGACGCCTCAAGTCGCCCGAATACGTCGCGAGCATCACGCGCGTGTATCGCGCGGCGCTGGATGAATTGGGCGAGAGGCCAGAGGCGGGAGGCGATGGGACGATGCCTCCCGGCGTTCGACCCTCGACCCTCGACTCTCGACAGTATGATTTGGAAATGGCCTTTTCGCGCGGGCTTTACACGGGCTGGTTTCGCGGGATCAACAATCAGGAGTTGGTTCACGCGCGCTTTGGCAAGAAACGCGGCGTGTATCTCGGCGAAGTCACGCGGGTCGAACGCGAGCGTGTCGTTGTGCGGCTTGAAGGCCCGCTCAAGCCCGGCGACGGCGTGGTGTTCGACGCGGGACATCCTGAGCAGGAAGAGCAGGGCGGGCGCGTCTTTGAAGTTCACCGTTCAAAGCTCAAAGCTCAAAGTTCTGAAGCAGCGCTCACGTTCATGCGCGGCGCGGTGGATTTTGCGCAGGTGCATGCCGGCGACAAAGTGTGGAAGACGAGCGACCCTGAACTGGATAAACGGCTCCGCACAACGTTCGAGGGCGACACGCCGAAGTTCCTGCGGCCGCTGCGGATCGAAGTTCACGGTCATGCGGGCACGCCGCTCACGATCATTGCGCACGATGAACTTGGTCATATCGCGCAGGCGGCGTCCTCGATGCCGCTGGCCGTTGCGGAGAAGCGCCCGCTCGAGGAGGCGTTCCTGCGCGAGCAGCTTGGTCGGCTCGGCGGCACGCCCTTCAAACTGGGCGCGCTGGACAATCAACTCGACGGCAAAGTCATTTTGCCGATGAGCGAACTCAACCGCCTGCGCCGCGAGGCCGTCACACAACTCGAAACCCAGCGCGCGCAGCCGAAACGGTGGGAACTCAGGATTCAGGATTCAGAATTCAGGATTCAGAAGATCGCATTGCCGGTTGATTCGCAGGAGTTGATCGTGCTCGTTCGCAATCTCGCGCAACTCGACGCGGCGCTGCATTCCGGCATTCGCACGATCTACTGCGAGTTTGAAGATCCGAAGAAATATCGAGAGGCGATCGAGATGAGGCGAGAAGCAAGAGGCAATGGGCGAGAGGAGAACAGGCCGCCTCTTCTGCCTATCGCCCATCACTTATCGCCTGAACTTTTCGTCGCCCCACCGCGCGTCACCAAGCCGGGTGAGGAATGGATTCTCAAGCTGGTGCGCTCGTGCGAGGCGGACGGGTATCTCATTCGCAATTACGACCACTTGAAGTTCTTCGCCGACTGTCGCCGCGTGGGAGATTTCTCGCTGAACGTGGCGAATCCGCTTACGGCGGAATACTTCATCGAGCGCTTCGGCCTGGAGCGGCTCACGGCGAGCTACGATTTGAATTTCGCGCAACTGGAGGCGCTGCTGCGCGCCGCGCCGCCGGAGTGGTTCGAGGTGACGATCCACCAGCACATGCCGATGTTTCACATGGAGCATTGCGTGTTCTGCGCGTTTCTGTCGAGCGGCAAGGACTACCGCGACTGCGGCCGTCCGTGCGACAAACACGATGTGAAATTGCGCGACCGCGTGGGGCAGGAGCATCCGCTCAAAGCGGATGCGGGCTGCCGCAACACGGTGTTCAACGCGCGTGCGCAGACCGGCGCTGAATACGTCGCGCGGCTGCTCGCGCTCGGCGTGCGTAAGTTCCGCGTCGAGTTCGTGAATGAATCGCCGGAGGAAGTCGCGCGCACGCTGTCGCGGTATCAGGCTTTGCTGCGCGGTGAAATTACGGGCACGCAGCTCTGGCGCGAACTCAAGCTGCACAACCAGCTCGGCGTCACGCGCGGGCAGATGGAAGGAAGGATTTCGTAGCAATCCGCGTCCGAGCGTCCGATTCGCCCGAAACTTGCCTTTTGGACGGGTAGTTTATGCTGGACTAATTGGGAATCCACAATTAGTAGTTGCAGCGCAAAACCCAAACAGGTGAATTCTTTGCGTGATGAAGACTTTAGTCGCAAGTCTTTCGGTTGTGGCCTTTTTAGTTTCCTGCGCCAAAAAGGAACCCCCGCCCGCGCCCGCCGTTGCAGCTCCACCGTCGGCTTCGGCACCTCCGTCGTCTGATGGCGGAATAGCCGCTGTTCCACCGCCGCGGGTGCAGTCCGAGGTCAAGGCCAACGGCGCCGGGGAGATGAAGTTGTCCGTCTATGATTCGGTTTCGCCTCAAGAACGCGCCGCAGGGGCGAAAGACCGGCAATTTCGCGACTGGATGATTGCGTTCCGCAACGGCACAAGCCAGCAGAAGGCCGCAGCCAGGTCCGCGGTCGCCCGGTTATCCGGCGGGGAGCGGGCGGAATTTGAAACCTTTTGCAAACGCTACGGAATTGAACCACGCTAACCCAACCGAAGTATGAAAACGAGTGCGCGAACAGCCGGCCATCTGTTGCAGATGCGGCAATGTGGATCGGCCCGTGCCGGCTTCACTCTTATTGAACTGCTCGTCGTCATCGCGATCATCGCGATCCTTGCGGGGCTGTTGTTGCCTGCGCTCGCCTCTGCAAAAAAGAAGTCCAGCGGCGCGTCCTGCCTGAACAACACGCGCCAACTCTCGGTGGCCATCGGCATTTACAACAGTGACAACGACAACAAGGTGCCGGCCGAAAGCTGGAGTGCCAGCGGTTACACCGACATCGCCGGAGCCGGCAGCCCACGCGGCGGCGAATGGACGCGCACGCCCGCTCACTTGATCAACTCCTATGTTGGCGCGCCAAAGACGTTCGTATGTCCACTCAAGAAGCGTGGATTAACCTGCAACAATGGGACGCAAATCGTCGGGGATCCGAGCGTGACGGGGTTTCTTTCCTACGGGTTTAACTATTTCGGAGTGTTGACCGGCACGGGCGTGATTCGGCGGGCGGATGATTTCCCGCAGCCTTCTGCAAGCATCTACATGGCCGAGTGCGGTGGGGATGACGACGCGGTGGATGTCAACGATGGCAAAGGTGACGCCGCATGGCTGGATAGCTGGTGGGCGGGCCGCTGCTACCCGCTCAATCCTGCTCAGACCCCGCCGGGTCCCGCGCACGGCCTGCAAATCGGCAACTACCGTTTTCAAGACCAGCCGGGCAAGCACAATATGCGGATGGCCATCGTCTATCTCGACTCCCATGCCGACATGCTTAAGGGCACCCAGTTGACGTGGGGGCAGTTTGCAGTCAACTACTCCGGGAACATCACGCTGACCGGGCCGGCGGGAACGATGACCGTCCCGCCTGCGTCGCCCGTGAGCAGCCCGGCTTTGGATGGCGCGGAAATGAAACCGTAGTTGGCGCAGGAAACGCGGGAGCGTTTTGCTCTGAATCAATCCAACCCGCGATCTTCGAGGTCGCGTTCGTCGAGGCCGAGGTAGTGGCCGAGTTCATGCAGCAGCGTGATGCGGACTTCCTCGCGGAAGAATTCCTCATGGTGATCGGCTTCGTCCCACAGGTTGTCGAGGAAGAGGATGATCTGCGCTGGAAAGCCTGCTCCGGCCGATTCCCCGTGCGCGAACTCGTCACCGACGAAAAGCCCGAGGGTGTCCTCATCAATGCCGTCATCGAGCAGGGCCGCGCCGGGCTTTGGCTCGTATGTGACGGGCAGCGCCTTGGCCTCGGCTTGCAACCGTTGCGGAAGCGAGTCGAGCGTGCGGCGCACCTCATCCTGCGCGAGAGTCAGGAGCTTCTGGAATCGCGATGACACGCAGGCGGATGTGGTTTGTTTGCGCGGCATGGGGAAAGTTCAGTTGGACTTGGCCCGCTTGCGCGACTTCTGGAAGCGGTCGAGCACGGCGGGGTTTTTTTCAAAATACTCCGCGAGGTCGGCGAGGCATTCGAGCGTCGCGGGGCTGAGATGATGTTCGATGCCCTCGATGTCGAGGCGCTGCGTCTGCTCGTCGAGGCCGAGCAGCGAAAAAAAGCGCGCCAGCGTCGCGTGCCGGCTCTGGATGCGGCGGGCGACTTCGCGGCCCTTGTCGGTGAGGCGCAGGCCGCGGTATTTTTCGTAGTCGAGGTAGCCGAGTTCGCCGAGCTTCTGCACCATGACGGTGACGCTGGCTTGCTTGACCTGCAGCGACTCGGCGATGTCCACGACGCGCGCGTAGCCCTTGCCTTCGATGAGTTCGTGGATGCGTTCGAGGTAATCCTCGGCGCTCTGGCTTGGCGTGGGCGGCATGTTCGGGGCCAATTAAGCAAACACGCGCGGCGAACGCAAGCTGGCGGGACAACTTCCGGCAAAATCGGACAGCCAGGAATCCATCAGAACAATTCTTAGGGCTGATGAAAAAAACTACAAACTGCGGCGGCGCAAAAAAAGCCTTGTGAAAGATTTCACGTTTGGGCAACGTCTCCCCGCTTTCGGAACAACCGCCGGCCTGAACCGGAGGGATGCGTGTCCCCAAGCACAGATTTTTCGGCACGATGTTGAAGTCCATTTTGACGGCGGTATTGCTCGCGGCGGCGCCCTTGTTGGGCATGGCTGCGGAGCCGGCTGCCGCGAAGCACGCGGCCGAGGCGACGGTGCAGCACACGCAGGCTGCCGCTGAACATGCGGAGCACGGCCTGCCGCTTTACGCGGTCCCGGTTTTCAACATCGGATCGTTCCCGGTCACGAACTCAATCCTTGTGACGTGGATCGTGGCGCTGGGCATCATCCTCTTTGCCCGCATTGCGACGCGGCAGATCAATCAAGTCCCCGAAGGCGCGCAGAATTTCTGGGAGTGGCTCGTCGAGAGCCTTTATGAATTCCTCGAAGGCATCATCGGCCGCGAACTCGTCAAGCAGACGTTTTGGTTTTTTGCGACCATCTTCATTTTCATTCTGTTCGCGAACTGGTTCGGCCTCCTGCCCGGCGTGGGCACGGTCGGCTGGGGGCATCAGGGCGAACACGGCTTTGTCGTCACCGAGCCGTGGCTGCGCGGCGTGAATGCCGACTTGAACATGACCTTCGCGATGGCGATGACGTTCTTTGTGTGCTGGATCTACTGGGCGCTGAAGGCCAACGGCCCCGGCGGATTCATACTTCACCTGTTCGGCCCCAAGGGCGACACCACCGGCGCGCTCAAGGTGCTCATGATTTTTGTGTTTATCGTCGTGGGCGTGCTGGAAGTCGTGTCCATCCTCTTCCGCCCGGTGTCGTTGAGCTTCCGTCTGTTCGGCAACATCTATGCCGGCGAGAACATGCTCGAATCCATGTCGAATCTCGTGCCGAACCTCGCGTGGCTGATTCCGATCCCGTTTTACTTTTTGGAAGTGCTCGTCGGTCTCGTGCAGGCGCTGGTCTTCATGCTGTTGACCGCGGTCTTTACGCTGCTGATCTGCACCCACGAAGAAGGCCACGAAAAGGGCCATCACTAGAAAACAATTTCGGCAGCCGGACCGTGTTCAACTCGCGGGGGCTGCTGGAAACAACAGAAAGAAACACGTATGACAGGCAATATTCACATCGGCTTGGCGGCGCTTGGCGCGGCCATCGGCGTGGGCTTGATCGGCATGAAGGCTTCCGAGGCGGTCGGGCGCAATCCCGGCGCGGCCACGAAGATCCTCGTGCAGGCCATCCTGAGCACGGCCTTCGCTGAAGGCATCGTGTTCTTCGCCATCTATCTGGCGAGGGGCCAGTAATCATCGGGCGCGGGGCCGCAAGGCTCCGCGCCTCCACTTTACGCGACCATGAATCTGCATCCTCTCTTTGCCGCCGGAATCGCGGACGACTTGGCCAAGGCTGCCAAGGATACCGGCCAAGCATTCGGCTTTAACACGCACCACTTTGTCGCCCAGGTCATCAGCTTCGGCATTGTTGCCTTCCTGCTGCATCGCTTCGCTTACAAGCCGATCCTGCAAGTGCTCGAAGAGCGCCGCCAGCGCATCGCCGACGGTTTGGCCAACGCCGACAAGATCAAGGCCGAACTCGCGAGCACACAGGCCAAGTCGCAGGAAATCATCGCGCAGGCCGCGCAGCAGGCGCAGAAGATCATCGAGGAAGCCCGCGCCGCCGCCGCGAAGGTTTCCGAAGTTGAACGCCAGAAAGCCATCGCCGACGCGGCCAACATCATCGCGAAGGCGAAGGAAGCCAGCGATGCCGAGCTTGCCCGCATGAAGACCGAGCTTCGCCGCGAAGTCGGCCGCCTCGTGGTCAGCACCACGGCGAAAGTGGCTGGCAAGATTTTGACGATGGAAGACCAGCAGCGTCTGGCTGACGAGACGAACCGCGAACTTGCGGCCTAACCCTGCGTTTAACGCACCGTGAAAATATCCAAACAGGCCCGACGCGACGCCAAGCAGCTTTTCACTGGCTGTAGGACGGCCGGTGTTCTCGATGAGGCGAAGGTTCGCACGACCGTCGCGGCCGTCATCGCGCAGAAGCCGCGCGGCCACTTCGCGATTCTTCATCACTTTCAACGGCTGGTGAAACTGGACATTGACCGTCGCACCGCGCTGATCGAGAGCGCAACACCGCTGACGCCGGATTTTCAAGCGCGCGTGAACGCAAGTTTGACCGCGAAACACGGCGCAGGCTTGAGCACGCATTTTACAACGAATGTGGCGTTGATTGGCGGGCTGCGCATCAAAGTCGGCAGCGACGTTTACGATGGCAGCGTTCGCGGACGGCTCGATGCATTGCAGGATAGTTTTTGAAACACTTTCAATCGAACAACTGACCACTTTTTACTGACGATATGAGTTCCATCCTTCAGGAAATCGAAGCGCAAATCTCGGGCGTCAAGACGTCCGTCTCACGCCAGAATGTCGGCGCCGTGCGCGAAATCTCCGACGGCGTCGCCAAGATCGAGGGCCTCACCGAGGCGATGCTCAACGAGATGCTCGACTTCGGCAACGGCATCATCGGCATCGCCCTTAACCTCGAAGAAACTGAGGTCGGCGCCATCATCCTCGGCGATTACCTCAACATCCGCGAGGGCACCGAAGTCAAGACGACCGGCAAGCTGCTCTCCGTGCCCGTGGGCAAGGGCCTGCTCGGCCGCGTCGTGGACACGCTCGGCGGCCCGGTGGACGGCAAGGGGCCGATCAAGGAAACCGCATTTTATCCGGTCGAAAAAATCGCGCCCGGCATCATCAAGCGCAAATCCGTCAGCCAGCCGGTGCAGACGGGCATCATGGCGATTGACGCGATGATTCCGATTGGCCGCGGCCAGCGCGAGTTGATCATCGGCGACCGTTCGACGGGCAAGACGACCATCGGCGTGGACACGATGATCAATCAGGCCCGCATCAACAAGGTGGGCCGCGCGTCGGGAGACCCGAACTTCCGTCCCGTCTATAACATCTACGTCGCCGTCGGCCAGAAGCAGTCAAACATCGCCCGCGTCATCGCCGAGTTGGAGAAAGCCGGCGCGCTCGAAGACACCATCGTCGTCGCTGCGGCCGCGGACGCTCCGGCAGCCGCGCAGTATCTTGCGCCGTTCGCTGGCGCGGCGATGGGCGAGTGGTTCATGGACAACGGCATGGACGCGCTGATCATTTACGATGACTTGTCCAAGCAGGCCGTCGCCTACCGCCAGGTGTCACTCGTGCTCAAGCGTCCGTCGGGCCGCGAGGCGTATCCCGGCGACGTGTTCTACCTCCACAGCCGCCTGCTAGAACGTTCCGCGCGCGTCAACGAGAAGAACGGCAACGGTTCGCTCACCGCATTGCCCATCATCGAGACGCAGGCCGGCGACGTGTCCGCCTACATTCCAACGAACGTCATCTCGATCACGGACGGCCAGATTTATCTGGAAACGGATTTGTTCTACCAAGGCATTCGCCCTGCGATTTCCGTCGGCCTCTCCGTGTCGCGCGTCGGTTCCGCGGCGCAGATCAAGGCGATGAAGCAAGTCGCCGGCAAAATCAAGCTGGAGCTGGCGCAGTATCGCGAACTCGCGGCGTTCGCGCAGTTCGGCTCCGACCTCGACGCCAAGACGCAGGCAACTCTCGAACGCGGCAAGCGCATCGTGGAGTTGTTCAAGCAAATCCAATACAACCCGGTGCCCGTTGAGAATCAGGCCGCGATTCTCTGGACGATGCAGAACAACCTGCTCGACGACGTGGCGGTGGAGAAGGTGAAGGACTTTCAGGCGAAGCTCACCGACTTCCTCACGACCCGCAAGCAGGCGCTGCTCGACAAGGTCCGCAAGGAAGGGGCCATCAGTGACGCGCTGGGCGGCGAATTGAAGGCCGCCGTCACCGAGTTCAAGCAGACTTACCGCTAGCCGCCGCGAACGAACGCTGATTCACCATGCCCAGCACGCGCGACATACGCCGACGCATCAAGTCGGTCAAGAACACGGCGCAGATCACGAAGGCCATGCAGATGGTCGCGTCGTCGAAGATGCGCAAGGCGCAGCTCGCCGCACTGGCGGGCCGTCCTTACGCGTCGTTGATGAATGATGTGCTTGCCGCGGTGAGCGGGGACTCGAACGATTTCAGCCATCCGTTGCTGGAGCAGCGGCCCGTCAAGAAGCGCGCGGTGGTCCTCATCAGCACGGACAAGGGCCTGTGCGGCGCGCTTAATTCGAATCTGCTCCGCGAGGCGGCGAGATTCGACAAGGACACGACCGTCTATGTTTGCGCCGGCAAGAAGGGCGCCCAGTTCATCGGCCGCATGAAGCGCCAGCTCGCGGCGGAGTTCACCTACAAGGACGCGCCGCTGTTCAGCGAGGCGCGGGCCATTTCCAAATTTGCGCAGGACCTCTTCCTCAAGGGCGAGGCGGATCGCGTGGACGTTCTTTATACGCGCTTCGTCAATACGCTCACGCAAAAGCCCGAGTCGCTTCAGCTGCTGCCGATCGGGCGTATCTCCGCGGTTGAGGCGGGCGTTCCCGCCGCGCACACCGGCAGCGAGCTGAAGAAGAGCGAGCGCGAATATCTCTTCGAGCCTGACGCGCCGACGGTGCTCGGCAACATGCTGCCGCACTACGTCAACTTTCAGGTCTATCAATTTCTCCTTGAGGCCAAGGCCTCCGAGCACAGCGCACGCATGGTCGCGATGAAGAACGCCACCGACAACGCAAAGCAGCTCATCAAGGACCTGACGCTCGAATACAACAAGCTGCGCCAGGCGAACATAACGAAGGAACTTTTGGAAATCACCACCGCCCAGATGGCGATGGGCTAAACTTTAAGCACCATGAACAAAGGCAAAATCGTCCAGATCATCGGTCCCGTCGTGGACGTGGAATTCACCGAGAAGCTTCCCGCCATTTACAACGCGCTGACGGTCGAATACGACCTGCCCGGCCAGGGCCGCATCAAGCTCACGCTCGAGACGCAGCAGCACCTCGGCGACAACTGGGTGCGCGCCGTCGCCATGAGCACCACCGAGGGGCTCAAGCGTGGCATGGAAATCACCGACACCGGCGCCCCCATCTCCATGCCGGTCGGCAACGCCGTCATGGGCCGCGTGTTCAATGTGACCGGCGACGCTGTGGACGAGCAGGGCCCGGTCAAGGCGGACAAATACAATTCCATCCATCGCAGTGCGCCGCCGCTCGTGGACCAGACCACCAGCCCGCAAATCCTCACCACCGGCATCAAGGTCATTGACCTCATCTGCCCGTTTCTCAAGGGCGGCAAGGTCGGCGCGTTCGGCGGCGCGGGCGTCGGCAAGACGGTCATCATCATGGAGCTCATCAACAACATCGCGAAGCTGCACGGCGGCATCTCGATGTTTGCGGGCGTCGGCGAACGCACGCGTGAGGGCAACGACCTTTACAACGAAATGATCGAGGCCGGCGTCATCAAAGTGGAGAAGGACGAGAAGGGCCATCCCAAGAAGGGCGCGAACGGCATGCCCATCGTGACGGAAGGCTCCAAGATCGGCCTCGTCTATGGCCAGATGAACGAACCCCCCGGCGCGCGTCTCCGCGTGGCGCTTTCCGCGCTGGCCGTGACGGAATATTTCCGTGACGAAAAAAATCAGGACGTGCTCCTGTTCGTGGACAACATCTTCCGTTTCTCGCAGGCCGGCTCTGAAGTGTCCGCGCTGCTCGGTCGCACACCGAGTGCCGTCGGTTATCAGCCGACGCTCGCCGCGGAAATGGGCAACCTCCAGGAACGCATCACCTCGACGAAGAAAGGCTCCATCACGAGCTTTCAGGCCGTGTATGTGCCTGCGGACGACTTGACCGACCCCGCGCCCGCCACGACGTTCGCACACTTGGACGCGACCATCGTGCTGGAGCGTTCCATCGCGGAACTCGGCATTTACCCCGCCGTGGATCCGCTCGCCTCGACCTCGCGCGCGCTTTCGCCCGACATCGTTGGCGAGGAGCACTACGCGGTCGCCCGCGGCGTTCAGAAGGTCCTCCAGCGTTACAAGGATTTGCAGGACATCATCGCGATTCTCGGCATGGACGAGTTGAATCCCGACGACAAGCTCACCGTGTTCCGCGCGCGCAAGATTCAGAAGTTCCTCAGCCAGCCGTTCTCTGTAGCGGAAGTCTTCACCGGCCGCGCGGGCAAGCAGGTGCCTGTGGCTGACACTGTGCGCGGCTTCAAGGAAATCCTCGAAGGCAAGCACGACGAAGTCGGCGAAAACGATTTCTACCTGAAGGGCGGCATTGACGAGATTAAGCAATGAGCAAGTTCCTTGTTTTCAGTTTGAAGTTTTCAGCGACCGGCGCTGAGACTGAAACTGAAAACTGAAAACCGAGCATGGCCACACTGAAACTCGAAATCGTCACCCCGGACGCAAAGATTTACTCTGAGGACGTGGACATGGTCACGCTCCCCGGCGTGGACGGCGAGATGGGCATCTACCCGACGCACGTGCCGCTCATGACGCAGGTCGTATCCGGAGAAGTTTCCGTCCGCACGGGCGGGGTTGAACACTTTCTCGCCATCGGCGATGGCTTTGTTGAAATCACCGGCGAACGCGTGGCGATTCTCACCGACATGGCCATCAAGGCCGACGACATTGACGAAGTGAAGGCCGAGGAAGCTCGCCAGCGCGCGCAGGCCCGTCTCGCTGAAAAACTCACTGACGAGGAAACCGCTTCCGTTCAGGCCGCGCTCGCGCACTCCCTTGCGCAACTCCACGTCAAGCGCCGTCAGCGCAGATAATCCTGACGGGCCGCATCAAGAGCCGCTGATTTGGCCGCGGCCTTTCTCTTCGCCCGCTCCTTCAACCGTTCGCGCACTTTGTCCGTCAGTTTGCCGAGCCTGTTTGGCTCGGCCTGACGGTCCAGCACCCACATCGTGCGCAACGACGGCGAGTTCGCGAGGTCTTCCGGCGTCGTGTTTTTGTCATCCACGCCCGGCAACGGGTCCACGCCGGCCTTCGTGTAGAGATAACTGACCAGCGCGGAGCAATAGAACGAATGATCCCGCGCGAGAACGTTTCCGCGTTCCCGCAACTCCGGCTTGCGCATCGCGATGGCCGCGCCGAGCAGCTCGCGCAGTGAATAACGCGCCTTGTTCGCGACGAGTTCGAGGCCCTCGCGGATGACGGTTGTGATTTGCTCCTCCGTCAGCCCAAAATCCAGCACTGCGAGCCACGCGAAGTATCCCTCGTTGTGATACTTCGTGATGCGGTTTTCCTGCACGCCGAGCGCGACGTGCTTGCGCAGCACCTGCAGGTCCGACTCGATGACCCAGTGATGGCCGTCCGCGCGCACGCCCTGTAGCACGAACGCATGCGACCATCGCGCCCAGCGCTTCTCCTCGTTCAGGTGCCGTTGCGCGCGCCGGATGGCGCGGTCAATTAGTGTCTCCCCGCCGGACAACACGACGCGGCCCGCGTGCGCGTGCTTCGTAAGAAACTCCGCGTTGCTTAGACCGGTTTCGACGATGACTTCGCTGCTCATCCTTAGATCAATTTCAACTCGCCGTGCTGCGCGATGTGCTCCCTCACCGCGGCGGCGTAGGCATCGCTCAACCGCGCCGTCACGGTCGTTCTGCCCACGCGAAATTTGAGTGAATCAATCGCGCACACCGGCGCAATGCCTTTCGTCGTGCCGCTGATGAAGCACTCGTCGAATGCCGCCAAATCCTTCACGCGCACAAGCGATTCCTTCACCTTGAACCCGGCGCGCGGAGCGACGCGGTCCATGATGAACCGCCGCGTGATGCCGGCCAGAATGCCCGCCTCAAGCCGCGGCGTGATGACGGTTTCGCCGCGCACGAAGAACACGTTCGACACGGCGGCCTCGGTGATTTCGCCCTTCAGGTTGGTCATCAAGACCTCATCCGCTCCGCGAGCGAGCGCCTCGCGGAGGCAGAGGATGTTGTTGAGGTAATTGCCCGTCTTCCACGCGGGATTGAGCGTCTGCGGGTGGTTGCGGTGCAGCGCCGTGGCGAGGCCGAGCTTCAATCCCTTCACACGCTTTTCCGCCGGCACTTCCTTGAGGCTCTGCACGAGGATGACGTAGCCCGCGCGGTCGGCGAGTTTGATGTCGAGGCCGATGACGCCCGCGCCGCGCGTGACTTGCAGACGGATGTAAAGTTCCGGCTTCGTGCCAACTTTTTTGTAGAACGCGGCGGCTGTGCGGCGAATTTGTGTGAAGAGTTCCTCGCGCGTGAACGGTAGCGTCATGTGCAATGCACGCGCGGAGCCTTCCAGCCGCTGCCAGTGTTCCTCGAATGTGAACACCACACCTTCGAAGGTGCGCCAGACTTCGTAGATCGCGTCGCCGTAAAGGAAGCCGCGGTTGAGCGGGCTGATCGAAGGCTCGCTCGCTGCGTGCAGGCGTCCGTCCGTGTTGGCCTGGATGTAGGTGTGAACCACGCCAGATGCGTAGCAAGCTGCGCCGCGCGTGGCAAGCCTGCGGCTCAGTTCACCCGTTCGGCCACGGTCACGGCGAACATGCGCTTCTTCATCCAGCGCACGGCGAGCAGGTCGTAGAACGAGGCGAAGAGGCGGTTCCACACGCCGTAATGGCTCTGGCCGGCGAAGCGCGGGTTGTTCGTCACCTCAATTTCCGTGACCGTGTGGCCCTCGATCTTGAAGAGTGTTGGCAGGAAGCGGTGCATGCCCTTGAAGAACTTCAGGTTCGCGATGCACTCGCGCTTGAAAGCGCGATACGTGCAGCCCGCGTCCGTGATTTGCTCGCCGCTCAACTTGTTGCGCACCCAGTTGGCGATGCGCGACGAGGCGATGCGCACGAAGTTGTCCCCTTCGCCGCGCGACTTCACGCGCGTGCCGCAGACGCAATCGAACTGCTTCAACGCCTCCAGAAACTTCGGCAAATCCTTCGGGTCGTTCTGCAAATCGGCGTCCATCGTGACGATGTAGGCGCCGCGTGCGGCTTTCATGCCGGCCCAGCTTGCGGCGGACTCGCCGGAGTTGCGCGCGAGCCGCTGCACGCGCACGCGCGGGTCGGCGGCGGCGAACTGCTTGAGCTGCGCCCACGAGCCGTCCGTGCTGCAATCGTCGGTGACGACGACCTCGTAGCCGACCTTGAGAGGCCCGACCGATTCGCGGATGGCCGCCATGAGCGCGGCAAGGTTGCCCTCCTCGTTGAAGCAGGGGATGACGAGGCTGAGGGTGGGCGCGTCGTTGCTCACTTCTTCCCGTAAAACTCCGCGATGGCGCTGCACACGCCGTCGGCGGCCTCAAGCGACATCTCGCCGTGGATCGGCAGCGAGAGGATTTCCTTCACGATGGCCTCGGTGCGCGGCAGCTTCGGAATGAGCGGGAACAAGCCCGTCACCGCTGGCTGCAAATGATTCGGCTTCGGATAATGGATGCCCGTCTCGATGTTGCGCTCCTTCAAAAACTTTTGCAGGTCATCGCGGCGGTCGCAGCGCACGACATACATGTGATAGACCGGCGTGGCCCACTCGCGCACGGGCGGCGTGTGGACGATGCCCGCGAGGCGCTCAGTGTAGCGCCCGGCGATGGCGCGGCGGTTCTCGTTGAAGGCGTCGAGGTGCTTCAACATCACGCGGCCGATGGCGGCGTGGATTTCGTTGAAGCGCACGTTGTAGCCGGTGAACTCGTGGTCGTATTTGCCCTGCCGCCCGTGGTTGCGGAGCATCCGCAGGCGGTCGGCGACCTGCGTGTCGTTCGTCGTGATGCAGCCGCCGTCGCCGAGGACGGTGAGGTTCTTCGACGGGAAAAAGCTGTAAGCGCCGAAGTGCCCCATGCTGCCGACGGTTTTGCCTTTGTATTTCGCGCCTTGCGCCTGCGCGCAGTCCTCGATGACCCACAGGTGATGCTTCGCCGCGATGGCGAGCACGCGGTCCACATCCACGGGATGCCCGTAAAGATGCACGGGAATGATGCCGACCGTGCGCGGCGTGATGGCGGCCTCGACCGCATCGAGGTCCATCGCGTAAGTGTCGTCAATGTCCACGAACACCGGGCGCGCGCCGAGGTGCATGAGCGGCTCCATCGTCGGGAACGCCGTGTGGCTGGGCACGATGATCTCGTCGCCCGGCCCGACGCCCTGGAGTTGGTGCAGCAGATAGACACACATCGTCCACGACGTGCCGAGCACGGCGGTCTTCGTGCCGGTGTGCGCGGCCAGCTCGGCCTCGAACGCCTGCGATTCCTTGCCGAGGATGTATTGGCCGGAGCGGATGGCGCGCAACGCGGCCTCCTCGACCTCGGCGTTCACGAAACATTTTGAGAGCGGGATTTTTTGCATCTGAAATTAACTAAGTTCCATCGTGCGCCCCGTTTTCACCGATTCCATCGCGGCTTCGAGCACGCGGACGCTGTGATAGCCGGCCCAGCCGTCAGCGCTCGGTTGCTGGCGCGTCTTCATCGAGCCGAGGAACGCCTGCAACTCCGCCAGCAGCGGCTCGACGGGCGCGCATTCGATCTGGCGCATCGCGCCCTCGACCGCCTTGATGTCGCGGCCCGCGGCGACGTGCGTGTTCTCGAACGTCTTGATTTTGTATTGCGACACATTGAAGTCGCACACCGCGCTCATCGCCGAGCCGGTGATCGTCAGCTCGCGGAATTTGCCGGGCAGGAAATAATTCGTCTCCACCACGCCCCACGCGCTGCCCTGCGGCGTCGCGTATTCGAGCGACAACAGGCTCGCGTCATCGAAACCCGGCCCGCGGCCGAGGAAATCCTGCATGTGCGCCGCCACCTTGCGCGGCGTGCCGCCGAGCAGGAAGTTGAACATGTCCACGAAATGAATCGCGTCCGCGAACGTCACGCCCGAATCGTTGCGCGGCCGCTTGAAGCCGCTGAAGTTCGACCGCAACAACTGCACGCGGCCGAACTTGCCCGCCGCGACGGCGTCCTTGAGCCACTGCGTCGCCGTGTCGAAACGGAAGATGTGGCCGACCTGTAGAATTCTTCCGCGCGCCGCGGCCAGTTCCGCGAGCGCCTTCGCCTCGGCGGACACGAGCGTGATGGGCTTCTCGACGAACACGTCCTTGCCCGCCTCCATGAACTCGCGGCACAGGGCGAAGTGCGTCTGCGCCGGCGTGACGACCACGGCGGCATCCACGGCCGGCGCGAACTGGCGGTAGTCGCAGGCGAAGCGCTCCGCCGGCACGCCGGCCTTGAGCGCGGCCTCGCGCGCGGCGGGGTTCAACTCCGCGACGTAAAGTTCGACGGGCAGGGAACTGAGCACGCGCAAATGGTTTGCGCCCCAGCGACCGACCCCGATGAGCAGGATTTTGGGCAACGACATGGCAATCGTCCGACTGCAAAAACGCGCCCAAGATGCCGGAAACCCTCCCGTTGCCAAAGAAAAAACGCCTTACAATCTCACTGTCTTGCCGGTGGCGGCGGATTTGTCGGCGGCGAACATGACTCGGTGGCTTGCCGCGGCGTCGGCGAGGCTGGTCAGCGGCATTTCCTTGCCCTTGTCGAGCGCGTCAAAGAAGGCCTGAAATTGCGTCTGATACGGGTGGTCGCCCACGTCGCCGGAGTCGAGCATCTTCATGGAGAGTTCGCTCCACTTGGCCTTGTTCAGGCCGTTGAGCTTCATCGTATGGACCTTGTTGTCGAGCAGGCTGCCTTCGCTGCCGACGAGGTGCGTGTGGAAGTAGTAAGGCTGGAGGCAATCCACCACGGCGGCGCACTTGCCCACCGCGCCGTTCTTGAACTTGAGGAGGGTGACGCTGGTGGTGGTGTATTCGTAGGGCTTGAAAATCTTGCTCTGCGAGCGCGTGTGGTAGCTGGTGACTTCGGTGACGTCGCTGCCCATGCAAAGGAGCAGGGCATCCAGCGCGTGGCAGCCAGCGGTGAGGAGCGAACTACCGCCGTCCTTTTTGAAAACATTCCAGCGGAACTGCCCATACCACGGGCCGATGCCGTGATAGTAATCCACTTCGCCGTAGTGAAGTTTGCCGAGCAGGCCGGCATCAATCGCGGCTTTTGTCGCGAGGAACTGGCTCGAATAGCGGCACTCGAAGCAGACGCAGGTCTTCACGCCGGCTTTCTTGACGGCGGCTTCCATCGCCGCAACATCCTTGGCGGACATGGCGAGGGGTTTCTCGATGATGAGGTGTTTGCCCGCGCGCGCGGCGGCGATGACGTGCTTCGTGTGCAGGCTGGGCATGGAGCAAACGGAGACGGCGTGAATGCTCGGATCGGCGAGCATGGCGTCGAGGTCGGTGTAGGTGGTGATGGGCGAGCCGTATTTCGCGGTGAGCGCCGCGGCGTCCTGCGGGCGCGAGGAATAGACGGCGGTGACCTGGGCCTGCGAGGTGGCGTTGATGGCGGGAATGTGCGCGGTGGCGACCCAGCCGTAACCGATGATGCCGACGTTGTATTTTTTGCTCATGGGAAATGTGGTGTGCGTTGGTGAATTGTCGCGGTAACGCGCGGATGCTCGCCGCGCCGCGCGGGATTTGTCAAACGAAAGAACCTTCGCGTGTAGCGGCGCTCTGTGAGCGTCGCATATCCGGCGGTCGCAGACCGCCGCTACAGCGTTGTGGCTTCACGACTTGTTCGCGGCCAGCCTGTTTGCCACCATCGCGCGAATCGAAATCATGCGCGTTGTTGTTCAGCGAGTTTCTGAGGCCAGCGTTACAATCGCCGGGCAGGTGAAGGCCCGCATCGCGCGCGGCTTGCTCGTGCTCGTGGGCGTCGAGGATGCCGACACGTCCGAGGACATCGAGTGGCTCGCCGGCAAGCTCGCGCGGTTGCGCATCTTCAGCGACGCGGAGGGGTTGATGAATCTCTCCGTGCAAGACGTGCGCGGCGAGGTGATCGTGGTGAGCCAGTTCACGTTACACGCGAGCACGAAGAAGGGGAACCGGCCGAGTTACATCCGCGCCGCGCGGCCAGAGGTGGCGATCCCGCTTTACGAAAGTTTTCTGCGACGGCTTGAGTTGGAGTTGGGCCGGCCCGTGCAGTCCGGTGAATTCGGCGCGGACATGCAGGTGGCGCTCGTCAACGACGGCCCGGTGACGATTGTGATGGATTCCAAGGCGCGCGAGTGAGGTCGGTAATTGACCTGATTTGCGCGGGCTTGCGCCGTGTGCATCCGGGAAGTAGATTGACGCCAACGAAGTCCCGAATCTCGCCGAGACGCCGTGACGTTTGAAACCTCGTGACGAAAGCGGGCGTCGCCCAATCAAGCGCCGTGGACACCAAAGCGCCGACCAGACACTGGGCCGTAATATCCGCCATGCTGCTTACGCTGGCGGTGTTTTGGGGGGATTTGCACAAGCAGCCGGGGCTGGCGGTCTCGATGTTCTACGTCGCGCCGATCCTTGTCACGATGTGGGCCGGCAGACGATGGCAGACGCTTGTCATCGCCAACATCGCGACCATTCTCACCGTCGTGGCCTACACGCGATTGCCCGCGCCGGCGGAGCGCGCGTTTGAATTCCGCAACCGGATGATCGGCCTTGTCGCGATTTGGATCGTGGCCACGCTGGCGATGACTCGGCGTCAGGCGGAGGACAAGTTCGAGCAGGAACACGAAGCGATGGAACGAAAGATTCGCGAACATTCCAATGAACTTGCCCGCACCAACGCGGAGCTTCAGGCGGAAATCACCGACCGCAAGGCCGCCGAGGGCGCGTTGCGCCTGCTCTCCACGCACCTGCTCACCGCGCAGGACGACGAGCGGCGCCGCATCGCGCGCGAGCTTCACGACACCACAGCGCAAAGCATCGCCGCCGTGAGCATGAACCTCTCGCGAATCGAGCAGCTCGCGCCCGATCTGCCGCCGAAGGCGGCGGACCTGCTCGCGGACGCGGTGGCGTTGTCGAGCCAGTGCACGAAGGAAATTCGCACGTTGAGTTATCTGCTGCATCCGCCGATGCTGGAGGAGGCCGGCCTTGGCGCGGCCTTGCAGTGGTTCGCAAACGGCGTCCAGCAGCGCACGAACATCCAGATCGCTGTGGAAATTCCAGAAAAACTCGACCGCCTGCCTGATGACGTGGAGACGACGCTCTTCCGCATCGTGCAGGAAAGCATGAACAACATCTCGCGCCATTCCGGCAGCCCGAGCGCGCGCGTCAAGCTCGTGCGCAACACCGGCGAAGTGATGCTCGAAGTGAAGGACGAGGGTCAGGGCATCCCGCCCGAAAAACTCGAAAAAGTGAATGGCAACATCGCCGGCCTCGGCGTCGGCATCGCCGGCATCTGGGAGCGCGTGCGGCAATTTGGCGGAGACCTGGACATCACATCAAACAGCCGCGGCACAACCGTAACGGTCGTGCTGCCATTGGAGGAAGAATCAAAATGAGCGTGTTAAAAATCGTGATTGCCGACGACCATGACGTGGTCCGTCGCGGATTGAAAAGCATGTTGCTGGACGTTCCCGGCTGGGAGGTCTGCGCCGAGGCGACCAACGGCCGCCAGGCGCTCGACAAGGTGCGCCAGCACAAGCCGAACGTCGCCATCCTCGATGTCACCATGCCTGAACTCAACGGCCTCGAGGCCACGCGGCAGATCCGCAAGCAGTTTCCAGAAACCGAAGTGCTCGTGCTCACCATGCACGAGAGCGAGCAGATAGCGCAGGAGGTCCTTCAGGCCGGGGCGCGCGGGTTCATCCTCAAGTCCGACGCGGGCCGCGACCTTGTGAAAGCCGTCGAAACCGTGAGCCGGCACCAGCCCTTTTTCACGACGCGCGTCGAGCAGATGGTTTCCGAGAGCAACCTCCGCGACGGTGGCCTGCAAGGCGTCGAGGCCGAGGACATTGGCAGCCGGCTCACGCCGCGCGAGCGCGAGATTGTTCAACTCCTCGCCGAGGGCAAGAGCAACAAGGAAGTGGCGAACGTGCTGAACATCAGCGTGAAGACCGTCGAGACGCACCGCACGAACATCATGCGCAAATTGCGCTTCCATTCGGTGGGGGAACTCGTGCGCTACGCCGTGCGAAACAACATCGTCTCGCCGTGATTGTTGTAGCGGCGGTCTGCGGCCGCCGCCAATTGGTGCGACGCTCACAGAGCGCCGCTACAGTTCACTTTCCAATTTGCTTCGCATAATCCGCAGCGGAAAGCAGCGCGTCCACCTCCGTGGCGTTTGCGAGCTTCATCTTGAAAAACCAGCCGCCCGCGTATGGCTCCGTGTTCACCAGCGCGGGATTGCCTTCGAGGGCCTTGTTCACTTCGATGACTTCGCCGCTGGCGGGCGCGTAGATGTCGCTCGCGGTCTTGACGGATTCGACGACCGCGCAGGCTTCGCCAGCCTTGATCGCGCGGCCAATGGCGGGCAGTTCGACGAAGACCACATCGGTCAATTCATGCTGCGCGTGGTCGGTGATGCCGACGGTGGCGAGATCACTGGCGACGCGAATCCACTCGTGCGACTTGGCGTATTTCAGATCAGCGGGAACTTGTGTGCTCATGCGCGCGCGGAGTTTGCTGTCAGGCGGGACGCTTGTAAATCGGCTTTTGCACCACGACCGCAGGAAAGCGCCGCCCGCGAATCTCGATCTCCAGCGGCGTGCCCACCTTCGCGAGCCGCGGCGGCACGTAGCCCATGCCGATACCGCAATTCAACGACGGACTCTGCGTGCCGCTCACGACTTCGCCAACTTTGTTTCCCTCCGAAAAAATCGCGTAGTGCGGTCGCGGCGGTGGCGCGGTGCCGGTCATCTTGACGGCGGCGAGTTTCTTCGCCGTGCCGTTTGCCTTTTGCTCCGCGAGCACGCTGCGCCCGATGAACTCGCCCTTGTCGAGCGTGACGAAGAAGCCGAGGCCAGCCTCGATGGGCGTGGTGTTCTCATCGAGTTCGTGGCCATAAAGCGGGTAGCCCATTTCCGTGCGCAACGTGTCGCGCGCGCCGAGGCCGCAAGGCTGGAGGCAGAACGGATGGCCGAGCTTGAGCGCCGTTTCCCACAGCGACTCGATTACGCCGGCGGGCGCAACGATTTCAAAACCATCCTCACCCGTGTAACCCGTGCGCGCGACGGCGACCTGTGTGCCGGCGAACTTGCAGCAGGCAATCTGGTTTTTCTTCAACGCGCTCGGCTTCGCGTCGGGGAAAAGTTGATCAAGCAGGCCGGGCGTGTTCGGACCCTGGATCGCGACTGCGGCGGTAAGGTCGGAGACGTTTTGCAGCGTCACGTCGCCGCGCTGCGGGAAGGCGGAGAATTGTTTCGCCAGCCACGCGACATCCTCGGCGATGCGCGAGGCGTTGATGATGAGCAGGAAGTCGGTCGCGCCGGTGCGATAGGCGTAGAGGTCGTCAATCACGCCGCCGCGCTCGTTGCACATGAGCGTGTATTGGCCGGAGCCGACGGCGAGCTTGCGAATGTCATTCGTGAGCGTGGCGTTGAGGAACGCTTCCGCCGCGCTGCCGCTGACGAGCACTTCGCCCATGTGCGAGATGTCGAAGATGCCCGCGGCGCGACGAACACAAAGGTGCTCGTCCGTGATGCTGGAATACTGCACGGGCATTTCCCAGCCGCCGAATTCGATGAGCTTGCCGCCGGCACGCTGATGCGCGGCGAAGAGGGGAGTGCGTTTGAGCATGAGCTAAAATCAATGCGGTCGTCCGAGATTGTGAACCTGTGAAAGATAGTTCCCGATGTCCTTTGCGCCGGAGACGAAGTGGCGGCCCTTGAATTCGCTGACTTCAACGCCTTGCACGTTCGCAGGAGATTTCGCCGCGAGCACGAGCACAGGGCAGCCCTGGTTCGCCTCGCCGATGAGCGCGATGATGTCGGCGCGCGGGCGCGGGAAATCCACGTAGCGCACGTCAACCCAGTGGCGCAGCTTGGGATAGTAGTGCAGCACACCGTTGATCTGCGCGCATTCGGGGCAGTAATACGGCGCGCCGTCGCCGTCGGCGAAATCGTGTTTGAGGAGGAAGAGCGTGTCGCGGTTCATGAAGGTGATTTAGAATTTGAAATTCCCTAACCCCACTTTTCCGTCTTCATCTGCTCCTTCGCGAGCTTGAGTTCGCCCAGCACGAGATGTTCGGTTGCCTCGACAAGTTCGTTCGTGCCGCACGCGTAAAAGACCGTGTTCGCCGGGTCGAGGATGTGCTCCTTGATCCAGGCGGCGTCAATGCGCCCGCGCCGGCCCGTCCACGGATCGTCCTGATGCAAGCGGGTGCAGGTGACGTAGAAATCGAAGTTCGTGTTCTGCTGCTCCAGTTCAAGGAACTCGGCGTTGAAGATGATGTCGTTCGTCGTGCGGACGCTGTAGAGGATGGTGATGCGCGTGTCGAGCTTGCGGCGCGTGGCTTCGCGCACAAACGCGCGGAACGGCGTCACGCCGCTGCCGCCCGCGATGCAGATGAGATGCTTGTTCGGTTCATAGACCGGGAGAAATTTCCCGACAGGCGGGATGACAAACATCGTGTCACCGGGCTTGGCCCAGTCCACGATGCGCGTGCCCATCTTGCCGTCGCGCTTGACGGTGACTTCGTAGAAACCGCGGTCCAGCGCGCAGGAACTCAGCGAGTAGGCCCGCTTGTAATTCGGCGTGTCCGGCCAGTAGAGCGTGATGAACTGCCCCGTCTTGAAGTCCACGTCGTAGCCCTCGGGCCACTTGAGGTGGATGGTCTTGGTGTCCGGCAACTCCATCTTCGCCGCCGTGATGGTCATTTCGACGATTTGCTTGGCCATAATGAAAGCGCCTGCCGAGGGCGAGCGCAGGATAGGGAAAGGCCGCGATGAGTAAAGGACGTTGTGGCCCGGCGCATCACTTCGAGCGCACGCAGCGGAAGCCCGTGTGCTGAAGGCCCGTGTCCGGCGAGGTCTTCATCCGCATCGCGGGCCGGTAGCCCGTGCAATACTGGTCGCTGCACAGGAACGAGCCGCCGCGCGTCACGCGCTTCGCGACACCCGGCTCGTTCGGGTCGTAGCTGTGGTCCGGCCCCTGCGGGTTTTGCTTCGGACTCGTCGCGTAGTATTCGGGCAGATACCAGTCGGCGCACCATTCCCACACGTTGCCCGCCATGTCGTAGAGGCCGTAGCCGTTCGGCGGAAAGGAACCGCCCGGCGCGGTGAATTGAAAGCCGTCGTTCAGCGTGTTCTCCTTTGGAAAACGTCCCTGCCAGATGTTCGCGAGCCATTTGCCGCCGGGCGTCATCTCGTTGCCCCATGTGAACGCCGCGTTCGTCAAGCCACCGCGCGCGGCGAACTCCCACTCGGCCTCGGTCGGCAAACGCTTTGCTGCCCACTTCGCGTAGGCGGCCGCGTCGAACCAGCACACGTGCACCACCGGATGCTTCTCGCGCCCTGCGATGGATGAGTTCGGCCCCTCGGGATGCCGCCAGTTCGCGCCGGGAACGTATTCCCACCATTGCATGTGATCGCGCAGCGACTCGACGACCTCGGGCGGACGAAAACAAATCGAGCCGGCCACGAGCTTGTCCGGCGGCACGCCGGGAAAGTCCTTCGGGTCGGGCTTGCGCTCCGCGACGGTCACGTAGCCGGTGGCCTTGACGAACTTCTCGAACTGCTCGTTCGTCACCTCGTATTTGTCCATCCAGAAGCCGTCCACTGTGATTTCATGCACGGGCTTTTCGTCGGTCTGGCCGTCGTTGCTGCCCATCATGAACGAGCCGCCGGGAATCCACACCATGCCGTTTGTCCACGATGCGTCCTGCGGCTGCGTGGGAACCGCAGTCGTCACGGCTTTTATTTCGACGGAACCTGTGCCGGGTGTCGAAGGTGAAGACGTCTTCAACTCGCACGCCACCAGCAGCAACGGCAGCGCAGCCGCGCAGAGCAATCGCAGAAAATGTGTCGTCATGTTGCGAGAAAATGGACGCAATGCGGAGGATTGCAGTTACGCGCGGCGGCGACAACGGTTTTCAGCCGCGCAGCGTGTCGTGCAGCGCGCGCAGCAGCCGCCCGATGGTGTAGGGCTTGCTGAGAAAGGCGTCGCATCCGAGCGCGCGGAGTTCGGCACGGCGGTCGTCGTCGAGGAAGCCGCTGGCGACGATGACCTTCACGCCGGGCTTCATGCGTTTCACCGCGCTCACCACAGTGGCGCCGCCGAGCATGGGCATGGACAAATCTGTGATGACGGCGCGAATGTCGCTGCCGTTTTCCGCGAAGCTCGCCAGCGCGCTGTCGCCATCCCCGGCGAGAAGCGGCCGGTAGCCGAACTGCTCGAGGGCGGCCTTGCACGTCGCGCGCACCGAAGGCTCGTCGTCCACAAGCAGCACGCTTTCGCCCAAGCCGGACGGCGGCGTCGCGTCAAGATCATCGTCGTTGGCCGGCTCGGTGGAGTCGCAGGCCGGCAGATGCACGCACAAGGTTGCGCCCCAACCCGGCTCGCTCCGGACGGTGATGAAGCCGCCATGCGCGCGCACAATGCTCAGCGCGTTCGACAGACCGAGGCCGGCGTGCTTTCCCGCCTTTGTGGTGAAGCCCGGCGTGAATAATTTAGATCGCACCTGCGGGCCGATGCCAAAGCCGGTGTCCGCGACGGTGAACACAACGTATTTCCCCTCTCTCACGTCAGGCTGCTGCGCGGTGAACGCAGCGTCGGCATCAAAATTTTCTGCGGACAGAACAAGCTTTCCGCCGGACGGCATCGCATCGCGCGCGTTGAAGCAGAGGTTCATCAACACCTCGAACAACCGTGGAGCCGCGCCGCGGATGCGCCGGAGTTCCGCGCCTGATTTTCCCTCAACAGTTATTTGCACGGGAAAGGTCTGGTGCGCAAGCTGCGCCACGTCGGCAAGCAGTTGCGCGGGATCGAGCGACACATGCTCCGGGGAACCTGCGTTGGCGAGGGTCATCAACCGCTCCATGATGTCCGCGCCGCGCTTGGCGTTCTCATGAATTTGCTCGACGAGTTCGAGCGCGGTGGGGTCATTGCGGAGCCGTTCACGGAGCAGATGAGCCGCACCGAGCGTGGGGACGAGGATGTTGTTGAGATCGTGGGCGAGGCCGCGCGCGAGCGGGCCGAGGCGTTCCGGCTGCGGCGTGTCGGAGTCGGACGCGCCCGGAAGATTCGGCTCATCGTTCATCTCGTGTGGCGGTGCGCGCTCGCGCGTCGCTCACTGCATTCGCGCACGCAGCACTCAGGCCGCCGCAGGCAGCGTGAACCAAAAGGTGCTCCCGCGTCCAGACTCGCTTTGCACGCCGATGCGCCCCCCGTGCGCTTCTATCGCGAGTTTGCAGAAATAAAGGCCCAAACCGCTCGAATGCTGTTTCGCGCCGTCCTCGGTCTGGCCGAACTTTTCAAAAATCTTCCGGTGAAACTCCGGCGCGATGCCGGGGCCGTTGTCCACCACTTCGACGGAGGCCTCGCCGTTGGCGCGGGAGAGGCGCACGACGGTCAGCCCGGTTCCGGGAGTGAACTTCACCGCGTTGCCGACGAGGTTTGCGATGACGCGGCGGATGAGTTCGCCGTCGCAGTCTGCCTTCACCACGTCCGCCGGCGGCACGAAGTTGATCCGGCACTGGCCGGGCACGGTGACACTGAACGGTTCGATGGCGCCGGCGGCGACACGCGCGAGGTCGCATTTGCTCCGATGCAGTTTCATTTCGCCGGCCTCGAGGCGGCTCACATCGAGGATGGCACTGACCATTTCGACCATCCTGCCGATGCTGCGGTGGGCGACGCGGAGTGAATCGCATTCCGGCTCGTTGAGCCGGCTGGAGGCGGTGCGGCGCAGCAGCTCGACTGAAAGTTGCAGCGCGTTGAGCGGGCTGCGCAAGTCGTGAACGAGCATCTGCGTGAGGTTGTCGCGGAGTTCAACCTGCCGCTTCAACTCCGTGTAGTTGCGCCGGACTTCGTCGGAAAGGCGTTTGGCGGCGACCGCGTTTCTGACGCGCAGGATGAGGTCCTGCAAGTCAATCGGCTTGGACAGGTAATCGCTCGCTCCGGCCTCGATGCCCGTGAGGCGGTCGCTCCGGTCGGTCTGCGCCGTGACCATGATGACCGGCAGGCCGGCGGTGGTCGGCACTGTGCGCAGCCGGCGGCAGACTTCATAACCATCCATGCCGGGCATGGCCACATCGAGCAGCACGACATCGGGCGGGCGCGTGGCGATGCGGCGAAGAGCCTCGGGGCCGTCGGGTGCTTCCTCTACTGTGTGACCATTCATCTCGAGCGCGTCGCGGATGAGTTCGCGGTTGGACGCTTCGTCGTCCACGGTCAGGACGTGGCCGCTTGCGGGTTGGTCGAATGAGTTCATCATGTGCAACAGGGTGTGGGAGCAGGAGTGGAACGCATGATTTGCCGGATTTTTCCGATGAAAGTCCGGGTGTCGAGCGGCTTGGTGAAATAGGCGACGCAGCCGGCTTCGAGTGATTTGTCCGCGTCGCCCTTCATTGCGTGCGCGGTGAGCGCGACGACGGGAATGTGCCACGTGGATTTGTCGTCCTTGAGCGCGCGCGTTGCGGCGAGACCATCCATGCCGGGAAGGCTGATGTCCATGAGAATGAGGTCGGGCTGATGCTTGCGGGCCAGCGCGATGCCGGTTGTCGCATCGGCAGCCTGCAACACACCGCAACCCGCGGCTTCGAGAAGGTCGGTGACCAGCTCCATGTTCATTAAGGTGTCTTCGATGACGAGGATCTTTGTTGTATTCATGTTGTCTCGTGGTTTTCTGCGTTTAGAAAATCGCGGTTCGCCGGCGCGGGCGGACGTTTGGTGGCGAGCCGGCGCAGTTCGGCGAGCAACTCCTTGCTCGCGGATTTCTGCGTGATGCCTTGCGCAAGAATCTGGAGCCGCTGACGCTCGTCGAGCGTGAGGTCCTTCGCGGTGTGGATGAGCACGGGCATCCGGGCGGTGAGCGGGTTGGCGCGGAGGCGGTCGAGCGCTTCAAAACCCGTCATGCCCGGCATCATCAGGTCGAGGATCATCAGGTCCGGCGGCTGTTCGCGCGCCAGCTCCAGCGCCTGCCGTCCGCTTGCGGCCTCGCTCACGTGGAAGCCCGCGGTTCGCACGGCCTTGCCAAGCGATTCGACTGCGTGAGGCTCGTCGTCCACGATCATCACGGAGTTGATTGTGCGGCCGGCCATCGTGCCGGCATTGCGGATGGATTCGATGAGCAGGTCACGTGGCACGGGTTTCACGAGGAATTCAACTGCGCCGAGGCTGAAGCCAAGCTGACGGTCGTCCGTGACCGAAACGATGACGACAGGAATCTCCCGCGTGTCCCGATTGGATTTGAGTTCCGCGAGCACTTCCCAGCCGGTCTTGCCCGGCAGCAGAATGTCGAGTGTGATGGCGAACGGCTTGAGTTCGGCAGCCAGCCGCAACGCCTGATGGCCGTCGCGCGCGTGCGCCACGTCATAGCCGGAAGTCAGCAGGTAATGATCGAGCAACCCCGCCGCCTGTGTGTCATCCTCGACCACGAGCACGAGCGGACGCCCTGGGGTCGAGCGGATGAACGCCATTCGTCCGGTTGCATCGGCGAGGTCGTCACCCTCGGCTCGTGGCGGGCCGGCAAGCGGCATCTCAAAGGTGAAGGTGGCGCCCTTGCCCTCGATGCCATCGCTCTGGACGCGGATGCGCCCGCCGTGCATCTCGACGAGTTTGCGCGTGAGTGTGAGGCCCAAGCCGGTGCCCTGCTGCTGGCGCGCGTAGGTGGAATCAATCTGCTCGAACTCCTTCCAAATGCGCTGCTGGTCCGCTGGCTTGATGCCGATGCCCGTGTCGGAAACGGTGATGCGGAGCGCGGGCTTCGGAGGGTCAGTCGCCGGCGGAGTGGATTCGATTTCCGTGACCTGCGCGTTGATCGTGACGGTTCCGCTGTCGTGCGTGAACTTCACGGCGTTGCTCAACAGGTTGTAAAGGATCTGCTTGAACTTGGCCGGGTCTGCGTTGAGTGCGGGCAGGCCGTCGGGCGCTTCATTGACGAGCGTGATGCCTTTCTTGCCGGCCAGCGCCTTGACGACGGCGAGCACGTCCTGAACGGATTTGGCCGGGTCGAACGGCTCGGGCGCCAGCTCGATGCGGCCCGCCTCGACTTTGGCGAGGTCGAGAATGTCGTTGATGAGCTGGAGCAGGTGCCGCCCGCTGTTGAGAATGTTCGAGACGTAGCGCGCCTGCTTCGGGTTGAGCGTGCCGAAGTTCTGGTCCTCGAGAATTTCCGAAAAGCCGAGAATCGCGTTGAGCGGCGTGCGCAGCTCGTGGCTCATGTTCGCGAGGAACTGGCTCTTCGCGGCCGTGGCGGCCTCGGCCGCGTTCTTCGCGTGGATCAGCGCGGCTTCGGCGCCTTTTTGCAGCGAGATGTCGCGCGCGATGGT
Organism: uncultured Verrucomicrobiota bacterium; assembly: GCA_964589935.1. Taxonomy (GTDB): domain Bacteria; phylum Verrucomicrobiota; class Verrucomicrobiia; order Limisphaerales; family VHCN01; genus VHCN01. Next base: position 952,030 of record CAZPVD010000001.1, on the reverse strand, counting down.
TGAGACGTGGTCCACTTCGCCGCGGCTGTTTTTGTGCGCGAGCAGAATCTGCGAAACGGGAATGTCGTGCCCGTCGCGCGCGCGCAGATGCGTCTCGCCGAACCACACGCCGTTGCGTGCGGCGGACGGGATGCCTTCTTCCAAGATGACTCTGGCCGACTCCGGCGAGTAGAAATCCGGGATGCGTGTTTGCGTCACGTCCTCCGTCTCGTCCATGCCGATCATCCGCCGGCCAGCGGGGTTGATGTAGATGCGCTGGCCGTCGAGCCGCGAGATGGCCATGTAATCGGGCGTGGCGTCGAGGATGGCGAGGAGCTGGCGTTGTTTTTCCTCCGCCCTTTTTTGCTCGGTCACGTCGCGCGCGCAGGCGTAGATCAAGCCCTCCTTCAAGTCCGCCACGGCGACCCACGAGAACCAGCGCCACGAGCCGTCCTTGCAGCGGTAGCGGTTTTCAAACTGCTGCGTCATCGCACCGCTGTAGAGCTTCTCCGTCTCGGCTTTTGTCGCTTCGCGGTCGTCCGGATGAATCAGTTGGAGGAACGGCGTGCGCAGAAGCTCGTCCATCGAATAGCCGAGGACGCGCTCGAAGGCCGGGTTGAGCCGGCGGAATTTTCCCGAGAAGTCCGCGATGCAAAGCAATTCGAGCGACAGCGTGAAGAACCGGTCGCGCTCCGCCTCGGCGCGCTTGCGTTCGGTCACGTCGCTGTTTGTTTCCAGTATGCGCACGGGCCGGCCCTGCGCGTCGCGGTCGAGTGACCAGCGCGAGGACACGGTGATCCGCCGGCCATCGCGCGTCAGATGAACCAGCTCGCCTTCCCAGTGGCCGCTCTGGACGACACGGGCCTCAATCGTCGCCAGCGGCTCTGGAAACTGGGTGTTCAGCAGCTCGTAGCCGAGGCGGCCCACGGCCTCTTCCTTCTGCCAGCCATACAAAGCCACTGCGCCGCGGTTCCAGAAACGGATCATGCCGTTCAGGTCGAGCGCCATGATCGCGTCGGCGGACAAGTCCAGCAGCCGCGCCTGCTGCTCCAGTTGCTCCTGTGACTGCCGCACATCCGTCCAATCAATCATCGTCGCCCTGCTGGCGGTGATGTTGCCTGACGCGTCGCGCACGGCTGTCGCGTTCAGCAGCATCGGCATTGTTGAGCCGTCCTTGCGCAGCAGGTCGTATCTAACGTCCTTGGCCAGCCCGTGCTCCTTGTAGTTGGCAAAGGTTCCACGGAAAACGGCCTGGCTTTCCGGCGTGATGACATCGGAGAATTTCATCTTGCCGACAACCTCGAAGCGCGTGCGGCCGAGCCATGTCAGTTCAGTGTCGTTGATCCGGACAAACACGCCGTTGTTGTCGAGCGAGTGGTAGCCGCACGGCGCGTGGTTGTAGAGGTCCTCGATCTCTTCCGCGTGCTGTCGGAGCTTCGCCTCGCCCGCGCGCTCGGCGGACTGGTCGCGGAACACGAGCACCACGCCGCGGATGTCATGTTCCACAGTCGCGCGAATGGGCGCGCCGCTGTCGGCAATCGGCACCTCGCTGCCGTCCTTGCGAATCAGAAGCGTGTGGTTTGCCAGACCGACCACGGTGCCATTGCGCAGGACGCGCGCCACGGGACATTCGACGGTTTGGCGCGTGCGTTCGTTGATGATGCGGAAGACTTCCGCCACGGGTTTGCCAAGCGCGTCGGCGGTTGTCCAGCCCGTGAGCGTTTCCGCGATGGCATTCAGCCGCGTGATGCGGCCGTTGGAGTCCGTGGTGATGACGCCGTCGCCGATGCTCTGAAGTGTGATGCGGGCTTCTTCCTCCTTCAGCCGGATGAGTGCCTCGGCGCGCACCCGGCGGAGGAACTCGCGAAACAACATCACGCTGCACGCGGCCACGAGCCCGATGCCAATCCAGCTCGCGATGAAGCTGACCTGCTGCGCGCTCTCGCTCGCGGCTGTGCTCTCGTTCCGGCGCTGATCAAGCAGGCTTTCCTCAATGCCGCGCATGGTGTCCACCTGCCGGCGGATTGCGTCCATGAGGCGTTTGCCTTCGCCGTCGGCGATCAGCTTGATCGCGGCCGGCTGGCCATCCTGCTTGAAGACGGCGACGACATGCTGTTGGTGATCAAGTTTCTGTTGGACGACTTGTTTCAGCGTGGCGAGATTCGTTTGCTGCGCAGGGTTGTCTTTCGTCAGGTCTCCAACCGAGTCCAAGACAGCGAGGATGCGTGAGCGGGCATCTTCATAAGGCTGGAGGGAAACCGGCTCGCCTGTGATCACGTAACCGTGCGCGCCGGTTTCGAGATCGAGGGCATATTTTTCAAGACGGTTAATCTTGGCGATAACTTGTGTCGTGTGCGCGACCCAATCATCCGCCTCGATAAGCCGGGCGACATTGGAATGCGCCATCCACGCGGACACGCCGATTGCAATGACGGCAATCGTAAGTCCCATGAAGAGGTATTTGCGGTTCAGGCGCATCGTGAGTTTAATTCATCGTTGAACGTGTGAAATGCGGCACGGCCATGCGTGGCTGCGCAAAAAGACACTTCTGCCTTTTGCAAATGGGATGACTTCGCGTTGCCATGTCACAGGCTTTTCCTTGGAATCGGTTATCTCCTCTTCGCACGGCGCCGCCGATTCGACGGCGGCGGCCAGTGCCCGGCTCGTGCAGTCCGACTCCCACCCCGCACGGTGCCACAAAGGTTCGCCCGCTCCGGCAGGCATCCCATTCCACGCCACCCGCTTCAAACAGACCGAAAAGCGGCTTCCGGGGCTTTCAAACCGAACCGGAATGGTTGACCCTTGGGGGGTGAGAATGTCCCACGGGCGGCGTTTGTCAAGCGGCAACAATTCGCCGCGTGGGATGGAAAGAATAAACACTTCCCCACGCATAAGGCCCTCGCGTTCAGATTGGCCGAGAGATTAGCCTTCCTAAATTGCCTTGGCTATACGCAGAATTACGAATGCGCCAAGACGGGGCGGGATTAGCGACCAGCGGTCACTAGCCCGCGCGCGATGGCCAGGCGCACAAGGCCGGTGGCCGTGTGGATGCCGAGCTTGTTCATCACTCGCTGCCGGTGGGTTTCCGCGGTGCGCGGGCTGGTGCTGAGGCGCGAGGCGATCTCCTTGCTCGTAAGCCCCTCGGCGGTGAGGCGAAGCACTTCACGTTCGCGCTCGGTGAGCTGTTCCAATCCAGATGGAAGCGCCGGATCGGAAAATGCCGCCGTCGTCCGCGACGGTTGATCCCGGACACTGGAAGTGAAATAAGTGCCGCCGCTGTGCACGAGCAAGATGGCCTGCTGTAGCGCGGCGGGTGAACAGTCCTTGATGACGTAGCCGCTTGCGCCGGCCTCGACAAGTTGCCGGACGTAATGCGGACTATCATGCACGGTGAGCGCAAGCACGCGCGTGGCGGGTGAAACACGGCGCAGCCGGCGCGTGGCCTCAAGGCCGTTGAGGCGCGGCATGTTCACGTCCATGAGCACGACATCGGGACGCAGACGGCGCGATTGCGCGACGGCTTCGATGCCGTCCACCGCCTCGCCGACCACGCGGAACCGCGCGTCCTCGGCCAGCGCAGTGCGGACGCCCTCGCGCAGCAGCGCGTGATCGTCCGCGAGGAGGACACGGACTGGCTTCGGGTTTTTCGTCCGCTTTTTCATGCTCGGATAGTAGCGCGCCGAAACGGCCAGTCAGTTCTTTTATTCGCGTGGAAGCGGCCAGTTTGCGACAACGCGAGTGCCGCGGCGCGGCGCGGATTCGACGGTGAGCGCGCCGCCAAGCGCCGTGGCCCGTTCGCGCATGTGAACCAGGCCGAGTCCGTGATGGTGGTTCCGACGATGCATCTTGAAACCACGTCCGTCATCCGCGAGCCGCAGGCGCAGATGGCGTTCAATGCGGGAAAGATGCAGCCGAACGCGGCCCGCCGCGGCGTGCTTCTCGATGTTCGCGAGTCCTTCCTGGACAACGCGGAACACCGCGAGGCTCAAGTTTGCTGAAATGTCGTTCAACGAACCGTGGACGCTGAACTCCACGCGCAGCCGGGTGCGATCCCTGAATTCATCCACGAGCGCGCGCAACGCGGGCAGCAGGCCGAGGTCGTCCAGCTCGCTTGGACGGAGGTTGCGCGTGATGCGGCGCACGTCGCGCAGTGCGAGCGCGGCCAGTTCGCGGGCGCGGCGCAGATTGGGCGCGCCGGGCAATGTTGCGGGCAGTGCGGCCTCGGCGGCATGGAGCCGGAACTTCGCGGCGGAGAGCGTCTGCCCCACGCCGTCGTGAAGTTCACCCGCGATGCGGTGCCGCTCGGCTTCCTGCGCGGCGAGGATGCGCGCGGGCAGTCCTCGCAGCGCGTCCTCGGCCTCCTTGCGCTCGGTGATGTCGGACACCACACCGTCAAATTGCCTGTGGCCGTTGGACAGGTGGCGGATGACCACACAATCCCGCAACCATCGCACAGTGCCGTCAGGGCGGAAAATCCGATACACCGTTTCCACCTTTTGAAGTCGCGCGGCCCGAATGCGGTTGGATAATTCCAGAAGCCTTTCGCGATCATCGGGGTGAATGATGCTCAGCCACTGGCGGCGGCCTGTTTGAAAAAACTCGGCCGGCCGGCCTGTGACGTCTTTGACGACGGGTGAATAATAACGCCGCACATCGCGCCCCCGCTCGTCCAGTTCGATGCTCCACAGATAGTCGGAAATGGAACCGGTCACGCGGCGCAACTCCGCCTCGGTGGAGCGCAGCGATTGCTCGATGCGGTGGCGCTCCGCAAGTTCGCCTTCCAGCGCGGCAATCAGGCGCGCGCGTTCCAACGCGACGGCCAGTTGCCCGGCCGCGGTTTCAAACATGGCGACATCCTCCGGCGCGAATGCGTTCACCCGGTCGCTGTCCACGTTCAGCACGCCGATGGTGCGGCCCTTGCCGCGGATCGGCACCGCCATTTCGCTGCGGATGTTCATGCCGCGCAACTGGAAGAACCCCGGCCAGCGGCGGACATCCTGCACCACGCAGCGCCGGCCGGTGCGCGCGACGCGGCCGATGATGCCATCGCCGAGGCGCTGGCGATACTTGCCGGGCCGGGCAAACTCGCTGTAGGCACCGGCGCAATTTTCGAGCATCACGTGCGGCGCGTCCGCATCTCGCAGAAACACAGCAATGTTGAAAGAGCCAAATTCCTTCGCAAGAAAGCGACAAGCGATGCGTGACAGCTCGCTCGCGCCCGATGACCGCGCCAGTTCGACGGCGAGCCGTTTGAGCACGCGCAACCGGCGCGACTCGCGCCCGGCGGCATTGGCAAGAGCAGGGGAACGGGCCATCTTGAAGGCGACCTTATTGGTTTGGTGGGCGATGCAGGATTTGAACCCGCGACCGTCTCCGTGTAAAGGAGCTGCGCTAGCCGCTGCGCCAATCGCCCGCGCTGTTTCGGCGAGAATAACCGGGCCGCAATGGAATGGCAACGCCGATGCGTCAGCTCTCGATGACGTTGATCTCGACGGGCTCGACGCTCACGCCGAGGTGTTCGAGCCAGCGGATGGCGGACTTGATCGTTGCGCGCTCGCCCCGGAGTTCGAGGCTCACGATGCCGATCTCGTCGGTCACGCTGGCCTGCCGGATGTTCGTGATGATGTCGAACTTCTTCGCCAGCTCCCAGACAATCGGGCGCTGGATGAGCTTGGGTGGATACATCAGCCACAGCCGCGTCGTCTGCGGATGCGAGGCTGAAGGTTTGCTGTGTTTCGCCGCGGACTTTTTGATGACGCTGGCCATGAAAAAAGCTCCAAGCTGGAAATTAACCTCCGGCAATCGCCGGGATGATGCTCACCTCGTCGCCGTCTTTGAGCGGCGTCTGCTGGTTTTGCAGGAAGCGGATGTCCTCCTCGTTCACATACACGTTCACGAAGCGGCGCACCTCGCCCTTTTCATCGAGCAGGCGCTCCTTGATGCCGGGGTAGCGCGTCTGGAGTTCAGTGATCGCCGCGCCGATGGTGGCGCTGCTGACCTCGACGACTTCGGCGTCATTGGTCAGCTTGCGAAGTGGCGTGGGGATGCGGATTTTGGTTGGCATAAATTTCAATCAAGTTTAGAGACGTTTTCACTCTCAGCAAGAAACGCTTTCTGCTCTCCATTCAACGGCGAATCAGCTTCGCTTTTCAGGCGGTTAACATCTGACCATCGTTCAAACCAAGGGACTAACACTTCGTTCGTGAACTCATATAGATTGTCTGCGGCGTGCTGCCAGCTCGCGGATGATTCGGTGTAATTGAAATCGTAACGACTTATTGGTAATCTCATGATTCTCTTTTCATACCAGCCATCGTGGCTATTCATTCCGTTGAGCCAATCAACGTCTTTGCCGAAACCAATCAGATGCACTGCTGCGTGAACGCGAAAATTGGTCGTAAAAGTGAATTTGTGAATGTGAATCTTTTGAAGAATCAAATCCTTCCTGCGTTCCCACCAAGTTGTCTTCAATTGTGTAAAGCCAAGCGGTGACACTTGCTTGGTAAACATTTTGAAGATTTCGTGGTGAGGCTTCATTCAAATTACGCGTTCACCTTTTCTTCATTCGCCAGCATGGCCTCGAACTCGCGCAGGCTGGGCTTGTATTCATGCCGCGCGACGCTTGACCGGCAGGTCGGCGAAAGGGTGGTTGGAAAGCTTTTCCCGCTTGCGGGTTTCAGCGAACAAGCGGGATACATCGTGGTTATAGGAAGCCGAAAGCGTATCCTTGATGCGCCAGATTTCCTGCAACACCACATCGCCGCTGCGGATGCCTTTAGATTCGATTGTCGCTTTATCACTCATACAGTTCTCCAGTCATTTCGTCCGGTGTGCAAAGCACGGGCAGTGGAAGCCCCATCTCTCCGGCCAAGCGCCGCAATCGGGCTTGGATGGAAGCATTGGCGATGTGCCTGCAATTCCAACTCAGGAGTATATCCATTTCATAGATGGTCGCCAGCGCAATGTGCGCTGCGTCACGGTCGGCATCCGGCGGCAAAAGACCGGATTCAAGAATGCGCCGGGTCAAAGCTTCGGTGTCATCGGTCAGGCGCAAAATTTTGATGCCGTCCATCACTTCAAGTCGTTGCCGCGCCATGGCGGCTTCGCCCTCGCCGATTTCGGCCAGCACAATTTCCGAAGTGAACAGCTCGTGTTGCTGGCGCTTCAGTTCCCACCAGTCTTTAGAGGTCTGCTGCCGCGCGGCCTGCAGCAGGTCGCGGGCGGGACGCGCAACGACATAGCTCGGAATGGTGCTTTCGATGTAGATGCGCATTGCTTTACGCATTCACCGTTTCTTCATTCGCCAGCATGGCCTCGAACTCGCGCAGGCTCGGCTTGATTTCGCGCGTCTGGCCGACGTGGCTGTTCACGGCGTCGAGCGTCTTGAGGCCGTTGCCGGTGACGCAGAGCACGACGGAATCATTCGCGGGAATCTTGCCCGCGGCAATGAGTTTCTTCGCCACGCCGACCGTCACGCCGCCCGCGGTCTCGGAGAAAATGCCCTCGGTTTCCGCGAGCAGCTTGATGCCCTCGCGCACCTCGTCGTCGCTCACGTCGTCGGCGTGCCCGCCGGTTTCCCTCATCACTTTCAGCGAATAAAAACCATCCGCAGGCGTGCCGATGGCGAGCGACTTGGCGATGGTGTTCGGCTTGACGGGCTTGAAGAAATCCAGCCCCGCCTTCTGCGCCGTAGAAATCGGGTTGCAGCCCGTCGCCTGCGCGCCGTGGATGTGATAGTGCGTCTCGGGCGCGAGTCCGAGCTTGATGAATTCCTGGTAGCTCTTGTGGATTTTCGTGAGCAGCGAGCCGCTGGCCATCGGCACGACGGTGTGCTGCGGCACGCGCCAGCCGAGCTGCTCGATGATTTCGTAACCGTGACTCTTGCTGCCTTCGGCGTAGTAAGGCCGCATGTTCACGTTCACGAAGGCCCAGCCGAACTTGCCGGCAATCTCGGCGCAGAGCCGGTTCACCTCGTCGTAGTGTCCCTTGATGCCGATGACGTTCGCGCCATAGACGAGCGAGTTGACGACCTTGCCTTGCTCGAGGTCGGACGGAATAAACACGTAAGCCTTGAGCCCGGAGCTCGCGGCGTTCGCCGCGACGGAGTTGGCAAGGTTGCCGGTCGAAGCGCAGGCAACGACCTTGAAGCCGAGTTCTCGCGCGCGGCTGAGCGCGACGCTCACGACGCGGTCTTTGAACGAGAGAGTCGGATAATTCACCGCGTCGTTCTTCACCCAGCATTCGCGCACGCCGAGGCGTTTGGCGAGGCGGTCGGCCTTGATGAGAGGCGTGAAGCCGACTTGAAAACCCACCGTCGGCTCGCCCGCGATGGGCAGCAGTTCGCGGTAGCGCCACATCGTGTGCGGCCGCGACTCGACGCTGTGACGCGTGAGCGATTTTTTGATACGCTCGTAGTCGTAGGCGACTTCGAGCGGGCCGAAGTCAAACTCGCACACGTGCGTGGCGGTAAGCGGATACTCGCGGCCGCATTCGCGGCACTTGAGCGCCTTCATGAATCCGTCGTGTTTGTCCATAACTGTTCTCTGTAGCGGCGGTCTGCGACCGCCGTGCTTTCCGTTAAGTTCAGCGACGGTCACAGACCGCCGCTACAGCCATTTGCAACGGGGCAAACAAAAAGCCCCGTCTCACCGGGATGAGAAGGGGCCGAAGGACTCGCGCTTCTTCTCATCTTTTCCCGCTATTGCCAGCGGGCTGGATTTGGCACCTGGTCGTTGCGCGGCGCGCGCAACCGATTGCCGTGGCTTCATCGGGCCAGTCCCTCAGCCACTCTGGATGAGCCTGTTCTCGCGAACAGGTGGGGCGGACAATTGACGAAACGGCCAAACGTGTCAACCGATTTTCTTTTGTCTCCGTGCTAATTACAGCGAAATCCGGCTGCTTGAGCCGCGCTTCAACCGCGATAAACGGCGCGGGCGCTGCAGGTTTCGGCGACGATGACTTCGGTGAGCAGCGGCAGGACGGGCTTGAGGCGGTCCCAAATCCAGACGGCGATGATTTCGCTGGTCGGGTTTTCGAGACCGGGGACTTCGTTGAGGTAACGGTGGTCGAGCTGCTCCCACAGCGGCTTGAAGGCGGCGGAAATATCCGCGTAGTCCATGAGCCAGCCGAGTTTCGGGTCGCATTCGCCGGCGACGACGATCTCAGCCACGAAGCTGTGCCCGTGCAGGCGGCGGCACTTGTGCGCTTCGGGCAGGTGCGGCAGCAGATGCGCGGCCTCGAATTGGAAGGTCTTGCGAAGTTCGATGTGCATGGGGAGGAGTCAGAATTCAGGAAGTGGAAGTTGTTCTGTTCATTGTTCCCAATCGGTCCACGTGACGAGGTCGCCGAGGGCGGGGCGGCCGTCGTGGCGCCATGTGAGCGGCGGATGCTGCATTTTGCCGAGCGGACAGATGCGTGTGACGCCCCACTGCGCGAGCTGGGTGGCGAGTTCCTCGATCTCGGTCTCGACGGCTGCGATGCCAACGGTGCTGACCTGTCCCTGAAAACGGTCCGCGCCTTCGAGCGCTTCCTTGAGGTTCGGCGTGGACTTCACGTAGATGAAGCGATTCAGGCACGAGACCTGAAAGCGCGGGTCGGCCTCGTAGATGACGGTCCACGCGGTGGAATTTTCGCTCGCCCACTGGCGCGTGTGGAGGTTGTGCGCCTGGCGGACTTCGTAGAAGCCGCGCATCATGGCGATGCGCGCGGCGGTCTCGGTGTCCACGGGGCCGCGCGGTTCGAGTTCCTCGCGCTTGGCGAGTTCAACGGAGAGCTGCTCGGCGAAATGTTCCGCTGCGCCTTTCCCCTCGTCCTCGATGTAGAACACGTGCGGCGAGAGGCAGCCGAGCTGATTCCACGCGGCGACATCCTCGGCGGCGCTGGCGACGACCTTCTTGGCGCGCCACCCGCTAAGCACCTCGCGCGTGATGTAGCCGAAGCTCACGCGATGTCCGTAGCCGACGAAGCGCACGCGCGGCGGGAGCTTCTGGCGGATGGCGGCGAGGGTTTCATCGCCGCCCGTCGCGGTGACGCAGTGCGACTGCGCGAAGAGTTCGCGTTCGAGCGGCTCGGTGCCGCCGGGCCACTCGGCAATCTCGATGCACGCGCCCATCTTGGCCTCGGTCTCGCGCAGCGAATGGGCGAAGAGCCGCGGAATGAACGACGTGCCTCGCGCGCACTTCACGAACTGCGCCGAGCGGAGCAGGATGCCGAGCACGAGGTTCGTGATGACGGGATTGGGAATCGCGCCGCCCGTGATGTGGACGAGCAGTTCCGGGCCGGTGGCGATGGCGAGGCGTTGCGAGCGATGCTCGGCCGGCGGCGCGGCCATCGTGTCAAGGCGCTGAAGGTGCGAAAGCTCCTGCAACAGCAGTGCCTCGAGGTTCTCGCCGGTGAGCTGCTTGAAGAACGCGTCCAGCCCCGCCGCGAGCGTCGCCTGCGAGAAGCCGGTTTTTGCCGGGCCTTCCTTGAGCGCGTAGTGGCGGAGCGGATACGCGTCGTCGAGCCAGTTCTCCGCCGTGAGCGTGAGCACGCGCACGAGGCTCTGTGTGCGGCGCACGGCGAGATACTGGCGGCGGTTGCGCTTCAGCGTCAGGCACGCTTCGCGAATCATGTCCGGGCTGAACGCCGTTTCCGGCGGCAGGTCGGCGAGGAAGTAATTGGGCAGGTTCATCGAATTGCCTATGAACGGGCGACGGCCGCCGGGGAAGTTGTTCCACCGGCCAAAGTTGTTTCAACCCGACGCAGCGCATGAAGACACGCCAAGCCAAGCAGCGAGAAAAGCATCAGGCATGAAAGCCCGGCATAGACGTTGAAGTAGGACGCCGTCTCGTGCGCGCGTTCGCCGAGACCCTGGACCCAGCGCCCCGCGAGCGCGTGCGAGAGGTTGCCGACCATCCCGCCGATGGTGATGAAGAAACCAAACACGCGCCCGCGCACCGCGTCGGGCACGGACACCATCAGCGCCGCCTCGACCATCGGATAACTCGCCATCAGAAAGAAGCCATACACGAGAAACGCCGGCACCAGCCCGCCGCGCGGCAAGTGCGGATAGATGCCGATGATCACCGCCGCCACGATGAGCACGGCGCACGTCCAGCGGATGCGCCCGCGGTCGCTGAGGTGGCCGAAGAGCGGGTTGCTGAAGGCGGAGAGCAGATACATGCCGCCGAGCGCCGCGCCGACTTCCTTCACTGAAAACCTGTGGGCCTTTTGAAGAAACAGCGAACCGAGGCTCGCCATGCCGTGCCCGGCGAAGTCCCGCACGCCAAACGCAAACGCCGCCGCCATGAAGACGATCAGGACCATCGCATTTGGAAATAATTTCACCGATGGAGAAGGCCCGTTCGCCGATGCAGTGGTGTCGTTTGCCGGTTGTGTTTCGCTGGCCATCCATGCAAACACGCCGGCCATCACTACGCCGAGCACGCCGAGTTCGAGCACGGGTGCGCGCCAGTTGCCGGTCATCTCGGCACGCCAGCCGGAGTAAAGCGGCCCGACGAAAAATCCGAAGCTCGCGCCGACGCCGAGCAGGCCGAGCGCGCGGCCCGTTCCGACCGGATACAATTTTGCGACGAGCGAAGTGGCGGCGGGATGAAAGAAGCTTCCGCCGAAACCGGAAAGCGCGACGCACGCGAGCGCGGCGGGATAGTTCGGCGCGAAGGCGAGGCCGATGAAGCCGAGCGCGTTGATGAGCAGGCCGAGGCCGAGGAGTTTTTTGCGGCTGAACTTGTCCGCGAGCACACCGACGGGATACGCCGGGGCGAAGTAGGCGACGAGCATGACGGTGACGAGCAGCGTGGCCTGGCCTTCGCCCGCGAGCTTCAGGTCCGCGACAATGGGCAGGTAGAGCGGCATCAACGCCACTTGGTAGATGTGCGTGAAGGCGTGCAGCACCGCGGCGAGCGCGAGCGTGCGGGTCCGGTGCGGGTCGGTGTTCATGCCGTCATCAACGAGCAGCCGCGCGGTTCGGCGCGCGCCGTGCGGCCGATGAGTTCAAACCCGTCGCCGCGGCGCACGGCGAGGTCTTCCGTCTGGATCGCGAGGACGGAGCGGACATTCGCCAAATCAAACACCCGAAGCAAACCCGTTTCGCCTTCCGCCACTTCGCAACCCGTCTCCGGCGAGATGATTTGCGTGCGTGCCCACGGAGGGAAGTGGAAGCAGCGCGGAATGTCCTGCAATGTTCGCGGCGGCGAAATGACTTCGGGCCGCACGACGCGATCATAGGCTTGCGAGCTGAGTTCGCTCATGCCGTATTCGGAGACGATGTGCGATGGCCGCACGCTGAACGTGCAGGCGATCATCTCGTGGAGTTCGGACTTGGACACTTCGCGCGAGCGACCCTTGTAACCGCCGGTTTCCAGCACGCGCGAGCCGGCGGGCAACATTGACTTCATGATCGGATCGAAGTTCCCCGCTTTTTGTTGCGCGGAAACTTCATCGCAGTATTGAACGAAGGAAAACGCGGTTCCAAACACCAGGACCGGCCGCTCATGATACGCTCCGGGCGGCAACAATTTCATATCCGCCGCCTTCTTAAACGTCCGTTTGAAGTCAATCATCCATGCGTCGCGAATTAGGCGTCCCCCGCTGTAGCGCAATTTCTTGGTGCTGAATGCGTGGCTTACTGTGGCAAACATGTGCGCGAGTGACGAATCGGGAATCGCCTCGCGTTGCGGAAGCAGCGACAGCATCGGCCAGCGATCCTGCACCACTGCGCCTTCCGTCGGGAGCAGGTGCCGCTGAAACCACGGCAGCAGCGACGCCTCGTAAAGCGCGAGCGATTCGGCGTTGTGAAAGTGCCGGCTGCATTCCTGTCCGGTCGTGCCGCTCGAATGAAAAACCGTCGTGCGTTCGTCCGGCGGCAGGCTCGTCAACTCCAGTTCTTTGAACGCGCTCGTCGGCACGGCGGGAATTTGCTGCCAGCGCATCACCGATTCCGGCGTGACGCTGCGAGCACGGGACAAAGTCTGGTAAGCGGGATTGTGGAGAAATTGCAGCCGGAACAATTCGAGCGCGAGCGCGTCGAACTCGTGATCGTCGCGGGTGCAACGGTGGATGAATTCGCGGAGTCGCGAAATGAAAGCGGAGAAAGCGTGGCTGCCGGTCATGCGGTTTTGTTTTACGGCTGGTGTTCCGCCACAGCCGTGGGCGCAATTTCCGATGAAGGAGCCGGTGTGTCGAGCCGGAAATCAGACGGCTGGCACCAGCATTCGAGCGAGGAAGGTTGTTTCAGTCTGTGCCCGCTGCAACGCGATGATTTGCGCGGCGGTCAGCTCGACGGGCGACGGCCATGTGCATGGCAGCTCCGTCCATCGGCAACCGTAGTCGCGCAGCGGCGCGACGGGACGCTGCGGATGATTGCGGATTCTGCGAACAAGTCCGGGTTTGGGCGGTTTCATATCGAATCTCCGTTGTGTTTGCCAGCCTGGCCGGCAATTCCCGGCGAGAATGGTTCCGACTGCCCAGAGGCGGCGTGGCGCACTTCGATGATCAGTTGGAGTTGCGGGCCCATTTCGACCGAGAGTTTGCGCGGGTCGCGGATGGTGATGTGTTCAGCCGCGGTGACAGCGAGGCGCGAGGCCTGCCGGCCGCGCAGGGGAAAGAGGCGGTTCGCGGCGCGGCCCGGGTTGCGTTGCTTGCCCAGAAGGAGTTTGCGGAGCGATTGCGTTTTCACGCCTCCAAGCTTAGCCGCGCGTGCAACGGCAACAATCAGGTGAGATGCCCGAATCTCCCATCGGGAATCCCCCTAAGGGCCTTGATTGAGACCCCAGTTTGGCACAACAAAACTACGGCGAAATCCGGAACTTCAGGTGGTAGAACTGCTTGTCTCTGTTTTTGTGGATCGCTTGGCATTTAAGCGCCTTTCCAAAGCCTTGTTAAGACGCCAGTCCGCCAGAGAAATCGCCAAAGGACACGCTTTGTGCATTGCAGGTGAAGAACAGCCCGAAGTGAAGGCCCGATGTCCCGGGATCGAACTTGCGCGGTCCTTTTTTCTTTACGACCGCGAATGACACTGCTAGGAGAGGACATATACTCTCAGAAAAAACTTATGTCTGGAGGGGGCATGGACACCCTTGGGAATTTCACAAAGCCACGCAGTCAGAAGCGTTCGATTTCAGCCTGTAGCAGGTTCTTAGGGAGTGCTCCGCACCTTGGCTTTGTCATTCCTGGCGGCTACGGCATGGTCGGAGCCCGCCAACCCGATTACATAGGCACCTTCTCATGAGAGCGGATATTGTTCACCGGCTGGTGGTGTTGGCGGTTGGAATGACGGTTTGCCTAGCTGGCCTTTGCGAAGCGCAGGCGGCCCCGGCAAATGACGCCTTTGCCAACCGCATCACCATCACCGGCATGACCAACACCGTGACCGGCTCCAACGTGGGGGCGACTAGGGAAGCCGGCGAGCCGATTATCTTTGGCAATGGCGGCGGCGCTTCGGTCTGGTGGACGTGGACGGCGCCCACCAATGGCCTCGTGACAATTGACACGATCGGCAGCTCCTTCGACACCATCCTGGGAATCTACACGGGCAGCAGCGTGGCGAGCCTGACGTTGGTGGCCAGCGACGATGATTCCGGTGGATCAAGGACGAGTTTGACGAGTTTTCCTGGCGTTGTCGGCACCGTCTATCAAATCGCCGTTGATGGATTCAACGGGGACAGCGGTAACATTGTCCTGCATGTCAGCCAGGCCCCACCGATTCCGCCAGGCGTGACGGTTTCGGTGGCAAACACGAATGCCACAGCCGGGACGGATGTGCTCTTCACGACGACCGTGACGGGCGATCCGCCCTTTGGCTTCCGCTGGTATTTCGCGGGAGGATTGATTGCCGGCGCAAACACGAACTCGCTCGTGGTTACGAACATCCAGTTCAATCAAGCCGGTGTTTATCAATGCGTCGTCACCAATTCGGCAGGCGCGGCCACCAATTCGATCACGTTGAATGTGGTTCCGCCCATGCCGCCGAGTGTGACCGTCGCGCCGGTCAGCGCAACTGACGTGGCGGGCGATTTCGTGACCGAAACTTTCACGGCCACGGCAACCGGCTCTGATCCGTTGCGCTTCCAGTGGTATTTCGGGAGCACACTAATCGCCGGGGAAACCAACAGTTTGCTTTACGTGACCGGCTCGCCCTTTCAACTGAACCAATCCGGCACGTATCGCGTCGTCGTCACCAACGCTTATGGCAAGGCGACAAATTCGGCGACCCTGAGTGTCGTTCCGCTGATCGTGACGGTTTCGCCCGCGAGCACGAACATCTTTCCCGGCAGCAATGCGACATTCACCGCCGATGTCACCAGCAACGATCCGACGGTGCGTTACCAGTGGTATTTCGCCGGTGCGCCAATATCCGGCGCGACCACGAACACATTCACGGTGACCAACGCGCAGTTCAGCTCGGCCGGCGCTTATCAAATTGTAGCCACCAATTCTTACGGCGCGGCCACAAACGCGGGCACGTTGAACGTGCTGACGCAATTGAGCGTGGTCATCACGAACGATGACGGGGCGGGTTCCTTGCGGCAGGCGATCCTCTACGCGAACAGCCATCCGGGCGTGGACACGATCACCTTCAACCTGCCGGCGGGCACGAACACGATCAGTCTGGCGTCCTCACTGCCGCCGATCACCGAGGCGGTGGTGATTGACGGCACGTCGCAGCCGGGCTACGCGGGCCGGCCGCTGGTGTTTGTGGACTCTGGCGGTCATAGCTTCGGTCCGCTGGTTCAAATCAATTCCGGCGGTTCCACCATCAAAGGCTTGGGGCTGGGCGGCGCGGGCACGTTCAACACGCCCGGGGATGCGATTTCGATAAAGAACGGTGGCAGCAATGTGATTGCCGGTTGTTACCTCGGTCTGACCACAGCCGGCACCGGCTTGAACGGCAATCAGAATTCGTGCATTTACATCACGAACTCCGTGGGCAATCGGATCGGCGGCGTGAATCTCGCGGATCGGAACGTCATAGCTGGTGTCGGCTATACCAGTCCGGCGGTCATTTTGGATGGCCCCGGCACGAGCAACAATGTGATCCAGGGAAACATTCTTGGGCTGGATCCCACTGGCACAAACTTCACCGCCTTCACCGGGCTTTTGATTCAAAACGCAAACAGCAACACCATCGGCGGGGCTTCCGCGACGGCGCGCAACGTGATGATCGGCGGCGTGCAGGTCTACGGCACGGCCACCGGCAATCTCGTTCAAAGCAACTACATCGGCACGACCATCACGGGCGGCGTTGTGCCGGGCCTGCCTCTCAGCGGGATAACGGGCGTTGCGATTGGTGGCCCGAGCAATTCTGTTCTCGGCAATGTGATTTCCGGAAACCGCGGCTACGGAATCCTCATGGATCGTTATTCCGGCAACCCCTCGGGCAACCTCATCCAGGGCAATTTCATCGGCACCGGCCCGACCGGCACCAATCGCGTGCCTAATGGCAACGGCGTTTACGTGGACGGCACCAACAATGTGATCGGTGGAGTTACCGCCGCCGCGCGCAACGTCATTTCGGGAAACACGACGGACAACATTGATGTCGGTGGCGACTTGAATGTGGTTCAAGGAAACTTCATCGGCACGGACATCACCGGACTTGCCCGGCTGCTTGGCGGGGCCGCGGCGACGAACGGCATGGTCATTGGGTTCGGCCACAGCAACGTCATCGGCGGCCTCGTCGCCGGCCAGCGGAATGTCATCGCGGGTGACAATGGTGTGGGCGTCAACGTCAACGGCGCTCTCAACGACCAGATCATCGGCAATTACATCGGTTTGGGCGCGGATGGCTCTACGATACTTGGCAGCGGGTCGCGCGGATTGGTCGAGCAGGGCGATGCCAACAGCCTGATTGCCAGCAACCTCATTTGCGGCGCGCGGCTGGACGGAATTTTGATCAACAGCAGCTCCACCTTGATGAGCAACAATCTTTTTCTCGCAAACACAATTTTCAACAACGGCAGCAACGGCTTCACGTTGACCGGCCCCAACCCCAACTACTTCGGCAGTATCCTTGACCGCAATTCCATCTTCGGCAACGGCGGCATCGCGATTGACCGCGGTGGTGACGGCCCGACGACCAACGATCCCAATGCCTTTTCCGCCGTGAACAATTATCCCGTGCTCACGAACGTGACGGTTTCAGGTGGCGTCGTGACCATCAGCGGCTCTTTGCGCGCGGACGTGGGCAAGACCTATCGCATCCAGTTCTTTTTCAACCCGCCCACGGACACCAGGCCGCAGGCCCGCACTTTCATTGGCGAGACGAACATCACTATTTCCCAAGCAACGTCCCAAACACGCAGAACCGCCGGCGGGAGAGTGAGGCCATTGACCGGAACCTCGCAAGGCACTGTTGGCGTCACAGCATCATTCACTGCGCCAGTGACTCCCGGCTGCACGTTCACCGCTTGTTCGGGCACTTCGGGCGGCCAATCAGAATGCGGCCCCCTAATCTCCGTTTCGCCGCCGGTTTCCGCCAATGTCACCACGGGCGGAAATGGCAATTCAGGCAGCGACGCCGAGCCGGTGAACACGTTCAACGGCGAGTTATTCAACACCATGCCGCCCGACCTTGCGCTAAGCGGGCCGATGCCGCTGCGTTTCTTCCGTTACTACGCGGCGCTGCTCAAGAGGGACAGCCTCATCGCCGGAAAGCTCGGCGACAACTGGCTGCACAACTTCGAGTGGACGCTCGCCACGACCTCGTCGAACACCGTCCGCATCGTCAACAGCGTCGGCCGGCTCATCGAGTTCACGAACACCGGCAGCGCCTTCGTGTTGCTTGGCCGGCAGGACATTCCGTTCCAGCTTGCGACCAGCGGCGGCAACTACATCCTCGGCAGCCCGCGCTCGCAGATGATTTACACCTTCAACGCGACGGGCCAGCTCATCCAGATCAGCGACGGCCACGGCAACGCGCATCAACTCACCTACACGGGCACGCAGCTCACCAGCGTCAGTGACGGGCTTGGCCGCGCGCTCACGTTCTCCTACAACGTCCTCGGCGCGCTCACCAACATCACCGACGGCGCGCGCAGCGTTGCCTTCACGCAGACCGGCAACAACCTCACGAGCGTGCGCGACGCGCTCAGCAACGTCTGGTCCTACGCCTATGATCTGACCAACGCGAACCCCGGCCTGATGATCGCGTGGACCAATCCCGTGGGGAACGTGCCGTTCTCGCAGGTGTTCGACGCGCAGGGCCGCGTCATCAGCCAGACGGACGGCGGGCAGTTCACCACTACGTTCGGCTACACGAACAACACCACGTATTTCACCGATCCGCGCGGCAACACGCGCGCGCACGTCCACGACGCGAGCGGCAACTTCATGAACTCCACGGACGAGGCGGGCCTCTCGCTGAGCCTCGGCTACAACGCCGCCGGCCAGCGCAGCGCCGTCACGGACCGGCTCGGCGACACCATCGGCATCGGCTACCACGCGCCGAGCGGCAAGCTGTCGGCCATCACGAATGCCGATGGCACCGTCACCGCCTACACTTACTCCGCGCGCACGAACAACAGCGTGGCCTTCTACGACGTGTCGCAAGTCACTTATCCCGATGGCACGGTTGAAAGCTTCACCCGCGACGCGAACGGCAACGTCCTCACGCGCACCGACCGCGCGGGCAAGGTGTGGACCTTCACCTACAACACGCGCGGCCAGGTGCTCACCGCGCGCAATCCGACCAGTGGCACGGCCACGTTCACCTACGACGCCGGCGGCAACCTCGCCACGCGCACCGATTCGGACACGGGCCTGGTGACGTTTGCTTATGACCAATTCAGCCGGCTCACGAACATCATCCATCCCGACAGCACGACGATGCGGATGGTCTGGGACGCGAACGACCGGCTGGTTTCCACGACGGACGAGCGCGGCAACACGACGACGTTCAGCTACGACAACAACGGAAACCTGGTTCAGGTCACCGACGCGCTCGGCCGCGCGAGCGGCTTCGCCTACGACGCACGTGACCGGATGATTCGCAGCACGAACCGCCTCGGTCAGGTCAGCTCACGCGGCTTCGGCCCGCTGGACCAGCTTGTTTCCGTGACCAACCGCAATGGCTTCGTCACCACGTTCAGCTACGACGCGCGGCGGCGCATGACTTCCGTGACCGATCCCGGCGGCAAGACGTGGAGCACGGGTTACGACAACGAGGACATCCCTGTTGCTTTCACCAACCCGCTGAACCAGACCTCGCGCACCGCCACGGACCAGCTCGGCTATCCCGCCAGCGGCACGAACGCGCTCGGCCACGTCACGCGCGTCGTGCGCGACGCGATGCGCCGCGTGACGGCGACGGTGGACGGCATCAACCGCACAAACAACTTCAGCTACGACGCGCGCGGGCTGCTCGCCAGCGCGACCAAGCCCGTCATCGGCGCGGCAAACTACGCGCGCAGTGACCTCGGCCGGCTCACGCGCATCACCGACCAGAAGGCCGGCCAGTGGAACTTCGCGCAGACCGTGATGGGCCGCTCCGCGACGGTGAGCGACCCGTTGAACCGCTCGCAGACGATGACCTACGACAACCGCGGACGGCTGGCGCGCATCGCCTATGCCGACGGCGTGACCTGCACGAACACCTTCGATGCGGCGAACAACCTCACGCGCCGCCAATACAGTGACGGCACGGATTTGCCGTTCACTTACGACGCGCTGAACCGGCTCGTGACGGCGAACAGCCTGGCATTCAGTTATGACGCCGAGGGACGGCTGACGAACACGGCCAGTTCCGGTGTCAACTACTCTGCGACTTACGACGCGGGCCGGCGGCTCACGAGCGCGAGCTATAACAACGGCGCGTTCACCGTCAACTACGCCTACGACAGCCGTAACCGGCTCACGAACGTGACCGACACGCTCACGGGCACGAGCGTCTCGTTTGCTTACGACGACGCGGGACGGATGACCAACCTGACCCGCGCCAACGGTGTGAACGGCACTTATACTTATGACGCGGCGGGACGGCTCACGCGCATCCAGGAAGGTTCCATCATTGACTTGCAATTCGGCCTTGATGCGGCACGACAAATTACAACGATCAACTCCACGGCTCCACTGGACCCGGCGGGCCTGCACCAGCCGAACCTCAAGAGTTACAGCTACGACGCGGCGCACCAGATCAATTCACCCGGCCACAGTTACGACGCGAGCGGGCGGCAGACCGCATTGCCGGGGCACACGTTCCAGTGGGACGGCGCGTCGCGACTCAAGCAGATTGACGCGGTGACGCTGGCGTATGACGGGTTGAACAACCTCCAAACGCGCACGGCGTCGGGTGTGACGCTGCGTTACTTTTACAACCACGCCATCCGGCTCGCGCCGATCATGGCGGAGCGCAACGACACGACGAGTCAGATGCAGCGTTACTACGTGTGGACACCCGGCGGGAAGCTGCTCTACGCGATTGATCCGGCCAACGGCAACGCGGTGAGCCACTATCACTTTGACCAGGTCGGCTCGACTCTAGCGCTCACGGCGGCCAATGGCTCGGTGACGGACGCCTACGCCTACACGCCCTACGGCGTGCTGCTGGGCCACACGGGCACCAGCACGCAGCCGTTCACCTACGTCGGGAGATACGGCGTGAGGGCCGAGCCGGCGGCGAACTTGAGTCAGATGCGGGCACGGTATTATGACCCGGTGAGTTCAAGGTTTCTCTCGCGTGATCGGCGCTGGCCGCGTCTCAACAGCCCGCTGGAATTGAATCCTTATGATTACTCGTCCAGAAGGCCGCTCCAGTTCATAGACCCAATGGGCAGTGATAGCAGCACTATCATTGGCCCCGGCACAGGCTCCACTACTGGCGCTGGCCAGGGCACAGGCAGCATCAATGATCTCAATTCTATGCTTCGTGAGTCCGAAAGACAGGACCTTATGCAGGCGGCTAAAGCCAGCGTTCGCAAAACAGAAAAGAGACGGCAAGAATTAGCGAACGACCTCGCTGGCATTTCCGGCTTAACATGGGAAAGCCCTCCTACCGAGCGACCCAAGCCGGACAGCCTTATTGGCGGAGTTATCGGGAGCATGGATAACGCACAAGATGTCGTTGCCCTCAATCGGGGCGCGGGCAGCGTCATAGTAGGTCCAGGTCTAGGAGCGTCCGCACCTTGGAGCGGATTTCTTGGAGGTGGAGGCTGGTCAGGAAGTGTAGGTCTAGGCGGAGCCAATTATGTCATGTCGGTTGCGGATTTTAACGCAGATGGATCGCCTGATATTATTGGTATTGACGATCTTGCCGCTCCGCCCGTTCCGCCGACGGACGATGTTCCTCAACCGAGCGATGTAGTCCCCGTCACGGGCGATTCGTCCGGCCCGATTGATGAGGTTTTCTAAACGCCATAAAAACTTTTGCCATGAACTCCATCATCATTCGCCCACAACCCATCGTCGCTCTGCGCGTGCTCGCCGCGTCGTGCCTGTTCCTCGCCGGCCTGTTGCTCTTCGCCAAACCGCTCTCCGCCGGCCCGATCAGCTTCACCTACGACGCCGCGGGCCGTCTCGTCGCGGCGGATTACGGCAACAGCACGAACCTCTTCCTCGCCTATGATGTGGCCGGGAACCTCACGCAATCCTCCGCGCCCGGTCCCGCGCTCAATTCAGCCACCGGCGGCGGGCAGGTCACCTTCGCGTGGCATTCCGCCGCCACCGGCTTCGTGTTGTATAGCACGCCAAATCTGCGTTCACCGATCACCTACACGCCTGTCGCCGTCACGCCCGTGGCGCAGAACGGCCAGTTCACCGCGACGATCAACGCGCCGCCCGGTGTCATCTTTTACGTGCTGAAGAAATAGCTGTTACGAACTTTTTTGCCATCGTCAGTGCATTTCCACGTCGCAGTTGCCGATGCCTTGGCGGTAGTAGTTGAATTGCACGTTGGGATGGTCGGCGAGCAATGACATGGGCACGGAGCTGTCGGGAAGTTTCTGCGAGATCATGAAGGCGGTGAGGCGCTGGCCAAAGGGGTTGTCGTGACAGCCGGCGTGCCAGATGGAGACTTTCTCGGCCTGCCAGGTCTCGACGGGGCCGACGCTGATGGCCTGCGTGGGCACCAGGGTGATGTTCCCGCCTCCGCTGGTGCGCGCGTTCTGCGCAATGGTGATGGGATGAAGGTCCACGACGCGCGTGGCAAGTTTGCGATACTCGGACGGCGGAGGGGGCGTGTCTTTCCAACGGCCTTTGCGCTGCGGCGGATCATTGAAGGCCCAGTGTTTGATGTCTCCCTGGCCGCCTTGCATGACCGCGCAGCGGACACCTTGCCAAGTTTTGCGGTAGGAAGCCGTGTCGGCCTTGGGGAAGTGCAGGTTCGCGTCGGGCATGACGAGTTTCCTGTCGATGCGGCTGAAGCACAGTTCGCGGTCGGCCTTCTCGAAGGAGAGCGGATGCGTCGGCGGCGCTTCCTTGCCGTCGAGGAACCACTCGTCCATCCCCCAGAAATGGCCGGAGCGGATGTCGAGGCCGAGGGCGTTCACGATGCGCGCGACGAGGGGGAGTTGCTCGGTGGGACCAATCGGGCCGCAGATGCCAACGGGGTTGTCTGGCGTGGATTGCTTCCACGCGGAGATGTATTCGAGCGCTTCGGCGAGGTAGAAATCCTCCAGCGTGTCGTAGAAAACCACTTTGAAGCCGGGCCGCGAGAGTTTGAGCAATTTCTCGGGCGTGAGCTTGGCGGCGGCGGCGACGACGCCGGCGTCGAGGGTGGTGTAGTCCCACCAGTCGGGGGCGATGGAGGAGAGCTTGCGTGGCATGTGGAGATGAAAGCGGCTGGGCGGCGCGGGCGGAAGAAAAATATCACCAGTTGGTTTTACCAGTTGAAAAAGGAAAGTTCTCGTTGAATGATGCGCGTCACGGAACGACGGCCTCGATGTTCAGGCCATGTTCCAATCCTGCATGAGCACCCCGCCATTGAAGCGGAGAATTTTGATCGTAGATGATGATCCCGGCTTGCGCCAGACCATGAAGATGGTGTTGCGCACGAAGGGCCACGATGCGCTGGACGCCGACGACGGCCTGACCGGGTTGAAGATCGCGCGGGAGCAAAAGCCCGACATCATCATCAGCGACATCCACATGGGGAACATGAGCGGATGGGAATTGCTCGACGCGCTCCGCAAGGAGCCCGAGACGGCGGCGATCCCGTTTATTTTGATGACGGGGGATTCCGACGACATGAGCCTGCGGCGCGGCATGGAGAGTGGCGCGGACGATTACCTGCCCAAACCCTTCACGATGGAGACGCTGCTGGCGACCGTGGAAGCGCGGCTCAAGAAGATGGACGCCGTGCGGACGCAGGCCGAGTCGAAGTTGAGCGAGCTGCGCGCGAACCTGAGCCTCATGCTCCCGCACGAGCTGAACACGCCGCTCGTCGGCATCCTCGGCTTCGGTGAAATCATCTCGACGTGCGCGGATTCGCTCACGCCCGCCGAGCTGACCGAGATGGGGCAGAACATCATCATGTCCGGCCAGCGGTTGCAGCGGATGATCCAGAACTTCCTGCTTTATTCGCAGATTGAAATGCTCGGCGCCGAGGTGCGGCAATTGCACGTCGCGCAGTCCCGGTCTGCGACGGAGGCGCGCGCGGTGATCATTGAGACGGCAAAGCACAAGGCCGAGCAATTCAAGCGCGCCGCGGACTTGAAGATAGCCCTCGCGGACGTGAGGGCGGCGATTTCCGCGGAGCTTCTCGGAAAGATCGTCGAGGAACTCGTGGACAATGCCTTCAAATTCTCGCCGCCCGGCACGCCCGTGACTGTGGACGCCGCGACGGTCGGCGGTGAATTCAGGCTGTCGGTCGCCGACCAGGGCCGGGGCTTCAAGTCCGATCACGTCGCGCAAGTGAGCGCCTACTCGCAGTTCGAGCGGAAGATTCATGAGCAGCAGGGCAGCGGACTTGGCCTCATCATCGCCAAGCGGCTGACCGAGCTGCACGACGGCACGCTGAAGATCGTCAGCGACGGGCGGAGCGGCACGCGAATCGAAATCCGGCTCCACGCGGCGGACCATTAGCGGCGCGGAGTGCATGACGCTTGCCGAGCGCGAGATGCTGCGCAATAATCCGGCGTGCTCAAGCCCGAACGCCTGCTTCCTTCACGTGATGCCGTGTGGGTGGCCTTCCGCGCGACGCAGGCGGGTCCGCGCCTGTTCGCGAGAGTTTTTTCCGACGCCGCATGAATCCGATGAAGAAAATTCTGATTGTCGAGGACGACGCGGTCATCACGCGCATCTACGAGCGGCAGTTCCTCCTGGCGGGCTACAACGTCGAAATGGCGGCGGATGGCGAAGTGGCCGTGGAAAAACTCAAGGGATTGACACCTGATCTTGTGATGCTCGACTTGCAGATGCCGAAAATGAACGGCATCGAAGTGCTCAAGTTCATCCGCAGCCAGCCGGCGACAAAGGACGTGCCCGTCGTTGTGTTCACCAACTCGTATCTCGGCAACATGGTGCAGCAGGCGTGGCAGGCAGGCGCGAACAAATGCCTCACCAAGGCCATCTGCACTCCCAAGCAGCTCCTCGAGGTCGTGCGCACCACTCTCGCCGAAACGGGCAAAGACTCCGCAGCCGCGCCGGGAGCAGCGCTGGCCAAGCCCGCCAAGGATGAAGCGGCCAAGTTCGAGAAGGAAATCAGCGCCACGTTTCTTGCCACTGGACCGCAAACCATCGCGATGCTTCGCGGCCGCTTGCAGACGCTCACCAAGATCGAGGTTGATCCTCTGGCGGCCAACTACCAGAACCAGCGCGTCACGCTTGTGGATGAGATGTGCCAGATCGTTCACGGTCTCGCGGGCAAGGCCGGGCTGGCCGGCGCCACGCGCATCGGCACCATCGCGGGCGCGACCGAGGCGCTGCTCAAGGAGCTTCACGAACGGCCGCGCAGCATCAATTCGTCCGCGCTTAGGACTGTTGCCAACGCGGTGGATTTCATCGCGCAGCTTTTCGCCGCCGGCAGCAAGGAAGTGCCGCTTGCACTCGGCAAGGCCAATGTGCTCGTGGTTGACGACGAACCGATTTCGCGCAAGGCCGTCATGGCGGGTCTCGAAAAGGCCGGACTCAGCTCCATTGGCGTCGAGGACCCGGTGCAGGCGCTCGCGCTGATTGCGGAAAAACGCTTTGATCTCATTTTTCTCGACGTGCAGATGCCGGGAATGACCGGCCATGAACTGTGCGTGAAGCTGCGCGCGATGCCGATGAACGCAAAGACGCCCGTCGTGTTCGTCACGGCGATGACGGACTTCACGAACCGCGCCAAGTCCACGTTGAGCGGCGGCAACGACCTCATTGGCAAACCGTTTCTGCTGATGGAGCTTGCGGTCAAGGCGCTCACTTACCTTCTCAAGGGCCAGATGAAGGAGACGCCGAAGACCGCGTGACACGCGGGGAAGTTGTGCGACAGACGAAATGCTGCGCCGCATGGATGCACCAGTCAAAATTCTGATTGTCGAGGACGACCCCATCGTGACGACTGTGTATGAGCGGCAGTTCACGATGCGCGGCTACACCGTCGAGGTCGCGGCGGATGGCGAGCTTGGCCTTGAGGCGCTGCGGCGCGGCGCGCCCGACCTCGTCCTGCTCGACCTGCAACTGCCCAAGGTCAGCGGCATTGAAGTGCTCAAGTTCATTCGCGCCACGCCGAACCTCAAAAACGTGCCCGTCATCGTTTTTACCAACGCCTACCTCGGCACGCTTGTGGACCAGGCGTGGAAGGCCGGCGCGAACAAATGCCTCACCAAGGCCTTCACGCCGGCGAAGCAGCTCATCGAGGTCATCGCCGCCGCGCTGCACAGCACGCCGCCGTTGCCGCCGCCGCGCGCGACGCCGGTGCCGGCGGCCAAGCCCGACGAGGCGGCGTTCCTTTCCGACTTTCAAAAAAAGTTTCTCGCGCAGGGAACGTCGTTCGTCGCGGAACTGCGCGCGAGCCTGATGAAGTTCGTGAAGGGCGACACGGACCCGAGCCTGACCGCGCTTGAGGACCGGCTTGCGCTGCTCTCCTCGATGGCGCGCACCACGCACACGCTCACGGGCAGCGCCGGCATCGCTGGATTCGAGCGCATCGCCGACGTGTCGAGCGCGCTGGAAGCATTGATCGAGGAGCTGTTGGACGACCCGAAAAATATCACACAATCCATGCTCCGCACGCTGGCGTCCGCCGTGGATTTGTTCAGCGCGCTGTTCGCCGCGGCGGGCCGCGCCGCGCCGATGACGTCCGTGCGACCAAGAATTCTGGTCGTGGACGACGAGGCGACTTCGCGGCGTGCCGTGGTTGCCGGACTCGAAAAGGCCGGGTTGAAAGCCGATGCCATGGCGGATCCATTTCTGGGCTTGGAGCTGGCCTTGAAAACGCACTACGACCTGATCTTCCTCGACATCGAGATGCCGGGCATGGACGGCTTCGATCTTTGCGCGCGCCTCCGAAACGAGCCGGGTTACGAGAAGACGCCGGTGATTTTTGTCACCGTGCTGAATGATTTCCAGACGCGCGCGCGCTCGATCATGAGCGGCGCAAACGACCTCATCGCCAAGCCGTTTCTGCTCATTGAGCTGGCCGTCAAGGCGCTCATCCACGTGCACAAGGGCCAGTTGCAAAACGAGTCCGCCTGAACGCGCAACAAACGAATGCGATGAAGCAAATCTTGATTGTCGAGGACGACCCGATTGTCAGCCACGTCTATCTGAAACGGTTTCGCATGGAGGGCTGGCAGGTCGCGCTCGCTGCCAGCGGCGAAATCGCGCTCGAAGTTCTCCAGACCTCGCTGCCCGACCTCGTCGTGCTCGACATGCAACTGCCGAAGGTCAGCGGCGCAGAAGTGCTCAAATTCATCCGCTCACAGCCCGCGACAAAGGACCTGCCGGTTATCGTTTTTTCCAACGCCTATCTCGGTGACCGTGTCGAGGCAGCGAACCGTGCCGGTGCGACGCTCTGTTTCACCAAGGCGGTCTGCACTCCGAAGCAGCTTACGGACGCGGTTCATTCGCTGCTCGATTCTCCGCCGCCCGCCGCGCCCGCCGCGCCCGTGTCGCAACCGAAGCCCGCGGACGTTCAGGAAAAGCCGCGTCCGGCCAAACCAGCCGCAAGCAAACCCGTTTCACGCCGCACACCCAAGGACATCACCGCGGCCTCGCAGGCGGTTGCTGAAATTCCATCGCGGCCGGAAACGCCGGCGGACACGCAGTTTCAAGGCGAGGTGCGCGAAAATTTTCTCCGCGAGGCGGCGCAGTCGGTCGTCTCGCTGCGCCATGGACTGCACGCGTTCGTGCTCAACGAGAGCGATGCCACGACGACGCGTTGGCTGGCCGACCGCAGCCGGATTTTGTGGGAGCTTTACCAGACAAGCCACGCGTTGAACCGGCAGGCTGGCGTGGCGGGCTTCGCCGGCTTCGCGCGGCTCGCGAGCGCGCAGGAGGCGCTGCTGAACGAGCTGCATGAAAATCCAAACAGCGTCAACCCGTCCACGCTGCGCACCATCGCGCACTCGGTTGACTTTCTCGAACAGATCATCGAAGGCGGTGCGAAATTCGGCGCGCCCGAGAAGGATCCGACCGAGGGCGCGAGCGTGCTCGCCGTGGATGACGAGCCGATTTCACGCAAGGCCGTCGTCGCCGGTTTGGAAAAGGCGGGTCTCCATGCGGTGAGCCTCGGCGACCCGCTCGCCGCCTACAATAATCTCAATGCCGGCGCGACGGCTGACCTCATCATTCTCGACGTGGACATGCCGCGCATGAATGGCTACGAGCTGTGTGTAAAGCTGCGCGCGCTGCCGGCGCACGCGAAAACGCCGGTTGTGTTCGTCACGAGCCTCTCGGATTTCCAGAGCAGTGCGCGCTCGGCCATCAGCGGCGGCAACGACCTCATCGCCAAGCCCATCCTGCCCATCGAGCTGGCGGTCAAGGCGATCATGTATGTGATGAAGTCGCGGCTTGGCCTCGCGAGCAAGACGGTGTGAGCGGCGAGGCTTCATGGTTTTTCCGTATTGGTTCGCCGCTCCAGAAACGTGCTATGTTGTCCCTCGTGAACCACGGCGGATTGACTTTGTGTTCGACCTGATTAGTATTCGGCAGAACTTCCATGTGAAGCCGCCGCGGCAATCAAACTTGTGCCGGTCAAAGACGACAATCTGATCGAAATCCTCTCCGACATGGGGCTCATCACGGATGAGCAACTGGCAGAGGCGAGGGCCGAGGAATCGGCCGCTTCGGAGCGCGGCGAGGGCGTCGTGGACGTGCTCGTCGCCAAGAAATACCTCTCGTCGCTCGATGTCACGCGCGCCCGTGCGATCCAGTTCGGCGCGGAGTTCATAGACCTTAATGACCTCCGCCTTGACGACGATGTCATCACCGCCGTCCCGCGCAACATCGCGAAGAAATACAATGTGGTGCCGGTCTTTGCCGACCAGTCGAGCATCACGATTGCGTTGAGCGACCCGTCGGACCTCGACAAGATTGACACGCTTCAGCACCTGCTGAAGAAGGAGCACTTCGATTATCGCGTCGCGCCCGAAGACCAGATTAGCGAAGCCATCAACCGCTATTACGGCAGCGGGGACGATCAGGTCGCCGAGATGCTGACGCACTTCACGCAGGGGGACATTGACTTGGGCTTCGCCACGGGCGACGGCCTTGCGGGTGATCAGGAGGACGTTGATTCAGACGCGCCCCTCGTCAAGCTCGTCAACACTGTCATTGCCGACGCGTTCAAGGCGCGCGCGTCTGACATCCACATCGAGCCGATGGAGAAGCGCCTGCGCATTCGCTACCGCATTGACGGTTGCTTGCAGGAAGTCAACAGCCCGCCCAAGCGTCTCCAAAACGCCGTCATCAGCCGGCTCAAAATCCAGTCCGGCATGTCCATCGCGGAGAAGCGCATCCCGCAGGACGGACGCATCCAGCTTCAGATCAACAACAAGCCGATTGACCTGCGCGTCAACTGCCTGCCGACCAACCACGGCGAAAGCATCGTCATGCGTATTCTCGACAAGTCGGGCATCAAGCTCGGCCTGTCGGAACTCGGCTTTCTCACTGACGACCAGCAGACGTTCGAGCGGCTCATCGGCATGCCCGACGGCATCCTGCTCGTCACCGGCCCGACCGGCTCCGGCAAGACGACGACGCTTTATTCCTGTCTGAACTACATCAACCGGCCCGACCGCAAGATCATCACGGTCGAGGACCCGGTTGAATATCAGCTCGCGGGCATCAACCAGGTGCAGGTCAGCGAGGCTGTGGGCCTGACCTTCGCCCTTGCGCTGCGCGCCATGCTCCGCCAGGCGCCGAACGTGGTGATGCTGGGGGAAATTCGTGACATGGAGACCGCGACCATTGCCATCAATGCGTCGCTCACCGGCCACCTTGTTTTCTCCACGCTGCACACCAACGACGCGCCCAGCGCCGTGTCCCGTCTCGTGGACATCGGCATCAAGCCGTTCCTCGTCGCATCCGCCGCGCGCGCGATGATGGCGCAGCGCCTCGTGCGCAAGATTTGCAAAAAGTGCATGATGTCCGGCGCGCCCAGCGAAGCGGAAATGAAGACGCTCGGGCTTGATCCGCAGAAGATCACGAACGCCAACTTCATGAGGGGCGCCGGCTGCGACAACTGCAACAAGTCCGGCTACCGCGGACGGTTCGGCATTTTTGAAATCTTTGTCGTGGATGACCACGCGCGGAAACTCATCTTTGAAAAAGTGCCGTCTTCCGTGCTGCGCGCTCGCGCGCTCGAAATGGGCATGCGCAGCCTGCGCGACGACGGCATCCGCAAAGTCATTGCCGGCATGACCTCCGCCGACGAAGTCATCCGGGCCACGACCGCCGATCATTAGAAACCGATTCGCAAACACACTCTATGTCCTACTCGATGTCCGACCTGTTGCAGTTGGTGGTGTCCGAAGGCGCCTCGGACTTGCACATCCGCGTTGGCATCCCGCCATGCATCCGCGCGCACGGCGAACTGGAGCGCATCCAAGGCCCGGTGCTCACAGCCGAGGACACGGAGGAGTTGATGAACAGCATCACGTCGGAGGACCACATCAATGCTGTGCGCACCAAGGGTGGTGCGGACTTTGGCTTTGCATTTGGCGAGCTGGCGCGGTTCCGCGTGAGCGTGTTCAAGGAGCGCGGGAGCTTTGCCTTGGTGCTCCGGCAGATTCCCAGCAGGCTGCTCACCATTGATCAGATTGGCCTCTCCAAACAGCTCGTTCATGATCTGCTCCACAAACCGCGCGGGATGATCCTCGTGACTGGACCGACCGGCTCCGGCAAGTCCACCACGCTCGCCTCAATGATCAACATCCTCAACGAAACCCGCAGCGATGCGCACATCATCACGGTTGAGGATCCGATCGAGTTTTATCACTACCACAAAAAAGCGGTGATCACCCAGCGCGAAGTGCATGTGGACGTGCCAAGTTTTGCCGAGGCGTTGCGCCGCGCATTGCGTCAGGACCCGGACGTGATTCTCGTCGGCGAGTTGCGCGACTTGGAAACCATCGAGGCCGCCGTGACCGCCGCGGAAACCGGCCACTTGGTCTTTGGCACGCTGCACACGAACTCGGCCGCCAAGACGATTGATCGTATTGTGAATGCCTTTCCGATGCAGCAGCAGGAGACGATTCGCATCCAGCTTTCGACTGTGTTGCAGGCAGTTGTCGCGCAGATTCTGGTGCCCACTTGCGACAAACCGGGACGCGTGGCGATCCACGACATCATGATCAACACACCGTCCATCAACGCGCTCATCCGCGACAACAAGACCTTCCGTATCCAGTCCGACCAGCAGACCGGCGCGAAATTTGGCATGATCACTCTCGACCAGAACCTGCTCGACAAATACAAGGCTGGGCGGGTTTCGCGCGAGGATTGCATCAACCGCTGCAACGACGCGCAGTCCATCTTGCAGAAGCTCCAGGAAATTGATGCCGAAAAGGCATCTGAACGCTGACCATGTCCGCCAACGTCACCGATCCTCTGCTGGCCCTCATTCGTGATGCGGGCCTGATTGACGACCTCCAGATCGAGGAGGTGACGCAGGAGAACACGCGCACCGGCAAGACCATCAGCGCGATCCTGATCGAGCGCGCCATCCTCGACCTCGACGGGCAGCTTCAGATGATGGCCGACCATCTCGGCACCGAAGTCGTGCGGAACTTGAGCACGATGGACATTCCGCCCGAAGTCATCAAGTCCGTCCCGCCCGCCACGGCGCGCATGTATCAGTGCATGCCAATCGAGCTGATCGGCACCACGCTCAAGATCGCGTTCGCCGACCCGATGAACCCCGCGCAGATTGACGAGACAGCCTTTATCGTTCGCAAGGAAATCCTCGTCGTTGTCGCGGATCCAAACCAGATCGTTGCAGCCATCAACAAGCACTATCAGGAGCAGTCCGAAAGTTTCGATGAAATCCTCAACGAGCTGGGCGGCGGCGAAGACATGATCAAGGAGGTCGAGCTTGCGCAGACCGGGCAGGAAACCGAGCAGGCCCTCGAGGCGATGGCCAACGAAACGCCGATCATCCGCTTCGTCAACCTGGTGCTGTTCCAAGCCGTGCAGGACCGTGCGAGCGACATTCACTTCGAGCCGTTCGAGGACGAATTCAAAATCCGCTACCGCGTGGACGGCGCGCTCTACGAAATGGCGCCGCCCCCGAAATACCTCGGTGTGCCCGTCACGTCGCGCATCAAGATTCTTGCCAACCTGAACATATCAGAGAAGCGTCTGCCGCAGGACGGACGAATTTCAATGACCCTCGGCGGCAAGCGCATTGACTTGCGCGTCTCGACACTGCCGACGCGCTTCGGCGAATCCGTGGTGCTCCGCGTGCTGGATCGTTCATCGGTAAATCTGGAGCTGGAGAACATCGGTCTGCCGCAGCAGATTTACGGGCCGCTTGTCGAGATCATCAGCCAGCCCAACGGCATCTGCATCGTCACCGGCCCGACCGGTTCCGGCAAGACGACCACGCTCTATGCCGCCTTAAAGAAGATCAACCTGATTGACTCCAAGCTGCTCACCGCCGAGGACCCTGTCGAATATGATCTCGAAGGCGTGATGCAGGTGCAGGTCAACGAGGCGCAGGGGATGACCTTTGCGAAGGCGTTGCGCGCGTTCCTCCGCCAGGATCCCGACATCATCATGCTGGGGGAAATGCGCGATGTTGAGACAGCGCAGATTGCCGTGCAGGCGTCACTCACCGGCCACCTTGTGCTCACAACGCTGCATACGAATGACGCGCCGGGCGCTGTCACCCGCATGGTGGACATGGGTGTGGAGCCATTCTTGATTTCCTCGACATTGCTCGGCGCGCTCGCGCAACGCCTGGTGCGCACCATCTGCAACAAATGCCGGGCGCCGTTCGAGCCGACCGAGAGCCAGCTCACGCAGTTGAACCTCTCGGCCTTCGACATCGGCGACAAGACGTTCTACTACGGCCGCGGCTGCGCCGATTGCAACGACACTGGTTACAAGGGACGCAAAGGCATCTTCGAGCTGCTGACCGTTACGGAGGCCATTCGGACGCTCATCAACGAGCGCGCCCCCGCGGTCGTGGTGCGGCAGAAGGCCATCGAACTGGGCATGAGCACCCTGCGAGAAGACGGTCTTCGCGCTATTTTTGACGGAAAAACGACGGTAGAAGAAGTGATCAAATACACCTAACCCACTCCGCCCATGCCAACCTATAACTACGTTGCGCTCGACAACAAAGGCAAGGAAACCAAGGGCACGCTCGAAGTCGGCACGCAGAGCGAGGCCTTGAGCCGCCTCAAGGAGATGGGCTACTTCCCGACCAAGGTCAGCGAGGCTGAGAAGAAAAAGGAAGAGGAAAAAAAGGACAAGAAAAAGGACGCAAAATCCGCCAAGCCCGCCGCCAAAGGCAAGGGCAAGGGGATGAGCATGTCCATCAACATCAAAATCCCCGGGCTTTACGGCAAAGTGAAGCCCAAGGTCTTGACGCAATTTACCCGCCAGCTCGCCACGCTCGTGGACGCCGGCTTGCCGTTGCTGCGCGGTTTGCGCGTGCTGGAAAAGCAGGAGAAGGACGCAACGCTCAAGGACGTTGTCGGGCAGCTTGCGAATTCAATTGAAGGCGGCAGCACATTTTCCGAGGCGCTCGCGCAGCATCCGAAGACGTTCAATCGTCTCTACGTGAACATGGTCAAAGCGGGCGAACTTGGCGGCGTCCTTGAAGTCGTTCTCAACCGCCTTGCCGAATTCCAGGAAAAAGCCCAGAAAATCAAGGGCAAGGTCGTTGCCGCCATGTTCTATCCCGTGGCCGTCATGACCGTTGCCGTCGCCATCGTCGGCATTCTGATGGTGTTCGTCGTGCCCAAGTTCGAGGAAATCTTCAAGGACCTGCTCAACGGCGCTTCACTTCCGGAATTCACTTCGCTGGTGTTGAACATCGCCCACATGATCAAGGATCACATCGTTGTCACACTAAGTATCGTTGCCGGGATCGTCATCGCCTTCAAATTGTTTGTCCGCACCAAAATTGGCCGTAAACTATTTGACCGCTTCCAGCTTGTCATGCCTGTCATGGGGCCGATCATCAGCAAGGTGGCCATCTCCCGCTTCGCCCGCACATTGGGGACGCTGGTCAGCAGCGGCGTGCCGATTCTCCAGTCGTTGAACATCGTCAGGGAGACTTCGGGAAACGTCGTCGTCGCCAATGCCGTCATGGCTGTGCATGACAGCGTGAAGGAGGGTGAGACCATCACCGCGCCGCTCGAAGCCTCGCGCGTCTTTCCGCCCATCGTGATCAGCATGGTGGACGTCGGTGAGCAAACCGGCGCCTTGCCCGAAATGTTGATGAAGGTCGCCGACAACTACGAGGAGGAAGTGGACAACGCCGTGTCCGCAATGACCTCGCTGCTCGAGCCGATCATGATCGTGTTTCTGGCCGTCGTCGTCGGTTCCATCGTCATCGCCATGTTCCTGCCGCTCATCAAGATCATGGACACCATCGGCAACGAAGACAGCGGCGGCGGTGGCGGTGGAAAGAAGGGCAAGGAATAGCCTGCGCTGCGGTTCAAGCGTGCGGCCACTGGCGAACGACCAGTGGCCGCTACATTTTCCAGCCTAAGGTGAAGACCCGATTGCAGGGGCGGAGTGTTTTGGAGTAAATACATTGTAATAACATTGCATGGCCGATTGAATTACAACACGTCTCGTGGAATTTGACTGGAACAACTCGCCGTTTTTGCCCGCTGAACCGCTGACCCTCGCGGCCATTGAGGAGTCTTTTGAAGACCCCTTTGTCGTCCGGCTGCTGCCAGATTCATCGCGTTATTCCGGACAGGCGCGCTTCTTCAACCTCGGCAAGTCCGCCGCCGGCACCGGCGTCTTCAGTGTTTATCGCACCAACGGCCGGCAGGTCCGCGTGCTCTGCGCGCGGCCCTTCGAGCCGGAGGATTTGTTTTTTTACCAGCGCCGGCAGAACCAGTTGCTCGCGCAGAAAGAGTGATGTCACCGACCGCCGCCATTATCGAACGCCGTGCCGCCGCCGCCCGGCAGGAAAAAGCCGCGAAGACAGAAACGCCGCTCAACGTCGTCGCGCGCTGGGAGGATGTGCCGCTCTTTGAAAGCGAGGCCGAGGAAGCCGCGTGGTGGTTGCGCAGCCGTGTGGATTTGCGTCTGATGGACGCCTCGGTCGCCGACCCGGCGGAAGTCGCCGAGTCCGTCACCATCACGCTGCGCATTGACCCGCGGATGCTCTCGCGCATCAAGCGGCTCGCCCGTTCGCGCTATCTGAATTACCAGAGCATGATCAAGCAGTGGTTGAGCGAGCGCATGGAGCAGGAACTCCGCGACCGTTGAACACGATGAACACCTCCCAACATACGCCCACGCGCAATGTTAAGTCAGCGCAAGCCTTCACGCTGATTGAACTCCTTGTCGTGATCTCAATCATCGGCATCCTCGCGGCTCTTATCATCCCGCTTGCCGGTCTTGCAGGAGCCAAGAAGGCGCTCAAACAAACCCAGGCGCAAAAAGACATGCTCGTGACTGCGATTGAGAATTACCATGGCAAGTTCGGCACTTACCCGCCGGACAACGGGACGAATGCGCTCCTTCAGCCCATCAACCCCGGCACGAACACGCTCTTCTACGAACTGACCGGCGTCCAGTTTGTCAATAACATCGCCAATCCTGCGGCGGCAACATTCACGCCGGTTCTCGACCCCACAGCCACGCTGATAAACAACGGCTCCATCCAGACGGCTTTCTCGGCGAACGTGCAGGGCTTCATCAACACTGCGCCACCCGGCCAGCAGCCAAAAACTTTTCTTCACAATCTGAAGTCCGGAAAAGATTACCAGATGGTTACGGTCGGAGGAGTCGGCGTTTATCTGCTCACGCCAGCGGCACAACCCCCCAATGGCGGTCTTAACACATGGCGTTATGATGCCTCGTCGAACGCACGTCACAACAGGACTACTTACGACCTTTGGACCGAAGTTATCATCAAAGGCCAAACCAATATCATCGGTAACTGGTAACATGTTATGAAAACATTCCACGTGTCTCGTATCCGTGTTGCGATGGCGATGACGCTCATCGAATTGCTGGTCGTCATCAGCATCATCGGCATTCTCGCCGGATTACTCCTGCCCGCGCTTGCAAAAGCCAAGACACAGGCAAAAGTCGCCGCGGCCAGACATGACATCGAGGGCATTAAAAACGCCGTCATCCAGTATCGCGCTGAATACAGCGGGCGATATCCAATCTGGGGACAGGCGAACGTCGACGCGACGTTTGGCGTGCCGGGGGTCGAGTCTGGCATTGGCGTGGGTTTGTCGAACAAGGAAGTCCTCAGCATCCTGATGGCGACCACGAATTTCGCGAACCTTGCGTTGTCATATAACACCAACAACCAGTGGAACCCAAGGTTGGTTCCCTTCCTCACGGCCAAGGTGCGTGATGCCACCGACGTGCAGGGCAACGGTGTCGGCGGCGATGGCGTGTTCCGTGACCCGTGGCAGAACCCCTACATCGTCACGCTGGACCTGAATCTGGATGGCTTCTGCCAGGACAGCCTCTATTCATTGAAGGTCGTGTCGCAAAATACCAGCATCGGGCCAAATACCCCGATTGGTTACAACGGGCTTTTCGATCCCAATGGCGCGCCCGGCAACGGCCCATATCTCTTAAAAGCTGAGGTTATGGTCTGGTCGTTTGGGCCGGATGGAAAGATAGACAACACCGTCAGCGCGATTTCAGGTTTTAATAAGGACAACGTGTTGAGCTGGACTAAGTAAGGCCATGAAATCGGCTTGTGCGCGAACGAACATTCTAGGGAGCGGCTTGGACGCGACTCCCGCTGCCCAAGTTCGCTGGCATTGCAGTCGCATCCGTGCCTTTACCCTGCTGGAGATGCTGGTGGTGATAGGTATCATTGGGATTCTCGCGGCGCTGGCGCTGCCTTCGTTGCGCATGAACAAGGGCAACGCGATGTCCGCGGCAAGCCGGCAGTTGATGGATGATCTTCAACTGGCCCGTTTGAAAGCGATTACCAGCCGCACAAAGGTGTATGTGTTGTTTTTTCCCGGGGCGCAAAGTTACCTCAACCTTGCTGGCAACCCCGGTGCTAATTCTTACTTCACCAGCGACCCCTCGGCCAACGCTTTGCTGGCGAATCAGTATCGGGCTTACGCGCTCTACACTCCGCAGAGCTTGGGTGATCAGCCGGGCCGCGGCAATCCGCGTTACCTTTCCGAGTGGAAGACGCTGCCCGACGGGACCTTTTTCCCATCCTACATTTTTACAAACCTGACCTACGCGACGAATATCTTCCTCAATGTCTCGAACATCTCCTTTAACACATACGTTGGGCCACCCAGCGCGCCGGATATTTTTGCAGTGCCCGACCTCAGCAGCCCCGTTTTTCTTGCGCTGCCTTACATCGCCTTTAATCCTGACGGCGGGGTTTACAACGGAGGTCAGACCATTCGTAACAGGGACATTGCGTTGTGGCTTGCATCTGGAAGTGTGTTTCAACTCAAAGACGCCACCGGCAATACCAACCTTGTGCAGGACGCGGAAATGCTCGAGACGCCGCCGGGTAGCTGGCAGATCAACTCAAACGCAGTCCGTATCAACTGGCTGACTGGCCGTTCGAGAATTGACCGGCCGTCATTGTAATTACCACCATGCGCTTTCATTCCATTCCCAGCTCGAGCGCCGAACGCGCGTTCACGATGGTTGAAATAGCCATCAGCATCGCGATTGTGGGGTTCGCGCTTGTGGCCATCATCGGCGTGCTGCCCACCGGCCTTAACGTGCAGCGGGACAACCGCGAGGACACCATCATCAACAACGACGCAACCTTCTTCATAGAGGCCATCCTCAATGGCCCCGGCAGCACTAACCTGTTTGTCCTTACTAACAACATGGTTCTGTTGGATGTGACTAACTCAGGCGTGCACCTGGGTGCGGGAACGCCATCCTTCACCAATGGCCAGCTTAACGCCGCGCAAATAGTGGGTTATCTGTCCATGCCTTCGCAGAACGGGCAAAACTCGTGCTACGGCCAGTTCCGTTCCATTAGCGCGACGCTTTCGGACCGCCAGGCCGGGGCTGGAGGTCTTGCATTCACTTATCAGGTTACACCGACGGTGGACTCCGTCTCTCCATCTCTTTACACGAATTATTATTCGCAGTATCTCACGAACAACCTTTGGGAAGTTCGCCTGCTTTTCCAGTGGCCGGTCATCGGCGCCAATACCGGCGACCGCCGGCTTACGGTGCGAAGAATGGTGAGCGGCGCGCTGACTCAGGATGCCAGCGGCCTCTTTTTCTTCCAGCGGAACACCTTCTTAGGCCCATGAATCCCGCCATGACACAATCCGGGGCCGTGAAACACGCGCAGCGTGCGGTCACGCTGCTGGAACTGCTCATCGCCGTGAGCCTGACGATGATCATTGTCCTCGCGCTCTACCAGATGTTTGCCCGGACGCAAAAGGTGTTGCGCAGCAGCATGGTGCAGGGTGACCTGACTGAGAACGGCCGCGTGACACTGGACTTGATGCATCGCGAATTGGAAACCATGACGCCCGGCGCAACTGCCCTGATGCAGTCATTCCCCACATGGTCGGCTAGTTACAATTATTCGATTGGATATATCGTGTATTATGCTGGCAAGTATTATCTGGCCCTGGCAGCCAACATTAATAAACAACCGGACACAAACCCCGCCGAATGGTGCGTAACTCTTCCCAACGTGCACCTCAACACGTCGTTTTTTTCACCCAACGCCCTGCATTTCGGCAACTTCACGGCGGAACTGGATGATGTTTACTTTCTCTCGTTCAATGCGAGCAAGGACGCGACACCGTTGAACTGGACCGCGATCGGTTATCGTGTGGCGAGCACCAACAATCCGCTGATTCCGGCCACCAACGGCATTGGGACACTCTACCGTTTTTCCACAAACGTGACCCGCCTTGACCCATCGTTGGTTCAAGAATGGGTGAATTACGCCCCCGGCCTGCCGCTACCTCCCGCGGTGATGGCGAGTTCTTTTCAACGCGTTGCGGATGGCGTGGTGCATCTCAAAATCAATCTTTACACGAATGGCGTGTTGGTGCCGATGACCTCGGGCACGAACCTCTTCAGCGGCACGAATCTCCCAAGCATGGTGCAGTTGGAGATTGCCTTCCTCGACGGGCCTACTTATGGCGAGGCCGGGGGGCTTCCCACGGTTGCCGCGGTGACGAACTATCTCGCCGGCAAGACAAACAGCGTGCACATCTTCAGCACTGTCATCCCGATCCGAACGACGCTGCAATGAACCCCCGCTCCCAACGCGCCGTTGCACTCGTGGTCACGCTGATCATGCTTTCGATCGTGACCTTTCTGGCCATCGCGTTTCTTGGCATCGCGCGGCGCGAGCGCGCGGCCGTGCTCATTTCCGGCAGTGCCAACGATGCCTATAGCATGGCCGTCACGGGCATGAACCGCGGGCTGGCCGAATCCATTGCCTTGATTCAAGTCAGCGGCGACAAGGCCAACTACGGCCTGCGCGTCTCGACGAACTTCATCAATTTTGCCGTGGGCAGCCCGATTCTTCCCGGCGTGGGCAACGTCAACTACGCCGCCGTCGCCACACTCAACGATTTGTATCAAAACATTGCCAATCTTTATTACGATGCGCGTGTGCCGGTGTTAGTGACGACTAATTTTGCCACAGGGCAAAAGGAGTTCCGCTTCTATTTCGACTTCAACCGCAACGGACGGCATGAGAGCAATGGCGTGCTGCCAGAACTGGATGCCGCGGGAAACCCAACAGGCACGTTTAAGTTTTTCGTCGGCGACCCGGAATGGATTGGAACACTGCTTTACCCCAGCCTGCCGCACGGGCCGACCAATCCATTCGTCGGACGCTATGCGTTTCTCGTGCAGCCGGCGAGCAAGTGCATTGATCTGAACTTTGCGCACAACCGGGCGGTCCGTCCGTCCACACCCAACCCGACGCTTGAAGGATTTTATCGCAACGTGGGTGCCGGGACTTGGGAAATGAAC
This sequence comes from uncultured Verrucomicrobiota bacterium, assembly GCA_964589935.1. Classification (GTDB taxonomy): domain Bacteria; phylum Verrucomicrobiota; class Verrucomicrobiia; order Limisphaerales; family VHCN01; genus VHCN01. The sequence goes on along the minus strand of CAZPVD010000001.1, from coordinate 912,535 downwards.
ATGGCGGCCTTTCTGGTTGATTTGAACACAAATCTTTGGCTGTCCGGCTCATCGTATGGCTACAATCCAGTGGGTTACAATCCGCTTGGCAGCGGTTCGGCAGGGACGGCTTTTGGCGAGGCGAACATTCTGCTTAGCTACCGTTACAACCCCGGTTCTACTTGGAACAACCTCAACTCGTTTGCCGGTATGTATCCGGTGAACCCCGGGGCGTGTGCCACGGCCGGCTATGACATTCTTACGGATGACTTTCCTCCGCTTGGTCCGTATCTGACCCCGGCCAATGAGCCAGCCAACAAATGGAACACTAATTGGCCCGGCGGCGATCTGACAAACGCCAACTCGGCTCGCTTTCTTGACATGCAGGAACTTTTCAATGCCACGCGGATTTATACAAATACTGCGCTTAAAATGTTGAGCGCTGGAACCAGCAATTCGACCTACGACCGTTACATGGTCTATCGCATGATGGAGCAGTTGAGCGTGGACTCCGTCCCGCCGCGGAACCGGATGAATGTCAACTGGACGAACGACCTTGCCGGCTCGCCTGAATCGGGAACCGCGTTCCAGGACTGGCCGGCTTCGGTGTTTTTCCAGAACGCGGCGCATCTGATGCTGCGCGCGAGTCTTGCGACGCAATACGTGACGGTGCCGGCGCTGGGGACCAATTATTACTTTGGCACCAACCTTCTGAGCACGAACTTCCCGCCGGTTCTCTCTTCGACAAACATTGCCATCTGGCCTTACTCGGAATACCTGCCGGAGGTGCACCGTCAACTACAGCTTGCTGCGAACATGTATGACGCGACGACGAACCGCACGTTTCTTACAGGTTATCCCTACTGTCCTTCGGTTTTCCGGCCATACTTCAACACGAATCTCGTGAGCTATTTTGGCGTCACGCTCACCAACATCTACATCGCCGGCTATGTCGAGGAGGTGAGCACAAACTGGCTCTGTTACACCAACCTTGACCTTTCGCTCTCGAACCACGTGGATGCCATTATGACCAATGGCACTTACAGCACCACCATCGGGGGTGTTGTAACGAACTTGTCCTTCCGCAATTACAGCCTGGTCAATGGCCAGCCGATCATCATCGGCGCGAAGAAGGGTTTCCCGAATTTCAACGAGTTCATCATGCAGACTGTCGTCCAGGCCACGCGCAAGCTGGAGATGGTCAAGACCAACGCGACGGACCGGACTCCGTCGCAGACGAATCAATTTTTTGCCATCGGCATATCAAACCGGTTCGGCGTTGAATGTTGGAACTCATACGCCTATTACACTAACGGCAATCCTTATCCGCGCGCTCTCCAGATGCTCGTGACGAACACCTTCACCTATGTCCTGACAAATGAGTTTGGCCTCGTGCTTTCAAACAGCATCATCGTCAGCTCCAACAAAATGGTTACAAACTGGACCGGTCTGGGCACGATGTCCCAATTCCAGTTGCCGTTGTATAACACGGCGGTGCTGCTGACCAATGCGGCTTACAGCACCAACTATCCGCCTTCGCCCGGATTTCCTTATGGTTATCTGCGCCCGGCTTCGTTGAGCACGTTCGACCGCAGCAACGGGTTTCCGGTCCCATTACTGGTCCTTAACATCACCAACCACCTTGTCTATGCGCTCGTGGATACCAACGCGGGGCGTGTTGTTGATTATGTCAATCTTACGAACCTCAACGGTTCGATTGACCTGATGGGCGCGTTGGGCGGGCAGACAAATGTCCGTTCGACAAACCTCAGCGCCGGTTCATTCTGGATTACCAATCGCCTCGGCGGCGCGGCGCTGACCAACACGGCTGTTCCGACCTTTGGGATTACGAACCAGATCAACGTTGCTCTCAGCACTAATCTTGCCGTCCTTGCCAACTGGAGGAACTGGAGCCTGGACACGCCGATTCTCCGTGAAATCCTGAAGTTCCAGTATTTCATGGACACGAACAGCCTTTCCCCGCGCACGGTGGCGCTTTTCAATCTAAACAGGTCGCTGTCTAACTCGATGCAGTGTCCTTTCAGCCCGACGCGCAAGATTGTTCAAAACCTGAGCTGGGAGGTGAACGACCCGCTGGTGCATTACACCACGCGCGACATCACGCCTTACTCGCGCACCAACCTGCAGGCGCAGATCAATTACATCACGCCGCCGAGCGCCAGCCTTTTGATGCCGAACACGTGGGTTATGACGAACACCGTCTATCGCCCGTGGGGTGGCAATCCGCAGTCCAGCGTGCAGGACGGCACGGAGTTTGCCTTGTGGATGAAGGACCCCGGCGTGCGCAGCTCGGATGATTGGGATTTCCCGACAACCAAGTGGGCGAACGTCGGCTGGCTCGGACGCGTGCACCGCGGCACGCCGTGGCAGACGGTCTATATGAAGTCCACCGTGGTCAATCTGACCAACTGGACGCAATGGGCGCACACGGCGGACACGCATCCGACGAACGACTGGAAGCTCTTCGATTTATTCGGCTGCTGGCCCAACAACAACGCCGCGCGCGGCCTGCTCTCAGTGAACCAGACGAACCTCGCCGCGTGGTCGGCTGTGCTGTCCGATGTGCCGATGTTGTCCAACACCGTCAACGCGGCGACCGGGCCTTTCAACCCGCCCAACAATAACTACACGATGCAATACATTGACCCCGCCGGCGTCTCGACCAACCTCCTCTATATCTACAACGGCATTCAAGCGCGTCGCGTCGCGATGACAAACTTCACTCATGTCGGTGACATTCTTTCCGTGCCGGAGCTGACCGTCATATCCCCATTCCTCAATCGCGGACCTGGCGGCGGCGTCAACACGGTCACTTACGAGCAGATGCACAGTCTGAGCGACCAGATGTATGAGCGCATCCCGCAGCAGATATTGGGTCTGCTCACTGTCGAGGATGCGCCGCGTTTCGTGATCTACGCGTGGGGTCAGGCGCTGCGTCCGGCCGAGCGTTCGCTTGTCACCGCGCCCGGTCCCTTTTACGGCATGTGCACGAACTACCAGATCGCCGCGGAATACGCGGTGCGCGCCGTAGTGCGCGTCGAAAACCTGCCCACGCTCGGCGCGCCGACGAACGGGCTGTCCGCGCCGCGCGTGATCGTCGAGAGCTTCCGCCAACTACCGAACGAGTGATCCGCAAAACACTGTATTTTCAGCATGAACGCGAAGGTTCACATTATGTTGAGTCTCCGGCTTGTTGCTTGAGCACCGTATGAACTGGCGCCCCCGCACATGGATGTTGTTGAGCCTGCTGCTGTTCGCGGCGGCGTGGCTCTGCTGGCGTCTCGGCGAGGAGCGCCGCGCGGCGGGCCTGCCCGCACAGCCGGGGAAAACGAGTTCATCCGCGGAAGGTTCTGGCAAGTCTGCTGCGTTCAATTTTCCGTGGAAGAAAAAGACTCCCGCAGCCGTTGCGGCGCAGGCGAAGCCGTTCAACCTGATGACGGTCTCGGCGGACCCGCGCTTCCCGTATCGGCTTACGAACACGCGCAAGACCGGCGACGCGATGTTCCGCAGCGAAACCGCGATCCTGCTGCGCCACGCGTTCATTGACACCGCGGACGGCGGGCCGCCGCGCATTCCCGATCACTTGCGCGCGGCGGGCGATCCGGGCAGCTACATCGTGCAGGTGAAGGGCGCCATTGACGCCGCGTTTGCGCGGCAGGTGACGGCGTCGGGCGCGACGATTGTCAGTTATATGCCCAACAACGCATACCTTGTCGCCGCGCCGGTCGAGGTTGCGCAGCAGCTCGCGCGGTCCGCGCGCGTGCAGGCGGTCGTGCCGTTCGAGCCGTATTACAAGTTCAGCAGCGACCTCATCGGCGACGCCGTGCAGGGCGTGCCGCAGCCGGCGGAGCGCGAGTTGAACGTGGTGATGTTCCCCGGCACGCGCGAGCGCGCCCTGTCGCGCATGACGGCCATCGGCGCGGAGCCGATCGGAGAGCAGCCGTCGCCGTTCGGCCCGGTCGTCACGGTGCGCGGCGGCGGGAACACGTTCGTCGCGCTGGCGCAGATGCCGGAAGTGCATCTTGTTGAGGCGCGCCATGAGCGAAAAGTGATGAACGACCTTTCCCGCGTGCGTGTCGGCGTATCGTCAGACACTGTCACGAACCAGAATTTTCTCGGTCTCACGGGCACCGGCGTGCGTGTGGCGGTGATTGACAACGCCGTGGACGGTTCTCATCCCGACTTGAGCGGGCGAGTTATTACTGACGCGACAAATTTCACCGCGGTCAACTCGGATGTGATTGGTCACGGCACACACGTTGCGGGGACGATTGCCGGTTTCGCCGCGGGTTACGCGGGCGTTGTCGTCGGCACCAACGGTGCCAACGGCAGTGTGGCGGGGGCGAGTTTCCGCGGCATCGCGCATAACTCCTTCATTTATCCGCAGCCGCTCACAAACACGTGGACGGACTCGATGCTGCTTTCGAATGCCGCGCGCACGAACATCTCCATCTCCTGTAATCCGTGGGGATACAACATTCCCGACTACGACATCGCCGCTGCGATTTATGACGCCGGCGTGCGCGACGCGCGGCCTGAGATGCCCGGCGACCAGCAGATGAACATCGTGTTCCCCGCCGGCAACGACGGCAACGGCAACCCCGGCGGCAACGGCGGTGTGCCCGGCTCGATTCTGTCGCCCGGCACCGGCAAGAACGTCATCACAGTGGGCGCGATCGAGCAATTCCGCCAGCTCATCTTGGGCGGCCTGTATGACCCGAGCACGGACTCCAGTGATCAAGTTGTGGATTTTTCAAGCCGCGGGAATGTCGGGCTGGGCATCGAGGGCATTTTCGGCCGGTTCAAGCCGGACCTCGTTGCGCCTGGCGCCTTTCTGCTTTCGCTGCGTTCATCCGGCTTCACGAACAACGCGAACCCGCTCATCGCCGCGCTCGACAACGCGACCAGCCCGTCTGGGCAATACCGCTTCGAGTCCGGCACGAGCATGGCGTCTGCGGTCGTTTCCGGCATGTTGGCGCTGATGCAGGAATACTTCGCCGCCGCCCCATTCAATCGCACGAACAGCCCGGCGTTGAACAAGGCGCTGCTCATCAACGGCAGCCGTTCTGCGGGCCTTTCCTATGACCGGCAGGTGCAAAACCAGGTCAACCTTGCGGGCTGGGGCATCCCGCTGTTCACGAACACGCTGCCGAGCAACAATATCGCCATCAGCCCTGTGCAGTTTATTGATCAGGATCCGACGAACGCCGTGGCCACGGGCGACGTGCGTGTGTATCAGGTGACGGTCAACAACTCCAGCTCCCCGAACCTTACCACAAACTTCCCGCTGCGCATCACGCTCGTGTGGACGGACCCGCCCGGCAATCCCGCCGCCGGCCCGAAGCTCGTCAACAATCTCGACCTCGTCGTGTCCAATGCGATGTCCACAAACATCTTCATTTACGAGGGCAACAATATTCCGGGCGGATCGGATTACACCGTGGCGGACACGCCGGGCACGCCGCCGTTGAGCGACATCATCAACAACGTGGAGAACGTCTTCATCACCGCGCCGCTGCCGACGAACGTGTTTTACATCTACGTCATCGGACGCCGCGTCAACGTCAACGCCGTCACGGCGAACACCAACGGCATCGTGCAGGACTTCGCGCTCGTCGTCTCCACGGACACGCCGAACTACGTGACGCTCACGCAGCTTCCAAGCGCGCAGACGAACACGGCATTGATCTCCGTCACCAACGGCATCCCGCTGTTTGACCAGCGCCTTGGCGCAAACTTCCCGACCTCGAACGTGCCCAGCACGAACTTCGTCCTTTCCGGCTCGACGAACCAGTGGCGCTTCTTCGTGTTCAGCAACACCTTCATCCCGGCCTTCACGAATATCTCGACGAACTTCCTGGGCGGCACGACCAACATGGTCACGAACATCACGCAGGCGCCGCTGACCAACGGCTCCAACGTCGCCATCATGGTCTTCCTCCCGCCGAACCTCTCCCGCGCGCGCACCATCGGCGAGGCGGACGTGGACCTCTACGTGACGCGCAACGACCCGGCGCTGACCAACCTCAGCCAGAACGTCATCTCCAACTGCCTTGCCGGCAATGTGCCGAACTACTTCGCCTCCACGAACCGCACCGGCACCGAGATCATTACATTCACACCGGCGCTCGCGAGCGATGTGTTCTACATCGGCGTGAAATCCGAGGACCAGCAGGCGGCGACGTTCAACCTTGCGGTCATCTCGACAGACAAGCCGTTCACGAGCACCAACGGCGGCGCGATCACGGTCAACTTCTTCCCCCTGCCGATAGCCATTCCCGATGGCTCGCCGGAGGCGCCTGGGGGAGTTACCCTGTTTGGCATCTGCACCGTCGGCACCAACATCGTGTCCTTCACCATGACCAACGTGCTCGTGCATGAAAACGTCGGCGACACTGTTGGCACGGTGACGCACGACGGCATTTCCGTCGTGCTCAACAACCACAACATCGGCACGAACAACATTGCTGGCGGACTTATTACCAATGTCTTCATCTACAACGACGCCAACACCAATGGCCCGGCCAATTCGCCCGACGGCCCCGGCAGCATCGTTGACTTCGTGGGCCAGAACTCCATCGGCCTGTGGACGCTGACATTCGTGGACAGCGCGCTTGAGCACACGGGCTTCGTAAGTTCGGTGGACTTCATCCTCAACTCGCGCACGAACCCGCCGAACACCAACATCTTCACGCTGTTCTCAAATGCCTGCAACGTGGACTTCTTTGACGTTCCGATTGGCGCAACGAACCTGACGATTGACATCCTCCCATACAGCACCTCTCCGATTGACATCAGTTTCTTCGTTGGCTTTGGCTACATTCCAAGCCAGCAGACCAACGACGGCAGTCTCCTTAACATCACCGGCGCCACCAATTTCGTCATTGACCTGAACTCCTCGCCGCCGCTGCGGCCGGGCCGGTGGTTCTTCCAGACGTGCAACAACACCGCGAACACGGTCCAGGAAACCAACATTTACCGCGTCGGTCTGGACCTGACCACGGTGAGTTATGTGGACATCCCTCAACGTAACATGCTGGCAATGCTGGATAACTACAGGACTAACTCTGTCATCACGAATACGGATTTGCGCGTCGTGACCGGTGTCGAGGTAAGTGTGGAGATTGACCATCCACGAGGCGCGGACCTTGCATTGTATCTTGTCAGCCCCTCGCTCCGGCGCATATTGCTCATGGAGAATCGCGGCGGCACCAACGCGGGAATTTACGCGAACTTCACCGAGGATACCAACAAAGTTACCACAGTCATAACGAACCTCGGCCCGCCAATCGGCTTCCTGACTTACCCGAACCTATTGCCGCCGAAGTTTGTCATGCCACCCTATACGAACATCCTTTCGCCGCCGCTGTTCGTGAATAGCAACGCCTATAACTCCTCCGCCGGCGCGGACGACACGGCCACATCGCTGGCATTTCAGGGAAATCGTCTCGCGATGGGCGGCATTCTGACCAACTTTGGTGGTGCTTTTGGAGACGGTCAGATCGTCAATTACGCGACGCCGGTGACGAACAACCCAACGTCTTTGCTTTGGTCCACGAACTGGCCCGGTGCGCTCGGTGGCGGGCGCAGTGGCAGCACCTTCTTCAACGGGGTGTCCATCTCGACCGACGGCACCTATCTCTCCGGCGTCACGAAGGATTACTTCCCGACGCCGCAGTCGCCGAGCGGTGGCGCGACCCCTGACATCTACGATCTCGATACAGGCACCACCAACGGGACGGTGGTTATTACCTACAACTTCTTCTTCATCCCGGACCAGATGTATGTGATGTATCAGGGCCAGACCAACATTGACACCGGCATGACGAACGGGAGCGGAACGATCGTGTTCAACTTTTCTGGCTCAAACTCCTTTGTTCGCATCATCATGAACCCGACCAACGGCAATGCCGGCACGGCCTGGACCTACTCGGTCAGCGTGAGCGCGGTCAATTCGCCGACTTATTCCTTCACCAACTTTGCCGGCAGCATGATTGGCGTCTCCGGCACGACGGACGCAGCGGGTTCCGCTGCCGGATTTCAAAACCCGCAGGGAGTGTGTGTGGACTCGGCGGGCAACGTCTATGTGGCCGACACGGCCAACCACAATATCCGCAAGATTGATCCTGCGGGCAACGCCGCCACGTTGGCCGGCACCACCAATTCTGGACCGGCCGTGGCGGGACCTGTGGCGGCGAACACTGCGCAATTCAACTCCCCCGCCGGCGTGGCTGTGGACTCTGCGGGCAATGTGTATGTGGCCGACACGGGCAATCACGTCATCCGAAAGATTGATCAGGTTGCGGCCACCGTGACCACCATTGCGGGCACGGGTGTTGCGGGTTCGGTGAACAACGCCAGTCCGCTGCTGGCGCAGTTCAGCAGCCCGAACGGCATCGCAGTGGACGGCGCGGGGAACATCTACATCGCGGACACGGGCAACAGTCTCATCCGCCTGATGGATAACACGGGCAATGTGAGCACGTTTGCCGGTTCAATAGCCGGATATGCAAACGGCCCGGCAGCCTCCGCGCGGTTTTCATCGCCCCGTGGCGTTGACGTGGATCAGAACACGAATGTTTTCGTTGCGGACACCGGCAGTCAAACCATCAGGCAGATTTCCGGCGGCAACGTAAGCCTGCTGGCGGGGCTTGCTTTTTCGACGGTTCCTGCGGGTCAGGATGGCGTCGGAGCCGCTGCGCGGTTTGCCAACCCGTGGGGCATTGCCTACGACGGGTCGGCTTCGCTGTTTGTCGGTGACAGTGCCAACAACACCATTCGCAAGGTCAGCCTCGGTGGTGTCGTTTCTACGATTGGCGGCGCGCCGCCGCCGGCAGTCGCAGCGTATGTGGACGGCACCGGCTCAACGGCCCGTTTCAGCAGCCCGCGAGGCATCGGTGTTGCGCCGGGCGGAGATTTGTTCGTGGCCGATTGTAACAATCACGACATTCGTAAAGCGTCGTTCACCGTCGGCTCGACCAAGGACAAGGGCGTCGTGGTGTATTATGTAAACTCAGGTCCGGTGCCCGGCGGTGCGGCAAAGAACGGGGCGGTGTGGTTGAGCCGTATCCTGACAAACAACGTGTTCGGCTACGGCGGCAATGACCGTTTCCAGGCCGGCCTCATCAATAATGAGAACGGCACGAATTACATCTATGTGACCGGGGCAGCGGAGAATCAGATTGGAACGAACCAGTTCTTCATTGCCAAGGGCAAGACTAATGGCATCGGCCTCTGGATCGGAACCGACAACTATGCTTTCTCGGCGACTAACACGAATTCCAGTTTCGGCATGGCGCTGGCGAGCGTGTATAGCACGAACATTGTGGTTGCCGGCTACACGAATGCATCACTTGGCTTGGACAGTCCTTATCTTGTCGGTTACTCCACAAACGGCACGCAACTTTACTCTGCAATCCCCGCTGCGGCGCCTCCGGCGTGGTCGGCTGCGACATCCTATACTCCTGGTGCGGTGGTGAGCTACGGTGGCCAGGTCTATGTCGCTCTCACGGCCAATCTGAACAAGCAGCCTAATATTTCTCCGGCGGACTGGTCACTAACCTCCTCGTCAACGATTGGGCGTTACAATGGAGTGACAGTATTCGGCACAAACATCTATGCCGTAGGCACCACGCTTACAAACGCGTCGGGTGACTGCTTGGTGGATAAGTGGGATTTGAACGGGAACTTCATCCAGAGGCAAACTTATCAGCTCGATCCGACGAACAACGACTCGCTTTACGGCATCGTCGGCGTGGGCTGCTCGGGGCATCTTTACGCCGTCGGCGTTCGCACGAACACGGGAGGGACATCGAGCGACGGCATCTTGCTGGAGATAGACCCAACGACGCTGGCTGGAATCTCGACCAATATCGTGAGCGTCCCGCCCAACTTGTTTAACTCGGCAAATGCAATCACTACCGACGGCACGGACCTTTATGTGGCCGCGACAACGCTGACAACTTCGGGCAACGGGCGCGACATGATGCTGTTCCGTTACCGTGTGAAGAACTGGTATCTGCCGGAAGAGTCGTTGAGCCAACTCATCGGCGAGAGTTCGTTCGGCCAGTGGAAGCTGGAGATGTGGGACAGCCGCGACAGCAACAGCGTGCCCGCCGCGACGCTCAAGTGCTGGGACATCAACTTCAGCTACGCTCCGGTTGGCACTCCGGCGGCGGTCTTGGTTGCGGGCGTCCCGATTACACGAGTGACGCTGGCGAACCAGCCGGTCTACTTTGTGGTTCCGACACCGTTTGGCGCGACGCACGTGACCAACACCATAACTGCCACGGGCAAGGTGAGCCTTGTCTATAATCTTATGCGCACGCCTGTCCCGGGTGCGCGCGGGAACGTGACCATCGGCACGGTGACGAACGGGGGCAAGATAGTGCTCGGCACGGGCGGAGCCACACCATTCAAGCCGGGCCAGCGGTATTATCTCGCGTTGATCGCTGGTGAAGGCACGGGCAGCGTGACAGCCCAAGTGGACTTCGACCAGAGCGCGCCACCAATCCCGATGTTGACGAGCGGCATATTCAGCAGCGGCACGCGCGCGACCGGTGTCGGGCTGGATTATTACCAGTTCAACGTGCCGAGCGGTTCAGCGGGCGTGCTATTCGACTTGGAGCCGGTGAACGGCAACGTGGATCTCTACGTGCGCAAGGCGAACACAAACATTGCGGCGGGCGCGCAGCTCACCACGGGCCAGTTCGATTACCGGAGCATCAACTTTGGCTCGCATGCCGATCAGATTTTCGTCGTGCCCGGCACCGGCACCGTCCCACTCACACCGGGCACGTGGTATCTCGGCGCGGCCAATGCGGACATCCGTCCGGTGAATTACAACATCCGCGCCACGTCGTTTGGCGGCGCGCCTTACGGTGTCGTTCCGCTGGCGAGCGCGGTGTCCGTGTTCGGCGCGACCACGCCCGGCAACGCGCCCAACACGATGTTCAAACTGACCGTGGCGACGAACACGCCATCCGCGCTGTTCCAAGTGACGAGTCTTTCGGGCAATGGCGACATGATTTTGAGGCGCGGCAACTATCCGACCGTGGCGACGAATGACTTCAAGAGCGCGAATTCCGGCACGCTTGCGGAAACCATTGTCGTCCGCACGAACTCGACGTGGACCAACATAGGCGGTGACTGGTATCTCGGCGTGGTCAACAACGATCCCTTCGACCTGACCTACACCGTCACCGCGCACCTGCCGACGAACGGCCTGCTCATCAGCGCCACGCCGCTCGCGCTGCCGAACACTCGTCCCGCGCAGCAGTATTTGACGAACCATGCGTTCGGCCTCGATGTCCCCACGTTGTCCGGGGAAAAATACCAGATTCAATACAAGACAAACCTGTCGGTCACGAACTGGATAACGCTCGGCACCTACATCGCATCCAGCAACGGCACGATCACGTTCGTCCACACCAACGCGCTCACCAACCGCAGCGTCATTTACCGCATCCAGCAGGTGCCTTGACGGCACATCGGCCGTCGCGAAGCGCGTGATGTGTTGAAGTGAATCCGCCTTGCCGCATTCACATTCAGTCATTAGGTTTGCCCCATGGAAAACGAAACGACTCCGCCCGCGTCACCCGCTTCGCCACCGCCAGTGACCACCCCGCCGCCGCCGCCCCCCGCGTTGACTCCGCCGCGATTGCCTGGCACGCCGTCACCCTCGCCGGGGAAAAAAGGACGCGGCTGGATGATTCTCTCGATTTTGCTCGCGATGATTTTGCTGGCGACGTGGGCATTGAACGCGGTGCGGCTTTTCAATGGTTTTGGCGGGTTCGCCCACCACGCTCGGCTCGACGGCCGTTCGTATGAGGAGAATGTTCTCAAACCGGCCGCAAAACACACCAATGACAAGATTGCCGTGCTCTCGGTGGACGGCGTCATCGCCAGTTTTGGCAACTCGCCGACCGCGGACTTGGTGACACAGATCAAGGACCAGCTCGAACTGGCCGGAAAAGACGACGACGTGAAGGCCGTCATCCTCAAAGTGGATTCGCCGGGCGGCGAGGTGCTCGCGTCGGACGAGATTTACCGCGCAATCCGCGAGTTCCAGAAGGAGCACGACAAGCCGGTCGTCGCCAGCATGGGTTCGCTCGCGGCGTCGGGCGGCTATTACGTGAGCGCGCCGTGCCGCTGGATCGTGGCCAACGAGCTGACGATCACCGGCAGCATCGGCGTCATCATGCAAAGCTTCAACTTCAGCGGGCTGATGGACAAGGTGGGCGTGCAGCCGGTGACGTTCAAGAGCGGCAAGTTCAAGGACATGATGAGCAGCACGAAGAAGCCGGAGGAGATTTCGCCGGAGGAAAAGCAGATGGTCCAGCGGCTGATTGACGAGACGTTCGAGAAGTTCAAGAGCGTGGTCGCCGAGGGCCGTGGCTGGGCCAAGAAGGAAAACGGCGACGAAGGCCGCGCACTTGCGTCGAACTGGAAGGACTTCGCCGACGGTCGGATTCTTTCGGGCAAGCAGGCGCTGGAACTGGGCTTCGTGGACGAGTTGGGCGATTTCGACGCGGCCGTGGATCGCACGAAGAACATCGCCGGCATCACCGACGCTGCGCTCATCGAGTATCAGCAGCCGTTCGATTTCTCGAACCTCTTTCATCTTGTCGGAAAGAGCGACGCGAAGGGCCTGAAGATTGACCTCGGCCTGGATGTGCCGCGCCTGCGCGCGGGGCGGCTCTATTTCCTCTCCACGTCGGTGATTCACTGACATGAAGAACGTCACGGTCGTCGAGCATCCGCTGATCCGGCAAAACCTGACCCGCCTGCGCGACGAGCGCACGCAGCCACAGGAGTTCCGCAGGTTGCTCGGCGAGGTTGCGGCGCTGATGGCGTATGAGGCGACACGCTCGTTCGACACGCGCGGCATCACGGTGAAAACGCCGCTCGCAAAAACGCGCGGGCATGAGTTGAAGCGCGAGGTGCTGCTTGTGCCGGTGCTGCGCGCCGGACTGGGAATGCTCGAGCCGTTGCTGCATCTCATCCCTCACGCGCGCGTGGGCTTCGTCGGATTGAAGCGGGAGGAGACGACGCTCCAGGCGGTCACGTATCACAAGAGCCTGCCCGAACGGCTGGAGCGTTTTGAAATCATCCTCATGGACCCGATGCTCGCCACGGGCGGGAGCGCCGTGAGCGCGATGGACCTGATGGCCGAGCGTGGCGCGAAGCGCGTCCGGATGGTGAACCTCCTCGCCGCGCCGGAAGGCATCCGTTTCGTCCACAGCCGCTATTCGTCATTGCCGATTTTCACGGCGGCGATTGACCACAGGCTGAACCAATGTGGCTACATCGTGCCCGGACTCGGTGATGCGGGCGACCGGTTGTTTGGCGTGTGAAGCAGCGAGGCGTTCGCGGGGTTCAATCTCGCTCTTGCAAACCTTCACGCGAGGTCTAAGCTGCGCTTCCGTGCCCCGCGAAAACCTGCTGATGGTTTCGGATTCCGAGCGTGACGCAGACATGCTCTACGCTGTGGGCATGTTCGTTCCCGATCCCTTCATCTACCTCCGCATCCGCGGACGCTGTCATGTCGTGATGAGTGACTTGGAGATTGACCGCGCCGGCCGTGAAGCCCCGCACTGTCGCGTCCTGGCCTGGACGCATTACGCGAACAAGCTCAAAAAATCCGGCGCGCGCAACGTCACCCACGCACAGGTCATCAACCTCATCCTGCGCGAGCGCGGACTGCGAAACATCCATGTGCCGGAGAAATTCCCGCTTGGGCTTGCGGGCCAGTTGCGTGACCTTGGCATCCGTGTGCGGCTACAGAAGGGTCCGTGCTTCCCCGATCGTGAAATCAAGTGCGCCGCCGAGGTGAAGAAAATTTCCGCCGCGCTGCTGATGGCCGAGGTCGGTCTCGCGGAGGCGCTTCACGCGCTGAAACATTCCAAGGTCGGGCGCGGCGGGCGGCTTGTGTATCACAATGTTCCGCTCACGTCTGAAAAACTGCGCTCGATCATTGACACGGCGATCCTTCAAGCTGGTGGCCTCGCCGCGCACACCATCGTGGCCGGTGGCAGCCAGGCGTGCGACCCGCACGAGAGCGGCCACGGCCAGCTCCGGGCCAACGAGCCGATCATCGTGGATGTCTTTCCGCGCTCGCAAAAGACCGGTTACTTCGGTGACATCACGCGGACGTTTGTCAAGGGGCGTGCCGGCGAGGCGGTGCGCAAGCTCTACCACACCGTCGCGCTTGGGCAGGCGCTGGCGTTCAAACAGCTCCGCGCCGGCGCGCGCGGCCGCGATGTGCATCAATCGGTGAAGGAATTCTTCGAGCGACAGGGCTACAAGACCGGCCGCCAGAATGGCCACATGGAAGGTTTTTTCCACGGCACCGGCCATGGACTTGGAATGGAAATCCACGAAAGCCCGCGCGTCGGCCCGAATTCCCGCGACACACTTCGGCGCGGCCAAGTTGTCACGGTCGAGCCGGGGCTTTATTATCCAGGCATTGGCGGCGTGCGGCTTGAGGATGTTGCGCTCGTAACAGCCAACGGGGCGCGCAATTTGACGAAGTTCGAAAAGGTGCTCGAAGTGTGACGCAGGTGTGACATCTGCGGAGGGAATGGCCCATTCCGGCACGTGCGGCGTTCGTCATGCGAAACAATCTTCCGAAAATTGCGTCTAATTATTGTCGCGCGTTGGCATTGCGCTCGCTATGAGTGAACGTGTCGCGACCGTGAAAGGTCGAATGAACTGCGGCCCAGTCCGCGAACCATTTTGGAATAGACCATGAAATTCGCACAAATCGCCAAACGAGTCTTCCTGTTCGCCGCGGTCAACCTTCTTGTCCTGCTGACCATACATCTCGTGTTGAGCCTGCTTGGCCTCAACCATCGGTTTCGTGGCGGGAACTATGAGACGTTGCTGATGTTTTGCTTCGTGTGGGGCATGGGTGGCGCGTTCATTTCGCTCGCGATGTCCCGGCTCATGGCCAAGTGGTTCATGGGTGTCCAGGTCGTTGACACGCAGACCACTGATCCGCAATTGCGCGAACTTGTTGCGACCGTCCATGTGCTCGCACAGCGTGCCGGTCTGACCGAAATGCCCGAAGTGGGAATATACGATTCGCCGGAGGTGAACGCTTTTGCCACCGGCCCGTCCCGCTCTCGTTCCCTCGTCGCGGTGTCCACCGGTCTGTTGCAGAACATGAACCGTGGTGAACTCTCCGGCGTGCTCGGCCACGAAATCGCGCACATCGCCAACGGCGACATGGTGACGATGACGCTCATCCAGGGCGTCATCAACGCGTTCGTCATGTTCTTTGCGCGCATCGCGGCGTTTGCGGTCGCGCAGGCCATGCGATCGCGGGATGACGATCGAGGAGGCGGGTTTCTCGAAAGCATCCTGATATTTTTGTTCCAGATTGTGTTCTCACTGCTTGGACTGATTGTCGTCAACGCGTTCTCCCGCTGGCGCGAATTCCGAGCCGACGCTGGCGGCGCGCAGTTCGCGGGCCGGGCGCAGATGATTGGCGCGCTGACCGCACTCCAGCAGATTCACGCAGCCCCGGCCTACGTCGAGGCGGCACAAACTACTGGCAGCGAATCTGGCGCGTTTCGTTCGCTCAAAATTGCCAGCGAGCCCGGCGGGCTGATGAATCTGCTTTTCGCCTCGCATCCACCAATCGAAGAACGCATCGCCCGTCTCCAGCAGGCGGCGTGATAAAGCGGCTCATTTACCGCGCACAATATGATCGCGAATAAAAGCCCGAAAAACCAACGGAAACCGCGCGCTGCTGTGACGCGTCCGCTGCGCGACGGTTTGAAACAAAAGTTACCGCGGAACGCAAAGCCAGTTGAGGATTCAAAGCTGGCCACACCGGCGTCGTCGCCGGTCGCCGCCGCTGCGGAGGAGGCGAATCGTCCCGCCGAGGAACGCAGTTCCTACGACGGCGACAGCGCGATCAAACTTTATCTGCGCGAGATCGGTCTGGTGCCGTTGCTCACGCCGCAGCAGGAGATCGAACTGGCCGCGAAAATCAAAAAGGGCGACAAGGCCGCGCGCGAGCACATGATCAAGGCCAACCTGCGCCTCGTCGTGAAGATTGCGCACGACTACGAATGGTTCGGCCTGCCGCTGCTCGATCTCATCAACGAGGGCAACATCGGCCTCATGAAAGCCGTCGAGCGTTTTGATCCGAAGAAGGGCGGCAAGCTCTCGACCTACGCGGCGTGGTGGATCAAGCAGTCCATCAAGCGCGCGCTTGCCAACCAGTCCAAGACCATCCGTCTGCCCGTTCATCTCGTGGACAAAATCGGCAAGATGCGGCGAGTGGCGATGCACTTGCAGGAAGAACTGGGTCGCGAGCCGACCGACGACGAGCTTGCTGATGAACTCGACACCACGCCGTTGAAAATCGCGCAGATGCGCACCGCGGCCATCCGGCCCACGTCACTGGACGCCACCATTGGCGACAACCCAGACTCGAATAATTATTCGGAAGTCATTCCCGACGAGAGCGCGCATACGCCATACGAGGATTTGGAGGACAAAACCGTTGTCGCGATGCTCGGCGAGATGGTCAAGTCGCTGTCCGAGCGAGAGGCGACGATTGTGCGCTTCCGTTTCGGCCTCGACGGCGGGCCGGAACGCACACTTGAGGAAGTGGGGCAGAAGTTCGGCGTCACTCGTGAGCGCGTCCGGCAGATTCAGAACCTGACGCTTCGTAAATTGCGCCGCATGATTCAAAAGCTTGAACGCCTGCCCAATTGAGGCTACTTCTGCGGGCGTTTGTCATGAGCGAATCCAAAGTTTCGTCCGCCGAACTCGAACGCGCCATCCGCAACGTCCCCGACTTTCCCAAGCCGGGCATCCAGTTCAAGGACATCACGCCGGTGCTCGAGAACGCGCGGCTCTTTGCCGGCTGCATTGACCTGCTCACGCAAAATATCCGGCCCGGCTCTGTGGATACGGTCGTGGGTATTGACGCGCGCGGCTTTATTTTTGCCGCCGCCGTCGCGCTCAAGCTCGGTGCGGGCTTCGTGCCCGTGCGAAAGAAGGGCAAACTTCCTTACGACACCTTCGAGCAAAGCTACGACCTCGAATATGGCTCGAACACCATCGCCATCCACACGGATGCCGTGAAGCCCGGGGGGCGCGTGCTGCTCGTGGATGATCTGCTCGCGACTGGCGGGACTGCCGCCGCAGCCGCGGCGCTGCTCAAAAAAGTTGGCGCGAAGATTGTTGCCATCAATTTTTTCATCGAACTCGCAGCGCTCAGGGGTCGTGACAAACTCGCCGGCCTGCCGGTCCACTCGCTGGTTACTTATTAGCGCGCCGGCCTGAACCGCGCCTATGGACTGGCTCCTGTCGCTCGACACCGCGCTGTTCCGCTTCATCAACGTGAAGCTGGCGAACCCGGTGTTCGACTGGCTCATGCCGTTCCTGAGCTGGAACCAGTTCTTCCCGCCACTCGCGTTGCTCGGCGCAATTCTCCTCGCCTGTAAAGGCGGCCGGCGGGGAAGACTCTGCCTGTTCTTCATCGTGCTCGTCGTCGCGGTCGGCGACGGGGTCATCGTCAACTCCATCAAGAAGGCGACCGAGCGTCCGCGTCCGTTCAAGGTCGTCGCAGATGCCCATGTGCCCGAACGCATCGGTAAAACCGGCAGTTTCAGCATGCCTTCGGGCCACGCGGCGAACTGGTTCAGCGCCGCGATGGTGGCGTTCATTTTCTACCGGCGCAGTTGGCGGTTCATGTATCCGCTCGCGGCCTCCGTCGGCCTCTCGCGCGTCTGCAACGGCGTGCATTATCCGAGCGATGTGCTCGCCGGCGCGATCCTCGGCTCTGGTTACGGCGCGCTTGCGGTCTGGCTCGGAAATGAAGCGTGGCTTGCGATAGGCCGGCGCTGGTTCCCGTTGTGGTGGGGGCAAATGCCGTCCTTCTTCAATCCCGAAGCCGCGATTCCACCTGCCGGGTCCGCACCGGACGAATCACAAATCGCAAATCGCAAATCGCAAATCAACGAACACTGGCTGCGCCTCGGCTATTGCATCATCGCCATCCTCTTCATAGTCCGCCTCACTTATCTGGCTGCGGGCCGGATCGAACTCAGCGAGGACGAGGCATATCAATGGCTCTGGTCGAAACACCTCGCGCTTTCCTACTACAGCAAGCCGCCCGGCATCGCGCTTGCGCAGTGGGTCGGCACGCACATTTGGGGCGACACGGAGTTTGGCGTGCGCTTCCTCTCGCCGTGCATCGCCGCGTTGCTCGGCGTGCTGCTGCTGCGCTTCGCCGTGCGCGAAGCCGATGCGAAGACCGGCGTGCTGCTGCTACTCGCCGTCGCCGCGACGCCGTTGCTCGCAGTGGGCTCGACGCTGCTCACGATTGACGCGCTCTCCGTGCTTTTCTGGACGGCGGCTATGCTCTCCGGCTGGCGTGCCCTGCGCGATGGCGCGCCACGCGACTGGCTGTGGACGGGCTTGTGGCTTGGCTGCGGTTTTCTCAGCAAGGCCGTCGCGGTGTTCCAGATCGCGAGCTTCGCCATGTTCTTCGTTTTCTCGAAACACGCTCGTGTTCAACTCCGCCGCGCCGGCCCGTGGCTTGCGTTGCTGCTGCTGGCGGCCAGCGCGCTGCCGGTGCTCGTGTGGAACGCGCAGCACGGTTGGGCCACTGCACATCATCTTCACGACCGCGCCGGCCTCGAAGGCGCGTGGAAACCGACGCTGAATTTCTTGCAGGATTTCATACTTGCCGAATTTGCGCTGCTGAACCCCGTTTTCTTCGTCGCAATCTTCGTGGCCTCCGTCGCTGTGTGGCGTGAACGCCATCCTCAGAGGGACGAGCTACGCCAGTCCGCATCTGTTACCAGCGATGATGCGCGCGCGCTTCGCCTCTATCTCTTCAGCATGGGCGCGCCGCTGTTCATCGGCTATCTGCTCTGGACGTTTCGCGCGCGAGTGCAGCCGAACTGGATCGCGCCCGCCGTGCTGCCGCTGTTCGTGCTCGCGGCGCTGCGCTGGCATTTGCCCGATCGCGAGTGGCCGCCCCAATTGCGCCGGATTTTTGCAACCGGTGTCGTCTTCGGCCTGATCGCGGTGGTTCTTTTTCACGAGACAAACCTCATTGCAAAAATCAGCGGCAGAACGCTTCCGCCCAAACTCGACCCGCTCACGCGCGCGCGCGGCTGGCGCGAAGTGGCGGACGCCGTCCATGCGGAACGCGAGAAGCTCGCCGCCGATGGCAGGCCCGCCTTCGTCATCGGCGGCCATTACGGCATCACGAGCCTGCTGAATTTTTATATGCCCGGCGCGCGCGAACACGCCGCACGCGGTGAGCTTCAGGCCTTCTATTTGTCCACCGACCTGCCGGACAATCAGTATTTCTTCTGGCCCGGTTATCGCGGGCGCTTCGCTGGCGCGAATGCCATTTTCGTCCAACCGCTCAAGGATGACGCGACGGGAGCGCCGCCTCCGGAATCGCTGGCGAACGAGTTCGCCTCTGTCACGGACCTCGGTGTGCGCCGCATCGAGCGCAAGGGCCAGCCAGTCCACACCGTGCAACTTTTCGCGTGCCGCAACCTCAAGCCGTGAACGCGAACGGCACACTGTTTCCCGTTCGCGACTATGACCTCGCCGCGACGCTGGCGTCCGGCCAGGCGTTTCGCTGGCGCGAACGTGGCGGCGCGTGGGAAGGTGTCGTGAGTGGTCGCTGGATTCGCCTTCGCCAGACGGATGAAGGCATCCACGCCGAAACCGCCGCGCCGCAAAACGACTGGCGCTGGCTCGTTGACTACTTGCAGATAAATGCCGATTTACCGGCAATTCTTGCGACATTTCCCGACGACCCGCCGATGAGTGCCGCAGTGAATGCGTGCCGAGGACTGCGCCTTCTTCGCCAGGATCCGTGGGAGTGCCTCGCCTCATTCATCTGCTCGTCCACGAAACGCATCGTGCAAATCCAGCAAATCATCGCACTGCTTTGCGAACGCTTTGGTGAACCGGTCGCGGCGTTGGATTCGCGCGCGGCCGGCGTGAATTTTAGCTTCCCGTCCGTTGAACGAATCGCCTCCGCCAGCGAGGTGAATTTGCGCGGCTGCAAAATGGGTTTTCGCGCGCCGAACCTGCTTGCCACCGCGCGTCGAGTCGCGTCGGGCGGACTCGACTTGGAACGGCTCCGCTCACTTTCGTGTGCCGAGGCGCGTGCTGAACTTGTGGATTTGTCCGGCGTCGGCCCGAAGATCGCTGACTGCGTGCTGCTTTTTGCCTACGGTTTTCAGGACGCATTTCCCGTTGATGTGTGGGTGCGCAAGGCGCTCCGGGAACTTTACTTTCCCCGCCGCCGCGTCAAACCCTCGCGGTTGGCGCGCTTTGCCGCGACGCATTTCGGCCCTTGGGCCGGCTACGCGCAGCAGTATCTGTTTCACTATATGCGCGTCCATGCTGTGCCGCGCGGAAAATCTTGAAGCGCGGGCTGCGAACACGGAACGTCCTTCCCAACGATGCGCCAACTCGAAGTGCTCTTCACTCCCGCCGATTTCACCGCACTGTCGAAACGTGATCTTTCCCGTGCGACGTGCATTGTGTTCGACGTGCTGCGCGCGACGACGACAATGCTCACCGCGCTGAACAATGGTGCCGAAGCCATCGTGCCGGTCGCAGAAATCGCCGAAGCCATCGCATGGCTGCAGCGCAAGCCCGATGTGTTGCTCGCAGGCGAGCGCAATGGCGTGCGCATCACGGCGGCGCAGAGCGGGGGAGTGGATTTTGACCTCGGCAACTCGCCGCGCGAGATGACCGCCGAGCGTGTGCGTGGCCGCACGCTCGTGATGACCACGACCAACGGCACGCGCGCATTGCAAGCCTGCCGTGGCGCGCAACACACCGTCATTGCCAGCTTCGCCAATCTCGGCCCAGTCATGCGTTGGATTGATGGCACCCAGCCGCAGGAGTTATTGCTCGTTTGCAGCGGCACCGGCGAGCAGGCGGCTTATGAGGATGTCCTCGCTGCCGGCGCGTTGTGCGGTTTGTTGGCAAAAAAAATTTCCAGCGAACTGCTCTCCGACTCGGCCCTCATGGCGCGCGAACTTACTCGAGCGGCACAGCCGGACTTATTTATGGCCGTGAAAAACGCGCGTAATGCGCGGCGGTTGCTCGCGATCCCGGAGCTTGCGAATGACGTGGCCTTTTGCCTGCGCCGGGACACCGTCGGTTTGGTGGCGACGATGGACGCTGAAGGATTTGTGCGAAGGACCGCGTGAGGTTAGCGGCCTCGTTTTTTCGCACCGCGATGTTTCGTGCGCGCCGGCTTCTTTGCTTTCACTGGTTTTCGCGCAGAGGACGAGCTTGCGGATTTTTTCTTCGTTGGCTTGGGCGGGGCAGGCTTCGCTTTTTGCTTTGGTTTGCCGTGCTGGAACCATTTCCAGATGAGGACAAACGCGCTTGCAAAGTCACGCGGACGTTCTCTGACCCAACGCTCCACGTCGTCCGGGCGGAAGAACGAGCCGAACTCGACCTCCTCCGGATTCGTCTTGAAAGGCCCGTTGTATTGCAGCCGGTAAACCCAGACAAATTCCTGCCCCGTCGCCGCGCAGGCTTCCACCTTGAACAGCCGGTGCGGCGCCTCCTTGCACACGACACCGATTTCCTCGCGCAATTCGCGCACCGCGCACGTGTCGTAGTCCTCGCCGGAGTTGAGGTGGCCCGATGCCGATGAGTCCCACGCGCCGGGGAACGTATCCTTTTGGTGCGAGCGCTTTTGCAGGTAGATGTGGCCTTTGGAGTTCAGCACGAGCACATGCACGGCGCGATGCTTGAGTTCGAGCCGGTGCACCTCCGCGCGCGTCTGCCGACCGATGACCTTGTCGCGGTCATTGACCACGTCGAAAATCTCATGACTCATTGGGCTGGCGCGATTGTGATTCGAGCGCGGCGGCAAGTCGAACGAATTGTTCCAGCGGCACGGCCTCCGCGCGCACGGTTCGCTCAATGCCAACGGTGGTGAATGACAACTGCAAAGAAGCCTCAGACCAGTCTGCGGTGAGCAGCTTGAACAACATCTTTCGCCGCTGTGAAAAACCCCGGCGCACAATGCGCTCGAAGATTTTATGCGATGCTCTTTCGAGCAGTGGACGCGCGCGGCGAACTAGCGTCACGCACGCTGAATCCACATCCGGCGGCGGGAAGAAGCACGAGGCCGGGATCTTGAACGAGCCGCGTGACTCGTAATGCAATTGCAGCAGCAGCGAGAGCAGTCCGTAATCCGCCGTGCCTGCGGACGCTGTGATGCGATGCCCCACTTCGAGTTGAAGCGTGGCGACCATGCGCGACGGCGGGTGTTCGGCCTGGGCAAGTTCGACGAGAATCGGCGACGCGACAGAGTAGGGGAGATTAGCCACGAGTTTCCACTCGTTCCAATCGCGATGCTCGCGCTGGAGAAAATCGAGCGCATCTTCGTGGAGTAGTGTGAAGTTTTTGGCACTTCCAAATCGCTCGCGCAGGATTTCACACAGCCTCACATCTTTCTCGATGGCGAGCACCTCGTTGCCGCTCGCCAGCAATAATTCGGTCAGCGGGCCGAGGCCCGGGCCGATTTCGAGCACCTTGTCCGACGGCACAAGTTCCGCCGTGGCAACAATGCGGCGAAGCTGGTTGCCGTCGTGAAGGAAATTTTGCCCGAGCGATTTCGTCAGCCGAAGATCGCGTTCCACGAGCCACTGCTTCATCTCCGAAAGCGTCATGGCTGGAGCAGGCATGATTGCAACGCGCCGACGGCGGCGTCGAGCTGCCGCGCGGTGATTGTGAGCGGCGGCGTAAAACTGATGACGTTCGCGTGCTCGCCCTCCGGCAGCAAGATGAAGCCGCGATGCAACATGGTTTTCACGACGCGCAGCGCGAGTTCCGCTGCGGGTGAACCGTCTCGATGGCGAAGTTCAAATCCGGCCATCAAGCCGAGGCTGCGCGGGATGGCCACGACGGAAAAAGTCGTTCGCAATCCAGCAAGGCGTTTTCTCAAATGTTCACCGAGTTTCGCGCTGCGTTCGGGAAGCTTGAGACGGCGAAGCTCGGCGATTTGCGCCAACGCCATCGCACAGCCGACAGGATGGCCGAGGAATGTGCTCGTGTGAATCGCCTCGCCCTCCGAGGCAGGCCAGGCGGCGTCCATCACGTCCGCGCGGCCGACGCACGCAGAGAGCGGGAAGCCCCCGGTGAGCGCCTTGCCGAGGCAGACGAGGTCGGGCGCGACGCCGCTGTGCTCGCACGCGAACCAGCGCCCCGTGCGGCCAAAGCCGGTGTAAATCTCGTCGAGGATCAGCAGCGCGCCGTGCTCGGCGCACAGCCGCCGCAGCAGCGGAAGAAACCCGCGCGAAGGAATGTTCACGCCGCCGCGACACTGCACCGGCTCGACGAGGATCGCGCCGATGCGGTGGCGGCGAAGGAGTTTGCGCAGGTCGCGCTCAGTTTTTCCGAGTTGTTCCTTAGTCGTTGGAAACGGCGCGAAATGACCGAAGCGTCCGAGTTGCGTCTCGAACGGCCCGCGAAAATGCGCACGATGCGTCGCGTTGAGCGCGCCGTAACCCAGGCCGTGATACGCGCCGCTGAACGCGATGATGTCTCGTCGGCCGGTGGCGAGTATCGCCGTTTTTAGTGCGGCTTCAACGGCCTCAAAGCCGGAATTGCAAAAGATGGTCTTTGCCAGCTGCCTGTTTTTTCGCAGCCAGCGTTGAAACGTAATCCGGCTCAGTTCTATCGCCAGTCGCGCTTTGAGTGCGTGAGGATGCACATCGCCCATCGCATGAAGCAGGCATGACATCTGCCGCTGCCCGGCGCGGACGACGCGTGGGTTGGCATGACCGGCATTCGCAACGCCAAACGCCGCCGTGAGGTCGAGATATTTTTTCCCATCGGCGTCCCAGACACGCACGCCCTTCGCGCGTTCCCACACGATGGGCCACGAACCGTCCGATTCGATGAACGTGACGTTTTGCGACTCATGTGTGCGCAACAAGGCGAGAACTTGCTTTGAGTTCATGCAAAATTGGCCAGCACCTAAACTCCGCGCTGGTCTGGCGGCCAGATGACCTTGTGCATTTGAAGCTGGAAACGCACCGGCAGCGCATCCGCAATGACACGCTCGACGAGTTCGCGGCGCGAGAGCGGTGTGCTCCCGGCGGGCACCGGCTTGAGTGATTTGTCCTGCTGGTGCGGCGCGAGCGGCGCGACCCACGAGAAGAGCAGGGGACAGACGGTGGCGAGTTTATGCTCCCCAATCTGCCGTTTTGCCCACTCGTAATCCTCGACGGTCCCGATGACGAACTTGATTTCGTCGGTAGCCTTGAGATGCGCAAGGTTTTGCCACCGGTTGCGTTCGCATTCACCGCTGCTCGGACACTTGAGGTCCATGATGCGCCGCACGCGCGTGTCCACCGGAGCGATGTCGAGTGCGCCGCTCGTTTCCAGAAGAACGGTGAAGCCGTCATCACACAGCGATTTCATCAACGGCAGTGAGTTCGGCTGAAGGAGCGGCTCGCCGCCGGTGAATTCGACGAGCGGCATCCGGTGCTCGCCGACGGTTCCGGCAAACGATTTGGCGAGTTCGTGAACGCGCGCCCGCGCCTCATCGAGTGATATTTTTTTTCCTTCCGTGAACGCATACGCCGTGTCGCAGTAGGAGCAGCGCAGGTTGCACGCCGTGAGCCGCACGAACACACACGGCAGCCCGGCGAAGGTGCTTTCGCCTTGCACGCTCAAGTAGATTTCGTTGACGACGAGTGTGTCGGCCACGACAAGAAGGTAGTCGCCGCGCGCGGGCTTCGGAAGCGCGAAACGCTCGGTGCGCGTGAGAAATTTCACGCGCAGCATTGACAGCGAAGCGTGAAGTTGTTTCCGTTCACGCACAATGTTGGCAGCCAACGTGACATCGGCTTCAGCTCTGCGCCGCGAATAAATCGCGCGCGTCTTCCTTTTTCCACGCCCGCATTCCTATGGCATCCTTGTTCAAATGCATTGACGGCTCGGTGACAGCCCCGAATGGCTTTCGCGCGGCCGGCGTGTTTTGCGACATCAAGCGGCTTGGCACCGGCAAAGGCTCGAACAAGGGCCGCAAGCGCGACCTTGCGCTCATCGTTTCGGACACGCCCGCGACCGTGGCGGGCATGTTCACGACGAACCAGATCTGCGCCGCGCCGGTGAAGGTCTGCGTCGAGCGCGTGAAAGGCGGCGTGGGTCGCGCGGTCGTGGTGAACTCCGGCAACGCGAACGCATGCACAGGCAAGCAAGGCTTCTGCGACGCGGTGGCGATGACGGAATTTGCGGCGAGGGAATTGAATTTGTCCGCAAAGGAAGTGCTTGTGGCTTCGACGGGACGGATTGGTATGACCCTGCCGATGGCGAATGTGAGAGAAGGCATTCAGGCCGCAGCGAAGTTGCTCGACACAAAACGAGAAAACGCAGCACACGTGGCTGAGGCAATCATGACGAGCGACACAAAGCCGAAGGAAGTCGCGGTGGAATTCCAGCTCGGCGGCAAGACCGTTCGCATCGGCGGCCTGTGCAAAGGCGCGGGCATGATCCAGCCGGGCATGAGCGCGACCGGCGCGCGTCCCGCCGCCGTGCCACTGCACGCGACGATGCTTTGCTTCATCACGACGGACGCGGCAATTGAGGCGAAGACGCTGCAAGCTGCACTGCAAGAGGCCGTCGCGAATAGCTTCAATCGCATCACTGTGGACGGCGATATGAGCACCAATGACACTGTGCTCGTGCTGGCGAATGGAATCGCAGGAAATGCGGAACTCGGAATGCGGAGTGCGGAAATGAAAACGTTCCAAACCGCGCTGAACTTCGTCACGCTCGAACTCGCGAGGATGATCGTGCGTGACGGCGAAGGCGTTCATCGCGTTGTAATCGTGCGTGTGAATGGCGCGAAAAATTTCGCCGATGCCGATGCCGCCGCGCGTGCCGTGGCAAACAGCGCGCTCGTGAAGACGAGCTGGCACGGCGGCGATCCGAACTGGGGCCGCATCATTGACGCGCTCGGCTACAGCGCGGCGACCATCGCCGAAGGCAAAGTGGATATTGGCTACAGCGCGCCGGGCAGCCGGAAGATTCTCTATTCTCTCAAGCGCGGCCAGCCGACAAAGGCGACCTTCAAGCAACTTTGCGCAGCCGTCGCGCCGCGCGAGTTTGATTTGCACATCAACCTGAACCTCGGCAATGCCCGCGCCATCATGTATGCCGCTGATTTGACCGAGGAATATGTCGAATTCAACAAGGGCGACGTGACGGATCCGTCGTCACTCGGAGGCTGACATGCAAGACCTCGTTGCCAAAGCTGCCACGCTGCTCGAAGCGCTGCCCTACATTCAGCGGTTCAGCCACGCCACGTTCGTCGTGAAATACGGCGGCAGCTTCATGGATTCGCCTGACGCGAACATTCGCAACAGCGTCGCGCGCGACATCGTTTTCCTCGAAGCCGTCGAGATCAATCCCGTCGTTGTCCACGGCGGCGGCAAGGCCATCACGCGCGCGATGGATGCGGCGGGGCTGAAGGCGAACTTCATCCAAGGAATGCGCGTCACCGACGAAGCCGCGGTGCGTGTCGTGGACGAAGTGCTTTCGCGGCAGATAAACCCGGAGATCGTCAGCACGATTCAATCGCTCGGCGGGCTGGCACAGGGCTTTGCCGGTTCGGAAATTTTCACCTGCAAGAAGATGTTCCTTCGCAGCTCTTCCGGCGAGAACCTCGACATCGGCTTCGTCGGCGAAGTGACGAAGGTCAACACCGCGCCGCTGCTCGAATGCATTGCTCGCGGCATCACGCCCGTCATCAGCCCGACCGCGCGTGGCGAGGATGGCAAGATTTACAACTGCAACGCGGACGTTGCCGCCGCACAGGCTGCACTTGCGCTCAAGGCACGACGCCTCGTGTTCATGAGCGATGTTCCGGGACTGCTGCGCGATCCGAAAGATCCCGACTCGATCATCGCTCACCTGCAAATCGCCGAGGTCGCCGCGCTGAAGAAATCCGGCGTGATTGACAAGGGGATGATTCCGAAAGTGGACAGCGCGGTCGCCGCCATTCAAGCCGGCGTGGAGAAGGTTTCATTCGTGGACGGCCGCGTGCCGCATTCGGTGCTGCTGGAGATTTTTACGGACGAAGGCGTGGGCACGGAGATTGTGATTTGATTCGGCAGCGGGAGAACTGAAAGCGCGAGGAGCGAATTCTTCTTGTGTTCTTTGTATTCTTTCGCGGCTATTGGGCATTTACATGAAGAGCATTGTTCCAGAACCGCCCGCGGTGGTGCGCAATGATGCGCAGGCCATCCAGGCGCTGTTCCAAAAATTCGTCGTGCCGAGCTACGGGCGCTTTGACCTCGCGTTCGCGCGCGGCGCGGGCAGCTACGTATGGGACGTGTGCGGGCGGCGCTATCTTGATTTTGGCGGTGGCATCGCCGTCAACTCGCTCGGCCACGCGAACGCAGAGATCACCGAGGCGCTCGTCGAGCAGTCGCGCCGGCTCGTGCATGTGTCGAACCTTTACTATCACGAACCGCAAGGTCGGCTCGCGGAATCCATCGTGAAGCATCTTGCGCCGGGCAAAGTTTTCTTCTGCAACAGCGGCGCGGAGGCCAACGAAGGTCTCTACAAACTCGCGCGCAAGTTTGGCCACGACGAGGGCCGTTTTGAAATCATCACCGCGCAAAACTCATTTCACGGACGCACGCTTGCGGGCCTCGCGGCGACGGGGCAGGAGAAGGTGAAGAAGGGCTTCGAGCCGGCGGTGCCGGGCTTCAAGCACGTCCCTTACAACGACCTCGACGCGGTGCGCGCGGCGGTTTCGCCCGCTACCGTGGCGGTGCTCGTCGAGTGCATCCAGGGCGAGGGCGGCATCACGCCGGCCAGCGTGGAATATCTGCTCGGCTTGAGGAAACTCTGCGATGAGCGGCGGATGCTGTTGTTCCTCGATGGAGTGCAGGACGGCCACTTTCGCACGGGCCAGTTTCAGGCGTTTCAGCGTTTGCTCGCCGGAGTCAAAGGGGCGGAAAATTTCCAGCCCGACAGCCTTTCAATGGCCAAGTCGCTCGGCGGCGGCTTCCCCATCGGCGCGTTCTGGGTGCGCGACGAGGTGCATGGCGTGAAACTCTCGGATGTCCTCGGCCCTGGCACTCACGCAACAACCTTTGGCGGCACACCGCTTGGTTGCGCCGTGGCGCTGAAAATCCTCGAAGTCATCGAGCGCGATCGGCTTGCGGACAACGTGCGGGTGACCGGCGAGTGGATGAAGTCCGAATTGCTCAAGCTCGCTGCGAAACACCCGCACGTCATGAAAACGGCGCGCGGCGTGGGCTTCATACTCGGAATCGAGCTTGCCTCTGACATCGCGGCGTTTGCGGCGGAGAACAAGGTGCCTTCACTCCAGATGGTGAACCGCCTGCACACCGCCGGGCTGCTCACGATCCCGTCGGGCACGAATGTGATTCGCTTCCTGCCCGCGCTCAATCTGCGCCGCAACGAAGCCGAGGAAGGGCTGCAAATCCTCGAAGCCGAAATCGCAAAACTCGCGTGAACGCTGTCGCGTTGAAACACCTCGCCGCCGCGGATGCGGTCATGCGCCGGCTCATCCGCGAGATCGGCCCCTGCACGCTCGCGCCGGAGACGCGCCGCCCGCCGTTCCAATCACTCGTGCAGGCCGTGGCTCACCAGCAACTCAACGGCACGGCGGCGAACACGATTCTCACGCGGTTCAAAAAACTGTTTCCCGCCAGGAAGTTTCCGCGTCCGGAAGATTTGCAGAATGTAACGGACGACCAAATCCGCGCATGCGGATTTTCCCGCGCGAAGATTATGTCCATCCGCGACATCACGGCGAAGACGTTGTCAGGCGTCGTGCCCGATTCGCGCCGCATTGCGAGGTTGCCGGAGGAGGAAATTATTGCCCGCCTCACCGAGGTGCGCGGCGTCGGCCGGTGGACGGTCGAGATGCTGCTGATTTTCCAGCTCGGCCGGCCCGATGTGCTGCCTGCGGATGACTTCGGCGTGCGCAACGGGTTTCGCCTCGCCTACAAACTGGATGAAATGCCGAAGCCGCGCGAACTCCTCGCGCACGGCGAACGCTGGCGTCCGCATCGCACGACCGCGGCGTGGTATCTGTGGCGAACGGCGGATTTGTCGCGGAAAAAGGAGTGACGCAGCACCGGGCTTTGGTTAATACACTGGCTTTCGGGGTGTTTCCCGAAACGACGCAGCCATGAAACATCTGTTGAGTCTTGAAGCGTTGTCCCGCGCGGACATGGACGCCATCCTCGCCGCTGCCGCGCCGATGAAGGCCGCGCGCGGTCATCACGCGTCACTGCCGCTCGCGGGCCAGACATGGGCGCTCATTTTCTCGAAATCCTCGACGCGCACGCGCGTGTCGTTCGAGGTCGGCATCCGCGAGTTGGGCGGGCAGGTGATGTTTCTCAACGCAAATGACATTCAGCTAGGCCGCGGCGAACCGATCAAGGACACCGCGCGCGTGGTGGGCCGCATGATTCACGGCGCGGTCATCCGCACGTTTGCGCAGAGCGACGTGGAGGAGTTCGCGAAATTCTCCGGCATTCCCACTGTCAACGCACTCACCGATGACGAGCATCCGTGCCAGATTCTCACGGACATTTTTACGTTTCAGGAGAAGCGCGGTTCTATCGCGGGTAAGGTCATCACCTTCATCGGTGATGGCGCGTGCAACGTGCCCGCCTCGTGGATTTTTGCCGCGGCGAAGCTGGGCTTTGAATTGCGCATTGCTGCGCCGAAAGCGTTTCGTCCCGCGCTGGCGCTGCTTGAACGCGCCGGTATCAACCACGTCTCCAGCCGCGGTGGGGCGGGCGACGAAGTCATCACCGGCACGAACGCGCACGGCGGGAAGATTGTTCTGCTAGGCGATTTACGCGAGGCCGCGAGCGGTGCCGACATGCTCTACACCGACGTGTGGGTCTCGATGGGAAAAGAAGCCGAGGCCGCCGACCGCATCAAGCAGCTCGCCGGCTATCAGATCAATGAATCACTCGTGAAACTCGCCAAGCCGGGCGCGCTCGTCATGCACTGCCTGCCCGCCTATCGCGGCAAGGAGATTGACGAGGCGACCTTCGAGGCGCACGCGCAGACCATCTTCGACCAAGCGGAGAACCGGCTGCATGTGCAGAAGGCGATTCTTGCGTGGCTTCTGGCGTGATCGGGAAATGCAGCCTCGACGCCCGGCATTCGCCTGTTAGAGTGTATTTGCTATGTCAACGCTAGTCGCGCCCAGTGCGCCGCAGAAAATCAACCTCCGCCGGCCCGACGTGATGACCGCCGTGCAGGCGCAGGTCGAGTCGCATTACCGCAGCCAGCTCGTCGAGCATCTGCGCGCGCAGGGCCACGTGATCCACGCGAACGGACTCACCATCAAGCTCGCGAAGGAGTTTGGCTTTTGTTACGGTGTCGAGCGCGCGATTGACCTCGCCTACGCGGCGCGCAAGTCGTTTCCGCCGGACAAGCCGATTTATCTTCTCGGCGAAATCATCCACAACCCGGAGGTCAACGACCAGATTCGCAACCTCGGCATCCGCACGATTTCAAACAAGCCAACGGATGACGAGATGGCGATGCTGCACCGCGACGATGTCGTGATCATCCCTGCGTTTGGCACAGAAGTGGCGACGCGCCGCAAGCTGGAGGAGAAGGGCTGCCTGCTCGTGGACACGACATGCGGAGACGTGATGAGCGTGTGGAAGCGCGTCCGCCAATACTCGAAGGAAAGCGTCACCAGCATCATTCACGGCAAGGCCAAGCACGAGGAAACCAAGGCCACGACATCGCAGGCGACCGCCTATGGCAGCGGCCATTACCTTGTCGTCTATAATTTGGCGGAGACCGACTACGTGTGCGATTACATCCTTCGCGGCGGCGACAAGGCGGAGTTTCTGGAGAAGTTCAAGGGCGCGCACTCGCCGGGGTTCGATCCTGATTTGCACCTGCACGCGGTCGGCGTGGCGAACCAGACGACCATGCTGCGCGGCGAAACGGAGGAAGTTCAGCGCCGGTTCCGCGCCGCAATGGAGAAGAAGCACGGAGCCGCGAAAGTGAACGACCATTTCCGCTTCTTCGACACGATTTGCGGCGCGACGCAGGACCGCCAGGACGCGCTCGGCAAACTCCTCAAGGACAAACTGGACCTGCTGCTCGTCGTCGGCGGCTACAATTCCTCGAACACGTCGCACCTTGCCGAGATGGGCGAGAAGGTGCTGCCCACGTATTTCATCAAGAACGCGGCGAAGATGGTTTCTACCGCGCTGATTCGCCACTGGAACCAGCACAAGCACGTGGAGGAGGAGACGCGCGACTGGCTGCCCGCGGGCGACATCACCGTCGGCATCACTGCCGGCGCGTCGTGCCCGAACAACCTCATCGAGGACACCATCAAGCGCCTGCTCGAACTGCGCGGCGTGAGCGTGAACGAAGTGCTGGAGAATTGAGCGGCCTGTTTCGCGTTCCGCGCTGAGTGTTTCGCAATTCCGCCATGCCCTGCACACGCACAGAGCTTGAGCTTCGCGAGCGGCAGGCGCTTGCGCCGTGTGCGCAGTTCTCGGCGGACACGCGCGGCCGCAAGTTCAAGGAAGCGCCGCCGGAATGGCGCACGCACTTCCAGCGCGATCGGGATCGGGTGATTCATTCACGCGCCTTCCGCCGGCTCGAATATAAGACGCAGGTTTTTCTAAACGGCAGCGGCGATCACCTCCGCACGCGGCTTACGCATACAATGGAGGTCGCGGCCATCTCGCGAAACATCGCGCGCGCGCTGCGCCTCAACGAGGACCTCACGGAAACCATCGCGCTCGCGCACGACCTCGGCCATTCGCCCTTCGGCCACTCGGGCGAGAAGGTGCTGGACAAACTCATGCGCGGGCATGGCGGCTTCGAGCACAACCGCCAGAGCCTGCGCGTCGTCGAGGAGCTGGAGCAGAAATACCCTGGTTTTTCAGGGCTGAACCTCACGTGGGAGGCGCGCGAAGGCCTCGTGAAACACTACACCGCCTACGATCACCCGAGCCGCCGGCCGGACTTCGCGGCGAAGAATTCCTCGCTTGAAGCGCAGGTGGCGAACCTCGCCGACGAGATCGCCTACTCCAGCCACGACCTCGACGACGGCATCGAGGCCGGCCTGCTTTCCGAGAAGCAACTCACTCGCGATGTGAAGCTTTGGTCGCTTGCCGCGCGCGCGGTGAAGCGCGAGCACGGCGCGCTGGCGGACGAGTGCCGCGTCTATTTCACCATCCGCTGCCTGATTGACTGGCAGGTGAAGGACGTGGTCGAGACGACCGAGGCGCGACTCCGCGACGCCGGCGTGAAGTCCGCCGACGACGTGCGGTTGCACGCACGCCCGCTCGTGCAATACAGCGCGGAACGGCGGGTGTTGAACCTGGAGCTGCGCAAGTATCTTTACGCGCACCTCTACTTCAACCCGGTCGTCCACGAGCCGAACCTGCGCGCGGTGCGGATGCTGGAGGAGCTGTTCCGCTTCTATCTGGCGAACCCGCGCGAACTCGGCGAGCAGTCCCGCAAGCGCATCCGCCGCGACGGCCTGCACCGCGCGGTGTGCGATTACCTCGCCGGCATGACCGACCGCTACGCGATGCAGGAGCATGAGCGGCTCGTCGCAAAGGTTTGAAAATCATCAAGCCCGCCCCGGATGAATTGCTCCATCCGAAAGGCGGGCTTGGGCGACAGAACCACAACAACCCAGTTGCGGCCCAAAGTCGTGAATCAGGTTACTTCGCCAGTTCGATCTTGCTGGCGGTCACTTCGAGCTTGCCGTCCACCTTCTTGCAGGTGCCGGTGACAGTGACGGGCTTGATGCCCTTGCAAATGTTGTCATGGAACGCCTTGCTGACGTCATTCTGCACGAGGTAGTAGGTCGTCTTCTTGCCGTCCTTCTCGACGGTGACGGCGTTCTGGCAGGAATCGGTTTCCTTGAGGCAGCACTTGGCGCAGCAGCCTTTGCCGTTGATGGTGATTTCCTTGCCCTTGCTCTCGGCGAGGGCGGTGGTGACGCCGAGCGCGAGCGCGGCGACGGTGAACAGGGCGATGAGCGATTTCTTCATGTGATGGTTTGTCGTGTCCGCATCCGCCGCCAGTGCGCGCAAGGCGAAACCGTTTCGCCCAGTCACGCCGGGCAGGCACGATGCATGACGCAAGGAGAATGGTGGCGAGCCGGCGTAGAGGCTCACCGTATTTTGTTTGAGCCTTTGCATTTTTTGCCATCAACCGGCGTTTGCCCTTGAAAAACCGCTTCCCTTTTCCCGGCCCGCTCTTAGAGTTCACGCCCTGATTGTTCGTCGTTCGACGAAGAAACCCGACACCGACAAACCAAAACCGAACATGGCCGCTGATACCTCTGTTGTTGCCCAAGTCCAGGCTCCGCCGCTGAAACCCCTCGCGCTCAAGTCGCGCCTCGCTGCCACGCCGCGCAACAAGCCGAAATACTCCGTCACGGTCAAGAATGCTGCCGGGCAGGAGGTCGTCCTCGCCGACCCGCGCGCGACCCGTGCGCTCGTGGCGCTGATGGACGTTCACGCCGTCAACGGCGGCGCGGCCTGCCACTGGGGCGGCCCTGCGGCCTTTGCCGAAATCATGGCGGCGATCCACGGCGTCATGTTCGCCACGCCCGGCCGCGAGTGGCACGAGGCGTTCAACTTCGTCAACGACGCCGGCCACACCGAGAACGGCGTCTATGCGTTACGCGCGAACTACGGCTTCGACGGCATGACCTTCAATGATCTGCGCGCCTTCCGCAGCATCAAGAGCAAGCTCACCGGCCACGGTGAGTCGCACCTCAACCCGCAGGGCGTGCTCGTCAGCAACGGCCCGCTTGGCTCCAGCCTGCCGCAGGCGCAGGGCCTCGCCCTTGCGGACAAGACCGCCGGCCGTGACCGCGTCACCATTTGCACCGTCAGCGACGGCGCGGCCATGGAGGGCGAGGCGAAGGAAGCCTTCGCGGCCATCCCCGGCCTCGCGGCGAAGAACCGCGTGAACCCCTTCGTGCTCATCCTCTCCGACAACGACACCAAGCTCTCCGGTCGCATCACGAAGGATTCCTTTTCGATGCAGCGCAGCTTTCAGGCGATGGGCGCGCTCGGCTGGAACGTCATCACCGTCGAGCACGGCCACGATTTGCCGGCGGTTTATCTCAGCATCGAAAAGGCCGTCGAGCAGGCGAAGGCCAACCCAAACTATCCCGTCTGCCTCTGGGTCAAGACCATCAAGGGCTACGGCATCAAAGCCACCGAGGAGAACGCCGCCGGCGGACACGGCTTCCCGCTCGCCAACGGCGAGAAAATCGTGGACTGGCTCACGGAGATTTACAGCGGCGCGACCGTTCCCGATGAGTTGCTGAACTGGGGCAAGTCGTTGCGTGCCGACTGGGAGAAAAAGGAAGCCGAGAAAAAGGCGAAGGCCGCCGCCGCCACCGCTCCCGCCGCGCCCGCGCCGAAGAAGGACAAAGTCCAGGCCGGCCTCGCGAAGGGCGCGATCAAGGCCGCGCAGGAAGGCTATCCCGTCTTCTCGATCTCGTCCGACGTGCAAGGCTCCACCGGCATCAGCACCTTCCAGAAGGCGCTGCCCGACCGCTTCATCGAGGTCGGCATCGCCGAGGCGAACATGATCAGCACCGGCGCGGGCTTCTCGAAGGCCGGCTTCATTCCCATCGTGGACACCTTCGGCCAGTTCGGCGTCACCAAGGGAAATCTCCCGCTCACCATGGCCGCGCTCTCGCAGGCGCCGGTCATCGCGATGTTCTCGCACGTCGGCTTTCAGGACGCCGCCGACGGCGCGAGCCACCAGGCCACGACCTACCTCGCCGCGGTGAGCGCGATCCCGCACACGACGGTCATCTGCCCGAGCTGCTCGGACGAAGCCGAGGCATTCATGTATGAGGCCATCAAGCGCCAGGCCACCGACCGCGCCGCGGGCAAGGACGGCAAGACCTACATCTTCTTCGTCGGCCGCGAGAATTATCCGCTGCGCTGGGTGGACGGCCCGGTCTGCCCGTGGGGCAGGGCGCAGGTGTTGCAGCAGGGGACGGATGTCGTCCTCATCGGCTGCGGCGTGCTGGTGAACAAAGCCATCGAAGCCGGCAAAAAACTTGCCGAGCAGGGCGTGAAAGCCACCGTCATCAACAACCCTTTCGTCAACAAGGTGGACCTCGAAACCATCGGCGCCGCCGTGAAGGCCGCCAGCGGACGCGTCGTGACCATCGAGGACCATCAGGCCGTCGGCGGCATGGGCGCGCAGGTGAGTCACGCGCTCTCGCAGGCGGGCATCGCGCACCGCGTCAAGACCCTTGGCATCCACGGCGAGTTCGGCCAGTCCGCCTACATGGCGGAGGAACTCTACAACCTCCACGGCCTGAACACCGCCAAGATGGTCGAAGCCGCGCTCGCGCTGGTGAAGTGAGCCGTCGGATGCAGCCGCGCGGCGTCCCTACTTCACATCCGCATCAAACACGCCCGTGAGCGGGCGGCCGGCGACTTTCACCTGAACCCACAGGCGATAGCTGCCCGGCTTCGGAAATTCATAGGGGAACGAAACTGATTCCGCAAAGCCCTGTGTGTGTGGTTCAGGTTTGTTCGTATCCGCGCCAGTTTGAAGGGATTGCTTCTCCCGCTGCATGAAGGCTTGTTGGGCGGCCATCGAAATTGTTCCAACCGGGTGCACGTGCGCGAACACGGAGCCGTCGCTGCGTCGCACTGCCGCGTGGCCGAACATGCCGATGTAAGGCTCCAGTTTTGCGGGCGAACCATCCGGCGCGAGCACGCGGAATCGCAACGAAGCCTCCCGATTCGCGGCGAGCGCCGCGCCCCCTTCCCACACCATCGTGTAACCGCCGTCGAGCCGGCAGGATTTTGCGTCAACATTCGTCAACGTGGTCCTTCCCTCCGATGGATTGCCGATGTGCCATGAATCGTCCGGGTCTGGCGAGAGCGTCGCGTCCTTCGCAATGAGGTTTCGCGTGGGCGTGGCGCACAATGGGTCGTTGAGGGAATTGGTTCCTCGCGCGACCAAGTTCGTTCGGAGTGACACGGTGTTGGTGCCTTCGGCGAGTTTCACCTTTGCTGTCAGCGTCTGCGCAAATCCGCTTTCGTGCGTCACGTCGGCGATGACAGCGTAGTCGCCCGCGGGCAACGGCGGGAGGATGACATCAAAGACCGCCGGCCCGCGCTGCATCGGATGCAGGTGCGCGAAGACATCCAGCCCCGGTTCGCGCAGCAGGAACAGATGCATCATCTTACCGTGGTCGGGAATCACGGGCGACCAGAAGCGCGCGTTGCTGCCCGAGTTGTCCACTCGCAGGCGCAGCACGTCCGCCTCGCGCTCGGTGCGCACATCGGCCGTGACAGGCAGCGGCTGGTAGAGGCGGTTGCTGCGATAGTCGCGGTCCACGCTGTCCCACCAGCGCTTGCCGAATCCAACCGCGGCCAGTGCCACGACAAGCGCCAGGCCCATTCCGATTCGCGACCAGATGCGCGCCGTGCGCGTGACAGCCGTTCCGGGCGCCAGCAGCGCCTCACCGAAAGCCGCGCCGGCAAGCTTCACCGCGGCGATGAAAAGAAACACGCCCATCGCGGCAAGGGCGAAGCCCATCGCCGGCTTCATTTCACGTCGCACAGTGGCAATGGCGTTGACGGGGATGCTCACAGAACCGTAACCGCCGTCCGTCTCGACACCGACTTCCACGCTGTAAGCGCCCTGCGTCATGAGCCAGAGCTGGGCGGAGAAAAGATTCGTCTCGCCGGGCACTGGCTTCGCGGTATCCGGCGGCGGCGCGCCCTGCCTGCCGGTCCGCCAGAAGACGGGCAAGGCGGTGACGCGTTTCACGGCGGCGCCTTCCGTGCGGACGCTGATTTCCGCGATGCCGGGAATCACTCCGGGCGGCTGGATGACGACACGAACCGGCACCGCGCCGGCCTTGCCGTCAAAAAAAATGTTCGGGCTGCCAATGTGGGCCGCGAGTGGAAGGGGAGCGAATGAAGCAGCTGCGAAGAAGCACAAAAAGCGCAATGCCCGGGATGCGCGATGCAGACAACGGAAGGGCGAAGGCTTCATCCGCGCTGTTACCGGAGACGACTCGTCGTGCAAGACGTTCCGCCGCAGGCCTTGTGCTTCTTGTGACTCTTTGTGGCTCATCGCGGTGTTACCGGCACACGCGTTTCATCCAGTCGCCCTGCCACAGCCCGAAGCGCGCGGCCAGCAGCGCGAGCACCCATGTCGCAGCCAGGCGTGGCACGTTGGGCGCCGGATGCCTGTCCCCTTCCCAGAAGCGGTTACCCCATTCGCCCATCTGCGCGTAGTAGGGCCAGTGGCCTTCGCGGGCGAAGAACCCGTTGTTCGCCGCGTCGCTCAGGAGGAATTTTGAGAAATTCCACTGCACGAGGAGGAGCAGGCCGAGAAAGGCCGTTCCCAATGCCGCGGCAAGAAGCCATTCCTTCCACCAGCCGCGGCGGAAGAGCAGCCGCGACGGTTGCGCGTCCGCGATGACGGCATCAACGGGCCACCGGGACATGATGAGGTCAATCGCCAGCGCGGGGACGACGAGCAGGAGCGGAAAGGCCGGCGGCACCATGTGCGTGACGTTGCGGTAGATTGGCGCGAGTTTCGGCGTCGCGGCGAAGAGCGGCAGCGTCCAGATCATTCCGCACAGGATGACCATGTAGGTCACCGCTGCGATGGTGGCGGACCAGCGTCGCGCCGAGGCGCGCGGCGCGGTCACCAGCAGCGGCAAATACACGAGGATGCAAACGATGTAAAATGTGATGCCGTGCTGCTGGTTGGGAAAACTCTCCTCCGTGACCCAGACTGAATTCATCGCCACCATGAGGCCGATCATCAGTGTGAAAAGCAGCGCAAGCTGCTGCCGCGCGATGCCACCGGCGCGGTTCTGCCACGCCAGCACCAGCAGAAGCGAACCAAGCGCGACGGAAAAAATCCCCGCCGCTAGGACGGAATGCGGCGGGCTGATGATCTGCACGTCCAGACCGTAGGCGTTGTGCCACCAGTCGTCGAAGGGCGCGCTCGTCAGCATCGCCAGTGCGCCCCAGATCGTCACCCACGCGCCCAGCGGCGCGCGCGCCCCGAACAGCTTCACCGACGCCGCGCGCTCTTCCTCCGTGCCGAAGAACGTCGTTTTGAACGCAAGCCATCCGCATGAAAGCCCCGGCACCACGCCGCCGAGGTAGATGACAATGTGCGCCGGCGTCCAGAACGTGTCGCGGCCGATGGTCGAATGCCACGAGATGTCCCACAACACGCCGATGGGAATGCACGCCGCGCCGAGGACGACCGCGAGGCAATGCCATGGGACGACTTCCTGCCGCGCGTCGGCTGGGAAACGTTCCGCAGAAACGGTGTTGGCGGCGACGTTCATCAATGTTTGGTTTCTGCGGCGCCGGTTGCCGCCTTCGCGGGCAGGTCGCCTTCGCCAAGTTTGCGTTTGAAAAGTTCCAGCGCAAGGCCGTAGCTCTTGAGCGCGAGTTCGGGGTCGTAACGATGGCCCTCGTCGCGCAGGAATGCGTGCTGGCCATTGAACTCGTGCCACGTGAAACGCAGCCCGGCATCGTTCATCGCCTGGTAAATTTTCGCGCGGCCTTCGCCCGGCACGTGCGGGTCCTGCCGGCCCCAGATCATCAGCATTTCGCCACGGATGTCCCGCACGCGATCGAGCGAGTTGTCGTTCTTGCCCTTCGCGAGGCCGCGCTTGTGAATGTCCGTCGCGTAAAAGCACACGCCCGCCAGCACGTCCGCGTTCATCGCCGCGCGAAAGCTCAGATGCCCGCCGATGCAGATGCCCATCACGCCGAGCCTGCCGGTGCAGGCGGGATGCGACTTGAGGAAGTCCAGCGCCGCGCGCGCGTCGGCGTCGTAGCTCGCGAGTTCCTTCGTCGTCTTCAACTCATTGCCTTTGTCCGCGCCGGCCTGGTCGTAGGCGAGCACAGTGCCCGCCGGCAGGAACTCGTGATAAATCTCCGGCACCGCCACGACAAAGCCGTGCCCGGCGAGCAACGCCGCCGTGCGACGAATCGGCCCCGTCACCTGGAAAATCTCCGAGAACAACAGCACACCCGGATAGCGCCCTTCCGCGACGGGACGGAAAATGTAGGTGCGCATCGGGCCGAACGGTGTCGCGAGGTCGGTGTGTTCGTTGTCTTTGAGAATCATCGGTGAATTGCTTTGTCGGCGTCGTGAGCCGGCGCTTTAATTAGGCCCGCCGCCCGGAAATGTCGAGCGCGCCCGCGCCATGTCCGATACATCCCACAGCCGCGAAACCCAGCCCGCTGGAGCGGCGCAGTTCGTCACGACGCAGTGGACGGCGGTGCTCGCCGCGGGCCGCAGCGACTCGACGCACGCGCGCACCGCGCTGGAAAAGCTCTGCCGCGACTACTGGTTTCCGCTTTACGCCTATGTGCGCCGACAGGGACACGACGCTCACGATGCGCAGGACTTGACGCAGGAGTTTTTCGCGCGGCTTCTGGAGAAGAACTACCTCGCGGACGTTCAGCGCGAAAAGGGGCGTTTCCGCTCGTTCCTGCTGGCGGCGATGAAGCACTTCCTTGCGAACGAATGGCACCGGGCGAACGCGCAAAAGCGCGGCGGCGGGCAAAAGTTGATCCCTCTCGAAGCGGGCGATGCGGAGTCGCGCTACGGTGTCGAGCCGGCGCACAACGAGTCCCCGGACAAACTTTTCGAGCGTCGCTGGGCGTTGACGGTGCTCGATCTCGTGCTCACGCGCTTGCGTGAGGAGCACGTTGCGAGTGGGAAAATTAACAACTTCGACGCGCTGAAAGGCTGTCTCACTGGCGATCGCGCGTTGCTGCCTTACGCGGAACTCGGCGCAACACTCGGCATGAGCGAAGGCGCGGTGAAGGTCGCTGTTCACCGCTTGCGACAGCGCTATCGCGAATTGCTGCGTGCGGAAATCGCCAACACCGTCGCCACCGCTGCCGAAGTGGAGGAGGAGATGCGGCATCTCTTCGCCGCCTTGAGCGGTTAAAGTCTAACCGCAGATAAACGCAGATATACGCAGATTCAAAAGGGATTCCACGAGGCGCAAGTCATCTGCGTTCATCCGCGTTTATCTGCGGTTCAAAGTCTCGATCATTTTTCCTGTAACCTTCCGCCGGTTTTTCTTCTGTAAGGGGTGAACATGAAACTGTAGAAAGGAACACCGCTTATGAACGCGAATTTGGCCATGCTAGGGTTTCTGGATGCGGACCAGATTACTGCCATAGGACAGACATTGGTTTTCACCCTGATTTTCGGCGGTTTGGCGCTTTATCTCATTTCACCTATTTTGCCGGAAGTTTTGGAAAAACTACGTGAACTTCTGCTGGCTTACCGATCTCAAAACCCCAAAGCCCCTGCGCCACCGCCAGTCCAACCGCCGCCCATCGAACCCACGCTCCGCATCTGCAACTCCTGCCAGACGCCGTTGCCGCCGGACGCGCCGCAAGGACTTTGCCCCGCCTGCTTGATGAAAGCCGGCCTCGGAACAAACATCCCGCCGCCCGCGGACTCGCCGACGCTCAAGCCCGGCGGAAGTTCCTCCGCGTCCGATTCCTCCGCGCCGAGTGTCGCCGAAGTCGCGAAGCTGTTTCCGCAGCTTGAAGTCCTCGAACTGCTCGGCGCGGGCGGCATGGGGGCGGTTTACAAAGCCCGCCAGCCGCAGCTCGACCGGCTAGTGGCGTTGAAAATCATGCGCGCCGAAATCAGCCGCAACCCGGCGTTTGCCGAGCGCTTCGCGCGCGAGGCGCGCGCGCTGGCGAAGCTCAACCATCCGAACATCGTCAGCGTCTACGACTTCGGCCAGGCTGGCGGGCACTGCTGGTTCATCATGGAGTTCATGGACGGCACCAACCTGCGCAGCGTCATGCGAGCGGGAAAAGTTTCCCCGCGCGAGGCGCTGGCCATCGTGCCGAAAATCTGCGACGCGCTCCAATACGCGCACGACGAGGGCATCGTCCA
Source organism: uncultured Verrucomicrobiota bacterium (assembly GCA_964589935.1). Taxonomy (GTDB): domain Bacteria; phylum Verrucomicrobiota; class Verrucomicrobiia; order Limisphaerales; family VHCN01; genus VHCN01. The sequence goes on along the minus strand of CAZPVD010000001.1, from coordinate 871,546 downwards.
CCGCGACATCAAGCCGGAGAACATCCTGCTCGACACGAAGGGCCGCGTGAAGATCGCGGACTTCGGCCTTGCCAAGCTCGTCGGCCCCGCGCCGGAGGACTTCGCGCTCACCGCGACGGGCATGACGCTTGGCACGCCGCGCTACATGGCACCGGAGCAGTTCGAGAAGCCGCAAGAGGTGGACCATCGCGCGGACATTTATTCGCTCGGCGTGGTTTTCTACGAAATGCTCACCGGCGAGCTGCCGATGGGCCGCTTCGCGCCGCCGTCGGCCAAGGTCCAGGTGGACGTGCGGATTGATGAAGTCGTCCTGCGCACGCTTGAACGCGACGTGCATCTGCGCTACCAGCACGCGAGCGACGTCAAGACGCAGGTCGAGAACATCAGCGGCGTGATGTCCAGCCTGCCGCCGACGATGCGCGGCGCGTTCGGCTTCGATTACAAGTCAAAGACGGAACTCTTCGGCCTGCCGCTCGTGAACATCTGCTCCGGCACGGACCCGACCACGGGCCGCGTGCGCGTGGCGAAGGGAATCATCGCGATTGGCGACATGGCGAAGGGCGTGGTCGCCCTTGGCGGCGTGGCAACGGGCGTGTTCGCCTTTGGCGGCGTGGCGTTCGGTGCCTTCGCATTTGGAGGCACTGCCATCGGTCTGTTCAGCTTTGGCGGTCTGGCGCTGGCGTTGGTTTTTGCGATTGGCGGTCTGGCTGCCGCGCCCTACGTGTTCGCCGGAATCGGCATAGGCTACGTGGCCGTGGGCGGCATGGTGTTTGGCGTCCATACCGCCGGAGGAAATGCGGATGACCCGGTGGCAAAGGCCTTTTTCGTCCACTTCCGACTCTGGCACCTTTGGTTCACGGGAATGGGCCTTTCGCTCCTCTCTATCCCGGTGTCCTTCGGCGGCATGGCGTGGGGTCGGCGGAGGGCCAGCTCTGCGAACCAGGCTCCACCCGCGCAGCCGGGTGCGCGCACCCTGCCGCAGACGCCCGGCGCACCGGCTCCGAACGCAGCGAATAACGCCACGGAAGATTCTGAAACTAGCGGCGAGCGCGAGTCCGTCCCCTTTAATGTCCAAATGATGTTGTGTTTGTTCGCGGTATTGGTAGCGAACGGCATCGTCAATCTGGTGAAGAGTTTGATTGAATTCCACGGATCAGACGACGTGGTGGTGTTTTTTATCCTGACCTTCATCAGCGTCTTTATCTTAGCGCGCCAGATTTATTGCAAATCCGTTGCCGCACGCAACGCTGGCGGGCAGATGATCGCAGATTCCGTCAGCACGGAAAAACGCGAATCACGCACCCAGCCAGATTTCCGGCAGCAGGATGCGCGGGAAATTCTCGCGCTCGTGATGACCGTCCTTACGGGCCTGAGCATCGTTGGAGTCATCGCCGCAGCCATCGGTCTGGCGCGAGTTCTCGTTCCGGCCTTTCGCACCGACATGGAGGTTGGGTCGGTCGAATCGCTGCGCTTGGACGCATTTGAATTCGTAGGAATGTTGGCGCTCTCCCTGATGGCGCTGTTTCTCCTGCCCAAGGCTAGACTGCAAGGACGAGACCGGCTGGCACGCGTCAACGCATCGAACTTGATCATCGTGGGTGTGCTCCTCACGGTCGCCTGCACTAGGCATTGGTTCGGTCTGGCCGTGCCGTATTGGCTGGGAGGATTTTACTTTGTCGTCGCCTTGGTATGCTGGATCATCCTGCGCGGGCGCGATGTGAAGGCGGCGTTCACCGTGTCAAGCGGCCAGGCAGAGCCGGCAGGTGTTCATCGCGGAGGCCGGCGGTTTGTTTTCATCACGGGCGCTGCCGTCCTCGTCGTCGCGTGCGCCGTGACCCTACACGAGTTGCAGAAGCAAAAAACAAGAGGCTCTGAGCAGCCGATTTTCTACACGTTCGCTCACATGGACGATTTTGAGCGCGGGCCGGACGGCCCGCGGTTCAGCAAATCGAAAATCAAACAGCTCGGCCTCACACCGGCGCAGGCGCAGGAGGTGAACAAGCTGATTCCGAAATATTACGAGGAGTTTGTCGCGTTGGAAAAACAGCACACGACCGTGACGAAAGACGACCGCGGCCATGTGGTCATCACCATTTCGCCATTTCGCGAAGAGACCATATCGCTGGCCGCACGCCTGAACGCCGACGTAATCGGTTTGACGGGCAAGGACATCATTCATCTCGACTGGCAGGGCAATCTGAGGGCCTTCGGCTTGTTCCGTCACTGCGGCGAAACGACCATTACGGCCGAGCTTTGGAAGGAGCCGGCCAAAGCCTGGAGCAGCGACCCGCTCGGCGGCACTTATCATTTCGAGGAGAAGCACGCCGACAACAGCCGCAGCCGTGGCGGGAGGGGCGACAATTGGAAGACGGTTTTTCCCGAGGAATACTGGAGTTACTGGAACGAGTCGGCGGCGGGTGGCAATGTCCTGACAGGAAACGATGCTTCAGCGCCAGCAGCTTCATTGAAGACTAATTCGCCGCCATCGGCGCAGAAATCCGAGCAACCGATTTTCTACACCTTCGGTGGCGAGACAGGCTTCGTGAAAGGCCCGGATGGGCCAATCTACAGCAAAGCGAAAGTCCAGGAGTTCGGCTTCACACCGCTTCAAACCGAAGAAGTGAACAAGATCACGCCGCGCTACTATCGGGATTTTCTCTCGCTCGAGCGCCAGCACGCGACGGTCAAGACCGACGCGAACGGGCGGGTGCAGGTCACCATCACGCCGTTTCGTGACGAGGCCATCGCGCTCGCGGAGCGGATGATGAAGGAGATTCGCGGCACCACCGGCAAGGACATCGTCCCCGGCGGCTACAGCCTGCGCGGTGTGGGCATCGTGGGCTTCCTCCGCCTGTTCCGCCACGAAGGCACGCGCGAAGTGAAGGCGGAACTCTGGAAGGACAGCAACGGCTACCACTTCACGGAAGCGTTCGGCACCGAAACGGATGAATTCGGCGGCAAACGTTCCGGTGGTAGCCGGACACTCCACGGCAAGGACTGGAAAGAAGCCTTCCCCGAGGAATACTGGATTTACTGGAACGAGAAGTAGCGGCACACGCCGTTGGCGGTGCGCGCGTTTTCCGAAGTAAAAACAAACAACAAACAAACGTATGCACGCAGACATCAGTTGGAGTTCGCCCTTGGGCATGGCCGCCTTTTTCGTAGGGCTTGGAGTTTTTTTCTGGGGCCTTTCGCATTGGGCCAAGCTGTGGACCAAGGGAAAGGAGTAGCGTCGTCCGTTTCTGGAAACGTCGCTCGCAGGAACGTTGGTTAAACTGGCAGACGCCCGTTTGACTTGTCGCGCGGCTTCGTGTTTCATGGTGGATGTCGCCGAAACATTTGCCACCATGAACACACGCCTTTCCAGTTTGCTTCTCGCGCTAATTCTCACGCCGTGTGCGGTATCCCGCGCCGGCTCCGTTCCCACCGACGACTGGCAGACTGCCGCACCGCGCGAGGAAATCCGCCCGCTCTTCTCACGCAACGACAAGGGCGGCCGCGACGGCAAGGGCAGCCTCGTCATCGCGAGCGATTCCCGTGAGGGACTCTTCGGCCACTGGACGAAAATCTTTCCAGTGAAAGGCGGCGCGTATCACCACTTCGTGGCGTGGCGGCATTGCCAGAGCGTGGACGTGCCGCGCCGCACAGCGGTTGTGCGCGTCATCTGGCAGGACGACAAGGGTAAGCAAGTCACCCACGATGAGGTGTCGTATGCCTCGTATCGTCCGGGCGAGAAGCCGCGCGCCGAGCCGGAATATCCCGGCGACAAGGCCACCGACGCGAAAGGCTGGACCGAAGTTTCCGACACCTATCTCGTCCCGTCGAAGGCGACGCGCGCCGTGGTCGAGCTCGAGTTCCGCTGGGCGCCGCACGCGAAGGTCGAGTGGAGCCAGATTTCGCTCGCGGAAGTTCCCGCGCCCGCGCCGCGCATCGTGCGGCTTGCGACGGTTCACTTCGTTCCACGCAACTGCAAAACGCCGGAAGATCGCCGGCTCGCCTTCGTGCCGCTGATCGATGATGCCGCGAAGCAGAAGGCGGACTTCGTTGTGTTGCCGGAAGTGCTCACCTACGGCGGCGGCAGCACCTACGAACAATGCGCGGAGACGATTCCGGGGCCTTCGACCGAGTTCTTCGGCGAACTCGCGCGCAAGCACAACCTCTACCTCGTGCCCGGCCTCATCGAGCGCGACGGCCATCTCATTTACAACGTCGCCATGCTCATCGGCCCCGATGGAAAAATCGCCGGCAAATACCGCAAGGTCTGCCTGCCGCGCGGCGAGATCGAGGGGGGCATCCAGCCGGGGAATGATTATCCTGTCTTCGACACGCGCTTCGGCAAGGTCGGCATGATGGTGTGTTACGACGGTTTTTTCCCCGAGGTCGCGCGCGAGTTGAGCAACCGCGGCGCGGAAGTCATTGCGTGGCCGGTGATGGGCTGCAATCCGCTGCTCGGCGCGGCGCGCGCGTGCGAGAACCACGTCTATGTCGTCAGTAGCACGCACACGGACGCCTCGGCGAACTGGATGATCTCCGCCATCTACGGACACGACGGCAAGCCGCTCGCGCAGGCGAAAGAATGGGGAACCGTCGCTGTGACTGAAGTAGATTTGAACAAGCGTCTCCACTGGCAGAGCATCGGCGACTTCAAGGCCGAAATCTTCCGGCACCGGCCCGCGACTGCGGAGGAACTCAGCGGCGCCTCAGTAACGAAGAAGTAAGCGTGCTCCAGAACGTCTTCCATCCGCCGCCGCTCACGCGCGGACGCCAGTGGGCCGCCATCGTCGTTGCGCTCGCAGCGGACGGCTTGCAACTGCTGCTTGGCCCGTTCGGCTGGGTTGGCGCGGATCAGGCGATAGATGTGATCGCGATGGTCATCACGACATCGCTCATCGGATTTCATCCGCTGCTGCTGCCGACGTTTGTGGTGGAATTGATCCCGATTGCCGACTTGTTGCCGACATGGACGGGCTGCGTGTTTGCCGTGATTTTACTGCGAAAGCGGAAAGCGCGGCCCATGCCTCAGACAACAGACTCTTCACCCATCATTGACGTGCAGGCCGAGCCGGTCGCAAAGCCGCCGATAATTAAGAAGTGACGGTCGCACGACGCAGCCGCATCGCACGCTTGCAACATGCGTTGCTCTGCGGTGAGATGCGCCCAGACATTCCCATGAAAACAAATCGCCCTTCTTCGCTGTGCGCCGTGCTTTTCGCCCCTGTGGCATTCCTCACATTCTTGCCGGTTGCAATTTTTGCCGCCGAGCCGCTGCGGCCGAACATCATCTTCATTCTCGCCGACGACCTTGGCTACGGCGACCTCGGCTGCTACGGGCAAAAGAAAATCAAAACACCCAACCTCGACCGCATGGCTGCGGAGGGGATGCGCTTCACTCAATTTTACGCCGGTTCGACCGTGTGCGCGCCGTCGCGCAGCGTGCTGATGACCGGTCTGCACACCGGCCACACGCGCGTGCGCGGCAACGCCGGCACGGTCAACCCGATCGCGCAGGCGTTGCGCCCCGGCGACGTGACGGTGGCGAAGCGGCTCAAGTCCGCGGGCTACGCGACCGCGCTCATCGGCAAATGGGGCCTCGGCGACGAGGGCGAGGCGGCGGTCGGCATGCCGACGCGGCAGGGCTTCGATTATTTCTTCGGCTATCTCAACCAGCACCACGCGCACAACTACTGGCCCGCGTATCTCATCCGCAACGAGGAGCGCGTGCCGTTGCGCAACGAAGTTCCCGCCGGTGATCCAACGAATCCGATCGCCGCGCGCTTCGGCACGGGCGTGGCGTCGAAGAAAGTGGATTACAGCCACGACCTCATGGCCGAGGAATCGCTCAAGTGGGTCGAGGCGAATGCGAAGAAGCCGTTCTTCCTTTATCTCGCGTTCACAATTCCGCACGCGAACAACGAGGCGACGCGCGCGACCGGCAACGGGCAGGAGGTGCCCGACTTCGGCAGTTACTACAACGAAGACTGGACACCGCAGAACAAAGGCCAGGCCGCGATGATCACGCGCATGGACAAGGACGTGGGCCGGCTGTTCGAGCTGCTCAAGAAGCTGAATCTCGACGAGCGCACGCTGGTGATGTTCACGTCGGACAACGGCAACCACAAGGAGGGCGGCAACGATCCCGCGTTTTTCGGCGCGAGCGGGCCGCTGCGCGGAATGAAGCGCGATCTCACCGACGGCGGCGTCCGCGAGCCGTTCATCGCGCGCTGGCCGGGCAGGATCAAGCCGGGCACGACGGCGTCGCACATCGGCTGGTTCGCGGATTTGATGCCGACCGCGTGCGAGTTGAGCGGCGTGAAGCCGCCGGAGCAGACCGACGGCATCAGTTTTCTCCCGACGCTGCTCGGCGAGCCGGAGAAGCAGAAGAAACACGCGCTGCTTTACTGGGAATTTCACGAGCGCGGTTTTAACCAAGCGGTGTTGATGGACGGGCGCTGGAAGGCGATCCGCCTCTCGCGTCTCGACGCGCCCGTGGAACTTTATGATCTGCCAAACGACATCGGTGAGGCGAAGAATCTTGCGGACGAGCATCCCGAACTCGTCGCGCGGGCGAAGGAGTTGTTCAAATCCGAGCACGCCGATTCGCCTGACTGGCCCGTGCGCGAATTGCAGCCGGGCAAGGGCAAGGCCGCGAAGCAGAAGCAATAAATTTAGCAGCCGCATGGAACTCGCCTTCTCGCTTGATATTAGCGCGGGCGAAGTGGCGTCCATCAGGCGCGGCGAAAGGCCGCAAAAATTTTGTTTTCAGCGTTGCATTTGAGCGGTCCGCTGTCATGCTCGTCCCGCGAATTAGATTACTTGTCGGTTTCGGGGCATGGTAAATCTTCAGGTGAACGTGGTTCAGTGATGATTTGAAACCCGATGGTCGGGAACAGTCCAGAAAGCAGAGTCAGTCTAGTCCAGAAAGTCATCATGAACACGAAACTGTTCGTAGGGAATCTCTCCTACAACACCACCGAGAACGATCTCCAGGATCTCTTCTCCCAACACGGCCCCGTCAGCGAAGTCAACCTGATGATGGACCGCGTCACAGGCCGCCCGCGCGGGTTTGCCTTCGTCACCATGGCCACGCCCGAAGGCGCGACGGCTGCAACGCAGGCTCTCAACGGCGCCAGCGTTGATGGCCGCAACCTGACCGTCAACGAAGCCCGTCCGCGCGAAGAGCGTCCGGCTGGCGGCGGCGGCTACGGCGGCGGCGGTGGTGGTGGTGGACGCGGCGGTTTCCGTCGCGAGAACCGCGGTCCCCGCTACTAGGACGCAAGTGTTTCAAGGGTGTGGGATGCTTTTGCATTCCACACCCTTTTTCTTTCTGCGCGTTCTGGGAAAAAGTTCCATGGAGCGGGCCCTCGGGCCGGATTGACTGAAACAATTTCATGCAAGAAGAACCTATCAAGGTCGAAGGCCGCATCATGGCCGTCCTCGCGGGAACGATGTTTCGCGTCGAACTGGACAACAAGCACCTCGTGCTCGCGCACATCTCGGGCAAGATGCGCAAGCGCTTCATCCGCCTCACCATTGGCGACCGCGTGCAATTGGAGATGTCCCCCTACGACCTCGACAAGGCGCGCATCGTCTATCGCCTGCGTTGACGGAACTGCTACGCGCGGCTTTGCGACCGAATCATCAACACGGCTGGTGGCCCCAGTCGTTTTCCTTGAGATCCTCCTCGTAAAGCGCCATTTGCTCTTCTGGCGTCAGTTTACTGGTGAGCGGCTGCGCCTCAACTGTAGAAGATTGCGCATCGCCGCTCGGAGGCGTTGTGGTAGGCGCGTTACCGGCGCTGTTGGATTCTGGCGGCACTCTGTTGGAGGATTGTTGTTCGCTCATAATTGACGCCATGCGCCCGAAACATCGTGTGCAACATAGCGCGACGAGCCGGCCAAATCAACAAACACACCAGCCGCGCCTTTCGCCCAATTGGATGCTGCGCGTTCGTTGACACCAAGTTCCTCCGCTCTTAGCTTCGCCGCGTGTTTGAACTCGTCTCGTCTTACCAGCCCGCCGGCGATCAACCGCAGGCGATTGAGAAGCTGGTCGCGGGCTTGCGCGCGGAAGCGAAGCATCAGGTGCTGCTCGGCGTCACCGGGTCGGGCAAGACATTCACTGTCGCGAACGTCATCGCGCAGGTGAACCGCCCCACGCTCGTCATCTCGCACAACAAGACGCTCGCGGCGCAGCTTTACGCGGAGTTCAAGGGCTTCTTCCCCAACAACGCGGTCGAATACTTCGTCAGCTACTTCGATTATTACCAACCCGAGGCTTATATCCCGCGCACGGACACGTTCATCGAGAAGGATTCCTCGGTGAACGTGGAGATCGAGCGGCTCCGGCTCTCGACGATGAGCAGCCTGTTTGCGCGGCGCGACGTGATCGTCGTGGCGAGCGTGTCGTGCATCTACGGCATCGGCAGCAAGGACGACTACGAGGCCATGGTCATCCCCATCAAAGTGGGGCAGGGGATGTCGCGCGATCAACTTCTCTCGCGGTTGATTGACATTCAATACAACCGCAACGACGTCGCATTTGAGCGCGGGCAATTCCGTGTGCGCGGCGACACGGTGGAGTTGCGCCCGGGCTACACGGAGGACGCGCTGCGCATCGAGTTCTTCGGCGAGGACATTGACCGCATCACGCGCTTCGAGCCGCTGACGGGGAACAAGATTGAATCTCTTGAAGCCATCACGATTTATCCGGGCAAACAGTTCGTCACGCCGATGGACAAGCTCAAGCGCGCGACGTTGACCATTCGCGAGGAACTTACTGACCGTATCGCGTGGTTCGAGAAGCACGGCAAGCTGCTCGAAGCGCAGCGTGTCAAGATGCGCACGGAATACGACCTCGAAATGATGCTCGAAATGGGCTTCTGCTCCGGCATTGAGAATTACTCGCGCCACATTGCGGGGCGTCCGCCCGGCTCGCGTCCATGCACGATCATGGATTTTTTTCCGCCCGATTTCCTGCTCGTGATTGACGAGTCGCACGCAACGGTGCCGCAGATTGGCGGCATGTATGAGGGCGACAAGTCGCGCAAGACAGTGCTCGTCGAGCACGGCTTCCGGCTGCCCAGCGCGCTCGACAATCGCCCGCTGCGCTTCGAGGAATTTCAGTCGCTACAAAACCAAACCATCTACGCCAGCGCCACGCCCGCCGCCCGTGAAGTCGAGTGGGCGCGTGGCAATGTTGTCGAACTCGTCGTGCGTCCGACCGGACTCGTGGACCCCAAGGTCACGCTCAGGCCGCTGCGCGGGCAGATTGACGACCTCATTGAGGAAGTGCGCAAACGCGGGGACAAAAAGGAGCGCACACTTGTCACCACGCTTACCAAGCGCACCGCCGAGGAACTCACCGATTACTTGCGCGACATTGGCATCAATGTCCGCTACCTGCACAGCGAGATTGACGCCATCGAGCGCGTCGAGATTTTGCGCGCGCTGCGCAAGGGCGACTTCGACGTGCTCGTCGGCATCAACCTTCTGCGTGAAGGGCTCGATTTGCCCGAGGTTTCACTCGTTGCGATTCTCGACGCGGACAAGGAAGGCTTTCTCCGCAGCACGACGAGTTTGATTCAGACTGCCGGACGCGCGGCGCGGCATCTCAATGGTGAGGTCATTCTCTACGCCGACGTGCAGACGGACAGCATTAAGAAGTTCCTCGCCGTCACGGAATATCGCAGGCAGAAGCAGCTCGCCTACAACGCCGCGCACGGTATCACGCCGCGCAGCGTGAGCCGCGCCGTCGAAGAGAGCCTCTCGTCTCAACGGGAAGTCCACGACAAGGCGCTCGCCGTGATGCGCGACGCGCAGGCGGACTTCGACGTAACCGCGGTGCTGCGCGAATTGGAGGAGGAAATGCTCGCTGCTGCAAACAACCTTGAGTTCGAGAAGGCCGCGCTGCTTCGCGACCAAATCCGCGAACTCAAGCGCGGCTCCGGCCTCGCGACAGAACCCGCGCATCCCGTGACTTACGGCAGGCGCGGCAAGAAGCAGCGTCGCGCGACGGAGAAGCCCTTCTGATCCCGGCGCGGCGTTTCCTGCGGACGCATTCGCGCGGTCAGCCGATGATTTTCACCATGCGGTAATAGCCGGGGTAGCCGATGTGCCGTTCGAGGTAGCGCACGCGCACGATTTCCACCGTTCGGTAGCCCTCGTGATAATACAGGCGCAAGGCCCGCTCGTTGTCCACCTCGACGCCAAGCGAGAGCTTGGTGAGGCCCGCCTCCTTCGCCAGCGTCTCTGCGTGGAGCATGAGGCGTTTCCCGATGCCGTGCCGCTGGAACAAAGGCTGAACGGCCAGGGCGAAGAGATAGAACTCATCACGTTCGGCCTCCTTGTGTCCGATCATGAGCGGCACTGCCCGCGGCAGGAAGTGGAGCATGTCGTTCCTGCCGTAAATGCGGAACAAGTGCCGCAGCATCGGACGCTCGAGCTTCTTCATCAACTTCCCCGGATGCGCCAGCAACAGGCCGGCGATGTCACTGCCCACGAGCGAGACAGTCGCGAACTCGTAACTGAAGCGGTTGCCCGGCTCCGCGAAGAGGCGTTCCAGCACATGCACCGCGAGCGTGGGGTCGTGGTTGCCAAAGAGGAAGTCAGCCACGCGGCCCATCGAAAGATGGATCAACGCCGCAGCTTGGGGAGCGTCCTCCGGCGTTGCCGGGCGAATGCGAACATCTCCTTCGAGCGGCTGGGAAACCGGCTCCGCTGCTAACAGTCCCGCATACATAACACCGCGTTGGTGGCCGCCGGGATGAGCTTCCCGCGCCGGGCACGCACTGACGCAGTCTCACACTAGCGCATCCATCGCGTCACGCGAGGCGGGTATTGTCCTCTGTTGCAATTTCAAATGACCCTGTTTTGAAGAATAACCCTCCGCAGGCAGGCTCCCATTTCCGTGGCCACAGCCCCAATAGGGGCCAATACAACAGCCTTACCCTTTGGCAAAGGGTGCCTTATCCTGTCCGAAAAGGTAAGGCACCCTGTCCGAAAAGGTGGCACACCTTTTCCGACAAGGTAAGGCACCTTTTGGAACAGGGTTGGGCACCCTTCTGGACGGGGAAAGCAGGCAAGTTCTGCCGGAAGGGCGGTTTTGAAGGGTTTCGAGGGCGGGCGGCTGTTTTCAGTCGCGCTCCTTGGTGTTTGCCCGGCACCGTGGCCGGGTCAGTTCCACGACAGGTCTTCGGGCGCGTCGGCGAGGAGTTTGTATTGCCAGCCTTTGGCTTGGATGACGCGCTTCCAGAGGTCGGCGGGGTCGGTGGCAAAGACGAGTTCGAGCGAGGCGGGATGCGTGAGCCACGCGCCGCGCTTCATTTCATCGTCGAGCTGGCCGGGCGACCAGCCCGCGTAGCCGGCAAAGACCTTCACCTTCTGCGTGGGCGAGAACGAGGCGCCGAGTTCCACGAGGTCATCGAGCGAATGGCCTAGGTTGAGGTTGGGCAGCACGTTGGCGTCGGGGATGAAGGCATCCGCGTGCAGATAGCTCAACGCGGTCGTCTGCACGGGGCCGCCGAGGTGAAGGGGAAGTTCCTTAAGCGTGTCGGGCAGGTCGGCCACGAGGGCGTCGCCAACCTTGTTGTCCGAGACGCGGTTGAGGACGAGTCCGAACGCGCCCTCCGCATCGTGCTGGCAGATGATGACTGCGGTGCGGTGGAAGAAGGAGCCGCGCAGCTTGCCTCCGTCCAGCAGGAGCTGGCCTTTGAGAGATGTGAACGGCGCGTCCATGCTGCGTCTGAGCCCAATGTGCAGCAAGCTTGCCTGTCTGTAAATGGCGTTTAGAATCGCCGCGACTCAACCATGGAAACGCTCAAGAAAATCCTCCACAAGCTCGGTGAGAATAAAAAGTTCGCCGTGGCCGCGGGCGCGCTGTTTGTCGGGCTGATTGGGCTGCTGGTGGCCGTGGTGTTCCTCCACAGGCTGCGGCGGCGGATGCTCGACGAGGCAAACCTGAACTACACGCGCATCACTCCCGATGACCAGAAAGACCTGCCGAAGCGGCGACGCTAGAACTGGCCTTCCTTGTCCTTGAAGAGCAGGTTGAAGGTCGTCATCGAGCCGTAGCACTTGGTGATGTGCTGCTGGATGTCCACCTTGTCCGCGTCGGTAAGCTGCGGGTGGGCGTTGATCTTCTGTTCCAGCACGCGGAGGTGGTTGCGCATCATCACGATCTTGTGGAAGAAAACATCGAGCGGCACCTCCTTCGTCGCCAGCGTCGGGTCGCTCGGATGCAGCACGAACTTCCCGTCGCGCCAGCGGACGCCGAGCTGCTCGACGACCGCGCCGGGTTGTTCGATGCCGAGCTTGGCCGCCATTTCCTCGACCGTCTCGCGAATGAACTGCGACACGGGCAAGGTGAGACCGCTCAATGCCGCCTGCGGCTCGGCGGGTTCGAGGCCGCTCGTCTCCGGCGAGACGGTGTGCTCGCCGCCGTCGAAGCGCACCTGCGCGGACTGCTCCGTGAGCGCAACGACGCAGCCGGCGCCGTATTGCGGATGGCGCACCTTCATGCCGATGTGGAGGGATTCAGTTTTCATGTGTTGGGAGATTGTTTCTTAGCTCGGAGAAGCTGCGGAGAAGTTTCCCGCGACTCACGCAAATTGCGGGCCTTCCTTCGCCGTGTTCGGCGCGGCCATCTTGAAGCTCGGGATGCGCACGACAACGGCGCGACCGAGGCCGTCCATGCCGACGTAACTGCCGGTCGCCTCGCCCGTCGGCGTCGCGAGCAGATGGCGGCTCTGGTAGCTGAACTTCTCGCCCGGCTCGATGGTCGGGAACTGCCCCACCACGCCGTCGCCCTCGACAACGAGCACGCTGCCGTGCTCGTTCGTGACGACCCACTTGCGGCCCTTGATGGTGACGGCCAGATCGGAGTCGTTGTGGATGCTGATGTAATACACGAAGCAGTGCGGCTGCTCCGGCGGCGCGGGCAGGTGCGGCGCGTAGGCCACGCGGTCAATCGTGACGCGCAGGCCCGGCAGCCGGTGGAGTCCGCTGTGTTTGTTCACGCCCACAGCGTAGCGTGGGCGCGGCGTCGCGCCAAGCCAAACGACACACAAACAGCATCGCAAACCCGGTGCGGCTTGCTATGCTCCCCCGATGAACCCCGCCCGCTTCATTGCGGCACTGATGTTCACGAGCGCGGCTACCTCCGGCGCTGACGCTTCGCTCGTCGAGGCTCTGCGCGCGCTCGACACAAACGTCCTCACACCTGAGGAACGCGCCTTTCACTCGCTCGACTTGCGCCGTGATGTCAACGCGCGTGTCGCCGAGGTGAACCGCAACGACCGCGAGGCGTGGGCCGCGCTAAAGTCGCGCGCGTACTGGGAAAAGTTCGTCGCGCCGCGCATCGAGGCGTTGCGCAAGTCGCTCGGTGAATTTCCGCCCGTGCCGGCGAAGGTTCCCGTGCATCACACGCGCACGGTCGAGGGCGACGGGTTCCGCATCGAGTGCCTTGTTTATGAAAGCCGGCCCGGCGTGTTCGTCACGGCGAACCTGTATCTGCCCGCGAAGCCGCCGCGCAAGATGCCGGCGTTTGTCATCATCCACAGCCACCACAATCCGAAGGAGCAGTCCGAGTTACAGGACATGGGCATGACCTGGGCGCGCGCTGGCTGCGCGGTGCTCGTGCCCGACCAGCTCGGCTACGGCGAGCGCCGCGACCACCAGCCCGGCCCGCGGCAGGACTACCGCTACCGCTACATCAGCGGCCTCCAACTCAGCGTCATCGGCGACAGCCTCATGGGCTGGATGGCGTGGGACACGATGCGCGGCCTCGACGTGGTGCTGCAACGCGCGAGCATAGACCGCGACAAGATCATCCTGCTCGGCTCCGCCGCGGGCGGCGGCGACCCGGCGGCCGTCGTCGTCGCGCTGGACAAGCGCTTCACGTGCGTCGCACCGTTCAACTTCGGCGGGCCGCAGCCGGAGACGCGCTACCCGCTGCCCGCCGACGCGGAGACGACCTTCAACTACATGGGCTACGGCTCGTGGGAATCCACGCGCAACCTGCGCCTGAGCGGGCGCGACGGCTTTCTGCCGTGGGTCATCGTCGGGAGCATCGCGCCGCGCCGGCTCATCTACGCGCACGAGTTCAGTTGGGATCGCGAGCACGACCCGGTGTGGCGGCGGCTCGAACAAATCTACAAGTGGAAGGGCGCGCCGCAGAACCTCGCTTTCACGACAGGCCACGGTTTGTTAAGCGGTCGTCCGCCCGATGCGTCCCACTGCAACAACATCGGCCTCGAACACCGCAAACTTATCCACGCCGCGCTGGAGAAGTGGTTTGGCATCCGCGCCGAGGAATACTCCAAGCCGCTGCCCGCCGAGGAACTCCGCTGCTGGACGCCGGAGCTTCGTGAGCAGCTCAAGCCACGGCCGGTGCATGAGGTGATGCAACTCATCGCGCAGAATCAAATCCGTGCCGTGGTTCAACGCGGCGAGAAACTGTCAGACTCTGCGACCGAAGAAATACTCCGGCATGAATGGACTCAACTCCTCGGAAGAATTGAGCCGGACGTCTCGCCCAAGCCACTTCCCCGGGGCTTGGCGGGCGGAGACGGCCTCATTGCTGAGAAGCTGTCGCTCGAAGTGGAGCACGGCTTCGTGTTGCCGATGCTGCTGGTGCGCGCATCTGGCTCAAGCGGGCGGCGCTTGCCCGTTGTTGTTTGCATCGCTCAACAGGGAAAGGCGGTGTTTCTCCAAAAAGAGGCGGCTGACATCGCTGATTTAATCTCTAGTGGCATCGCGGTTTGCCTGCCCGATGTTCGCGGCACGGGAGAAGTCGCGTTGCCCGGCTCTCGCGGCCTGCAGGGCGAGGCGACCTCGATTTCCGCGACCGAGTTGATGCTCGGCCAGCCGTTGATGGGTTCGCGGTTGCGCGACCTGCGTAGTGTCTTGAAGCATTTGCGCTCGCGCGCGGACGTTGACGCGCAAAGGATCGGGCTCTGGGGTGATTCGTTTACGCCGACGAATGCTCCTGACCTTCGAGACCCTCTCATCGGCGAGGACACGCCACCTTCGCAAGCGGAGCCGCTTGGCGGACTGCTGGCCGTGCTCGGCATGTTGTTTGAAAAGGATGCGGCGGCGTTCTGTGCCTTGCAATTGCCCGGAGCCAGCTTTGAGTCCGCAAGTTCGTTGCTCAGCCATCGCTTTTGTTATGTCGCACATGATTCGGTCGTTCCCGGTGAAGCGAAGGTTTGCGACTGGAGGTTTGCCGCCCATGCGCAGCCGCGGAACAAGTTGACTTTCTTGTGGACCTTTGTGGACGGCCGAAACATTCCCAGCAACGTCGAAGGGAAGTCCATCGGTCTTGGTGGGCCAACACCCCCAACAGACGGGCTAGTGGCGCGACGATTTGCTGACCTGTTAAACCCGTGAGATGCCCTCGATGAACTCCCGCCGCCATTTTCTCCGACTTGCCGGGGCCGCGTCCGCGGTGTCTCTGGCCGGCTTCACCGATTCCTTTTCCGCCGACTTGCCACCCGTCAACCCGCCCGCGCAGTCGCCCGACCGCGTCACGCCGCTCTTCAATGGCCGCGATCTCACGGACCTTTATCCGTGGCTCAAGGACTCCGCATTCGACGATCCGAAGCGGGTGTGGTCTGTGCGCGACGGCGTGTTACGCTGCTCGGGCGAGGTAGCCGGCTACCTCGCGACGCGGCAGGCATGGCGCGATTACCGGCTCGTGGTGGAATACAAATGGGGCGAGCTGACCTACGGCGCGAAGGGCGTTCGCAACTCCGGCGTCCTCCTCCACGCGACCGGACCGGACGGCAACCGCAGCCCGTGGATGTCCTCCATCGAGTGCCAGATCGCGCAGGGTTGCGTCGGCGACTTCATCGTCATCCGCGGCAAGGACGAGAAGGGCGAAACCATTCCCGTCACCATCACTGCGGATGTCGAGGTCGGCCCGGACAAGCGCCTGCGCTGGAAGAAGGGCGGCGCGAAGACGGTTTACTCCAACCGCCAGTTCTGGTGGTCGCAGCACGAGCCGTTTTTCGAGGAGCGCATTGACACGCGCGGCAAGAACGATGTGGACAGCCCGCTCGGCGAGTGGACGCGCCTTGAGTGCGTGTGCGACGGCAACCGTATCACCGTCATCGTGAACGGCACGGCCGTGAACGAGTGCTACGACGTATGGCCCAGCGCGGGCAAGATTCTGCTGGAATCCGAGGGCTTCGAGATTCTCTTCCGCAAGGTCGAGCTGCATCCGCTCAAGCGTGCGTAGCCGGGAGCCGCGTTCTTCCCTTGAGCTTTTGCCGCGGCTCTGGCAAACGCATCCCGACATGAGCACGCCGCTTCTCTCCCACGCTAACCTCCTGCAACTCAAACGCTGGAACACGCCCACCATTTACAACGGCTGGGAACAGATCACCAAGCGCGACCGCACGAAGGACGCCTTCAACCACGAGGAGACGCGCGACTTCATGCCGCAGATGGGGCCGATGGTCGGCTACGCCGTCACGGTCGTCATCGAGCCGAGCAATGCAAAGCATCGCGAAACCAACCCGAAGGCATGGAGCGAATACCGCCGTTATGTCGCGAGCCAGCCGGGGCCGAAGATCGTCTGCATCCAGGACCTCGACAAGCCGCGCGTCATCGGCTCGTTCTGGGGCGAGGTGAACGCCAACACGCACCGCGCGCTCGGCTGCGTCGGCACCATCACGGACGGCGCGATCCGCGACCTCGACGAGATGACCAATGCCGGACTCAAGGCACTCGCACGCCGCCTCTGCGTAGGCCACGCGTGGAACTGGCCCGTGCGCTGGGGCTGCCCCGTCGAGGTCTTCGGCCAGCGCATCGAGCCGGGACAACTCGTCCACGCGGACAAGCACGGCTTCATGGCCGTTCCGCCGGAGGACGCCCCGCGCCTGCTTGAAGCCGCGCGCTTCATGGACTCGAACGAATGCAATACCGTCATCGCCGCCGCGCGCAGTTCCGCCGGGATGCCCTTCGAGGAAGTCCTGAAGAAGATGGACGAAGCCGGCGCGGCCTTTCGCAAAGCCGCGACGGACAAGTTCAGCAAGCAGGGCGAGTGGTAATTTTCAGCCGCCGCTGCTGGCGACTTCCTCGTTGGAGATGGCGTTGATGATCTTGAACTGCTCGGCGTGGAAGGCCGGTTCCGCGCGGAAGGTGAGCTTGCCGAAGAATTTCTTCTCCATCTCGATGAGATGCCGCTCGTCCTCCTTGCGCAGGCGGTCGAGCACGGTGGGGTTGACGATGATGCGGAGTTGGAAGTCCGACTCGTCGCGCGGCCGCTTGCGGAGGATTTCCGCGAGCTTGCGCTGGATTTCCACGCTCATGGTGAGGGAGGACTTCACCTTGGCGCGGCCCTTGCAATACGGGCAGTCGTCGTAGGTGGTCGAGCGCACGCTCTCGGTGTGGCGCTGGCGGGTCATCTCCATGAGGCCGAGCTGCGAGATGGGCAGGATGTGCGTCTTGGCGCGGTCGCGGCGAAGGCCCTCCTTCATCTTGTTATAGACCTGCTGCTGGTCGCGGCGGGATTTCATGTCAATGAAGTCGAGCACGACGAGGCCGCCGACGTTGCGCAGGCGCAGGTGGCGGCAGATTTCCTCGGCGGCCTCGAGGTTGACCTTGAGGATGGTGGACTCGTGGTCCTTGGAGCCTTTGTGGCTGCCGGTGTTGACGTCAATGGCGACGAGGGCCTCGGTTTCGTCAATGACGAGGTAGCCGCCGCTCTTGAGGTGGACCTGGCGCGAGAAGGCGTGGTCGAGCTGGCGAGTGATGCCGAAGCGGTCGAAGACGGGCTGCGGCTCGTTGTAGAGCTTGACCTTGCCGATGGAGCGCTTGCTGATGCGGCCGATCATCTCCTTGACGCGCTCGAACTCCTTCCCGTTGTCAATGATGATGCGCTCGACATCCTCGGTGAGGAAATCGCGCACGGTGCGCTCGACGAGGTCCGGCTCCTGGAACACGCACACGGGCGACGGCTCCTTCTCGATCTTTTCCTTGACTGCGTTCCATTCATCGAGCAGCAGCGCAAGGTCGCGCACGAAGTAACGCGCCATCTGCCCTTCGCCGACGGTGCGGATGATGACGCCCATGCCGTCGGGAATGGTCAGGTCGCGGACGATTTTCTTGAGGCGCTGGCGCTCCTCGTGGTTTTCGATCTTGCGCGAGATGCCGGACTGGTCGGAGTTGGGCAGCAGCACGAGGTAGCGGCCCGGCAACGCGAGGTGCGTGGTGACGCGCGGGCCTTTGGTGCCGATGGGACCCTTGGTCACCTGCACGATGATGTCGGTGCCCTTGGGGTAGAGGCGCGGGATGTCCTTCTGCGTGATGCGCGGACGGTCGCGCTGCTGCTTGCGTTCGCCGCGCTCGACGACCTCGACGCCGCTATCGAGGTTGCTCGGCACGATGTCCCAGTAATGGAGGAAGGCGTTCTTCTCGAAACCGATGTCCACGAACGCAGCCTTCAGACCGTCTTCCAAATTGCGAACCTTGCCTTTGTAAATGCTGCCGACAAGGCGGTCGTCGCTCGTGCGCTCGATGGTGAACTCCTCGAGCTTGCCATCTTCGAGCACCGCGACGCGCGTCTCGAGCGACTCGGAGTTGATGATGACTTCCTTGTGAATTTTCACCTCCTGCTGCATGAGTTTCTTGACCTTGGTGATGACCTTGTTCGCGGCCTGCTTGATCGCGCCGACAAGGCCCTTGGGCTGCTCGACGGGAACCGGCTCGAACTCCTCCTTCACCTCGGCGGGCGTCTCCATGTTTGGGTCGCGGAACTTGCCCTGCTTGGCCTCGGCCTCGGCCAGCTCGGCGGCCTGCTGTGCGGCATCGCCCTCGGGTGGAAGGCCCGCGGCGACATTCTCGGCGCGGCGGATTTCGTGCTCGTGCCGCGCGTCGGCGAAGACATTTTCAGGGGCGATTTTTTCACCGAGCGCCTCGGCGCGCGCCTCGATGGCGGCGCGGTCAGGCCGGGCGTTGGGGTTGAGACCGCCGCTGGGCCGGAAACGGTGGACGCGACGGCGACGCGAGAAATTTTTGTTGTCGCTCATAATCAGTAGGATTTTCGGTGTTTGTAAACGTTCTGCAAAAGGCCCGCGGCGACCAGCGAGGCGAGCACTGAGGTTCCGCCATAACTTAACAGCGGCAGCGGCACGCCTGTCACGGGCATGAGTCGGATGTTCATTCCGATGTTGATGAGGACATGGCTGAAGAACAGGGTGACAACCCCGACGGCCATGAGTTTGCCAAGGCGGTCGCGCGCCTGGCCGGCGATCCTGATTCCGGTGAACAGGATCACCGCATAGAGCGAGAGCACGACGATGCTCCCGACGAATCCGCTCTCCTCCGCGATGACGGAGAAGATGAAGTCGTTGTGTGCCACGCCGCGCGGCAGGTAGCCCAGGAGATTCTGGGTGCCCTGCCGCCAGCCCTTGCCCGTCAGCCCACCGGAGCCGACGGAGATACAGGCCTGCTCGACGTTATACGAGTCGTTGCGCTGCTGGAGGCGCGCGCGTTGCAGCTCCGCCGGCGTGGCATTCGGCGGAGCAAAATCACGGTAATCACGGTTGAAATAAACCAACAGTCGCCGGCGCTGGTAATCTTCCAGTTTGATGCGCCAGTTTGGCGGCGCGAACAAAACGTCCACGAGCAGCAAGGTGATGAGCAGGCCGACCCCAACAATGATCTGCCGCAGATACCGCGTCGGCACCCCGCCCACGAACAGCATCACCAACCCGATTGGCAACAGCACCAGCGCAGAGCCGAGATCGGGTTCCTTCAAAATCAGCAGGAACGGCAGCGCCATCAAACCGAGCGCGCCAAAAAAAATTTTGCGCTGCCTTAATTCGTCCTGCGGACGGCTCAGGTAGTGCGCCATCGCGAGGATGAACGCGAGCTTCGCAAACTCAGACGGCTGGAACTGGAACGGCCCGAAGTCAATCCACCGCCGTGCTCCGTAACGCGCCGCGCCAATGTGCGGAATGAGCACGACGATGAGCGTGAGCATCGCGCCCCAATACGCGACGTAGGACCAGCGCGCGAGCACCTGGTAATCCACCATGCAGATCGCGGCCAGCCCGCCGATGCCGAGCGCATACCAGACGATTTGCTTGCACCAAAGCTTGCTCCACCAGTGCGCATAGCCGCCCTCGACCGCGAGCCGCGCGCTGTGGATGAACGCCACGCCCAGCAGCATCAGCCCGATGAGCGCGCACAGCAGCGCCCAGTCGAGCTTTGGCTCGCGGCGGTTCAGGTTTTGGGTGTCGTTGAACATTGCTTCAGTTGGCGACGGCGACCTTCGGACCCTTCTCAATGGGAAAACGTTTCAGAATCGTCTGGTAAATCTGCTTCGTGATGGGCACGCACGTCCTCGCGCCGCTGGCGCCGCTCTCGACCATCACGGCGACGGCGTAACGCGGGCTTTCCGCCGGCGCGAACGACACGAACCACGTCGTGTGGTCCACGATCTTGCCGCCGTGCTCGATCTGCGCAGTGCCCGTCTTGCCGCAAATGCGGAAGCCCGGGATCCAAACCTCGCGTCCGGTGCCGCGCGGGTCCTCCACATCGGCGAGCATCGCCTCGCGCACGAGCTGCAAGTTTTCCGGGCGCACGCCAAGATCGTCGCGCACGCGGCCTGCGGGGAACACCGTCGGCTCGTCGCCGCTTGTCGGGTCCAGCGGCTCGATGCGCTGCACGAGGCGCGGCCAGAAAACTTTTCCGCCGTTCGCCACAGCCGCGGTCATTACGGCCATTTGCAGCGGCGTCACGTCTATCTTGTCCTGCCCGATGCTCAGGTTCGCCGTGTGGCCGTCGCGCCACGCGCTGCTGATGACATCCTTGTGCGACGGGAAAGTGCCTCGCGTTTCCTGTCGCGGCAGAATTTCCGTGCGCTCGCCGAGGTGGAGCTTCTGCCCAAGCTCGATGATTTTTTGCAGCACGCCGGGCCGCAATCCTTGCGTAATGAAGTAGGTGTTCGACGATTGCGCCAGCGCGCGGCGGAATGCGTAGTCTCCCGGCGCGGCCTGATCATCAATGCGCCGCTTGGCGAGCTGGTAAAAGCCCGGATTGTGAATCACTTCTTCCGGTTTGAGCGTGCCAGCTTCGAGACCCGCAAGGCCGATGACGATTTTGAAAATCGAGCCGGGCTGGTAGTTTTCTTGAGTGGCGCGGTTGATGAGCGGGCGCAGATGAATGTCGCTCAGTTGCTGCCATTCGTTTGTCGAAATGTGGCGTAAGAACAGATTCGGGTCGAATGACGGCGCCGAGGCCATCGCGAGGATGTCGCCGTTCTGCGTGTCGAGCACGACGGCTGCGCCGCGTGTGTTCGTGCCGAACGTCGTCGTGGTGAGCGCGCGTTCCGCGGCGATTTGCAATTCGAGGTCGAGAGTGAGCACGACGTTCTGGCCCGGTTCAGGCACGCTTTGGAGTGTCTCGTTTTGCCGGTAGCCGAGGCGGTTGACCATCATGCTTTTCGCGCCGGCGCGGCCGCGCAGCTCGCGGTCGAAGAGTGCCTCGATGCCTGTCATCCCGCGCACGTCCGGCAGGCGGTAATGGAAATCCGCGTCCTCGCCTTCGGCGGAACTGTTGTCGCGCTGCAGCGTGCCCACAATATGCGCCGCGGCATGGTGGAACGGATACGCGCGCCTGGCCTCGATTTCCAGTTCGACGCCGGGCACCCCCGCGGGCCGTTCCACGAAGCGCGCGACTTGCGACGGCTCCAGATTGTCCAGCACAGGAAATGGCAGAGCGCGAAGCTCCTCGTAGTGGTGGGCGAAAAGTTTTTCCGGCAGCACAAGCGGCCGGTCGAGCGAGGAACTGATTTGCAGAACGACGTTGCTCACGACCTCGTAGCGCGCCAGCCGCTCGAAGTGCTCGACGTTCGTGCGCGACAGGCGTCCCGCAGGCCGGATGCGCACGTATTGTTCGTGGAAAATTTTTCCAAGTTCGGCGAGGTAGAGTTCGATGTTGTAGCACGGCCGGTTCTCCGCGACCGCCGCGCCGTTGCGGTCGAGGATGCGCCCGCGCACGGCGGGCAGGCGCACGGTGCGGACGGCCTGGTCTTCGAGCGTGTCGCGATAACGCTGCGCGTTGAGCACCTGCACGCGCCACAGGCCCGCGAGCAGCAGGCCGAGGCCTGCGAGCACCGTGATGGCGAGCGCCCTCAGGTGCCGGTCGGCTTTGCGCAATTGGTCAACGATAAGCATTTCAGATACGTCGTGTGCGTTTGATCTCGCGGTCGCGCCGAAACGAATGCTCCGGCATCGGCGCGTAGAAAAACACGCGCCTGAGCCGGCTGAAGAACCAGAACCACACCGGCGTGAACGCGCCGCCCGCAAGGGTCATCACAATCCACTGCCACCACGTCGCGCCGCTGATGAGCGGTTTGGCCGACGTGCCCGGCATCATCAGCAACGTGGCCGCGGGCACGAACGAACTGGCGAGCAGACCAAGCAGGACGCGCGCGTAAGACTGGTCACGCAGGACGAGTTCTTGGTTCCGTTGAATCAGAAGCCCGGCGACAAACAGCGGCAGCACCGTGATGCCGATCGGGTTTGCGGAAAGTGAATCGAACCACAACCCGCCAAATACGGCAAGCAATGCAACGGTCATCAGGTCTGTCATCAGCGCGGCATAGACCACGAGCGACGGCAAGACGTCCACCTGCGCGCCGATCCAATGCCGCGCGCCGCCGGGCAGCGCCTCGGCGAACACCGCGAGAAATGCGGCGGCGAGAATGGCTATGGTGTGAAGACCTTTCATTGGAGGCGCGAAGTGGGAGGTGCGAAGTAAGAGGAACAGTGCGAATGAACTGCGCCTGCTGTCGAATAACAGCGAGCGTCGCACTTCGCACTTCTCATTTCGCACTTCATTGGATGACGACCCATACTTCTTCGAGAGTGTTGAGGTTCACGGCCAGTTGCACCCGTGCTTCGATGTATAGGCCGTAGCCGACAATGCGCGTGTCCATGATTTGTCCGATGAGCAATCCCTTCGGGAACACGCCGCCTTGCCCGCTCGACAGCACGGTTTGTCCGGGCTTGAGTTCCACGCCGCTCGACACGACGGCCTGA
Source organism: uncultured Verrucomicrobiota bacterium (assembly GCA_964589935.1). Lineage (GTDB taxonomy): Bacteria > Verrucomicrobiota > Verrucomicrobiia > Limisphaerales > VHCN01 > VHCN01. The sequence continues at coordinate 848,499 of CAZPVD010000001.1, read as the reverse complement.
CCCGGTTTGGGCTGGCTGCCGCGCGGAAGGTAATTCAAAGTGACAAACCGGTTGTCCATGAGGTGCGCGGGCATGGGCGAGATGAAGCCGTTTTCACCCGACTCCTTGACCATCGCGGCGACGCGGCAGTTTGGATCGCCGACGAGGAGAACTTGCGAGCGGAGCAGGCCGACGGTCGAGATGCGTCCGACGAGTCCATCGGGTGTGACGACGGGCAGGTCGGGCGTGATGCCGTCGTGGCTGCCGAGGTCAATGAAGACCGTGCGCCACCAGTTTGCCGGGTCGCGGGCGATGACGCGGGCGGCCTTGAGCTTCCAGCCGGTTTGCTTTTCCCACTTGAGCTGTTCGCGGAGGCGGGCGTTCTCGCGCTCGAGCGACTCCTTTTCGGTGACACGGATTTTAAGTTCATCGTTGGTTTTGCGAAGGGCTTCCAGTTCGCGGACAAGGTCGCTGCGCGGCGTGATGGCGTCGCCGAGTTTGTTCGCCGTGTGTTGTGTCGCGCCGGCAAGGCCGAAGAGCGGAAGGAAGAAACTGCCGAGGGCCATTTTGAGACGCGCCGTCGCAACGACGGGGAGGTTCAGGAGAACCACCACGAGCAGGGCCACGAGGCCCAGAACTATCAGATGCTTGCGTCTCAGCATTCGTCAGCCGCGTTTGTGCGGCAGGCGAACGCGCGTCAGGAATTTGAATTGGCGGCGACCCGCTTGAGGAATTGAAGCTCGTTGAGAACGCGTCCTGTGCCCTCGGCGACTGCGGTGAGCGGGTCGTCGGCAATGTGCACCGGCAACCCCGTGTCCTGCGACACGAGGCGGTCAATGCAGCGCAACAGCGCCCCGCCGCCGGCCAGCACGATGCCGCGGTCAATCAAGTCCGCGGACAGTTCGGGCGGGCAGCGTTCGAGGGTGAGTCGGACGGATTCGAGAATCTGCGAGAGAGGTTCCTTCAATGCTTCGCGTATTTCCTCGGAGCGGATGGTGATGGTCTTGGGCAGGCCTGCGCTCAGGTCGCGGCCCTTGACTTCCATCGTCAATTCCTGCTCCAGCGGGGCGGCCGAACCGATGCGGATTTTGATTTCCTCCGCCGTGCGTTCGCCGATCATCAAGTTATAGGTGCGCTTCATGTGCGCCACGATCGTGTCATCAAATTCATCTCCGCCCACGCGGAGGCTGCGGCTGAAGACTATGCCCGCGAGCGAGATGATCGCGATTTCGCAGGTGCCTCCGCCAATGTCCACGATCATGTTGCCGGCCGGCTCGTGCACGGGCAGCCCGACGCCGATGGCCGAAGCCATCGGTTGCTCAATGAGGTAAACCTCGCGGGCGCCTGCGTGCATGGCCGAGTCCTTGACGGCCCGTCGTTCGACTTCAGTGATCCCGGAGGGCACCGCCACCACCACTCGGGGGGCGATCAGTTTACGGTGGTGAACCTTTTGGATGAAATGCCGAAGCATCGCCTCGGTGATTTCAAAGTCCGCGATCACGCCGTCTTTCATGGGGCGGATCGCGACAATGTTGCCGGGAGTGCGGCCGAGCATCCGCTTGGCCTCTTCGCCCACGGCGAGCACGTTGGTCGTCCCCGCTTGGATGGCGACGACCGAAGGTTCACGCAGCACAATGCCCTGGTCACGGACATAAACGAGGGAGTTTGCAGTCCCCAAGTCTATGCCAATGTCATTGGAAAACAGGCTTTTAAGTTGCGTCAACATGAATGGTGCCTAGCACCATGCAGAGGCTACGTGTCACGTAATGCGAGGGTCAAGAACTATTCCCAAAACGGCGCACAAATCTCGCCCCGTTCACATTCAAATCGCATTTGTAGCTGGCACGGCGCGCCCGCTCGAATACAGTCTGCTCCGTAAATGAAAGCTCCGTTCGACTCCATCGAAGCCGTCCTTGCTGACTTGCGTAAAGGCCGCATGGTCATCGTTGTGGATGACGCCGACCGCGAGAACGAGGGCGACCTTATCATGGCTGCCGAGCACGCCACAGCCGCGACGGTCAACTTCATGGCCAAGCACGGACGCGGCCTCATCTGCGTGCCCACGACGAGCGAGCGGCTCAAGCAACTCGGCGTCGAGCGCATGGTCACGCAAAACCGCGAGACTTTCAAAACTGACTTCCAAGTCAGCGTGGACGCCGCGCGCGGCATCACCACCGGCATCAGTGCCGCTGACCGTGCGCGGACGATTCAAGTCATGGCCGAGCCGACCGCCGTGCCGGATGACCTTGTGCAACCCGGCCACGTTTTTCCCTTGCGCGCCAAACCCGGCGGCGTGCTTCAACGCGCGGGCCACACCGAGGCTGCGGTGGACTTGGTGAAGCTCGCCGGCGCGCGACCTATCGGCGTCATTTGTGAAATCATGAGCGACGACGGCTCGATGGCGCGCCTGCCTGAGCTGCGGAAATTCGCCCGCAAACATAAGCTGAAAATTTGCTCCATCGAAGACCTCATCAAATACCGCCGCTCGCGCGAAAAACTCATCGAGCGTGTCGAAGTCGTGAAAATGCCGACGGAATTCGGCGACTTCGATCTGCATCTCTACCGTTCGCACACGGACGGCCAGCATCACGTCGCGCTTGTGAAAGGCAGCGTCGCTGGCAAACACGGCGTGCTCGTGCGAGTTCACAGCGAGTGCCTGACCGGCGATGTGTTCGCGTCGCGCCGGTGCGATTGTGGGCCGCAACTGCATCAGGCCATGCGCCGCGTCGCCGCTGAGGGAGAAGGCGTCATCGTTTACATGCGGCAGGAGGGCCGCGGCATCGGACTCGCGCCGAAAATTCAGGCTTACAAACTGCAAGAGCGCGGCCTCGACACGGTGGAGGCGAACATCCGGCTCGGTTTCCCGACCGACCTGCGCGAATACGGCCTCGGCGCGCAAATCCTCTGCGACCTCGGCATCAAGACCATCCGCCTGCTCACGAACAACCCGAAGAAAGTCGTCGGCCTGCAAGGCTACGGCCTCGAAATCGTCGAGCAACTGCCGTTGAAAATCGCGGCGAACCCGCACAACGAGCGTTACCTGAAAACGAAGCGGCAGAAGCTAGGGCATTTGCTTTAGAACTTGCCGGAAAAGATTTTTTATTCGCCATGCTGAAGAAGATCAGTTCAATGAAAAGAGTGAGCGTGGGCGCGCGCTTCGCCATTGTCGCCTCCGAATACAACCGCCGCTACGTGGACTCGATGCTGCGCGCGGTGAAGGCCGAACTGAAACGCGGTGGGGCAGGGGAGGTGTTCGTCGTGCGTGTGCCGGGTGCGTTCGAGATTCCTGCCGTTGTGGCGACGCTCGCGCGTGAGGATTGGTCGGCCATCGTGTGTCTCGGTGTGATTTTGCGCGGCGAGACGACGCATGCGCAGCACATTGGCGAGGCGGTGACGAACGAACTGGCGCGAATACAGACCACGCATTGCGTGCCGGTGATTCACGAGGTTTTGCTGTTCGAGAACGAGCAGCAGGCTCGCGTGCGTTGTCTCGGCACGAAGTTCAACCGCGGTTCCGAAGCGGGCCGCACGGCGCTGCGCATGGCGGCGGTCATGCGGTCGCTCAAGCGGCGCAAGGCCGGTGATGACGTGCCGTTCTGAATCGGATGCCTTGGATTCGGACCGGTTCACTGCTGAATAGCGCTTTAGCAGGCTCGTCGAAGTTTTAACGAATTTGGCGTGGCGAAGCGCCCTTGTGAAAACTTTCACTCAACACTTGCAGGAGGTTTTCTCCGGTGATAGCGTCCGCCCGCTTTTGCGCAAACCATTGTAAACTTAAACCCATGAAACTGAACTCACTGATCCTCACCGCCGCGGCTGTTGTCGCCACGGCTTCCGTCTCCACCGCCGGCGATATTTCCGGCAAAATCAGCCTCAAGGGCACGCCGCCGCCTGAAAAGGAAATCCCGCTCGATCCGATGTGCGGCAAACTGCATCCGGACACGAAGCCCACGACGCGCTTTTTCGTCACGCAGGGCGGAGGACTTGGCGATGTATTCGTCGTTCTCAAGAACGTCAGCGGCAAGTCCGCCGGCGCGTCTGCTCCGGCCTCGCTGATTGACCAGAAGGGCTGCGAGTATCTGCCCTACGTCTCGGCGGTGCAGACCGGCCAGAAGATCGCCGTGAGGACTTCCGATCCTGTTCTCCACAATGTTCACCCGACGCCCGCAGTTGCTGGCAATCAGGAGAAAAACCAAGCGATGGTTCCCGGCTCGCCCGACTTGAACTTCGTCTTCGAGAAGCCGGAGATGTTCCTGCGCTTCAAGTGCGACGTGCATCCGTGGATGTTTGCCTACGTGAGTGTGGTGGATCATCCCTACTTCGCCGTGAGCAAGCCCGACGGCTCGTTCACGATCAAGAACGTTCCGGACGGCAAATACACGGTGGAAATCAAGCACCGCAAGGGTGCGCCCGAGGGCCAGACGAAGGACATCGAGGTCAAGGGCGGCAACGTGAGCGGCGTTGATTTCACGATCGAACTCAAGTAGGCTTTCACGCTCGATTCTCAAACCGCTGCGGCCGGTTCGAGTCGCAGCGGTTTGTTTTTTATTTCGCGCTTCTGCAATGACCCGATCAGTCGAAAATCCGGGCCTGAACCGCTTCGCCGTTTTCACGGCGCTGGCGACGCTTGGGCTGATCGGCATGGGCGGACTGGTCACGAGCAACGAGGCCGGCATGGCTGTGCCGGATTGGCCGACCAGTTTCGGCTACAATATGTTCCTGCTGCCCATCTCCATGTGGCAGGGCGGAATTTTTTACGAACACACGCACCGACTGTGGGCTTCGGGAGTGGGGCTGCTGACGACCATTCTTGCGGTGTGGCTGTGGTTGCAGGAATCACGGCCATGGCTGCGCTGGCTTGGCGTGGCTGCGTGGCTCGCGGTCGTGCTGCAAGGCGTGCTCGGCGGCCTGCGCGTCACTGAAAAAATTCCGCAGTTCGGCATCTTCCACGCGACGCTGGCGCAGGTGTTTCTCGCTGTGATTGTTCTCATCGGTCTGTTCACGTCGCGCTGGTGGCAGGATATGTTTGGCATTCGCCAGGCCGTCGAGCCGAGCGACAAGACGCGGCGGATGTTTGTCTGTGTGACGTTGATGATACTGCTCCAGCTCGCGCTCGGCGCGACAATGCGGCACCAGCACGCGGGGCTCGCCGTGCCGGATTTCCCGCTTGCTTACGGAAAAATCTATCCGCCAACGGATGCCGCGTTCCTCGACTCGATCAACCGTGCGCGGACGGACACGCGGGACTTCAAGGCGATCACCGCCTTTCAAATTCATCTGCACATGGCGCATCGCGCGATGGCGGCGCTGATTTTTGCGGGCGTTCTTGGCTGTGCGATGACGCTGCGCAAGCAGATTGGCAGCGCGCACGTTTTCACGCGGCTTGCGTGGGCGTGGTTTGGCCTCGTCTGCGCGCAAGCGTTGCTCGGCGCGGGCACGGTGTGGAGCAACAAAGCCGCGGACATCGCGACGCTGCACGTGATGACCGGCGCGGCGAGCCTCGCGTTTGGCGCGGTGCTGACCGTCTGCCTATACCGTCTCACGATGGACCGCATCAACGCGCACGTGCTCGTGCAGCTCGGCCAGGATGAGGAAACCATTGCGAAGCTGGAACACACGGTTAAAGTGTCGCGCGCCGAACTTCCGAAGAAGTGAAAGCCAACGCCCAGATCATGAACGAATCCGCCGCCGCGAAGCCCCGAGCCGTGGTGCTGGCGGAATTGTTCAAGGCGCGCCTCACCGCGCTCGTGCTGCTCACGACGCTCGTGGGCTTTTACATCGGCCAGCGTGGCGGCATGGACTGGGTGCTCCTTCTGCACACGCTGCTTGGCACCGGCCTGCTGGCGTGCGGCGCGGCGGCGCTCAACCAATATCTCGAACGCGAGCACGACGCGCGGATGCCGCGCACGGAAGACCGTCCGTTGCCGGCGGGCCATTTGCAGCCGGACACCGTGCTCGTGCTTGGCGGCGTGATGTCCGCCTTCGGAATGATTTACCTCGCCATCGCGGTGAACCTTGTCACGAGTCTGCTCGGTGCAGTGACGCTGGGAAGTTATCTGTTTGTTTATACGCCGCTCAAGCGCGTCACCGCGCTGAACACCGCGATTGGCGCGGTGCCCGGCGCGCTGCCGCCGTTGATGGGCTGGACCGCGACGCGGGGCGAAATCACGACCGAAGGCTGGTCGCTGTTCGCGATTCTGTTCTTCTGGCAGTTGCCGCATTTTCTCGCCATTGCGTGGCTGTATCGCGACGAATACGCGCGCGCCGGCTACATCATGCTGCCCGCCATTGACCCGAGCGGCGAGCGCACGGGCCGTCAGGCGGTGAGTCACACTCTCGGGCTGTTGCCGGTGAGCCTGACGCCGTTTATTTTCAAGCTTGCGGGCGGGCTTTACCTGCTCGGTGCATTCGTGCTCGGCGCGGCGTTCCTGTGGTGCGCGGTGCGGTTTGCGCGGCACCTTACGGCGCAGCGGGCGCGGCAATTATTTTTCATGAGCATCATTTACCTGCCGTTGTTGCTCGGCCTGCTCGCATTTGACAAGGTGAAGCAGTGAATAAGGCCGGATGCAAACTTGCGCGGGACTGAATCGCTTGTTGACACTTGTTTTGACTGAAAGCTAACTAAACGGGCCGTGCGGAAAACCGCTCCGGCCGGCAGCCTGAACTGAACCATGCAGCCCACGAAAGAAACACAACACGCTGAAGCGCACGCCCATTCTCACGAGGATCCGGGTTTCTGGCGCAGCTACGTCTTTTCCACCGATCACAAGATCATCGGCATCCAATACGGAATCACCGCGCTGTTCTTTCTGGCGTTTGGTTTCAGCCTGATGCTGATGATGCGCTGGCAGATCGCCAAGCCGGGCATGCCCATCCCGGTCGTCGGGCCGATTCTCGAGAAGCTGCTCGGAGACGCGGCCGCGAAGGGCGTCATGTCGCCCGACCTCTATAACTCATTCGGCGCGATGCACGGCACCATCATGGTGTTCCTCGCCATTGTGCCGCTGGTGTTCGCCGCGTTCGGCAACTTCGTCGTGCCGTTGCAGATTGGCGCGATTGACATGGCTTTCCCGCGCGTGAACATGGCCAGTTACCAAGCCTACGTGCTCGGCGGCGTCACGATGCTCGTGAGCTTCTTCATTCCCGGCGGCGCCGCACAGGCCGGCTGGACTTCCTATTCACCGCTCGCGACGATTGTCCCGACGCAGGGGCAAACCTTCTGGCTGCTTGGCATGGTTCTTCTCATCACCTCGTCGCTGCTCGGCGCGGTGAACTTCATCGCGACCATCATCCAGCTCCGCGCGCCGGGCATGACGTGGATGCGGCTGCCGTTCTTTGTGTGGGCGCAATTTGTGACGGCGTTCCTGCTGCTGCTCGCGTTCCCGCCGCTCGAGGCCGCGGGCGTCATGCAGCTCATGGACAAGGTCGCGGGGACAAGTTTCTTCCTGCCGACGGGCCTCGTCGTCAGCGGCAAGGTGGCCGAAGTTTCCGGCGGCGGCAGCCCGTTGCTGTGGCAGCATTTGTTCTGGTTCCTCGGTCATCCCGAAGTGTATGTGCTCATCCTGCCTGGAATGGGCATTGTCGCGGAAATCATCGCGTGCAACACGCGCAAGCCGATCTGGGGCTACAAGTCGCTTGTCTATTCGGTTCTCTCCATCGGTTTCCTGAGCTTCATCGTGTGGGCGCACCACATGTATCTGACCGGCATGGGCACAAAAATCAGCACGTTCTTCCAGACGACCACGATGATGATTTCGATTCCGTCGGTGATCATCCTCACGTGCCTGTTCATGTCATTGTGGGGCGGCTCGATCCGTTTCAACACGCCGATGCTGTTTGCGCTGGCGTTCCTGCCGATGTTCGGCATCGGCGGCCTCACGGGCCTGCCGCTCGGCTTCAACTACAGCGACATCTTCCTGCATGACAGCTACTACGTCATCGCGCACTTCCACTACGTCGTGGCGCCGGGGACAATCTTCGCGCTGTTTGCGGGCGTTTATTTCTGGTTCCCGAAAGCGACGGGGCGCTACATGAACGAGACGCTGGGCAAAATCCACTTCTGGCTTTCGCTCATCGGCATGAATTTGGTTTTTCAGCCGATGTTCGTGCAGGGCATGAGCGGCATGAGCCGGCGCATGTCCGACGGCGGCGCGGCGGCCTACTCGTTGCTGAACAATCCCGGCGTCGAGGGCGCGCTCAGCCCGCAGATCATCGGGCTGAACACCTTCATCTCTCACGCGGCGTTCTTCCTCGCGCTCGCGCAGATTCCGTTTGTGATCAATTTCTTCACGAGCATCAGCAACGGCAAAAAGGTCGAGAACGACAATCCGTGGCAGGCCACGACGCTCGACTGGCAGACGCCCACGCCGCCGCCGCACGGCAACTTCACCAAGCCCATCGCCGTGTGCCGCGGGCCTTACGAATACAGCGTGCCGGGCCATCCGGGAGATTTCACACCGCAAAATGCGCCGGAGCCGTCCAAAGTCTGATGCGCAGCCACCAAACCATTTCTTAATTCGGAAAACGACGCGACATGGACATTCCCTACACAGTCAAGCCCCGTGAGGACACGGGCCTTTACAACGCCAAGGTTGGCATCTGGTTGTTTCTGGCCTCGGAAGTGATGCTGTTCGGCGGCCTCTTCTCCTCCTACATCCTGCTGCGCGTCGGCGCGGACGAGGGCTTCTGGCCGCACGGCTGGCTCAACGTCCCGCTCGGCACCGCAAACACGATGGTGCTCATCATCTCGTCCGTGACCGTCGTGATGGCGTGGGCGTCGCTCAAGATGAACCAGTTTTCGCGGTTCAAGATTTTTCAGGGCGTGACAGTGCTGTGCGCGCTGATTTTCTTGGTCATCAAGAGCTTTGAATACAACGACAAGTTCACGCATTACACCGTGCTCAAGAAGGACGGCACTTATGTGGACGGCCACCTTCACGAGATGAAGCGCACCGCGGACGGCAAGGCGCTGGCATCCATCACGGTGCTGGGCATGGAGACGAAGGACTACAATCAGGTCATTGACCCCAAGGCACACCGCAAGGAGCATCACGAACACACCGAGATCACCGTCGCCGCCGCGGACATCCAGCGGTTTGAGGATGTCGCCAAGCTCGGCCAGCGCGCCGCCTACAAGCCGGTGCCTGACATCAAGGACGATGGCGGCAAGACGCTCATGGTTGGCAATCGCGCTCCGCGCTACAACACTTACACGGCGATTTACTTCACGCTGACGGGCCTGCACGCGCTGCACGTGCTCGGGGGCGCGATTGTCATCGCGTTCTTCTGGGGACCGGGCAGCAAGATGTGGCTGACCGACCCGGCGCGCCTCGCCAACCGCGTCGAAGTGTCCGGCCTGTTTTGGCACTTCGTTGACCTCGTTTGGATCTTCCTGTTCCCCGTCCTATACTTGTTGTAACTGAACTTCACAACACCATGAGCGACGATCATTCCCACGGCCCCGGCGCTGCCGCCCAAACGCACGACGACCACGAGGTCGAGCACGTGCGCGAGTCGGTGAAGAAGTATCTGTTTGTGTTTTACGCGCTGGGCGCGGGCACGATCATCACCGTGCTGGCGTCCTACGTGAACTTCGGCTCGCGTGAGATCAACATCGCCATCGCGCTCTTCATCGCGACCATCAAGGCCTCGCTCGTCGCCGGCTACTTCATGCATCTCATCTCCGAGAAGAAGCTCATTTACAGTCTGCTGACCTGCACGTTCTTCTTTTTCGGGGCGATGATGTTCATCTTCGTCTGGGGCGCGCATGATTTTCCCGGCGCGCTCAACACGGTCACAACATTCTTCCGCTAGATGTCCCTGAAGGCATTCCATATTGTGTTCATCGCGGTTTCGACCGTGCTCTGTTTCGGCTTCGGCGCGTGGGAATTCAACGCGTATCGCACGGGCGGCGCGACCGGCGACCTGCTCTTCGGCATCGGCTCCACGGCTTCGGGCATCGGCCTGCTGGCTTACGGAAAATATTTCCTGAAGAAACTCAAGCACATCAGCTACCTGTGAACCTTCGCCGCATCATCCTCGCGCTGCTTGCCGCCGCGCCTGTGCTGTGGGCTTCGAGCGCGCACGCGTGCGCCGCGTGCTTCGGCAAGACGGACGACAAGCTCGCCGTGGGCATGAACGCGGGCATCTTCAGCCTGCTGGCGGTCGTCGTCATCGTTCTCAGCGGCGTCGCCGGATTTTTTGTTTACATCGTCAAACGCGAGAAGCAGTTGCCTCCATCCGATTCCTAAACGTCGAACATGAGCTTCACTGACACCCTCAAGCACGAAATCCTCAAGATTCCCACCGGCGGCGCCGAGCACGCCGTCAAGGTGGATGACTTCATCCTCTACATCCACTACCTGATGGTTGCGCTGTTCATCGGCTGGATCGCCTTTTTCTTCTGGACGCTCATCAAGTTCCGCAAGAGCGCGAACCCCAAGGCCGATTACACGGGCGTTACGTCGCACACGTCCAGCTACATCGAGGGCGTGGTCATCGTCGCCGAGGCGGTGCTGCTCATCGGTTTCGCGATCCCGCTGTGGGCCGCCGCGGTCGAGAAATTTCCCGACGAGGCCAAGGCGCTCAACATCCGCATCATCGGCGAGCAGTTCACGTGGAACGTCCGCTATCCCGGCGCGGACAACAAGTTCGGCGCGACCAGCGTCAAGTTCCTCAGCGCGACGAACCAGTTCGGCGTGGACTTCTCCGACCCGGCCTCAAAGGACGACTTCGCGCCCGCGCCCAAGGACATTCATGTGCCCCTGGGCAAGGACGTCATCATGCGCATCACCTCCAAGGACGTGATCCATTCCTTCAAGGTCGTCGGCCTGCGCGTCTGTCAGGACGCCATCCCCGGCATGAACGTCCCGCTGCATTTCAAGGCCATCCGGCCCGGCAAATACATGGTCACCTGCGCGCAGCTCTGCGGCAACGGCCACGCCACGATGAACGCCATCCTCACCGTCGAGTCGCAGGAGGAATTCGACAAATGGGCGAAGGAAAAGTCGAAGGGCGGCGGCGCCACCACCTTCGAATAAGTCCCGCGCCGCATCCTTGCGGCTTGCCCCGCAGCCGTTGCGCGTTTCATCATGCCGGCTGTCCTGATGAACGCCACATCCCGATCGCTTGAACGCATCGTCTGGGGCGGGCTTTTCCTCATCGTCCTTGTCATCTCGGCGGCCTACGTTAATTCCATCCGTCGTGGCGGTCCGGCCGTCACGCTGCCCGTGATTGAACAGGTCGCGGACTTCAACCTCACCAACCAGCTCGGCCAGCCCGTCACGCTTGCCAGCCTGCGCGGGCAGGTGTGGGTCGCGGACATCATCTTCACGCGCTGCCCCGGCCCCTGCGCGCAGATGACCCGCCAGATGAGCGCGCTTCAGGCCGCGCTGCCCGCGGGCAAGCCCGTCCGCCTCGTCTCGCTCACCACCGACCCGGAGTTTGACACGCCGGAAGTGCTCCGGCACTACGGCGAACGCTACGGCACGCGGCCTGATCAATGGTTGTTCCTCACCGGCGCCAAGCCGCAGATCGCTGCGCTCGCGGTGGACAGCCTCAAGCTCGTCTCCAAGGAGAAGGCCCCCGCCGAACGCACAAGCACGATGGACCTTTTCATCCACAGCACGATCTTTGTCGTCGTGGACCGGCACGGACGCCTCCGCGCGAGCTTCGAGACCGTGGGCGAAGACGTGGATGCCCCCGCTGCGCAGCGGAAAATCCTTGCCGCAGTGGACCAGCTTGTGAAGGAACGCTGAGGCGTTGCGCGCGGTTTCAGTTCTCCGCCGATTGCAGGCCCGCCCGCAAAAAGTCTGTTGACAAAATATGTCACCGGGAGCAGAAACCCGGCGATCCAATTGAAAAAGCCCGGCGAAACCCGAAGCAAAGCCACAAGCCATTGCCCGACAGCTCTGAACTGCGACGCAACTCACACGACCAACCGAACCTGTCTCCAAAAAAATCCATGAACACGCAAGAATGGCCCGTGATGTTCACGCCGGAAAAAGTGCGGACAGATTTCACCGTGCTGGCCGTGACGTGGTGGATCAGCATGCCGTTGAGTCTGACCGGATTGTTTCTTCCAATTCTGGGCATCATCTGGGTGCCACTGATCATTGTGGCGACGGTTTATTGGTGCATCCTGCTGTATCGCCACTGGCTGTTGCTGCAAGGGCACGGCGCGCGCACCACGCCCGGCAAGGCCGTCGGGTTTGGCTTCATCCCCATCTTCTTTTTCTACTGGTGGTTCTACTCCTACGCCGGGCTGGCCACGGACAACAACCGCTACCTGACAGAATGTGGCCTCAAGCCGCGCATGTCCTTCAATCTCGCGGTGTATTACTGCGTTGTTGGCGTCCTATCCATGACCATCGGATTGATCCCGTTCATCGGAACGATCCTGACTGTTCCCATGATGATCGTCGGTTTCATGCTGGCCACCCAGCAACGCGACTGCATCCTTGCCATGCTGGAACACCGGGCGCAGGCCGCGCAAGCCAGCCCTCCACCGATGGGCACCACTCCGCCACTCCCGCCCGCCGCGTGAAATCTCAGTCTCGGATGGCTGATTTCCAGCCTCCGATGCCTGAAGTTCATGGGTGGCCGCATGATTTTCAGGCATGAGTGTGTCATAATGACACACTGATGGGTGGTTTTCAGGGACGAGTTGGTGATATTTAGCCATCGGTGAGTGAACTTCAGGGAACGATGCCTGAACTTCAGTCTCGGATGGGTGAATTTCAGGGAGCCACGGGTGATATTCAGGCATCCATCCCTGAATTTCAGGCGTCAGTGTGTCAAAATGACACACCTGTGGGTGATGTTCAGGGAAGCTTCCATGAGATTCAGTCAGGCGTGGCTGGGCTTTGATGGCGTTCATCTTCCAAGGCGCGGTTTGACAGCGGTGGATGGTTATGGGAACAATCTGCCCGCAGCCTAATTCCGGCTTCGTTCCCGTGGCCGGATGCGGGGAACCCAAAGCCCGGTCAGCCGGGCCGGGGCGAACTTCGGCACGCCGAAGGGGCCACTTTCCAGGCCCAGCCCGTCAGCTAACCTCGCCGGCACCGGGAAGGGCATCCTCCGTGCCTGCATTTGCAGGCGCAATGGTTCCCCGCAGTGAACTTGCCGTGCAGTTCTTCCGTGGATCGCGAGATTGATTATGCAAAACAAACCGGCGGGCCAAAGTGAATTGCTCCCATTGACCCTCGGCGCGTTGGGTGTCGTCTATGGCGACATTGGCACCAGCCCGCTCTACGCGCTGCGGGAGTGCTTCCACGGGCCGCACGCCGCGGCGCTCACGCGCAGCAACGTGCTCGGCGTGCTCTCGCTCATCTTCTGGTCGCTCATCATCATCGTGTCGGTGAAGTATCTCGCCGTCGTGATGCGCGCCAGCAACCGAGGCGAGGGCGGCATCCTCGCGCTGCTCGCGCTGGTCGTGTCCGACCGCGACGGCCGCGCGCGCGGCGGCAGGGCCGTGCTCATCGGTTGCGGCATCTTCGGCGCTGCGTTGCTCTACGGCGACGGCATGATCACGCCGGCCATCTCCGTGCTCAGCGCGGTCGAGGGGCTGGATGTGGCGTCGAAGCATTTCAGCGACTTTGTGCTGCCGATCACGATTGTCATCCTGATCGCGCTGTTCGCGGTGCAGCATCACGGCACGGGCCGCGTGGGAAGCGTGTTCGGCCCGGTGATGGTGGTGTGGTTTGTGTCCATCACGCTGCTGGGATTGAAGGGCATCCTGCTCGAACCCGACGTGCTGACCGCGATGAATCCGTTTCACGGATTGAAATTCATCATGACGAACGGCTGGACGGGGTTCGTCGTCATCGGTGCGGTGTTCCTCGTGGTGACGGGCGGCGAGGCGCTGTATGCGGACATGGGGCACTTTGGCGTGCGGCCGATCCGGCTGGCGTGGTTCGGCCTCGTGCTGCCCGCGCTGTTCATCAATTACCTCGGCCAGGGCGCGCTGCTGCTCGCGGAGCCGGCCGCGGCGGAGAATCCCTTTTACCGCCTTGCGCCGGAATGGGCGCTGTATCCGCTCGTGGCGCTGGCGACGGCGGCCACGGTCATCGCATCGCAGGCGCTCATCTCGGGCGCGTTCTCGCTCACGGTGCAGGCCATCCAGCTCGGCTACCTGCCGCGCATCAAGGTCAAGCACACCAGCTCGAGCGAGCGCGGGCAGATTTACCTGACGCACGTGAACTGGACGCTGATGCTCGCGTCCATCGGCCTTGTGCTGGGCTTCGGAAGTTCTAGCAATCTCGCCGCCGCTTACGGCATCGCGGTCACGCTGACGATGCTGACGACGACGGTGCTCTTCTACTTTGCGGCGCAGCGGCTGTGGCAGTGGAGTCCGGCGAAGGCCGCCGCGGTCTGCGCAATTTTTCTCGTCGTGGAAACGGCCTTCTTCGCCGCGAACCTGCTGAAGATTGTTCACGGCGGATGGTTCCCGCTCGTCGTGGGCGCGGCGCTGTTCGCCATCATGACGACGTGGAAGACGGGCCGGCGTCTCGCGTGGGAACGGCTCCAGGCCGCGTCACTGCCGCGCGAGATGTTCTTCGAGAGCCTCAAGATGGACCCGCCGCAGCGCGTGCCGGGCACGGCGGTTTTTCTCGCCGGAAACCCCGAGGGCACGCCGCTCGCGCTGCTGCACAATATCCGCCACAACAAGGTGCTGCACGAGCGCAACGTGCTGCTCACGCTCGTGACCGAGGACGTGCCGCAGGTGTCCGCCGCCGAGCGCGCGCGGGTGGAGATGCTGCCTGCGGGCTTCGTGCGCATCGTGGGGCGCTACGGCTTCATGGAGGAGCCGAACGTGCCGGAGCTGCTGCGGAACTGCAAATTTGACGGCCCGCCGATTGACTTGCAGAAGACGACGTTCTTCCTCAGCCGCGAAACCATCCTGCCCACGGGAAAGTCTCAGTTCGCGCGCTGGCGCAAATGGCTCTTCGCGCTGATGTCGCGCAACGCGCAGCCCGCGACGGATTTCTTCCAGCTCGTGCCCAACCGCGTCGTCGAGCTGGGCATGCAGGTGGAACTCTGAAAAAAGCAAACGGGCGGAAGCCGCCTTCCGCCCGTCGCTGAAACTTTTCCGACGCCCTTACTTGAGCTTCGCGAGCGTCGCCTTGACCGCCTCGAAGTTCGGCAGGTCCTTCACCGTCGCGGTCTGCTCCGCGTATTGCACCACGCCGGCCTTGTCCACGACGAAGGCCGCGCGCGCGCTGGTCGAGCCGAAGCCCCCGAGGTCCGCGAGCAGCACGCCGTAGTCGGCGGAGGTCTTCTTGTTCAGGTCGCTTGCGAGCGTGATGCCGATCTTGTTCTTCTCGGCCCACGCCTCCTGCGCGAACGGGCTGTCCACGCTGACCGCGATGACGTCCGCGCCGAGGCCGGAATACTGGCCGAGGCCGGCGGTGATGTCGCACATCTCCTGCGTGCAGACGCCGGTGAAGGCGAGCGGGAAGAAGAGCAGCACGGTGTTCTTCTTGCCGAAGTTGTTGCTCAGCTTCACATCGGCGGGCGCGCCGCCGACGGGCTTGGTCTTGAGCGTGAAGTCAGGGGCTTTGGTTCCAACGGCAATAGGCATGTTCGTAATTGGGTTTGTGGTTTCGTCTGTCGCGCGTGCGGTTATAGGCGTCGGGTCCGCTCGTGTCAAACGACAATGAACCGGCGGCGGATAACCGGATAGCGGCAGAGCGCAAGGCGGTTCGCCGCGAAAAATCGTCAGGTGTTTGCTCACCTTTACTGCTGCTTCTGAAGTCTGAGATACTCGTGGAGAACCCGCAAACCAGCCCAGTAAAACTGAAACAGGTGATGGTTCTCAGCTCGTAGGTCTGCCTCAGACGCGGAAGCGGTATGAACACCACCATCCGTGCGAACATAGAAGACGACGTGCGCGATGCTCGGTGCAGGAAAGTCAGTGGTCAAAGCCATTCGTGGCTGACAAAGCTTTGCTAATCTCAAAAATGCGGTGCCTGCGGCTTGCACAGATTCATCACCACCGCCGAAGAAACCACCGCCTGAACTGCGGATCACGCTGACAGTGCCGTCAGCGAAGGTCACGGTGGTAACTGTCGCTTCAGGGTAAGCAATCTCCATGACCACTCCCCAAGGCTCATTGACCGTCGCAGGTTCTGGGATAGAAGCGTCGGTTCGCGAAAGGGCAAAGTATTTCGCGCGAAGGTCAGCGAAAACATTGTTCATAGATAAGCGGCATAGAAATACCTAGCATTGTTGTTAAGCTGCACCCAGCAGTGCAATTCAAGCGCGGTTGCAGACCGGCTTCCCAATCATTACGCACCTTCTTACTGTTGCCAAAGCCTTGTTTCGTCGCTCCGATAGCCTTAATCGGTCCGTCCAAAAGCCTTGATCGGTCGGACCAACTGCCTTGATCGGTCCGTCCGATCCAAGCTTGGATTTGAATTTGGCACAGTTGTCACACCTTCGGGACTGCCTTTTAGGGCATTTCCATCAAGTTTGGTTGTATTGGCTTCTATTGGGGATTATACAACAGCCAGCGCCGCCAGCACTTCCGTCGCGTGCGCCTCTGGCTTCACCAGCGGCCAGATTTTTTGGATGCGTCCGTCCGGCCCGATGAGGAAGGTCACGCGGTGCGTGCCCATGTATTTGCGGCCCATGAAGCTTTTCTCGCCCCACACACCGTAGGCTTCGACGATTTTCTTCTCATCGTCGGCCAGCAGCGGGAAGGGCAGCTTGAACTTTTCGACGAACTTGTCGTGGGACTTCACCGGGTCGGTGCTCACGCCGAGCACGACCGCGCCGCGCTTGGCGAACTCCTTGTGCAGTGCCGTGAACGCGCACGCCTCCTTCGTGCAACCGGGCGTGTCG
The DNA here is from genome assembly GCA_964589935.1 of uncultured Verrucomicrobiota bacterium. GTDB lineage: Bacteria > Verrucomicrobiota > Verrucomicrobiia > Limisphaerales > VHCN01 > VHCN01. The sequence goes on along the minus strand of CAZPVD010000001.1, from coordinate 831,678 downwards.
TCCCTCGGATAAAAGTAGAGCACGACGTGCTTGCCGCGCAGCTCCGCGAGCGAAACGCGCCCGCCGCCGTTGGTGTTTGCCGCGAAGTCCGGCGCGAGATCGCCTTCCTTGAGTTTGAGTTGGGGTTCCTTTGCCATGTGAGAGGGTCAGTGTTTGTGTTCGTCCGCGCCGGATGAGTTTGCCGCGCTGTCGTGCTTCGTCGAGGCGAGACTTGATGGATGCGCGCCGAGGATGTTCATGCCATCGCGGATGTAAAGCAGGCCGGAAATGCCCGTGCACACCGCCGCGCCCAGCGCGAGCGGATGCAGCGCTCCCTCGTGCCACTTGAGCATCGCCCACAAGATTGTCGCCATCTGGAGCACGGTCGCCACCTTGCCGATGAGACGCGGGCGAACGGTGAATTTGCAGCCGGTGTAGTGCAGCACCGCGAGGCCCGCGCCGAGAATCACGTCGCGCCCGACGACTGTCGCCGCGAGCCAGATGGGCAGGTCGGGGAGATTCGAGCGGTGATCGAGTGTGAGCAGCACTAACGCGGACACAAGCAGCAGTTTGTCCGCAAGCGGATCGAGCAGTGCGCCGAGTTCGCTGCGCTGGTTGTAATGGCGCGCGATGTAGCCGTCCACGCCGTCCGCGATGACCGCCACGGCGAAGCACAGCAGCGCCCACGCGCGATGCCACTCGTTGCCGTTGCTTTCGTAGTAAAGCATCTGCGAGATGAACACCGGCACGAGCAGGATGCGCCCGATGGTGATTTTGTTCGCCGTAGTCATGCCTCGACCCGCGCAGTGTCGTGCGGAACCGGCAGAGCGTCAACTTCGCACGCGACGATGTTGAGGCTGGATTTTCCGGCAAAATGGAACATACTGCGAACAACATCAGCCATGCAACGCCGCCGCTTCATCGCCGCCACTGGAACAACCGCTCTGCTCGCGGGCGTGAATGAATTCAACGTCTTCGCCGCGGATGACTCCAAACCCAAGCCGCCGCGCATCCCCATCGGCCAGATCGGCACCGGCCATGCGCACGCGGATGGCAAGATGACGCTGCTGCGCAAATCGCCGGACTTCGAGGTCGTCGGCATCGTCGAGCCGGACGAGCGCCGGCGGCAGCTTCTCACGCTCGGCAAAAACCCCGTTTATCAAGGCGTCCCACTGATGACTGAGCGAGAGTTACTCAACTCGACATTGGTGAAGGCCGTCGCCGTCGAGACGGAAGTGAAGGACTTGCTCTCGGTTGGCACGCGCTGCATCGCGGCGGGAAAGCACATCCACCTCGACAAGCCGGCGGGCGAATCGCTGCCGCAGTTCAAGAAGCTGCTTGATGATGCGACGCAGCGCAGCCTCACGGTGCAGATGGGCTACATGTTCCGCTACAACCCGGCGTTTCAGCTCTGCTTCCGCGCCGTGCGCGAAGGCTGGCTGGGAAAAGTTTTTTCCATCGAGACGGTCATCAGCAAGGCCGTCGGCGCGGGCGAGCGAAACAAGCTCCTGCCCTATCGCGGCGGAACGATGTTTGAACTCGGCTGCCACGTGATTGACGCGGTGGTCAACATTCTCGGCAAGCCGGACAAGGTCACCGCCTTCGCGCGGCACAGCGGGAACTTCAAAGACGATCTGCTCGACAACCAGCTCGCCGTGCTCGACTACGCGAACGCCACCGTCACCGTGCGCAGCGCGCTGGTCGAAGTGGACGGCGGCGCGCGGCGGCAGTTCGTCGTGTGCGGTGACGCGGGCACGCTCGACATCCGCCCGCTGGAGCCGGCAGCGGCGAAGCTCGCGTTGAATCAGCCACGCGAAGGATTCAAAAAGGGTTATCAAGACGTGAAGTTCACGAGCCTGCCGCGCTACGAGGCGGACTTGGCCGATCTCGCGAAAGTCATTCGCGGTGAAAAGAAGTTCGAGTGGTCGCCCGCGCACGATCTCGCTGTGCAGGAAACGATTCTTAGTGCGAGCGGGCTGCCGGTCGTATGACGGCGCGACGGGTGGAATTCATGGTGGGAATTGTAATTGTTCGCCTGCGCCGCGCCCGCTAGTTTGTCCGCGGATTGGAGAACTGAGATATGCAAAAGAAATACATCATCGGCTGCGGAGTGCTCGCCGCCATCGCGGCGGTCGCGCTGCTCGTCGTCGTCATCGCGGGCGGCAGCTACAACGGGCTTGTCTCGAAGCAGCAGGCCGTGGACAAGTCGTGGGCGCAGGTGCAGAACGTCTATCAGCGCCGCGCCGACCTCATCCCCAACCTCGTGCAGACCGTGCAGGGCGCGGCGAATTTCGAGAAGTCCACGCTCACCGAGATCGTCGAGGCGCGCGCGTCCGTCGGCAAACTTCAGGTCAACAGCAGCGCCCCGGCAGACATGGCGAAGCTCGCCGAGTTCGAGCAGGCGCAGGCCAAGCTCTCGTCCGCGCTCTCGCGGCTGCTCGTGGTCGTCGAGAAATATCCCGACCTCAAGGCCAGCGCGAATTTTCGTGATTTGCAGGCGCAGCTTGAAGGCACGGAAAACCGCATCAGCGTCGAGCGCGGCAACTTCAACAACGCGGTCCAGGCCTACAACACGGCGATCAAGTCGTTCCCGGAGGTGTTCTTCGCCGGCACGCTCGGCTTCAAGGAGAAACCTTACTTCGCCGCCAAGCCCGGCGCGGACGAACCGCCGAAGGTGAATTTCGACTTCAACAAACCGGTAGAGAAAAAGTAATTCGTGAAGCGCTTCGGCATCATCGTCTACGTTTTCTGGTGCCTTTGGCTCCACGCGGCGGAAGTCATCCCGCCCAAGCCGGAGCAATACTTCAACGACTACGCCGGAGTCGTGCCGACACCCACGGCGCGGCAGCTCAACGAAAAACTCGCCACCTTCGAGCGCGACACGTCGAGCCAGATTGTTGTCGCGGTCTTTTCAAAGATGGAGTCGCGCTCTTCGCTTGAGGATTACACCATTCGCATCGCGAAATCCTGGCAGGTCGGCCAGAAGGACAAGCGCAACGGCGCGGTGCTGTTCGTCTTCATCAACGAACGCAAGCTGCGCATTGAGGTTGGTTACGGACTTGAGGGCGTGCTGCCGGACGCGATTTGCAAGCGCATCATCTCGGACACCATCACGCCGCGCTTTCGCAGCGGCGACTACGCCGGCGGCCTCGCCGCCGGCGTGGACGCGATGATCGCCGCCGCGAAGGGCGAATACAAAGGCACGGGCCGGACGGTCGCGGAGCAGGGTGGCGGATTACCATCATGGGTTGGGCCGTTGTTCTTTATTGTTTTTTTGCTGTTCCTGCTCTTGTTCCTGTCTGCGTTTATCCGCGCCGCTCGGGGAGCGGTTTATAGCGGGAGAGGTTACCGGCGCAGTAGTTCGTGGAGTTGGGGCGCTGGAGGGTTCTCCAGTGGTAGCTCGTGGAGCGGTGGAAGCTCATCAGGAGGTGGCAGCAGTTTTTCCGGCGGTGGCGGTGATTTCGGCGGCGGCGGAGCGAGCGGGAGTTGGTGACATGACACCGGACGAATTTCTAAATCAACTCAACCACGACGACATCGTGGCGGCGATCAAGTCGGCGGAGTCAAAAACCTCCGGTGAAATCCGCGTGTTCATCAGCCACAAGCACCGCACCGACGCACTCGCGGCGGCGCAGCGGCGCTTCGCGAAGCTCGGCATGACGAAGACTCGCGAGCGCAACGCCGTGCTGATTTACGTCGCGCCGCTTGCAAAAAAGTTTGCCATCATCGGCGACGCGGCGGTTCACGCGAAATGCGGCGAGCCGTTCTGGAAGGAAGTCGCGGCGGCGATGGAGAAGCACTTCCGAAAAGGCGAGTTCACGCAGGGAATCATTGAAGCCATCCGTCGCGCTGGCGAGTTGCTCGCGAAACATTTCCCGCCCAAGTCCGGCGACTGCAACGAACTTCCCGACTCCGTCGAGACCGACAAGTGAGGCAGGCGATTTCTGAAGAATTACTTCAACAAAATGCCTGCGACGGCGGCGTTCAGCAACGTGGCGGTGAAGCCGACGAAGAGCGCCTTCAATCCGAGTCGCGCAAGATCGTGGCGCCGTTCGGGCGCCATCGCGCCAATGCCGCCGAGCTGGATTCCGACGGAGGCGAAGTTCGCGAAGCCCGTCAGCGCGAAGGCGGTCAATTGATAAGAGCGGTCGGACATGAAGTGTTCCTTGAGCTTCCATCCTTTCATTGTGAGGTAGGCGACGTGTTCGTTCATCGCGAGCTTCGTGCCGAGCAGCGTGCCGACTTTGGAAATGTCGGCCTCCTCGACACCCATGAGGAAAGCCGCCGGCGAAAAAATCCAGCCGAAGATTTTTTGCAGCGAGAGATCGTGAGCGACGAGCGAGATCAGCTTGTCGAACATCGCGACGAACGCGATGAACACGATGAGCATCGCGGCGACATTCAGGGCGAGCTTGAGGCCGTCGCTCGTGCCGGACGCGGCGGCGTCAATGCCGTTCACATACGGGGATTTTCCCGCGTGACTCTGCACCGTGCCGGCCGTCTCGGGCTGGCTCAGTTCCGGCATGAACAACTTCGACAGGTAGAGACTGCATGGGCACGCCATGATGCAGGTCGTGAGCACGGCAACGGGGTCGGCGCCATAACCGATGTAGATGACCATCATGCCGCCTGAGATGTGCGCCATGCCGCTGGCCATGAGCACGAAAAGTTCGGAGTTGGTCATCCGTGGCACATAGGGTTTCACGATGAGCGGCGCCTCGGTCTGGCCCATGAATACGTTCGCCGAGACGGAAAGGGTTTCCGCGCCGCTCGTGCCCATCAGATAGACCATGACGCGCGCCATCAAGCGCACGATCTGCTGCAGGACGCCGTAGTGGTAAAGCACCGTGAAGAACGCGGAAACGAACAGGATCGGCGGCAGCGCCTTGAAGGCGAAGATGAAGAGAAACTCCTTGCCTTGATTCAGCGCCAGATCGCCGGGCACCGCGAGATTGCCGAAGACGAACTTGGCGCCCGCATCCGAGAAATCAATGAAGCTGACCACAATCACCTTGGCGGCGTTGAACGCCTTGTTCACGACTTCCACCTTCAGCACCAGCAGCGCGAGGATGACCTGCAAGGCGACGCCCCAGCCGATGGTGCGCCAGTTCACGGCCCGCAGGTTCGTCGAAAACATCGCCACGAGGCCGAAGAAAAAAAACACACCGGCGAACGCCTGGCCTTGCGTGCCGATGCTGCCGCGGGCCGCGTATGCCGCAAGCGCGAGGCAGGCAATCCCCACACCGATGCCGATGCGCCATGCGAGCGGCGTGCGTGTCGTTGCGCTGGCGGCAGGCGGGGCGTTGCTTGCAGGCTCAGGGTTGGTCGCGGGCGGATTAGGCTGAGGTTCGCTGTGCATGGCTGTGCCGGTTGCGCTGGGCTAAGTTGGTTTCGCGGAGGTGATGCCACACTCCGCACACAAGCGGTAGGAAAAATTGCGATTGAATCAATGCCAGTCAGCCGCGACGCGAGCGGCAAGTTCTTCGAGCCAGAATGCCGGGCGTGCCTTTGCCTCGTCCACGCTGGCGAGGTCGGGCGCGAGCGCGTGAGCCTGCGCGAAGAGCTTCAGCACTTGCGCGCGATCGTTTACTGCGCCGCCGAGACCGACGCAAGGCAACTTCATCCTTTTGGCCCGGCGCGCAATTTCGCCGACGCCCTTGCCCATGAGCGTGGATTTGTCGAGCGCGCCCTCGCCTGTGATGACAAGGCTGGTGCTCCTCAAGTGCTCCTCCAACTTTGCGTGCTTTGCGAACAGATCGAAGCCGGGCGCAAGCCTTGCTCCGAAAAAGGAACGCAATCCAAAACCGAGTCCGCCTGCCGCGCCGGCTCCCGCCTTGCTGCAATAATCGTTGCCAATCTCTCCCTCGAGAACATCAGCGAGCCGGCGCAAGTTGCGCTCCGACGGAATCATGTCCCGCGTTCGCAGTCCTTTCTGCGGGCCGTAAACGCGAGAGCAACCGTGCGCGCCAAGCAAAGGATTTTGCACATCCACGGCCACAATGAGTTCGCGGAACAACCGTTGCCTCGGCGGCACAACACTCGCGAGACGATGCAATCCAGTCCACCGCTCGATGGCCAAACCGCGTTTGTCGAAGAACTGCCAGCCCAGCGCGCGTGCCACGCCGAAGCCCGCGTCGTTCGTCGCGCTGCCGCCGATGCCGATGAGGATGCGCCGCGCGCCCTTCTTCGTAGCCGCTTGCAACGCCGCACCGAGTCCGAAAGTGTCGAGTGCAAACGGATGAAACTTTCCCGGCGGGAGCAACGCGAGTCCGATGATTTTCGCCGACTCGATGATGGCGGTTTTTGATTTCGGTTCCCACCACCACAACGATTCCAACGGGCGATGTGCGGCGTCCAGCGTCGCGATAGTTTGTGCGCGCGCCTTGAGTTGTGCGCTGAGGATTTCGCCGAAGCCATCGCCCCCGTCGCTCATCGGCAGGAGCGTGATGCGGTCGTGAGTTCGGGCCCGACGCCAGCCGCGTGCGATGGCTGCGGCGGCCGCGTGGGCAGTGAGCGTGCCTTTAAACTTGTCTGGAACGACCAGGACGCGGAGCGACATAAACGGCGCACACGCTCCGCAGTCCACGCGGCAAAGTCAACGCCGCTATGATCGCAGCAACGGAAGGCGGACGGTGATTGTCGTGATGCGACCCGGCTCGGAGGCGAACTGAATCGTGCCGCCGTGCGCGTGGACAATCCACTGCGCGATGCTGAGACCGAGGCCGCAGCCCTCGACGGTGCTGTCGTGGCTCCCGTCGCCCCGGAAAAACCGCTCGAAAACGCGCCCCTGCAACTCGGGTGCAAGGCCCGGGCCAGTATTGGCGACGGTCAGTTCGGCGAAGTCCCCAGCGCGGCGCAGGGTGAGCGTCACATTGCCGCGGGGCTTGTTGTATTTGATCGCGTTGTCCGTGAGATTCAGGAGCAACTGGCGGAGGCGGTGGCGGTCGCCTGTGATTTTAATTTCGTCGCAGGCGGCAAGCTCGACACGAAGGTTCTGTGGTTCGGCGAGGATTTGCGCGTCCTCGAAGGCGTCGCGAACGAGTTCATCGAGCCGCACCGGCTCGCGTTGCAAGGCGATCTCGCCCGCATCCGCCTTGGTGAGCAGCGAGAGGCCGTCCACGATTTTTGTGAGCCGCTGGATTTCGTCGAGCTGGCTGAGGAAGTGTTCGCGTTGCGCAGCGGGGAGGGATTCATCGCGCAGCGCCGTCTCCAGTTCTCCGTGCAGGATGGTGAGTGGCGTCTTAAGCTCGTGCGAGGCGTGGAGTGTGAACTCGCGGATGCGTTGGAACGAGCCGTCGAGCCGCGCGGTCATGCCGTTGAAGACCTCCGTGAGGCGGTCGAGTTCGTCGCCGTTGCCGGAGCGGGGAAGTTGTTCATGAAGATTGCGCTCGTGGATTTGTGAGGCCGCGTTTGTGAGCGCGGCGACCGGTGCGAGCGCTTTTCGGGTGAGCCACCAGCCGCCGGCGAGGCCCAGTAACGCGGCGGGCAGGGCGAACCAGAGAATGATGTCGGTCACTTCGCTGTAGGCCTTGGCCGGCACAAGCGGCTCGGACTCATCGCCCGATTTCATGTGTGGCTGGCGTTCTTCGAGGACGAATTCGGTGTAGGCCAGAGCAGTGATGAGCAGCAGCGAGGCTGACAGGATAGCCGCATACCAAAGCGTGAGTTTGGCGCGGATGGTCATGGCTGTTCCTTGAGCACGTAGCCGACGCCACGCACGGTGTGAAGCAGCTTCGGCTCGAAGCCTGCGTCAATCTTCTCGCGCACTCGGCGGACGTAAACGTCCACGAGGTTTGTGCCGGGGTCGAAGTCGTAATCCCAGACCTTTTCGAGAATGGTCATGCGTCCGCAGATGCGGCCCGTCGAGCGCAGGAGAAATTCCAGCAGACGGTATTCGCGTGCGGTCAGCTCGATGGATTGCCCGTGACGCTCGACGTGGCGCGTGACGGTGTCGAGCGTGAGGTCGGCAAGGCGCAGCACGACGGCCTTGGTGTCTCCGCCGCGGCGCACGAGCGCGCGCAGGCGGGCAACGAGTTCCGCGAGGACAAAAGGTTTTGGCAGGTAGTCGTCCGCGCCGGCGTCGAGGCCCTCGATGCGTTCATTGACCTCGCCGCGCGCGGAAAGCAGGAGGACAGGCGTGGCCACGCGCCGCGCGCGCCACTGACGCAGCACGCTCAGGCCGTCGCGGCCGGGCAGCATTATGTCGAGCACAATGGCGTCGAACGGCGTGGTTGTGACGAGCAGGAGGGCGTCGTCACCGCGATACGCGATGTCCACGGCGAAGCCTTCCGCGGCGAGCGCCTTGCGGATGAACGAGGCGGTTTTCTTTTCATCCTCGACGACGAGCACGCGCATGGGACGAAGTTAAATCAGTGACGGCGGTATCCCAATGAAGAAAAATGAACCTATCCGTCAAATGATTTTGACGTCCGGTTCATTGCGGAGTCGTGTGGACGTGCATGTTCGTTGAAGTCCTTGTAAATTCGTCAACGGCGTCGGCTGAACCCGCAGCGGGTCAATTTTTTGACTTTATCGTTTCGTGCGACTTCAGAACCAGCTCGCCGTCATCCGGGATTTCCTTCACACAGCCAATGCCCGGTGCGTAGTATTTGTATTCGACTTTGCCGTCGGCGAGAATTTCCTTCACCTTCACGCAATTCTTGTAGGTCCCGGCCGGCACGGTCACGGTTTCGGAGACAGAAAGCACTTCATCAGCTTCGTGTATCTCCTTTGATACGTCCTCTGGCTTGAATTTGTCGCCGACTTTGGGGTGCGCGGGCAGCATCACACCCGGAATCTGAGTATCCTTGCCGAGCAGCCATGATCCTTCGTGGCTGATCACTTTGCCGTCCTTGTATTCGTCAACATCTTCGCCGAGATAACACACCGTGCCGTCATCGGCCTGCGCGTAGTAGTCAAGGGCCACCTCTGAAAGCGTTCCATTTTCAAATACGCGATCTTCAAAGACCAACGCCTCCACGTTCTTGCCGTCAAATTTGATTGTTTTTGTTTTTGAAAGCCTCGTGCGCTCGACGCGCACTTTTTTACCACCTTCCGTGCCTTCAAGGATGTCCTGCTTCAAGGTTGCCAGCGGCAAGTAGGGATTGGTGATGTCCAATGGATGGGTGAACTTCAGGCTGGTCAAGGCTTTCTTCGCGCGCGCAGCCTGCTCGTCCGCCTTGTCCGCGGCGTCATCGGTCTTGACCTCAACCAGCTTGCCGTCTTCCGTCACGATAAGGTCCCGCACATTGCCGTCCTTGTCTTTGACACTGGCCTCGTAAACGGCTTTGCCTTTGATTTTCTGGCTCTCCTTGTCCACAGGGCCGGGCTTGCCGCCGTTGGCAAGTATCGTCTTGCGCACCGCTTCGGGGATGTCTTCCCACTTCTTGGCCTCTCCTGCAAAGCAGTTGGACACCAAGGTGAATAGAAGGGCTGAAACGGGGAGGGCTGATACGGCCAGCAATCCTGCGATTTTGCCCATTGTTTTGATGCTCATCGGAGATTTCATGTGTTCTGGTTTCTTAGCTGGTGGTTGCGTTCACTGACTCGCAATGGCTCGCATTGTGTTCGTATTATCAGGGTTTGCCCGGTGGTTTGGCGGTGGCAGCGGCAGCCCGTTGAAGCATGTTGCCCAAATCCTTGTTGGCTTCCTTGAATGCGCCGAGGAGCACCTTGTCGGCCTGCACGAAATCCTGCTGGAGATACTGCTGCGTGAGTTCGTAGCGGCTGGCAATGAGCTTCAGGTCTTCGGGTGTTGGCGTCTTGCGGCTCACGAGGCCGTCTTGGTTCAAGTCCTCGACGAGGTTGCGGATGGGGTTGCCTTGAAGCGCGGGATCGCGGATCGCCTGTCCGAACATTTGCTCCGCTTGGGCGTTGGCGCCGACGAACGCAAGCGCGACGCGCGCAAGCGGCTCTCGGTTCGTGGCCGCTGTCACGCGCGGGTCCTGATACGCCTGCGCCACAATGGGCACGGACTGGTCGCCGAGCGTCTGTTGAAGATATTTGAGCGCGGCCTTGTCCACTTGGCCGTCGGCGGCAAGCAACTGCCCCTGCGCGACCGGGGCATACGACGCGTCGTTGAAGAATGCGAGCACGCCGTAGAGATAGGTGCGGTCGTTCTTGTCGAGCGCCGCGGCCTCGGCGACGGGATTTGCGAGGAGTTCCTTTACGGCGGCGATGGCGGTGTCGCGATATTTGTTTGGGGCCAATTCCTGAAGCACGCGTGCGAGGTAGGCGACTTCGAGACCGCGCGCGGTTGTCTTCAGCGCGTCGCCGAGAATGCCTTCCGCCTGCGCACCGCCGATCTGCCGGAGCGCATCAAACAACCCAAGCCGCAGCGTCGGCGGAACGAGGAAATCGGCTTGCACGTTGCCGTCGCGCGGGCCTTTGGTCGCGCCGGTCTGGTAATCCAAATCCTCGTTGCGGCTGAGAAACGCACGGATGGCCGGCAGCGCGGAATCGCCCGTGTCCACGAGGCTTTCGAATTCGTGAACAAGCCGTTTCACGGTGTGGGTCTGACCGGGGTTTGGTCCCTGACCCGTCCCGGCAATGAATTTCAAATGTTTGAGTCGCTCAATGATTTCGCGCGGATCGGCTTTCGCCGTCACGACGACGGTGGGCGCTGTAGCCGCAGCGGGCGCGGGAGATTCAACGACCACAGTTTTGCCTTTTGCCTTCTTGAGCGTGGCGTCGAGTTGTGATTTCTCGGCCGCCCATTCGGCCTGCGCGCGCGCGATTGCCTGACGCTCGTGCTCGACGGCGCGCTTCTCCATTACTGTTGCGGTGACGGCAACGCACACACCACCGGCTAGCAGGCTGATGACGAGGATTTTCATTTGATGCCGGTTTGTAGCTGACAAGCCGCATCACGGCAAGTCGGGCTAATTCTTCTCTTTCTTTTCCTTCTCCTGCTGTTCCGGCGTTTCTTTCTCGACGGAGACGACCGCGCCCGTGACGGCGTCTACTTGAACCTCCGTGATGTCCTTCGTGCCGGGGGTCGCGATGTCAAACGACCAGATAAGCTTGCCTTTTTCCTTCTCCAGCTCCCCTTCCTTGATCGTGCCGCCGGGCACTTTGGCGAGGGCGGCTTTTTCGGCGTCGGCACGCGAAACCTTTGCCTGGGATTCGAGGCTCTGACAGCCGGCCACGACGAGACCGAACGCGAGGAGTGAGGCGAGGAGGAGTTTGGATTTCATATTTGTGGACTGGTTTGATTCAATATGCCGGGCAATCCGCCCGCACGCCAGAGTTCATCAAGCGGAAATGAACCTGCCATGAACGGCGCATGACAGTGCTGTCATACTTTTCCGCGGAGGAAAGGCTTGTCAACGCGCAGAAGCGTGGCACTTTACGGGTGAACTTGGCGACACAACCATGAACAAACCGAAAATTATCGCTTATCTGAAACCCTCCTGCGGCTGGAGCAACGGCGTCCGCTCCGTCATGAAGAAATACGACCTACCGTTCGAGGACCGCGACATCATCAACGACCCGGCGCAGTTTCAGGAAATGGTTGATAAGACCGGCCAGATGAAACAGCCGTGCGTCGAGGTGAACGGCCGGATGCTTGCCGACGTGAGTGGCGAGGAAGTCGAAGCCTTTCTGCTGGCGAACAATCTTGTGGCCTCGAACGATCGCTCGCCAGACTCTCCCACCAACCAGCCGTGCGCCCACGAGCTGCCCGGTGCGGCGCCGGTGCAGTTTAATCGCTGAGATTGCGACACTTCGCCGGACGCAAATTTGGCAAGGCGTGTTGAAATCATTGCGCGGAAGCGCGTTTTTTTCGTGCGGCCTGTGGGTTTCTGTAGCCTTGTCTCCCATTCGCCTTAAACCGTGCAAACCGGCACGCCTCCCGCTAAACACACGCCCATGCGAATCGTGAAGTCCGCCGCCGCGATGCAACGTCTCGCGCTCGCGTGGCGGCGCAAGGGTGTGCGCGTCGCCTTCGTGCCGACGATGGGCTTCCTGCACGAGGGTCACATCAGCCTTGTGAGTCACGCGCGCAAACTTGCCGGACCGCGCGGCGTGGTCGTGGCGAGCATCTACGTGAACCCGACTCAGTTCGCCCCCCACGAGGATCTTTCGCGTTATCCGCGCGACCTTCCACGCGACACGCGCCTCTGCCGCGATGCCGGCGTGGATGTCCTCTTCACGCCAGACGACTCCGAAATGTATCCGGGCATCGCTGCGGACGGCTACAGCACCTACGTCATTGAGGAAGTTTTGAGCCGCGGCATGGAAGGCGCGTCACGTCCGACACATTTCCGCGGTGTCACAACCATCGTGGCCAAGCTGTTCAACATCGTGCTGCCGGACGTGGCTGTGTTCGGTGCGAAGGATTTCCAACAGGCTGCAATCATTCGTCGCATGACGCGCGACCTGAATTTTCCGGTGAAAACCGTAGTTGCGCCGACCGTGCGCGAGCGCGACGGTCTGGCGATGAGTTCGCGGAACAAATATCTCACCGCCGACGAGCGAGCGCAGGCCACGGTGCTGTGGCGCTCGCTGCAACTCGCACAGGAGCGCGTGCGCTCGGCGACTGTAACGGCCTCGCAATTGAAGCGCGAGATCGCCGCGCTCGTGGCCGCGCAACCAGCCGCGCGGCTCGATTACGTCGAGTTCTTCGAACCCGACACGCTCGCTCCCGCCGCGCAAGTGAAACGCGGCACGCACTGCGCCCTCGCGGTATTGGTTGGCAAAACACGGCTGATTGACAACGCGAGGATGACGTGAAGCGCCGCGCTTCTGACTTCAACCGGCTCACGAGAGCGCTGTGGTTGTTGCTATTGGTTGTGTGCCGCAATGGTTTCACGCAGACGACCAGCTACGTTTCCATCACGGGCAACGACACGAATCCCGGCACGCTCGCCGCGCCGTGGCGGACGATTCAAAAGGCCGCAAACGTCGCTGCACCGGGCACAACCGTGCTGGTGCAGCCGGGCACCTACAACGAGAAGGTCACGGTCAACGTCTCCGGCTCGGCGGCGGCGGGCTTCGTCACCTTTCAGGCAACCAGCAACGTCGTCGTCAGCGGCTCGAACGTTGCTGGCGCAAACCTGTTCTACCTGCTCAACTGTTCCTACGTGCGGCTCACCGGCTTCGAGCTGCGCGACAATCTCGGTGTGTCATCCGGCGCGGGCGTGTGGATCGAGGGCGGCGGCGACCATCTTGAAATCCGCTCCTGTAAAATCCACAACATCCGCGGAACGAATGCGATGGGCGTCACAGTTTACGGCACGTCGCTCACGCCGCTGTCAAACGTAGTGGTGGATTCCAACGAAATTTTCGACTGCGACGCCGCGGCGAGCGAGGCGCTTACGCTTGACGGAAACGTTACAAACTTTCTCGTCACGAGCAACTATGTTCACGACGTGAACAACATCGGCATTGACATGATCGGCGGCGAAGGTGTCTGTCCCGATCCGGCGCAGGATGCCGCGCGCGGCGGCGTGTGCTGCGGCAACCGCGTCGAGCGGGCGCGCTCGATTTACGGCGGCGGCTTCGCGGCAGGCATTTACGTGGACGGCGGGCGTGACATCTTCGTCGAGAACAACATTGTGACGCAGTGCGACCTCGGCATCGAGGTCGGCGCCGAGCACACGGGCATCAACGCGACGAACATCACCGTGCGCAACAACGTGATTTACGCGAATGACAAGGTCGGGCTGGTTTTTGGCGGCTTCAGCGCCAGCGTTGGCCGCACGGTGAACAGCCGCTTCCTCAACAACACTTGCTGGAAAAATGACACGCTCTCCGCGGGCTACGGCGAGCTTTCCATCCAGTTCGCCTCGAACAACGTGGTGAAAAACAACCTCCTCTACTGCGGCGCGCAGAACCGCCTGCTTTCCAGCGCGAGTGGTGCGATCAGCAACACGCTCGATTTCAATCTGTGGTTCTCCGAGGCCGGATCGAACTCCGCCGTGTTCTCCGTGCGCGGCATTGATCGCACCGGCTTCACCGCGTATCGGCAGCTCTCGTTACAGGATGCCAGTTCGCTTTTCGCGAATCCGCTGCTCGTCGCGCCGGCGAATGCGGACTTTCACCTCGCCACGAATTCACCGGCACGCGACGCGGGCGATCCGGCCTTCGTCGCGGGGGTCGGCGAAGCGGACCTCGACGGGCAGTTCCGCGTGTTCGGCGGGCGTGTGGACATCGGTGCGGATGAAGTGCCCGTGCAGCCGGCGCTCCAGCCACCAGCACGACAAGGCAACGGGCAGTTCCTGATCCGCCTCACCGGCGAGACGAACCGAAACTACGAGGTGCAGGCCACGCGCGACTTCGTGAACTGGCTCTCACTGGGCACGAACAATTCGCCGTCGGGCACGCTCGACTTCCTCGACGCACCGGGCGGATTGACGAGCCGTTCCTATCGGGCGGTGGTGCGTCCCTGATGTTCAGCATCATTGGCGGGAAAAGCAACTTGTTCGCGTTTCGCGCGGCAGCTAAAGTGGGTTGTCCAGCCTATGTCAAATCGGTGTCTCGCTCCGCGTATCTGCCTGCCTGCGGCGGTGCTTTCGGTGCTCGCGTCCGTGAGTTGGGCGGGTGCTGCCGAACCTCGCACGCAGGACGCCGACTTTTTCGAATCACGCATCCGGCCCGTGCTTGTCGAGCGTTGTTACGAGTGCCACAGCGCGTCCGCAAAAAAACTCAAAGCGGGCCTGCGTCTCGACTTGCGTGACGGATTGCTCAAGGGTGGCGAATCCGGCCAGCCTGCAATTGTTCCCGGCAATGCTGAACGCAGCCGACTCATCCGCGCGCTGCGTAGGACGGATGACAAGCTCCAGATGCCGCCGAAGAAAAAGTTGAGCGACGCGCAGATCGCCGACTTCGTTGCTTGGATCAATTCTGGCGCCCCATTTCCAGATTCGACCTCACGTGCCTCTCGCCCGTCGCCTCTTGCCTCTGTAAAACACTGGGCCTTTCAACCGCCGAAGGAGCCAGCGGTTCCAAAAGTGAAGGACAAGCGCTGGCCGCACACGCCGGTTGATTCATTCATCCTCGCGAAGCTCGAAGCGAACGGCTCCAAGCCTTCTCCGCCAGCCGACAAACGCACACTCATCCGCCGCGCGAGCTACGACCTCATCGGACTTCCGCCCACACAATCCGAGGTGGATGCCTTTGTCGCGGACACGTCGGACGAAGCGTTCGCGCGTGTCTTGGATCGCCTGCTTGCCTCGCCGCGTTACGGCGAGCGTTGGGGCCGCTACTGGCTCGATGTCGCGCGCTACTCGGACACCAAGGGCTACGTCTATGCGCGCGAGGAACGTTTCTGGGTTCATGCGCACGCCTACCGCGACTGGGTCATCCGCGCGGTGAACGACGACCTGCCCTACGATCGTTTCCTGCTGTTGCAACTCGCCGCCGATCAAGCCGCACCGGACGATCTCGCTGCTCAGGCTGCAATGGGTTTCCTCACGATTGGCCGGCGCTTTCTCGGCGTGACGCACGATGTGATTGACGACCGTATTGACGCCGTCTCGCGCGGAATGCTCGGCCTCACTGTCGCGTGCGCGCGCTGCCATGACCACAAATACGATCCCATTCCGACTGCGGACTATTACTCGCTTTACGGTGTGTTTCACAATTCGGTGGAGAAGTTCATCTGCCTCGATCCTTCGCCCTCGCGCACCGACGCTTACGCCGCTTTCGAGAAGGAATATCAAGCCCGTGCAAAAAAGCTCGCCGACTCGATGCTGGCCGAGCGCGAGAAGGCCGCCTCGCGCGTCCGCGCCCGCACCGGCGAATACCTCGTCGCGCAGCTCGATCTCTCGCGCTTTCCCGAGGAAGGCTTCGATCAGATTCTAACCGACAAGGATTTGATTCCTGCCTCGGTGCGCCGCTGGCGCGATTTCCTTCAGCAGCGCGGCGCGCGTTTCGATCCCATCTTCCAACCGTGGCATGCGCTCCGGCAATTGCCCGCCGGCCAATTTGAGAAACGAGCGCAGTCTATCCTCGATGGGTTGAATCGCTCCAGCGGACCGAAATTAAACCCACTCGTCGTCGCGGCCTTCTCCATTGCGCCGACGAGCATGGACGAAGTCAGCGCGCGCTACGGCAAGCTCTTCAGTGAGGTGGAAAAGTCCTGGAAGGAATTGTCCAAGTCTGCGACGAATCCTGTTCAATCGGCAACTGCATTGCCAGACCCCGCCGCCGAGGAGCTTCGCCTCATCTTGTTCGGTTCCGATTCGCCGTGCGTCGTCCCGGACACGGGCATCGTGAACAACGAGCAGTTCTTCGAGACGGGCGTTTGCGAGGCGCTGTGGAAACTGCAAGGCGAGGTGGACCGCTGGCTCATCCGCACGCCGGCCGCACCGCCGCACGCGCTCGTGCTCAATGACGCCGCGCCCGAACCCAACCCGCACACCTTCAAGCGCGGCAATCCCGCGACGAAAGGCGATGAAGTCCCGCGCCAATTCCTCGCCTCGCTCGCCGGCCCGCAGCGCAAGCCATTCTCTCACGGCAGTGGACGCCTCGAACTCGCGCAAGCCATCGCGAGTCCGCAAAACCCGCTCACCGCGCGCGTCGCAGTCAACCGCGTCTGGCTGCATCATTTCGGCACCGGCCTTGTGCGCACGCCGAGCGACTTCGGCAGGCGCGCTGAAACGCCAAGCCATCCTGAACTTCTGGACTGGCTGGCTTTGCGCTTCATTGCAGACGGCTGGTCGCTGAAGAAACTCCACCGGCTCATCATGACAAGCGCGGTGTATCAGCAGGCGGGCGATGAAGCACGAAACACGGAAGGCGGAACGCGGAGCCACAATGACGCCACTCGCCCGCACGCAGTCGTTCCGAGTTCCGAGTTCCGAGTTCCGAGTTCAACTGATCCGGAGAACCGTCTCCTCTCATCCTTTCCCCGGCAGCGCCTTGATTTCGAGGCATTGCGCGACTCGCTTCTTTTTGTCAGCGGCGAACTCGACACGCGCATGGGCGGCAAGCCCATCGAGTTGTTCAAGCCGCCCTTCTCGGCGCGCCGCACGGTTTATGGTCTCGTTGACCGCCAGTTCGTTCCTGCGACGCTGCGCGTGTTTGATTTCGCCAACCCGGACATGCACAACCCGCAGCGCGCCGCGACCACGGTGCCGCAGCAGTCGCTCTACCTGCTCAACTCGCCCTTTGCCGCCGAACGCGCCCGCGCGCTGGCCCTCCGCACCGATGTCGCTTCGCTGACTCGCGCGGACGACCGCATCCGCGCGCTTTACCGAATCATCTACCAGCGCGAATCCACGCCAGCGCAGCTCGCATCCGCACTCGCTTTTCTTGCGATTTCGGAGAACGAACCCACCGTCCCGCAATCAAAGCCGCTCCCAACCGCGTGGCAGTATGGTTTTGGCGAAGTGGACGAAGCCGCCGGGCGCGTGAAGAACTTCACGCCGCTTCCATATTTCACCGGTGACGCTTGGCAGGGCGGGGCCGACTGGCCGGACTCGAAGCTTGGCTGGGTTCGCCTCACTGCAGACGGCGGCCACGCCGGCAATGACCTGCAACACGCAGCCGTCCGTCGCTGGATCGCTCCTGTCAGCGGAACCATTTCCATCACTGGCAACGTGTGGCACGAGTTCGCACAAGGCGACGGCATTCGAGCGTTCGTCGCGTCGACCCGGCATGGGATGCTTGGCTCGTGGACGTTGCACAACTCGCAGGCGGATACGGGGTTTGCAAGCGTGACGGTTGAGAAGGGTGACACGCTGGATTTCGTCGTGGATTTCCGCGCCAACCTGAACAGCGACGAGTTCAAGTGGGCGCCCGTTCTAAAAATCATCGAAGCCGCAGGCGAAGTCACCGAGTGGAACGCGAAGAAAGATTTCACCGGCCCGCCGCCCGCGCCGTTAAGGCCGCTCACGCCTTTGGAACGCTACGCGCAGGTTCTTCTCCTCGCGAACGAGTTCATCTTTGTGGACTGAACGCGCATGCCGCTGGACTCGGCATCAACCGCGCTCGACGACGCTTATCGTGCGCCGGGGTTTCACACGGGCATCTCGCGCAGTGCGGTCTTGAGCACCTTGCCCGTTGCGTTGCGCGGCAATGCGGGAAGAAACACGACTCGCTTTGGCACTTTGTAGTCAGCGAGCTTTTCGCGGATGTGATGCTGGATTGATTTCTCGTCGAGCGTGGCGCCTTCGTTTGGGACGACAAAGGCCAGAGGCTGCTCGCCGCGTCGCGCGTCGGGCACGCCGATGACCGCAGCCTCCTTCACGCCCGGGATGCGATAGAGGATTTCCTCGATCTCGCGCGGATAGACGTTGATGCCGTTGACCAGCAGCATGTCCTTTTTGCGGTCAGTGATGTGGTAGTAACCATCGGACGCGCGATGTCCGACATCTCCGGTCAGCAGCCAGCCGTTGCGGATGGCCTTGGCGGTTTCCTCAGGCTGGTTCCAGTAGCCGAGCATCACGTTGCCGCCACGCACGCAAATTTCGCCGGTCACGTTGTCGCCTAGAAGATTCCCGGCGTCGTCTTGCACGCTGACCTCGACGCCCGGGACAGGCAGACCGATGGAGCCGGCTTTCCACGGCCCGCGCAACGGACTGAGGCTCACCACGGGGCTGGCTTCGCTGAGGCCGTAACCTTCGATGAGCGGCACGTTCGGAAGCTTCGCGTTAAATTCGCGCAAAATTTCGAGCGGCAACGGCGCGCCGCCGCTGAGGCACACGCGCACGGGGAAATTTTCCGGCGCGCCGGCATGCGCGAGTGTGCGGAAAAACTGCGGCACGGCGGGCAGGATTGTCGCCTGCCGGTGCAGAAGTTCGAGACACACGCTCTTGGGCGGATGCAGCGAACGCACGAGCACCATCGAGCCGCCGACCATCAGCGGGAGCAACATGCCGACCGTCATCATGAAGCTGTGAAACAACGGCAGCAGCACGGCGAACCGGTCGAGGTCCACGGCTTCGAGCACCTGCCGGCAGCTCTCGACATTGTGAAGCAGATTGCCGTGCGACAACATCGCGCCCTTCGAGCGTCCCGTCGTGCCGCTCGTGTAAATGAGCACGGCAAGGTCGTCGCTGGAGCGAGGGGCGAGGGGCGAGAGGCGAGAGGCAAAGTGAGACGGGGCTTCGGCGAAATCCTCCACATGCCACACGCGCAGTTGCGGCCGCGCGGCGGTGAGCTTGCCCGTGTGTTCACCCATCGTGGAGTCCGTGAGCAGGACTTTGATGTCCGCGTCGTCGAGCAAGTGCAGCACTTCGTCCGGCTTCAAAAAATTGTTGATGGGCACGACGACCGCGCCCGACTCTTGCACGCCAAACCAGGCGGACACGAACTCGGGGCAGTTCTTCAGCCACAGCCCAACGCGGTCGCCGGGCTGCACGCCGAACTCGGCAGCCAGCTTCACCGCGAGCCAGCGCGTGTGCGATAGTAACGTCGCGTAAGTGAACTCAGCCTCGCCGTAAAAAAGCGCAGTTTTGTCCGCGTGTTTTTCTGCGGCAGCGGTGAAGGCTTGCGCGACGTTCATGGCGCGAGGGTAATGAGGATCGCGCGGGGCCGGAAGATGAAAGTGGAAACGCCACGTTCAGCGCGCGGCAAACAGAAGGCTTCATTCCACGGTGCGTTTTGCTATCCTGTCAGTGTGATTTGCGCCGCCGCTGCCCTAGCCGCATTGCTTCCACGCCTTCGCGCTGCGGAATGGCTCGCACTCGACACGGAGGCGGACAGCCTTCACGCCTATCCCGAAAAAGTCTGCCTCGTGCAGATCAGCCTGCCGGGCGCGGACGTGCTGGTGGACCCGCTTGTCGGTTTTGACCTCGCGCCGTTGTGGGAGACGCTGCAATGCCGGCGGCTGATTTTGCATGGCGCTGATTACGACTTGCGGCTTTTGCAGGAGCATCACCGGTTCAGGCCGCACGCACTTTTTGACACGATGATTGCGGCGAGGCTCGCAGGTATCACGCGCTTCGGACTTGGCGACTTGGTGGAACAATTCCTCGGAGTGAAGCTCGACAAGGCGCCGCAAAAGGCAAATTGGGCCGTTCGTCCGTTGCCGCCGCGCCTGCTGAACTACGCGCGGCTGGACACGCATTATCTCAAGGCACTGGCGGACATGCTGGAGACGCGGCTTCGCGAGCAGGGCCGCCTCGGCTGGTGCGAGGAATCTTGCGCGCGGCTCATCGAGGAATGTTCGCGTCCCGTCGCGCCAGACCCGGACTTGGTCTGGCGCATCAAGGGCAGCGGGCGACTGAGCCGGCCCGCGCTGGCCGTGCTGCGCGAGTTGTGGGAATGGCGCGAGCACGAGGCCATCGCGCTGAACCGCCCGCCGTTTTTTGTAATGATGCACGAGACAGTGCTCGGCATCTCGGTGGCGGCCGCGCACGGAGAGAATTGGGAAAGGCTCTTGCCGCGCCACTGTTCCGTGCGCCGGCACGACGAAATCAGTGACGCGGTGCATCGGGGTGTCACGCAGCCGCCGGAGAAGCATCCACAAATTCTGCGCGCGCCATGCCATCATCCAACGGAGTCAGAGAAGCGCCGCTTCGAGGAACTCAAGTCGCGCCGGGACAAACGCGCGGGCGAACTCGGCATTGACCCGACGCTCATCGCGAGCCGACAGACGCTCGAATTGCTCTCGCGCCATCACAACGAGGACGAGTGGAAGCGCCTGATGAACTGGCAGAGGGAACTGCTGAAATGATTCAGCGTGCCATCTCGAACGCGAAGCCCTTCAGATATTCCGTTTCGGGAATCATGGGGATGACCGGATGATCCGGCGACTGGCTGAACGTGGCCACGCGGCGCAGCACGCGGCGCTGGTCAAACGCCGCCGAGAGCACCGTGTCGAGGAAGAGTTCCGTGTTGACGTGGTGTGAGCAGCAAAACGTCGCAAGCACGCCGCCGGGGCGAAGCAGCTTGAGCGCGCGCACGTGGATTTCCTTGTAGCCGCGCAGCGCGTTTTCAACCGTGTCGCGCGTCCGTGTGAACGACGGCGGGTCGAGGATGATCGCGTCCCAGCGCGGGATGACCCGCTCGTGCGGCCTCGTCACCGTCGCGGCCTTGAACCAGTCGAAGAGATTCGCCGCCTCGAATTCGCATTTGCCGGTGAGGCCGTTTGCCTCCGCGTTTGCCCGCGCGCGCGTGATGGCTTCCTCGCTCTGGTCAACCGCCTTCACATGCGCCGCGTCGGCGCGGGCCGCGTGCAATGCGAAGCCGCCGAGGAATGTGAAGCAATCTAGCACCTGCGAGCCGGGCTTGAGCGCGATGAGTTCCGCAACGCGCTGATAATTCACCTGCTGGTCGAGATACAGGCCCGTCTTGTGTCCGCCGAACAAGTCGGCGCCGAACTTCAGCCCGTTGAGTTGCACCATCACCTTGCCGTCGGACTCTCCTGCGATGACGCCGTTGGATTCGGGGAGTCCTTCAAATTTGCGCGAGGCCATTTCGTTCCGCTCGACGATCGCGCGCGGCGAAAAAATCTTCTGCAATACGGCGACGATGTCGGCCTTGCGCAGGTCCATGCCGAGCGAGGAAGTCTGGAGGACGAGCAGGTCCTCGTATTTGTCCACGATGAGGCCGCTGAGGAAGTCGCTCTCGGCGTTCACGACGCGGAACGAAGTCGCGCCCGGCAGATGCCGCTGGCGCACCGCGAGCGCGGCGCGGATGCGTTGCTCGAAAAACTCCTGGTTTGGTTCGAAGCGTTCTGGCGCGAGGATGCGCACGTTGATCCGCGACTTCGAGTTGTAGAAGCCCACGCCAAGCAGCCGCTGGCGGTGATCCTTGACCTGCACGAGTCCGCCGTCGGTCGCGGGTTGCGAGAGGCGCAGGACGGAAGTGTGATAAACCCAGGGATGTCCCGAGACGATGCGGTCGCCTTCGCCCGGCTTGAGAAAAATGGTCGGTAGTGTGTCCATGATTGTAAACAGTTTCGCAGGCACATCGCACCATGCGCCGTGCCCAGCGGGGTGCGGATGAAGCCACTTTCCCGCCGCGAAAGGAAGCGAATTCGCCGGAATTATTTCGCCTTCAGCCGCGAGGCGATGCGGTCAATGCCGTGGGCGAGTGAGAGATCCTTCTTCGTCAACCCGCCTTCGCTGTGCGTCGAGAGCGCGAGCGTCACGCGGTTCCAGCGGATGTCAATGTCCGGGTGGTGTTCGTTTTGCTCGGCGAGTCGGGCGACGGCGTTGATGAATTTCATCGCAGCGACAAAATCCTTGAACGTGAGCGTGCGCACGATGTTTGCGCTGCGTTTGCGCCATTTGGGCACGCCGGGCAGCGCGGCCTTGATTTGTGCCGGAGTGAGTTTGGGCATGGCACACTGATGCCATACTTGCGCGGCGCGGTCACGCGCTTTGTGCGGCCGTTTCACTTCAGCGGCGGCGGCGAAGGCTTTGCCTCGCTCATGATGAACAGGCCGGTGAGCATGGACCAAATCCATGCGAACGCGAACAAACCGATGCCCGCGAGGCCGACAAACATCGCGCGCCAGAACTCCGGCGGAAATCCGTTGTCAAACCAGTCGGCGGGGTAGGGGAAGGATTTTGTGCGAATCCAGATTTTCAGCATCAAGCCGAACCACGCCATCGAGAGCGCGAAGCCCAGCGTCATGAGCGCCATCTGCGCGTAGCCGACGCGCCGGCCCGCGAGCAGCGAGCCGGAGCCGGGGAAGCACGCGTTCGCGACGAGGCACGTGCGCGCCTGCTCGCGGTTCAGCGGGCCTTTTGCGCCGAGTTTCAGTGAAACCTTCATGGCTGCTGCGAGAATGGAATGAATGCCGGCCAAGCATGGAACACTTCACGTCGCGCCACCGTTGCGAAAAACCGCGGCGCCGTTCAATAGCCGAGCTTGGCGAGCTCCGATTCGAGCGCGAGCTGGAACTGCTCCACGTCGGTGGCGCTCGGCTTGTAGCCCTGCTGTTTCGGCACGACGCCCATGCGTCCGTATTGGTCGAGATACCACAGCGCGGTCATGCCGTCGCTGAACGTGACGTTGCCGCTCACCATTGCGCCGGGCCGCGTGACTTTGTCCACGGTCAGCGCGAGCTTGCTTGGCGCGGCGGGCGCGGTGGCATCCGGCTGAGCCGGTTGGGCCGTTGGCTGTGGAGTGAGCGCTTTGCCCGCAGCCGGCGCGGACGTGGACTCTTTTGGCGCTGGAGTTGGAATCTCCTTTGGCTCTGGTGGCGGAGGCGGGTCCTTGGGCACAAGCTTGAGGTCGTCCACGAGGAAGCGCACTTCCATGTAGGTCAGGTGCAGCTTGAGGTCGTCCACGAGTTTTTTCTGGATGTCGGCGAGCTTGAGGCCGGCCTCGATCCATCCGGCCACTTGGGCTTTTTGCGAATCGTTCAGGTTCATGTCGTGGCGTCATTCGGCGCAATGCGCGGCGCGGATTCAACAGAATTCTTTTATGGCGCGGCGCAGTTGAACTTTTATTTGAGCTTCGTCAAACTCATCCCCTCATGGGCGCACAATGGAAACAGGCCGGTCGCGAGGCTGCCGCGCAGAAAAAGGGCCAGATCGTCGGCAAGCTCGTCCGCGAAATCATCGTCGCCGCCAAGCTCGGCGGTGGCGATCCCGACCTCAATGCCCGCCTCGCCGTCGCGGTCGAAAAGGCGCGCAAAAACTCGGTCACGCGCGACACCATCGAGCGGGCGATCAAGAAGGGCACCGGCCAGACCGACGAGCCGGTGAACTTCGAGACGATTGTTTATGAGGGCTTCGCGCCGCACAAGGTGCCTGTCGTCGTTGAGTGCCTCACCGACAACCGCAACCGCACCGCGCCGGAAATCCGCAACCTTTTCAAGGCCGGCTCGCTCGGCCAGCCCGGCAGCATGGCGTTTTTCTTCGACCGAATGGGCGTCGTTGAGGCCACGCACACGGACAAGTCGCGCGATACCGAGGGAGATGCCATCGAGGCCGGCGCGCAAAACGTGGAACCACTCGACGCGGCCGAAGTTCCCGAGGGCTGCATCGGCGCGACGTTTCTCACCGAGACGAAGGATTTGTCCGCTGTGAGCACGTGGCTCGCAAAGGCCGGCTGGAAAATCGTCGCGAGTGAACTGCGCCACGTCGCGAAGAATCCGGTGGAACTCAGCGATGCCCATCGCAAGGAGGTCGCCGATTTTCTCAACGCGCTTGACGACCACGACGACGTGCACCGCGTCTATGCGGCGTTGAAATAGCGCTTCAAGTGGCCCTTGCAATGGCCTCGAGGGACGAGCTATGCGGGTCCAGCAATTCGCGGTAAGTTGAACCGATGATTTCCACGGTGACATCGCCATGACGCTCGCCGAAAAAAAGCGGCAACTGCTCGACACGATCAGCCTGATCCGTGATCAACAATTACGCTTGAGCTGGCTCGTGGAACAAGCACGCCAGCGTCCGCTGCTGCCAGCGGAGTTTCGCACGGAGGACCGCCTCGTGCCCGGTTGCACCGCGCGGCTGTGGTTGGTGACGGAGTTCCGCGAGGGCCGCTGTTATTTCCGCTGCGATTCGGATTCATTGATCGTGAAATCCATCGCGGGCCTCCTCTGCGATTTTTACAGCGGCGCGACGCCGGGTGAAATCCCCCCGAACCCTCCCGACTTTCTTGCGAGCGCAGGCATCAACCAGCATCTCACGTCCAACCGGCGTAATGCGCTCACGCGCGTGTGGGAACACATTCGCCACTTTGCTGAAGCCGCAAGTCTTCATGTCGCAATTGGCGGTGGTGAAAATCTTCGACGCCCATAACCATCTGCAAGACGAACGCTTCGGTGGACGGCAGGCGGGTGAGTCCCTCCGCGCCCTAGAGCCGCGCGATGCCGCCGAAGCGTTGATCGAAATCGTTCAGGCTGGTTTGGTAGCGGCAAGCGGCGTTGTTGCCGAGTCCGGCGTTGCACTCGCGGCGATGAGTTGGAGGTTCCGGCAGTGGGTGCGCAATTAACGTTGGATGGCGGAAATGGTGCCCCGGCTAGGACTCGAACCTACCGGCCTGCCCTGTGGGGGTGATGGAAATTGGAAGCCGACACACAAAGGAGCACACAAAGCTCAGTCGCCAACTGACACGGACTGTCATCGAGTGGCCGCTGCGTGGCCACGTCTGTCCGCTTCGATTCGCGCGGCCATCCTCGCGCTCGTTGACACGTCGCTTGCACAGAAGGGAGGCGTGAAATGAGTGCGCCTGCCTCCGTCCTCAGTCCCGCTTCACATGGGGAAACCATCAAAGAACGTGAAAGCCAGAGAGGTGGGGGTGGAACGCGTTCGTATTGTCTGCGCCCGTTTGAACCTGACAGCGGGCACGCGGGCGCGGGCCGTCGAGCGGAGCGCGGCGTTGCCGCGCCCGCCGACGGCTGCGCTCCGGGCTTGTCTAAGGAGCATATCTCCGTGCCGACAGAGGGAAGCTTCGCCTCCGTCGAGGTTTTTCGCGGGGCCAGCTTCCTCCGGGTGCAACTGCATTCCTCCGGGCCGGAGCCCACGCCACCCGTGCGCGGTGAGATAACACACTTCACCAATGCGGCGCGACGGCGGATGCTCGACCTCATGGCGAAGATTGACGCCTCGCTGATTCCGTTCTTCGTCACGCTCACCTATCCCGACGAATTCCCGTCCTATCACGAGGATTTCAAGAACCACCTCGACCTGCTTGGGCAACGCATCCGCCGCCGTTGGCCGGAAGTGTTCATCGTCTGGAAACTCGAATTCGAGCCGCGCAAGTCAGGCGTGAACAAGGGCAAGATTGCGCCGCACTATCACCTGTTCCTCTACAACGTGCCGTGGGAATTCGAGTTCAAGCGCGAGACGGGTCGGTCCTACTCGGTCAGGCACCGGGTCTTCCCGTCCGATGATGCCCTGCATTGGGAAGTGCGTGTTCGCGACAGTTCGGGAGAACATCTTGTGCATTGCGTGTCGTCGCGGATTTCTGAGGGGGCGGTGATGCTCGACGATCTGCGCCACTGGATGTCGCGCAACTGGTATGACATCGTGCAATCGAATGACTTCCGGCATTTCTCCGCTGGAACACGTGTAGAACGGATGCGCAGCATCAAGGGGACATTCTACTACGCCTCGAAGCGCTACATGGGCAAGGAAGTGGAAAATCTTAAACTGGAACACAAACCGGGGCGTTTTTGGGGCGTGATTGGCCGGAAAAATCTAAAGCTCGGTGACCGCGAGGTTCTGCCACTCACGCGCAAGCAGGCCGTCACGTTGTTGCGCGTGCTGCGCCGGTATCGGCGGGCAAATACCGCACCGGAGAAGCGGCGGAGGTGTCGCCGTCCTTTGAAACTTTATTGCAACGCGGAGTTCTGGCGACAGCGGCTGCCGGCGCTGATCGGGCTGCGGCTCGGCGAGGCGAACAGCGGCCTCACAATCTCCGCTGCCAATGCCGGTCGTGACGGGCCGCGTGAAGCACTGCCGTGATGACAACCGTATTCTCCGCCTCAGTGACTTCGTAGATCACCCGATAGGGAAACCGCTCCGGGTAGCGCCAGCGGATGTTTTTTCGGGGATGCCGTCGGCAGTTGAGCAACGGATTGACCTCCAGCGCATCAAACACGCGCAGCACTTCCTCTACAAACTCATCACCCAACCCTTCGCGCTTGTCGTCATACCACGCAGCGGCCTCCGCCACGTCGTCGCCAGCTTCCGGGCGGACCACGACACGCCAGCTCATGACTTCGGGCGGGAACGCAGGCGGGCCTTCATTTCAGCAAGCGGCACCGATGAAGCGGGATTCGCCCGGTGTGCCGCGAGACGCGACTCAACCAGCGCCTCGTCAGCCTCCGATAACGCCGGGTCGTCGAGTTCGAGCGCCTTGCGCACGATCAGTTGACGCTGCTCGAACGTCAGCACGGGAAGTTCTTCAAGCACTTGGGCGAAACTCATGTAATGACTCTAGGCGAGGCACGAGGGCATTTCAAGGTCATTGGCAAAAAGGTGGTTGTCTTGCTGAACAATGAGGAAACATTTTAGATTTTAACCTTTTTTTTACGAAAACGGATGACCTTTTGATTATCGAACAAGCCCAACATTGGTCAAATTGCTGCCGTGAAAGTGACAAATATGAATGACTTGATTTTTGTTGGTCTGATCGCGGTGTTCTTCATCGCCAGCGAGCTTTACGCCGGCTGGTGCGAGAAACTCTAAGGATTTTTATGGAAAATCTCATCGTCGGGCTGATTGCTGTTGCCCTATTCGCCTATCTCTTCGTCGCGATGGTGCGACCGGAGAAATTTTAACCGCCACCACTTATGCAAACCTCTGGCTGGCTCCAACTCGCCCTTTTCGTCGTCGCTTTGGTGGCAATCACCAAGCCGATGGGGCTTTATCTCATGCAGGTGCTCGACGCCAACGGCCGCACTTGGTTTGACCCAGTGCTGCGCCCGCTCGAACGCCTAACTTACAAGCTCATGGGTGTGCGCGCCAATGAGGAGCACGACTGGCGGCAATACACGTGGGCGATGCTGCTCTTCAGCTTGGTGAGCTGCGTGTTCACTTACGCGATTCTGCGGCTGCAACATCTGCTGCCGCTCAATCCGCAGGGCTTCGGCGCGCTCACTCCGCACCTTGCCTTCAACACTGCCGTCAGCTTCACGACAAACACCAACTGGCAGAGCTACAGCGGCGAATCCACGATGTCCTATCTCTCGCAGATGGTCGCGCTGGCGATCCACAACTTCACATCCGCGGCCACCGGCATCGCCATCGCCGCGGCGCTCGTGCGCGGCATCGCGCGGCATTCGACCAAGCTGCTCGGCAACTTCTGGGTGGATCTCGTGCGCGTCACTTACTACCTGCTGCTGCCCATCTGCATGGTGTTCGCCGTCGTGCTCGTGTCGCAAGGCATGATTCAAAACTTCAAGCCCTACACGAAGGCAAAGCTCACCGAGAGTTACACGACTCAGGTTCCCAAACTGGACGCGAAGGGCCAGCCAGTCACAACGAACGTGGTTGTGACGGTCCAGTCGCCCAAGCTCGATGCCCAGGGCAAGCCGGTGCTCACCAACGGCGTGGCGGTGATGATCGAGACGCCACAGCTCGACGCGAAAGGCGTGCCCGTGATGACCAACGTGCCGGTCATGGTGGATCAAAAAGTCGAGGAGCAGGTCATCCCGCAAGGCCCAATGGCCTCGCAGGTCGCAATCAAAATGTTCGGCACCAATGGTGGCGGCTACACCAACGGCAACGCATCGTTTCCGTTCGAGAACCCGACGCCGCTTTCTAACTTTCTCCAGATGCTCTCCATCTTCAGCATCGGCAGCGGGCTGACTTATTACCTCGGCCTCATGACAAAAAATCGCGCGCACGGCTGGACAGTCTGGGCCGCGATGCTGGCGATGTTCCTCGCCGGCGTGCTTGTGTGCTGGTGGGCCGAGGCTCGTGGAAATCCGATTCACCAGCAACTCGGCGTCACGCTCGCCGACGGCAACATGGAAGGCAAGGAAGTCCGCTTCGGCATCTTCAACTCCGCGCTGTTTGCCACGATCACCACCGACGCCTCGTGCGGCGCGGTCAACTCGATGCACGATTCGTTCACCGCGCTCGGTGGGTTCGTCCCGCTGTTCAACATTCAAGTCGGCGAAGTCATTTTCGGCGGCGTCGGCGCGGGACTTTACGGGATGCTCGTGTTCGTCGTGCTCGCGGTGTTCATCGCCGGGTTGATGGTCGGGCGCACGCCGGAATATCTCGGCAAGAAAATCCAGTCCTACGAAGTGAAAATGGCGATGCTCGCGCTGCTCGTGCTCGCAATTGACATCCTCGCCTTCTCCGCGTGGGGCGTGGTGAGCGAATGGGGCAAGGCGGGCTTGAACAATGCCGGCCCGCACGGCTTGAGCGAAATCCTCTACGCGTTCACTTCCGGCACGGGCAACAACGGCAGCGCCTTCGCCGGCCTCAACGCCAACACGCCCTGGCTCAACACCACGCTCGGCATCTCGATGCTCATCGGGCGTTTCCTGATGATCGTGCCGATCATGGCGATGGCCGGTTCGCTCGCGCAAAAGAAACTGGTGCCAGCCGGTGCCGGCACGTTCCCGGTTTCCGGCGGCACGTTCGTCGTGCTGCTGATCGGCACCGTGTTGTTGATCGGAGCGCTGAACTTCCTGCCCGCGCTCACGCTTGGTCCCGTCGTCGAGCACTTCCTCACCGCTCAGGGCAAACTGTTTTAACAATCACCGCAGAACAACCATGACACACAAAGCTCCATCTCTCTTCGACTGGAACATTGCCGGGCCGGCGATTGGCGATGCTTTCAAAAAGCTCGACCCGCGCCTGATGGTCAAAAACCCCGTCATGTTCGTGACGATGGTCGGCGCTGTGCTGACCACAGTGGGGATTTTCACGGGACCGCCCGCCGACCGTGGCTTCATCACGCAACTCGCCGTGTGGCTCTGGTTCACTGTGCTCTTCGCGAACTTTGCCGAAGCTGTCGCCGAGGGTCGTGGCAAGGCGCAGGCGAAGGCGTTGCGCGGGACTCGCGTGAAAACCGTCGCGCATCGCGTCGGGAAAAGTAGTCAGACCGAAGACATTAGCGCCAACGATCTGCGCAAAGGTGACGTGGTGATCGTGCGCGCCGGCGAAACCATTCCCGCCGACGGTGACGTGATCGAGGGCGCCGCAACCGTGGACGAATCCGCCATCACCGGCGAGTCCGCGCCCGTCATCCGCGAGAGCGGCGGCGACCGCAGTGCCGTGACCGGCGGCACGCGCGTGTTGTCCGATCAAATTAAAATCCGCGTCTCGATCAATCCCGGTGAAGGCTTCCTCGACCGCATGATCGCGCTCGTCGAAGGCGCGAAACGCCAGAAGACGCCGAATGAAATCGCACTCACGATCCTGCTTTCCGCGCTGACGCTCATCTTCCTGCTCGTGTGCGTCACGTTGAAGCCGTTCGGCATTTACTCCGCCACGGAGTTCTCCGTGCCGGTGCTCATCGCGCTGCTCGTGTGCTTGATTCCGACCACCATTGGCGGACTCTTGAGCGCCATCGGCATCGCGGGCATG
This sequence comes from uncultured Verrucomicrobiota bacterium, assembly GCA_964589935.1. Lineage (GTDB taxonomy): Bacteria > Verrucomicrobiota > Verrucomicrobiia > Limisphaerales > VHCN01 > VHCN01. The sequence goes on along the minus strand of CAZPVD010000001.1, from coordinate 801,799 downwards.
GACCGTTTGCTCCAACACAACGTGCTCGCGATGAGCGGACGCGCCGTCGAAGCCTCCGGCGACGTGGACGTGCTGCTGCTAGACAAAACCGGCACGATCACGCTTGGCAACCGCCAGGCCACGGAGTTTATCCCAGCCCCGGGTGTGACCGAGAAGGAACTGGCCGACGCCGCGCAACTCGCTTCGCTCGCCGACGAAACGCCCGAAGGCCGCAGCATCGTCGTGCTCGCGAAAAAGTTCGGCATCCGCGAGCGGCAGATTCACGAACTGCCCGGTGCGCAGTTCATCGCCTTCACCGCGCAGACGCGCATGAGCGGCGTGGACCTCGACGGCGTGCAGTATCGCAAGGGCGCGGCGGACGCTATCCGCGCCTTTGTGAGCGCGTCTTTGCCGAATACCATCGAAGCTGCGGCGGAAAACGTGGCCCGTTCCGGCGGCACGCCGTTGCTGGTGGCCACGCGGCAGAAGGCGCTCGGCGTGATTCGCCTCAAGGACATTGTCAAAGGCGGACTCAAGGAGCGCTTTACCCAGTTCCGAAAGATGGGCATCAAGACCGTGATGATCACCGGCGACAACAAGCTCACCGCCGCCGCCATTGCGGTCGAGGCTGGCGTGGATGACTTCCTCGCCGAAGCGAAACCGGAGGACAAGCTCGCGCTCATCCGCAAGGAACAACAAGGCGGGCGAATGGTCGCCATGATCGGTGACGGCACGAACGACGCGCCCGCGCTGGCGCAAGCTGACGTGGGTGTTGCGATGAACACCGGCACACAGGCCGCGAAGGAAGCCGGCAACATGGTGGACCTCGACTCGAACCCGACAAAGCTCATCGAAATCATCGAAATCGGAAAGCAACTGCTCATCACGCGCGGCTCGCTCACCACGTTCAGCATCGCCAACGACGTTGCGAAATACTTTGCGATCATTCCCGCGATGCTCATGGCGACCTTCCCGGCCATTGCGCCGCTGAACATCATGCGCCTCGTCTCGCCGCAGAGCGCCATTCTGAGCGCCATCATCTTCAACGCGCTCATCATCATCGCGCTTATTCCGCTCGCGTTGCGCGGTGTGAAATTCCAACCCATCGGCGCGCTCGCGATTCTACAGCGCAACCTGCTCATTTACGGCATGGGCGGTGTGATCATTCCGTTCATCGGCATCAAGGTCATTGATGTTGTCATCACCACACTCAAACTCGTTTGAATCCATGAAAAACCTCCTCTCTGAATTGCGCAGCGCCGCGATGGTCATGCTGATCTTCGCCGTCGTCTGCTGCGGGCTGTATCCGCTTGTCGTTTTCGGCATTGCGCAGGTGTTCTTCGCTGAGAAAGCCAATGGCAGCCTCATCGTGGACGCGACCGGCACGGTGCGCGGCTCGAAGCTCCTCGGCCAGCAGTTCGCCGCCGATAAATACTTTCGCTCGCGCCCCTCGGCGGCTGGCAATGGTTACGATCCCACCAGTTCCGCCGGCAGCAATCTCGGCCCGACCTCCAAGAAGCTCGCCGACTCCATCGCGCAGAACATCGCTGATTATCGCACCCAAAACGGCCTCGCAACGAATGCACCCGTGCCCGCCGACGCCGCGACCGCGTCTGCCAGCGGCCTCGACCCACACATCAGCGTGCGCAACGCGGAGTTGCAGGCGGCGCGCGTCGCCAAGGCGCGTGGACTGGGCGTGGAAAAAGTGCGCGAACTCATCCGCGCACACACGGACGGCGCGGACTTCGGTCTCCTCGGCGAACCGGGCGTCAATGTTCTCCGGCTCAATCTTGCGATGGACAAGCAATGAAATGACAGCCGGTTCATTCCACCTTATGGAAACAGCGCAGCGAATTCTTGATGTTGCCATCGGCATCGTGCTCGCATTGGGGTGCGTGATGTCGCTTCCAATTTATTGGGCGCTGCTTCGCGCGCCATTTATCGTTGTGTGGGACTGGTGGCATGCCAGAAAACGCGGTGAGCCGTGATCTCCTTTTGTGGTGAGTCTTCTGGTTGAGCGGTTAAATTGTCGCCATGACCGAGCCTGAACGGCCCAACCCCGACGCGCTGCTGGCGGCCATCCAGAAGGACGACGCGGCGCGGCGGCGCGGGAAATTGAAGGTCTTCCTCGGCATGGCCGCGGGCGTCGGCAAGACTTACGCGATGCTCGAAGCCGCGCGAAAGGAGCAGCGCGCCGGACGCGACGTAGTGATCGGCTACGTCGAGACGCACGGGCGCAAGGAGACCGATGCGCTGGCGCAAGGCTTGCCGCTCATCCCCCGCCGCGGGACCGAGTATCGCGGCGTCAAGTTGACCGAGATGGATTTGGACGAGGTGCTGGCGCGGCGTCCGCAGCTCGCGCTCGTGGACGAGTTCGCGCACACGAACGCGCCGGACTCGCGACATCCGAAACGCTGGCAGGACGTGCTCGAACTGCTCGACGCGGGCATTGATGTCTTCACCACGCTGAACATCCAGCACGTCGAGAGCCGCACGGACGCGGTGCGGCAAATCACTCTGGCGACCGTCCATGAAACCGTTCCCGACAGCGCGCTCAAGGGCGCGGAAATCGAGGTGATTGACCTGCCACCGGAGGAATTGTTGGAGCGATTGCAGGAAGGGAAAGTTTATTCCGAGGAGCGCGCGGAGGCCGCGCTGTTCAACTTTTTCCGCGAGGGCAACCTCAACGCGCTGCGCGAAATGGCGCTGCGCTTCGCCGCCGAGCGCGTGAGCGAGGACGTGCGCGACTACATGCGCGCGATGCAGATCGAAGGCCCGTGGAAGTCCGGCGAGCGCCTGCTGGTGGCCGTCAGCGCGAGCCCCTATTCCGCGCAAATGGTGCGCTGGACGCGGCGGCTGGCCGACACGCTGCATTGCCCGTGGATTGCGGTGCATGTGGAGGCCGCACAGCCCGCCGATGAAGCCGCGCAGGCGCAGCTCAACAAAAACCTCTCGCTCGCAAAAGAGCTTGGCGCGGAAGTCATCACCACCGCAGGCGAAGACATGGTGAGCGCGCTGCTCCGCGTGGCGAGGTCGCACAACGCGACGCAAATCATCGTGGGCAAGCCGGGCGATTCGTGGCTTGCGCGGTGGCGCGGCGGACGGTTCCTCCAGCGGTTGCTCGGCGAGAGCGGCGGCATAGACATCCACATCGTCCGCGCAGACAAGGTGGAAGGCGGCGACAGGCCGTTCACACTACGGCTGCCAGAACAGGCCGAGCGGCGGCAGTATTGGTTCGCAACCGGCATCGTGCTCGCCGTCACCGGCGTGAATGCGCTGCTTGATTACTGGGTCGGCTACCGCACCGTCGCGTTGACCTACCTGCTGTCCGTGGTCGGGCTGGCACTTTTCCTCGGTCGCGGGCCGTTGCTGCTCGCGGCCTTCCTGAGCGCGATGCTCTGGAACTTCTTTTTCCTGCCGCCACGATTTACGTTTTACATCTCCGGCGTCGAGGACGCGCTGATGTTCGGGATGTATTTCATCGTCGCGCTCGTGCTCGGCCAGCTCATCACCCGCATCCGGGCGCAGGAACGCGCGGAACGGCGGCGCGAAGAACGGGCCACCGCGCTCTATCTCTTGAGCCGGGAACTCGCGGAGGCCGTCAGCGCGGACGAGATCGTGCGAAAAGTGATTGCACAGGTGGAACAAGCCTTTCCGGTTGAGGCCGCGTTGCTGCTCACGGAGACCAACGGTCAACTCGCGCGGCAACCACATTCCGCCAGCCGCTTCGACGTGTCGGAGAAAGAGCACAGCGTTGCTGCGTGGGCCTTCAAGAACAGCCAGGCCACTGGCCGCTTCACCGACAACCTGCCGCTCGCCGACGCGCTGCACCTGCCGCTTCGCACCGCCAGCGTCGGCGTCGGCGTGCTCGCATTGCGCTGGCGCGGCACTGGCGCGCCGACGCTCGACCAGCGCAATCTGCTCGACGCATTCTCACGCCAGACCGCGCTCGTGCTCGACCGGCAGCGGCTCCGCGAAACGGCGGAGAACAATCGCCTGCTTGGCGAATCGGAACGGCTCGGCAAGACGCTGCTCAATTCCATTTCGCACGAACTGCGCACGCCGCTCGCGGCCATCACCAGCGCGGCAAGCGGTCTTGGTGAATTGGGTGACAGCGACAAACCCGCGCTACGGCACGCGCTGACAAACGAAATCCGCGAGGCCAGCAAGCGGCTCAACCGGCTTGTGGGCAACCTGCTCGACATGACGCGCCTCGAATCCGGCCACGTGAAGCCGCGCCTCGACTGGTGCGATGTTGCCGACCTCGTGGGCGTCGCGCTGCGACAGACCGAGCGCGAGCTGGCGCAACACCACGTCACCACGACGTTGACGCCGCACCTGCCGCTCGTGCGGATGGATTTCGTGCTGATGGAGCAGGCGTTGACGAATCTGCTGCTGAACGCCGCATTGCACACGCCGGCCGGGACGAAAGTGTGCGTCAGCGCCGCAGTCGGGGAAAAGGAAGTGCTGCTGTCCGTCGCCGATTCCGGGCCGGGCGTGCCTGCGGACGCGTTGTCCCACATCTTCGATAAATTCTATCGCGGCCCAAATGCGGCCGCGGGCGGCAGCGGCCTCGGTCTTTCAATCGTCAAGGGCTTCGTTGAGGCGCAAGGCGGACACGTGAGCGCGCGCAACCGGCTCAACGGCGGCGCGGAATTCACACTCGCGCTGCCGCTCGGCGATGTTCCCGCGACGCCGGACGAAACGACCGCATGAGCACAGTGACCGAGAAACCGATGGTCGCACTCGTCATTGACGATGAAGTGCAAATCCGCCGCCTGCTGCGCCTCACGCTCGAAGGACATGGCTATCGAGTCTTTGAGGCCGCGACCGGACAGGAGGGCTTGCTCGAAGCCGCGCAGCGCCGCCCGGAAGTCGTCCTGCTCGACCTCGGCCTGCCGGACATGGACGGTGTGACCGTCTTGAAGCGCCTGCGTGAATGGAGCCGTGTGCCCGTGCTCGTGCTTTCCGTGCGCGACCGCGAGGAGGACAAGATCGCCGCGCTCGACGCCGGCGCGGATGATTATGTGACCAAACCCTTTGCCTCCGGCGAACTGCTGGCCCGCCTCCGCGTTGCCCAACGCCACACTCAACCGGGACCTTCAGAGGCGGTGTTTCGTTCCGGTGACATTGAAGTGGACCTGGCCCGCCGCATCGTGCTCCGCAAAGGCAAGGAAGTGAAACTAACAGCGACGGAGTATTCGATGCTGGCGATATTCGTGCGCAACGCCGGTCGTGTGCTGACACACCGGCAGCTTTTGAAGGAGGTATGGGGACCGAACGCCGTCGAGCAGACGCACTATCTCCGTGTTTATATGGCTCACTTGCGTGACAAACTCGAAGCCAACGCCGCGAAGCCTGAACTACTCATCACCGAACCGGGAGTCGGGTATCGTCTGGTTGAAGCAGCGACGTAGCGCTTGTCGGCCAACTAGGACGGTTTAGCTTTGATTGATCCATCGGATGCCAAGAGGCATTTTTTAGACGAATTCGCTTCTAACTACTCTATTCGAGTGAACGCCGGCCGAAGGCATTTAGCGTCTGCGTGAACAGAGGTGTTGGAAGCGCTGAATGGGCGGCAGGGCAAAGTCTCCCGTGCTGGGAGCATCGGGAGCAAGCTCGGGAGTCTTTGCCAGAATGCGCTTGACAAACTCGGAAGAAGGAGGATTTTCTTCTCCATTAGCGACATAAATACATACTGATTCCCGCGAAAACTACTACTACTTGCAGGAAGGTGAACGCGGGCCCTCCCTAAAAAAGCGTCGCTAAGAACTAAGACTCCGCCCGGACCGGGATGGGTTAGGAGTGAGTGTGATTCCCGGTTCCTTAACCGTTCTACGCATCCGTGTGCGAGTGCATACGGCAGATCGTGCGTAGGCAAATTTATGATGACGAATCAGTATGAAAACTCAAGTTCCATTGGAAACCATGAGGGGGGCAGACCTCGATCCTCTCATGGATGGCGGCAGCGTCGCTGCCGTTCTCGGGGTCAGTGTTCGGACAGTGTGGCGGCGTGTGGCTGAGGGAAAATTTCCGCAGCCGCTGAAAATTGGACGGCTGGCGCGATGGCGGCGGTCGTGGGTGGTTGGATTCATTGAAGGACTCTCAACACAAGGAGCGAGGCCATGATCTGTCATCTCTTCAAACACAAACGGCGTCGCAACGGGAAGGTGGTCGAATCATCGCACTACTACGGCAAGTTCCGTGTGGCTCGTGGTGAGCGGATCGTCGTTGTTCCCTTGGACACGAAGGACAAACAAGTCGCTCGAAAGCTTCTCAACGACCTTGTGCGTGAAAAGCAACAGGAAAGAGCAGGCATCATCGCGCCCAAGCCCCTGCGTGATGCAGCCTCGAACCCGCTCGCGGAACACCTTGCCGACTACGTGGCTGATCTTGCCGCAAAAGGCCGTGATGAGATGTATGTTTACAACGTCGAACACCGCTGCCTGCGGCTGACAAACGAATGCGGATGGAAGTTTGCCAAGGATGTGACGCCGGATTCATTCGTCACGTGGCGCGCAAAACAAACAAAAGCCCCGAAGACGCTAAACGAATTCCTGGATGCCGCCCGCGGCCTTCTCAACTGGATGCACCGCAACGGACGTATCGTCGCCAACGCGCTGCTTGCCGTGGGCAAGGTGGAGACACGGGGCAGGGAAACTAGGAAGCGGCGTGCCTTCACGGACGAGCAAATGCGTTCTCTGCTGGCCGTGGCGGGGCCGCGCAAAGTCGTTTACCTAACGGCGGTGTTCACGGGGCTTCGGCGGGCCGAATTAGAGGCACTCCGCAAGGGTGACTTTCACCTCTATTGCGACAATCCGTTTGTAAAAGCGCGCGCATCCACCACCAAGAATCACAAGGAAGCCGTTCTGTGGCTGCATCCCGAAGCTGTCGGGGAATTGCGCAAACTCATCCCGCCTTCGGCTCCGGTGGATGAGATGGCGTTCGATCCTGTTCCTTCGATGGATGAGCTTCGGGCTGACTTGAGGGTGGCGGGAATCCCGTTCATGGACGGCGAAGGACGCCGCGCTGATTTCCACGCATTTCGGCACACGCTGGCTACAAATCTGGCACGGGCTGGAGTTCCGCCGCGCATCGCGATGGAGTTCATGCGGCACAGCGATCTACGGATGACGAACAAAACTTATACGGATGCCACGGGGCTGCCGCTAGCGGAGGCGGTTGAACGGCTGCCGTGGCTCTCGAAGCGTGACACACAAAGGAGCACACAAAAAAATGACGCGAGCCGTCATTTACTGTCATCGGCTGGCACGGAGGCAGAAACGAGAGAAGTGCATAAACCTTCGGAAAACATGGGCGAGTGTCACGCTTTGGCGCTGACTGTCGCGGAAAGGCACGAGCGGGAAATGGTGCCCCGGCTAGGACTCGAACCTAGAACCAATTGATTAAGAGTCAACTGCTCTACCAATTGAGCTACCGAGGCAACCAAGAGGCGGAGAAGATTCCGGCGAACGGTTTTTTTGTCAACTCTCTCTTTGGATGATTCCAGGCTCAATTCAGGCCTGATGCGGCGGGGCAGGTTCTCCCGCCCGGTCTGGTGTGTTCGCGTTTGACTGCCAGGGTGCTCTGCGGAATCATCCGGCCATGAAAATTCCCCGCGTGCTCTTCTTCGCAGCCGTGTTGCTTGCCGTGCCGTTTCCCAGCCCGGCGCAGGTCAATGTCGTGCAGACCGTCGCGCCCGACGTGTTCTTCCACGAGGGTGATCTTGGTCGCAAGGGCCATTGCAACAACGGCTGGATTCTCTTCGCCGATTACATATTGGTGGTGGATGGCAACTTTCCGTCGGGCGCGCTTGAAGTTCTTCCCAAGATCAAGGCGAGCAGCGACAAGCCGATTCGATTTGCGTTCGACACACATCATCACGGCGACCACGCCTACGGGAACCAAATCTGGCACGAGAACGGCGCCATCCCGGTCGCGCATGTCGGCGTGATCGAGGAGATGAAGCGTTACGAGACGAATTACTTCGGCGGCGGCAAGCCCGGCCGATGGGAGGATGCGGCGAAGAACCGCAAGGACGTTGCCGCGACGAAGCTCAAGCCGCCGACGGTGCTCTTCACGAAGGACATGATCTTTGACGACGGCACGCACCGCGTCGAGCTGCGGCACTTCGGTGTCGCGCACACGCACGGCGACGGCTTCGCGTGGCTGCCAAAGGAGCGCATCCTCTTCACCGGCGACGCGTGCGTGAACGGCCCCTACAACTACACCGGCGACGGCGACATCGGCGAGTGGATCAAGACATTGCAGGCCGCGCAGAAGCTCCAGCCGAAATTCATCTGTCCCGGCCACGGCCCGATGGGCGGGCCGGAGGTTCTTGAGGATCAGATCAACTTTTTCGTCACGCTGCGCGCCGAGGTGAAGAAGCTCGTGGACGCCGGGAAATCGCCCGCGGAAGCGCAGGCCGCCGTGGATTCAATCAAGGAAACGCTCAAGAAGAACGAGCGTATCACGCGCTACGTCGGGAGTTTCTTCGCCGCGCAAGTGGAGAAGGCCTGGACGGAACTCGGCGGCAAGCCGTTCCCCGTAGTCGAGAAAAAATAATGAGGCTGTTTTAGTTTGTCGGGCAAAAGCCTGCCCGCGCTTATTTGAACATTTTGTTCTTCGGGTCGCCGCCGCTCAGGACGTAGGCGACGAGGTCGAGGATTTCATCCTGTTTGAGCATGTTCAGTAGACCCTCGGGCATGGGTGAAACCTTGGATGGCTCCATCTTCACCACCTGCTTGCGGTCCACGCCGATGCGCTGGTTCGGGTCGGTGAGGTCGGTGTTCACCTGCACGGTGTCGCCGTTGAGGTTCACGATGATGCCGGTGATGGTCTCGCCGTCCGTCTTGGTCAGCACGATGGGGACGAACTGCTCGTTGATTTCCTTGCTCGGGTTGATGATCTGGTCAATGAAGTCGCGCGGGCTGTAGCGCGCGCCGGCGGTCGTGAGGTCGGGGCCGGTCATGCCGCCCTCGTTGCCGAAGCGGTGGCACGCGAAGCACGCGGCGGCGCCGAACATCTTACGGCCATTCTCGAAGCTGCGGTTTTTCATCCCGCCCTTCTCGGCGGCGGCGGCCAGTTCGTCGAGCTTCCACTCCTTCACCATCGTGCGACCGGCGAAGGCCTCCGCGAGCGCTTCGAGCGGTGTTTTCTTCACGGGCTTTTTCGCGAGCAGTTCGGCGAGTGTAGTCTTTTCGTCCGCGCTCAGGCTCGCCTCGGCGTCGGTGCGGATGAATTCGATGAACTTCTCGAAGCTGGCGCCGCCGCGGTAGTTCGCGGCGCGGAGGAACCAGTTGAACTGGTCGGTGCGCAGCGCGGTGGTCCAGCCTGTTTTCAACATGCGCAGCGAGCGTGCGTATTCCATCTGCTCCTCCTGGCCGGGCGCGTTCTTGAGGGCCGCGATGCCTTTGGCGGCGATGTGCGGTGACTGGAGCGCGACGAGCGTTTCGCACAGCACCCAGTTGAGTGGGAAGTTTTCCGCCGGGAACAGCGGATCAAGTTTCGCGATGAGCCGTTGGCGCATCGTGTCGTCGGGCTGGCCGAAGCGCACGAGGCAAATCTCGACCGTGCGCACGAGCGTGAGGCGTTGCTCCTGGTTGAGTTTTTTCCAATCGAGCTTCTCAAGCGCGGCGTAAATCTTCGCGCCCATCGCGGTGTCCACGGGCGGGTCGGTGGGCTTGCGATGCTGCGGGTCAATGCCCGTGAGGCGCGCAAGGCCGAGCAACGCCTCGACCTGTTTGCCACCGTCCTTCTCGGCGAATGCCTTGTCGGCCCAAGTGGAAGCGGGCTGCCATTCGAGCGCGGTGCGCGCGGCCCAGCGGAGATAGCGGTCGCTGCTGTTCAAGTGCGGCCACGCGGCGGCGACGGCCTTCGGATCGGCGTGGCCGTGGAAGGCTTCGAGAGAGTGGCGGAGCTCGCGCGCCTTCGCGGCGACGGCGTCGGTCGCGGCTTTCGAGGGCGCGGTGGATTCCTTGCCCGTGTAAGTCACGCGGTAGAGGCCGGACTGCACCTTGCGCCCGCCGATGGCGAAATACATCGCGCCGTCCTGCGGATGGATGATGGCGTCGGTGAGCGGCATCGGCGCGCCGGAGAGGAATTCCTCCTTCGTCGCCGTGTAGCCGGAGCCTTCGGGCTTGAGATGCACGGCGTAAAGTTTGCCCCAGCTCCAGTCGAGGCAGAAGAGCGCCTCCTGATACTTCGCCGGGAACTTCGCGCCGTAGCCGAAGGTCATGCCCGTGGGCGAGCCGGGGCCGATGTTCAGCACCGGGCCGAGGTTGTCGGGATACCACTCGGGACGCTTGCCCGCGCCGTTGCGCCAGCCGTATTCCGAGCCGCTCGTCGCGAGGCATACGCGCGTGGGCCGATACCACGGCGTGTTGAAATCGTATTCCATGTCGGCGTCGTAGGTGAACAACTCGCCGTCGCGGTTGAACGCCGCATCAAAAATATTCCGATAGCCGGAGGAGTAGGGCGTGAAGGATTTCCCATCGAACGACACCTGGTAAATGATGCCGCCGGGGCCGAGCACCTCGCGCATGAAGCCGCGGCCATCGGGCATTCGCGGCAACACGTGGTCCTCGCCCCAGACGAGTGGAACTTTCGACCCGCTGAACGTCGTGGGCTTGGTGCCGTTGCCGGTGATGAGGTAGAGCGACTTGCCATCGGGCGCGGGCAGAACGGCGTGGACGCCGTGGTCGCCGCGCGCGTTCATCTCGCGGAGCAATTCCACCTTGTCGAGCGTGTCGTCGCTGTTCGACGAGGTGACGCGGTAGAGGCCGCTGGGGATTTTGTTTTCGTAATCGTTCACCGCGACGTAGAGGCCGTTGTTCAGCCACAGCAGGCCGTTCGCCGCGCGGATGGCGGCGGGAATTCTCTCAATCGTCTTCGGATCGAGCGACTGGCCGGCTGGCGGCGCGGGGAAGCGATAGAGGCTGCCGTATTGGTCGCTCGCGATGATGCGGCCCTTGGCGTCGGTGCAGAGGTTCACCCACGAGCCTTGCTCGGCGGCGGGCACGGAGTAGAGCAATTCGACCTTGAAGTCCTTCATCACCTTGATGCGCTCCAGCGGCGTGGCCTTGTTTTCGTTGATGACAAGGCCGGCGTTGGGCGAAGGTGCCCGCTTGGCGGCCTTCTTGGCAGGCTTGGCGTCCTGCGCGGCGGCGGAAAGCAGCCCAATCGAGACAGTGAGAACGGTGCAACGGAGCAGATGTTTCATAAAGCGTGCGGGCGATTAGAGCAGAAGTTTTGCGCGGGGCAATGCGGGAGTTGCGTCGCGCGCGCTTTGCCACGAATGCGCTTGCATCATCCGCTCGGCACCATTTATCCTCCGGCGTCACCGATGCGCGAAACGTCGCGTGCGGCGAGACTTCTGACACTGACAGTCGGGCGCGCGAACCGATGGCCGAATTCATGCCAACCCAGCCGATGTCCATGGCCGAAGGCCGTGGCGCGTCAGTGGATTTTCGCGAATTCCAGCAATCGCTAGATCGGAGCCGCCGCATCTCGCCGTCCGCCGCGGTGCGCGGTGAATTCGCCCGGCATCGCCGAGCGCGCCTCTCCGATCTCAAGGCCAACGAGGTCCAATCCGTCCTGCAATATCTTCAAAATCCCGTCCGGTGCGGCTTGTGGACGCTGCGTCTGGAATGGAAGGACTACGCGGGCGTGTCCGAGTTTGTCTGGCGCAGTCTGGAAAACCGTTTCAGCGCGGGCGACGAGGTGGACATCCAATCGGGCAAGTTCACGCGCCGCTTCAAGCTGACCGACGAAAGCAAGCGGCAGTTTTACCAGCGCGTGTGCGGGCGGCTGTCGTTCGTCTTTGAACTTTTCACCTGCCTCGTGCGCATGGAGAATCCGCCGCTCGAAATGACCGAGCCGGGCGAAGACCTCGACCTGTCGGGCGAGGACCAGATCATCCTGCAAATCCTCGACCTGCACGCGGTGAAGAATCACTTCAAGGCCGCGCTCGAATTTTTCAAGCAGCACATTTATCACCCCGACTTCGAGCCGACGTTGAGCGGCCTGAGCATCTGCCGGCCCAAGGGCGGCTTTATGCTGCTGCCCTACGGCGGGCCGTCGGAGACCCAGGCCTTCACGCTCGTTTCCTTCGAGCCGGCGGTGCTCGAGAACCTGCGCGACTTCCTGAAGATGGTGGACAAGGTCGCCGACGCATCGCTCACGCGCGTGTTCTCGCCGGAGCAGGAAGTCTTCGCGCCCTACTTCGCATTCTTCCGGCTCGCGTTCCCGCACATCATCAAGAGCGACCGCCTCGCGCCGCAATTTCAGAAGGCCTTCACGGAATACGAGAACAGCGAGTTCGCCAACTGCGTCGAGAGCCTCGGCCTCGTGGCGGAGGATTACCTTGTGCAGATTTACGAGACGATTTTCCGCGACGCGTGCCCAAAGCGCATGAGGCTTGCGCAGATCAACGACCGCATCAACACCTTCGTGCGCCAGCGAGTGCAGACGAATGCAGCGTCTTCGCCCGGCAATTCGCCCGCCATCCAGTGGGTCAGCGAGTTGCTCGAACGCGTCTCCCCCGAGGCCCCACCTGAAAGCATCAAGGAAAGCCTCCTTTCACTGCGCGAGGCCGTCTTGATGCTTCGCGACGAGCGTCGGCCCGCGCGCCAGGCGGCGCTGCCTGATCGCGAGCCGCGCGGCGCGAGCATCTTCCCGCCAAACGTCGCCGACAACCTCGACGAGCTGGTCGGCTACTGCCATGACGCCGCCGACAAGTATCGCGTGCCGATTGACAGCCACGAGGCGCTGCGGACCATGTTCTGCCTTATCACACTCATTCTGTGGTGGGAGGCCGAGCTTCAGCGCATTGACTGGAAGCGCGACGCCGACACCATTCTCAAGGGCGTCGTGCAGCGCAGTTCCGGAGTCACAGTCTGACGTGGCCTCGCGGCAAAAACGTCCTGCCCGGCAGCGTCGGCCAGTCAGCGGCGCATCACTCCTCGTCCGGTCTGCGAAGTTCTCGGACGCCCCAACCATCGCCCGTTTCAACGCCGCGCTCGCAGCGGAAACGGAAGGCAAACGTCTTGACCGTGCGCGGCTGCTGCGTGGCGTGAAGAAGTTGCTCCGCGATTCTGCGAAGGGTTTTTATTTGCTCGCTGAAATCAACGGGCGCGTCGCGGGCCAGATCATGATCACGTTCGAGTGGAGCGACTGGCGCGACGGGAATTTCTGGTGGATTCAAAGCGTGTTCGTCGCCCCGCGCTTCCGGCAATGCGGCGTCTTCAAGGCCCTGTTCGCAGAAGTGCAACGTCTCGCGTTTGAGCGCGGCGATGTCTGCGGCTTGCGTCTCTACGTTGAGCTCTCGAATGCCCGCGCCCAGCGCGCCTACGTCAGACTCGGCCTGCACCGCGCGCACTACGAGATGTTCGAGCGGGATTTCGTGTTGGGGTAAAAGACCGCGCAATGCAGCGTCAGCTTCCGAAGGCTTTCCTGAGCATCGCGATGCTTTTCGGCACAGCGGTGTCCGGGGGTTCCTTGCCCTCCATTTCGAGCGAGACGTAGCCGGTGTAGTTCGCATCGGCGAGGATGCGCGCAACGCGGTCGTAGTCGAGGTCGAGCGAATACCATTCGCCGCCGCCGGGATAAGTCTTTGCCTGCACGAACACGGTGCGCGGCGCGATGGCCTTCAACTTGTCGTAAGGATTTTCGAGGAAGTTTCCCGTATCCATCAGCGCGCCGAGCCACGGCGATTTGATCGCGTTGACGATGCGGAGCTGTCCCTCCGGCGTGCGCGAAATGCCCCAGTGATTTTCCACCGCGAGGATGACGCCGCACTCGGCCGCCTTGGGCAGGCATTTCTCGATGCACTCGATGCACCACTTGAAGGCCTCGTCCTCGGTGTGGCCCGGCAGCGCCGGCTCTTCACCGCGCGCCTTCATCAGTTCGTCGAACGACACGATGGTGCCCCAGCGGCCCGAGTTGATGCGCAGGCACGGCACGCCGAGCGCGTAGGCGATCTCGATGCACTTGAACGTGTGCTCGATGTTGCGCTGGAGCACGGCCTTGTCGGGCGAGACGAAGTTCTGATGCACCGAGAGACACACGAGGTCCACGCCGTTCGTGAACGCGAGGCGCTTGAGCCGCTGGCAATGCGCGCGGTGCTCCGCAGTGAACGGCTCCTTCTCCGGGATGTCCATCTGCCGATGCAGGATGTCCACGCCTTCGACGCCGAGTTCGGCAGTCTTCTCAATAACCTCCTCGATGGAAACCTTTGGCGGGCGGAAGTGCCAGTAGGAGTAAGTCGAGATGCCGAGCTTGATGCGCTTTTTGCGCGGCGCGGGCAAGGTCTGCGCAGGTGCGCCGCACGCAATCGCGGCGGCTGCACTGCTCGTCGCGGCGATGAATGCACGTCGCGTGGTTGAATGAACGCGAGGGAAGGCAGTCGAAGAACCAAGGGCTGTCATGCCGGAGTGATAACGCAACGTCGCCGTGGCGCAATCGTAATTATGGATGCAAGCACCGCCGGAACAGCGCCGTTGCCTTTGCCTCCGAGCTGAAGCACGCTCAAGTCAATTCTCTAAAACATGGGACACCCGGTGCTTCAACTCTTTGCGCACGCCGCACTGGTGTTTTCGCTGCCGTGTGTTGCGTTGGCCGCGGACAAACTCGATGAAACGCGCCTGCGTTGGACCTTCAGTCCGCCTCAGCCGCAACCCCCGCCGCGCGTGAAGAACGAGCGCTGGCCGCGGACGCCGGTGGACCGCTTCATCCTCGCGAAACTGGAGGAGAAGAAACTCACACCCGCACCGTCTGCCGAACCGCGCACGCTCATCCGCCGGATGCATTTCGACCTGCTCGGCCTGCCGCCGGCAACGGAGGATGTCGAGGCGTTTGTCCGCGAATGTTCGAGCGGCGACCGGCAGACAGCAATCGCCAGTCTTGTCGAGCGGCTGCTCGCTTCGCCGCACTACGGCGAGCGGTGGGGACGCCACTGGCTCGACGTTGTGCGTTACGCCGACTCGCTCGACTCGCGCGGCTCCGGCAAGGAGGGCGACATTCTTGACGCGTGGCGCTATCGCGACTGGGTCGTGAACGCCTTCAATAGCGACCTGCCTTATGATCATTTTATCATTCAACAAGTCGCGGGCGACATCCTTGCTGCCGCACCAAACTCGAAACTCGAAACTTCAAATTCAGAACTGATTACCGCCACCGGCCTCTACGCCATCGGCAACTGGGGCAATGGCGATTCAGACAAGCTCAAGGTCCACACCGACATCGTGGACGATCAGGTGGACGTGACGAGCCGCGCGTTCCTCGGCCTCACGCTCGGTTGCGCGCGCTGCCACGACCACAAGTTCGACCCGCTCACGCAGCGGGATTATTACGGGTTGGCCGGGTTTTTCTTCAGCAGCCACATCCTCGCGAAGTTCGCCGCGCCGACTGCTGGGGAATCCATCATGCGCATTCCGCTCGTGTCGCCGGCGGAACAGGCGCATCGCGACGAATTGCAAAAGCAAATTTCCGCAATCGAAGCGAAGCTCGCCGGCGGCCTCAGCCCGCTTACGGAAGTGAAGCGCGACGTGGCCGGCAAGCCCGGCCTCATCGGCTGGCACCCGAAAGGCGCGGACAATCCTTCGCTCGTCATCAACACCACCGACGCCGAGGTGAAGTTCATCACCATCACGCTGCCGGCGCGCGCCATCGCGCTGCATCCGGGGCCGAAGCAGCCCGTCACCGCCGCGTGGCGCAGCCCGCTCGCGGGCCGTGTGCGCGTCAGCGCGAAACTGCGCGACGCGGATCCGAATTGCGGCGATGGCATCACGTGGGCAGTCAAGTGCGGCGGCGAAGTGCTCGGCAAAGGCGAATTCGACAACGGCGGCAAGGCCGACTTTGCCGAGAAGGAAACCACCGTCGCCGTCGGCGAACTCCTGCAAGTCGTCATCGGCCCGCGCAAGGGTTATGAGTGCGACTCGACACAGGTGGAGTTCGTCATCCGCGCCGATGACGGCAGAAAGTGGTCGCTGCACGAAGCACTCGTCGCCGGCGCGAAACAGGGACAGGACAACCTCTGGTGGATTTGCGCCGGCGAAGGCGACCGGCTCGGACAGGACACCGCAGACTTCGCCATGCTCGAAAACGAGCGCAAGCGTCTCGCCGCGCAGTTGAAGCCGTTGCCGATGACGCACGGCTTGCAAGAGGGCGGCATTCCGAAGACCGGCTACGAAGGCTTCCACGACGCGCGCCTTCACAAGCGCGGCCGTTACGACCAGCTCGGCGAGGAAGTGCCGCGCGGGTTCCCGGTCGTGCTCGCGCGCGGCGCGCAGCCGCACATCACAAACGGCAGCGGCCGGCTGGAACTGGCGAAGTGGCTCGCCAGCGCTGACAACCCGCTTACCGCGCGCGTGATGGTGAACCGCATCTGGCAGCATCATTTCGGCGAGGGCCTTGTGCGCACGCCGAACAACTTCGGCAAGCTCGGCACGCCGCCGACGCACCCCGAGCTGCTCGACTGGCTCGCGAACGAGTTCGTGAAATCAGGCTGGAGCATGAAGGCGATGCACCGGCTCATTATGACGAGCGCCGTATATCAACAATCCTCGTCGAATGACGATTTACGAACGCCGAATGGCGTGCCGGCACGAAAAAGGCCGGTCATTCGCAATTCGCAATTCGCAATTCGCGCCGACCAAGACAATCTTCTTCTCTCCCACTTTCCTCGTCGCCGCCTTTCCGCCGAGGAACTTCGCGACGCTCTGCTGTCCGCATCGGGCCGGCTTGATCTCACGCTCGGCGGCATGGGCGAGCGCGACATCGCCTCGCCTTGCCGCACGCTCTACCTGATGACCATCCGCTCAGACCGCGCGAACTATCAGGCGCTCTTCGACGGCGCGGACTCGACGAGCATCGTCGAGAGGCGCACCGAGGCCACCGTCGCGCCGCAGGCATTGTGGCTGATGAACCATCCCTTCGCGCTCGCGCAGGCGAAGGCGTTGGCCGCCCGCGTCGCCGGGCTGAACACGGATGACACGGGCAAGATTGGCTGGCTCTACCAAACGCTCTACGCGCGCCCACCGGTGAAGGCAGAATTGGAAATTGCCACGGACTTGCTGAAAACCATGCGCACGTCCGACTCAACTGAAACCGCCGCATGGGAGCCTTGCTGCCAGGTGTTGCTCTGCACGAACGAGTTTGTTTATGTGGACTGACTTGAATTCGATCATGTCACGGCGACTGTCGCGTCGCGAAGCGCTCGCGCGCTTTGCGAACGGATTCGGCATGCTTGGCCTTGCGGGCTTGCTCGCGGAGGACTTCGTTGCGCGTGCTGCCGATTCAACGATCCAGCGATTTGGCGATTCAGCGGATTCCAACCCGCTTACACTTCGCCCGCCGCACTTCGCGGCGCGCGCTAAGAACGTCATCTTCCTGTTCATGTCCGGCGGACCATCGCATGTGGACTTGTTCGACCCGAAGCCCCGGCTCGCCGAGATGGACGGCCAGCCGCTCCCGTTCGAGAAGCCCAAGCTGGAGCGCACGAAGACGGGCAACCTGCTCGCGTCGCCGTGGAAGTTCGCCAAGCACGGCCAGTGCGGCGCCGAGGTGAGCGAGTTGCTGCCGAACATTGCCACGTGCGCCGACGACCTGTGCATCATCCGCTCGATGGTCGCGGACAACATCAACCACAACGGCGCGTGCCTCCAGATGAATACCGGCGAGCAGGCGTTCTCGCGGCCGAGCCTCGGCTCGTGGCTGCTCTACGGCCTCGGCAGCGAAAACCAGAACCTGCCGGGCTTCGTGGTCATCAGTCCCGCGCAGCCGGCGCAGGGCGCTCCGCTGTGGAGTTCGAGTTTTCTGCCCGCGGCGTATCAGGGAACGCTCGTGAGTGATTTGAAGAATCCCATCGCGAACCTTGGCAACGCGCGGTTCACCGGCGGGCAGCAGCGCGCGCAACTGGATGCGTTGCGGAAACTGAATGAGCTTCACCGGGCACAGCGTGAGGAGGATTCGCGGTTGAACGCGCGCATCGAATCGTTCGAGCTGGCGTTCCGAATGCAGCGCGAGGCGCCGGAGGCGTTCGACATCAAGCGCGAGTCAGCGGCGACGCGTGCCCTCTACGGGATAGACAGCCCGGCGACGGAGCATTTCGGCACGCAATGCCTCATGGCGCGACGGCTCGTCGAGCGCGGCGTGCGCATGGTGCAGGTGTATCATACGCAGACCGTGAAACGTTCAAGCTGCCAGCTCTGGGACCAGCACGGCGGCTTGCGCGAGGAACTGGCGAACAACTGCGCCGCGACGGATAAACCGATTGCCGGGTTGTTGAAAGATTTGAAAGCGCGCGGCCTGATCGAGGACACGCTCGTGGTGTGGGGCGGCGAGTTCGGCCGCACGCCAACGGCGGAGAACAAGAACGGCCGTGAGCATCACCCGTTCGGCTTCACGATGTGGCTCGCCGGCGGGGGCATCAAGGGTGGCCTCGCGCATGGCGCGACGGATGAATTCGGCTGGCACGCGATGGAGAACAAGGTTCATGTCCACGATCTGCACGCGACGATTTTGCATTTGATGGGGCTGGATCACGAGCGGCTGACGTATCGCTACAGCGGCCGGGATTTCCGGCTGACGGATGTGCAAGGCCGTATTGTGAAGGACATTTTGGCGTAGAATTTTTGCCGGACTCTGCACGCAGAGGACTTCTCAACCCTCGTCGTCATCTTTTCGAGCCGATTGACACTCCGCTGGTCTGCGTTACGTTGTTTAAGAATGAGCAGGGTTTCGGCCATCGGATCTCCGAGCGCCGCTCGGGACGCGGACATGCCCCCCTTTGCGCCAATCTCCCCCAACGACGTCCTCGACGAGATCGAAAAACACATCCTCGTGGACGGCCTGCGCATCGTCGTGGATTTGAAGAAGAGTCGAGGCCGCGAACTCGTCGAGGCCACCACAGGCAGGCCGTTGCTTGACCTCTACGGCTTCTACGGCTCGATGCCGGTCGGTTTCAACCATCCGCGATTCGATGAGCCTGAAGTCAGGGAGGAACTGTTGCTCGCGGCGAAAACGAAGGTTGCCAATTCGGACGTGTTTTCCGTGGCATACGGTGAATTCGTTCGCACGTTTCATCGCGTCGCCGGGCTGCCACCGTTGGAGCGATACTTTTTCATCGAAGGCGGCGCGCTCGCCGTCGAGAACGCCGTGAAAGCCGCGATGGATTGGAAGGTCCGCAAAAATCTCCGTGCCGGCCGCGGCGAACGAGGCATGGAAATCCTGCATTTCACCAACGCGTTCCACGGGCGCAGCGGCTACGCGTTGAGCCTCACGAACACGGATCCGCGCAAAACGCAATTCTTCGCCAAGTTCGACTGGCCGCGCGTGATGGCGCCGTGCATTGATTTTTCGCTCCCTGAACCGCGCCGCACCGAGGCCGTCGTCGTCGCGGAGCTTCGCGCCGAGGCGCAGCTTCGCGGGCATCTCGCCAGTCGCGGCCCGGACATCGCCGCAATCATCATCGAGCCTGTTCAAGGCGAAGGCGGCGACAATCATTTTCGTGGCGAATGGCTCCGTTTGCTGCGGCGCATCTGTAGCGAAAATGACATCCTGCTCATTTTCGACGAAGTGCAGTGCGGCCTCGGCATTACGGGCCGGACGTGGTGCTGCGAACATTTTGGCGTTGAACCTGACCTGCTGGCGTTCGGCAAAAAGACCCAAGTTTGCGGCGTCATGGCCGGTCCGCGCCTCGATGAAGTGCCCGCCAACGTCTTCCGCGTGCCCGGCCGTATCAATTCCACGTGGGGCGGCAATCTCGCCGACATGGTGCGCGCGACACATTATCTGTGCATTATCGAGAAGGAGCATCTTGTCGAAAATGCGCGCGAGTTGGGAGGGCTGTTCCTTGCCAGCTTGCGGCAACTGGCCGCGGATTTCCCGCTCGTCACCGCGCCGCGCGGACGCGGGCTGATGCTTGCATTTGATCTGCCGGATCGCTCGACCCGCGACCGTTTCTGGCACGGCCTTTACGAACTCGGACTGCTCGCGCTTCGTTGTGGCGAACGCTCGATCCGCTTTCGTCCCGCGCTCGACATCAAGGACGAGGATGTCGAACGCGCCATCCAGCTTCTTCGCGAACAATGCCGCCGGCTGAAACGGGAACGGCGTTCCAATCCGACACGACTTCCTAGGGCGTCACCTGCTCGTGCGGAACACGAGCTTCCCAAAGCCGCCTGATTTCGCGCATGGAATCCTGGCTTCGCAAACTCGGCCTTCGCCCGCTCAATTGCGGTGGCTTTGCCGGTGAATGGCGCGCAAGCGGGCCGGTGCTGGAGCGACATTCTCCAATAAACGGGCGACTCATCGCGCGCGTTCAAAGCGCAGATGCCGTGGATGCCAAACGGATGATTGCCCGCGCGCACGAAGCCTTTATCCGCTGGCGGCTTACGCCTGCGCCCGTTCGTGGCGAGACCGTGCGGCGGCTTGGCCTCGCGTTGCGCGCGCACAAGGCCGGCCTCGGACGCCTCGTTACTTTGGAAACCGGAAAAATCATCGCCGAGGGCGAAGGCGAAGTGCAGGAGATGATTGATATTTGCGATTTCGCAACCGGCCTCTCACGCCAGCTCTACGGTCTCACGATGCCGAGCGAGCGCCCCGGCCACCGGCTCATGGAACAGTGGCATCCGATTGGTGTCGTCGGTGTTGTCACGGCGTTCAACTTTCCCGTCGCGGTCTGGTCGTGGAACGCCGCTCTGGCCATCGTGTGCGGTGATGCCGTCGTGTGGAAGCCTTCGAGCAAGACGCCGCTCACCGCCATCGCGGTCACTCGCATCACGGAAAAAGTCTGTCGCGAAACGGACGCTGATCCTGCGCTCTTCACGCTCCTCGTTGGCAGCGCGAAAACCGCCGGCGAAACGCTGTTGAATGATTCGCGCGTGCCGCTCATCTCCGCGACGGGTTCTTGCCGGATGGGCGCGGAAATCGCGCGCAAGGTCAGCGCCCGCTTCGGCCGCACTTTGCTCGAACTCGGCGGCAACAATGCCGTCATCGTCACGCCAAGCGCTGATCTCGATCTGGCCGTGCGCGCGATTTTCTTCGGTGCCATCGGCACGGCGGGCCAGCGTTGCACTTCGACACGGCGCGTCATCGTGCACAAGTCGCGCTTCGACGAGATCAAGCGACGCCTGCTCGCTGCGTATCGCTCTGTGCGCATCGGCAATCCGCTCCATCGCCGCACCGTCATGGGGCCGCTCATTGACACAGATGCGGTGGACGCGTTTGAAGCCGCCATTGCAAAACTGAAGCGTCAAGGTGGCCAAGTGATTTATGGGGGCGGGCGATTGAGCGGGCGCTCATTTCCCGGCGGCAGTTATGCGACGCCGTGCCTCGCGCTCGCGAGCAACGACCTTCCTTTGGTCCACGAGGAAACGTTTGGCCCGCTGCTTTACTTGATGACTTACGACAAATTCGCCGACGCCATCATGATGAACAACACGGTGCCACAGGGCCTCAGTTCAAGTATTTTTACGCGCGATCAACGTGAGGCGGAGGAATTCCTTAGCGCGACTGGCAGCGACTGCGGGCTGGCAAATGTGAACGCCGGCACGAGCGGCGCGGAAATCGGCGGCGCATTCGGCGGCGAAAAGGCGACCGGTGGCGGACGCGAGAGCGGGAGCGATGCGTGGAAAAATTACATGCGTCGCCAGACCAGCACGGTCAATTTCAGCGATTCACTTCCGCTGGCACAAGGTATCAAATTTGGCTGACCCAGCCCCGATGAACCGCTGATTTACCAAAGTTCCCCACGCTGTTAAGTTGAGGCAGAAACCGTATGAGTGCCACAACCATGCCTGCTGTTTCTGAGAGTCACGCGCCAGTTTCGGAGCACGAGCGTCGTTTCGATTGGCCGCTGTGTTACGAAGCGGAGGAGTTGATTTTACGGCAGATCAGCGCCTTCACCGCGCGAAACACATTCGCCGCCACGCTCGCGCGGCGAATGCGCGACGAGACGGGCACGCTGTTGCTCGACTGGACGGATCACCTTGTTGTGTCCGCGGAACACGAGGCTCCGCTGCGTGCAGTAGGTTATACCGAGGCTCCGCTTGTCGAGGAAGAGCAGGGGAGAGTCTCGCTCTGGCATCCGCAAGCGATGCTGCCTGCCGTGCGCGTGGATTTGCGCGCGAAGCACCGCACTTTCCCGCTCCGGCTCGCGGTTCGCACTGACTTTGTCGCGGACTTCATTGCCGCCCATCAACTCAGCGCCGAGCCGGAGGGACAGGTGCTCTCACGATTCCGCCGCGTCCTCGTCAGTGAGGAGAATGATAGCCGGCTCGAAGCCATCGAGCGGCGCGGCTATCGTGGTTACACACCGGGGAAGTTCAAGCCGGATGAGGCCGAAGCTATTCTCAAGGCCCGCGAACTGTTCCACACGCGGCCTCGTGAGTGGGACGACGATGCGGAAGGATTTCGCTTCTCTCTCTCACTTGTTGAACACGTTGTGACGATGGTGGGCCGCGACCTGGCGGCGCATTTTTTCTGGGAAGCCGAACGAGCTTTCTGGCAGCGCCGCAATCACGCCGCGCAGGTGCAAAAGCGCCGTCAGGATGCGCTCGGTCTTGGCTGGGCCAATCACGATCATCACACGCCGCGCTGTTCACGCCGGCACTTCCTCATGGTCGCGCGCATTTTGGAAACTCTCGGCTTCGAGCGTCGCGAGCGTTATCACGCGGGGCATGATGCGGGCTGGGGCGCGCAGATTTGGCAGCATCCTGTCGAGCCGGTTGTTGTGTTCGCGGACGTGGATCTGCTGCCGGAGGAACGCGAGTTGGATTTCTCGCGCATCCCGCTGCCGGAGACAAAGACTCTCGGGACCGTCGGCCTTTGGACAGGCTTGCATGGCGACAGTTTTCTCGAAGCCGGCATGCACCATCTCGAAGCACGCTTTGATCATTGCCTCCTGCGCGAACAACTCGCGAAGGAAGGCGTGCAGACGATGAAGCCTTTCTCTGATTTTGAATTTTTGCGCCAAGCCTTCACGGAAGGCGAGCGTTGGCCCGTGCGGCTCATTCGCCCGCAACGACTGCTCGACGCCGGTTCCATTACGAAGGAACAGTTTGATGAATTCGTGACGAACGGCGCCATCGGCAGCCATCTCGAAAACCTCCAGCGCAGGGGCGGTTTCAAGGGCTTCAACCAAAAATCGGTGAGCGTCATCATCGCGGCGGTGGACCCGCGAAAGCATTTCTCAGCGTGACAAGCCGGGCCGAGGCGACTAACACCTTCGCCTCATGTTTGGCGCCCTGCTGGCCACTGTTTTGTTCTCGCTGTCCGCGGTCACGGCGGCGCGGACGGCGAAGTTCATGGGCGGCACGGAGGCGAACTTCTGGCGGCTTTCGCTTGCGGCGTTGTTCCTTGCGATCTACGCGCGCCTCTTCGGAGACGGATTCGTTGGGAGCAGTTTTCACATTTTTCTGTTGAGCGGCTGCGTCGGCTTTGGGCTGGGAGATGTGTCCTTTTTTCAAGCGTTGCCGCGGATTGGAACCCGGCTGTCCGTGCTCATGGTGAACTGTCTCGCCGCGCCGGTCGCCGCGTTGACGGAATGGCTCTGGCTGGGCACGACGTTGAGCACGGTGGAGATCGCCTGCGCGGGCATCATTCTCGCAGGCGTGGCCGTCGCACTCGCGCCGGGCGAACACCTGCACATCGAGGCGCGAAGGTTCTGGCCGGGGCTGCTCGCGGGATTTCTCGCCGCGTGCGGGCAGGCTTGGGGAGCGGTGTTGAGCCGGAAGGCATTTGACGTCGCGCGCAATGCCGGCGAGGACATCAGTGGACTTGCAGCGTCGTATCAACGCATCATCGGTGGTGTCATTATCGCAGGGATTTGCCTGCTCGTTGTGAAGCGCGGCTGGCTGCTCGCGCACGGACGCAGCACGATTTCCGACGATGAGATTGATCTGCCCGCCTCGCGCGAAAAGTGGCGCAAGGCCTGGCCGTGGCTCGTGATAAATTCGCTCGCCGGGCCGACGTTCGGAGTGAGCTGCTTCCAGTGGGCACTCAAGACGACAGCTACCGGCGTCGTGCTGCCCATCGTGGCGCTCACGCCGCTCGTGGTGATACCGTTCACGGCGTGGATGGAGGGCGAGAAGCCGACCCGCCGCTCGCTCGCAGGCGGCGCGCTTGCTGTCGCGGGTGCGGTGGCGCTGGCAGTGGCGCGACATTGACAAGTTTCGCGGCTAAACTCGAATTGGCTTTGCGGCAGAAGCCGGTCTGCTAACTTTTTGCGCGCGTGGACAGTTTCATCACGTTTTTAATTTTTTATCTCGGCTTCATCGCGCTGCTCACGCCGCACGAGTGGGCGCACGCGTGGGTGGCGCTCAAGTGCGGTGACGACACGGCAAAGCGCGAGGGCCGCGTGTCGCTGAACCCGCTCGTCCACATTGACCCGATCGGCACGGTGGCGCTGCCGTTGCTTGCGTTCTTTTTGTCGGCGGCGGGTTCGGGACTTTCCAGCTTCATCATCGGCTGGGCAAAGCCGGTCCCGGTCAACATCGCCAACCTGCGGCAGCCGCGCCTCGACGACACGCTCATCGCAATGGCCGGGCCGATGATGAATTTGCTTCTCGCCGCTATCCTCGTCGGCCTCATCAAGGTGGGCGAGGTGGCGAACATCCTGCTGCTTCAAAAGATGTGCTACTCTCTTGCCGTGCAAAGCCTGTTTCTCTGCTTTTTCAATCTCGTGCCGATCCCGCCGCTCGACGGCTCGCACGTGATGCAGCACCTCGTCGGCATGAGTTACGAAACCTACTGGAAGATTTGCCGCTTCGGTTTCATCATCCTGATCACCGTGTGGAATTTTTTCCCCGTTGTCCCCGCCTTCGTCACGCGGATGAGCCTCGGCTCGTTTGGCGTGATGGCGCAACTGGTTGGACTATGACGCAGCGCACTTGCGAGTCGGATTTCGGTCCAAACTCGCGATAAATATTTGCCGCGAATGATAAAAACCTTCGCCGAATTGAATTTTCCCGGCCGGCTCATTGCGGTCGAAGGACTCGACGGCTCCGGCAAGTCCACTCAGATTTACCTGCTTAAGCGCTGGCTCGAATTGCAGGGGTTGAAGGTTTTTTTCAGCGAATGGAACTCGTCGGAGCTGGTCAAGTCCGCCACGAGCAAGGGCAAAAAAATGACCCTGCTCACGCCGACGACGTTCAGCCTCATTCATGCGACGGACTTCGCCGACCGTTACGAGCGCCAGCTCGTGCCGTTGCTGCGCGCCGGCTACCTCGTGCTGTGCGACCGCTACATCTTCACGGCGTTCGCGCGCGACACGGTGCGCGGCTGCCGGCCCGAATGGGTGCGCGGCATCTACAACTTCGCCGCGCTGCCGGATCTCACGTTCTTTTTCAAGGCCAGCTTGGACGTGTCGCTGCACCGCATCCTCGACGGCCGGCCGCAACTGAAATACTTCGAGGCGGGCATGGACATGAAGTTGTCGAACGATCCCGAGGAGAGTTTCCGCATTTTTCAGGGTCGCATCCTAGAGCAATATCTTGCGATGAGCACGGAGTTCAATTTCCTTGTCATTGACGCGGACAAGTCGGTCGAGACGCAGCAACAGCTCGTGCGCCAGCTCATCGCCAGCAGGGTGAACCTCAACACGTTCGCGCCGCAAAAATCCTGACGCCATGCCGAAGCGAATTTCCAAGCCCGCGAAGAACGGCCCGCACGCCGCGCCGCAGGTCATCATCCCCAAGCCGACGCGCAAGCGCTTCTACGGGCACGGCCTGCCGGGCGTGGACCTCGACCGGCTGACGGGCAAGCTCATCGTCGTCGAGGGCGCGGATGGTTCGGGCCGCTCGACACAGATTGCGGGATTGGTGCAGTGGCTCGAAGCCAGCGGCCACGCGACATCGCAGGTCGGCCTCAAGCGCTCGACGCTCGTGAGCGAGGAACTCGACCTCGCGCAGAACGGAAACATCTTGAGCCGCATGACGCTGAGTTTGTTTTACGCGACGGATTTCGCCGACCAGTTGGAGAACGTGATCCTGCCCGCGCTCAAGGCGGGCTTCGTCGTGCTTGCCGACCGTTACATCTACACGCTCATGGCACGCAACATGGTCCGCGGCATGGACGAGGAATGGCTGAAAAATCTCTACGGCATCGCACTCGTGCCCGACGCGGTGTTCTATCTCAACGTCCCGCCGCCCGAGCTGGTGCAGCGCACGTTCACGAAGAAGCACGCGCTCGATTACTGGGAGAGCGGCATGGACCTCGGCCTGTCGCGCGACATGTTCGACAGCTTCCTCGAATACCAGTCGCGCATGGCGAAGCAGTTCAAATACCTGCAATCCATCTACGGCTTCACGATTTTGGACGGCAGCCGTTCGCACGAGGAAATCAACCAGGAACTTCGCGGCCGCATCGAAAAAGTGCTCGCGGGAAAGTGAATCATGGCGGACTCAAACACCAAGCGTGACCATTACGTCGGCGTGGACCTCGGCGGGACGAAGATCCTCGCCGGCGTCTTCGACTCGCAGCTCAAGTGCCTCGGCAAGGTGAAGATGAGCACCAAGCCCGAGCGCGGCCCTTCGGGAGTCATTGAGCGCGTGGCGCGCTGCGTTCAGGAGGCGGTTGATGAGTGCGACCTGCGGACGGAGAACGTCCGCGCCGTCGGCATCGGCGCGCCCGGCGCGATTGACCCGGAGCAGGGCCGCATGATTTTTGCGCCGAACCTCAAGTGGGAGGACGTGCCGCTGCGAAAGGATTTGGAGAAGCATCTCGACCTTCCCATTTTCGTCGAGAACGACTGCAACGTCTGCACGCTCGGCGTCTTTGAGACAGAACTGGATCGCAAGCCGCGCTCGCTCGTCGGTATCTTCCTCGGCACCGGCATCGGCGGCGGGTTGATGATTGACGGCAAGCTTTTTTCCGGTTTCAACCACACTGCGGGCGAGATCGGCCACATGGTCATCGAGGTCAACGGCCCCAAGTGTGGCTGCGGCAACAAGGGCTGCTTCGAGGCGCTCGCCAGCCGCACCGCGCTCTTCCGTAAAATCCGCGAAGCCGTGAAGGACGGCCAGAAGACAGTGCTCACCGACATGCTCGGTCCCGAGCTTGTTGACCTGCGCAGCGGCGATTTGCGCAAGGCCATCCGCCGCGGCGACAAACTGGTTGAGAAGATTGTCGAGGAGGCCGCTGAATACACCGGCATTGCCGTCGCGAACATCATCAACTTCTTCAACCCCGAAGTCGTCGTGCTCGGTGGCGGCGTCATGGAACAGCTCGCCGATGAAATGATGGCCGTGGTCGTCGAAACCGCGCACGATTATGCGCTGCCTGGCACGTCCAAAGGCATTGAAATCATCGCGACGAAACTTGGTGACGACGCGGGCATCACCGGCGCCGCCGTCCTCGCGCGGAAGGAAAGCAAATGACGACGAGGATGGAAAGTGGAGGATGGAGGATGGCCGATGGCAGCGATACGAAGCTTTCGTGACTTGAATGTCTACCAACTGGCGCGCGAGCAGGCACGGCTCGTCTACCAAGTCAGCAAAAGCTTCCCGTCTGAAGAGCGGTATTCGTTGACCGACCAGATGCGGCGTTCCTCGCGCGCCGTGAACGCGATGATAGCAGAAGCTTGGGCGCGGCGGCGTTATCCGGCGTCATTTGTGAACAAGATTGACGAGGCTCTCGGCGAAGCGATGGAAACACAGGCATGGCTGGATCACGCCTTGAACTGCCAATACATCACTCCCGCCAAGTTTCAAGAGATGGACGCTGCATGGCAGAGCATCGGCGCGATGTTGAACCGCATGATCGAGCGCGCCGACGACTTTTGCAAATCAGCGAAGCCATAACCATCCCATGTCATCTTCGCCATCCTCCATCCTCCATCCTCCATTCTCCCCGCCTGTCCGCAAGTCGGTCATTGATGTCGGCACCAATTCCGTGAAGCTCCTCGTCGCCGATGTGCGCGGCGGCGAAATCCTGCCCGTCCTCGAACAAAGCGAGCAGACGCGCCTCGGGCGCGGTTTCTACCAGACGCGCAGGCTTCAGCCCGATGCCATTGCGCACACCGCGCAAGCCGTGGCGGACTTTGCCACCCGCGCAAGGGAACTTCACTCCCCTCCGCCGCGCGTGATCGCGACGAGCGCCGCGCGTGACGCGCTCAATGCGTCCGAACTCGCCGATGCCGTCCAACGCGCCGCCGGCCTGCCGCTCGAAGTCATCACAGGCGACCAGGAGGCGGTGTTTGCATTTCGTGGCGTGAGCAGCGATCCGGCGCTCGCGGGCAGACCGTTGCTGATTCTCGATGTCGGCGGCGGAAGCACCGAGTTCATTCTCGGCGAAGGAGACGAGCCGAAATTCTGCCGCAGCTTCCCGATTGGCTCCGTGCGGCTGCTGGAGGAACTTCCTCCGTCCGACCCGCCGGCGCATGGAGAACTCGCCGCGTGTCGTCGCCGTGTGAAGGAATTCCTCGACGGTGAAGTGCGCGAGACTTTGACGCCCGCGCTTGAAGTCATGCGTCGCCGCGCGGGTGATGTGCTGCTCGTTGGCACGGGCGGCACCACGACCATCCTTGCGCGCATGGAACATCGGATGAGCGACTTCGACCGCGCTCGCATCGAGGCGACGCGACTCACACGGGCACGCGTTGCGGAGCAGCGCGAACGTCTCTGGAGCCTGCCGCTGGCGCAAAGGCGCGAGCTGTCCGGCCTGCCGCCGAAGCGCGCTGATGTGATTCTGTTTGGCGCGGTCATTTACGAGGCCGTGATGGAAAATTTCAATTTCGGCGAAGTGCGCGTGAGCACGCGCGGGCTGCGCTTCGGCGCAGTGCTGAGTGAGCGGAAGTGACGCGCATTTCGCGCCATCATTTCGTCACGTGGACGTTGCAAGTTTTCAGTTGCGCGTCGTGGAGCGGGTGCTAGTTTGCGCGCCATCAGAAATCCGTGTGCAGTTTTGCCAATGCTAAAATTGAACTTCAACGCTGCCCAGCCATGACACAAGACCAGACAGCTTCCCACCGGAATGACTTCGCGTTCACACTCATCGAACTTCTCGTCGTCATCGCGATCATCGCGATTCTGGCAGCGATGCTGTTGCCCGCGCTGGCAAATGCGAAGAACAAGGCCAAACAGGCTTCGTGTCTGAACAACGCCAAGCAATGGGGTTTGACCCTCCAAGTTTACAATAGCGACAACGATGACAAGGTTCCACGCGACGGAATGGGGCAGAATGGGCTATACGCTCCGGGGAATGTCTTTACATATAACGGCAATCCGTATCCGACGGGGACTCCGAATGATCCTGCCTCATGGTTTAATCTGCTGCCTTATTCCGGGATGGGCCAGAAACCGTTGTCGAATTACTGGACATCACCCGGCACGACAGTATTTTCTGCCAATTCCGCAAATCTACCTTTCCCGGGCAACAACCAGCCCAAGGTGTGGCATTGCACGGGGGCCAGGTTTTACGGGGCCGATGATGGAACTGTAAGCATGGGAGGCCAGTATGGATTTTTCAGTTGGGGTTTTAACTTGGATTTGCGGCAGGCCGGTGGCAATCCCGGCTGGCCCGATATGCCGCGGTTGGTGGCGATACCGAAACCAAGCAGCACTGTAATGATGTATGATACGACTTTTAGTCCTACCACAGAGTGGACTGGTTCTCCACCGGCGCCAAATACTTTTAATTCCGTTAATCCGGCCAATCGGTGGAGAAGTTTTGCATCACGTCATAACGGAGGTGGTATCATTGCTTTCGTTGAAGGGCATGCTGAGTATTACAAGCGACAGGCTATTACGAATGGCGGAAACTTTGGAGGAACGGCCGCTCAAAGCGAATCGCTCACCGGGCCTGTGATTTGGAATCCTGCTTTTCATTTTTGATCGCGCTGTCATCAGCCGAATACCGGCAGTTTCCTTAAACGCCTGAACACCCGCAACTCGTCAGGCGTCCATCTCCCCATTGCATGAAATTTCATTCCGCCGTTTTGGGCTGTGTCGTGTTGTTCGCTTCTGCGGTTTCCGGCTTTGCTTGGGATTACGAGGGCCATCGCAGCATCAATCTGCTCGCGCTTTCTTCGCTGCCGACAAATTATCCGGCGTTCGTCCGCACGGCCGAGGCGCAGGAGCGCGTCGCGTTCCTCAGCGGCGAGCCGGATCGCTGGCGCAACACAAGCGAGCAGCCGCTGCGTCACTTCAACGGCCCGGATCATTATTTCGATGTCGAGGAGTTGGAGCCGCTCGCGCTCAAGCCCGCCGAGCTGCCGCACTTCCGCTATCTTTTCATCGCGCACGTGTATGCCGCGCGCGCGGCGCACCCGGACCGCTTCCCGCCGATTGACCCGGCGAGAAATCAAGACCACACGCGCGAGTTGCCGGGGCTGCTGCCGTGGACGATCACGGAGTATCAGGCCAAGCTCAAGTCGGCGTTCTCATATCTCAAGACCTTCGAGGAGAACGGCGGCAGGCCGGAGGAAATCACGAACGCGCATCAGAACATCATCTACATCATGGGCTGCATGGGGCACTTCGCTGGCGACGCCGCGCAGCCGCTGCACACGACGCGGCATTACAACGGCTGGGTCGGCGACAATCCCAAGGGCTACAGCACGCGCACGTCGTTCCACGCGTGGATTGACGGCGGTTATCTCGGCAAGGTTGGCGTTGATTTTGCGAAGTTGAAGTCGCAGCTCCGCCCCGCGAAACCCGTGTGGCTCGACCCGGCGGCGAAGCACGAGGACGTATTCCCCGAGGCGATGCACTTCATCGGCGAGCAGTTCAAGCTCGTCGAGACGCTTTACGAATACGACAAGGACGGCCGCCTCTCCGGCAACGACGAGCAGGGACTCGCCGGAAAGGAGCTGCTTCAAAAACAACTGCTCGCCGCCGCGCAACTGCTCGGCGACCTTTGGCTGACCGCGTGGCAGGAGGCGCCGGTGGACACGTTCCTCAAGTCCTATCTCGCGCGCCGCAAGCTCGTTGAGGAAAAGGGCGCGCAAGCCCCGAAGTAGTATTCTCCCCGTTTCTTTCAGCGCGTGAAAGGTGGTGTTAAGAGCGTGCTTGACCATTCCCGCTTGCAGCGTTACAAGTCCCCCCGAATTCCACAACCTAACGCCTAACAACACGTGCTATCGCGCTTATGACCAAACGCGACCTGGTGGTGCGGATCAGTGCGGAAACCGGCATGCCGCAGCAGGAAGTTCATGCGGTCGTGCAGAAAACGCTTGATCACATTTCAGCGGCGGTGTCGAAGCGGCAGACCGTCGAGCTGCGCAATTTCGGCGTGTTCGAGGTGAAAGTTCGGAAGGCCCGCGTTGGTCGCAACCCAAACGCACCGGAAACCGATGTGCCGATCCCGGCGCGCGCCGTCGTGAAATTCAAGCCCGGCAAGGAAATGCGCGACGCCGTCATCAAGCTCTCTCCGAACTCCCCGCCTGCCGTGCCGCCGGCGTAATTTGATTTTGCGGTTTTCTTCTTCCGAGAGGTCTTGATTCAACGCGCTTTCGCAGCGCGATTTTCCGCAAGTTGTTTTGCCAGGCGCACTGCCGCGATCATGCTGGATGGATCCGCCACACCCTTGCCCGCGATGTCGTAGGCCGTGCCGTGGTCGGGTGACGTTCGGATGAACGGCAGGCCGAGCGTCCAGTTCACGCCCGTCTCGAAGCCGATCATCTTCATCGGGCCAAGCCCCTGATCGTGATACATCGCCACCACGGCGTCGAAATCCCCCCGCAGCGCGTGATGAAAAACCGTGTCGGCGGCAAGCGGGCCGACAACGTCGAGACCGTGACTGCGTGTTTGTTTAACTGCGGGCGCGATGATGCGAATTTCCTCGTCGCCCATCTGCCCGCCTTCGCCCGCGTGCGGGTTGAGGCCGCAAACTGCGACGCGCCGGCGCGGCAGGCCGAGATCGCAACAGGCACGCTCGGCGAGTTCAATCGCCAACTCCACCTTGTCCTGCGTGATGGCATCTGCGACGCGGCGCAAGGGCAGGTGCGTGGTGACGAGAGCAACTCGCAGCCAGCGCCCGCGGTCATCGTGACCGAGCAACATCATCGCCGTGCGCGTCGTGCCCGCGAGATTGGAAAGAAATTCCGTTTGTCCGGTGAAGGCGTTTCCAGCGCGAATGATGGCTTCCTTGTTCACTGGCGCGGTGACGAGCGCGTCGAGTTCCCCGCTCAGGCAGAGTTGCGCGCCCTCGCGGAGCCATGCGAGCGCGGCATTCGCCGCCTCGGCTGCCCCTTGCCGGAGATTCGATGGCAATTGCTTCACGCCCGTTTCGAGCAGCCGCACACACAACGGTATCGTGAGATCAAGTCGGGACTTCGTTTGCTCGATGACGGCTTTGCTGCCGATGAGGAGAAATTCCGCGCGGTCAGTTTGCGCTTCAGCCGCCACGGCTTTAAGCGCGACTTCGGGGCCGATGCCGGTCGCGTCGCCGAGCGGGATACCGATGCGGACTGACATGAGGTGGCGGACGGCGCGCGGAGGCGCGGCGCGTCAGTCGGGGAAGTAGCGGACGAAGGCGGTCTTGCGCAGCCGCTCGATGTAGCGTTGCTGGAGCCGGGCGCGCTCACGGTTGATGAGCGTGTTCTCGATTTCCGCGCGCACATCGGCGATCGGTTTTGTGTGCGTGGGGCGCCTCTCCTCGACAAAGACGAGATAAAACTCCTGCACCGGCTCGGTCGCGTCAGCGGGCTTGAAGTCCCGGTCTTCGACAAGAACCTCCGTCTTGCGCGTGCGGTTTTCGTTCGGGACGGCAACTTCGCGTTCGGCGAACTTGCGTCCGTGGGCGATGTTGCCGCCGCTGTCGTAATCGTAGAACCAGAATTCCTTTTCGTTCAACCGAGCGCGGCCGATGACGCCGCTGAACTTGCGCGGAGCGAGGCTTTTCGCCGCGGTCCAGAGGCCGGGGTTGATGTTGTTTTCGCCGACCCAGTCCCAGTCGCCCTTCGCGGCGCGCTGCGAGCCGTCGGAATAAATGCCAGCCATCTCGGCAAACTCCGCGCCTTCGGTGAGCTTGCGGTGGATTTCATACGCGAGCTTGAGACGGGAAGTGTCCTGCGGGTTGGGATTGAGCAGCACGATGGTGCGCAGATGGATCTGGTCGGGCACCAGGAAATCATTCGTGTGCTCGTTGTAATATGTCTCCACCTTGTAGGGCGACACGTTGATTGCGGAGGAAATGTTTCGCAGATACATCTGCTCGACGATGAAATTGTCCTTCAAGTTTTGCCGGAAACTTTCGTAAGTCGTGCCCTCGGCCTGGAGCGACTTGGCGAGAGTCGCGCGGTCGGTGTAATTCTCCTTGATGCGCGAGTTGATGAAATCGTCAATCACGCTCTCAGGCAGGATGAGGCCGGACTTCTTGAAGTCATCAAGCACGAGCTGGCGGTTGACCAGCTCCTGGATGCCGTCGCGCCAGAGGCGCTCGGCCCTCTGCGCGAACTCGTCCGGCTTGTCCCCGTAAAGGCGGTGGACCGTTTTGTAGTTTTCCTCGATGTAGGCGCGCACGTCCTTGTCGGTGACGACCGCGTCGTTCACCAGCACCAGGATGCGGTTGGCCTCGTAAGGCCCAGTCGGGATTGCCGCCGACGCTTGCAAAAGCGCCACGACCGACACGCTCAAAAAAATCAGCCAACGTCTCATCATTCAGGAGCGCGATAGTAGGGGCACGCCGTGGCAGGGTCAAGTGAACGGCGTCGCAATTGAAAACATTCTTCTTCTGACGAATTTGCGCCGGGTTGAAGGCATTTGGATTCAACGGCCGTTTTCCTGTGGGCGGAAGTCGCGCATTGACGCTTCACTGGCTTTCTGCGAGCTTTATTCCGTAATGAACAGCAGCAGCCTTTATTACTGGCGCGAGACTTCGGACGGATTTTTTTTCCGCCCGACCAACCTGCGCTTCGGGCTGCGTTGAACGAAACCACGACATCCCACAAGCCGCAGGTGCCCGCCTGCGGCTTTTGCATTTGAGCCACACGCGGCCCGCACAAAGACAACATGATCATCGTCCTCAAACCCCACATCACCCGCAAGGAGGAGGCCGCCGTGCTCGCGGAGATTCGCAAGCTCGGCTACCGCCCGCACGTCATGCGCGGCGTCGCGCGCACCGTCATCGGCGCGATCGGCGACGAGCGGACGCATCAGAACCTCGAGACGCTCACCGCGTGGCCGCAGGTCGAGAGCGTCACGCCCATCCAGAAACGCTTCAAGCTCGTCAGCCGCGAGGCGCATCCTGCCAACTCCAGCGTGACGCTGCCAAACGGCGTCGTGATTGGCGGCTTGAAACTCACCGTCATGGCCGGCCCATGCTCGGTCGAGAGCGAGAAACAGTTGCTCACAACCGCGCACGCGGTGAAGAAAGCTGGCGCCGTGGTGCTGCGCGGGGGTGCGTTCAAGCCGCGCACGTCGCCTTACGAATTTCAGGGCCTCGGCGAAAAAGGGTTGAAGCTGCTCGCCAAGGCGCGCAAGGAAACCGGCCTCGCGGTCATCACCGAACTGCTTTCCGAGGATCACGCCGAGATGGTTGCGGAATACGCGGACATCTTGCAGATCGGCGCTCGCAACGCGCAGAATTTTCAGCTCCTCATCGCCGCGGCGAAGACAGGCAAGCCCGTGCTGCTCAAGCGCGGCCTCTCCATGCGCATCGAGGAGTGGCTGCTCGCGGGCGAATACATCCTCTCGAACGAAAACCCGAACCTCCTCTTCTGCGAGCGCGGCATCCGCACCTTCGAGAACTACACGCGCAACACGCTCGACCTCTCCGCAATTCCAAGCATCAAGAACGAGTCGCACTGCCCGGTCGTGATTGATCCGAGCCAGGGCGCGGGCCGCGCCGACCTCGTGGTTTCACTGTGCAAGGGCGCGGTGGCGATGGGCGCGGACGCGCTGCTGATTGAAGTGCATCCGAATCCGGCCGAGGCGTGGAGCGACGGCGCGCAACAGCTCACGCTCGAAGGCTTCGCGAAACTCATGGAAGAACTCAAGCCCTTCATTGCCGCCGCGGGGCGCAGTTGAGTGGTCACTTAGGCGGAGCCAGAAGCGGTGGACGGATGGGCTGCTGCGGCGCAGCCTGCGGCGGAATCACGAGCTGGACAAACTGCGGGTTGCCCCTCAATGACTGAAAACGGCCGTCCGAGGATAGAATCTTCCGGATGTCATTGAGGCCAGCCGTGTTCGTCTTCGCCGCGGCGAGGCGCTGGTCGCTGTAGGCGATGGCCTGCCTTAGCGTCATAATGGCCTCGTTGGTCTTGGCCAGGGCGACCTGGATGGCGGCCAGATCATAGAGCGCTTCGGGATTGCCCGGCGCAATCTGATTGAGCCGCATCATGGTCACTTCGAGTTTTCGGACGTTGTTGGTGTCCGGCACGGAGGCGTAGGCTTGCGCCAGAAGCATGAGGCTTTGCGCATCCGGGTTTGGGTGCGTCAGGGCGCGCTCGCCGACTTGCACGGCGCGCTGGCCCGCCTGGATGCGGCGCTGCTCCTGGCCCATTTGCTGATAGAGCGAGGAAATGCCAAGAAGCGTCCCGACATCGGCGGCCGGATTCGTGAGAACCTTGTCCATCTCCGTGAGCGCGTTGTTCGTCTGGCCCATCTGTATGTAGACGGAGATGAGCGCGAGGGCGTTCTGGACGTTGGTGGGGTTGGCTTTCGCCGCGGTTGCGAGCTGGTCGGCTTTTGTGCGCGCCTCTTGCTGCGCCGCGCCGTGGCGCTCAAATTGTTTGTTCATCTCCAGCAGATTGTCGAGCAGGCCGCGCGCGGAAATGTTGTAGGGGTCGAGCTTGAGGAATGTCCGCGAAATCTGGATGGCATCGGCCATGTGCTGTTTCGCACCGAGGACATTGCCTCGGGCGGCCTCCATGCTCGCCATGCTGATGAGGAGATTGCTGAATCGGAAAAGCGCCTCCGGGCTGAACGGGCAGAACGCGAAGGATTGTTTGAAGGCGAACTCAGCCTCCTTGATCATCTTCTGTTGCGCGGCGGGATTTCCCATGTGCGCGTTGATGCGCCAGTAATAAACGCCGGCCACGGCGCTGCGCAGTTTGCTGAAGGCCTTCTGCGCGTCGTCGTCGCGGATGAACGCGGGATCGCCGGTGAAGCCCGTGTAATCGTGATGGTCATAGACCTTCTCGGCCCAGACGCAGATGTTGGAGACGGGCGTGTCGTAGGTGATCCAGTTCCCGATGAAGCGCTCGGAGTAATGACTCCAGAACTCGTGGTCGCGCTGGATGATTTCATCCGTCAGCTCGGCGAGCGGCTGGCGGTTGATCTTCATGATGTTCCCGTGCGGTGTGAGGTAGGGATACATCCAGTCCAGCGGGAAGCTCTCCTCGACGTAGAACTCGTGGTCCGGGTTGGCGGCGAAAATGTTTGAAGTCAGCAGGCCGTTGATGGCCATCACCGCGACCTGTCCCTGCACGGACAGGTGCATCCCGTCCCAACGCACTTCCTCGCCGGGCTTCATCTGCTTGGGTTCGGTGGGCTTGTCACGGTCGTGATCGAGCCGGCGCTTCACGTCGTCCACGTAGTCGTTGAACGCCCTTTGCGAATCCGCCACGGATGACGTGTGAATCTCCAAGTCGGGATAAACACCGCCGGGACTGGCCGCGAACATCTTTGGATACGCCTCCTCGAGCAACAAGCGGTCGAGGCGCACGCGGGAATGAACCGTGGGGTTCTCCTTGATGAAGCGCTGAAGGCGCTCGGAAAGTTTCACGCCGGCGAAGCGGTTCGTCTCGTAAAGCCTCGGAACTTGCGAGACGCGCTCGGATTCCTTCGCCAGCGCGTCGCGCTTCGTTTGCAGACGCACGGTGAATTCTTTGAGCAGCCGGTCCTTGCCGTCGTTGTCCTTGAGCCAGTAATTGCGCGCGCGCAGCTCGGCATCGAGCGACGGGCCGGGCGTGACGAGCGTTCCGTTGGCGACGAGTTTGATTTCTGAGAGGTCCTTTTCGGCGGCGAGAAGCTGCGGCTTGAGGTCTTCCTCGCGATGGACGGCGAGAAACTCATTGTCCATGAGCGCGTTGAGGTCGCGTGCGAGCGCGCGGCGCGTGCGCTTGTCCTCGGGCGCGGAGGAGAGAAGCTGCTGTGTGTCCTTGGAAAGATTTTCAAAGAGGAACTTCGACAAGGCGTCGTCATGCTTGGAGAGTTTCGCGGCAAAGCCTTTCGCATCGAGGAAATCACTCTCCTTGAAGAATGAGTCTCCGACGCGGCGGCGCTTCTCGATGTGGTCGCCAAGATTGGTGAAGACGTTGTCCAGCGGACGCACGACGGGCGTGATGATGTTGCCCAAAAAGCCGACGACACGTTCGAGATTATTCGTCTGGTGCGGCTTGTTCTCCATCTTGAGCTGGAAATCCAGCGGACCCATCAACTTGTCCTGTATGCTGCCGACGAAGTAGTTCACCGCGCCCTGGAAAAACGGCGGGTCCTTCTGCGTGCTGCGGTTGAAGTGCGCGCGGATATACATGAGGTAAGTGGCATCCGCGAGCGCGTTCTGCGTGATGATATAGACATCACGCCGGTCAAAGGCCGGATCGCGCGGCTTGTCCTTCGCCGGCGTGAAGCTCTCGCAGAAAATCATGTAAGTCGGGCAGAAGCGTCCCGGATCCGTGCCGCCGAACAGCACCGCGTCGCGCGCCATTTCGGGATAGACGAGCTTGTCGCCGGCCTTGAGGCGCTCGGCGCGCTCGACAGGATCGTAGGTGAGCTTGCCGTCCTTCTTGCTCACGAACGGCGGCGTGAACATGTCGTGGCCGAACCAGTAGCCGAACATGTGGCCGCGCTGCTCGTTCTTGAACCAGTGCGAGATGATGGATTGCGCGGGCGCGATGGCGAGCACGCCGATGAGCAGCGAGAGTGGCGCCTTGCGGCGTGCCACGACAAAACCCAGCACGAGCAAGGCGACCCATCCGAGGCCAAAGCCCGCGGAGAAGCGGTCCAGCCAGTATTGGCTCGGCTCGGCGGGCAGGGAGGTGAGGAGTTCCCATAACGATTCGAAGGCATTCTTCGGCGGCAACCGCAGGCTTTCGCCCGAACTGTAAACCACGATGACGTGATACATGGCCAGGCCCGCCGCGGCCGCCAGACAGAGGAGGAAGGGCCGGCGCCGCGTTTCATACGATTGCGAGAGCCACGCGCCGACGAGCGCGATGCCGTAGCCGATGCACGCCGCGATCATCACGTGCGACGCGGTGAAGAAGACCTTTGTCAACTCGCGCGTCTGGCGGTCGGGCGACGGGTTGAGCAGAAAGATGAGGATGAACGCGAGACACGAGTAGGTGCTCGCCAGCCCGATGAGCCACGCCTTTTCGCGCTGCTTCATCCGCATCAGAAAGAGGAACGGCACCACCGCGAGCACGAGCAGCACGGGCGTGAACTCTTCCATCGCCCCTTCCTTGAGCATGGTGAGCTGGTCAATCCAGCGCTGCAATTCGGTCGTGGGGTTGGTCTTCTCATATTGCCCGCGAGTCAGCGCGTGGATGAAGCCCTCGATGGTGCGCGCATAGCCCCAGTTCATCGGCGGGTTGCTCATCGAGGCCAGCGGCATGTAAAAATAAAATGACGCGCCGAGAATCGAACACAGCACGAGGCCGATGAACGCCGGCCCAACATGCGAGCACACGCGCTCCGGGCCTTTGCCGGAAAACGACACGCCAAGCAGCGCGCTGAACGCGACCACTTGGAAGAACATCATGAACTTCATCGCCGCACCCGAACGCGTCGCGCCGAGCGCGGCCTGCTTCGCCTCCTCGACGACCGCCGCATTCCACGAGACCCAGATGAACGCCGCGATAAGCAGATACACCACGAGCACCGCGAGCTTGCCTTCCCAGGTTCCCTTCACCCCATACCACATCGTCGTCGCGATGGATGCCGTGCCGATGAAGAGGAACATCGTGAACACCGCCGGGTTGCCGAGAAAGCCGGCGGACAAGAACGCCTTGATTCCGAGGCCGACGAGGAAGAACACGCTGTTCCAGAAAAACAAGTCGCGTCCCAAGCGCGGATCGCGCGCGAGCACGGCCACCTCGATGCCCATTGCCGCAACGATGAGCGTCTGGTGGTTCGTGAAGCACACGCCAAAAAAGAACCACGCCCAGTAGAGGTAGCGCCGCTGCTCCGGCGCGTGAATCCACCGCATCAGGAACACCAGCACGAGCATCAACGACACCACGCTGAAGGGATACACCTCGACGATCACCGCCTGGCTCCACATGAAGCCGTTGAAGCCCAGCAGCGTTCCCGCCACCCAGCCCGCCGCGACGCACAGCGCGTTCTCCAGCCGCCGGTCAATCGCCTTGAACTCCTCGATGCTCTCCAAAATCATGCTGCAACCGCGCGACGTCATCAGCGCCAGCAAACCGCACGCGACCGAGGCCGACACCGCCGTCGCGACCGACACCTTCCACGCCACGTTTCCGAACGGCAGCAGTTCCGTGAAGAGCCACGTCCAAACCGTCCACAGCGGATACCCCGGCGGATGCGGCACGCCGGCCCAGAACGAACCCGTCGCCAGTTCGCCGGAGTCCTGCAACGTCAGGTCCGGCGACAGCGTGAGCATGTAACCCACGAAGCACAGCAGCGTAGTCACCCCTGCCGTCAGCCAGTCCGTGCGGCGGAACAGCGCGGGAGGCTTCACCGGCGGAACCGGAGGCGATGCTTGTGCCGTGGATTCGGGAGGCTTCGATCCTCCATTCGGCGGAGCAGGGGACGCGGGCTTGTTCTGGGCAGATGAATTGCCTTTTGAATCCTGCGACTTCGATTTGTTCTTGCTCATCTGGGTGAGTGAGACAGCTACGCCTGCCCTGCGTTCAGGGAGGGGATAGTTCACGGTCAACTCGCGGAGAAGTCCATCCAAAAATGCCGCGAAGTCCTACCGTAATCCTCCGAATCGCGCCCGCGCGCTTCCCTCGCGAACAAAGAAAAAGGCGCGGATGAATTCATCCGCACCTTTTGCGAGTAACAATGCCCGTCGCCTTACGGCACGGTTTTGATGGCGGGGTCGCTCCACGGGCCGGGGCCGGCGGTGCCGATGGCGCGCACGCGCACCCACACTTTCGTGCCGCTGGGCAGGTTGAGCAGCGTCGCCTTGGATGCCGTCACCGAGGCGCGCGTCAGCCAGCTCGTCGCGCTGAACGGGTCTGCGCTTGTCTGCACCTCATACACGCGCGCGCCCTTGATGCGGTCCCACGACGCGTCGAGTTCGCCGTCCTGGTCGCCGGTCGTGACAGTGAGGTTCGACACTTGCGGCAATGTTCCCACCGGCGCGTTGTCCGCCCGCACGTCCATGCCGCTGCTGCGGATTTTGGCCTCGTCGCCCTGCGACTTGTTGTCCACATAGGCGGCGAGCGCGGTGAGGCCGTCCTCGAGCGCCGCCACGGCGGTGTCGCGCTCCTGTGTGCGCTGGACGGAGACGCTGCGGGCGGCTTCGGCGGCGTTGTTGGTCGTGTCCACGGTGTCGCGCGCGGCCTGGATGTCCGCCAGTGCGGGGCTAGGCGTGGTGAAGTTCGCGTTGCCGGTCATGCGGCCCATGATCTTGTCCGTCAGCTCCATCAACTGCAGGACGGTGAGTTCCTTGAGGGCGAGTTTGGTTTTGGCCATGTCTTCAGTTTGGGGTTTGATGTTTCAGGGTTTGCGTCGAAAGGCGGTAGTGGGCTGCGTTGAATCGTTCGCCGGCAGTTTGAATGGTAGGGCCGCGCTGCTGCGCGGCCACGGACGACCAGCAGGTCGTCCCTACCCTGCCAAACAACCCACTACCCGAAAGCCTTGAGTCCTGCGTCCTGAATCTTGAGCCGGGCGGGTCGGCCAGCCGGCATCCTGCCTCGGACGACGGCTGGCCGGGCACGGTGTGGGGCAAACCGTGCGCGGAACGGCGCGATCCGGACACGGAACGCGGCTTTCCTAACCCGGAACGGAGCAAGCCTGACATGGACTGCGGCAAACCGTGCGCGGACTGCGATGTTCCTGACACGGACAGCGATAATCCTGACTCGGATTGCGACAATCCGAGTGAGGAAAAGGGCGTTCTGAGGCAGGAATATCGTGTCATCTCATTGAATATGAGTGGGTTAGGGTTGTCTTCCCCGTGTTCGCGCCCGCCAGAGGATAAAAAGGACGGTTCCAAGCCCCAGCGCGCCCAAGCCGCCCGCAATGCCCTTGGGCGTGGTCAGGATGCCCACGGCGGTCTGCGCGCCAGTGGGGGCGTTGCTGCCGGAGTTGTCCAAGGTGCCGGAGGTGCCGCGGCCTGTTGACGGGCGCATCTGATTCTCAAGTCTGCCACGGAGGTTGGAGGTGACAGCGCCAGACGCCTTGCCCTCAGTTTGCGAATGGCGGCCCAGAAAAGGATTGGAGCCTTTGAAGCACTTGAGAATGAGCTTTTCCCTCAGCTCCGGATTCTTGATGTGCTTGTTGAAGGCCGCCTCTAGGATGTCCAAGTCTTCGGGGAGGGTGCTATATCGCATCTGGACAAAGCGTGAAATATCCTCTTGAAGTTTTGGCCACCGATTCAATCCTGGAGATCGAAAATGAGTCTGAGCATTCTGTGCGAGTGTGCCTGCTTTCCATAGTTCGATATTTTCCGCATATTGAGCCTGTAATACAGGGTCAATTATCGGCTGAATTGGTTGGGATTCAAATTGTGGAACTTGTTCTGGAACTTTCGGCCATGCGTATAGGTCATACCTTTTATCAATCGCTTCACCATTTACATATTTGTCAACCCGATTTGCATGTTGAAGTAAAGTATCAGTGACAAGTGTTCTGTCCATGATTTCCCCTAGGGTGCTCGCGTTGCCCAC
This sequence comes from uncultured Verrucomicrobiota bacterium, assembly GCA_964589935.1. Classification (GTDB taxonomy): domain Bacteria; phylum Verrucomicrobiota; class Verrucomicrobiia; order Limisphaerales; family VHCN01; genus VHCN01. The sequence continues at coordinate 760,074 of CAZPVD010000001.1, read as the reverse complement.
GGCCATTTGTAAACATTCGTGAATGTGCATGAGCAGACGATCCGAGGTAACAATGTCTGCATCAGGTAATTTTTGATACGCCCTTTTCACATACTCCATTGCCATACGCCAGACTTCATCATTAACTTGTGAACGTTCCAACAATGGTATCCCGATCCCCATTAACATCTTAGCGGACTCATTTGGAGATTCGTCGCTCCATGCGCTACTTAATTTACTCGCAGCAGTGGCCAATTCGGACAAAGAGGTGTCTCGATTTGCAAGCTTCAAACACCATTGCCGTGTATCAGTCTCAAATATCTGGCGGCGACGAATCTGTTGCTGCCAGTTTAGAATAGTTTGTTCGGAGCTTTGCGCGAAACAAATCCCCTGAACCAAGATCATGGAGATCAAATACTGTAAAAAACCTTTCATTTTAACATTGATTAAGGCTTATTACGGCGGTGGCCCGGTAGTCGTTGGGTCCCAATAATTCACAGACCAAGAAATATTCTGCTTCAACCCATCAATACGACCTGAAGGGCTTAGTTTCCATTCTGAATAAACATTTCCGAGTGATACAATCCAAGAATCGTAAGGAGGAACTGCTGTCTGAATAACATACTCTAACGGAATTGTAATATACATACGACCACCGTCTTGGAATTCCGGCAAACCTGTTGTTGCATTTGTGGAAACTGGTGGTATTGGAGGGGGACCACTACCATCTGGAATTGGTAAAGCCCAACCGTATGTTGTTAAGGCCGAGTTCGGGACAGGGATTCGCTGACTCGGATTTTGAAGCGCTTGAGCATTGTGATCACGCCCGACGCTATAATTTGTAAACACACCCTCAATTGAATACTGAGCGTATCCTTCGCGAACTTGTATACTTTCCCATGATACATTTCCAGGCTTAACAACTTGTTTCAACTCGCATATACTTGCAGTTGAGTTCGTATTGTGGAACAAGACAGATTTAGGAACTACTGTCACTCCGACACTAGGACTTTGGCCCGAAAGAACCGGAATGTATTCAACAGAACTTGGCGGAATATAGTTTGCAGCTACACCCCCAATTCTCCGCGGTGGTATTGCTGGAATTTTGTTCCATATTAGCTGAATTTCATACGACCCTGGCACAGCAACGCCTGTAATCTGAGCCGTAGTTTTGTCAGAGGAAACAGAAAATCCTGCTTGATATGGGAAATTGGATCGAAAGTCTAAACCTACGGATGACGGTGAAAGCCCATAAGGCAGAACACCATTTGTCGCATTGAAGCGTTCACCCAATCCGAACTGTGTATAGCTTCGCCCTGAAAAGTTATCCTCCGGCCCATAAGTCAGCGAGGCACTAAACACCACGACCGAGCTTGTGCGTGAGGAAGTGCCGCAGGTGGCGACGACCTGCTTGTAGTCCGTGGCGCTGCTGGAAAGCGTCGAGAACTGGTAGGTAATCTGCGCGCCGGTGCCCGCCGAAGCGCCGGCCACCGTCCATGTCGGGCTGCCACCTGGCCACGTGGCGTTCGTCGGGCTGGGCAGCACACGGAATTGATACGTGTCGTTCTGATACGAATAAATCGTGCCCGTCACGTCGAGCCACGTGCCCGGCAAATCCGGGTCCATGTATTGCATCTTGGCGATGGTGACGGTGTTGGAGCCGCCGCCGGGCGGGGTCGGGCCGCCTCCCGGCGGGTAGCCGGCGGCAACGCTGAACAGGTAGTTGGAAAAGGCGGCCGGCAGCACGGGCGTCAAATCAACGTAGTCATTGTCGTTCAACGGAATCTGGAGCTGGCCGCTGGCGTCGAGGTTCGTGCCCTGAATCTGGATCAATGCCGGGTCAATGGGATAGCCTGTGTTGACATCCACGGCCCATGCTGAGATGAGGAACACGGACTGGTTCGTCGAGTTGGTGTAGCCGCCGGTGGACAGCTCGACGGTGGTGGTGATGTTTTCGGTGGTCGCTGTGGTCAAGATGTTCGTATAGGTGCCGAAATCATCAGAGGCTATGTTGGTTGTGTTGCCGGTGATGGAGATGCTTGCCTTTTGCCACGCAAAGGACGGTGGTGCCACGTTCATGTCCGTCACAAAGGCATTAGTGTGGTTGAAGATCGGGTCGCCGTCGCCATTGAAGGCGTTGGTCGTGGTCGTCACCCCGAGCTGGCTGGCCGAGGACCAGAGCGTGCCGAACCCCCAGTAGGAATCGTTCATCACGCCGGTCTGGTTCTCGGTGTTGTCGGTGGAAGTCGCTGTGATGTAGGAGTCCTGATCCCAGTTGTTGGTTCCGCCACCGACGTAGTCCCAAACCCAGAGAATGTTGACGGTTTGATGGGAAAAACCGTAAGAATTGCCCTGTGTTCCGAAGTCCTGCCAGGTGGTGCTTTGCGAATCGCTGAGGCCGGTGCGGGTGTAGGTCTTGAGATAAATGTTGGGCGAAACGGGGTCTTGAGCGCTCGCAGCCGGGGAGAAAAGGGAGGCGAGCACGAGGAGCAGCGCGGCCCGGCCGCACGTGTGGATTAAGTCCTCAAGCCATAGCTGCCTTGTGCGGGACTCGTGACGGTGCGGGACTCGTGACGGTGCGGGACTCGTGACGGTGCGGGACTCGTGACGGTGC
>CAZPVD010000001.1:0-757381 GCA_964589935.1 uncultured Verrucomicrobiota bacterium | reverse complement strand
GGGACTCGTGACGCGCTCATGATTTTTACCTTTTCTTCAGATCGAACCTTTAGTGAACGTGCGCTTTTTCCACGTCTGCGAGCCATTTGTCAAGACTTTATTTTGGCGTTTTCAAAATAACTTCCGCCTCCTTTCCTCATGCCATCCGCGTGGCTACTGCGCGCTTCCGTTCAGCAGCTTCGGCTGCGCTTTTTCCCATTCTGCCTTGCCGACTTTTTTCTTTTCATGGAGGAAGACGAAGACGCCCTTCTTGTTGCCGACGATCACGTCGGGCAATCCGTCGCCGTTCACATCGCCGACGGTCACTTGCGTGCCAACGCCGGAGTCGTCATCAATCCGGTGCGGCACGAAGTCCACGCTGCCGTCCTTGCCGCGCTTGAGTTGGAACCAATAGAGCACCGCGGGCGCGCCCGGCTCGGCGTCCTTGTCCGGCCCGTGCGCCCAGAAGCGCTTGCCCGTCACAAAATCCTTCACTCCGTCGCCGTCCATGTCCGCGAGGAAAAGTGAGTGAAGCTGCGAGAACTTCACGCCGTAGCGATTGTGCTCCGGCTTGTCGTTCATGATGACGTGCTCCTTGAACTTGATCTCGCCGCCCCCGCGTTGCTGCTCATACCAAGCGAGGCCGAAACCATGCGCGTTCCAACTCGTGATCACATCCGCGAGGCCGTCGCCGTTCACGTCATACACAAGCATGTGCGCACCGCCTTGCGAGCCGGGCGGCGCGAAGGGCGCGGGATGAAACGTCCACTCGCCTGTAAAGTTCTTGTCTGCCGGCTGCTCCCACCATCCGTCCTTTTCGAGAATGTCCGGCCGCCCGTCGCCGTTGATGTCGCCGAAGCCGTAGCCATGCGTGTAACGGAAATACTTTTTGCTATCCAGCGGCGAGATCGCGCGGAACTTCGCGGGCTTCGTCGGGTCGCTCCAATCGAGCTCCGCAAAGCCAAGCCGCCCGCCGGTGTGGCAGATGAGTTCGGGCTTGCCGTCGCCGTTCATGTCGCCGAGCGCGGGCGACTCGTTGTCCGTCACGTCGAAGATCACGTGCTTCGTCCAGTGGCCTTCAGCGCCCTTCGGATTTTCAAACCACGCCGTCTCCTTGCCCGGCCACGAATACACAAGGATGTCCGGCCAGCCGTCGCCGTTGAAGTCATATACGTAAGTTAGAAAATAATCCGAGTAACCCTTGGCCGCGTCGTAAGGCTTGTCCGCGGGCTTGGTGAACTCGTGCCGTTTTGTGAAGTCGGGCCCCTCGAACCAATACGGCCCTGCGACGATATCCATCCTGCCGTCGTGATTGAAGTCGCCGAAATTCGCGCCCTCGCACAGAAACTCGCGCGTCAACGTGATCTTCTTGAACGTGTGCAGCGTGTAGTCGGCGGCGGAAGAGGAAACCGCAGCCGCAACCACAAGCGCAGCCGCGCAGAGACGGAGTGAATTCATGCGCTTTGTGTCGCAGCTTCTGGCCGACGGGTCAAGGACGCGCCGCTTGACACACGGGCTTTCGTGGCGGGAGACTTCTTGCATCGTTCACCGATATGCGCACGTTGCTTCAACGACTTCTCGCTTTCATCGTCTTCGCGTCGTTGCTTCTTCCCTGCCTCTCGCGTGCTGCTGACACGCTTTACTCCGTCGGCGTCGCGAAGGTGGACATCACGCCGGATTATCCCGTCAGGCTTAGCGGCTACGGCAACCGCCGCACCGAGTCCGACGGCGTCGAGCAGCGCATCTTCGCGCGGGCGCTTGCCATCGGCTCTGACGCAGAAGGCCCGGCGGTGTTGCTTACCGTGGACAACTGTGGCGTCTCCGCGGCGATCCGCGAGGAAGTCGCGAAACGTCTCGCGGCGAAAACCAAGGTCACCAACGAACGCGTCGCGGTTTGTTCAACGCATTCGCACACGGCGCCGATGCTCGCCGGCGTGCTCCAGAATCTCTTTGGCATGGACATTCCACCTGAGCACCGGCCGAACATCGAGCGCTACACGCGCGAACTCACGGACAAGCTGGAGCAGGTTTCCCTTGCCGCATTGAAGGATCGCCAACCCGCGCGCCTCGCTTTCGCGCAGGGCAAGGGGGGCTTCGCAAAAAACCGCCGCAGTGCAGTTGGTCCCGTGGATCACGATGTGCCGTTGCTCCGCGTGACTTCGCCGGAAGGAAAGATCCGCGCCGTGCTCGCGAACTACGCCTGTCACTGCACGACGCTCGGCGGCGACTTCAACAAAATCTGCGGCGACTGGGCGGGCTACGCTGGCGAGTTCATCGAGCGCGATCATCCGGGCGCGACCGCGCTCATCGCCATCGGCTGCGGAGCAGACTCGAACCCCTTCCCTCGCACAGGCACGGACCCCGCGAAAAGACACGGCGATGAAATCGCTGCGGAAGTGAAGCGCCTTCTCGCCGGCCCAATGAAATCGCCCTCCGGCCCGCTCGCCTGCCGCACGAAACGCATCGAGCTTCCCTTCGCACCGCTTCCGACGCGCGCCGAGTGGAATGCACTCGCCACAAACAAAAACGCCGCCATTGCGTATCACGCGAAGAAAAATCTTTCTCGCCTCGACCGTGGCGAGTCGTTGCCCACGCGCCTGCCGTATCTTGTCGCGGCATGGAACTTCGGTGGCGACCTCGCGATGGTTTTTCTGCCCGGCGAGGTCGTCGTGGATTATTCACTGCGCTTGAAAGAGGAGTTCGACTGGAGGCGGACATGGGTCAACGCCTACGCAAATGACGTGCCGTGCTACGTGCCGTCCAAGCGCGTGCTCACCGAGGGCGGCTACGAGGGTGGCGGCGCGATGGTGTATTATGACCGGCCGACGAAGTTCGCGCCTGAGGTCGAGGAACTCATCGTCGGCGCGGTGCGCGAAGTCATGCCGAAGGAATTTCTCACCACGCCGAAGCAGGCCGAGTTCCCGCCACCGCGCACCGCGGGAGAATCGCTTGGCTATCTCAAAACCAAACCCGGTCTCGACATCGAACTCGTCGCCGCCGAGCCGCTCGTGCTCGATCCAGTTGCGATTGATTGGAGCGCGGACGGCAAGCTGTGGGTCGTCGAAATGCGCGATTATCCGATGGGCATGGACGGCAACTGGAAACCCGGCGGACGCGTGCGCCTGCTCGAATCCACGAAATCCGACGGCCGCTACGACAAAGCCACTGTGTTCCTTGACGGACTGCCGTTCCCGACGGGCGTCACCGCGTGGGGCAAGGGTGTGCTCATCTGCGCCGCGCCGGACATCATTTACGCGGAGGACACGAACGGAGACGGTGTGGCCGACAAGGTTGAGAAAGTCTTCACGGGTTTCATCACCGACAACTATCAGGCGCGCGTGAACAGCTTGAGCCTCGGCCTCGACAACTGGATTTACGGAGCGAATGGCCTGCGCGGCGGCGTCATTGCCGGCATCGCTTCGAGCCACGCTTTCACCGGCAAGCCGTCCACGACGAGCGTGGACATCCGCGGCCGCGACTTCCGCATCAATCCCTTCACCGGCGAGTTCGAGCCGGTCAGCGGACTCACGCAGCAGGGACGCGTGCGTGATGATTTCGGAAACTGGTTCGGCTGCAACAACAGCGTCCTGTTGATGAACTTCCCGCTCGCCGACCGCTACGTGCGTCGCAACCCGCACGTGCCGGCACCGAACCCGACCGTTACCGTGCCTTACTACAATGATTACAACCGTCTCTATCCCATCAGCCGTCTGATGGCGCGCTACAACAGCCCGCAGTCTGCGAACCGCACAACGAGCGCGTGCGGCCTCGGCCTCTATCGTGACGATTTGCTCGGCACAAACTATTACGGCAACGCGTTCATCTGCGAGCCGGTGCACAACATGGTTCATCGCCTGCGCCTTGAACCTGCGGGCGCGACTTTCAGCGGCTTCCGTGCGGATGACGAGCAGCAGAGCGAATTCTTCGCGTCGCGCGACAACTGGTCGCGTCCCGTGCAAGTCCGCACCGGGCCCGACGGCGCGCTGTGGGTCGTGGACATGTATCGCTATCTCATCGAGCATCCGCGCTGGGTGCCGCCCGAGCGGATGGCCGAGATTGACCCACGTGCCGGCGACAACGCCGGGCGCATCTACCGCATCGTGCCGCACGGCAAAAAACTCCGTCCGATCACCGACCTGACAAAGCTCGACACGCCGCATCTCGTGGCCGCGCTCGACACGCTCAACGGCACGACGCGCGACCTTGTGCATCAACAACTGCTACTGCGGCAGGACAAATCCGCCACCGCGTCCCTCGAAGCTCTCGCCGCGAAGGCAACGCATCCTGCTGTGCGCGTGCAGGCGCTCTGTTCGCTCGACGGCATCGGCAGACTATCCCGCGACCTGCTCGCGCAAGCGCTCACTGACCGTGACGCGCACGTTCGCCGCGAAGCCGTCCGGCTTGCTGAACCTGCGAACATGAAATCGCCGCAGATCATCGCCGCGATGCTCGCGCTCGTGGACGATCCCGATGGCACGGTGCGGTTTCAACTCGCATTGAGCCTTGGCGAGTGGGACGACCCGCGTGCGACCGGCGCGCTCGCACGGCTCGCGAAGCAGAGTTCCGACGACGGCTGGCTTCGCGCGGCGGTTGTTACCTCTGCTGTTCCATCCGCCAACGAGTTGCTTGGCGCGGTTCTCCAAACGCCATCCAGCGCAAAGGGCGCCGCGGAACTCACGGCGCAGCTCATCAGCACTGCGGCGGCTCTGGCCGCAGAAAAACCGCAGAGCGTGGACAAGCTGCTCGCCGCGCTTTCCCTCTCGCCCGGTAAGCCCGTGGACACGACGCAACTGGCCGCGTTCAGCAGCTTCCTCGACGCTTACGAGCGCAAACTGCCGAAGGGTTCGCTGTCCGCGCCGTCCGTTCGCGAGTTGTTGAAATCAATCGCGGAGACTGCGAGACAGACTGCAGCGAAGCCAAAGGAAACCGAGGCGAACCGCGAAGCTGCCGTGCGCTTGCTAGCGCGCGACGTGTCTCAAGCGGAGCAGGACCTTGCCGTGCTGGGCGCGTTGCTCAAGCCTGGATCGAGTCCACGCTTGCAGATGGCCGCGGTGAATGCGCTCGCGCGTCTCGCCGATGGCCGCGTCGCGGGACTGTTTCTCGCTGACTGGCCGCGCCATCCGCCGTCGCTGCGCACGGCGATGCTGAGCGTTTTGTTGAGTCGTGATGACTGGACGACGGCGCTGCTTGACGCGGTCGAGAAAGGGATTGTTTCGCCCGGCGATGTGCCTGCGCAAAGCAAGCAGTCCCTCGCGCAAAACAAGAACCTTCAAATCGCCGCGCGCGCCGTGAAGCTCCTGCCCGCCACCCGCGGCTCGCGAGCCGATGTGCTCACGAAGTATGCGGACGTCGCGAAGCTCAAGGGCGACCCGGTGAAGGGCACGGCGATCTTTGACAAGAATTGCGCGCAATGCCACGAGATGCTGCGCGGCCACGGCTTCAACGTCGGTCCCTCGCTCGCGCCGCTGTCTGACAAGAGCGTGCAGGATTTCCTTATCGCCATCCTCGATCCGAATGCCGTCATCGAGCCGCGCTTCACGGCATATCTCGTCGAGACGAAGGACGGCCGCTCGCTCTCGGGCGTCATCAGCGGCGAGACGGCGACGAGCCTAACCGTGGTGCAGCCGGGCGGTTTGCGGGAAACTGTGCTGCGCACGGACATCGCGAGCCTCCGCGCGTCGGAGCTGTCGCTGATGCCGGAGGGGCTGGAGCAGGCCATCACGATGCAGGAGATGGCAGACCTGATAGCGTTCATCAAAGCGGGTCGCTGATTGCCGGCTGCGCATAATGCCGCCGGTCATTCGTTGGAGAAGAACTTCTTCAGTCCGGCGAGATCGTCGGTGTTGATGATGTCCACGCCTGCATCACGAAGCTCCTTCCACACAACACTATTTTCCGGTGTCGCCCAAAGGCGAACGCGGCAATCTTGCGAGTGCGCCTTCGCGACAATTCCCCGCAGTTTAGCCCGCTCGTCTTCCGGGAACGCGCCGTCGCCGCGCCACTTGAACTGCTTTGTCCAGTTGTCGCTGATCCATGCGATGAAGTGCCGCGGTTCGTTCGCGCCGAGATCGCTGAGCCGTCCGTCGTAGGCCGCATGGCGCATCACTTCCGCACGCATCGCGTCGCGGGCGCGGTTGCCGCTGATGATGACGCGCACCGCATTCGTTGCAACAGCGTCTCCCCGAAAGATTGTTAGAATGTCCGCGTAATTCTTGAGCACTTCGCGCAGTGCGGCCCACGTGGGTTCGGCCTCCGACTTCACATCAATGAGGAGCGAACATTCCGGCCCGTTGCGGAAAACGCGGCCTCCGTTGCGCTTCACGCGCTCGCGCAGAGGGTCGAGGTAAAGCGACTGCAACGTCCGCGCCGGCTGCACTTTGTCCCTGTCGTGCGCGACAAGCAGTTGACCGTTGACAAGCCACACATCGGCCTCAACGCTGCAAAACCCCTGGTCCAGCGCGTCAAAGAGCGGGTGCGCGTGCTCGTAGTCGTTGTGCGCGTGAGCGTGGACAAGCGGCGAGGGTTCCGCAGCGTTCGCGCGAACAACACACACCAGCACGAACAGCACGCCGAGGAGGGGGAGCTTCATTTCGGCTGTGGTCGGTTCTTGTATTTCTCGTAGAGGCGGGTGTGACGCGATTCAAGGCTGACTTCGCTGCCAGCGATCCACATGCGTTTCACCTGCGAGCGGATGTCGAGAATGTGTCCCGTCGCCGCGAAGAAGGTCGCGTCCTTGCCGGCCTCGATGGAGCCGAGCCGGTCGGCGACGCCCAGCGCCTGCGCGGGATAGAGCGTGATGCCGCGCAAGCCTTCGTCGAGCGGCAGCCCGAACGCGGCGGCCTGCGCCGCGGAGTAGGGCAGGTTGCGCACGTTGGCCGTCGCATCTCCCGTGAGGCCCTCATTGAAAATTACCTTTACGCCGGCGGCGCGGAGTTTTTCCGGCGCGCTGAATTGCACGTCATACGGCATCGTGTCGCGAATCGGCGTGGCGGCGAGCGCGGAACTCATGTTGTAGATGCGCTCGTAGAGCACGGGCACGTTGTTCGTCGCGAGCAGGGCGGCGTGCATCCACGCGTCGCGCCCGCCGGCGAGGATGATCCTGAACTTGTTCGTCGCGGCCCACGTCACGGCGGACTTGATCTGCCGCGCGTCGTCGGCATGAACCATGAGCGGAAGTTCGCCGCGCACATAGGGAAGCATCGCCTCCCACGCGGGGATCCGTTTCGGCTCGGCGGAAGCTTTTTCAGCCGCGGCCTGCTTCGCCTTCGCGTAGGCGCGGGCATCGGCGAAGAATTCGTCGAGTTCACGGAGCTGCCTTGCGCGGTCTTTTGACTGGTCGTCGAGGGATTTTGAATTGGGATTTTGCGATCGCGGTGAAGTGTCGAGCGTCATTCGCGGCCAGAAGACGTGGAGTGCGACGGGCTTTTTGATTGTCATTTCCTCCATCGTCCAGCCGTCGAGCGCAAGCACGCCCGATTGCCCGCTGATGACGCCGCCGCTTGGCGCGGGCGCAAAGTGCGTGATGCCGTTCGCACGCGCGACGGCAAGCAGCTCGGAGTCGGGGTTCACCGAGAGCCACGCCTGGACTTCGGGATGAAACTCGCCGACTTCGGTCGTGTCGCGCGTGGCGCGCACGGCGTCAATCTCGACCAGCCCGAGCGATGTGGATGGCGCTATGATGCCCGGGAAAAGATGAAGGTCCTTCAAGTCAATCTGCTTCGCACCAGGCGCGGTGATTTTTTTTGCGGCCTCGACAATCTTCCCTTCACGAACAAGCACCTGACCGGGCGAAAGCGTCTCACCTGAGACCGTGTGAACCGCCGCGGCAGTGAAGAGAGTGTCTGCGGCAAAACCAAACGAAGTTGACAACAAAAAAGCCGTTACAAGGACTGCGCAGATGCGGAGCAGCCGCAATGCAAAGCAATCAGCAATCGGGAATCGGCGATTCGTTTTCATCAGTGTGTCCCTCCCTCCGCGCAGTCGGCGCAGTCGTGCAAGTGGTTTTGCATCATCTCCAGCGCGGTCAGGAAAAAGAGCGCTTGCGCGGCCTCGCCGCCATCACTTCCACCACCTCCACCAAGCTGTGAAGCCTTCTTTGCTTTCGCGATCAGGTCGTTGCGTTCTTTGACGAGTGCGTCGCTGCGTGCGGGTTCGAGCGAGCGGTCGAAGTATTTTTTTCCATCAATCCACGTTTGCAGGCAAACCGTTGTCGAGTCGAGCGGCGACTTGCTCCAGATGGCGAAATCGGCGTCCTTGCCGGGTTCGAGCGAGCCGACACGTGAGTCAATGCGAAGTTGTTTCGCGGGATTTATCGTGACGAACTTGAATGCCTCGACCTCGCTTGTGCCGCCGTATTTCACAGCCTTCGCCGACTCCGTGTAAAGCCGGCGGGCGAGGTCGCTTGAGTCGGAATTGAACGACACTACGACGCTGCGGCTGCGCATGAGCGAACCATTGTAGGGCACGGCGTCATAGACCTCGAACTTGTAGGCCCACCAGTCACTGAACGTCGAGCCGCCCGCACCGTGCCGGGCGATTTCATCGGCGACTTTGTAGCCTTCGAGCACGTGTTGGAGCGTCGCCACGCGCACGTCGAAGCTCTCCATTGTGCGGAGGAATGCGAGGATTTCATCGCCGCGATAGCTGTGGCAGTGAATGAGCCGCTGGCCTCGGAGAATTTCACCGATCGCCTCCAGCTCCAGGTCGCGGCGCGGGAGAACTGCCCCGCTTTTCTTCGCATCCTCGATTTCCTGCAAATACTGCTGCGCGGCGAGGAAGCGGTTTTGCATGAAGACCGGCACGCCCATGCGCGTTTGCGGGAAGCGCGTCGTGTTGCGGTCGCCCCAGTTGGATTGCTTCACGTTTTCGCCAAGCGCGAACTTGATGCCCGGCGGTGCACCGTCGAATTTCAACGCTTCCGGCGATGCCCCATCGCGCAGCTTGATGACTTGATTTTGTCCGCCGATGGGATTTGCCGAGCCGTGAAGGTTGTTTGCAGAAGTCAGCCCGCCCGCGAGCTGGAGATGAATGTTTGGCGACTCCGAGTTCACCACGTCGCCGACGCGCACCATCGCGGAGGAAGGAATCGTGGACTCGTTGACGCTGCCGAGAATCATGCTGTGGCTGTGGCAGTCAATGAGGCCGGGCGTGACGTGCAGGCCGTCGCCGGGAACGATGAGGGTGTCGGGGCCGACGCGAATGTGCTGCGCGATGTTTTTGCCCACGCCGCGAATCTTCCCGTCGGCGATGTAGAGGTCGCCCTTGTCGAGCCGGCCATCGGGACCACTCGTCCAAACCGTCGCGCCGCTGATGAGCACGCCACGCGGCGCGGCAATCGGGCCGCGATTTGTTTGCGGCGAATTTGCGAGACGCTTTTTGAGCAGTTCACGCAGTTCGGTGGATTTTGCTGTCGCCTTTCCTTTCTCCTCCTTTTTTTCGTCCGCTGCGGGTTCGGCTTCGGCGGCTTTCGCTTTGCCGGCACCCTTGGCCGCACCCGGTGGGCGACGCCCGCTGCCGCCGGGAACATTCGGCAGGCGCCTACCGTCAATCCATACCTCGCGCACTTTGGCATCGGGGTTGAAATAGCTGCCTTCAACGACCGTGAGGTTCGCAATCTTGCCCGGTTCAATGGTGCCAAGCTGCGAGTCCATGCCGCAAAGTTTCGCGGGAACGGTTGTGAGCGCGGCAAGCGAGTCGTCCTCGCTCAGGCCACGGTCAACGGTTTGTTGGAGATTTTTGCGGAAGGATTTTTTGTCCGCGAGTCCATGCGTGGTGAGCGCGATTTCGTGACCTTGCGAGCGCAGCAGCGCGGCGTTTTCGGGTGCCCAGTCCCAAGCGCGGAACTGGTCAAGCGAGACACTCTGCCAGTCATCTTCTTCGGGCATCTTCGGCGCGGCGGGAAAAATGAGCGGCACGATGAATGACACGTTGATCGCCTGCATCATGTCGGGCCGCCGCCATTCTTGTCCGCTTGCGACGAGGTGAAATTTCAAGCCGAGCTCGGCGGCGACGCGCGCTGCACGGTCCTGCATGAGCACGCTGCCCGGCTCGAACACGACGGGTATTTTTTGTTCGATGGCCGGCTTGAGCGCTTCGAGCGCCGGATTGAATTCTGGGCGTTTCGCGCCGTTTTGTTTTTGCGAGTAAGCGGCGTGGGCGAGTTGATAATGCTGCGCGTCGAAGAAGCTCTGCCGCACCGCCGCGATGACGCCCATGAGCGAGCCGGGGTAAGGCGCCGGCGCGGAGTCGTCGCTGCGGCGGCCGGGGTTGGTGTCGAACGCAACATGCTGAAAAACATCCGCGCGCAGGATCGCATTGTTCGGATTTTCGTCATTTAACAGGATGAACGCGCTGGTGCCGCGCACAATGCCGCGTGCGGGAACGAGATTGCCTGCGGTGAAACCGATTTCGCGCAGTGATTCGAGCGAGCGCGAGTTGGGCGTGTAATCCGCCGCCATTCGTCTTTCCGGTGTGATTCGCGCCAGCTCGTAGCCGGGGCCGGGATTGCCGGGGTCTTTTTCCTGGCCCGGCACGCCGAAGAAATTGATGCCGCTGGTGAGCGCGCCAATCGGCTCGGTGGTCGCGGTGGAAACCGTCGCCGTGTTCGTGCCAAGCGCGAGATAGGCGTCAATGAACCCGGCGTAGATTGTCGCTCCCTTCATTTCCCACACGCGCGCGTCGGCGGGAACCGGTGCGTCCTTGCCGACGGCGGCGATGATTCCATCGCGGATGATGACGTTTGCTTCGTCAAGAGTCTGTCCCGGTTTCACGACGACTTTTCCGCCGACGAGCGCGTGGATGCCGAGCGGCGTGGGACGATGGCCGGGCGGAAGAAGTTCGGCGGCGCGAAGATGATTTGCGAGCAGGGCTGCAAAAAGCAGCGGAAGAAAACGCGGCGTGTTCATGTGGCGGATTACGGCGCGAAACCGTAGGCGGGCCGGGCAGGGGAGGCAAGCGGGAACAACGGATGAGCATTTGATGGCAACCGTTGCGGGGGAATCGCCTTGAGTGGGACGAATTCTTGTGTTATGAAGAACACGTTGTTCCTGCGGCGGCCGTGAGCCGCAGGCTGAGACTCTAAAATTCGGTTCCGAAAATCATGAAACCCTTGGTTCGTATTTGTGTCGTCGCAGCCCTCGCGCTGCTTTCATTCGCACCCGACGCCCGCGCGGCTATCACGCTCACGTTGGGCCAGTCGAGCATCAGCAACTACTTCACAGGCTCAGTGAGTGTCACCGTCACCGGCTTGACGAACGGCGAGTCGGTGTTTCTCGAACGCTTCGTGGACGTCAACAACAGCGGCACCGTGGACGCTGGCGACCTGCTCGTGTGCCGTGTGGTCCTGACGGACGGCGTCGCGCCATCCATCGGCGGCGTGCGCAACGTGAATGTGCCGGGCGACGATGACGGCACAGCCAACGGGACGATTCAGGCGAAGGTCAATTTCCCTGACACAACCGGCTTCGACCATTTCGTCGGGAACTACCTGATGCGCGTCACGAGCACGACGCGCGGCCTTTCCGACACGAAAACCTTTGCCATCACCAACACGCCGTTCGCACAGACGGTCTCCGGCAGCGTGTCGGGCGGTGCGAATTGCGCCGTGGCGCTGCTGGCGTCGGTCGCCGGCGACAAGCAATTAGTCGTGGGCACTTATACAGACGCATCGGGCAACTATTCGTTAAATGCGCCAGTGGGCAGCTACACGGTTGTCGCCGCCAAGTCAGGAACTGTTTTCAACTTTGCCACCGCGCCGAACATTACCCTCTTGGCAAGCACCACCCTCAACAACGTCAACACCTCGCTCTCTGGAGCGACACGGACGATCACCGGCAAGGTGGCGGATGCCTCGACGAGTGGCGGTCTGCCGGCGGTGCTTTTGAGGTTTGAGAGCACGGACAACATGTTCACGGTTGCCTACACGGACACGAACGGCAATTTCACCGCGTCTGTCGCCGCAGGCTCGTATAAACTGGACATGGACGAACAAGCGCCGCTGGTGCAGGGCTACGTGTTGTTGAACGACAACAACCCACCCGTTTTCGACACGACGGCCGGCAACGTCACCGGAGCGAACGTTTCGCTGCCCAAGGCCACCGCGCTCTTTTACGGCTTCGTGCGAGACGCGCTGTCGAACAGCTATGCGGGGCTTGGGGTGCGGGCCAACGACGGTGGAAACATCTACGGTGCCAGTGCCTTCAGCGGGACGAATGGCTACTTCACTCTCGGCGTCGTGGGCGGCACGAACTGGTCCCTCTACCTCGACAACAAGCAAATCGCCGCAATGGGCCTCACTTCCGGCTCGACGAACGCCTTCATTTCCCCCGGTCAGGCGTTGCAGGCCGACGTGCCGGTGCAGGCGGTCACGGCGCATTTGACCGGGCGTCTCGTGGACAACTTCAACAACCCGCTCCCCAACTTCCCGCTCGCCGTGCAGATTTCAACGGGCAGCATGTTGATGGGCAACACGCAGTATCCGAACACCGACGGTTCCGGCAATTTTGACATCGGCGTCTTTGGCGCCGGCGGCGGAAACAGCCTGACGTGGAATGTTGCCCTCGAATGTGTCCATGCAAACAGCAGCAACCTCGTCAGCTTTTCCAAGGACTTCGTTGTCTTTGACAACACGAACCAGAACAACATCACGCTCGTCGCGCAGCGCGCCACGTTCGTCATCAACGGCACCGCTCGCGACACCAACAACGTGGGTGTATCGAACATCGTCTTCTTCGCCAACGCCTCCATCAACGGCACAAACTACGTCGTCGGCTGCATCACCAACGGCGCCGACGGCAGCTTCCAGCTCAATGCCATCAACGGCAACTGGACCGTCGGCGCGCAGGATCAGTTTGGCATCAACGTCCGCGGCTTCGTCGCGCCGACGAACCAGAACGCCACCGTGAACAACGGCAACGCCAGCGTCACCTTCGTCATCCAGCGCTTCACGGACGTGCATCCGTTCGCCTCCGCGCCCGGCTTGCTCGGCGGCAACTCATTTATCGCCAATGTCACGGCGGCGGCCGGTGCCAACTACCGGATTGAATTCTCCACCAACTTCACGGCGTGGACGGCGATCTACACGAACTTTTCCAACAACGGGATGTTCTCCCTCTACGACCCGAACGCGACCAACAAATTCCGCTTCTACCGCGTCTCGCTCGTGACGAACTATTACGGCAGTCCGTAAAGTTTCGCTGGTTCAGCTTCACCCGCCGATGCAGCTCATGGTGCGCTCCGGCTGCACAAAACCCGGCTCGCCGATGTGATGGCGGTCTTCCTTGAGCATCACCAGCCCGCGCAGGTGCGCCGAAATCTTCGCGTCGGTCGCGCCGCCGCGCAGGAGCGGCTTGAGGTCGTGCTCGACGAGGCTGAACAGGCAGGTGCGAATCTTTCCGTCGGCCGTCAGCCGGATGCGGTTGCAATGGCCGCAGAAGGGTTCCGTCACAGGCGCGATGATGCCGATCTCGCCGCGTCCATCGGCAAAGGCCCAGCGTTTGGCTGTCTCCGATTTGTTCGCGGAGACGACGGGCTTCAACTCGAAGCGCGCTTGAAGCCGCGCGAGGATTTCGCGGCCGGGCACGACGAGTTCCTTGAGCCACGCGCGGGCGGAGTCGAGCGGCATGAACTCGATGAAGCGGAAGCTCACATCCTGCTCGTGCGCGAAGGCGGCGAGGGATTCAAGTTCGTGGTCGTTCATGCCGCGGATGACGACGGCATTGACCTTCACGGGCGCGAAGCCGAGTTCCTTCGCCTGCGCGATGCCGGCGAGCACGGTGCGGAGTCCGTCGCGGCCGGTCATGCGCTTGAAGTTGTCGTGGTCGAGCGAGTCGAGGCTGAAGCTCACGCGGCGAAGCCCGGCGGCGCGCAGCGCCTGAGCGTGCTGGAGGAAGTGGAAGCCGTTCGTCGTCATCGCGAGGTCGGTGACGCCCTCGATGCGGGCGAGTGACGCGACGAGTTGCGGGATGTTCTGGCGCAGCAACGGCTCGCCGCCGGTGACGCGCACCTTGTTGATGCCGAGCGAAACGAAGACGCGCACGACGCGCTCGATTTCCTCGAAGGTGAGGATTTCGGACTTGGGTTTCCAGTTGCGCGCGATGGGCGTGGGATCGGCGGGACGCGGGTTGTTCAACGCGTCGAACTTCGTGCGGTAGAAATTCGCGGCCTCCTCCGTTTCCGGCAGGCAATAGAGGCAGCGGAAGTTGCAGCGGTCGGTGACGCTCACCCGCAGGTCGCGGATGACGCGACTGAATGAATCAACGAGTGGCGTGGCGCTCATGTGTGTTCTCCCGTCGGGAGAGGAGCACGATAGTCCGTTCCGGGCCGGTCCGCCAGTGCGGGATCACTTCTTCGCCGCGGGCGTGCCGGATTCCGAAGTGCCGGGCGTGATGGTCACGCTGCCGGACTTGGCGGGTGCGTTGGTTCCCTTTGTAGGCGCAGGCTTCGGCGGCGGGATGATGTTCACGGTGCCGTCCTTTTTGAGTTCGACGTTGAGGACATTGGCCGAGGTGCCGTTGGTGCTGGCGGGAACGGGCTTCCAGCCTTCGGAAAGAAGTTGCCCGCCCTTCTTCTGGTCGGGGCCGAAGATGCCGCGTCGAATCCAGTCAAGCCGGCGCGCAATGGAAAGCTCTTCCTTGAGCTTGCTGACCTGTTCGCGAAGGAAGGCAAGGTCGTTCATCTGGCGCTCCATCTCGGCCTTCTCGGCCTGAAGGCGCTTGAGTTCCTTGAGCAGGAATTCCTTGTCGCCTTTCGTCGTCTCGAGGTCCTTCTCGGTCTTTGCGATGAGATCGTTGAGATTCTTGATGGAACTCTCAAGGCCGGTCATCTTTTGGGTGAGCTGCTGCTGGTTGCTGTTCAGCGCGGCGATGCGGGCGTCGCGGCGGGCGATTTCGTCAAGGCGCTGCTTGTCGGTGGTGGCGGCGGCGAGCTTGGCGGCGGCCAGATCGTCCTCGGCCTGCTTCTTGATGCTCGCGAAATCGGCGGCGGCCTTCTGCGCGGCGGCGCGGGCGTCGGCCTTCGTCTTGGCGAGTTCCGCCGCAGTGGCGGAGAGGAGCTTGTTCGTCGCGGCGAGCGCGCTGGACACGCCGATGAGTTGGTTGGAGGTGATCGCGAGCTGCTCGTTGCGCTGGGTGAGCGTGGATTCGAGCTTGGAGTTGACGGTCTTCTGGTCGGTGAGCTGCCCGGTCACCTGCACGACCTGGTTGGACGTGCGGATGATCTCGGCCGCGTCGCGTTTCTTCTGGTCCTCGGCGTTGTTGTGGACGATGAGGAGGGCGACGCCGAGCAAAAGGATGACGGCGACGAGCGCGACGATGGCGAGCTTTTGTTTCATTGAGGAGTCCGCAGGCGAACCCTCGTTCGGTTTGTTGGCACCAGTCGGTGTCGGTTCCATAGGGGCGCGAGTTTGTGCGCGGGCAAATAATTTGGCAAGCACGGTTCATCAAGAATACTGCCGCCGCGCGCTTGAATTTGAGACGGGCTCTTCTACCTTGTATTCATGAAGCTGCCCGAAGAGGCGCCGGTGATGATCTTGCCGAACGCCACACTGTTCCCGCAGGCGATGCTGCCGCTCTACATCTTCGAGCCGCGCTACCGGAAGATGCTCCACGATGTGCTGCATTCGCACCGCATGTTCGTCGTGGCGATGCAGAAGCCCGGCCGAGTGCACCTCAAGCCCTCGCGCGTCGCCGGCCTCGGCGTTGTGCGCGCCTCGGTCAAGCGCAAGGACGGCACCTCGCACCTCATGTTGCAGGGCATCGCCCGCGTCGAACTCGGCGAGGCAACCAGACACAAACCCTATCGCATCCATCGCATTCATCCGATCGAGGCCAAGCCGGTTGAAAACGTCCACCTCGACGCGCTCATGGCCAAGGTGCGCGAACTGGTCGAGGAACTCATCCGCATGGGCCTTGCATCGAGCAAGCACAAGGAGCCGGAGCCTTTCACTGCACCCGTGCCCGGCGAAGGAGAGCCGTCCGCGCTGCTGAAATCGCTGCGCCACTTCGCGCGCGCCATCGCGCACACACACGATCCCGCCAAGCTCGCCGACATGGTCACTAGCGCGATGCTGCCGGACGCGATGTCTCGACAGGCGATACTCGAGACGCTCGATGTCGAGGACCGGCTTGCGCGGCTCGTGAGGTTTTTGCTCGCAGAAATCACCAAGCGGAAAAAAACTTCCGCTGCATGAACACTTTGCCACTTCAGGAAGACGCTAACGCCAATGCCACGCGCGGCGAACTCATGTCCGCGCTCTTCGCCAGCCTCGTCATGCACCAGGCCGGCATGGCGATGATGCTCCTCGGCCACTCACCGCATCCCGAAACGGGCAAGCCGCACCGCGACATCGAGGGCGCAAAGATGTTCATTGACCAGTTGGAGATGCTGGAATTCAAGACGCGCGGCAACCTCGACAAGCGCGAGGAAGGGCTGCTCAAGCAAAGCCTCATGGAACTCCACCTCGCCTTCGTCGAAGCCACTGAAAAACCCCGACAAACCGAGGCAAAGGAAACCCCGAAGGGCGAAGCTCAACCCAGCACGCCTGATCCGAATCAAACGACCGCTGAACCCGCAAAACCCGCGACAGAAACGCCGCCTGCGCCAGCCGCAACCGAAGAAGAGTCGAAGAAAAAGTTTAGCAAGAAGTATTGAGCGACTGCCATCGCGCGGCTTGTCGGGCATGGGCTTGTTCCGCTACGTTTGTTGCATGCACTCCGCCGCACGCACGTTCATCGCGCTTTGCTTTGTCACCATCGCCGTTCACGCCGCCGATTACGATTTGCTGCTGCGCAACGGCCGCATCGCCGACGGCACGGGCAACCCAACCTTTCACGCCGATGTCGCGATCAAGGACGGCCACATCGTTGCCATCGGCAAACTTCACGGCGAGGCGAAGCGCACGTTCGATGCCGTGGGCCTCGTCATCGCGCCGGGCTTCGTGGACGTTCACACGCACGCGGAGGAGATTGACGAGCAGCCGCTCGCGGAAAATTTCCTCCGCATGGGCGTGACCACGCTCGTGCTCGGCAACTGCGGCGGCTCGCGCCTCAACGTCGGGGAATACTTCCGCCAGCTCGAAGCGACGAACATCTCGCCCAACGTCTGCACGCTCATCGGTCACAACACCGTCCGTTCGCGCGCGATGGGCGGCAGCTTCATGCGCCCGCCCACCGGCGAGGAACTTGCAAAAATGAAATCCCTCGTCGAGCAGGCGATGAAGGACGGCGCGGTCGGCCTCTCGACGGGACTGATTTATCTGCCCGGGTCGTTCGCGAAGACGGACGAAATCGTCGAGCTTGCAAAGGTTGCCTCGGCTTACGACGGCATTTACGCGAGCCACATGCGCCACGAGGACACGCGCATTTTTTCGGCGTTGGACGAACTCTTCGGCATTGCGCGCGAGGCGCGCATCCGCGCGGACATTTCGCACATCAAACTCTCCGGCAAGACGGCGTGGGGTCAGACCGACAAAGTGCTGGCCGCCATCGAGCGCGCCCGCGCCGAGGGGCTCGACATCACGCAGGATCAATACGTCTATACCGCGAGCAGCACTGGCATCAGCACGTTGATCCCGTCAGAATTTCGCGAGGGCAGCGCGAAGGATTTTTCAGATCGCCTCGCTGATCCGCAGAAAAAGGCCGAGATCGTGGCTGCGATGAAGAAGTCCGCCGAGGCGCGACAAATGAGCGGCTACGACTACGTAGCCATCGCGAGCTACAGGCGCAACCCGTCGCTCAACGGCCTGCGTGTGTCCACCGCCGCGATGAAGGTGCGCGGCTCCGATTCGCTCGACGACCAGATTGAGCTGGTTCTCGACATTCATAACCACGGCGGCGCGAGCTGCGTGTTTCACGGCATGAGCGAGGAGGATTTGCAGCAGTATGCGCGGCACCCGAACACGATGTTCGCCTCGGACAGCGGCGTGCGGAAGTTCGGCGAAGGTGTGCCGCATCCGCGTGGCTACGGCAACAACGCGCGCGTGCTCGGCCGCTACGTGAGGGAATTGAAGCTGCTCCCGCTCGAAGACGCCGTGCGCCGGATGACTTCGCTGCCCGCTTCGACGTATCGCCTGCGCGACCGCGGCTTCATCAGCGCGGGTGCGTGGGCCGACGTGGTTGTGTTTGATCCCGCGAAAGTCACAGACAACGCGACGTTCGACGAGCCGCACCACTACGCTACTGGCTTTGCGCTCGTGCTTGTGAATGGCGTGCTTGTAGTTGAGAACGACAAGCACACCGGCGCGCGTCCGGGGAAATGTCTCCGCCATCAGCCGGCGAACTGAGGCTTCGCATCGCTCGGCTAAACAAAAATCGTCTGCTCGCGTCCCGGCCCGACGGAGGCGATGGCAAGCTTCGCACCGGTTTCGCTCGCGATGAACTTGAGATAATCGCGCGCTTTTGCGGGAAGGTCTTTCCACTTGCGGGCCTTGCTGGTGTCGCTCTGCCAGCCGGGACGCTCGACGTAAATCGGCGCGCACTTCGAGAGTGCCTCGATGTCGTTCGGCAAATGATCGAGCTTTCTCGCGCCGAGCCGATAGCCGACGCACACCTTGATGTCCGCGAGCGAGTCAAGCCCGTCGAGATTCGTCACAGCCAGTTCATCAAGGCCGTTGACCATAGTCGCGTGGCGCGTGGCCACGGCGTCGAACCACCCGCAGCGGCGCGGACGGCCCGTGGTCGCGCCAAACTCGCGGCCCATCGCGTGAAGCATGTCGGCGATCTCGGCATTCTCCGTTGGCAGGGGGCCTTCGCCGACGCGCGTCGTGTAAGCCTTCATCACGCCGACGACGGTGTCAACGCGGTGCGGCGGCACGCCGCTGCCGGTGCACGCGCCGCCCGCGGTCGTGTTCGATGACGTGACGAACGGATACGTGCCGTGGTCAATGTCGAGAAACGTCCCCTGCGCGCCCTCGAAGAGAATGTTCTTCTTCGCTCGCATCGCGTCGTGAAGCAGCACGACGGTGTTCGTGACATACGGCCTGAGACGGTCGCCCGCGGCGCGATACGCGGTGTGGACTTTCGCGAAGGACAGCGGTGCGGCGCCCATTGCCCTGAGCACGGCGTTGTTCTCCGCGACGCGCGCCTTGAGCTTCTCCGCGAAGCGGTCGGCGTTCACGAGGTCAATCATCCGCAGGCCGACGCGCGCGGCCTTGTCACCGTAACACGGGCCGATGCCGCGCTTCGTCGTGCCGATCTTGTTCTTGCCTTTGGCGTGTTCTCGCGCGCCGTCGAGCTCGCGGTGATACGGGAAGACGACGTGCGCCGTTTCGCTGAGGAGCAGGTTCTTCGGCGTGACGGCGATGCCGAGCTTGAGCAGGCCATCCATCTCGCTGACGAGGCCGATGGGGTCCACGACCACGCCGTTGCCGATGACGCACTGCTTGCGGGGGCGGAGAATGCCCGACGGAATCAGATGCAGCACGTATTTCTGCGCGCCGACGAAGACCGTGTGCCCGGCGTTGTTGCCGCCCGCGTAACGCACCACGACATCCGCCTGCTCGGTGAGCACGTCAATGATCTTGCCTTTGCCTTCGTCGCCCCACTGGGCGCCGACGAGAATCGTATTTGCCATGATTGCCTTCCATGCGCGGGCAACAAAAAACCCCGAAGTGTAAATTCGGGGGCCGCCGCGCTATTTACGCGCGGACGGTAGGGGTTCGATCGAGTGAAGTCAACTGCCGAGTCAGCCCGCGGCTTTTCCCTTTTGCCTTTCGCCTTTTGCCTTCATAACTCCGCCGTGCGCCTGCCCGCCGACTACCACATGCACACGCCGCTCTGCCGCCACGCCACCGGCGAGCCGGTCGAATACGCCGCCCGCGCCCTCGCCCTCGGCCTCACCGAGATCGGCTTCACCGACCACTCCCCGATGGCCCGCGACGACTTCGACGACTGGCGCATGCGCGCCGACCAGCTCGACGACTACGTCGCCAAGGTCCGCCGCGCCCAGCGCGAATTCCCCCAGCTCACCATCAAGCTCGCCCTCGAAGTGGACTACCTCCCCGGCCACGAGGACTGGATCCGCGGCCTCGCCGCGCGCCACCCGTGGGACTACTTCATCGGCTCCGTCCACTACGTCTCCGACTCGTGGGCCGTGGACAACCCCAACAAGCTCTCCGAATGGCGGCACCGCGACGCCTTCGAGGTCTGGACCGCCTACTTCGACCGCCTCACGCTGGCGGCGGCCTCCGGCCTCTTCGAGATCATCGGCCACGCCGACCTGCCCAAGAAGTTCGGCCACCGCCCCACGCGCGACTGCACGCCCCTCTACGAACGCTTCCTGGCCGCCTGCCGGCAGACCGGCACGGCCATCGAGCTGAACACCGCCGGCCTGCGCAAGGACTGCCGGGAAATCTACCCCAACCGCGCGCTCCTCGACGTGGCCTGCCGCCTCGGCGTCCCCATCACCTTCGGCTCCGACGCGCACGCCCCCGGCGAAGTGGGCCTCAACCTCGCAGACGCCGTGACTCTCGCCCGCGCCGCGGGCTACGACCGCTGCCTGCGCTTCACGCAACGGCGCGCTGACACCGTTGCGATCTAGCCACACGCCGGACGACCCGGAGCCACAATGACGGCAACCGCGATGGCCCGTTGCCCCTCACTGTAGGGCAGTGTTAGGCGACCTCATCATGCAAAGCCAAAATCTTGGTGACCCGACATGCCGCAACTCGCCTCGCTCCCTCGCAAATATGGAAGCGCACACCCTCTCGCAACCGCTCACGATGAACTGTGCGTCGCAACTCGTCATTGATGATGTAGAAGTGCGCCCGGGCATTCTGTGGAATCGGTGCGTCCTTCGGAAGTTCTTGACCGCTCTCGTCGAGAAAGCGTGGCCAGACCACCCAAATGTCGTCGGTCAAGTCATCGTCGTAATGGATGTCTGGACGATAGCCCTGTCTCGGCGGCCCATACAGCCCAGTGCGCCCGCCCTCCTCGGGCGTGAGAAACCGAACCTCTGCTTCAAAGTCTGGTGGGCGAGCTGCCATGACGTGTGAAGGCACCTTTCATTGTATCAGGCCACAGTCCCTGCACAGCCCCGTGCCTGATTGGTTATTGCCAGTGGCTTGTTCAGGATGGGTTGATGGAAGCAGGCCCGCGCCGGTTTGGCAAGGCTTCTGGCTGGCCCGCCGTGGGCGGCGGGATCGCCACTCGCCCCCGCTGGCGCTCAAGGCTGTTTCTTCAGCATGACGCCCCCGACATGCATGTTGAGATCGAGGGTGTAATTGCTCTTCAAATGGAAGTTGGCGTCACTCACCAACACGCCTTCCTTGTCCTTGACCGGGGTGACCAGCAGAATGATCAGGTGGTCCTTCTTTTCAGCCTTGTCCTTCTTAATCCGGGAATCCAGGACTCCATGGATTTCAAAGCCATAGCGTGCCTTTTCAATACTCGTCTGCGTCAGCTTCGCATCGCCGATCCTGCCTGAAACGGTGTTGTCTTTCTTGATCTCGAACTCAAGGGGCACCGTGCCGATCTCTTTATTCACCGCGATGTCCAGAAACCTCCCTTCGCCTGTCCATTTACCAATCAGAAAAGGATTGGCAGCGATGACGTTTGCCTTTTCCGCCGCCTGCCCGGTGCAGGGCAGGACAAGGATCGGGAAAAGCAAGCAGAGTTTGAGTGTGATTGTCAGATGTCGTTTCATATCAGGTGTTGTATTCATGCACACCTTTTTACCGGGCTGGATGCGAACGCGGTAATTGATTTTAAATAGTCCCGCATTGTTTCTCTTAATGCCACCCAATGCGGCCTGACATTCTTACAAGCGACGCCGCGCGCACGGCCGCATGCACGATAGATTTGCATTAGTGACTTGCTCAAAGTGGGCGGATGGAAGTAAGCCCGCGCCGAGCTACTTGCTGATGCCCCGCTCGCTGCCGCGGACAAAGGCGACGAGGTGCTGGACTTCGGGGGCGGGCTTCACCTCGGCCTCGATCTTGGCGAGGGCGTTGGGGATGGTCAGGCCTTCGCGGAAGAGAATCTTGTAGCACTTCTTGAGGGCCTCCTGCGCTTCCTCGGTGACGCCGTTGCGTTCGAGGCCGACCTTGTTCACCGTGCGCGTCTCGGCGGGGTTGCCGTCCGCGAGCATGAAGGGCGGCACGTCCTGCACGACCTTCGAGCAGCCGCCGATGATGGCCATGCGCCCGATGCGGCAGAACTGGTGCACCGCCGCCAGCCCGCCGACGATGGCGTGGTCCTCGACGGTGACGTGGCCGGCGAGGGTGCCGACGTTGGACATGACGATGTGGTCGCCGAGCCGGCAGTCGTGGGCGATGTGCGTGTAGGCGAGTAGGTGGTTGTGCGAGCCGACAACGGTGGCGTCGCCGTCGTTCGTGGCTCGGTGGATGGTGACGTGCTCGCGGAAGGTATTGCGGTCGCCGATGCGCAGCCCGGTGGTGCCGCCTTTCCACTTCAAGTCCTGCGAATGCTGCCCGATGCAGGCGAAGGGGAAGACCTCGTTCTCGCATCCCAGCACGGTGTCGCTGCCGATGACGACGTGGCTGCGCAGGCGGCAACCCGCGCCGAGCACCGCGCGTTCCTCGATGACGCAGTAAGGCCCGATCTCGCAGCCCGCGCCGAGTTGCGCGGTGGGATGGATGATGGCGGTGGAATGAATCATGGGACTGAACCTACCGCGGAGGCGCGGAGGCGCGGAGTTGGAAACTCATAGCGCTTCGCCTCTCCGTGTCTCTGCGTCTCTGCTGTTAATCTCATGCGTCAATGAGCATGAAGGTCACGTCCGCCTCGCTGACGGATTCGCCGGCGACGGAGCAGACGCCGCGGGCCTTGCCGATCTTGCCGCGGGCTTTGGTGAGTTCGACTTCGATGGTCAGCGCGTCGCCGGGCCGGACGGGCCTGCGCCACTTCACGTTCTCCGCAGCCATAAAGTAGGCGAGCTTGCCGAAGTTCTCCGCCTGCTTGAGCATCAGGATGCCCGCGACCTGCGCGATGGCTTCGAGCTGGAGCACGCCCGGCATGATGGGGTGGCCGGGGAAGTGGCCCTGGAAATACGGCTCGTTCACCGTGATGTTTTTCACGCCGACGATCTTGTTGCCCTCGATCTTCGTCACCTTGTCCACCATCAGGAACGGGTAGCGGTGCGGCAGGATTTTCATCACCTGCATGATGTCGAGCGTCGAGCCGTCCTTGACGAGCTGCTCGGTTGGAGCGGGTTCGCCGGCGGACTTGGTAGACGGCGGCGGCGCGAAGGTCTGCGCGGCGATGAGCGGCTGCCTCATGCGCGCGGCAAGCTGGCGGGCGAGTTCGCAGTTCGCCGCGTGGCTGGGTTTCACCGCGACGATGTGGCCGAGCAGCGGCCTGCCGAGCAGCGAGAGGTCGCCGAGGATGTCGAGCATCTTGTGCCGCACAAATTCCTCGGGATACCGCAACGGCTCGGTCGTGAGAATGGCGTCGTCGCGGATGACGACGGCGTTCTCAAGGCTGCCGCCCTTGATGAGACCGTTCTTGATGAGGAACTCGATCTCCTCGAAGAAACAGAACGTCCGCGCGTGCGCGAGTTCGCGCTCCCACGTCTCCGGTGTGACTTCGACGCTGTAGAACTGCGTGAAGCGCCCGCGCTTGTCCGCGCTCGTGCAGGTGATCTTGAGCCGGTCATGCGGGAAGATGGACATCATCGTCTCGCCGACTTGAATCTCGATCGGCTCGGCGGGCTGCCACGGCTCGCGCGGCGCGTCCTGCGCGACGAGGCCGGCGTCTTCGATGAGCTTAACAAAGTCGCGCGCGCTGCCGTCTGCGATGGGCGGCTCGTTGGCGTCGAGTTCGACGATGGCGTTGTCCACATTCGCGCCCGCAAGCGCCGCGAGCACGTGCTCGACGGTGTGAATCTTCACGTTGCCCTTGCCGAGCGTGGTGGAGCGGTTGGTCTCGGCGACGTTCTCGACGCGCGCCTCGACCTCGGGCTTGCCGTCCAGGTCAACTCGGCGGAAGCGGACACCGGAGTTGGGCGGCGCGGGCAGGAAGGTCATGTTGACCCTGTTCCCGCTGTGGAGTCCTGTGCCGCTGAATTTTGCCGGCTGCTGAAGGGTTTGCTGCGGTAGCACGGCACGATTAAACGAAAGGGCAGGGAAGATGGCAAGGCCGCTCACCACATGCCGAGCAGCTCGCCAATGACGAGCGACATCTCATGCGTGCCCATTTTCTGGATCGGCTTCCACGACGCCGAGCCGTCGAGAAGCGCGACATTGCCGCCAACGGCGCCGAGCGCCGCCGAGTTGACGCCGCCGCTGCCTGTGTTGGAGGCGTCGTTGCCACGGAAAATCACTCCATTCGGCCCGTGCGGCGCGACGGTCTGGTCGCCGGTCGGCGTCCACACGTTGAGTTCCGCGATGATTGCCACATTCGCGTCTTCATCGCTCCGCAACGGCGAAAGCCAGCCGCGCTGCGTGAGCATGTCGCCGTTGCCGTTGGTGCGGAGCTTCTCATGACCGCCGAGGTAGATGAAACCGAGGACGTAGCCTTCAGGCGGATACGAGTAACCGCCGACGCGGAATGGTGCGGGCAATCCGGGACAGCCGATGACCCGGTCGCTGCCCGCGTAGGAAATGAAATTCTGCCATGTGTTCGCCGGCACGATGGGCGGATATTCGTTGCCGTTGTCCGTCACCCCGCGCGGCAGCTTGTCGTAAAAGTCATCCGCGTAAAGGCGCGTCGCGATTCCGAGCTGGCGAATGCTGTTCAAGCAGTTGATACGCTTGGCGCGCTCCTTCGACGTGGTGAGCGCAGGCAGCAACAGCGCCGCGAGGATTGCAATGATCGCGATCACGACGAGCAGCTCGATGAGAGTGAAAGCGTTACGCCTCCTGGTCGGAATCCGGGTTGAGTTGTGTAGCTGAACATTCATGAAGCGCGATCTCCCGACATAGTAACCCAACGGCCCCGTTGCGCAATTTGGGGTTTGTAACCCGGCGGGCAATGCAACCAAAGTCACGCATGAACTGGATAAACGGTGATTTTATTCTGACGGACGAATCGTCGCGTGTGGACCTCGATGCGGTGTGCAAGCTGCTCAATTGCACTCATTGGGCATCGAATCGTCCGCGTGAAACCATCGCGAAAAGCCTGTGCCACTCGGTGAACTTCAGCCTGCTGCAAGGTGGAAAACAAATCGGATTTGCGCGCGTCGTGACGGATCGCGCGACTTACAGCTACCTCTGCGACGTGGTCATCGCCGCGGAATTTCGGGCGCAGGGACTTGGCAAGTGGATGCTCGGCTGCATTCTCGACCACCCTGCGCTTGCGGGCACGCGGATGGACTTGCTGACGAAGGATGCGCAGGAATTTTACCGGGCTTTCGGGTTCGTGCCGCAACCCCTTACCTGCATGGCAAGGCCGCTGAAAGGTCATCCTGAGTTCAAGGCCTCGCCGACCGCGTCGTGAAGCGCCGCGACCATCCGACGCGCCTGCGCCGGCGTGGTGCAATACGGCGGCATGAGCACGATCACGTTGCCGATGGGACGTGTGAGCACGCCGCGCCGCGCCATTGTCTCGCACACTCGGATGCCCGCGCGCTCGCGCAGATCGAACGGCTCGCGCGTCCGCCAGTCGCGCACGAGTTCAACACCGACGATGAGTCCGACCTGTCGCACATCGCCGACGTTCGGCAGCGACCAGAGCGATGTCAATTCGTCGCGCAATGTCTCTTCAAGTTTGATTCGCGCGGCGAGTGACGCGGAACTTTGAAGAATGTCCAAACTCGCCAGCGACGCGGCAGCGCCGAGCTGATTTGCCGTGTAGCTGTGGCCGTGGAAGAACGTCTTGAACTCTTCGTATTCGCCGAGATATGCGTCGAACACCACCTGCGTCGTGAGCGTCGCCGCCATCGGCAGATAACCGCCGGTCAAGCCTTTCGCGAGCGCGAGGAAATCCGGCTGCACGCCCTCGTGATGGCAGGCGAACAGCGAGGATTCGGGATTCAGGATTCGGGATTCGGTGCTGCCCTTTCTGACTCCTGTCCTTCCAAATCCCGTCATCACCTCGTCTGCGATGAGTTGCGCGCCATCCGCGCGCGTGATTTCGGCGACACGGCGCAGCCAGCCGGCCGGTTGCGGAATCATTCCAGCTGCGCCTTGCATGAGCGGCTCCACGATCATCGCGGCGTAGGGATTGCCGCGTTTGCGTTGCGTGGCGAACTTCTGTTCGACCTTGCCGGTGCATTCCCAGTTGCACCGGCGATACTCGCGCGCATCGGCGCGTTCGGGCTTGGCGCGATTGAACGGGCAGCGGTAGCAATACGGCGACATCACCGCGTCTGACTTGAACAGCAGCCCGCCGTAGGCTTTGTGAAATAGATCAATGTGACCGAGGCTCACCGCGCCGACCGTGTCGCCGTGATAGGCACCTTGAAGCGAAAGGAAGCGCGGCTTCTGGCTTCGTCCCGTGCGCCGCGCGAATTCGTAGGCGAGCTTGAGCGCGACCTCCATTGCGGTCGAGCCGTCGTCGGAGAAGAAAACCTTCGCTAAATTTCGAGTTTCAAATTTCGAATGGCGTGCCAAATGGCGGTGCGGCTCGCTATTCGCAATTCGTAATTCAGTATTGGCCAGGTTGGCTGCGCGGACAAGGCGTTCGGCCAGCAGGCTTGCCGGTTCGTTCGCGAGACCCAGCGCGGAGCTGTGCGCGATTTTTTTGAGCTGCCGCTGGATGGCCACGTTGATCTTGGGATGCGCGTGCCCGTGCAGGTTCGTCCAGATGCTCGAATTGGCGTCGAGATACTCGCGGCCTCGCGCGTCGCGCAGCACCGCGCCCTCGCCCGACACGATGACAATTGATTCGCGCCGCAGCCAGTCGCGCATCTGTGTGAACGGATGCCAGACAAATTGGCGATCAAGTCGGGCGAGTTGGTGCATGTGCATCAGGCGAGGGGCTGTGGGCAATTGAGGCGAGAGTGAGAGCGAGCTGCTCGATGTCGTCCACGGAATGTGCGGCGGAGACGGTGAAGCGCAGCCGCGCTTGGCCGCGTGCGACTGTCGGATAGCGAATCGCCGGAACGAAAATGCCCGCTTCACGCAGCGCGTCGGCCATTGCCACGGCGCGGCGTTCGTCGCCGAGAATGAGCGGGAGAATTGCGCTTCGCACGGCGGGCAGTTCCCACGGGCCTCCGGTGAGCGCGGTCTTCAACAATTCCACGAGCGACCACAATCGTTGACGCCGCCGTTCGCCTTCGCGGGATTGGATGAGTTCGATGCCCGCGCGCGCCGCCGCGGCAGCAGAGGGAACCGGCGCGGTGGAAAAGATGAAACTGCGCGCGCGGTTCACGAGCAAGTCCGCGAGCGCGCGGCTGCCGCAGATGTAGCCACCACTCGCGCCGAGTGCCTTGCCGAGCGTGCCCATCTGGATTTCAACGCGACTGCCGAGGCCGAATTCCTCGATCAAGCCGCGCCGGTGTTCGCCGAAGAGGCCGGCGGCGTGCGCCTCGTCCACCATGAGCCACGCGCCGTATTTTTCCTTCAGCTCGACGATGTTGAGCAGCGGCGCGAGGTCGCCATCCATGCTGAAAACGGATTCGGTGACGATGAGCGTGCGTGGTGCGCTGTGCGTGGTGCGTGATTTTGTGTCGAAGGCCCACTTCAATTTTGCTTCGAGATCGTTGAGGTCGTTGTGGCGGAAGACGCGCAGTTTCGCGCCGCTCAGTTTCGCAGAGTCCACGATGGAGGCGTGAACGAGCTTGTCGAGGACGACGACGTCATCCTTGCCCATGAGCGCGGTGATCGTGCCGAGCGCGCAGGCGTAGCCGGTGGAAAACGTCAGCGAGGCCTCCGTGCCTTTCCATGCGGCGAGCGTCTCCTCCAGTTCGTGGAACGGCGCGAGCGAACCGCAGATGAGCCGCGACGCGCCCGCGCCCGCGCCGAATTTTTCCACGGCCTTCATCGCGGCCTCCTTGAGGGCGTGATGATTCGTGAGGCCGAGATAGTCGTTCGAGGAGAAGTTCAGCAGTTTGCTGCCGTCGAGTTCGACGCGCGCGCCCTGTGGCGAATCCACGCGGCGCAGCTTGCGGCGCAGGCCGTCGGTGTGGATCGCATCGAGTCGTTGCCGCAGTTCGGTTTCAAAGTCGCTCATCGGTCGCGCGGCAGTGTAGCGTCGAGCCTCGAACTTTGAACCTTGAACTTTGAACCGCTCACGCTCCCGGCGCGATGGCCCATTCGCCGTCAATCATGGAGGCACGGACTGATGTGGGTTCGCCGACGAGCGATTCCGCGGCGCTCTTGATCGGGCCGCTGTAGCCGATGGCGATTAAGTCGGCGTAGGCGTGCTGGCTGAGTTCGCCGATGCGCCTGCCAAGGCCGAGGGCGCGCGCGCCATTCACAGTGGCCATTTGCAAAATTCTTTCTGGCGCCAAACCACGAGAACTGCTGGCAAGCGTGCGCATCTCTGCGAACTGATCCAGTTCGATGTGACGCTTTGACGGCTTGATGACGGTGGCGAGGCTGTCAGTGCCGAGGCAAATGTTCACGCCGGCGGCGTCGAGTTCATCCAACGGAAACGGACGATGACCGAAGAAGGCGTGGCTGCGCGGACAATGCACAACGCTCGTGCCACGCCGGGCGAGCAGTTGCGCGTCTCCCGGCGCGAGGTAATTCGCGTGAACGGCAAGCACGCGCCTGCCAAGCGCGCCCGAACGGTCAAGGTGCTGGATGGGTGAAATGCCATCGCAGTCGTCCATGTCGCGCTGCGGCTTGAGCCAGTCGAACATCGGGCCGCACGCGTGCTGATACATGTTGAATTCCGCGGCGGACTCGGCGACATGCACGGCCATGAGCGAGTGACGGCGGCTGACGAGTTCAGCCGTGCGCTTGAGCAAATCAGGCGTTGTCGTGTAGGGCGCGTGTGGCGAAAAGGCCGCGCCGCCGCGGGAGGAGGGCAGTGTCTGGATGAACTCATCCGCCTCGGAGAGAATCTGCCGAGCGGAGTGACGCCGCCGGACCGCGATCATTTCAATGAAGGAGAACGCGCGCAGCGGCGTGGCGGTCCACACTTCGGGGAGCAGTTCAGGCACGGCCTCGATGTCTGCGACCGTCGTGGTGCCGGTGCGCAGAAGCATCTTTGCGCCGTGCAGCCACGACTCGGCGAAGTCGGTGTAGCTCCACTCGGCCTTGAGCGCGGTGATGGCCTTGATCCAGTCCGGGAAGTTGCGGCCCGGCGGAATGAGGCCGGCCATGTCCGTGTAGTCGAGGTGACAGTGAGCGTTGACGAGGCCGGGAAGGAGAACAACTTCGCCGAGGTCCGTGGTGTTCACCCGCTCGGCGGAGTCGAAGCGTTTCCACGGGCGCACCGCGACGATGCGATTATTCTCAATGAGCGCCGCGCCGTCCTCGATTGGCGGACGGCTCACAGGCATGACGATGCGGGCGCGGAGAAGCATGGGAAAAACAAAAGTCTAAACGGCTTGAGTTAAGAGCGTGTTTCCGCGCCCTCGACTCCCGGCGTTCACATTCCCGGCTTTTCGGGTTTCAAACCGTCGCTTCCTGACGGCGGTGTTTGATGCGCGCGGCGACCGTGTGCTTGGTGGCTTTGCGCTTGTTGTGACGCTTGCGGATTTGCTGCTCAATCTTTTTTGTGACGAGGTCAATGGCCGCGTAGAGGTCGCTCTCGGCGTCCTCAGCGTAGAGGTCCGGGCCGCGCATGGTGAGCTGCATCGCGCACTTGAACGCCTTTTCAGGCGTGCGCCGGTGGTCGTGCTCGAGACTGACGCGGGCGTTGACCATGTGGTTGTCGAAGTGTTCCAGCTTTTCAAGGCGCATGAGGATGTGATCTTCGATGGCCTTCGTGAGGGTCACGTTGTGCGTCGTGAGAATGAACTTCATACGGTCGAAGGATGGCCCCGGCGAGCGCAAAAATCCAGTGAAACCGCTTTGCGCGGCTTGCCAAAAGGAAACCCTGAGTGGACTGGAGAATTCAAATTGAGAGTGGAAGGCCGAGCGCAGAGCACGTTCTCACTTGCGCCGCTCCACCTGCTCCGCGTAAATGCGCGCTTCCTGCTCGGTGATCTTGCCGTCGCCGTTCGTGTCGGTGTGGCGCACGGCGTCGTTGAACAGCGCGTTGCCGGAGTCCGTCTCGGTGCGCTTGACGCTGAGGATCACGGGAATCTCAAACGATGTCGTCTTCTCGTTGCGCTGCTGCGGCGGGCGCTGTTTCGAGTAGGCTTCGTAGAAAATACGCGCGGCCGCGTCATTCTCGAACTCAATCTTCACACGTTCGGTTTCGCGATAAACGGTTTCCTTGCTGCTGATGCAGCCGGCAAACACGGACATCACGGCGACGCCCAGCAAGAAGGGAAGAAGCTTTCGGAGTGTCATAATCATTCACGTCCTAACCCAGCACGAACCGGCGATGTTGCACAAAAACGTCGCGCAACGCGAGCGAGACGGCGTCCTGCAACGCCTGCGCCTCGCGATACACGGCGACGGCCTTCGCGCTTGGCGTTGCGGTTTCAGCGCGGTTCAGCGTGACGAACTGGCTCGTGAGATCGTGGATGCCCACCTTCTCGCCCTGCTGTAATCGCCAGCACCAGAGTGCCTGCAACGCCGCGCCGTAGGCCGCGCCCTCGCCGACCTTCAGCGTCACGACCTCGGCATTGAAGATGTCCGCCATGATCTGACGCCACACCTTCGACTTCGCGCCGCCGCCGGTCGCACGGATTTGCGTCGGCTTCACGCCGAGTTCCGCAAGGCGTCGCAGGCCGTAGTTCATGCCGAGCGTGACGCCCTCCATCGCGGCGCGGGCATAGTGCGCGGCGGTGAAGGTGCGCGTGTTGACGCCGAGGAAAACTCCCGTGCCCGCGGGCACGTTTGGTGTGCGCTCGCCTTCTAGATACGGCAGCAACAACAAGCCGTCGCTGGCGGGCTTCACCTTCGCGGCCTCGGTGGCGAACTTTTCGTGCGTCCACTCGAAATCCTGCCGCACCATCTCGGTCGCGACCGTGACGTTCATCGTGCAGAGCAGGGGAAGCCAGCGGTTCGTCGAGTCGCAGAACGCGGCGATCTCGCCCTGCGGATCCACCACGGGTTTGTCCGCGCACGCGTAAATCGTCCCGCTCGTGCCGAAGCTTGCGGTGATGACGCCCGGCGCGGTGTTGCCGGTCCCGATGGCGCCCATCATGTTGTCACCGCCGCCAGCGCTGACGAGCACGCCGGGGCTGAGGCCGAGTTCTTTTGCCGTTGCCGCGGACAATGTGCCAGCAGGCTGGTCGCTGGAAATTAGCGGCGGCAGTTTGCCTTCGAGTTCCGTGTCGATGGCGTTGAGCGCAGCGGCGGACCATTTGCGGTTGCGCACGTCGAGCAGCGCGGTGCCGGAGGCATCGCCAAACTCCATCACTGCGCGGCCCGTGAGCCAGAAGTTCAGATAGTCGTGCGGCAGCAGAACGGTCGCAAGGCGCGCGAAGTTTTTCGGCTCGTGCTTCTTGAGCCAAAGAATTTTTCCAGCGGTGAAGCCGGGCAGCACCGCGTTGCCGATCGCCTTGATCGCGCCCTTTGCGCCGCCGAGCTTGGCGGTGATTTCATCGCACTCTGCCGAGGTCGCGGTGTCGCACCACAATTTTGCGGGGCGGATGACTTCGTCGTTTTTATCGAGCGGCACGAAACCGTGCTGCTGGCCGCTCACGCCGATGGCCTTCACTTCGCTCGCGCTGGCTTTCGCGGATTTCAACGCGGTTTTGATGGCCTTGGCGGTGGCATCACGCCACGTGTGCGGATGCTGTTCCTTCGCACCGGGCGGGAGATTGGGGATGAGGTCGTAGGCCTGCGAGGCGGCGGACAAAACCTTGCCGCTGCGCGCGTCCACGACGAGCACCTTCGTGGATTGCGTGCCGGAATCAATGCCGAGCAGAAGTGTTCTCATGTTGTGCGCGCGCGAGCATGGCCAAGCGCGCCGTTGGTGTCGAACTTTTCCTCCGTGGGCCGTGGGTTGCGTGAATTCTCGACATGCCGCTCCGTCTATGATTCAGCCACTTAAAGCACCATGAGCGAGATCAAACGCAACTGCGCCGGAATGGCGCGCCGCGATTTCATCCAGCTCGGCCTGGGTGCCACGGTCGGCCTCGGCTTCAGCGACATCCTGCGCCTGCGTGCGCAGGCCGCGGCGGCGAGCGGCAAGGCCAGCCCGGATGATGTGCGCGTCATTATGATCTGGCTGGACGGCGGCCCGACGCATTACGAGATGTTCGACCCGAAGCCCGATGCGCCGAACGACATTCGCGGCGAGTTCCGGCCGATTACGACAAAGGTGCCGGGCATTCACTACTGCGAGACGGTGCCAAAGCTCGCGGCTGTCGCGGACAAATTCACCGTCGTTCGTTCCATCTGCCACAACGATCCGAATCACGGCGGCGGAAACCATTACATGATGACCGGCGCGCCCACACCTGTGCCGGTCGGTTGTGGGTCGTTCGTCACCTTTCACCCGTCGTTCGGCTCGGTCGTGTCGCACGCGCGAGGCGTGCGAAACGGTTTGCCGGCCTACATCACCACGCCGAGCGAATCTCGTTCGTCGGGTCCGAACTTCCTCGGTGCCCAACACGCGCCGTTTGTGATTGGCGGCAACCCGAACTCCGAAGGCTTCAAGGTCCGCGACGTGAGCATTCCGCGTGAAGTCGCCGAAGGCCGAGCAGCGACGCGCGAACAGCTTCGCCATTCGCTCGACCGGATGCAGCGCATTCAAGCGAAGGCTGCGGAAGACCCCGTGGTCGGCTTCGACGGCTTCTATCATCAAGCGGTGGACCTCGTCTCATCGCGCGAGGCGCAGGCCGCGTTCGATGTCACGCGTGAGCCGGACAAGACGCGTGACCTCTACGGTCGCACGGATTTTGGCCAGCGCCTGCTGTTGTGCCGCCGGCTCGTGGAAGTCGGCGTGTCATGGGTCACGTGCTACTTTGGCGGATGGGATCATCACACGAAGATTTTTTCGAGCATGAAGGAAACCTACATGCCGAAGTTCGATCAGGGCTTGGCCGGACTCATCACCGATCTCGATCAACGAGGGCTGCTGGATTCGACGCTCGTGCTCGCGCTCGGCGAATTCGGCCGAACGCCCATAGTCAACAAGGACGGCGGCCGCGATCACTGGCCGCACGCGATGTCAATTTTCATGGCTGGTGCGGGCTGCCCGCGCGGCGCAGTCATTGGCGCAACAGACTTCAAGGGCGCTTACGCGAATGAAAACGTCCATTCGCCGGAGGACTTCGCCTGCACGCTTTATACGAAGCTCGGCATTGACCCGCATCAGGTGCTCTACACGAACACCGGCCGGCCCGTCACGCTCGTCAACGGCGGCGAGCCGATCAAGGAACTCTTCGCGTAGCAGTCGCGTGAGGAGGATCGCTTCGTTCATCTTGGGCATCAGCCTCGCGCTGCTGGCGCACGCGCTCACCCCGGCAACCTTCGCGGCGGTTCCCACACTCGATCATGTTTTTCCCGCAGGCGGACAAATCGGTTCGACCTTCAATGTTACTGCTGCCGGCAAACTCGATCCCTGGCCGGCGAAGCTATGGATTGATTGTGCTGGTGTCGAGTTCAAGCCCGCCACAAACAGCGGTCAATACACAGTCACAGTTGCAAAGGATGCGCCCATCGGTCCGCACGTGGTGCGTGCGTTCAACGCGGATGGCGCTTCTGAACCGCGCACGTTTGTCGTCGGCCGCCACGCTGAAGTCACCGAGCAGGAACCGAACGACAACTTTGCGAAAGCCCAGCGCGTTTCGTCGCTCCCCGTCGTCATCAACGGCAGGCTGGAAAAGCGTGGCGATGTGGATTCGTTTGCAGTTCATGTCGAGGCCGGACACTGGCTCATCGCCGCCGTGGACGGCTATGCGCTCGGCTCTCCAATAGACCCGTTTCTGCATGTGCTCGACGAGCGCGGGGTGAAGCTCGCTTACAGCGCTGACACGCACAATCTCGACCCGTTCGTTGCGTTTCGTGTTGACCGCGCCGGCACTTACATCGTGCAGGTCGCGGCGTTTGCGTATCCGCCCGCGGCGGACGTGCAGCTCGCCGGCAGCGCCTCATGCCTTTATCGCCTCACGCTCAGCGATGCGCCGTTTGCGCATCATACGTTCCCCGCCGGCGTGAAGCGCGGAAGCAAGTCCACCGTGCAACTTGGCGGCTGGAATCTTCCCGCGAAATCCACATGCACCGTGGACACCACCGCGGTTCCGCCGCTCATGGAGAAAATTTTCGTGACGCCGCCTGAATCAGTTTGTCCGGTCGTTGTGCTGGTTGGTGATGCCCCAGAACTCGTCGAAATCGAGCCGAACAACTCCGTGACCACCGCGCAGCCCATCGTTCTTCCATGCGCGATGAACGGCCGCATTGATCCGCCCGGCGA
This sequence comes from uncultured Verrucomicrobiota bacterium, assembly GCA_964589935.1. Taxonomy (GTDB): domain Bacteria; phylum Verrucomicrobiota; class Verrucomicrobiia; order Limisphaerales; family VHCN01; genus VHCN01. The sequence goes on along the minus strand of CAZPVD010000001.1, from coordinate 723,080 downwards.
CGTGGATCGCTTCAGTTTCAAGGCGAAGAAAGGGGAGCGTTTTGCGTTTCGTCTCGCGGGCGCTTCGTTGCATTCCCAACTCGACGCGTGGTTGCGTATTGAGGACGCGAGCGGCAAACAGCTCGCCTACAACGACGACACATCGAACGGCTTGCCCGATCCATCGCTGACGTGGAGCGCACCGTCGGACGACATTTTCATTGTGGCGGTCGGCGACCTCTACCACAAAGGCGGGCCGTTGTATCGCTACCGGCTCGACATCGCACCGCCGCGTGCCGACTTCCGCGCGAGCGTGGACGCCGCCGCTTACGCCGTCGGCGTCGGTCAGACAAACACCATCAAGCTCACCGTCACGCAGACCGACGGTGGCATTTCGAATCTCGTTGCCAGCGTTACAGGATTGCCCGCCGGAGTCACAGTCGCACCGGCGGAAATTCCGGTTAAAGGCGGTGAAACGAAACTCACTCTCGTCGCAAGCGAGGACGCAAAACCATCAAGCGGGCCGATTGAAGTGGTCGTTGCGGTGAAGGATTTCTCGCCGGTCCGTTCGCGCGTTGCACCGTTCAAATTTCCGCCCAACAACATCGCAGGTGAACTTCTTATCAATCAAGTTGACCAGCTCTGGCTGACGGTGACGGCAGGCACACCGCCGCCCAACGCGCCCGCGAAGAAGAAGAAAAAGTAGCGGGCCGGTTTGTCGTGGTTCTCCAATCGTAAAGTTGCGCCGGCCTTCACGAATGTCTTGACCGTCATCCGCCGCCGGGTTTCCACTTCCGTCGAAATCCGTCACATCTCAATGAAAGCGACCAAGTCCGCCCCGCCATCGCCCGCCGCGCCTGCATCGTTCCCCGGTCTTGTCATTCGTGAAAAGGAGCCGGAGAATCTTGAGTTTCCGTTTTCCTCGCTGAACAGCGCCGTCACGCCGAACGAGCAGTTTTTCATACGCAGCCATTTCGCCGCACCGAGGCTCAACGCGCGTTCCTGGCGGCTGCGCGTCGAGGGACTCGTTGAACGGCCGCTCGAACTTTGCACCGAGGATTTGCTGGAGCTCCCGCGTCATACGGTGAGCGCCACGCTCGAATGCGCCGGCAACAGCCGCATTTTTTTGCATCCAAAAGTTGGAGGTCTGCAATGGGAACTCGGCGCGGTGGGCAACGCGCAGTGGAGCGGAGTCCCGCTCGCCGCCGTGCTGGAACGCGCCGGCATGAAGCCGGGCGCGGTCGAGGTCGTGCTCGAAGGCGCGGACAGCGGCGAAATCAAAAAGGAGCCGGTGTCGCCGGGCAAAATCCATTATGCGCGAGGGCTGCCGCTGAGCAAGGCGCTCGATCCCGATGTGATTCTGGCCACGCACATGAACGGCGAGCCGCTGCCTCCCGCGCACGGCTTCCCGCTTCGCGCCGTCGTGCCGGACTGGTATGGAATGGCATCGGTCAAGTGGCTCACGCGCATCATCGTTGCCGACCGCGTGTTCCGCGGTTACTTTGAAAGTTCCGACTACACCTATTGGGACCAGCGCGACGGTTTGCCTGCGCAACTTCTGCCAGTTGGTGAGATTGAAGTGAAGGCGCAGATCGCGCGGCCCACGCTGCACGAAGTTGTTCCCGCCGATTCGGTCTGCCGTATTCACGGCGCGGCGTGGACGGGCAATTCCGTCATCACGCGCGTCGAAGTCAGCACCAACGGTGGCCGTTCGTGGAAGGACGCTCAACTCCTCGGCGGACCGGTGCGGCACGCGTGGCGGCTCTGGGAATTTCACTGGCGAACTCCCACAAAACCCGGTCCGTGCGTGCTTATGGCCCGCGCCACCGACGCGCGCGGCCGTGTGCAACCGACGACCCGGGACGCGCACCGCGGCACCTACATGATTACGCACGTGCAGCCCATCGAAGTGGAAGTGCGCAAGCTTCGCGCACCGGCGGACCCGGACAGCTACGCGATTTGAACAGCGGCCGCCAGCGCGATGTTGCCATGCCCGTTTCCTTTGTTAGTGTGCGCGCATGAAGTTACCCGTTCGATCTGCCGTGCGCGCGGTCTTGCTGCTGGCTTTCGCAGTTTGTGTCCTTTTTCATTCGTGCAACTTGTTTGCTGATGACTGGCCGCAGTGGCTTGGCCCGCAACGCGACGGCGTCTGGCGCGAGACGGGCATTCTTGAAAAATTTCCCGAAAGCGGCCCAAAGGTCCGGTGGCGCGTTGAAATCGGAAAGGGTTACGCCGGGCCCGCCGTGGCGAAGGGTCGCGTCTATGTCTGCGACCGCGTGACGGAAGGCGCCCTGCGGCGCAACGACAACTTCAATCGCGCGCAACTTCCCGGCGCTGAACGCGTCCTCTGCCTTGACGAAGCGACTGGCAAGCTGATCTGGAAGCACGAATACGACTGTCCCTACGATCTCGCGTATCCGAGCGGCCCGCGCACGACGCCCGTGGTCAGCGGCGGCAAGGTTTACGCGCTCGGCGCGGAAGGAAATTTGTTCTGCCTCGATGCGCAGAATGGCACGGTGCTCTGGTCGCATGATTTCAAGAAGGATTTCAACGCACGCACGCCCACGTGGGGCTTCTCCGCGAACCCGCTGCTCGACGGGCGGAAATTGATCTGCATCGTTGGCGGTCCCGGCAGCGTTGCTGTCGCCTTTGACAAGGACACGGGCAAGGAGCTCTGGCACGCGCTCAACGCACGCGAGCCGGGCTACTGCCCGCCGATGATTTATGAAGCTGGCGGGAAGCGGCAGCTCATCATCTGGCACCCGGAGGCTCTCAATTCGCTCGATCCGGAAACCGGCTCGCTCTACTGGTCGGAGCCGTTTGCAGTGCGCAGCGGCCTGTGCATCCCCACGCCGCGCAAGTTTGGCGATTACCTTTTCATTACCGCATTTTACAACGGCCCGATGCTGCTCAAGCTTGCGAAGGACAAGCCCGCCGCCGAAGTCGTCTGGCGCGGCAGCAGTCAAAGCGAGCGCAACACCGACAAACTCCACAGCCTCATGTGCACGCCCTTCGTCGAGGACGGCCACATCTACGGTGTGTGCAGCTATGGACAATTGCGCTGCTTGAAATTGGAGAATGGCGAACGGTTGTGGGAGACGCTAAAGGCCACGGGCGCGACCGGCGTGAACAACGGCGCGAACGACCGTTGGTGCAACGCGTTCCTCGTGAAGAATGGCGATCGCTTCTTCATTCCAAATGAGCGCGGTGATCTAATCATCGCGAAGCTCTCGCCGCAGGGCTACGACGAAATCAGCCGCGCGCATCTTGTCGAGGCGACGAATCCAAGTCCGCCGCGCGGCGTGGTGTGGAGCCACCCGGCATTCGCGAACAAGAGCGTCTATTTCCGCAACGACGTGGAGATCGCGTGCTTCTCGCTGGCGAAGTAGCAGCCGACGTAAGGAGGCTCACCGCCTCGGCGTTGCAAAGTTGACGGCATTCACTGCCGGCTGTCCGTTCAAGATTCGCTCCACATCATTGGCCACACCTTCCGCCGTGCGGTCCTGCGCCTCGGTTGTGAATGACGCGATGTGTGGCGTCAAAATGACGTTCTCCAGCACTTCAAACTCGCCACGCACCGCTGGCGGCTCTGTCTCGCGCACGTCGAGTCCCGCGCCGCCAAGATGACCGTTCTTCAACGCGGCGAGCAGCGCGGTCTCGTCCACTACGCCGCCGCGCGAAGTGTTCACGAAGAACGCACCGCGCTTCATCGCCCCGAAGGCGCGCTCATTGAACATCCGCTTCGTCTCTGGCGTAAGCGGTGAGTGCGTCGTGACGAAGTCGGCTTGGGCTAGCGCGTCATCCAATTTGCTGCAAAGTGTTGCGCCACTTTCCGCGAGCACCGGCGAATCCTGTTTCACGAACGGATCGAACACGATGACGCGCATCTCAAACGCCTTTGCCCGGACAGCCACTCGCCGGCCGATGCGGCCAAAGCCGCAGATGCACACGGTCTTTCCCGCGAGTTCTGTGCCGGTGAATTTGAGCCGGTCCCAGCCGCCGGCACGCGTCGAACGGTCAGCCACGACGAGCTTCCGCGCCAGCCCGAGCATGAGCGCGAAGGTGTGCTCGGCCACGCTCATCGCATTCGCATCGAGCGGCGCGATGACAACCACGCCAGCCTTGCTGGCAGCAGCCATGTCAATGTTGTCCAAGCCGACGCCGTGTCGTCCGATACACAGCAGCTTCGGCGCGGCGGCGAGCAGTTCCGACGTGATCCGGGTCTGGTTGCGGATGACGATGGCGCGCGCGTCGCGGATGGCCTCAACAAGACGAGCCTTGTCATTCCAAAGCGTGCCGTCGCGCAGGACGGTAAACTTCTCCGCAAGCCGATCCAAGCACGCGGCCTTGATGTCTTCAGTGATGAGGATGTCCATCGTGGTAGGGACGAGCTGCTGCTCGTCCGTTCGGCAAGGACGCGCGGCAGCGCGTCCCTACCAGTTCAAATCTTGTCCCATTCAATAGGCTTCGTGCAATCCACGCGGCCGAGCTTCTCGTTCACCGCTTCGGGATATTTCTGCGCAGCGCCGGTGTTGAAGATCACGATGCGCTCGTTTGGTTTGATCTTGCCCTGCTTCAACAGCACTTCGAGTGCGCCGTAGCACACCGCCGTTTCCGGGCAGAGCGCGATGCCTTCACGCGACGACGCAAGTTGCATCCATTTCGGGATGTCCGCCTCAGGTGTCGCCAGCGCCACGCCGCCGCTCTCGCGCACGGCATCGAGGATCATGAAGTCGCCCACCGCCGCCGGCACGCGGATGCCGCTGGCGATGGTCGCCGCATTTTCAAATTTCTTGGCGAACCGCTCGCCCTTGTCGAACGCCGTCGCGATGGGCGCGCAACCTTCGCTCTGGCAGGAGATCATGCGCGGCTTCTTCGGCGATTTGAGCCAGCCGAGTGCTTCGAGTTCCGCGAACGCCTTCCACATGCCGATCAAGCCCGTGCCGCCGCCGGTCGGATACAAAATCACGTCGGGTAGTTCCCAATCAAATTGCTCGGCGAGTTCCAATCCCATCGTCTTCTTGCCTTCGATGCGATACGGCTCCTTGAGCGTGGACACGTCAAACCAGTTTTTCTTCGCCTTGCCCTCGCCCACGATGCGCCCGCAGTCGGTGATGAGGCCATTGACCAGAAAAGTCTTCGCGCCGGCGAGGAAGCACTCCTTCTGGTTGATGACCGGCGTGTCCTCCGGCATGAACACATACGCCTCCACGCCGGCGCGCGCGGCGTAGGCGGCCATCGCGCCGCCGGCATTGCCCGCGGTGGGCACGGCGACCTTCGTGATGCCGAACTCCTTCGCCTTCGAAATCGCCATCGTCATGCCGCGCGACTTGAAGCTCCCGGTCGGCAGGCGGCTCTCGTCTTTCACGAAAAGATTTTTTACGCCGAAGTGCGCGGCGAGGCGTTTTGTTTCGAGGATCGGCGTGATGGTTTCCGTGAGCGAGACGATGTTCGCCACGTCGCGAACTGGAAGCATTTCGAGGTAGCGCCAGATCGTCGGCGGGCGGCCAAAGAGTTCCTTCTTTGAAAACTTCTTCTTCAGCGCGGGCAAATCGTAGCGCACCCAGAGCGGGCGCTGGCACGCGGTGCAGAGGTTGTGGATTTTGTCGGCTTCGTAGCGCTGGCCGCAGTTGGCGCATTCGAGGTGGGAAACAAATGACATCGAGCGATTGAACCGGCGCGGCGGCGAAGCGTCAAGCGGAACACCGGCGTCGTCACATCCACTGCAATCTTTCAGGATTGGTTTGATGAGTTATTGCTCGGTTCAGCAAAGGCTTGCACTCAGCTCGACAAACCCGACAGCATCCGTGAACCACATGGCCGGCTCACCGCCAAATCCACCCCGCTGGTATCACGGCGTGACCGGTTATCAGTGGCTTGTGCTTGCGGTCGCGTCGGCGGGCTGGGTTTTTGACACGTTCGAGGGGCAGATTTTCAACATCACGCGCAATCAGATGCTCGCGGACATGCTGCACGTGGCGGCCAGCGACCCGGCTGTCAAGCGATACGGCGATGTCTTTCTCGGCATATTTCTCGCGGGCGGCACGTTTGGAGGGATTCTCTTTGGCTCGCTTGCGGACCGCTGGGGCCGTCGCCCGACGATGGTGGTGACGATATTGATGTATTCCATCTTCTCCGGCCTGACTTACTTCGCGAACTCGCTGTGGGAGGTCGCCGTGTTGCGCTTCCTCGTGGCGATGGGCGTGGGCGGCGAATGGTCCGTGGCTGCCGCGCTTGTCGCAGAAGTCTTCCCGCAACACGCGCGCACGCACGCGTCGGCGATTTTTCACTCGACGAGCATTCTCGGCACGTGGCTCGCGGCGCTCGCGGGCATCTGGGTTGGCGTGAACTGGCGCAGCGCCTACCTCGTCGGCGTCGTGCCCGCGCTGCTTGTCCTCTGGGTGCGCGCGAGCGTGAAGGAGCCGGAGCGATGGACTGCGCTCGCCGAGAAGGCGTCGAAAGGCGAGCCTGTGAAGCGCGGGAGCCTTGCCGAACTGCTCGGGGATTCCCGCTGGCGAAACCGCGCCGTGCTTGGCCTGTTGCTCGCGGCGGTCGGACTCAGCACTTTTTGGGGAGTCGTCGTTGCCGGACAGGACCTCGCGCGCGAGTTTCTCCTGAATCAAGGCGTGGACAAGGCAATCGCTTCAGAGAAAGCCAAGGCTGCTTACGGTTACGTGCAAGCCACCGGCGGCGGGCTGGGGCTGATCTTTTTCGGCCCGCTTGCCGCGCGGCTCGGACGCAAGCGCGCCTTTGCACTCATGCACGTGCTTGCGCTCTGCATCGTGCCCGTCGTGTGCTGGCTGCCGACGAGCTACGGTGCGTTGCTCGCGTTGCTGCCGGTGTATGGCTTTCTCACGCTGAGCATCCACGCCGGCTACGCGATTTACTTTCCGGAACTATTCCCAACGCACCTGCGAGCGACAGGCACGGGTTTCTGCTTCAACGGCGGACGCATCGTTTCCGCCGGCGCGCTGGTCTTCTCCGGCTGGCTGAAAGGGCTGCCAAACATGGAACTTCGTCTCGCGGTCACGCTGCTCGCGTTGCTATTCCTGCTCGGTCTCGTTGTGCTGAAGTTTCTCCCTGAAACGAAGGGCGAGCCGCTTCCGGATTAGCGTAGCAACCGACGTGCGGAGGTTGCTACCACCCCCGCGCGCGCTTGAACGTGTCGCAGATGCGAAATGCCTCGGCTGCCTCGACTCCCGACTGCATTCCGCGCGCCCGAGCTTGCACGCGCATCAACTCCAGCAGCGGTGAAAAATCCCCGTCCTTGCCGCGGGCGAGCTGGCTCTTGTGGCACGCCAGCATCCGCTCTTTCAACGCGACGCATTCCGACACGTCCACATAGAAGCCCGGCACGAAGCCGCCCATGTTCACCGTGTCCATGAACCACAGCGCCGGCGGCATCGTGAGCGGAGCCGACTTTGTCTTGTGCCCGCGCGACGCGCAAAACCAACTCGCCGCCTCCGCCAGCGCCGACGCAGCGCGATGGTCGGGGTGATAATCCTCCGGGGCGTGCGCCAGCACGAGCGTGGCCTTGAAGCGACGGAACACCTCGACGAGCAGGCGTCGCTGCGCGGGCGTGTCCGCCGCCTCGCCATCGGGAATGCCGAGTGAGAAAAGTTCTGCGCCGAGCAGTTTTGCCGCGGCCTGCATCTCGCGTTGGCGGACGGCAGCGAGGTTCTTCACGCGTTTGCTCGGCTGGCCTTTGTCACCTTTGCACAGCACGCAAATGGCGATGGCTGCGCCGTCGGCCTTCGCGCGCGCCAGTGTGCCCGCGCAAAGCAGTTCGGCGTCGTCGGGATGCGCGACGACGGTCAGCACGCGCTCGTTCGAGAAGTCCAGTTTCATTTGGCACCTTTTCGTGTGGTTCCCGGGCGATTATCTCAGCCGAATGTCTGGCAACGCCGCCACGTAATCCGCAACCGTCAGCATCGCGTCCGCGTGCAGCCGGATGAGCGAGGCAGGGCACGCGGCCGTGACTGGTCCGTGCAGCACGCGTCGCACGACCGCGCTCTGCCACGGGCGGTTGCAATAAAGCCGGATGCGGCGCGACGCGAGGATTTCCTTCATGCCCACCGTCACTGCGCGATGGGGGATGACGCTGATCTCGCCGCCGACGGTGACCGAGTTGATGGTGCGCGTCTCGCGCGAGAGCGAAATGACGCGCGTCGGAAAAGTCGCAAATTCTTGAACCGATATGTTTTCACCCGGCTCTGGCGGTTCATTGAACGCGATGTGACCGTTGATGCCCATGCCTCCGAACACCGCGTCCACGCCGCCGCGCGAGTCAATGAGCCGCTGAATCACGCCGCAGTCGTGCGGGTCGGGACAGACGCGGTTCTCCGACCGCGGCGCAAGTGCGGGATCGAGCAGGTTGTAGAACTCGCGCTGCATAAAGCCGCGAAAGCTCAGCGGGTGCGACTCGGAAATCCACTCGTCATTGTCCGTCAGGTATTCGTCCATCTGGATGAACATCACGTCGCGGCAATCAAGCCGCTCCTCGTTGATGGCTTTCGCAATCAGCGGCCAGTGGTCCACAGGTCCGACCGGCACGATGAGCGTCGCCGCGCGGCCTTGCTCGCGAGCTTGAGAAATTTCCATCTTCATCGCTTTTGCTAGGTCGCACGCGATTGACGCCATGTCGCCGAGCACGCGGACTTTCACCGGTGTGCAGCGGCCAAGCAGTTCTGGCGAAACGTGCAAGTATTCGGGTATGGATGCCTTCATCGTCGCGACGGTGGCTGTTCACTCTCGCAGTGCCAGCGACGATACGTCGCACTTCATCATTCGCATCTCGTGCGCGCCATCCGCGCGGGTGCACTCGTAGAACAGGTGTGCCCGGTCGTCCACGATGGCGGCGTCGAGATAGCGCAGCGAGCCGGAGGCGTGCGGGCTGGTGAATGCAGGTCCGGTCGTCGTGAGCGGCTTCCAGTGGAGCAGGTCGGTCGAGACGGCGAGCCCCGTGCGCTCCTCGTAGTTCTCCGCTTCGCTCGCGCTGCCGTCGTAGAACGCGAGGAAGCGTCCGCCGCTCGGAATGATGCTGTTGATTCGGCGGCAATAACGGTCCCAGCCCTCGCCCTCCGGCGCAAACACGACGCCGTGCCATTGCCAGGTGTTCAGGTCGGCGGACGTGGCCAGCGCCGTCGCGGACACGCACTCGCCGGTGTTGAAGATGTCGAACGTCGAGTGCGATTTCGCGCTCGTTCGCGCCGTGGGCACCGCGACGCTGAGGAACATCCAGAACACGCCGTCCTTCTCGAAGAGCCACGGGTCCTTCACGCCTTCGAGGCCGAGCGCAGGCGCCGAGAACAGCCGCTGTGACTGGGTTGGCTCAAGAGCGGCGACGTCTTGCGCGACGAGCACCTCAACGCACCAGCGGCCGTCGGCTGGATCCACGAAGCTCGTGAAGTAGCGCCAGAAACCGTCCGCGCCCTTGCGCAGCGCGCAGCGCTCCATTGAGGCAGTGTTGAACTTGTCCTTCGTCACTGACCAGACATCGCGCCAATCCTTGAGGTCGGTCGAACGCGCGATGCGGGCCTCACCGCCGCGGTCAGGCTGCACGCCGCGCGGCCTGCGCAGGCGATACGTGAGATACCATGCGCCCTCGTCCGCAGCGTGAAAGACACCCGGCGCTCCGACCCAGTAGCCCTGCTCGCGTCCCGCAGGCTCACGAATGACGCGCCCGGATGTGAGCGTGGCGGAGGTGATCTTCAAGGGCTGCATCGGCGCGAAGTGTAGCGAGTGAAAATGACGATTGTCGAATGACGAATGACTCGCACTTCGGCTGCTACAGCAGCAACGAGACGTGCTTTGTTTCGAGAAATCCCTCCATGCCTTCAGTGCCGAGTTCGCGACCCCAGCCGCTTTGCTTCACGCCGCCGAACGGCGCGTTGCTCGTCGTGGGCACGCCGTCGTTCACAGCGATCATGCCGGCTTCGAGCGACTCCATCAGCCGGAAGGCGCGGCTCAGGTCGCGCGTAAAAAAGTAAGCGGCGAGGCCATACACCGTGTCGTTTGCGCGGCGCACCGCGTCGTCCTCGGTGTCGAAGGTGTTCACGTAGGCGACGGGTGCGAAGGTCTCGTCGCACATGCCGAAACTCTCGTTCGCTACGCCGGTCAACACCGTCGGTTCGAGGAAGAAGCCCGGCCCCGCGCCCCAGCGCTTGCCGCCACACAACAACTTCGCGCCCTTCGATTGCGCGTCGGCGATGTGCGCGAGCGCCTTGTCGAGTGCCTCCTTGTTCATCATCGCGCCGATGTCCACGCCGGGTTCGAGGCCGTTGCCGACCTTGAGCGTCTTCACGCGCTCAACAAATGCCGGGATGAATTTCTCCGCGATGCCGCGCTGGACGTAGATGCGGTTCGCCGCGATGCACGACTGGCCGGTGTTCCGAAACTTCGCGATCATCGTCTGCTCCAGCACGCGGTCGAAGTCCGCGTCGTCGAACACAAGCACGGGCGAATGGCCGCCGAGTTCGAGTGAGAGCGGTTTCACGTGGGCGGCAGCGCCGGCGATGAGCTTGCGGCCCACCTCGGTCGAGCCGGTGAACGTGATCTTGCGGCAGAGCGGATTGTCGAGGAACTCCTGCGCGATCTCGCCCGCCGAACCGGCGACAAGCTGGAACACTCCCTTGGGCAAGCCCGCCGCGTGGACGCACTCGGCGAAGAGGACCGCGCACACGGGCGTCGCGCTGGCGGGCTTGAGCACGACCGTGCAACCGGCGGCGAGCGCGGGGGCGATCTTCCGCACTGCGAGCACGAGCGGGAAATTCCACGGGCTGATGGCGGCCACGACGCCCATCGGCGTCTTGATGACGAGATGGCGCTTGCCGTCGGTTTGGTTCGGGATGATGCGCCCGTAACCGCGCCGAGCCTCCTCGGCGAACCAGCGCAGGTGATCCACCGTCATCGCCATTTCGCCCGCGCTCTGCGCGAGCGGCTTGCCGTTTTCGAGCGTGATCGTTTTGGCGAACTCGTCCTTTCGCCGCTCAACTTCGGCGGCAATTTTCAGAAGGAAATCGCCCCGCGCCTTGCCGGGAATATTACGCCACGACTGGAATGCAGTGTGTGCATCGGTGAGCGCCTGCGCAACGCGGTCGCGTCCGCACACGGACATCTGCGCGAACGACTCGCCCGTGGCGGGGTTGGCGATGGTGATGGCCTTGTCCGTCGTGACGAACTGGCCGTTGAGGTAGAGGGGATGCTTTTTCATGTTGCTGACCAACGATGACCGAAGCGGTGAAGGAAGCAAATCAGAGTTGGTGTCGGCGCGCAGTTTCCTGAAAGGCCCTGGACAGGAAGCGCAGTCCCCGGCGTTTGACAGCGTCGTGGTTTGCCAGCCGGGCCGCCAGCTTGAACAACCAGGGCTTGGGCCGGCACCATGCGGGCAATCCAAGGATGGCCGACAATGCGCGCGTCGGTCGCACGGACCGCGTGTTCGCCGGGCGTCGTCGTCGTTCGTATTCATCGAGCACGTTCGCGGATTTGTTCGAGAGCAACTCCGACAGCACGCGTGCGTCGGCCACGGACATATTCGCGCCCTGTCCGCCAGCCGGAGTCACCGGGTGCGTCGCGTCACCCATCAGCACCGCGCCAGGCACGCCGTAGCTGGGTGCGTGGCCCCAACGAAAATTGCGAATGCGCCCAAAGTCATCCGGGAACTTCCGGTTGCCCGCGACTTCGTCAATGACCGGATGAATCGCGCGCAGTTCGGCCCACGCTTCCTCCGGCGAGTGGGTTTCAAATTCCTTCGTGAGCACTCCGATGACTCCGGCCCCCTTCCCGTTTGGAATCGGCGGTCCGCCCCATGCAAGGATTCCGCAGGGTCCGCCTTTGAAATTGGGGAAGCCCGTCACGAATCCAGGCGGAAAGGTTGCGGGCCAGTCGAACTTGAAGCAGAACATCTCGAGCGGAACTGTGCGCATCGGCATCTTCAGGCCGCACGCATGGCGCACGATGGAGTCCCTTCCGTCATCGCCGATGGTCCACGGCGCCAGCACTTCGAACGCCTCGCCGCCGTTGATCTTGCGGGCACGCACGCCCACGACGCGGTCATGCTCCTTCAACACCTCCGTCACCTCCACGCCGCGGCGCAACTCGAACACGCTGGAACTGAGCAGAAGCTCGCGCGTCAGGTTCGGGTCAGTGGACCACGGTTGGACACCAGCGTCATCGAACGTCTGCCGGGTGATGCCGGCGATGAACTGTTTTCCGTCGAAGACTTGAACGCCCTGCAGAGGCAGCATCGCCTCCTGCTCCCATTCTTCGCGCTGGCGCAGCGAGAACAACAGCTCGACCGTCGCGGGCCAGAGGATTTCCGGCCGCGTCCACTGCGGGCGTTCCGTGGACTTTTCGAGGACAACAACGTTCTTGCCAGCCCGGCCCAGCAGTTCGGCCAGCACCGCACCACCGATTCCGCCACCGACGATTAAAACGTCCGCCGTCATTTCAAAAGGCTGTCGTGACGAACTGGCCGTTGAGATAGAGGGGATGGGTTTTCATCGGATTGGTTGAACCGCGGAGGCGCAGAGGCGCAGAGTTGAAGGATTATCTTCTCTGCGTCTCCGCGTCTCTGCGGTGGATGGTCTCATGTCAGTTCAATCGTCTTTCCGGCTTTGATGCTTTCCTCCGCTGCGATGCAGATGCGCGTGGCGTCCACGCAGTCGGCCACGGTCGTGAGCGGGCGTTTGCCGTCGAGCACGGCGTCGAGGAAGGCCGCGTGCATTTCGTCGAAGCCGAGGTGGTTGCCCCAACCTTCGCCGCGCTTGCTCTCGACCTTGTGCACCAGCGGCTCCTTCTGCTTCGTGCCGAGCTTCCATTGCAGAATTTCTACGGTCGAGATGCGCGTCTGGAGCGAGCCGGCGTCGCCGACGATGCCCATCTCCAGTTCCTCGTCCGGGAAGTCGCGACCAAAGAGGCAAATCTGCAAAGAGCCGAGCACGCCGTTGTCGTATTCGTAGCTCACGGTCGAGTGGTCATTGACCTGGTGCGCCGGATCCACGACGCGCATGACGGCGCTGTGGCCGAAAGCTGCGACGCGCGTGGGCCGGCCGCCGCACCACCAGTTCATCAGGTCGAACTGGTGGCAGTTCTTGTCCACGAGCATCCCGCCGGAGCGGCGCGCGTCCTGAATCCAGTCCTGCGACTTGGGCTGGAACGGCCCGCGGAACTCGCGCGTCCACACCATGCGCGGCGCGCCAATCTCGCCAGCGTCCACGAGCGCCTTGATGCGCTGGAAGTAGGGCGAGTAGCGCAGCTCGTGGCCGATCATCACGACGCGGTCGGTCTTGCTGGCGGCGTCGAGCAACTGGCTGCACTCGGCCTGCGTGATGCCGCAGGGCTTTTCGAGGAAGAGATGCTTTCCAGCCTGGAGCGTCTCCAGCGCGAGCGGCACGTGCGTGAAGTTCGGCGTGGAAATGGCGATGGCATCCACGAGCGGCGAATGGATCAACTCGCGTTCATCGCTGAAGACCTTTGCCTCCGGCGCGCCGGCGAGGGCACGTTTGAGATTGGCTTCGTTGCGCCCGCATAAGGCGGTGCAGGTGGAGCGCGCGGCCAGCTTCACGTGAAACTGCTGCACGTGGCTGATGCCCATGCTGCCGATGCCGAGGAAACCAATGCGGAGTTTCATTGTTTAGCCACGGATGGAACACGGATTAAACACAGAACAGAAAATAATCTGTGTTTCATCCGTGTTTAATCCGTGGCTAAGAATTCATTTCGTCTGCCCTGTGGCCTTCGCCCAGTCCTTCAAAAAGATGTCCAAGCCGATGTCGGTGAGCGGGTGGTCGTAGAGCATCTTGAGCGTGTCGTAAAACATCGTGCACACGTCCGAGCCGGCGAGCGCGGCCTGCAACACGTGCTCTGGATGCCGCACCGCGGCGGTGAGAATCTGCGTCTTGAAGCCGTAGTTGTCGTAGATGGTGCGAATCTGCCGCACGAGGTCCATGCCGGTGTGGCCCACGGCGTCGAGGCGGCCGACGAACGGGCTGATGTAGGTCGCGCCGACTTTCGCGGCGAGCAGCGCTTGGATGGGCGAGAAGTTCAGCGTGACGTTCGTCTTGATGCCCTCGGCGGAAAGCTCCTTCACGGCCTTCAAGCCCTCGCGGATGACGGGCACTTTCACGACGACGTTGGGGCCGAGCTTCGCGAGCGCGCGGCCTTCTTGCACGATGGTTGGTGCGTCGGTGGCGATGGTTTCGAGCGAGACGGGGCCGTTCACGATTTGCAGAATCTCGCGGTAAACCTCCTCCGGCTTGCGGCCAGTCTTCATCACGTGCGTGGGATTCGTGGTCACGCCGTCAATGATGCCCCAGCTCCAGGCTTCCTTGATCTGCGCGACGTCGGCGGTGTCTATGAACAGTTTCATGGCTCGGTAAAGTCGGTCGAACTCTGCCGCGCCGGTGAAGTCCGCGCAAGAACTCCATTCCGCCGGCACTCGGACGCGTTCTCAGGACAACATCTCAGTTCGTGCTCAAAGCGTGTGGCCGGCGATGTTGCACGTCGGGACATAGCTAACCTGTGGGCCGTTGGTGTATCTTCCACCAAGCGGACAGACGGGAAGCACCGAGCCGGGCAAATACATCAGTAACGCCGGATCGGAAAGTGAGTAAGTGTCTGTTGCGAGTTTCTTATTTTCCAAAGCCCACTGCTGCACGGCGCCGTCAATGATCTTCAGGTTGTTGATGCACTTCTTTGTCGTCTCACGCTTGGCCCACCACGGCAGCACGCCGGCGGCGACGATGAGCAACACGACGCCGAGGACAGCAAGCTCCGATTTCTTGAAGCCCGCTTCACGCGAGGAGTTTGAAGTGATTCTCATGTTCGCCGCTCAAAGCGTGTGGCCGGGGATGTTGCACTTGGGCAAATCAGAAATATTGGTGCCGGCGGTGTAATGGCCGCCGGATGGACAAACTGGAAGCACGGAGCCTTTCAAATACGAAAGCAGTGTCGGGTCTGCCAGAGAATAGGTGTCAGTCGTAACTTTCTTGTATTCGAGCACCCACTGTTGAATGGCTCCGTCAATTTGCTTCACGTTCACCTGACACGACCGAGCCAACCTGACTCCTCGGTGCTCGTTCTGCATCCGTTTGTCCCAATACTTCAAGAGTCCAAAGGCCACGCACAGAATTACAATTATGTAACAGACAAGCAACTTGTCGTTGCCGGAAAACAAACCTGCCATTCTCTTTACGCCATTCACGACTCACCTCCGCCTGCCGCTTCGTCCAAAGTGGAATCCCCGACCGATGCGGACGCCGCGGGCCTTCATCTCGTGTGCTGAGGGCGCGCCGGGTTTGCCCTGCTCGAAGAGCGCGGTGTATTTGTATGCGAAATTCTCCAGCTTCACCCGCTCGACGGCGCGACCGATGAAGCGCTCGATGGCCTGAACGTGCGTGGCGTCCTCGGCGATCATGACGGTGAAGGCATCGCCGGTGTTCTCCGCGCGGCCCGTGCGGCCGATGCGGTGGACGTAATCCTCGGGGTGCTGAGGCACGTCGTAGTTGACAACGTGGCTCACGCTGGCGATGTCGAGTCCGCGAGCCGCGATGTCCGTGGCGACGAGCACTTCGTAGCGGCCTTCGCGGAAGCCGAGCAGCGCGTGCTCGCGTTCGGACTGCGTGCGGTTCGAGTGCAGCACGGCGACGGAATGGTTCGCGGCCTTGAGCGTGTGCGCGACGCGGTCAGCGCCGTGCTTCGTGCGACAGAAGACGATGACGGAGTCGTAATTCACGCGGTCGAGCAACGCGAGGAGGAGTTCGTCCTTTTGCGCGGAATTCACCGGATAAAGGACGTGTTTGACGGTGTCGGCCGGCGAGCGGCGAACGCCGATCTCGATGGTCTCGGGCTTGCGCATGGCCCACGAGATGAGCGTCTCGATGGCTGGCGGCACTGTCGCGCTAAAGAGCGAGGTGTGACGATGGGTCGGGCATTTCTCGATGATTCGCCGCACGTCCGGCAGGAAGCCCATGTCGAACATTCGGTCGGCCTCGTCAATCACGAGGAACTGCACGCGATCCAGTTTGCACGCGCCCTGCTCGATGTGGTCGAGCAAACGGCCGGGTGTCGCCGCGATGACGTCCACGCCGGTTTTCAACGCGTCGGTCTGCTTGCCGTAGCCGACGCCGCCATACATGACGGCGACGCGCAGATCGGTGAAGCGCGCGTAGTCGCGGAACGCCGTCTCGACCTGCGCGGCGAGTTCGCGGGTCGGCTCAAGGATGAGCGCGCGCGCCGGGCCGGGTTGGTGTTTGTCGAGCTTCGAGAGGATGGGCAGCGCGAACGCGGCGGTCTTGCCCGTGCCGGTCTGCGCGCTGCCGATCACGTCGGTGCCGGCGAGCACAAGCGGGATGGCGCGGAGCTGGATCGGCGTCGGTTCGGTGTAGCCCATGGCGCGGACGCCTTCGAGCATCGCGTGGGAAAGTCCAAGTTTTGTGAACGGCATAAAATGGAAGGGTAGCGGAAGAATTGCTGCAAAGGAAGCGTTTGCGCGGTGCGAGTGGAAAGCTATTTTGCGAAGAGTCTCGGCAGCCATTCCGTGAACGCAGGCACGTAGGTAATGACCAGCACGCCGGCGAATTGCGCGCCGAGCATCGGCAGGATCGCGCGATAGACTTCCGGCACGGGCTTGCGGAAGCGATACGACGCGAGCACGAGATTCATGCCGACCGGCGGCATCATGTAGCCCAGCTCGAGGTTCGCGAGGAAGATGATGCCCAAGTGCAGCGGGCTGATGCCGAAGACCTGCCCCATCGGCACGATGAGCGGCACGACAACGATGATGGCGGAGAAAATATCCATCAGGCTGCCGACGATGAGCAGGAATAAATTCAGCATCAGCAGAAAAACCCAAGGCTCGTGGATGTTCGCGCGAACCCATTCGACCGCGTGCGCGGGCACCTCGGCGTCCACGAGGAAATTCGTGAAGCCCTGCGCCACGCCGAGGATGATGAGCACGCCGCCGATCAACAAACCGCATTCGGTCAGCACGCGCACCGTGTCACCACGAAACCTGAGGTCGCGATAAACGAACGTCTCCACGATGAACGCATAGAACGCCGTGATCGCCGCCGTCTCGACCGGCGTTGCGAAACCACCAAACAACCCGACAAGCGCGACGACGGGGAGGAGCAGTTCCCATTTTGCGTCCCACAACGCGTCGCGCGCCTCGGCGAGTTTGAACGCGTGAAGTATCGAGCTGTTGCGCGGCGCAAGCCAGACACCGAGCGCGGCGGTCACGAGCACCATCACGCAGCCCGGTAGAATTCCGGCGAGAAAAATTTGCTGCACTTCAACGCCCTTTGCCCAGATGGCAAAAAGTATCAGCGGCAGGCACGGCGGGAACAGCAAGCCGAGTGAACCGGAGCCGGTGATGAGGCCGAGCGCGTGCTTTTCCTTGTATCCAGCCGAAAGAAGAATCGGTAGCAACGGGCCGCCGAGCGCAAGGATGGTCACACCGGACGCGCCCGTGAAGGTCGTGAAGAACGCACACACGATGCACGTGACAATGGCTGGCCCGCCGCGCATCGCACCGAACAACGCGAGGAACACGCGCACAAGGCGCTTCGACGCGCCGCCGGATGCGAGAAAGTAGCCCGCGAGCGTGAAGAGCGGAATGCTCGGCAGCGTGGCATTGGTGACGAGATTGTAGTTGCTGTCCGCTACTGAGGCGATCGGCGTGCTTTGGCCCCAAAAAAGCAGCATGGCGGCTCCTCCCAATGTCGTGAACACCGGGGATCCGAGCACGGTCGCCAACCCAAGAACGATCAACCCTGGGATCATCAGTTTGCTGGACGCGTCGGGCAGTTTCCACACACAGAGGATGCAAGCGAGCGCGATGACAGCCGTCAGCACGCGCTGTTTCAATGTCTCACCTGACAGGCGGAGAAGCCTCCACGTGATAAGCCAGAAGGCCACGGGTAAAATCGCCTGCACGGGCCACTTGGGAATGCCATAGGCGAGCGTCTCGTTTGCCGGACGCATCGCGTTCACGAATTCAATTCCTGCGACGCCGAGGAAAAACGAAACAACCACGGCAACCGAGCTGCTAAAGATGTCCACAGCGGTCTTCCAGCCTCCCTTGAGCAGGGTGGGGATCGTCGAGAGCGAAAGCAGCCGGCCCTCGCGCGCGGCGATGGCGCCGCCCATCAGGGCGATGAAGAGCGTGAGGTGCTGCACGATGGCGTCGGAGGCCGCGAACCCATTCCGCATGCCTATTTTCACTAGGATCATCAGCACCATGGCCGCCAGCGCCGCGGCAATGATGAAATTCTCCAACCGACGGCCCATCCCGCGCACGCCGGAGGGCGGCGGCGAGAGCGGCGTCGCGCTGCCGGGCTCGACGTTCATTTCTTCGCCTGGCTGGCGCGATACTCCTTCAACAGGCTTTGCACTTCATCGAACATCTCGGCTGGCACGACTTTGCCGCGGATGCGCGGATAGGCCTCCTCGCCGACTTTCTGCCACGCGATGAGCGCTTCTGGCGTGAGCGGCTGCACTTTTAACCCGCGCTTTTTCATCGCCTCGACGGACTCATCGCTCTCGACGCGGGCGCGATGCTTGATGGCTTCGCCGGCTTCAACAGCGGCCTTGAGCATCGCGGCCCTTTGCGTGGCGGGAATCGCGTCCCACGTTTTCTTTGTCACGACGGTGCCGCCGACGAGCGGAACCCAGTTGACTTCGAGCATGTGTGGCGCGGACCCGTAGAACTGTCCCGATAGCGCGTAAAATGGAATCGTGGACAAACAGTCAATCAGCCCCGTCTGCAATCCAGCGAGGACGTCGGTCTGCTCAAGCGGAACCGCGTTGTAACCCATCGCCTTGTAGATTTCGATGGACCGCGTGTCGCCGGACCAGACGAACATTTTCATCTTCTTGAAGTCATCCGGCATCAGCGCGGGCTGTCTTGAAAAGTATTGGACCCATCCGGCGTCGCCCCAAAAAAGAATGACGAAGCCCTTGTCGAGGAACTTCTTTTCCAGTTTCGGGCGCAGTTTGTCGCGCACGAATTCAAATTCGTCGAGCGAGTGAAACATCATCGGCATGAGTTGTAGGCCGGCGACGGATTCCTCGATCTGCGAAAGCCCCAGCACCGTGAGCATCGCGCCTTGAAGCTGCCCGACGCGCATCCGGCGGACCATGTCCGCCTCGCCGCCCTGCGTGCCGTCTGGATAAACCGTAAGCGTCACCGCGCCGCCGCTGGCCTGCTTCCACTTGTCTCCCATCGCAAGCAAGGATTTGTGAAATGAACTGTCCCTCGGCGCGAGCGTGGCGAGCTTGATGCGCACCGACTCGGCGGCGGAACCGGTTGCAACGGCTAGGAGAATGCCCGCAAGAATGCCCGTGTTGAGAATGGTGGGCTTGAATTGTTTCATCACAAAGTTGGACAACACTGCCACGAAATCGTTTCAGTGCGCAATCGCACAAGCGCGGTTTCGGGCAATTTATTTCGGCTTCACCAGCGGACCTGTGTCGAGGAACAAGTCCTCCGTGCGCGACAACAGCCATTTTGCGCGGCGTTGCATGACCAGGTTTTCCAGCCGCCATTCGGGGCGGGCGTCCGCGTTGATGGCCAGTGCCTGATTGAGCAGCGACTTGAACTCCTTCACGTTTTGCGTCTTCACACAGACGTTCTCGGCGAAGGCCACGAGCGGCGACGCAGACTGGCCCTTTGACAGTTCCATCGCACGATCGAGGTGCCTGCGTGAACGTTCCGCCGCAGCGCCCTTCGCGCCTTGCCGGGCCGTTTCGTAGGTGATGAGGAACGAGTGAAGCGCGCCGTCGTCATAGGCTTCGTCGAGTTCGAGCGCGCGGTCAATCAACGCCTCGACCGCCGGCTGGTCCGCAACAATTTCAGGATTGTCCTTCGACAGCGTGATGGCGCTGGCCCATGCCGCGGCCGTCCAATACATCAGCGGCACGTCGGATTTTTTCAGCGGGCGAACTGCCGCCTTTGCGTCCGACCGCAACACCTTTGCGATGCCCGGATGGCCCACTTCGAGGCCGCGCAGTCCGTAGTCGCGCGCGCGAATGTAGAGCCGCTTCGCGCGTATGTGCAGCGCGGTCGAAGCCGCGTAGTCCTTTTCCTCAAGCTCATCGCCGTCCTCGTCCACGAACGCAAACGCATATTCGGTGAAACCCCGTGCCGTCGCGAGCAGCAGGCCCGTATGGCGCGGTGTTTCGGCGAGCAACGACTCCATCATCTTCAGGCTCATCGGCGCGGCGGCTTTGATAAGGTCGGGGTCTTCGTCGCTGGAAAAAGAGCTTCCGCCGCTCGCGAGCGCATCGGCGACCTTGTTGATGGCCAGCTTGTTGACCGACGAACAACCCACCGCACACGCCAGCACGAGCGCGAGGCCCGTCCAGCGCACGATGACGGCTGGTGTCGTTCCTGAACGGGTTGTGAAAGTTTCGCGGCGCATCGGCGGAATCAGTGGCGAGTTTGTAGCGGTTTCCCGTGAAGCAATCAAAGACGAAATTCCCCTCACGAGCGCCTCAGTTACCGTCAGTTGCGGGAGAACAGAAACGCAATCAAGTCGCGGAAGTCCTGGACCGTCATGCCTTGCTCCAGCCCTTCGGGCATCAGCGAGAGCTTCGACTGCGTGTGCGACTTGATTTTCGCCGCCGGGATGAGCACGCCCTTGCCGTCCGCCGTGAGCAGCGTAAGCGAGCCGTCCGGCCCGGTGCCTTCGAGCAGGCCGGTGTAACTTTTGTCGTCCTTCGTCTCGACAATCTGCGTGACGAACTGCGGCGCGATGTCGCGCGATGGCTTGAGAATGGAATACATCAGCTTTTCGCGGTTCGCCGCGCGAGCGATGGTCGAGAGGTCCGGCCCGATGTGACCGCCGTGGCCCTCGATGTGATGGCAGCGCGAACATCCGAGCGCCGGGCTGAAGAACACTCGCCGCCCGCGCTCGGCATCGCCGTTCTCTGCCAGCGCCTTGCGCCAGTCCTCCTCGCTTGCGGGCCGCGTGGTTGCAAACGCGGCTGCGCCTTTCAGCGCGAACTGGATCTGTTCCGCGAATCCTGCGTCATGCCCGCCGTTGCGGAGAAACGTGCGTTCGAGTGTCGCATGAATCAGCGGCGATTGCGCAACGCTGCGGAACGCGCGAATGACTTCCGTTCTCACGGCGAGCGACGCGTCATCCTCAAGCCCAATCAAACTTGCCAGCACGTCTGCGGGCTGGCCGGCGAGCGCAACGATTGCGTCGGCCCGCAGCGCGGCGGGTTCGTTCGTGTTGAGCGCGACGCTCTTGAGCGCGGCGGCGGCCTTCGTGGAGGCAAGTTCGCCGAGCGTGCGCGCAGCCTCAAGGCGCAGTTGAAGTTCGTCCTTGTGCCGCGGAGCCGTGAGAAACTCGATGAACTTTTCCTCGTCCACCTTTGCGCCGCTTTGCAGCGCGAGCGCCTGAACGCCCGGTGAAGCGCCCGCAAGCGCATTGCCGATCGCGGGCGCGTTCGTGCCGAGCGCCTTTGCGAGAATCGCAGCCGTCGCGGAGTAAGTTTGAAAAAGCACGGGCGAAACCAGCCCGGCGTTGAGCGCGGCGACGATGTTTGTTGCGAGCGCGGTGTTCGTCGTCTCGCCGGTCCAGACGAGCGCGATGCGGCGCACGGATTCATCTGCGTCCGTGAGAGCGCGCGCAAGCAGGTCGGTATTGTTTGCAAATTCGCCCTTGCGCAGCGCCAGCAAAACGCCGAGTCGCACGACGGGCGACCGGTTTGTTGCTTCACCCAGCAAGGCCGCCGTGAACGGCCCGGCCGCGAGGGCACCCACGGCGGCGGAGCGGTTGAACGGATCGGCATCGGCGAGAAGCCGGAGCAGCACGGGGAAATCGCCCGGCGACATCATGCGCGAGATAAGTTCGGGCGCGTCGTCCGGTTTGAAATCGCGCGGCGCGACATACGGCGGCGCGGGCGCGTTCGGCACGCCGGGCACGGCGGAAAGCCGCCAGATGCGGCCGCGCCCGTGGACGTTGTAGGATTTGTCCACCCAGTCGGTGATGTAAATGGAGCCATCCGCGGCGACCGTCGCGCCGACGGGACGGAAATTCTCGTCGCCCTCGATGATGACTTCGCGTTCCGCGCGAAAACTCGCGCCGTGCGGCAGCGGTTTGAAAACCTCGATGGTGTGATCGCCCCACGACGTGACGAGCAAGTGCCCGTGATAGCGCTCCGGCAGCCGCGCGCGGTCGAGGTCCACCACGGCGCAGGGCGCCTCGCCCGTGCCCGCGACCATCGGCAGCGTGCCGGGAAGCTCGCCGTTCCACGAGAGGAACGGATGCAGCCCGTTGCGGCCAAACTTGAACTTGAATCCGTAATCACCGCGTTCAATCACGTGCACAAGCCGGCACGGCGGGCGCGAATCGGGATCGTTGTCCGCCGCGAACAGATGCCCCGCGCGGTCAAACTCCAGCGCGAAGGGATTCCAGAAACCGGTCGCAACCAGTTCCAACCGCGAGCCGTCGAAACGGCAGCGGAAGATGTTCCCGCCCTCGCCGCCGCCGCTGATTGACGAGCCGTCGCTGCCCTTGAGCGTGTAACGCGCGCCGAGATTCTCGCCGAAGCCGACGTAGAGCCAGCCGTCGGGGCGGAAGGCAATTCCGCCGAGGCCGTTGTGCGGATAATTGCCGGGCGTGTCGAGTTCCAGCACGGGCGTGCGCGATTCGCTCACGCCGTCGCCGTCGCGGTCGTGGAGGATGAGCACGCCGTTGCGGTGGACAAGATACAATTCCCCGGCGGGGGAGAACGCGACGTTCATCGCATGATACAAGTCGTCGGCGAAAATGGAAATCTTCCCGAAGCTGCCCGGCTGGCTGCCGGGCGTGAAGAGTTTGATGCGGTCGCGCTTCGGCCCGGCGTAGTCGGCCTTGGGAAAGTGCGTGTGTGACTCGATGACGAACAGCCGCCCGCGCGCGTCCGCCGCGATGCCGATGGGCGTGACGATGTCCGGCTCGATGGCGACAGGCGTGAAGTCGAGGAAGCGATCCTTGACCACAGGCGAGCTGATGACGCGCTGCGGTTGCGCCGCGGCGCCGAGGGCAAACAGCGACGCGAGGCAGGCAAGCGAAACGGTCGCACGCATGGTTCAACGGAATTGGTTCACGCGAACTGCGCGGTTTGTTCAGGCAGTTCGCGCTGGATTTCCTTCACGCGATAGCCGAAGCCCGGGCCGTGGATGGAGCTTAAATCGAGTTTGCCGCCGCGCCGCCGGTAAAGGCCCGGATGCACCCGCGCCTCGGCGTTCGAGGCTTCAGGATAAAACTGCATGGCGTTGACCTCGACGCCCATGATCGTGCCCGTGTGCGCTGCGAGTTGCACGTGCGGGATCATCGCCAGCATCGGGTTCGTCAGGTCCTGCACCATGAGCGTCATGCCGTGCGCCTTGGCCCAGCACGCGGAGAGCAGCGCGCCGGTCTGCGTCTTGCAGGTCTTGAGCGCCACGCCCGTCCAGCCGAGTTCACGGCCCAGCGCGACGTGCCGCCAGTCGTGCGCGGATTCATCGAGGAAAAGCGGTTTGCGCGCGCTGACACTGTGAACGTCTATGCGGTGCTTCTCCAAATCGTAGGGGAAGGGCTGCTCGACGTAGAGCAACATACCGTAGGCGCGCGGGAATTCGTCGCGGAGCCGGTCGAGCATGGTGTTGACATAGGCCGGATCGGTGACGGTGCAATTGAAATCCGCCGTGAGCCACTCGACATCCCGCGCGACGGCGATGCGGCCGACTTTCACGAGGCGCTCGTAGTCCCACGCGGCGTCATTGCCGCGCAGCTTGACCTTGAGGCAGTTTGCACCGTCGGTCTTGATCCAATCCTCAAGCTCGACGGGATAACCGTCGCGCGGCTCCGAGCCGGTGAGTTCCGATTTGTCGAGCGCGTCCACGCCGCCCACGAGATGCCACGCGCGAAGCTGCTTTGGCGCGGGCGAAATCAGGAAATCGGCGGGAAATTTCCCGGTGAACGAAACATCCGCGCCTGCGGCGGGTTTGAGAAAGTCGCCGAGCGAACGCGACATGAAGTTTGCGTTGTAAGTGTCGTAAATCGGTTTGCCGTGCAGGTTGCCGTAGGCGTCGTGAATCGCGATGTCGAAGAGCGAAAGGCAGACGAGCGCGCCGAGCCACGGCATGGGTTCAACAGATGGGCCGCGTTTGCGGTTAAAATCCGCGAGGAGGCCGGGCAAAATGTGTTCCTGAAAATCGTGGCCGATTTCCATCGCGTGGCCGTGCGCGTCGAACTTCGCCCAAGCCGCGGCGAGTTTGACGCAGAACTGTTTCATCACTTCGTGACGCGCCTCGTAGCTGAGGCTGCTCGGCCAGACCCAGGTGACGGACAGCGGCGTCTCGCCCCAACCCTCGGCGGTGCGGCCCCGCGCGTCCGCGACCGTGACGCGCGCCCGCGCGCAGGTGACGTAGGTGACCGTCTCGGTGCCGAACTTGAGCGGCAGCCGCGTGTGAACAGGCAGGAAGTAAAGCTCCGCGCCAACGCAGCGGATGTCGGTGGGTTTGCTCATGCGAAATTCAACGATGCGCGCGGGGCGTTACTTCTTCTCCTGTTTGCGAAGGATGTCCGCGTGGACGCGCGCCACGTCGCCCATGTAGTCGTTTTGATCGGCCTTCTCAGCGGCCTTGAAGATGTGGTCGCGCGCCTGCTTGGCGTCGCCGATGGCTTCAAAATAAATGCCGAGATACAGGTGCGCGTAGAAGAGTTGGCGCGCCTGTCTGTCCGGTGGCGGTTCGCCCGCGCGCGCGGCGGCTAAGACGTCTTCGGGCTTGGCCTTGCCGGCGAAGAGCTGGTGAACTTGCGCCATCGGAATGCGCGAGTCGCCGCTGATGGGGATGAGCTGGGCGCGGGCCTTGTCGAGTCCCTCGGCGCGCGCGGTGCAGAGGAAGTGCCAGACGGCATTTTCCACGTCCTGCTTGTTGACGGTCTGGTGCAGCTCGAACTGTTTCTTGCCGTCGGCGAATCGGCCCGCGTAATAAAGCGCGATGCCGCGCTGCCAGTTTTGCGCCGCGCCATTGGGAACGAGCTTGTTGTAGTTGTCGAAGTCCTCGACGCATTCCTTGATGCGGCCGTCCTTGAACAGTTCCATGCCGCGGTGCATGTAGAGCGGGCTGGCCTGCGGCGAGGCTTCGAGCGCCTTGCCATAAGCCGCCGCGGCCTTGTCGTGCTGGCGCATCGCGGCGTGAACGCGACCGAGCGCAAACCACGCC
Source organism: uncultured Verrucomicrobiota bacterium (assembly GCA_964589935.1). Taxonomy (GTDB): domain Bacteria; phylum Verrucomicrobiota; class Verrucomicrobiia; order Limisphaerales; family VHCN01; genus VHCN01. Next base: position 697,900 of record CAZPVD010000001.1, on the reverse strand, counting down.
TGAGCGTTCTTCGGCTCGGCCTTGACTGCCTTGTTCATCAACTCCAGCGCGCCGGTCAAATCGTTCTTTTGCATGGCGGCCTGCGCCAGTTTGATGAGGTCGTCGGCCTTTTCCTCAGCGGCAAACGAGGTGGAAGCGTGAACGGCGAGCAGAAGCGCTGCGCCGAGGAAGATGGACAGAGTTTGTCTCGCAAAAACAGGCATGTTCATCGGGCGCAGCGTAACGTCCACGCGCGGCGCGGGCAATGAATACCTGCCTCCGCTCAAAGTCGAAAACAGCACAAGCTCGCGCGTCTGCATTGCACTTGGGGCGACGGCGCGGCAGAATGCAAAAACACAAACACTGATGAGTTCACGCGGCACGCAAAACTCCGAAACTCGACCCGTTGTTGCGGCGTTGCGCGGTGCTTTCGCCGCGGTTGTGGTTGCATTTGCGTCGCCGCGCGCGGCCGCACAGGACTATGAGTTTTTTGAGAAGCGCATCCGGCCCGTGCTCGTGGAGCATTGCTACGAGTGCCACAGCGCGGGCGCGAAGAAGCTCAAGGGCGGCTTCAAACTCGACACGCGCGATGGCCTCCTGAAAGGCGGCGATTCCGGCCCGGTGCTCGCGCCGGGCGAGCCGGACAAAAGCAAGCTCATCCGCGGCGTGCGCTACACGGACAGCGAATTTCAGATGCCGCCCAAGTCCAAGCTGCCCGACGCGCTCATCAAGGATTTGGAAACATGGGTGAAGATGGGCGCGCCCGATCCGCGCGCCGGCGCAGTCGCGGCCACGGCCCCGCGGCCTGTGGACATCGTGGCGGGGCGGAACTTCTGGGCGTTTCAGTCGCCGAAAGATCCCGCGCCGCCAAAGGTGAAGGATAAATCGTGGCCGAAGAATTCACTCGACCATTTCGTCCTCGCGAAACTGGAAGAGAAGGGGCTGAAGCCCGCGCCGCCCGCGGACAGGCGTGCCCTGCTGCGTCGCGCGACGTTCGATCTCACGGGACTGCCGCCGACACCGGAGGAAATGGACGCATTCCTGACCGACAAGTCGCCGAACGCGTTCGCCAAGGTCGTCGAGCGGCTGCTCGCGTCGCAGCGTTACGGCGAGCGATGGGGCCGGCACTGGCTCGACGTGGCGCGCTATGCGGACTCGAACGGGCTCGACGAAAACGTCGCGCACGGCAATGCGTGGCGTTACCGCGACTACGTGGTGAACGCCTTCAACCGCGACAAGCCTTACGACAAATTCCTCGTTGAACAGATTGCAGGCGATTTGCTACCGGCGACGGACAACGTGGCCGTTCAGCATGAGCGACTCACCGCGCTGGGCTTTCTCGCCATCGGCCCGAAACTGCTCGCCGAACCGGACAAGGTGAAGCTGGAGATGGATTTGATTGACGAGCAGATTGACACGCTCGGCCGCTCCGTGATGGCGATGACGCTCGGTTGCGCCCGATGCCACGCGCACAAGTTCGACCCCCTGCCGACCGAGGATTATTACGCTCTTGTTGCCATCTTCAAGAGCACGCAGACGATGGATGACCTCAAGACCATCGCCAAGTGGCACGAGCCACTCGTCGCGATGCCAGAAGATTTCAAGGCGAAGGAAAACTTCGACAGGCTGGTCGCCGACCGGAAGCTTGCGATCACAAACTTTGTCGCGGAAGCGAACAAGGCGTTGCTCGCCGCACTTAACACCAACGCGCTGCCGAAGAATCCCGAAACGCGCTACCCGACAAGCACGGCCGCCGAGTTGAAGAAGCTCCGTGACGAGCTGGCGAAGTTCGAGAAGGACGCGCCCGAATTGCCGAGCACGATGGGCGTGACCGAGGCGACGAATGTGCTGAAGGCGTTTCCCGTGTTCATCCGCGGCAACCACCTCACGCCGGGCAGGGAAGTGTCGAAGCGCTTTCCGCAAGTAATGAGCGTGGGCGGCGAGATGTTCAGCGAAAATCAGAGCGGCCGCCTCGAACTCGCGTGCTGGCTCGCCAGCCCGCAGCATCCGCTAACCGCGCGAGTGATGGTGAACCGCATCTGGCGCTGGCATTTCGGGCAGGGCATCGTGCCGACGCCGGACAACTTCGGCCAGCTCGGCGAGCGGCCCGTGAACCCGCCGTTGCTCGACTGGCTCGCTCGCCGGTTCATCGAGAGCGGCTGGTCCGTCAAGGCGATGCACCAGATCATCATGTCGAGCGCGGCCTATCAGATGTCGTCTTCGCCTGCCGACGCGGGAAAGGTCGCGAAGCTCGATCACGATGGGCGCCTGCTTTCATTTTTCCCGCCACGTCGTCTCGAAGCCGAGGAGATTCGCGACTCGCTGCTGTTCGTCTCCGGCCTGCTGGACAGCACGATGGGCGGCAAAACAATACCGCAGAAGAACCGCGAGTTTGTTTTCAACCACACCTCGAAGGATGAAACGGGCTACAGCATCCATCGCCGCTCGCTCTACCTGCCCGTCATCCGCAACAACGTCTATCCGGTCTTCGAGCTGTTCGATTTCCCGGACCCGGCGCAGGAGACAGGCAGCCGCGCGACAACGACCGTGCCATCGCAGGCGCTGTTCTTCATGAACTCCAATTTGATGCGCGAGGCCGCGGACAAACTGGCCGCGAGCTTGAACGTGGACTCGTCACTCGACGACGCGCAGCGCGTCGAGCGGCTTTACGCGAAGGCGTTCAACCGCCCAGCGACACGTGTGGAAACGGCGAAGGCGATAGCCTTCGTCGGTCGCTCGGAACAATTGCTCGAAGCCAGGTGCAACGACGCCGTGGCGCGGCGCGCGCAGGCATGGGCCGCGCTCTGCAAGGCGGTGCTGTCAGCGAATGAGTTCGTGTATTTGAATTGATGAACGTGCCTCGCTCAATTGCCATGCCCATAGTGCTGACGGTCTGTATCTTAACGGCTCTTGCTGTATTGTTTTCATTTTTCATCAGTGTCGAGGGATTGCCGGAACTGAAGCATCTAGCTGAGACATCCCATACAGTGCTCCCGTCGAGCACGGAATCGTATTTCAAATGGAATGCCGTTGGGTTTCTCGTTCCAATCGTCAGTTTGGCAGGCGGTTGCTTTCTTTTGTGCCGAACGGAATGCAAATTGGTTGCTCTGACATGGTTTTGTTGTCTCTCGATCCTCGCGGCGATTATTTGGTCACTGTATAGTTATACCGCTGTCCGCGCTGGTTTCATAAAATTCAGCGATTATCTTTAGCTTGATTCAATGACACTTGGATTCAATTCCTCTCGGCTCACGCGCCGCGCCGCGCTTCAGCGCGCCGCAGCGGGCTTTGGTTGGATGGCGGCTTCGGCGTTGATGGCCGAACAAAGCGGGGCCTCGTCGAATCCGCTTGCGCCAAAGTCACCGCATTTCCCGGCGCGGGCGAAGCGCGTCATTTTCCTCTTCATGAAGGGCGGTCCGTCGCACGTGGACACGTTCGATTACAAGCCGCTGCTCCAGCGCGACGACCGCAAGCCGCTGCCGTTTCCCAAGCCGCGTGTGCAATTTGCGAAGACGGAAAACCTTCTCGCGTCACCATGGAAGTTTGAAAAGCACGGCCAGAGTGGCATCGAGGTGAGCGAGTTGTTTCCACACGTGGCGCGGCACGTGGACGACCTCTGCATCATCAATTCGCTGCACGGCACGAACCCGGCGCACGGCGGCGCGTGCCTCAAGCTGCACACCGGCAGCGACAACTTCGTGCGACCGAGCATGGGCGCGTGGGTCGCCTACGGCCTCGGCACGGAAAACAAAAATCTTCCCGCGTTCATCACCATTTGTCCGACGCTCGCGCATGGCGGTCTGAACAACTGGGGCGCGGCGTTCCTGCCCGCGCCGTTTCAGGGCACGCCCATCGGCAACGCGAGCGTGCCATCCGAGCAGGCCGTCGTGCGTTACATGAAGAACGAGACGACACCGCCCGAGCTTCAGCGCGCGGAGCTGGACTTCCTCAACGACCTCAACCGCGAGCATTTGAAGACTTCGCCCGCGCGCCTGGCGATGGAAGGGCGCATTGCCTCCTTCGAGCTTGCGTTCCGAATGCAAACCGAGATGCCCGGCGTGCAGGACATTTCCGGCGAAAGCGAGGCGACGAAGAAGCTCTACGGACTCGACGATCACGTGACGGCAAACTTCGGCCGGCAGTGTTTGATGGCGCGGCGCTTCGCCGAGCGCGGGGTGCGCTTCATCCAGGTCACGCACAGCGACGGCATGGTTCAGTGGGACCAGCACGGCGACCTTCGCAAGGGCCACACGAAGAACGCCGCTGAGGTGGACAAACCCATCGCCGGCTTGCTGGCGGACTTGAAGTCGCGCGGCCTGCTCGAAGACACGCTCGTGCTGTGGGGCGGCGAGTTTGGGCGCACGCCGACTTCGCAGGGAACGGACTACAACGGCCGCGACCACAGCCCCGAAGGCTTCACGATGTGGCTGGCCGGCGGCGGCGTGAAGACGGGCATCAAATTTGGCGCGACCGACGACTACGGCTATTACGCCACGCAGGACAAAGTCCACATTCACGACCTGCACGCGACGTTGCTCGCGCTGCTCGGCCTCGATCACGAACGCGTGACCTACCGCCACGCGGGACGCGACTTCCGCCTCACGGATGTGGCGGGTCATGTTGTCACTGACATCTTTGCGTGAAAATCCGTGCGAGAATTTAATTGGTAAGAATTGAAAGAATGAACTCTCACCGGACAATCTGGTGGACTCTTCTCAACATCTCTGCTGGATGTCTCGTGTTGGTCGGTGCATTGCCCATCTTCGGTTACGCAGTGCTGGCAGTTTATTTCTTTAATCCAAAAAAAGTTTTTGAACTCGATGAAGTTGAATTGCCCAATGGAAATGTTTTCAGTTTTTACCGTCTTCGGACCCGGCCTTTTGGACATTCCGCATTTGCCCATATAAGCAGGTTCTTGCGGAGATTCGCCATAGATACGGTGCTGATCTGGTGGCTGGTTGTGTCGCGCCGACTTGATTGCGTTCAGGCATTCCAGTTTATGTGCGCACAAAAGTAGCGAGTTGCCGGTGCGAGTGAGTATTTGCTTCGATGCGCGAAAGAAGTCTTTGCCTGTCCCAAGCACTTTGAGCATTCTCCGCGCAACATGCTCACAGCAGAAACCCGCCGTCGCGACTTCCCGTCGCTCACAAACATCGCCTACATGAACACCGCGGCGGAAAGCATCCCGCCGCTGTGCGTCCATGACGCGCTTGAAGCCTACTGGCATGACAAGTCCAGCGGAATGCGCGGACGCCAGGCGCATTTCGCGCAAGTCGAGGCGTGCCGTGAGATCAGCGCGAAGTTCCTCGGCCTCGCGCCCGCCGAAGTGTCCTTCTGTTCGTGCAGTTCCGAGGCTTACAACCTCCTCGCAACCGCGCTCGACTTGCGCGACGGCGACGAAGTCATCATCACCGACCTCGATTTTCCCGCCGGTGCGACGCCGTGGATGGTTTCGCAGCACGGCTGCGAGACACGCCTGTGGAAGTCCCGTTCCGGCGCGCTTCTCGTGGATGAACTTGTGCCGTTGCTCAACGAGCACACGCGCCTCGTCCAGGTTTCGCTCGTTAGTTTCTACAATGGCTTCCGCCTTGACTGGGAACTCTTCCGCGAAGCCGTGCGCGGCATGGCACCCAACGCGCTCATTTCCGTGGACATCACTCAAGCGGTCGGCCGCATCGTGCTCGACTGTCACGACGCGGACATTTTGATTTCAAGCACGCACAAATGGACGCTCGGCATCCACGGCGGCTGCATCATCGGCGTGCCGCAATCGCGCGCCGAACGCATCACGACCCACGCCGGCGGGTGGTATCACCTCAAGAACGCCTTTGACGCCGACCGTTTCGAGCGCGCGGTGCCGAAGATTGGCGCGGCGAGTTTTTCCGTCGGCATGCCGAACTTCATCTCGCTCTATGCGCTGAACGCCTCGCTGCGTTATCTCGACGGCATCGGCGTGGAAAACATCGCCGCGCACGCCGACCCGCTTGTGCATCGTCTCTTTCATGGCCTTGTCGCGCTCGGTCTCAAACCCCTCACGCCGATGAACCGCGAAAACCTCTCCGGTATCGTTGCCTTCCTCCATCCGCGCACGGCCGAGCTTCACGCGGCGTTGGAAAAGGAGGAAATCCACGTCATGCACCACGCCGGACGCATCCGCATGGCGGTGCATGGTTACAACACGACCGAAGACGTGGACAAATGCCTCGCTGTTCTCAAGCGCCAGTTGAGTTGAACCTCATTCCCTTCACGCCATGAATTTCATCCCGCTCTGCCGCTGTTTGTCCGCCGCGGTTTTAATCGCAACCGCCGCCATTGTTTCCACATCCGCGACGGTTGCCGCCGCCGACGCGAAGTTAAACTTCGTCTTCATCCTCATGGATGACCTCGGCTGGACGGACATGAGCTGTTACGGCAGCAAGTTTTATCAGACGCCGAACATTGACCGGCTCGCCGCGCAGGGGATGCGTTTCACGGATGCCTACGCGGCCTGTCCCGTGTGCTCGCCGACCCGCGCGAGCATCATGACGGGCAAATATCCGGCGCGGCTGCACTTGACCGACTGGCTTCCTGGCCGCGCCGACCGCGCTTCGCAGAAGTTGCTGCGTCCGGTCATCAACCAGCAGCTTCCTCTTGAGGAAATCACCCTCGCCGAGGCTCTCAAGCCCGCGGGCTATGTCACCGGCGCGATTGGCAAATGGCATCTCGGCGGCAAGGGCTTCTCTCCGCTCGAACAAGGCTTTGATGTCAACGTCGCGGGGAATCACGCTGGCTCGCCCGCGAGTTATTTCGCGCCTTACAAAAATGCGTCCGGCAGCATTCCCGGCCTCGAAGGCGCGCCGGAGGGCGAGTATCTCACCGACCGGCTTACTTCCGAGGCGGAAAAATTCATCGAGACCAACAAAGACCGTCCGTTCTTCCTCTATCTGGCCCATTACGCGGTCCACATACCGCTTCAGGCGAAGAAAGATTTGATCGCCAAGTATCAGCAAACCCCTCCGCCCGCCGGCTCGACCCACACCAACGCCGTCTATGCCGCGATGGTGCAGAGCATGGATGAAAGCGTCGGGCGCGTCCTCAAGAAACTCGACGACTTGCAGCTCGCCGGGCGCACCGTGGTCATTTTCACCAGCGACAACGGCGGGTTGAACGTGAAGGAAGGCCCGTTCACGCCGAGCACGAGCAACGCCCCGCTGCGCGAAGGCAAGGGCTACCTCTACGAGGGCGGCATCCGCGAGCCGCTCATCGTCCGCTGGCCCGGAGTCATCCAGCCCGGCAGCCTTTGCAGCACTCCCATGAGCAGCGTGGATTATTTCCCGACGATCTGCGAAATCGCCGGCGTGAAACCCGCCTCAAAGGACGTGGACGGCCTTAGCATCGTGCCGCTTCTCAGGCAGACCGGCGCGCCAAAACGCGACTCGCTCTTCTGGCATTATCCCCACTATTGCAACCAGGGCGCGCACCCCGGCGGCGCGGTTCGCATGGGCGACTTCAAGCTCATTGAATCCTACGAAGACGGCCATCTCGAACTCTACAACCTCAAGGAAGACCTGAGTGAAACCAAGAACCTCGCCGACGCGGAGCCGTTGCGCGCCTCTCAAATGCAGAAGAAGCTCGACGACTGGCGCATCGCAGTCAAAGCGCAGATGATGCTGCCGAATCCGACCTACAGCCCCGCCGCCGCATCTGCCGAGGCTGCGAAGCGCGAAGGAACCCTCGTGCGCCAGAACGCCGGCGACGGCATTGTGCTCCTGCACTCACGCGACGCGACCGTTCACGGCACGACCCTGCGTTACGAGCCGGCGACAAACAAGATTACCCTCGGCTTCTGGACCAAGAAGGACGACTGGGCAAGCTGGGACTTCCAGATAGTCAAGCCCGGCAGGTTCGAGATAGAGATTTTGCAGGGCTGCGGGAAGGGAAGCGGCGGCGCGGAAGTTGAGTTCACCGTCGCCAACCAGATTTTCAAGCACACCGTTGTTGACACCGGGCACTTCCAAAACTTCCAGCCCTTCAAACTCGGCACCGTCAACATCGAACTGCCCGGCCGCTATGAACTTTCTGTGAAGCCCAAGACCAAGCCCGGCGTTGCTGTCATGGACTTGCGCCAAATCACGCTGAAGCCCGCCGCAAAGTAACCGGCTTGAGATTTCTTCAGTCCACGCACGGGCAAATCCCGCCCGGTGAAACCCTCAAAATGGCTATTTTTAGCCACCTCACCCCGAAAACAGGGCTTTTTGGCCTAAAACAGGGGTTTTGAGGCTTTGGAAAAACCCCAGTCCGTCATGGACAAAGGTTTTTCCACGACGGACTTAACTAATTCCGTGACGGACTTGGTTAAGTCTGCGACGAACAAAGGTTTTTCCGTGACGGACTTAACTAATTCCACGACGGAAAAAGGTTTTTCCATGACGGACTTAGTTAAGTCCGCGACGAACAAAGGTTTTTCCGTGACAGACTTAACTAATTCCATGACGAACAAAGGTTTTTCCACGACGGACTTAGTTAAGTCCGCCATGCAAAAGGGTGTTTCCGAGGCATCATTGACAGCCCATGGCCTTGATGCGTTGGGCTGCCTTTCAATTCTGAAATTAGGCGATGGTATCCGTTATGCTTTTTCAAAATTGCCCGCTGGATGCGGGCATAGATGGACGATCTGAAGCCCGTCCATGGTGGCCGGACCGGATTGCCCAGCGGTCAAATTCAGCAACACAACAAAACCTATGGCAACCTATCATGTATCCATGTCGTTCTCCCAGTTGCCGGACACGGACCTGGACGAGTTCACCACGCAAGTCATTGACGGCCTGACCGGCAATGCCGCCTTCCCCACGCCGCCGGTTACGATGGCCAACCTTGCCACCGGGCGCACCAACTTCGTGAACGCGATGGCGGCGACCGCGCAAGGCGGCACGCAGGCGACGGCCGCGAAGAACGCGGCGCGGGACACGCTCGTCGGCCTGTTGCGGCAGGAGGCGAACTATGTGCAGGGCGCGGCCAACAATGACCTGACCGTGCTGCTCACGTCGGGCTTTGACGCCAACAGCACAAACCGCGCGCAAACGCCGCTGGACAAGCCCGACATCGTGAAGATTCTCAACGAGGCGAGCACGCAGCTTGTCGTGCGCGTCACGCCCATCACCAATGCGAAGTCCTACGAGGCGCGCATCAGCACGGTTCCAAATGTGTGGCAGGCGGCTGGAACGCACACGCAGGCGCGCCGCATCGTGCTGATGAACCTGACACCTGGCACGGTCTATACCATCTCCGTGCGGGCCGTGGGCGGCAGCACGGGCTTCTCGGACTGGAGCGACCCCGTCTCGCACATGTGCATGTAGGAAGTGCGCCCCCAAATTCACCACCAAGACACCAAGGCACGAAGACTGATATGCTCTTGGTGTCTTGGGGGCTTGGTGGTTTGGTTTGAGCCTGCCTACTGCGAAAACAAAACCGACAACCGCACTCTGAGTGGCTTATCCCGTTGGTAGAGCTTCAAACTATACTCAAAATCGAGATGAGACTCGGAAGGTTGAAGGAGTTCGATTGCTTTGCGCTGCCACTTAACGGCTTCAGTGAAGTTTCCTGTTTCGGCGTAGGCCGCAGCCAATGCTTCAAACACCTGTGGAATTTCCTTTGGGCTAAGTCTCATTGCTTTTGTGGCATACTCAAGCGCAAGACGCCCATTGCGGATCTGGTCTGAGTCCGATATTGCCAACAACCGTGCAACAAATACGCACGAAATCAAATGTCCATCATCCGCTGCGGCCTTCCAAATAGCCATAGCTCTTGGAATATCCGCCTTTGCACCAACACCGTTGGCGACGGCTAGCCCAAACGAAAAGGCCGCGTCAAGGTCACCTGATTTTATTTTCGTTAAAAGCTGCTGAAGAAGTGCAAATTGCTTTGGATTCACCCCTATCTCGAGTTGAATCGCAAATCGTCCAAAAAGACTCTCAAACAGGTCACGTTTGATGGTCCCGTTCGTTAGTAGGAGGAGACGAAGACTTGAATCTTTGAGAATCGGGTTGCTGTTGATGGCTTCAACCAAACTTTTAGAAGTGATGCCAAACTCTGCGGCTGCGTGCTCGATGTCAAGTGACCGTCCGTAACGCCCAACGAGGCGAATGATTGGCTCGCGGCCTCCGGCTACTGCACCAGTCTTTGCCACCGCGGTGATGAATCGCTCTTCATCTTCGATCACAAATTCCGTGATGGTTGGAGCATCAACATAAAGTGCGAGTAAATCCTGAAAGATCTCTTCTGCATGGCCTCGAGTCATTATGCTGTTTCGCAATTGGCCAGCCTTGCTGTCGAAATGGATCATCCCTTCGCTATGGCACCCCATGCAAGAAATGCCGTTGCGAATCTCTGGGAAGAGTCCAGAGGCATCATTCACGATGTTGATGGGAGCCTTGTCCAATCGGTTTCCAAACTTGTCCACCAGCAGATACGCCTGCAATCCATTGGGCAGGTTGAAAATGATTTCGCCGCCATCATGGCGAAAGCTGCGTGGATAGCGCGTAATGTCACGAAAGCCAATGTTCCCGGCAAAATCGAAAGATTTCCAGTAAGCGCCATAAGGAGAGCGGTGCCGCTCCACAATGCGATTGTTCTCAGACACACCAGACTCGATGAAGCCCGACCGCCAGACTCGGACACCTGGGGCATTGGTCAGATTCCTTTCCGTGTCAATCTTCAGCCGATCCTTTTCCAATCTTTGAAGCGCATTTGTCCGGTCGCCGAAGCCGAGGATTTTCTCATACAATGGAGATTGCGATGCGTGGGCGATAAACCAATCAGCCCGGATGAACGGTGTCTCACAGGAAAGGGTGGAACTCAATCGCTGGTAGGCAGCCCCTGAATAGGTGAGCGCGTAGGGATAGTTGTCGGTGATGCTGCGCCACGTCTCGTCGGACCATCCGAAGGCTCGCAGGTCAATACGCACGATCGTCTTCTCCGGGTCAATGGCTTTGGGCGTGATGATGTTTGGCTCCCAAGAAAGACTGTTGATCAGTTTGGAAAAGGCAGTCCGAAAGGCGCCGATTTCCTCTTCCGGCGCCTTTGCGTTGTAAAGATGCGTCAAAGTAAAGTAGCGGAGGGAGGGACGGTCAATTTCTTTGGCTGCTTTGGCATCAGCCTCGATCATCGAGATGATTTTCTCGGTGGAGACAAATTCGCGTTCTGGCGGCGGAACCAACTTCCAGTCTGGGGCACCTGCTTTGATCCATTCTTGTAGAACTTCGATTTCGTTCTTGTTTAGTGGTTCCGCCTTCCTCTCTGGTGGCATCGGATCATCTATGCTAGTAATTCGCTCGATTATCAATGACCGCTCCGGGTTTCCTGGTTTTACGACCTTTTGATCCTGGACCATCGCCTTCCGGTCTATGACCATGTATTTTGTATGCGAGCCGCCGTTCTCGCCGTGGCATTTGGCGCAGTGTTGGTTCAAAATCTCATAGGCTTTGAGCGCGAGCGAGACACCCGTTTGCGCAGCGATTCCTTGGCTCGGCCCCGACAGGAGCAGTGAGGTTGCTAATGTCAGGAGAGTGAGCTTTGGCGTGATGGTTGTGCTCATAATTCCGCCATTGTTTGTAGCCCTAGCGCTCAACTGACGTCAATGAATCTCCGGGTTCCCCAAGTCAACGCCGGGAGCGAGCCGGAGAATCCACCGCCAAGACACCAAGGCACGAAGTCGGATGTGCTCTTGGTGTCTTGGGGCCTTGGTGGTTTTCTTAAAACCTTCTTGGTTGATGAACCAAGGTTGGTTCACCGCGCATGAAGGTTCGTTCGGTGGCTACTTGCCCGCGTGCCTGGCGATGAACTCGATGATGGGCGTCGAGTCATCCAATCCGTGCGGGTGATGGCCTATGCCGGGCTTGCGGATAAGTGTGATGTCGCCGCCCAGCTTCTTGTATCGCTCGGCGATAAGTCCGGTGTTTTCCTCCCAAGGCACCACGTCGTCGGCATCGCCAAAGACGTGGAGGAGCGGCACCTTTGCCTTGGCGAGCGGGGCAAGGTTGTCCACGGGATTGCCTTTGTAGGCGAGGGCTTCGGCTTCGTTGGCGAAGTGATAAACCCGCATGGTGAGTTCCCAGTCGGCTTTGCTGCCTTTTCCCTTCCCCTTGCCGCCGGGCCAGCTTTTGAAGTCGCACACGGGGGCATCGCCGTAGAGGCAGGCAACTTTGTCGGGGTTGGCGATGGCCCAGTTGTAGCAGTAAAGGCCGCCGCGGCTGAGGCCGACGAGCGCGGCCTTCTTCGCGAAGCCATGTTTGCCGGTGAGTTCAGCGTAGAACTTGTCCCAGTGGGCGACGGCGTCGGGGCAGCCAAGCATGTTCGGCACGGACATGTGAACGATGTGGAAGCCGCGGCCCAGAAGGGCGATGTCGGGGGCGGGTTTGTGTCCGAAAAATTCCCCGTGCCACACCCACGGACGCCCCGGCGCGGCTTGCTTGGGCGCGACGACGAGGACATTCTTGCCGTCCACTTGGAAATCGTAGCGGTCGTAGCCGTTCCAGACGGACTTCTTGCCGGGAAAGGGCGCGTCAGAATCCGCTGCGCGGGCAATCGCGCCGGAAATGCAGAGAAGGCAGAGCAGGGGAACGAGTGGGGATGTCATTGCTTGGGATTCTTCGCGGCCTTGACTCCGGAGAACGGATAACTGGTGACGGTGTCCCAGGCAATTTGTTGCAAGAGCGGCTTAAGTTCGGGACTGAGCTTGTCAAGTGCCGGGTCGGAGTCCTTCAAGCCCACGGGCGAGATGCGATAAATGCAGGCGAAGTTGCAATAAGTTGCCAGCGCGACGATAGGAGCCTTGCCGTGGCCGATCTGGTCCGTGAAGAGGTCGGTCTGCTTGGTGAGTCCGGGCGCTTTGCCTGCGGCAACGAGTTCGCGCAGCTTCATGACGGCGTCGCCAACCGGAACGATGCTGACGGCGTCCTTGCCCAGCTTCTTGTTGAGCGCGGTGATCTGGTCTTCGAGCAAGTCGCGGAAGCGTTTGTTGGCAATGCGCACCTTGTCGAGGGTTCGGGTGTCGCGTTCGTCGTTGTTCGCGATCTTTTCATCAGGAAGCCAGCCGTCCCAAGGCGTCCACGAATGCTGCACGAGGAAGCGCATCGCTGGATTGCGCTTGAAACCCAGCTCGACGAACCGGTCAATGCCCTCATCGGGCAGATAGACGTGCGGTGACATCGTGAGCACGTCCACATCGCCGGTGGTGAGCGCGGCCTTGGCTTTGTTTTTGTCGTCAGGAAGGTTCCAGTGCTGGATGACCTTGGAGCCGCCGATCATCTGCTGGCCGACAAGGACGTGGCCTTCAATGCCCGCGGCCTTTGCAAGAGGGGCGAGCCGCTGGGCGACAAAAATGTGGAAGCTGTGTGCCGTGACGAAGACGCGCTCGCCCTTCGGCGGCGCGGCGATGTCCGCGGCGGGGGCGCGCGTGCATAGGAAGCAAAGGAGGGCAACAAGAAGACGCGTGAAGTTCATGGATTACTTGGTTTTGGCGGTTTCAGTGATTTGTATTTCCAATTCGGCGGCCTTGGCCTGAGCCTCGGCGAGCGGGAGACCTTGCTTCATGCCGGGGCGAAGATGTTTGCATTCTGTGAGCCATGCGTCCTTGAGCAAGTGCTGGCGCTGTTGGATCAACTTGAGCAGGGCGTCCCCGTTCGGATGAGACGCGAGCATTGCCTTTGCGTCGGCGAAGTTCGCCACTTCCTTCGCGCCCAGATGCAGGAGGATTTGTTTCGCGATGAGCCAGTGGCCGGTTTCGTTGCAATGCACGCCATCGCCGGCAAGAAAAAATTTCGGGTCCTTCGCGCGCTGCTCGGCGAGATAGCGGCTCATCGGGAAGTGCGCGTCCGCAACGTCCCAACCTGCTTTGCGCTGGCCAATCAGCCATTCGGAATAACGGTCGAGCGCCGCGCCGTAGCCGGGATGGCCGCCCTTGAGTTCGTCGAAGACTGGCGGAGTGACGTGAAGTATTTTTGCGCCGTGAACGGCGCAGGCTTTGCGGAGGCGCTCGATGCCGTCGCGGTATTTGGCGAAGCGTTCCTCGGAGAAGGGTAGATAAATGCCGCAGTTCATGCCGTAACAGGCGATGACGAGGTCGGGTTTGCTTTTCGCGAGCACGCGCTCCAGCCGCTCGTGCAAGTCCGGACGCGGGAACTTACCGCCGGCGTGGCCTTCTTCCGAGAGCCCGCTCACTGTCTCGCTCGGCAAACCAATGTCGAGGAATTCAACAGTGCGTTCAGGATTGCGGCTGCGGAAATACGCCTCGACGAATTCCACGTATTGCCCCGCGTAAGTGATGCTGTCGCCGAGGAACACGACGCGCTTCACGCCATCGAACATCGGCTTGTCCACAGCGAACATCGGCAGCGTGAGGAGCAGTGATGGTAGTGCTGCGAGTAGAACCAATCGCTTGTTCATGTGCGTTGTCGGATGCGCGTCGGTGCAGAGTTATTCACCAGATAAATCACCACGATGTGTTCACCCGATCAACGCGCGCTTACTTTGCGCGAGGCGTCGGCGGACGGGATGAACTCAACTTTCGCTTCCGCGAACTGCGGATTTCGCGCATCGAGCGAGGTCGCGCGAAGCGTCAGCGGCATGTTGAACGGGCCGGCGTTCGCGGCAAATTGCACGCGCATCGCCGCCTCGTCCTTGCCCGCGGGAAGAACAACCGGCTCGGCTTGGACACCCTTGATGTGCGAGGGAACCGCAAGCTCAACACGCACCGGCGCGGACTCGATGCTCTTCTCTCGATGCACGCGCACGTTGAGTTCGGCCTGTTTGCCGGGCGCAACGACGAGCGTGCGGTGTTCCGTCTCGACGTTCAGCAGACCCGCGGACGTGACGACGATGACTTGATCGTTTTGATCATTCGATGTGTAGCTGACGATGTGTTCGGAGCCGTCGAAGTCTTTAATGACGCCGCTGGTCATCACCTGCGCGCGGCTCGTGCGGCCAATTTCCATCCACGGTGGAAGCGTGACGGTGTAATCGAACTCATCCGCGTCAGGTGGCACGACGATGGTCGCGCCAGTGACGCCCTGCAAATGCCGCCCCTGCCGGTCCGCAAGCCGCACCGTGATGGGACCGGTGAACCCGCCGCGGTCGAGATGATAAGGCCGGTGAAACACCGAGCCGCGCGGGCCGAGCGTGAAGAGATATTCGGCGGAATGCTTGAAGGGAGTCGGCAATGAAACTGCGAGCAATGCGCTGTCGAGCGGAGGCTCGCCGCGCTTGAGAGACAGCGTCGCTGTGTGCGTAACAGGCTGGCCGTTGATGTTCGCAGTGCCGCGGATTGTGATGCGCGTCGCGCCGATCTTAGCCGTTGGCTCGGCGGTGAAGTTGAGATCGTGCGTCGTCTTTCGTGCGGCGATTTTTGTGCCCGAAACGGTCACACCGGGCGGCAGGCCGTCCACGCTCAACTCGATTTCGCCCGCGAAGCCGCCGAGCGCCGCGATGTTCAGCTTGAACTGGCCGGGCTTCTGGCGCGGCTTGGACTTCGCAGCCGTCGCTGGAGCGAGACCTTCGGGCAAGTCGCGCAGGGCGTTGAGCGCGTCGCTGACCAGCGTGATCTGAAAATCCGGCGTCGCAGGAGGAGCGATACGCAGGCGATAAGCGAAGTCCAGCCCGCCGCGTGAAAGAAAATGCTCGTTCACGCGGATGATATAAGTGCCGTCGTCCGGTGCCTTGAATTGAAGTGTCGTGTCGCCGCCATCGCCAACGGATGCCTCGGTGTGCATGAGCTGTTTGCCTTGCGCGTCGTTGACGACGAGCACGGGCGTGAGCGGGCTGCCGAGGCGCGCGGCCGCAAGCGAGAGTTCAAGTAGTTCGCCTTTTTTCGCGCTGAAACTCCATGAGTTTGTTTCGCCGGGCGAAGCGATGCGGCCGTTCAGCACGGCTGGCGCGGTGAAAGTCGCGCTTCCGTGCGAATGCGTGAACTCCGGCAGGTCGTCCACTTCAAGCAAAACAGGATTTGTTCGCTTGCCCGCGAGTGTAAGTGGCGTTTGATAACTCATCGGGGCGTCGGCAGGGATTCTTAGTTCAGCCGTGCGAGTTGGCAGCGCGTTGCCATTCAACTCCAGCTTCACCGTGTCACCACGCCGCGCGCCAAGAGGGAAAATAGAGTTCACGACAGGCTCGCTTGTGATAGTGAGGCGATAGACGAACTGTTGAAGGCCGCCGAAGCTGATGTCGTGGATGCGCACGGAATATGTGCCATCGGTGGCGGCCTTGAAGTGAAGCTGCGGATCGCCGCGCTGTGACGCGACCGCCTCGGCAATCTGGCGTCCTGTCGGGTCGAGCGCGACAAGTCGCGCTTGCAGCGGCGAGCCGAGACTCAGCGCAGCGACGCTGCACGTGAACTCCTGCCCGGCGCGCGCGTTGAACGCCCACACGTCCACATCCTCGCGCGGAAAGATGCGGCCGTTGATGGTGACCGGCGGTTTGACCTCGACGGGAATCGGCGCGCCGTCCATTTCCTGCTCGGTGATTTCAGGCAGGTCGCCGACGATGAACTTTATCGCGGGCGTCGCACCTTGCGAGGTCCACACCCGCCAGTAGCGCGCGCCGGTCACGGCGTTCGCAGCGATTCGGACGAAGCCAGCGTGATCGCGAGGATAATTCTCCGTCTGCTGCGAGCCGGGCAGGGGAACAATCGGTCCCTCAAACCAGACCGTGTTCGTCTCATGCACGCGCGTCGAGGCCGTGACGCCTGCGCCGAGCATTTCGAAGCCCGCTTCGCCGTGAAGAAAATGCCCGCCGACGCGGAAGTTCACCATTGTCCCGCGTTGTCCGCCGGCTGGAAAGATGTAGGAAACGGAAGGTTCTTCTGCGAATGAATGGCTCGCACAACACGAGAGAAGTGCAACCAGCGTGAAGGATTTGAGCGTGCCGCCAATCGGCAATCGGCAATCGGCAATCGGCAATGAAGTGAGCCTCCTCACGCGGCTGTTACAGAAGCTCACTCATCACGCGCCCGTTGTTTGCGAGCATGATGGGGCGGCCTTCGGGCGTGATCATCTCGTCGCGCGGATTGAGGCCGAGCAGGTGATACATCGTGGCGGCGAGGTCTTCAGGGCCGCAGGGGTTTTCCGACGGCGCCTCGGCCCACTTGTCGCTCGCGCCGATGACGCGTCCGCCCTGGATGCCGCCGCCGCCGATGCCGACCGTGAAGCACTTGCCCCAGTGATCGCGGCCCGCGTTCTTGTTGATGCGCGGTGTGCGGCCAAATTCACCCGAGAGAATCACAAGCGTCGTGCCGAGCATCCCGCGGTCCGCGAGATCGCGGAAGAGCGCGGACACGGCGGCGTCGAACTTCGGCAGGAGTTGGTCTTTGAGCGTCTTGAAATTTCCGTCGTGTGTGTCCCAGTTCGAGTGCTCGATGGTCACGCAGCGCACGCCCGCCTCGACGAGCCGGCGCGCCATGAGGCAGGACTGGCCGAGTGTGTTACGGCCGTATTCGTCACGCAACTTCTCCGGCTCGGCGCCAAGATTGAACGCTTGCTTGGCCTGCGCGGAAGTCATCAAGTCAAACGCGCGCTGGCTGAACGCGCTCACGTTGCGCGCGCCGGCGTTCGCCAGCGCCTCGGCGGATTTCTGGAAGCGGTCCACCTGCGCGAGCAATTCGCGACGGGCTTCGAGGCGCTTCGTCTCGATGGAGAGCGGCGGCGCCATGTCGGGCACGGAAAAGTTCGGCGCGCTCGGATCGGCCTCGATGACGAACGGCACCGCGCTCGCGCCGAGGAAGGACGATCCGCCGCTCGGGTGCATCGTCGGCAGGCAGACGTAAGGCGGCACGGAGCCGCGCGGGCCGAGCTTGTGCGCGATGACGGAACCGAACGAGGGGAAGTGGTTGTTGGGTTTGAGGCCGCCGTTGAAACCCGCGAGCGGGAAATAGCCCGTGAGCATGTAGTGATCCGCAGGGCCGTGATCCGAACTGCGGTGCGTGAACGAGCGGATGAGCGAAAACTTGTCCATCTGCTGCGCGACTCGCGGAAGTTGTTCGCCGACCTGGATGCCCGGCACGTTCGACGGGATCGCCTTGAACTCACCGCGAATCTCGCTCGGCGCGTCGGGCTTGAGGTCAAACGTGTCAATCGTGCTCATCCCGCCCTTGAGGAAGACGTAGATGACCGAGACATCCGAGCGCGCCGCGGCGGCCTGCGCGCGATTGCGGAGAAGTCCCGTGAGCGTGAGGTCAACACCCATGACGCTCGCCGCGCCGATGCGGAGGAAGTCACGCCGGGCGATACCGTCGCAGAACTTGGCGGGCGATTTCATGGACTTGAGTCTAAAATACTGACGTTACCAATGTTTGGCAATTCAACAATCCCGTCATTTTGCAGATCCGTGAACTCAAAGTTTCCCACGACCGGACGACACACAATTCAGCCTCACTGCTTCACTTGAACCGTCGCGCCGTTTCTGTGAAACTCCGCTCACATCATGGGCAATGCAGCGAACACATGGCGACGGCATTTGCTAGTCGTGGGACTGCGGCTGGTCGGCATGGGAGTCATCGCCATCGCGGGGCTGCTCGCAAACGTGGGAGCCAATGAGGAACTTTCCGGAGGCAGAGAACAGGCGCCGGGCGTTGCCGGGCTGCTGTTCGTCATCGGCGTGGCGGCCGCGCTTATTTATGGACTCCTTGCTTCCGCAGTGCACTTTTTTCTCCGACACAAATCGCTGAAAATAATCCTGCTCGTGGATGCCGTTCTCGCCGCGGGTTTCATTGTGTGGATGGCCCATACTGGATCAACCAACAAATCCACGCCGCCACAACGCGGGAATGTCGTTTCGCGTCCGCATATTTCCGCGAGTTGATGTTCGCATGAAAACCGTCATCGCCATTGCCGCGCATCCCGACGACATCGAGTTCCAGGTCGCCGGAACGCTGTTGCTGCTCAAGCAGGCCGGGTGGGAGACGCATTATCTCAACCTCTCGACGGGCAACTGCGGCAGCGTCGAGTTCGGCCCGGCGCGGACGCGCGCGGTGCGTCGCAAGGAGGCGCAGGCGGCGGCGCGCGTGCTCGGTGCGCATTGGCATCCGCCGATGTGCGACGACTTGGAAATTCTTTACGACATCAAAACATTGCGCCGTCTCGCCAGCGTCATCCGCGAGGTGAAGCCCTCCGTTGTGCTCACGCATTCGCCGCACGATTACATGGAGGATCATATGAACACCTGCCGTCTCGCGGTGACGGCGGCGTTCGCGCACGGAATGCCGAACTTCAAGGTGACGCCGCATCGCGCGCCGTTTCAGGGGGACGTGACGGTGTATCACTGCATGGCGCACGGGCTGTGCGACGGATTGCGCACGCCCATCGTGCCGCACGCGTTCGTGAACACGACTTCAGTTCATGAAGTGAAGTTACGCTCGCTCGCGTGTCACAAATCGCAGCAGGGCTGGCTCGACGTAAGCCAGGGGATGAACTCGTATCTGCGCACGATGGAGGACATGTCTGCCGAGATCGGCAAACTGTCCAGGAAGTTCAAGTTCGCCGAAGGCTGGCGGCGGCATCTGCACCTCGGCTTCAGCAGCGTGGAGATTGATCCGTTGCGCGAGGCGCTTGGGAAAAATTACCTCGTGAACAAAATGGCTGCGGTGAAGAGCTTCGCGCGTTGAGCACTCGCAGGTCGTGCGCTTCTTTTAGTTGTCGAGAATGACAACTTGAAGACGGCGACGATCCAGACCGAAGCGTTTACCCGGCGGTGGCTGCGGCATGGACTTGAGATATTTCTCCTTCACAAGCGCCGCGAAATCCTCGGGCAATTTCTGGTGATCCATTTGATAAAGATGCACGGCACTGGTGAGTTCCTTCTGGACGGGAAATCGCAGCGATGAATCGTCAGGCGCGACCGGAAGCAGGTCTTGGATTGGCCGTGCTTCCTCCCGCGGGACGGTAACAGGCGAGGCTGGCGCTGCTGCCGCGACTGGGGATTCGGCTCTCTTGGGAGGAGCGGCCGTTGGCGGCAGAGGCGGGACCTCTTCGCGGCGGCAGGAAATTACTGTGAGGATCGTTGCAGCCAGAAATGCCACAGCCTTCAAACGCAGCTCCATCTTTGAAAGCATGACGCCAGCCGGCCGGACTTAAAACGCCGCCGTGTAGGGATCAGTAAAGTTGGCCGCCACCGTGTCGGTCGGCTGGCCGGCGCTGTTCAACAGGCCAAAGTCCCCGCTGATGAGCTTGAGATGGTCTTTGAATTCGACATGGGCATCCATGAAGACGAGGTTGCCGCCGCCGACATGGACCGTGGAATACCATTCCCATCCGTAAGGATAAATCGGCGCGCCATAGGTCGCCGGATCGCGGGTCAAGTGCCAGTTCGTGTAGATGCGCGGCGGAGCGGTGCTGGAACAGGAGGGGCGAAGCCAGCTCACGTGCGTGCGCGCAGAACTCTCCTGCAACGCGATGATGCCGCTGGGATTGGGGACGTTCGCGAAGCGGCGTGTGAAGTTCTGCGCGCTGGTGATGACGGCGTTGGCGATGTAGATCGTGTCATTCGTCGGGTTGGCGGCGTTGGCCTGGTTTTGCCATTCGAGCCGGGCGGCCGGGCAGGTGAACACGGGGCTGTTGGTGCCGACATTGCCTTGAAGCAGTCCGAGGAAGTTCGCCGTCGCGGTAGTTGAATAGTTCCCGACGCTGCCGGCGTTCTGGTATGGAGTCCGGTCGTCCTGTTCCGAGCCGTAAATCGAAAGCGCCAGCGCGACCTGCTTCTGGTTCGAGAGACAGCGGGTGCGCTTGGCCTTTTCCTTTGCCTTCGCAAGCGCGGGAAGCAGCATGCCCGCAAGGATCGCGATGATTGCGATGACGACGAGCAATTCGATGAGGGTGAACCCACTCGCACGCAGCGGCGGGCGTGGGCCGCGAGGATTCAAGACTGTTTTCACAGTTTTTAGGAGTGTTGAGCCGAAAGATGATGTCATCCGATCGAAAGATCAAGCTTTCCTGCTGATAGAATGCTACATGGCCGACGGTATGAAATTTCATGGCCGAACAGTTGCGGCTGCGTTATCGTCTGCACAATAGCTGCAAACACATTCTGACGTATGCTGAAAGTTTCCGGGAAAGGTTCCGTCACCACGTGCGACGGCGTCACGCGACGCGACTTCCTCCAAGTCGGCGCGCTCGGCGCGCTCGGCCTCACGATGGCGGACCTCGCCGCGCTCCAAGCCCTCGGCGCGACCGACAAGGCGAAGGACAGCCGCGCGTGTATCATGATCTTCAACCTCGGTGCCCCATCGCAGGTGGATTTGTTCGACATGAAACCCGATGCGCCGCGCGAGATTCGCGGGCCGTTCAAGCCGATTTCGACGAACGGCGATTTCCAAATTTCTGAAATTCTCCCGCTCCATGCGAAGATGGCGGACAAGTTTTCGCTCGTGCGCTCGACGTATCACTCCGCCGCGGCCGTGCATGACACGGGGCACCAGATGTTGCAGACGGGACGGCTCTTCAGCGGCGGCATCAACACGCCGCACGCGGGCTGCGCGCTGGAGTTTTTGAAGGGCCGCCGCACGGAACTGCCCGCGAATGTCATTCTGCCGGAAGTCATGGGGCCGACCGGCGGCAACATGCCGCACGGGCAGGACGCCGGCTTCCTCGGCAAGGCCTACGATCCCTTTGTGCTCAACGCCGACCCGTCGAAGGCGGACTTCAAAGTGCCCGACCTGCTGCCGCCGAAGGAAATCGGCGAGGCGCGCCTGCAACGCCGTCGCGAGTTGCGACAAGTTGTGGATGAAACAGTGAAGTCCTTCGAGGCGAGCGAAAGCGCGAAGTTAATGGACGCAAATTTTCACTCCGCATACCGCTTGATGACGAGCGCGAAGGCGCGCGACGCGTTCGATCTCACAAAGGAGCCGCAAAAGGTGCGCGAGCGTTACGGCATGACGCGCTTTGGCCAGTGCTGCCTGCTCGCGCGGCGGCTCGTCGAGGCGGGCGTGCGCTTCGTGACGGTCAACACGTTCATCACCGTCTTCAACGAAATCACGTGGGACATCCACGGCTCGAAACCGTTCACCTCCATTGAAGGCATGAGGGACATCGTCGCGCCGATGTATGACCAGGGCTACAGCGCCCTCATCGAGGACCTCGCGCAGCGCGGCCTGCTTGACGACACGCTCGTGTGCAATCTCTCCGAGTTTGGCCGCACGCCGCGCGTGAACCCCGCCGGCGGGCGCGACCACTGGCCGAACTGCTGGACGATTTATTTCGCTGGCGGCGGCGTGAAAGGCGGACGAGCCATCGGCAAGTCCGACGAAATCGGCGCGTATCCGGCCGAGCGCCCAGTGAAGCCCAGCGAAGTCGTCGCGACGATTTTCAACAGCCTCGGCCTCGACCTCGATACGCACCTGCCCGGCCCGCAAGGGCGTCCCTTCCCGCTCGTGGATTTCGGGTCGGGGCCAATCAAGGAACTTTTCTAACACGCTTCAATGCGAGAACTTTCCGTCTGTTTCAAGTATTTCATTGTTGCGAGCGTGTTTTTCCATGGCCTGCTCTCTTCTTCGGTCTTTGCAGCTTCGCTCGTCATTATCCCGAACAAGTTCACGTTGAGCGGCCCCGCGTCGCGGCAGCAGTTGATTTTGGAGCAGGTGGACGGCGGCAAGTTCACTGGGCAGATAACCAATAATGCACCAATTGTAGGAGTCGAATTTACTTCATCAAACCAGCGTGTAGTAAAAATGGAAGGTGACGTTGCCGTCCCTGTTGCCAACGGCACTGCAACTATTACAGGTTGGACTTACGTTGCTTGCCAAAGAAAACAGGCCGCGAAAGTTACCGTGACGGTCGCCAACATGGACAAGCCGTTCGAGTGGAGCTTCCGTAATCACGTGCAGCCCGTGCTCGCGAAGGCCGGGTGCAGCAGCGGCGCGTGCCACGGCGCGGCGGCGGGGCAGGGCGGCTTCAAGCTCTCGCTGCGCGGCTACGATGATGAAGGCGACCACCGCGCACTCACCCGTCACGCGCTCGGCCGCCGTATCGTGCCGAGCGATCCCGGCCGCAGCCTGATGCTGCTCAAGCCCACGACCGCCATCCCGCACAAGGGTGGCAAGCGGTTCGACGTGGATTCGCTCGAATACAAAATCCTTTCCGAATGGATTGCTGATGGCAGTCCCGGTCCGAAAGCGGTCGAAGCACGCATTGTCCGGATTGAATTTCAACCAGAGAATGTCGTGCTCAAACCCGGCGCGACGCAGCAGCTTCTCGTGCGTGCCCATTTTTCAGACGGCTCGGTGCAGGATGTGACGCGCTGGGCGAAATACACCGACGCTAACGCTTCCGTCACCGCGGTCAACGACACGGGCAAGGTCACCGTGCTCGGAAACGGCGAGGGTGCCATCACTGCGTGGTATCTCAGCCGCATCGCCATCGCGACCGTCAGCGTGCCCTACGGGAACAAAGTCGCGCCAAGCATCTTTGCAAAGTCACCACGCCGGAATTTTATTGACGACCTCGCGCTGGAGAAATTGCGCGCGTTGAACCTCCCGCCGTCGCCGCGTTCGGGCGATGCCGAATTTCTCCGTCGCGCGTTTCTCGACACCATTGGCGTGTTGCCAACTGCGGACGAGGCGCGTGAATTTCTCGGCGACGCTTCGCCGAAAAAGCGCGACGTGTTGATCGAAAAACTGCTCGTGCGTCCGGAGTTTGCGGATTACTGGGCTTACAAATGGAGCGACCTGTTGCTTGTGAACGGTGACAAGCTTCGTCCCGCTGCGATGTGGAGTTATTACAACTGGATTCGCGGCCACGTCGCGGCGAACACGCCGTGGGATCGCTTCGTCCGCGAACTCGTCACGGCGCGCGGCAGCACGCTCGAAAACGGCGCGGGCAACTTCTTCGTGCTGCACGACGATCCGACGACGATGGCGGAGACGGTGACGGTGGCCTTCATGGGCCTCTCGGTGAACTGTGCGAAGTGCCACAACCATCCCATGGAGCGCTGGACGAACGACGAGTATTTCGGCTACGCGAATCTCTTTGCGCGCGTCCGTGCAAAAAACGGTGCAGCCGATGGCGAGCGCATCATCTTCGCCGCGAGCGAAGGAGACCTTGTTCAACCGCTCACCGGCAAACCGCAACCTCCGCGTCCGCTCGATGGCAAGGCGGTGCCGTTCAACTCGACAACGGACCGCCGTGAGGCCGTGGCGGACTGGCTCACTTCACGCGACAATCCTTATTTCTCGCGTGCCATCGCGAATCGTGTTTGGGCGAACTTCATGGGCGTCGGCCTCGTCGAGGCGGTGGACGATCTGCGCATGACGAACCCCGCGAGCAACGAGAAACTGCTTTCCGCGCTGGCTCGTTATCTTGCGGATCAAAAGTTCGATCTAAAGGCGCTCATGCGCGCCATCCTGCAATCCGAGACCTACCAGCGCACGAGTGTCGCGCTCGCGGAAAACGCCGCGGATACGCGCTATTATTCGCATTACCACGCGAAGCGGCTCATGGCGGAGGTGCTGCTCGACGCCTACTCGCAGGTGACGGGCGCGCCGACGGATTTCTTTGTGGACAAGCGTAACGCGAACCAGGGCCGCGGCGCGATGTATCCCGCGAGCTTCCGCGCCGTGCAACTGCCCGACACCAAGACGGATTCCTATTTTTTGAAAACTTTCGGCCGACCCGACCGCGAGCGCACCTGCGAGTGCGAGCGCACGGGCGAACCGAGCATGGCGCAGGCGCTGCACATCGCAAACGGCGACACACTGAACAAAAAACTCACCGCAAAAAACAACCGCATCGAGCAACAGATCGCGACCGGCACTCCCGCTGAAAAACTCGTCGAGGAAACCTTTCTCGCCGCGCTGTCGCGCTTCCCGACCGGCGCGGAGAAGGCGAAATTCGTTGCGTCACTCGGAGCGTGCGGAGACGCGGAGAAGCGCGCGCTCGTCGAGGACATTTACTGGAGCCTTCTCAGCAGCCGCGAGTTCCTCTTCAATCATTGAGCGTCCCGCGTGGCTCAGACGTTCCGCAAAGAATTCATTGAGCGCGTTCGCATTGTTTTGTAGTGTTGCAGTTCATTCATCGCGGCCACGACGTGAACACGCACGCATTAGATTTTGTCCGCGCCAATTGGGGATTGGCGCTGTTTTCGGTCGTGCTTGGATGCCTTGCGCTGCTTGTCCTGCTGCTGGCTGTGCAGCGCCGGCAGTTGCGCGCGATGGAAAAGGCCGAGTTGGAACGCCGGCTCGCGGAACAGCAGCGGATTGAGCAGGAGCGGGCGGCTCAACAAATCCAGCAGGCGGAGCGGGAGGCGCGCAAGGCCCGGGAACAGCAGCTTCAACAGGCGCGCCAGCTCATGGCGGACGCCATCGCGACACTCGATCAAATCCGGCGGCAGTCCCAATGAACATCGAACTGACCCGCAAACTGGCCGTGCTTGTGGCGGCGTCGGACGCGCTCAACGAGGCCGCGCCATCGTTCACCGAGACGGGAGACCTGCTCGCACACCGGCAGTTTCAGATGGGTCTGGGCGAATTTCTCACGGCGCAGCAGGCAGCGGGACATGTTGCGTCCGATCCCATCGCGTTTGTCAGTGCGGAGGTGGAACGCATCGAACCGGTGCTGGCGGAGATCGAAGTCTTCATCAAAGGCCAGATGGAAATCGGCAAGCCCGTGCTTGCGCCGGAGCCGTTTTCACTGAACCGTCCGATGCTGGCTGAGTTCCGCGAGAAGGCCGACCAAGCGCTCGCGCAGCTTGTCGAACAACAGCACAAACTGGCGGCGGGATTCCAGCCGCACGACATCACGGGCCGGGAGGCGAGCCTTGATATTGCCGCGGAGCTGGCTGGATTTTGCAAAGTCAGGCGGCCGGGTTCGTCGTTGCTCAAGCGCTCGCGCCGCGATCTCGCGCAGTTCGCGCATGGGGAGGGTGTGTTTCACAGCGACGTGGTGCTGCACCTGATGGGCGTGCGCAACGCGTGCGACTTGCTGATCACCCGCCATGCCGAGCAAAAAGCCGCGCTGGAGCAGGCACACGCGCTCGCTGAGGCGGCGGACTTTGCGCGCGCGGCCGAGATTGTCGAGAACCTCAGCCATCTCTTCACCGACCTGCCTTACAACCAGATCGCCGAGGTGGTGGATCAGTGGAAGAAGCAACTGCACGACGTTGAAGAACGTCTCACTCGGATCAAGGTGCAGGTCACGGCGCAATGGCGTGCGCCCTTCGGCCAGCCGTGGGCGGTCGCGCCCCGTGAACGCGAGGTGCAGGACAAACTCCAGCAGTTCCACGATTTCCTGACGAAATTCCACATCAGCCTCGACGCATGGAAGAATTCGGATTTCGCCGTCGAAGGCCGGCGCCTTTTCAAGCGTCTCTCCGTCGAGCGCCAGCATGTCGCGGACACGGCTGCCAAAATTCTTCAGGAAGCGCGCAAAATTGCCATTGCGCAACTCGTCGTCGCGATCGGGCTGCTCGGCCTTGCGCTGCGGTTTTGGGCCGTGTTGTGGCCGTTGCTCGTGCCGGTGGCTGGCATTGCCGCAACGTGGAAATTATGGCGATGGCTGCACGCCCGCCTCGTCGAACGCACCACCGTTCATTTTCGCATGGCTGCCAACGGCCGCTCGGTGGAAGACCCGCAGATGGCGGTGATCTTCCTCAACGGCCTGCCGTATCGGAATGGAATGCGGATTCCCCCGGGGACTTACCAGCTTACGCTCGACGTGAGCCTGTTCGAGCCGTTCACGCGCACGGTCACGATTAGTCTCGGGCGCTCCAACGATCTCGGCACGCTTCCCGTGCGGCTCAACCGGCAGACCTTCATCAACTCGCTCGACATGCGTTTTGTGCCCGTTGGCGGCTTGTCCGCGCTCTTCAGTGTATGGCCGACGCGGGTGCTTGATTACGCGCTTTTTGTGCACGCCTTGAAACACCCGTGGACGCGCCCAAACTTCAAGCAGGACCCCGATCATCCCGTCGTGAATGTGACGTGGCACGACGCGGTTGCCTTCTGCGACTGGCTTACGGAAAAAGAGCGTCGTGAAAAAAAGATTGGCGAAAACGACATGTATCGCCTGCCGACAGACCTCGAATGGAGCGCCGCCGTCGGTTTGGAAAGGGAAACCGGCGCGACGCCCGCGGAGCGGGACGGACAGATTGCGGATGTCTTCCCGTGGGGCAAACAATGGCCGCCGCCGCGCAACGCGGGCAACTACGATCCCGAACTGCGCGTGGACGGTTTTGATTTCACCTCGCCGGTTGGATCGTTTGCGCCGAACAACCAGGGGTTGCACGACTTGGGCGGAAATGTGTGGGAATGGTGTCATGATTTTTACAACGGCGAGCAAAAGTATCGGACGCTGCGCGGTGCTTCATGGCGTTCCGCCAAACCGACGCAACTGCTTTCTTCCGCGCGCTTGTTTGATTCCTCGGGGCATCGTGTGAACATCATCGGCTTCCGCGTTGTGCTCGAAGTGCGCAGGCCCAGTCCTCTCCTGCAAGGAAGATCCATGGATGCCACCCCGGCGGCAACTGCAGCGACAGCGCCCGCGCAGCCCGGCGCGCCTTCGGCCGAGCCGACGCGCGCGAACCCGGCTTAGGGACGTGACGGCGGAGTGTTTGTGTCCGGCTTCTGTTCGGCGGGCACTTCGGACGTTGACGGCGCGGGAGGCGGAGGAGGTGTTGGTGAAGGAGCTTCCGCGAACGGTGCGCCGATGCGGATCCATTGCACGATGACGCCGATTTCTTCGGGCGTGAGCGGTTCCTTGCCGCTGGGCGGCATGATGTCATCGTGTCCCGGCGGGAGTGTGATGAACTGGACGAGTCGGCTGGTGAGAGGTTCGCCTGGTTTGATGGCCGGTTTGCCGCTGTCGCCGCCCTTGAAGGCAAACTCCGACCTGTCGAGCCGAAGGCCGCCTTTGTGTTTTTCCTCGCAGTGACAACTGAGGCACTTGGCGATCAAAATAGGACGCACGCGTTCCACGTAATAACGCACCTTTTCGTTGCCTGCGCCGGGCATGGTGGTCAAATCATTCGTGGACGAAGGCTCGTCTTCCAGCAGGTCGCGCACAATCTGCGGGGCGTTTTCTGTGAGATATTTCGAGCCATGGGTCAGGTTGCCGCCGTGATGGCCCGCCATCACCAGCAAAACCATCGTGCAGCACAACAGCAACTGATAGCTGTAGTTCCAGCCAGATCGAGCCGCGCCGCGATAAGCGAACCGTTGAAAAACAATCGTGAGCAGCGTGAGCACCGGCACGGACATGCCTTCGATGCGGTGATGTTCGACAGCCTTCATGTCGTAGCCACCCTCCGCCGCTCGCATGATGCCCAGCGCTGCGGCGACAATTCCGCTGAACAGGCTCAACCAGATCACAAGAACCGTCACCCGCTTCAACTCCTCGCTCGGATGCTTCAAGCGATAAAGTTCCAGGATGAACGCCATCGTCAGGAAACCAATGGGGAAGTGCAGCACCACGGCATGAAACGGACCGAGAAACGGCCGCCATTGGAAAATCTTGTGCGCACCTCCGGCCGTCGCCGCAATCGCATTCCCTGGAAACAGGGTGGCAAAGGCAACGAAGCCGACCATCAGCAGGAGGAACCGTTTGTAATTTTGCATGATGTCGCCGTCTCGGACGCTGCGCCGCGCGGGATTGTTCACCTCAAACGCTGCACTCGCTATAATGTCTGACGCGGTGATCGTAAAGACCCTTCATGCGCGCGTCGGAAAGCGCTTGGGCGGTGAGTTTTCCTGCCTTATTCTGGGCGCAGCATGAGCACGGAGTCATCAGGCCGGCTGCCCCTCGCTTGGATCACTGGCGCGGGCGGCCTGATCGGCAGCCATCTCGTCCGGGAGGCGGCTGCGCGAAATTTGTCATGGCAGGTGATTGCGCCAACTCGGCAGCAACTCGATTTGGCAGACTTCAACAAAGTCCGCGAGGCATTCAGCAGGCAACGGCCGGGCTTGGTGATTCACTGCGCCGCGATGAGTCGCCCAACCGATTGCCAGGCCGCTCCCGCACGTGCAAAAAACATCAACGTGGACGCAACCGCGTGTCTCGCTGAACTTGCCACCGTCATTCCGTTTGTCTTTTTTTCAACTGACCACGTCTTCGATGGCACACAAGGAAAATACACCGAGGAATCGCCGGTGAATCCGTTGACGGTGTATGCTGAAACCAAAGCGGCCGCCGAGCGCATCGTGCTCGCGAACTCGCGTCATCTCGTTATCCGCACTTCGCTTAATGGCGGCGTCTCGCCGACCGGCGACCGCGGTTTCAACGAGGCGCTGCGTCGCGCATGGGCGGCGGGTGAAGTCCCCAAACTTTTTGTAGATGAGTTCCGTTCCCCCATTTCCGCGCAAGTCACTGCGCGCGCCGTTTGGGAGCTGATTGCGCGCGGCGCGACAGGAATGTTTCATGTCGCCGGCGCGGAACGATTGTCCCGTTGGCAAATCGGGCACCTCCTCGCCGCGCGCTGGCCGCAGTTGAATCCGCGCGTCGAAGCCGGCTCCGTGAAGGATTACTCTGGCGGACCGCGCCCGGCTGACACGTCGCTTGACTCGTCAAAGGCGCAGAAGCTTCTTTCGTTTCAACTGCCGGGATTGACCGAGTGGCTCGCAAAAAATCCGAACGAAGTATTTTGATGTCAATGAGCCGCGACCAGCAGCCCAGTGCGCAAGCTTCTCAATATCGTGGTCGGCTCGCGCCGTCGCCGACCGGCCTTCTGCACTTGGGACACGCGCGGACGTTCTGGATCGCCCAGGAACGCGCGCGCTTGCACGGAGGGGATTTGATTTTGCGGAATGAAGACCTCGATTCACAACGCTCGAAACCCGAGTTCGTCACCGCGATGATCGAGGACTTGCGATGGTTTGGCTTCCAGTGGAGCGAAGGACCGGATGTTGGCGGTCCGTTCGCGCCTTATTCGCAAAGCGGGCGGATGAATTTTTATCGGCGGGCCTTCAACCAATTGCGAGAAGGTGGATTCGTTTATCCGTGCACTTGTTCGCGGCAGGATGTGTTGCGTGCCCTCGCCGCGCCCCACCAAGGCGACGAGGAGCCAATCTATCCAGGCACATGCAGGCCAAACATTTCACAGCGCACTGCGCAAAATGCCGGGGAAAGCTCGCGCTCAACTTCTGAAAGCGGAATCAACTGGCGCTTTCGTGTGCCTGATGGCGAACCAATCCGCTTTGTGGACAGCCGCTGCGGACCGCAGGAGTTTGTCGCGGGGAAAGATTTCGGCGACTTTGTCGTGTGGCGTCACGACGACGTGCCGTCTTACCAGCTTGCTGTGGTCGTGGACGACGCTGCCATGCGCGTAACGGAGGTTGTGCGCGGGGAGGACCTGCTTCTTTCAACCGCGCGCCAGTTGCTGCTTTATCGCGCGCTGGCCATTCATCCGCCTGCATTCTTCCACTGCGAACTGATGAGTGATGACGGTGGGAGGCGGCTCGCGAAACGGCACGACAGCCTGAGCCTGCGAAGACTGCGCGCCGCCGGAAGAAAGCCAGACGAACTGCGCGCGGCTTGGAAGCGCCTCGTGTCGGACTGCGAAAACCGCGCCGGCACGGGACGAAGCTGAAAACTTAGAGCGTGTGGCCGCTGATGTTGCACGTCGGAACCGTGCCCACGTTCGCGCCTTCGGTGTAAGTGCCGCCGGCAGGACACGCGGGGAGCACCGAGCCTTTGATGTAGGCCAGCAGCGTCGTGTCCGTCAGCGCGTAGGTGTCTGTGGTGGTATGCTTGAATTCGAGCGCCCACTGCTGCACCGCGCCGTCAATCTGTTTGAGGTTCGTGATGCAGGCCTTCTGCTGGGCCGACGTGCGCGACTTTATGAAGTTCGGGACGGCGATGGCCGCCAGCAGGCCGATGATGGCCACCACGATCATGATTTCCACGAGCGTAAAGCCGGATTTGCGGACAGGAGTGGAGGCTTTCATAGGTGTTTGGGTCGAGCGGATTATGTTTATTATTATTGCGTCGTCGTTAAAGGCAATCGCACGCGAACCAAACAGTGAACTATTATCGCACGGTTGTCTGTCCCAACAGAATGGAGCTTATGCAACACTCGTGCCATTTGCAACGATGCGCATCAGAAATTCAGTGCGTGAGAAATGCGCCGTTTAACATGGACGAACAATCGAAAGGCTTGAGAACCGGTAAGCGAATTACCTCCTGCGGCTAATTACTTCCCGCTTCTAGGAACAAACGGTCACCGCTCGATGCAGAAGTTACTTCGCCAGATGGCACGCCGCGCGGTGGCCAGGCGCAATCTCGCGCAATGCCGGCACTTCTGTCTTGCAACGTGCTTCTGCAATTGGGCAGCGGGGATGAAACGGGCATCCACTTGGCGGGTGAATCGGCGACGGCACGTCGCCCGGCAGAACAATGCGTTGGCGTTTTGAATCCGGGTCCACGACTGGCACGGCGGAAATGAGGGCCTGCGTGTAGGGATGCTTCGGTGCGCGGATGAGCGGCTTGGCCTCGGCGACCTCGACGACCTTGCCGAGATACATCACCACCACGCGCCGGCTGATGTGCTCGACCACCGCGAGATCGTGCGCGATGAAAAGATACGCCAGCCCGCGTTCGCGCTGAAGGTCTTGCAGCAAGTTGATGATCTGCGCCTGCACGGAAACATCCAGCGCGCTCACCGGCTCATCACAGACGATCAACTTCGGCTCCACCGCAAGTGCCCGCGCGATGCCGATGCGCTGCCGCTGTCCGCCGCTAAACTCGTGCGGGTAGCGTTGCGCGTGCATTGGGTTCAGTCCCACGGCGACGAGCAATTCTTCGATGCGTTTCTGTTGCGCGGCGGGGTTTGGCGCGAGTTTGTGAATCTCAATCGCCTCGCCGATGATCTGTCCCACCGTCATGCGCGGATTGAGCGAGCCGACCGGGTCTTGAAAAATCATCTGGAACTTGCGTCGCCGCGCGCGCAGCTCCGCGCCGTTCAACCGGGAAATATCCTCTCCTTCAAAAAGCACCGTGCCGGCCGTCGGCTCCAGCAGCCTGATGATCGCGCGGCCGAGCGTGGTCTTGCCGCAGCCGCTCTCGCCCACGAGGCCGAGCGTTTCGCCCGGCTCGACGACGAAGCTCACGTCGTCCACGGCCTTCACCCACGCCTTCACGCGGCTGAAGACGCCGTGCTTGACGGGGAAGTGGACTCTGAGATTGCGGACTTCGAGGAGGTTCAAAAGCGAATGGGTCAGGGTTCCGGGATTTCAAGCGCGCGACAAATCTTGCGGGCAAGCATGTCGGGAATTTCCGAATGGCGCGGCACCGGCTCGCGCCGCCCCGTCTGGGGATTCCAGTAGATCGTGTGCGATCCGCCCTCGCGCTTGAATGGCCGTCCGTGCTTTTCCAAGTGGCGGATGAGTTCCCGGCGTTTCACGCAAGTTCCAACACTTGGGCATCCTTGGGCATCGTGCGGCTGGCATCCTCGCGGCGGTCCTCCAGCAGCAGGTCAATCGCATCCCGCAGGCTTTGCACGCACGCCTCGACGGTTTCCCCCTGACCGTTGGCCTCGGGAAACTCCGGGCAGAAGGCGACGAACCACTTGCCTTCGTGGTGAACTTGAGCGGTGACTTTCAATTTCATGGCAACAGTCTCGCAGTTTCTTCTTATCAATTCAACATACGTCACTTCCAATACGGACAACGCACCCACCGTCCCGGCTCAACTTCCACCAACTCCGGCGCTTTCTGCGAGCAGTCGCTTTGCGCTTTGGGGCAGCGTGGGTGGAAGCGGCATCCGCTGGGGAACTGGCCGAGGTTCGGCACATTGCCGGGAATCGCCGTCAGCCGGTCCGCGCCGCCGCCGAGTTTCGGCACCGAACCCATCAGCGCCTGCGTGTAGGGATGCAGCGGGCGCTTGAGGAGCGCGCGCGCCGGCGACAGCTCGACGATCTGTCCCGCATACATCACGGCCACGCGGTCGGCGATGTCGCCGACGATGCCGAGATTGTGCGTGATGAGCAGGATGCTCATGCGGAGGCGCTGCTTGAGTTCGCGGAGCAGGTCGAGGATTTGCGCCTGAATGGTCACATCAAGCGCCGTGGTTGGCTCGTCGGCGACGAGGAGCTTCGGCTCGGATGCGAGCGCCATCGCGATCATGATGCGCTGCTGCATGCCGCCGGACATCTGATGCGGATAATCCTTGATGCGCGATTCCGGCGCGGGAATGCCGACGAGCTTCAAGAGGCGGATCACTTCCTCGTCCGTCGCAAACTGCGGACGGTGCAGCTTGAGTGATTCCTTGATTTGATTGCCGACGCGGAAGACGGGATTCAACGACGCGCTCGGTTCCTGGAAAACATAGCTTACCACGCCGCCGCGAATCTGCCGCAGGTCGGCCTTCGCCATCTTCAGCACGTCCTTGCCGTTCACCAGAATCTCGCCGCCCGCGTAGTGCGCCGGCGGAGTCGGCACGAGGCGCGCGATGGACAGCGCGGTCACACTCTTACCGCAGCCGCTTTCGCCCACGAGGCACATCGTCTCGCCCTCGGCGATGGTGAGCGACACGCCGTCCACGGCGCGCACGGCATCTTTGCCGTTGCCGAATTCGAGCTGGAGATTTTTTATTTCAAGCAGCGGCATCGGCGGCGAAGTCGGCGACCTTTTCGATTGGCATCGGCGCGGACTATAGCGAAGCCGGGCTTGGGAACAATTTCTTTCCATCCGGGCGCTGACAAAGTTCCACCTTCAATTGCGGCCCGTCACCAGAAAGCATGTCAGCCACGAATTCCCCTGTGCTAGGAGAGCGTTCCTATGTGCGAATCCCGCTTGAAACCATGTCAATCGCAGGTTCGCACGTGCAAGTCGGACTTTCGGGCGTGTAAATCACCCCTGAGAACTTGCGAGATGAGGGTTCGGACGAGCGAGATGAAGTTTAACCCGTGTGAGCCGGGAGTGCGAGTGTGTCAACCAAGGGTTCATCCGTGCAAGTTCAGGATTATCTCGTGTCAGCGGGGGATTCATGCGTGCGAGTTAAGGCTTAGAACGTGTCAATCGCGCCTGAGAACGTGCGAGATGGGGCTGAAACCGTGTTTTTTAGTGTTTTCAGCCCACGCAGGCAACTTTCGCCCAATGGCCTTGTCGGGCCATCACCCCATTTTGATTCTACCCCTTTGAGGCGTAAAATAAGCCATGAAAGGGCAGAACCTATGAAAACACATGCTCTGAATTTCACCGCAGTTGTCCTCGGACTTGCGCTCACCGGATGCGAAACGCCGGAAGGCACCCCAAACCGGGCCGGAAGCGGGGCGTTGATCGGTGCGGGCAGCGGTGCTGCCATCGGCGCGCTTGCCGGCGGCAGGCACGCCGGCGGAGCCGCCATCATCGGCGGCGCAATCGGCGCAATCACCGGCGGATTGATTGGCTCGTCCCTTGATGAGCAGGAGCGCGCCCGTCTGCGCGCTCAAGCGCCGCAAACCTACACGCGCATTGACCAGGGCCAGCCGTTGCAGGTGGCCGATGTGACCGCCATGTCCAAGGCCGGAATCAAGGACGAACTCATCATCAGCCAGATTCGCAACTCACACTCGGTCTATCACCTCAGCGCGTCGGAAATCATCGAACTGCGCGACGCCGGCGTAAGCCAGAAGGTGATTGAATATATGATCAACACGCCCAGCACGAGCGGGAGCGCCAGCACCGTGACCACGGCTCCACAGGTGCAGACCGTCTATGTGGAACAGGCGCCGCCGTCGCCGCAGGTCGAGACAATCTTCGTCGCGCCCGGTCCGGGCTATGTGTGGATTGCCGGCGAGTGGGAATGGCGTGGTCGGTGGGTTTGGGTGGGCGGTCACTGGATCTATCCTCCGTATCCGGGCGCCGTGTGGGTGAGCACAGTGTGGGTCAGAGGACCGAACGGTTACCGGTGCCACCACGGTCACTGGCGATGAGCCAGCAACCGAACGCTTGCGGAACGGTTGAGAACGGGCAAGCCGGCGGTGGTTTTATCGAGCGAACACAGGCGAAACGTTCAAACCAGTGGCATTGAACTGGCTTCGGCGCTTTCACTTGGTGGTTCCCAGATGAACAAGCCGCACGCGTCCCTTGTCCCCGAACACGAGCGGGAGGCCAAGTCTCGCATTCTCCACACGAAGCTGTCGCGCCACGCGGCGAAAAGCCCGGCGCGCCGAGGGAATGAAGTCATCCTGTTTCCGCTGGCTGATACCGTTTTTCATGACACGTTTAATTTAGCTCTGAGTTCGCCCGGTGAGCAAGTCTTGGAATCTGCCACGAGTTGCGGCGGGCTGGTTTGGTTGTCCCAGACAGCCCAGCGATCGGCGAGCGGAGCGTAGTCGCAAATGAAATGTTGCAGGCTGCGGCCGAAGCGGCGGCGGATGTCGGCCTCAGGCACGTCATGCCCGCCCTTTTCAACACGCTCACGCACTCGGGCGATGGCGATGGCAGGCGTTGGCAGCCAGAGGTAATGGATGTAGAGATGGAAACCGGTGCGTTTCGCGCGATGTAAAAGGCTGACGTAGGTCTTGCCGCTCAAAGTGCTTTCAAAGGCGAACATTTCATGCTTGGCAACAAACAGGCGAAATTCCCTCAGCATCAGCCGTCCGGCTTTGAGGGCAGCAGCGTGCGTATTGAGTGGCGACAAGCCTTGCGCAATGAGGTCCGCATTCAGGAAGTTCAGGCACCCGACTTCATGGGGCAGAAAGGACTTGGCAAATGTGGTCTTGCCCGCGCCGTTACAACCGGCGATCAAATAAATGATGGGCTGGCGCTCAGGCATGGAAAATGTGGGCGTGCGGCACAGCCTTTCGGTTGAGCTAAACTTTCTGCGCCTCTTTCGCCCACGTGTCCTTGAGCGTGATGGTGCGATTGAAGACCGGTCTGCCCGGCGCGCTGTCCTTGTCCAGGCAGAAGTAAGCGAGGCGCTCGAACTGGTAGCGCGCTTCGGCCGTCGCGTCCTTCAGCGACGGTTCGCACTTCGCGGTCACGACTTCGAGGCTCCTTGGATTGAGAACTGATTTGAAATCACGCCCGTCCTTTTCCGGCTCGGCCTCGGTGAAAAGGCGGTCGTAAAGGCGCACCTCCGCATCAATCGCGTGCGCGGCGCTGACCCAGTGGATGGTTCCCTTGACCTTGCGGCCCGCAGTCGCGCCGCCGGTTTTGCTGTCGAGGTCGGCTGTGCAGCGCAGCTCGGTGACATTGCCCGCGGTGTCCTTCACAACCTCATCGCACTTGATGATGTAGGCATATTTGAGGCGGACTTCACCGCCGGGCTTGAGGCGGAAGAATTTCGGCGGAGGCACTTCGGCAAAGTCATCGCGCTCGATGAACAGCTCGCGGCTAAAAGGAATCTTCCGTTTTCCCGCGCTTTCGTCCTCAGGATTGTTGACCGCATCAAGCTCCTCGGTCTTGCCTTCGGGATAGTTCGTAATGACGACCTTGATTGGTCGCAGCACGGCGAGCCGGCGCAGGGCACGCTTGTTCAAGTCCTCGCGGATGGCGTGCTCGAACACGGCGATGTCGGTGGTGCTGACGTATTTGGTGACGCCAACACCGATCGCAAACGCGCGCAGCGCTTCCGCCGTGATGCCGCGCCGCCGGATGCCGCTGATGGTCGGCATGCGCGGGTCATCCCAGCCCGTGACGATTTTTTCGTTCACGAGCGCGATGAGCTTGCGCTTGGAAACGATCATGTAGGTGGGGATGAGTTTCGCGAACTCGTATTGCTTTGGCAGCGGGCGCGGCAGGTTGAGGTTTTCCAAAATCCAGTCATAGAGCGGGCGATGCACTTCGAACTCCAGTGTGCAAATGCTGTGCGTGATGCCTTCGATGTAATCGCTCAGGCAGTGCGCGAAGTCATACATCGGGTAGATGCACCATTTCGCGCCCGTGTGATGATGCTCGGCGTGCCGGATGCGATAGAGCACGGGGTCGCGCAGCCAGATGTTCGGCGAGGCCATGTCAATCTTCGCGCGCAGCGTCCGTGTGCCGTCGGGGAACTCGCCGTTCTTCATCCGCGTGAACAAGTCGAGGCTCTCGGCGATGGAGCGTTCGCGGAACGGCGAATCTTTTCCAGGCCGATCGGGCGAGCCACGATACGCATCGGTGTCGGCCGGTGACAAATCGCAGACGTATGCCTTGCCCTTCTTGATGAGCGTGACGGCATATTCGTAAATCTGGTCGAAGTAATCCGAGGCGTAGAACGGCTCAAGTGTCGCGTCCGTGTGCGTCTTTCCGACAACCGCAGGCAAAAAGAAATCCAGTTTGGCATTCACCGAATGGGTGTCGGGAGTTTTGCCTTTCAGCTTCAGTCCGTATTTGTCAGCCGCCCAGCCGTTGATGAGCCACTCGACGTCTTCCTCGATGGACTCGACGTATTCGATGTCTTCCTTCGTCGGGTTCGTGTCGTCCATGCGAAGGTTGCAGACCCCGCCGAACTCGCGCGCGATGCCAAAGTTGAGGCAGATGCTCTTCGCGTGGCCGATGTGGAGATAGCCGTTCGGCTCCGGCGGAAATCGCGTGTGGATTTGCGGATATTTCTTCTCCGCGACATGCTGCGCAACGATGTCACGGATGAAATCGCTCGGCGCCGGCGCGTCTGCTTTCGGAGTTGTGTCAGATGTTTTGTCGCTCATTGCAGGCGCAGAGCATCGCCAGAGCGCACGGGTAATTGCAAGCGAAGGAAGCCACGGCGTTCGCGCGCTTCTACTGGCCTTTCCGGCACAAACCGGGTAGAAGATGCGCAACCTTTGTAATTCATTATGCGATTTCTGAGTTTGATTCTCGTCGTGGGATTGATCAGTGCGTCCGCAGTCGCCATGCGCGGATGGCAGGCCGCGCGCGCGGAAAAGCAGGCACGCGATGCCGCCGTCGCAGAACTGTCCGATAAGTTGAAACAAAAATCCGACGCGGAAGCCGCCAAGGCCCGAAGCGAACAGGATGAGGTGTCCCGCCTGCGCGCGGAGGCCGGGGAAGTGCACCGGCTTCGCAATGAAGTCACGCAGCTTCGTGGAGGCACGGGCGAACTGGAGCGGCTGCGTTCCGAAAACAAGCAACTGCGCTCGGAAAACCAGCAGTTGCGCGCGGGCCCGACGGCGGGCGCTTCACCGCAGGCCGCGCCGCAGGACCGCTTCGCGCGCGACCAGTGGAAATCCGGCACGTTCACTTCGCCCGAGGCGGCGCTCATGTCGGCGATTGCCGCGATGCGCGACGGCAAACCGCAGGCGTATCTCGACTCACTCGGTCCAGATGAACAACTCCGCATGGCCAAGGCGTGGGAGGGCAAGGCCGAGGCTGACATTGCTGCGAAACATCAGAACGATGTTGCCGCCATCACGGGCCTGCGCATCCTCGACCGGCAGGACGTCTCTCCAAATGAAGTGATGATGAGCGTGTATCTCGAAGGCATCAACCGCTTCGAGCGCGTCTCGATGAAGCTCGTGGGCACCGACTGGAAATTCGGCGGCTACGTCCGCACGCCGGCGGCCGGCCAGGGGAAGCAGTGAGATGTCGCGTCAGAACATGAGCCTTTCATTTCCGCGCACCGGCAAACTTTTCATTGGCGTCGTGCATCTGCCGCCGCTGCCCGGCTCGCCGCGGTGGCGCGGTGAAATGCGCGCGGTCGTGCAAAGCGCCGTGGCCGACGCGAAAGCCTATGAGCGTGGAGGCGTGCACGCCGTCATCATCGAAAACTTCGGCGACGTGCCGTTCACGAAAAACAGCGTGCCACCGGAAACCGTCGCGGCGATGGCGGTCGCCACCAGTGCGGTGCATGAGGCCGTTCATCTGCCCGTTGGCTTCAATGTGCTGCGCAATGATGCACATGCCGCGCTTGCCTTGTGTGGGGCGTGCGGCGGCAGTTTCATCCGCGTCAATGTCCACTGCGGTGCGATGTTGACGGATCAAGGCGTCATCGAAGGGCAGGCTTTCCACACGCTCCGGCTGCGGCGACAGCTTTGTCCGGGCGCGTTGATTTTTGCGGATGTTCACGTGAAGCACGCCGTCCCGGTTGGCGACTGGCCACTCGAACACGCCGCGCGCGACACAGCGGAACGCGGCCTTGCCGACGCGCTCATTGTTTCCGGCACTGGCACCGGGATCACAACGAATCTCGAAGATGTCAGGCGCGTTCGTGCCGTGTGTCCGCGAGCGCGCATCGTTCTCGGCAGCGGCGTGACGTCGGCGAACATTCACGAGTTTCTACCCTTCATTGACGGAGTGATCGTCGGCACCTCGCTCAAACGGAGCGGCAGTGTGGATGCTCGCCGCGTTTCCACGCTCGCGGCGGCCTTGCGCGCCTGAGTCAAAGCACTCGACTCCGGTGCGGCCTTGGCCCATGCTCGCCGCATGGCCGAGCGGATGATTTCCGATGTGTTGACCAAGCCCGATGCCGCGCTCGAAATGACGCTGCGCCCGGCGCTGTTCTCCGACTTCACTGGCCAGCCGAAGGTCAAGGAACGCCTCGAAATCGCCGTGACCGCCGCGAAGCAGCGCGGCGAGGCGATTGACCACATCCTCCTCAGCGGCCCGCCCGGCCTCGGCAAGACCACGCTCGCAAACATCATCGCGAAGGCGATGGGCGCAAACCTCCGTTCCACCAGCGGTCCGACCATTGAGAAGGCCGCCGACCTCGCCGGCCTGCTGACAAATCTTGAGGAAGGCGACGTGCTTTTCATTGACGAAATCCATCGCCTGCAAAAAACCATCGAGGAATATCTCTATCCCGCGATGGAGGATTTCAAACTCGACATCATCATTGACCAAGGGCCGAACGCGCGCAGCGTTCGCTTGAATTTGCCGCGTTTCACGCTCATCGGCGCGACGACACGCAGCGGCCTGCTCACCGCGCCGTTGCTCACGCGCTTTGGCGTTCGCGAGCGGCTCGATTATTACAACGTCGAAGACATGCAGAAAATCGTCACGCGCTCGGCGCGACTGCTCAACGTGGACACGGACG
Organism: uncultured Verrucomicrobiota bacterium; assembly: GCA_964589935.1. Taxonomy (GTDB): domain Bacteria; phylum Verrucomicrobiota; class Verrucomicrobiia; order Limisphaerales; family VHCN01; genus VHCN01. The sequence goes on along the minus strand of CAZPVD010000001.1, from coordinate 658,049 downwards.
AAACCGGCGCGCATGAAATCGCCCGGCGCAGCCGTGGCACGCCGCGCATCGCGAACAATGTGCTCCGGCGCGTCCGCGATTACGCGCAGGTGAAGCACGATGGCCGCATCACGGGCCAAGTCGCCGACCGCGCGCTCGCGATGCTGGAGATTGACGCCAACGGCCTTGATGAAATGGACAAACGCATTCTCGAAACCATCATCGTGAAATTCAGCGGCGGGCCGGTCGGCGTGAGTTCACTCGCCGTCGCAGTTGGCGAGGAGCCGGACACGATCGAGGAGGTATATGAACCGTATCTCATCATGGAAGGCTATCTGCACCGCACGCCACAAGGCCGCGTCGCGACCGAGCTGGGCTATAAACGGCTCGGCTTGAAGCCTGCCGCAGGCCGGCAGTCGTCGTTGCTGTAGCGCACCGTAGTCGCAACATTCATGTTGCGTGCCGCGAGGATTCAGCGGCGACTCCGCGCAAGCTGAAGCTTGCGACTACTCATCCAACGTATTCAGCCGTTGGCAATTTCTTGCGGTTTCGCCTACGCTTCGCGCCATGTTCAAACCGACCGACCTCTTCGACCTCGCGCAGACGGAGCATGCTGCGCTCTTCGATGGCTGCGAATTCGCGTGGGATGCATTGAAGAAACTCAAGGCATACATTGACGCGAATGTTCGCCCTGAAAACCGCGCCCGCGTCGAGGGCCACGCGAAGATCGGCCCGCTCGTCTTCATCGGCGAAGGCACCGTGATCGAGGACGGCGCGATGATCAAAGGCCCCGCGATCATCGGGAAAAACTGCGAAATCCGCCACGGCGCCTACATTCGCGATCACGTCATCGTCGGCGACGGCTGCGTCGTGGGCAACTCAAGCGAATTGAAGCACTCGATGCTGTTCAACAAGTGCCAGGTGCCGCACTTCAACTACATCGGCGACTCGATCCTCGGCCACAAGGCGCACGTCGGCGCAGGCGTGATCCTCTCGAACCTCAAGTCGCTGCCCGGGAACGTGACCGTCGAGGTGGACGGCAAGCCCGTGGACACCGGCCTGCGCAAGTTCGGTGCGATGCTCGGTGACTCTACCGACATCGGCTGCAATTCGGTGCTCAACCCCGGCTCCGTCATCGGTCGCGGCACGGTCGTGTATCCGACGACCAACTGGCGCGGCGTGGTCGGCGCGAACATGATCGTGAAGAACAAGGCACCGCAGGAGGTTGTGGCGCGAAAGGCGCGTTGAGCCGGATGATTAACCACAGAGACGCAGAGAACGCAGGGGAAATTGAAATAACGCGCTCTGTGTCCGCTGTGCCTCTGTGGTGAGAACAAATGATCAGCCTTCAAGAATCTCAGCCCGCCGCCGTTGACCTTGTTGCACAGGTGGAGGAGATTTTTTCGCCGACGGGCATTCTGTCGCGGGCGAAGAACTTCGAGTTCCGGCCGCAGCAGCAGGAGATGGCCGTGGCGGTGGCGCGCGCGTTGCAGGAGCGCGGCCACCTCGCGGTCGAAGCGGGCACGGGCGTGGGCAAGTCGCTGGCGTATCTCGTGCCGGCGATTTTGTTCGCCACGGCGCGCGGCAAGAAGGCCGTCGTCTCCACGCACACGATCAACCTGCAGGAGCAGCTCACGCAAAAAGATTTGCCGATGCTCGAACAGGTTCTCGCCGCGCTGCCCGTGCCGGTGAAGTTCACCTACACGATGCTCAAGGGCCGCGGGAACTACCTCTGCTCACGTCGCCTGCGCAAGGCGATGCAGCAGTCGGACCATCTCTTCACCTCGCCGGAGCAGGAGGAACTCAAGCGCATCTACGAATGGTCGAAGACGACGAGTGACGGCAGCCTGTCGGACTTCGAGACGGAACCCGATCCAAAAGTCTGGGCGCAGGTGTGCTCCGAGCGCGGCCTGTGTTCGCCGAAGCTGTGCGGCAAGGAGAGTGAATTCGCCAAGGATAGCGGGCTGTGTTTCTTTCAGCGCGCGCGGCAGCGATTTCTGTCGGCAGACGTGCTCGTGGTGAACCACACACTGTTCTTCACGTTGCTCGGCGGGATCGAGGAGGAGGTCGAAGGTGGCATTTTGTTCAAGAACGACTTCGTGATCTTCGACGAGGCTCACAACATGGAGTCCGTCGCGGCGAAGCACATTGGACTGAACGTTTCCAGCGGGCAGGTGCGTTACGCCTTGCAGCGACTGTGGAATCCGCGCACCGAAAAGGGTCTGCTCGCCATGCTGCGGCAGGGGAGGGCGGTCGCGCTCGTCGCCGAACTGCTCGCGGAAAGCGACAAGTTTTTCCAGTGCGTCGAGGAAGCCTGCGAGGAATTGCGCTTGGAACGGGAGAAGGATTTACCGAGTCGCGGAACCGCGTCGGAGTTTGGCGGAGGCCGGACCACGCGCGTGTGGAGCGAACTGCGCATCCGTCGCGCCGATCTCGTGAAAGACAATCTCACGTTGCCGATCACGCGCGTGCGCGAGGCTGTGAGCGAACTCATCAAGCAAAGCGAGGACAAGGAAATCGGCCAGGAACTCGCCGAGTGCAACCGCCGCCTGCTGGAACTGCGCCAGGAAGTGGCGGATTTCATCAGTCAGGGCGCTCCTGACCACGTGTATTGGGTCGAACGCGCCGGGCGCGCGCAGAAAACCCTCACGCTGAACGCCGCGCCGGTGGATGTCGCCGATTTTCTGCGCCGCCGGCTGTTTGAAAGCGACACATCCATCATCATGACAAGCGCGACGCTTGCCGTGAGCGCAGGCAAGAGGGGAGAGGTGAGAGGCGCAGAGTCCGCTATAACACCGGCCCATCGCCCTTCGCCGCTCGCCTACTTTGCGAAACAGATCGGCGCGGAATCCGCGACGCTGCTGCAAGTCGGTTCGCCGTTTGATTACGAACGGCAGATGAAGGTTTTCATCGCGAACAAGATGCCCGATCCGCGCGACGCGGGCTATGCAGATGCGCTGGTTCATTGGATTGAGCACTTCGTCCGCCAGTCGCATGGCAAGGCGTTTGTGCTCTTCACCAATTCAAAACTCATGCAGGAAATCGGCGCGCAAATGGATCCGTTCTTCGCGCGGCTGGGCGTCGAGTGCTTCGTGCAGGGCACCGGCATGCCGCGCTCGACGATGCTCGAAAAGTTCAAGGATGATGTGAACTCGGTCCTATTTGGCACGGCGAGCTTCTGGCAGGGCGTGGATGTGCCGGGGGAATCGCTGTCGAACGTCATCATCACGCGGCTGCCGTTCGCGGTCCCGGATCATCCGCTCATCGAGGCGCGGCTGGAGGCCATCGAATCGCGCGGAGGCAATGCGTTCATGGAATTTTCGTTGCCCGAGGCCGTGCTCAAGTTTCGACAGGGCGTCGGTCGGCTCATCCGCACCAAGAGCGACACGGGGATTGTCGTCATTCTCGACAACCGCGTGCTCACGAAACGCTACGGCAAACAGTTTCTCGATGCGTTGCCGGGATGTCCGGTGGAAATCGTTTAATGATGCAGGTGCGGACTTGTCAGGGCCGGATGTTCAGGGCACAATCCGCGCGTGTCTGAAATTGTAAAATTCGTCCATCACGGCGCGGCGCAAATCACGCCGAAGATTCTTGCGGGAATTCACAAGAAACTGCCGATGCTCAAGCTGGAGTTCGCGCAGGTTCACGCGCCGAAATATCCGCACCTCGTCGAGCAGCTCGAATTTCTTGCGGATGTGGTCGAGGATTTTGTCGAGGGCGCTGACAAGGAAATTCCGCTGACCGCAGTTGCCAGCGCTGCTTACGCGCTCGTTTATGCGCACCGGCAGGTGGACCTGATTCCCGACTCAGTGCCGGATTACGGCTTTGCGGACGAGTCGTCGGTTGTTCGCGCCGTGCTCATCGAGAATGAAAAAGCTTTCGGGGCTTTTGCCACGCGGCATCACCTGAACTGGTCGAAGGTCACGGTAAAGGCCTGACGCCGCGGGATGCGCGCAACGGAGCGCGTCAGTATCTCGCCACTTCCTTCTTCTGTCCGAGACCGAGCGCGGCGGTCATTTCACGCGCCTTGCCGAGCATCATCGCAATTTCGCTTGCGACGGCGATGAACTGGAATCCTTCCGCGGCGCGTTTCTTTGCGTTCGCCACGTCAATCACATGAATGCCCGGCGCGATGCCGTATTTCTTCGCCGTCGCGCGGATGTGCGCGAGTGCATCGGTGAACTCCTTGTCTTCAGAGTCGAATCCGGGCTTCTTTCCCATCGAGTTCAACAGATCGTTCGGCCCGATGAACACGGCGTCAATGCCCGGCACGCTGAGAATCTTGTCCGCGTTCTCGATGGCTTTCACGTGCTCCGCCATGACGACGACGAGAATCTCCTCGTTGGCGCGGGCGTAGTAGGTGGCGGGATCGGTGTCAAAGTTGACCGCGTGCGCCTGCCCGCCGACGGAGCGGTTGCCAAGCGGATGATAGCGCGCGCCCTCGACGACGGCTTCGGCCTCGGCGCGCGAGCAGACCATCGGCACGACGATGCCCCACGCGCCGTTGTCGAGCACGCGCTTGATGTTTTCGCCGGTGTTCCACGGGACGCGCGCGAGCGGCGCAGTGCCTTGGTCTGCAATGACGGCGAAGCTCTGCCCGGCGCAGGTGATGTCAATGGGCGTGTGCTCCATCTCGACCGTGAGCCAGTCGAAGCCGACGCGCGCCATCATACGCGCCGACACTGGATCGGGCAGCGTGAGCCAGGTGCCGATGGAGGCTTCGCCGCGTTTCAGTTTTGCACGAACGTGATTTTGTCTCATGGCTAAAAACTCTTCAGTCTGCGATCATTTCAACTTCGCCCGCAGCGCCGTCGACTCGAACACTTTCGGGTCCACGACAAACTGCGGCTTCCGGCCGTTCATCAAATCCACGATGGCCTGCGCCGCCGTGTTGCTCACGCGCTCGCCGGTCTCGCGCGCGAACGAGGCGAGGTGCGGTGTCATCAGCAGATTCGGGCAGCCACGATACGGATGCTCCGCCGGCAGCGGCTCCTGCACGAATGCATCGAGCGCTGCGCCCGCGATCACGCCTTCACGCAGCACCTTCGCCAGCGCCGCTTCGTCCACGAGCGCGCCGCGCGCGGTGTTGATGAGGTAGGAAGTCTTCTTCATCCGGCGAAGTTGAGCTTCGCCAATCAGTCCGCGATTTTGCGGAGTCAACGCGGCGTGTAGCGAAAGGAAATCGCATTGGGTCAGCAGCTCGTCGAGGGAGACGAACTTCACGCCGAGTCTCTCCGCGTCCGGATTCGGCGCGATGTCGTAACCGATGACCCTCATGTTGAACCCGCTCGCACGCCGAGCCATGGCCTGGCCGATGCGTCCGCAGCCGAGCACGCCGAGCGTCTTGTTGTGAACGTCGTGGCCCCACACGCCGCGCCACACGCCCTGGCTCATGTCCGCGTGGCCGATGTGGACGTTGCGGGCAACCGCCAGCAGCAGTGAAAATGCGAAGTCCGCTACTGTTTCATTCAGCAAACCCGGAGTGAACGCCACTACGATCCCGTTCTGCGTCGCGGCGGGAACGTCTATGGCGTCGTAGCCCACGCCCCAGCGCGAGATACACTTGAGCTTTGCTGCTTGTGGCGAGCCAAGCACACCCGCTGTGAATTTGTCCATGCTCGCAAAGCAGGCGTCATGATCTTCGATCATCGGCTGGAGCACTTCGGCAGGATGAGGGCCGAATTTGGGCGGGAAGGTCAGTTCGCAGCCGGCCTTTTGAAGCAGTTCGATTGCGCCCTTGCCGACTTCGTTCAACGTGCGCGCCGTGATAAGGACTTTCCAGGACATAATTTGTAGAATGGCGGCGTCACGCCGCAACGTGCATCCGCTTCGAGCGAAACGCGGCGAGAGTTTAGCGGTCACTCAAGAAGGTGCAAGCGCCGCGTTCAACCTTGCGATGCATGTCTGCGCTTCAAGCACAAGCGGACATGACCTTTTTATTTCGGTAATGGACGATTTTGAAGTCCGGCCGGTCAAGAATGACGTTCTCAGGGGCAAATTGATTTTCAAACGGCGGAAAAAATGTGTCTCCGTCAACGATGCGCTTGACGTGCGTGAGATAGAGGTCCGAGCAGAGCGGCAAAGCGAGTTCGTAGATTTGCGCGCCGCCGCAGATAAAGATGTCGCGTGTTTCCTCACGCAGATTTATTTCGTCGAGGCTCGCGATGGTTCGCACACCGGGATGGTTAAATTGTGTCCGGCTCAAAACTATCGTCTCCCGGTTTGGCAGGGGTTTTCCGATGGATTCAAACGTCTTCCGTCCCATCACGATGACGTTGCCCGTCGTCATACTTTTGAACCACTTGAAGTCCTCCGGCAAATGCCACGGGATTTTGTTTCCCGCGCCGATGACACGGTTTTCCGACATGGCGGCGATGGCTTTGAACTGTTTCACTTGTAAAACTTTGCTGCCCGGGACTATCACTTTCGCTGGCGACTCGCTGCAAGCGCGAATGCCTTGCGAGCGCAGTCTGACCAAAAGGAGTGCTTGGAGTTCACACGGCGGGGCGATAAACTTAAACCATGTCACTGACGGTTGAAATGTATGAACAGGAAATCGCTGATGCGCTCACGGCGTTTCACAAATACATCGTCTGCCTCGAAAAGCCGACCGACGACTGCCGCGCTTCGCTGCAATCCCTGATGGGCAAGGCAATCAAGGCGTATGAAAACCGCGCGCCCGGCCTCCGCCACGGCATCGCGCTCGACCGCCAGGTGACCATCATCCTCAGCCAGTCGGACAGCGAACGCCCGTTGTGTGCGATCTATTTCAACCTCAGCTCGCCGTATCACCGGCAGCGTCCCGTCGAGACAGCGGTGAAAGCGGAGAAGTGAGCGCGTTGCGCTCAGTCCTTTTTCACGTCGTCGCCGACCTTCGCCTCTCCCGCGGTGATGTCCGCGGCGAAATTTGACAGCGCGGAAAGACTGTTGATCCGCACTTCGCCGACTTTCATTCCCATCCGATACACGCTGAACGCGTCGCCGGGCACCGGAGCGCGACCGAGGGAAAAATCCACCACGACGTATTTCAGATCGGCATTCACGAGCATGACCTTGCCGATGACGGGTTTGGCCGGAGTGATCTTGGGCGGAGCGTCGGTCTGCTTGCCGGAGGCGCTGTTCTTTTTAGGCACGGCGCAGGCGCAAAGCAGCAGGCCGCAAAGGATCGTGGCCGGAGTAAAGCGCATGGCGCGTGAGTTAAAGCCACTCACGCCAATCCGTCAACTCGTGGAAACTCCGTAGAACTTGCGATTCTTGTGCCGCGGCTCATCACCCGCAGTTGCTCCCGCCCGTGTCGCAGCCGCCGGATGGACTGCTCCCGCTGTCGAACGAGGGGCTGGAACTCGCGCCGCTGTCAAATGAAGGTGAGGGCGACGAATCAAACGATGGCGACGGACTTGTATGCCCGCCCGTTATGTCGCCTCCAGACGGATGATGGATGTGGTAGAGCGGGTTCGCCGGATTTGTGAAACTGTCATCAAGCGGAATGACCGGAGGGATGATGCCACCGTTTGTGTCATCCATTCCGGTCGTCCGACGCGGCGGCACGCCGGAGCCATTGCGAAATGCCTGAACAATCGCAAACACAACGCCGATGAAAATAATGCCACCAATCAGGATGAATATGCCCACCACAAAAAAAGGTATCGCCATAAGTGTCATGGTGCTCGCGCGTTCAAGTGACTGACACGCCGCGTGCCAGCCATGTTGCATTTCATTTTACGCCACATGTTTTGTGACGAATGCTAAATCTTTTTCGGCGCGGCCAGGCTGAAACGCCCGGTGCCTTGCGCGTGCGTCAGCGCGAGCGCGAGCGCGTCGGCAGCGTCGGGTGCGGGCAATTCAACGAGGTGCAACATGCGCTGCACCATTTTTGCCACCGCTATTTTTTGGGCAGCGCCATAGCCGACGATGGCCTGTTTCACCTTTCGCGGCGCGACTTCATAAATATCCAATCCGGCCTCCGCGACCGCAACGAGCGCCGCGCCGCGCGCCTCGCCCATGATGAGCACAGTCTGCAAATTCTGGGCGAAGAACAACCCTTCCACCACGCACACGGTCGGGCGGTGCTGCTTCACCACGTCGCGCAATGTTCCGGCAATCTTCACGAGGCAGCGCGAATGTTCCCAGCCCGCCGGACACGAAATCGTCCCGTGTGCCAGAGTTTTCGGAAATGGTTTGGCGAGTTGAATCACGCCGTAACCTGTGCCGCGCAAGGATGGATCCACGCCGAGAATGACTTGATGCATCCGAACCGGCGTGGGGAGGCTGTTTTCGAATACAGGCGCGGCGGAGCGCTTCGCCCCGCCGCTTACGCGCGCCTGCATCAGCTCGAATTGCCTCGGCGAAATGCCCATGCCGCGAGAATGGCAGCACCCTCAAGCGGAGGCGAGTCGAGAGTGAGAGTGATTAAGAGGGCCGCAAGAAATCAAAAAGAACGCAAAGAATTTTTTTTTGCGCCCTTTGTGCCTCTTTGTGGCAATCCTGTTCGCTACTTTTGCTCCGTTGTTTTCTTCGTTGCCTTTGCAGCGGGCGCAGGCGTTGGCTTCTTGTCGAGGTTGCGGTTCAGATCGGCTTCAGTGAAATCCATTGTCGCGCCGTTCTTCGGCACTTCGAGTCCGGCGGTCCAGAGGATGCCGTTCACGACCAGTTTGCGCTGGCTTTCGTAGCTCCAGCTTTTGTGCAAATCCGCGCCGGTGAAGCCGAAGCCGCGCCCGCCGTCCGGCCGCTGATGCGCCCACGCGATGACCTCGTCGCGGCCCGCGTGCGCCTTGGCGTCGGCGCTCGTGCGCGACTTGTCCGGCACAGCACCGACGAGGAGCGGCGTGAAGCCCTTGTCCGCGAAATGCAGATTGTAGAGCCAGCCGTCGCCGGGCGCGGCAAATGATTTCACGCCGCGCAGCACGGGATGTTCGTCGGTCGTTTTCAAATCCATGTCCCAATGCCCGCGGCAGCCGATGTCACCAAGGAAGACGCCGCCGAGCCAGCCCTTGATTTTGTCACCACTCTCGCCTTTCGGAAAATCCACCGCCTGATGCAGCAGCACGAAACCGCAACCGCCATCGAGTAACTTGCTGAACTTCGCCCAGTGCGCGGGTTCGAGGAACTGTTGTTTCCCGCCGCCATCGCCGTAATAGACGACGCACTTCGCGCCATCGAGCACGCGTTCGTTTTTCGGCCAGTCGCGCGCCATTACGGGCCAGACGCCGGGCTGCTGTTTGAGCCACTGTTGAAGCAGCGCGCAGCCGGCAAAATACTCGTGCGCCATCGGCTTGCTGCTCGGCCCGCTGGCGAGCAGGATGATTTTGGCGAGCTTCGGATCGGGCGAGTCCGCTTCGAGCGGAACCTGCGATTGGTCGTGCGGATCAGCCGCGCGGAGCGAAACGGCGGCAACTGCAAGCAAGCAACAGAATCGCAACAGTGTATTCATGCGGGCATTTAGCTGAGAAGCGCGCAGCGTGGCGAGGCGAAAATGCGCCGAGCAGCGCGTGTGCTTTATTTGCCGTCTGTCCGTGGCGGTTTCGGGAATTCATCCCGATACAATTCGCGGCGCGCCAGCACCGTCTCGATGTAACGGCGCGTGCCGGGAAAAGTCATCTGCTCCAGAAAAGCCGTGCTGTTGGTTGCTGCCGAATTCGTCGCCCAGCGCAGCACGTGGGATCGGCCTGCATTGTAATCGGCCAACGCGAAGGCCGCGGGATTGTCCGTCTGCGGATACCGTTTGAGCAGTTTCGCCAGATACCACGCGCCGGCGAGCGTGTTTGTGTGAGGATCGAGAACCTGTTCGTGCGTGAAGCCGGTGATGTGTTCAGCCCCGGCCCACTCGCGCGCAGCCGGTTCGCGGAGCTGCATTAAACCGAGTTCTCCGGCTTTTCCGCGCGCCTTCGCGTCAAAAAAAGTTTCGCGCCACACAACGGCTTTCACGAGCGCCGGATCAATTTGGTATCGCTGCGCCGCCGTGAAAATGACCGCGTCGTATCGGTGCTCGCGCCAGCGCCGATACCAGAGCAATCCGGTAATCGCGTCCACGACGAGAAACGCGGCAACGAATAAAATCCAACGGCGACGCACGCGGAGGTTGTAATGAGTCGAATGGGGAGAGTCGAGAATCGAAGGTTTGGCGTTCTTGACTCGCGGCGCTCGACCTTCGACCCTCGCCTTTGCATGGTCGCCCGCGTCACGCTCGAAATCGCGCTCCGCAAGGAGTTCGACTACGCCATCCCGCCGGAATTGCAGGGCCGCATCGAGGTCGGCACGCGCGTGAAGGTGCCGTTTGGCCCGCGGCAGGTGATGGGCTGTGTCACCGAACTCATCGAGCAGTCCACGCACACGAACCTGCGCTACATCAGTGGCGTCGTCGGACGCCAATCGCTCGTCACGCCAAAGGTGCTTCGTCTCGCGCGATGGATTGCGGACTACTACTGCTGCGCGCCGGAGATCGCGTTGAAAAGCGTTTTGCCCGAGGCCATTCGCCGCGAGCAGGAAGGCTGGCGCGAAAGACTCGTCGTGCGTTTGCTGCCGCACACGGGCGAACTGCCGAAGTTGACGAAGCGCCAACAAGTCGTGCTGAACCTCATCGAAGAGCGTCGCGAAGTGCCGCTTCAGGAGCTGCTCGAACTGGCCGAGACCACTGCCGAAACCGTGCGCCGTCTCGAAGACAAAGGTCTCGTGCTCGTCGCAAGTCAGGTCTCCGAGCGCGATCCTTATGCGAGCGAAACCATCAGCCGCACCGACCCGCTCGAGTTGAACGAGGAACAGGCGAAAGCGCTGGAACGGATCAAAGCGGCGATGAGCAAGCAGAATACAGAACCCTCGACTCAGAATTCAGGATCACACGCTTCTGCTGCAACGCCTTCAACATTTCTTCTGCACGGCGTGACCGGTTCAGGCAAGACAGAGGTTTATTTACAAGCCATTGCGCACGCATTGACGCAGGGCAGGGGAGCAATCGTGCTCGTGCCGGAAATCGCGCTCACGCCTCAAACCGTCGAGCGTTTCAAGGCGCGGTTCAGCCACGGGCCTTTGCAGACGCAAGTCGCCGTGCTGCACTCGCACCTCAGCGCGGGCGAGCGGCACGACGAATGGCACAAGATTCGACAGGGCCGTGCGCGCATTGTGATCGGCGCTCGCTCGGCGATCTTCGCACCAGTTGAACCGCTCGGCCTTATCGTCGTGGACGAGGAGCATGAGCATTCCTACAAACAGGAGGAGGCCCCGCGCTATCACGCGCGCGATGTCGCCGTCGTGCGCGGGCAGATGGAGGGCGCGGTCGTCGTGCTCGGCTCGGCGACGCCTTCGATGGAAAGTTTCTACAACGTGCAGCGTGGTAAATACGAACTGCTCGAACTCCAGCATCGCGCCGACAACAAAAGGATGCCGCTCGTCCGCGTCGTGGACATGCGGCAAACGGCGCGCAAAGAGAAGGGCGGCACGCCAATTTTTTCACCGGAGCTGCACGAGGCGATTCTTCAGCGTCTCGAAAAAAAGGAGCAGGTGATGCTCTTCCTCAACCGCCGCGGCTACTCGACTTCGCTGCAATGTCCACAGTGCGGCTTCGTTGCGGAATGCCCGAATTGCAGCGTCGCGCTCACGTATCATCGCCGCGCGCAGAAGATTTGCTGTCACATCTGCGGCCACGAAGCGCCCGCGCCGACCGCTTGCCCAGAACCGAAGTGCCGCAGCACTGCCATCCGCTATGCCGGCCTTGGCACTGAGCGCGTCGAAGAAACGCTGGCGAAACTTTTTCCGCACGCCCGCATCGCGCGTATGGACTCCGACTTGATGAAGCGCAAGGAGGATTACCGCCGCGTGCTCGGCGATTTCAAGACGGGCAAGATAGACATCCTCGTCGGCACGCAGATGATCGCGAAGGGGCTGCACTTTGAGAACGTCACGCTCGTCGGCGTCATCTACGCGGATTTGTCGCTGCACATTCCTGATTTTCGCGCGGGCGAGCGGACGTTCCAGTTGCTCACGCAAGTTGCGGGCCGCGCGGGCCGCGGCGAGGTCGAGGGCGAAGTGTTCGTGCAGAGCTTCACACCGTTTCATCCGGCGATTCAATTTGCGCGGCGTCACGATTTCACCGGTTTTTACGAACAGGAAATCGAGTTCCGCGAGCAGCTCAAATACCCGCCGTCCACTCGCATCGCGCTGCTCACGCTGCGCGGGCGCAACGAGGAGAAGGTGAAGTTCTCCGCCGAGCACGCACGAGTCGAATTGGAGCAACTCGCCTCGAGCGGAGCGGGAAACAAGCCGCACGATGTGAAAGCCGCGAATGAACTTCCGCTTCTGAACGAAGTTGAAAGAACAACCATGACGGCGACGGCAGCCTCGGCGACGGATCCGTTGCGCGATCTTGTCATCGCCGGTCCCGCACCTGCGCCGCTGGTGCGCGCGGAGACTTACTATCGTTACCAACTGATGCTTCGCACGCGGCAGATGAGCCGTCTGAGCCGCGTTTTGGCGCGGCTGATGACTGCGATGAAACTGCCAGAAGACATCCAGTTCACGGTGGATATTGATCCTGTGAACCTCGCGTGAGACGCCTTGAATCTTGCAGGCTTGTTCGTGATGGAAACGCGCCACCACTTCGTCCATATTCGCCGCGTTATGAATTTGACCGGGCGTAAGTGCCGATTGAATTGGCCTGATTTTCTCGTTGTTTTCGCTTTGTTTGTGTTCGTGCTGCCGGCGCTTGCGCAGCACGAGGAGCACGAGAAAACGCCCGCGCCGGTGGACAAACCCATCGTCTTCCTCGACAAAAGCCCCGTCATCGTGAAGTTCCAGCTCGGCCGCCTCTCCAACGCTCAGCTCCTGCTCGTGGACCGCGAGGACACGCACGCGAAGTTCTCGCCAGTCCATGAGGCCATCATCGCGCGGCCCGGCATCGCCACGAAGTTCAAACACGACGCCATCGCCGCGCTCGCGAAAATCAACAAGACCGACGAGCCGACGGAAATCCTCGCCGCCATCGCGCGGCTCAGGCCCGATCAATCTTCCGTTCTTCCGGAACTCGCCAAGCTCCTCGTCACTCAGAAACCCGAAGACTTGAAGAAAGACCAAGCCGCGCTCGAAACGCTAGCGGGCGGTGACGGCCCGGTGTCCGCGCGGCAGGCCTCGTTTGCCGCCCTCATCGCGTTCCAGCCCGCGGATGCCGTGTGGAGCTTCGCGCAAGAAAAACCCGGCGCGATTGCCGCGCTGCTCGGCGGCATTCCGCTTGTGCAAGATTCAGCGAAGCGTTCAGCGTTCTTCGCCAAAGTTGAACCGCTTCTTAAATCCGGTGGCGATGCTGCGGTTCGCCGCGCTGCGATTGTCGCCGCCGCGAAGATGCGGGGCAATGAAACGGCCGCGTTCGCCGCGTTCGCCAAACTCATTTCAAGCGGAACGGATGTGCCGGTGTGTGCTCGCGCGTTGCTCGCGCTGCCGAAGGACAAGTGGCCCGCCAACTCCGTGAAATCGCTCGCCGATTCACTGCTCGATCAGGCGAAGAAAGTTCCCGAGGCGCAGCGCACGCAGAATGACTTCCTCGACATCCAACAACTCGGCGGCGACCTCGCGGCGAAGTTGCCGGGGGAAGACGGGGTTCCGCTGGCGAAGACCTTTCGCGCGCTTGGCGTGAGCGTGCTGCGGCTGCGCACGATTATGGAGCAGATGTTCTTCGACAAAATCCTGCTCGTCGCCGAGGTGGGCAAACCGATTGAGCTGATTTTTGAAAACACCGACGCCATGCAGCACAACTGGGTGCTCGCAGCCATCGGCGCGGCGGATGAAATCGGCGCGGCCTCCGAGAAGATGCCGCCCACGCCGGACGCGCAGGGCCGGCTCTACGTGCCCGTGTCGCCCAAGGTGCTCCAGGCCGTGAAGATGTTGAACTCCGGCGAGACCGCCCGCCTGCGCTTCACCGCGCCAGGCGAGCCGGGCGATTATCCGTATCTCTGCACGTTCCCCGGCCATTCGCAGCGGATGCGCGGCGTGCTTCGCGTCGTGAAAGACCTCGACGACTATCTCGCGCACGCGCCCGCCGAACCCGCCGCGCCGGTCATCACGGAATGGAAGCTCGCCGACCTCGAACCGGAACTTTCCAGGCTCGCGAGCGGCCGCAGCTTCGAGAAAGGCCGCGCGCTGTTCACCAGCGTCGGCTGCGTCGGATGCCACAAGGTTGGCACCGATGGCGTGCTCTACGGGCCGGAACTCACGGGCGTCTTCCCGAAATACAAAAACGATCCGAAGGCCGTGCTCACTGAAATTCTCGATCCGTCGAAGACCATCGAGCCGCGCTATCGTGCCTATGAGTTCAAGCCCGTCGGCAACGATGAGCCGTTCACCGGTTTTATTGTCAAGGAGGACGCCGACTCGCTCATCATCCAGACCGGCCCGGCCGAGACGCTCATCCAGAAATTTCCGAAGAAGAACCTCGTCTCGCGCCAGCCGCAGCCGAACTCCATCATGCCCGCCGGCCTGCTGAACCTGCTCAACAAGGAACAAATCCTCGACTTGCTCGCTTTCCTGCAAAGCGGCGGCGACGCGAAGCATCAGGCGTTCAACAAGTGAGCTGTAGCGCAAGGCGCTGCTGAACCGCTCGCTCAGTGGTTAAAGATAAACTCCAGCGAGTTCTGCAAACTCCACGCGAGGTCTTCGGCACCTTGCCGGCGTGAGGGCGATTCCTTTAGAAACTTCAGCGCAGTGGCTTTCTCAGCATCCGTCGGTAGTCGGCTGAACCACGTCAGGTAAAGTTCATCCACGAGTGCGGAGTCGCTGGAGATGTTTTTCACCAGCGCGGCCACGGTGCCGGATTCGTGCGCGAGTTTTTCCTGGATTTCCGGCGAGTTCAGCAGATGCAGCACCTGCGCGATGCTGGCCTCGGCGTTGCGCTCGCACTCGCACGCGCTCGTGCGCGCGGGCCGGCCGAAGAGCTTCAGGAAATAGTGCTGCACCTGGCTGTCCCAAAGTTGCACGGCACGGAAGCCCGGCGAGATGCCGTCGAACTTCTCCGGCACACCCGTGGTCTGGCACACGGCGTCGAAAAGCACCTCGGCGGGTAACCGCTTGAAGAGCGCGCGCGAGTAGTTCTGCTCGTCGCGCTCGTTGGTTTCGTTGGGCTTCGAGGAAAGCTGATACGTGCGCGAGGCTGTCAGCGTGCGGATGATTTTCCTGAGGTCGAAGCTCGCGCCTTGCACGTCGCGGGCGAGCGCATCGAGCAGTTCGGGATTGCTCGCGGGGTTGGTCGCGCGCACGTCATCCACCGGCTCCACGAGGCCGCGACCAAAGAAGTGTGCGACGAGACGATTGGCAAGATTGCGCGCGAACCACTGATTGTCCGACGATGTGAACCAATCCGCGAGCACGCGGCGGCGGTCGCCTTCGGGAGACTTCTCCGGCATCCGCGTGCCGAGCGCGTAGGGCTGGATGAGTTCACCCGTGCGCGGGTGCTTTGCCTGCGGATTACCCTCGGCGACGAGCGCCTCGCCCTGCGCGCCTTTCTTCACGCTGACCTGCGCAAAGAACGCCGTCATGCCCTGATAATCGCCCTGCGTCCAGCGGTCGTAGGGGTGATGATGGCACTCGGCGCACGCAATGCGCACACCAAGGAAGGTCTGCGAAAGCGAGTTTGCCATGTCGCCGGGCTTGGCGGTGACTTTGTAGAAGTAGCCGGCGGGCGCGTCGTCAAGCGGACCCTCCGCGGTGAGCAGTTCGCGCACGATGCGGTCAAAGGGGACGTTCGCGGCGAGTGAATCGCGAATCCATTTGAAGTAAGCGTAGGCCTCGCGATGCGTGAGCTTGAGACGGTCCACGTGCAGCACGTCGGCAAGCTTGAGCGCCCAGTAATCGGCGAATTCGGGGCGTTCGAGCAATTCATCCACGAGACGTGCGCGCTTGTCGGCTCGCGAATCCGCGAAAAACTTCCGCGCCTCGGCAGGCGTCGGCAGCGTGCCGATGACATCAAGATAAACGCGCCGAAGGAACTCCGCGTCGTCCGCGAGGCCCGATGGTAGGATGTTCAGCTTCTTCAACTGCGCGTCCACAAGCCCGTCAATGAAGTTGAACCGCGGCGGCGCGGTGAATTCCTTCAATGTCTCGGCGCGCGGCACAAGCGCTTGAAAAACGTCCACTTCGCCGATGAAGCGCGCCATGATCGCGGCCTGGCCGGGGATTTGACCTGCGGTGACGCCGCCGCGCTCGTCCACCTTCACGAGGCCCTCGTTGTTCGAATGGAAGAGCGCGAGGCGCGTTACGTCCTTCTTCGTGCCATCCGTGTAAGTTGCAAGGACACGAAGTGGTTGTCTCGCGCCCATCGAGAGGACGCTCTCGTGTGGCGTAAGTTCGATGCGAACAACTTTAGGCGCGTCGCTGCGGCCAAACGGCGCGCCGGCCGCGACCCAATCACGAAGAAGTTGGAATTCCTCGGTGCCCTCGAAAATGCGTGGACCGCCGCCATGCGGGATGATGCCGGCGGCCTTGAGCAGCAGCAGGCTTGTGTCAGGCGCCGCGGGCGAGATGCGACGGCCGCGTCCCTCGCGCACGAGCGCGTTGTGATCCGCCTTTGCGTCGAAACCGAAGACGGAGAGCTTGAATCCATTCTGCCCCTCGGCCTTGCCGTGGCAGCCGGAGGAATTGCAGTTGTATCGAGAGAGCAGCGGCTCGATGTCCGACTCAAAGCTGAACTCGCGCGAAGGAATCGAAGTATTCTTTTCCGCGGCGCGCAAAGCCGCGGCAGGGAGCAACGCGCCCACACAGAGACTGGCGAGAAAAAGACTTCGCAGTGACATCGGCTTGAGTTCAATCCGCGACACGGGTTTTTCAAGGAAGGTCGCGTGAAGAATCAGACGCAGGGGCGGGGCAGGGGCTTCATGCGCAAGCATCACGAATCCGCAGGACTTGGCGATGCTGCGGCAATTTCGACGAAACCTTCCGCAACCGATGTGAAGCCGCGCACGGGCTTTGCACGGATGCTCGCGGCGGATGAAGAAGCTCATCTCCATCAGCGAAATCGTGGAGCGCCTCGAGATGGATGACACCATAGTGGACGTATGCGCCTCCGCCGACGCGGAGTATGATGATGTGCGCGGCCTGATCGAGGTGAGGCTGGGTTGTTCCGCGGTCCGCGGCGACATCCGGCCTGGCCCTGCGCCGCCTCCGCCCGAATGGCTGCCGCGCGCGACGGTCGTGCGCGAAGCGGTCCCGCTGGAAGAGGCGAGCGAAGAGGCCCGCTCCATTTTTGCGCACTGGGTCAGGCAGGTGCGCCACGCGATTCCCTCACCCGTCAACGTCTAACCCACAACGCCTATGATCGCAAAATACCACATCGAATACGCGCTGGCCCCGCACAAAGGCTCGCACGAGCTGCATTATCAGACCGACGACCCAGTGGCTGCCGAGTTGTTCCTGACCGACCTGCTCGACGAAGGCGCCCGCATCCGTGACATCAAGCACGATGCAGTGTCTCTGCCACGGCATGACTTCGACAAGATGGTGAAGGCCGCGGCTGGAATGCTTGCCGCGCGGCGCGTGTGCCTCGCACTCGGCATCAAGCCGGAGGAAGAACACTGGCGCTTTGGGTTCGCCGCGTGAAGCATCTCAGCGGCGCGCGTTGAAAGCAGAACAGCCGCCCACGCGGACGGCTGTTCTCAATTTGTTGTGTGCGGAAGCGCGGCTATTTTTTCTCGGCCACGCCAAGTTCCTTGAGCTTGGCGGCGACATCCGCACCGTGCTGGCCGGCCTTCACGCCCTTGTCCACGGCCAGGATTTTGCCGTCCTTGCCGATGTAGAACGTCCAGCGCTCCGGCACCTTGCGCTCGCCGTGAACGACGCCGTAAGCCTCGGCGACCTGCTTGCCGGGGTCGCTGAGGATCGGGTAATCGAGTTCGAGCGATTTCGCGAAGGCGGCGTTGCCTTTCTCGCCTTCCATCGGGTCGCAACTCGCGGTGAAGTAGGCCACGTCGAACTTTCGGATTGCTTCGCCGCTCGCACGGAGCGACTTGCATTCCGCCGTTCAGCCACCGGTGAAGGCTTTTGGAAACCACGCGACCACGACGGCCTGCTTGCCTTTGTAATCGGAAAGTTTGTGGGTCTTGCCGTCGCTGCCCGGCAGTGAAAAATCCGGCGCGGCATCACCGGCCTTGAGGTCCGCGGCGGCGGCGCACGTCACCGCGGCGAACGCGGCCATGCAGAGCGAGGAGAGGAGGAGAAGTTTCATGTTGTGATTCAGACGTTGTGCCGCGGAGATTGCTTCAGCGCGGCGATGAACGGGAGTTAAGCCGGTGCGCCCTTTTGCGTCAAGGCCGGAGCGCAATTGAATCATTGCCAACTCGGCGATCAATCCGTGAAATGAGCGCGTCACTTGATGCTCAGTTTCCGAAAACTTATCTGCCTGCTCGCACTGTTGTGCGCGCACGATGCGTTTGCGCACCGGCCGGGCGAGAGTTACCTCAGCCTCAAGCTCGAAGAAACGCGCCTTGTAGGCCAGTGGGATCTTTCGCTGCGCGACCTCGACGCGGCCATTGGTCTCGATGAAAACGGCGACGGTTCCGTGACGTGGGACGAACTGCGCAGCCGCCAGCGCGCGATTGCGGCCTACGCGCTCGGCCGGCTGCGGTTGCGTGTCAATGGCGTGGAAGTCACGCCGCTTGTGTCCGAGCATCAAGTCGCGTCATATCCCGACGGCGTGTATGCGGTGGTGAACTTCGAGGCCGAAGGCTTCCGCAAACCGCGCACTCTCGAAATCGAATACCGCATCTTCTTCGACAGAATCCCGCTGCATCGCGGACTCGTGAATGTTGCGTGGGAGGACCACGAACTCGTCACCATCTTCAGCGTGGGCAATCCCGCGCAGCGCCTCGACCTCGGCGACGCAAGCCTATGGCGCGAGTTGCGCGATTTCGTGCGCGAAGGCGTGTGGCACATCTGGCACGGGCCGGACCACATCCTGTTCCTCGTCGCGTTGCTGCTGCCGAGCGTGCTGCGGCGCGAAGACGGTCGGTGGACTTCCGTGCCAGCGTTCAAGCCCGCATTCATCAACGTGCTGAAGGTGGTCACCGCCTTCACTCTGGCACACTCGATCACGTTGAGCCTAGCGGCGCTCGAAGTCGTGCGGCTGCCGTCGCGACTCGTGGAATCCGTCATCGCCGCGTCGGTCGTGCTCGCGGCGCTGAACAACCTCCGGCCCGTCGTGAGGGAGCGCGTGTGGATCGTGGCGTTCTGCTTTGGACTCGTGCACGGGTTTGGATTTGCGAGCGCGTTGTCGGAGTTCGGCTTGAAGGATTCCTCGCTGCTTGTGCCGCTGGTGGGCTTCAATCTCGGGGTCGAGGTGGGCCAGCTCACGATCGTGAGCCTGTTTCTTCCGCCGGCGTTTGCGATGCGCAGTTCGCAATTTTATCAAAGCCTCACGTTGCGCGTCGGCTCCGCGTGCGTCGTCGTCCTCGCAAGCGCGTGGCTTGTGCAGCGCGCATTTAATTTGCCGTTGCTGCCGTTTTGAAGATGAGCACGCCGTCTGATTAGCCACGAAAAGGCGCAAAAATCACAAAGAATTCGCGCTGGCAATCCCAGTTCGCATTTGCGCTGCTGCCTCTTTGCGGCAAATCGTTGAAATCACCAGCGGGCGTCGTCGGGAAAGATGTTCGCGTATTTCACGCTCGCGCGCGGCTCAACCATCATGTCGGCGACGGTGTCGCGCCACGCCGCGTAGTGCGCGGTCTCCTTGTGCTTCGCCGGTGCGTCGGCGGTGCGATACACCTCGACGAGCACAAAGCGCGTCGGGTCGTCGGCCTGCTGGATGACATCAAAGCGCGCGATGCCCGGCTCCTTCACGCTGTGCCGCGCGTTCTCCAGCGTGATGCGGCGAAAGGCATCAACGGACTCCGGTTTCACCCGGACTTTGACGAGGACAACAAGGAGGCTCACGCGCGAAGGCTTGCGGGCGGGTAATGTGTTGTCAAGCCGTCGCGCTCAATGCGCCGGTTTGAGGAAGTGCTCGAAGAAGGAGTAAATCTGCTCGTTGGATTCCTCGGTAGGCGTGTGTGCGAGGCGGTTTGTCATGGCGACGCGGTTCGTCTGGCCGAGCAACTTGTTGACGGCGATACAGTGGTTGAGCGCAGGCCAGCGCCGCGGCGTGTCCTCCGACCCTTCGGACACGAGGAACGGCCGCGGCGCCATGAGCGACTGGAGTTCGTGCAGGTCGTGGCCGTTCTCGAACAGGACCTTGTAGGCGCCCATGCGCGGGTTCTCGGCAGTGACGAGGCCGGGTTTGCGCGACCGCGCATGTTCGGCGCCGAGATACCACGGCTCCCAATAGTTCACGTTGCCGCGCGGTTCGTCCCACACGATGCCGGGGTCGCTCCACACGCCGGCGGCGAATTTTTCGTTAAGACACGCGGCGAACATCGCCCATTTTCCACCATAAGAATGGCCGACAACACCGATGCGGTTTGCGTCCACTTGAGGCATGTTCGCGAGAGCGTTCGCGCAGTTCGCCGCGACATACGCGAGGAATGACAGCGGCTGGCAGAGCGCCACGCCAGTCGTCGGCTTGCGCGCGTCGCCGCCCGGCGAGCCGATGGAGAGCGTGACAAAACCGCGCCGCGTGAGTTGAAGCGCGAAGTCACGCAGCTTGTTCGTGAGGCCGATGCTCGTCTCGGGATCGTAATACGGAACGAACACGGCGGGAAACGGCCCTTTGCCGGACGGCAGGAGCAGGTAGCCAAGCACTGTCTGCTCTGGCGCAATCTCGACGCGCACGCGTTGCTGCGTGAAATTCTCGCGTGGCTTCGATTCGAGCACCTCGACGCGTGGTTTCGCGATGAGCGCCGGCCATGGCCCCATGACCTTGTGCCAGTAGGCGAGAATTTCAGCGCGACGCCTTTGCCAGTCCGCGGCAGTCTTCACTGGCCGGCCATTTTCAAACAAGAGCGGTGATTTGAAATTGCCGAAGTCGTTTGCGAACTCCGACGGCGGTTGGAAGAACGGTGCGATGCGTTCCCACGCGACGTCAGCACCACGCACTGGTAGCGTCAAGGAGGCAAGCGGAATGGCCAGCGCCGAAAGCCGCGCGAAAAATCGAAGTTTCATGCGAGTCGAAACGGAGTTGCGTTAAGGTGCGCGACGCGAACCGCTGCTTTACTGCGGCGGCTTTGGCGGCGGTAGCGTGCCCGTCGTGTCCAGATAAAATCGGCGGAGAAACGTGGTATTCCACAGTTTCAATCCATTCACGCGGACTGCGGAGTTCATGGTCGCGTCATCAATCAGCACCTGAGCCGCGGAATGCTCTCGCTCCGTTTGGTAACGGTTGAAAATGTCGTCACCCAGCAAGCCGCGCAGGGTCTTGTCGCGATCCTGTTCGGCGGCTGCAATCAGGCTTTTCTGCCGCTCTTCATCGAGGCCCTGTTGCGCGCGGATGTGCTCGATTTCCTGCTGCGAGGCCTGGTTGATTTGAAAAACCGTCCGCGTCTGCTCCACCGGTGCGCCGACGCTTTGCAGCGCGCCGTATGTGTCGCGATAACCGGCATCCTGGTTGAGTTTGTATTCCTCGTAGCGTTGGACGCCGAGCGCCTGCTTGAGCGCGATCTCCCGCTGCTGTTCAAGTTGCGCCCGCGCCTGCTGCTTGACTTGGTCGTCGCCGGCGTAGTCCGTGTGAATCTGCATGTCGAACGCGTCGCGCGCGCGGAAAATGGCGCGAAACTCTTCGGGCGTCGCGCTCAGATAACCCAGTTCGTCCCGGATGTTCGTCGCAACCTGCGAGTAGCGGAGCAGATACTCCTCGAGTTGTGCGGGCGTGAGGACCTTGGCGAGTTCGTCGCGCGTCTGCCGGCGCAGTTTCCAAATTTCGGCCTCGTCTACGGGCTTGCCGCCCTTTTCGGCGGCGGCGGTGTATTCCTCCTGAAGTTTTGCGCCGCGCTCGGTGATCTCACGCACCGCGGCTTTCGTCTCCGCTGACAGCGCACCGAGGACAGAGCCGGTGAGGACTACACTGTTCTCCTCGCGCTGCTGGGCCTTCTCGGCTGCGTCCCAGTCCGGGCCAAGCAACCGCGAGAGCAGGTCGCGACGCTCGGTGTCCAACGCGGTGAATTGTTTTTCCTCAGTCAGCGCTGTTTCGGGATCCTTCTGCGCGCGCCACCACTGGATGTCCTGCTTGGACCGCAGCTCAGTGCGGCGTTTGGCAAACAGAGTATTCACATCGGCGACGATGATGTCGCGGATGGTTTCCGCCGGGCAGCCAATGGCGCGCAGGTTGGCGATGTAGGCCGCGTAATCGCTGGCTTCAATCGAGTTCCAGTCGAGCGTGGCCTGCTGCGTCACAACGACGTTGGTGCGGACGATGTTCGTGAGCGACGTCGGCTCGCGCACCACACGCGTGACCCGCCGCACGGTGGGCTTCGTCGTGGAAAAGGCGGCAACCAGCGCCACGACGAGTGCCGCGTTCAGCGCAAGCGAGGCGAGAAGGAACATCCGGTCGCGCATGTCTGAACTTTCCCCCACGACGCCCGCGCTGGCAACAGTTTTGGATGCACCGGGATCGCTTGACCCGTGGGCGGCACTTTGTTGTCATCTCGCGGTTTCGCAAACATGCCCGAACCTTTCAAGCTCACGCGCATCCCTTCGCTGAAGACGGTGGAGGATTTCCGCAGGCACTGCGCCGCGCTCGGCATCGAGCTGCCGTGCGAGGATGCGATTGCAGCCGATGATTCGCCGCTCGCGCAGCCGGTGCCGGACGTGACGGTGAACGGCAGGCGCATTGGCAACCGCGTCGCCATTCATCCGATGGAAGGCTGGGATGGCACGACGACTGGCGGCGTAACCGAGGAAATGCGCCGACGCTGGCAGCGATTCGGTGAGAGCGGCGCCAAGCTGATCTGCGGCGTGGAAGCGATGGCGGTAAGGCCCGATGGCCGCGCGAATCCAAATCAACTTATCATCATCGAGCAGAACAAGGCGGGTCTCGCGGAGCTAACGGGCATTTTGAAAAAAGCGCACGCGGAGCGCTACGGCTCGACGGACGATTTGGTCGTTGGATTCCAGCTCACGCATTCGGGACGCTTCTGCCGGCCCAACGAACGAATGCGCTACGAGCCGCGCGTCGCGTTCCGGCATCCGATTCTCGATCCGAAGTTCAAGGTCGTGAGCGATGCGCAGGTTTTCACCGACGACGAGATTGAGCGGCTGATCGAGGACTACGTCCGCGCGGCGAAGATTGCTTGGGAAGTTGGCGCAGACTTCGTGGACATCAAGCACTGCCACGGCTACCTGCTGCACGAGTTCCTCTGCGCGCACACGCGGCCGGGCAAGTTCGGTGGCAGCTTCGAGAACCGCACACGCATCCTCCGTGACATCGTTGCTGGCATCCGCGCGAGTGGGAACAAGATTGATTTCGCCGTGCGCCTGAGCTGCTTCGACATGGTGCCGCATCGCCCCGACCCGGCGCTGTCCGTGCCCGGCAAACTCGGCCCTGGCATCCCGGAGGATTTCTCGAAATGCCTGCCGTATCGCTACGGCTTCGGTGTGAACCAGAGCGACCCGACACAGATTGATCTCACGGAGACGTTTCAATTCGTCGAACTCTGCGCGAAACTCGGCGTGAAGATTCTTAACACCAGCGCCGGCTCGCCCTACTACACGCCGCATCTTCAGCGGCCCGCCGCATATCCGCCGAGCGACGGCTATCAGCCCGCGCACGACCCGCTCATTGATGTGGAACGGCAGGTGCAGGTCGTTCGACAGTTGAAGGCGCACCTGGAGAAATTGCGAATTGCGAATTGCGAATTGCGAATTCCTGTCCTCGTCGGCTCCGGCCTGAGCTACTTGCAGGAATACCTCCCGCACGTCGCGCAACACATCCTCCGCAGCGGCTGGGCGGACATGATCGGCATCGGGCGCGCCGTGTTGAGTTACCCGACGATGCTCGCTGACGCTGCACAGAAGGGCGAACTGGAGAAAAAATTCATCTGCCGCACGTTCAGCGATTGCACCACCGCGCCGCGCAACGGCCTCATCAGCGGCTGCTATCCGCTCGACAAGTTTTATTCGACGAAGCCGGAAGCGGCGAAGCTGAAGGAGATCAAGAAATCCGTCGGCTCATAAAAGACGCCTTCGCGTGAAGCCCGCGAACCACTTTCATCATTGTCCCAAGTGCGGTGCGGCGACATCGCCGCCGGAAGCGGGCACGCCGTTCGAGTGCGGCGCGTGCGGCTTCGTCTATTTCTTCAACCCGGCCATCGCGACAGCCGCCATCGTGCGGCGCGCAGACGGACGCATACTGCTTCTGCGGCGTGCGCGCGACCCGCAGCGCGGCAAGCTCACGCTGCCAGGCGGGTTTGTGGATTACGCCGAGACCGCCGAGGAATCGGTTGCGCGCGAAGTGCGCGAGGAGACCGGCCTTGTCGTCACCGCGCTCGAATACTTCTGCTCGCTCACGAACGAGTATCCCTACAAGGGCGTCACGTATCCCGTGCTCGATTTCTTCTACGTCGCGCGAGTGGAATCATTCGACGTTGTGGCGGAACCGGGCGAGGTCGAGGCCGTCTGCTGGCTCGCGCCCGATGAAATCAACCTCGGCGAAATCGCCTTCGATTCGGTGCGCGAGGCGCTGCGGCGCTTCACTGCGAGTCCGCAAGTCAAGTAGCGCGTAATTTTTCTTTTCGCTTCTGGGAGAGTGCTTTACACTACGCATCATGAAGCCGACCTCGTCCATGCTGCGGCATTCTTCCATTTGCCTGCTTCGTGTTGCATTCAGCATCGTGTTCGCCGGTGCCGCCGCATCCGCTGCGGATGGGCTTCAGTTCACGTTGCAAAAGCGTGTCGAAGCAGAGCAGGGGAACGACGCGTTCCGGGTCGTCACCACGGCGGAAAAATGGGACGCGAAGAAGACCGCGATCATCGTTTGCGACATGTGGGATTTGCACCACTGCCTCAACGCCGTCCGTCGCGAGGGCGAGATGGCGCCGCGGATGAACGACCTGCTCGAAAAGGCCCGCGCGCAGGGCGTCTTCATCATCCACGCCCCGAGCAGTTGCATGAAGCCTTATGAGGGACATCCGGCCCGTAAGCGCGCGAAGGCCGCGCCCAAGGCCGCAAATCTTCCCAGTGAAATCGGCGTGTGGTGCAAGGAAATCCCGGAAGAGGAAAAAGGCCGCTACCCGATTGACCAGTCGGACGGCGGCGAGGACGACGACTCGGGCGAGCACGCGAAGTGGGCTGATGAACTCAAGGCCAAGGGCCTCAACCCGCGCGCGCCGTGGACGCGCCAGATTGACGTGCTCAAGATTCGCGACGAGGACGCCATCAGCGATTCCGGCGTGGAGATTTGGAACCTGCTCGAGCAGCGCGGCATCCAGAACGTCATCCTCATGGGTGTCCACGTGAACATGTGCGTGAGCGGGCGGCCGTTCGGCCTGCGGCAGATGGCGAAGAACGGCAAGCACGTCGTGCTCATGCGCGACCTCACGGATTCCATGTATAATCCCGCGCGCTGGCCGTATGTGGACCACTTCCGCGGCACGGCGCTCTTCATCGAGCACATCGAGAAATATATTTGCCCCACGATTACCAGCGACCAGATCCTCGGCGGGAAACCCTTCATGTTCAGCGGCAATCCTGCGGGCAAACGAGCTGGCCTGTAATGAGCGTCAACCCATGGGCGGTAATCACGACCGCCCGGCGACTCTGGAGTTTCATCGAGCATGAACCTGCGGATTCTGATTGCGGACGATGAGGAAGTCTCCCGCCGGATTGTCGAGCGACAGTTGCACGACCTTGGGCACGAGCTATTTTTTGCCAACGACGGTCAGGCCGCATGGACGCTGATTCAGAAGGGCCTCACTCCCGACATTGCGATCCTCGACTGGAACATGCCCGGCCTGAGCGGCATCGAACTGTGCCGTCGCCTCGTCGAATTTCGCGCGACTCGCCCGTTGTATGTGCTGATGCTCACCGGCCGCTCCGGCGAGGAACCTGAAGTGCAGGCGCTCGAAGCCGGCGCTGACTCCTTCCTGTCCAAGCCTACCTCCACGGCGAAACTTCAGGCACGTGTTCGCGCCGCAGAGCGCCTTCTCGCGCGCTGGCATGACGCAAACAACAAATCCGCTCCGGCAAGCGCTCCGGCCAATGGCGATCAATCGGCCAAGCCGAAAAAACCCGCTGACGAACTTGAGGACAGCGTGTCAAGCGTCCTCATGGGACCGGGCTTTCAAACGGTTGCAGAACCCGCACAGGACATTCTCGCATCTCTCGACTCGGGGCAGGCGGTATGGACGGTGCTGCTTCTGCCGGATCAGGGCATTTGGGTGGATTTGGCCGTGGAGACAGCCGACACTTCCGTGCGCCCTTTGCAGACGACCTTTCTCGGCACCGCCACGCCGTCGAGCGACGGCCCAATGGGGCCGATGGCCGATGTCCTTCACATCCTTCGCAGCTCGGTCTGCGGCAGCCTGCGCGCGAAAGGCATCATGACCATCGCTCCGCTGCTCTACAAGGCGATGACCGCCCGCAGCCTCGCTGCGACCAATGGCAGCAATGCGCCCAGATGGAGGAAGACTTACACAAATGACGCCGGGATCGCGCTGCGCGTGAGCGCTTGGTTCACTTCAGGTTCGATTGAGCAAAAGCCGGTCCGGCAAATCCGCATGAAGGAGGTGTTGATGGAATCGTTCGCCTCACCCATCAACCCGGAGATCGTCCTCATCAACAAGGGCACGCTCGTCACCCAGCGGATTTGGGACAGGCTCGCTGAGATTGCCGATTCCAGCCCGTCAGACTTCCGCGTGCGCAGCATGAGCGCCTCGCCGCTCGCGATGCAACTGATCACCATCTGACCGGCTCGTGTTTGCTTCCGTTATTCCCCGCTAAATTTGGGCCATGACACCGCGCAAAGCCGCCCTGCGCCAGCGCCGGCCGGCCAGACCGGACACATTCCAATGAATTTGTAAAATTTGTCGCCACTTTGGGTCGTCATGTTATCATCAAGCCGCTTTGGATCTGACCCACCCAAAACAACTGGTGAATTGACCGTCACATGACATGAGCGATTCCACGCCGCACATCCTTTGCGTTGAGGACAACGCGGAAACAGTCCTCCTGCTCCAGCACATTCTCCGCAAGGCGGCGATCCAGGTCACCTCCACGAACAGCGGCGAGGCGGCGCTGAACCTCGCGCGCCAGAAACACTACGACCTCGTCCTGCTGGACGTGAACATGCCCATCATGAACGGCTTTGAACTCTGCCGCCATTTCAAGAGAGACCCTGCGCTTGCGGACATCCCAATCATTATTTTGACTGTCTCGACCGAACCGCATTACCAGGCAGAGGCCTATGCTGCCGGGGCGTGTAATTTCTTCCTTAAAACGAACGATTTATTCGCCCTGCCCGCGTGCATCAAGTCCGAACTGGCCCTCCATGAGGTGCGAAAAAATCCCACGCAAAAAAAGCTTGCAACGGACACGCCTCCGCCCCAGTCTTCCGAAAAGTAGCTCGCAATCTTTGACAATTTTGATCCGGCTGGCGTGACGTTTCTTCAGAGGGGTTCCCCACCCCCACCTCCTTGGCGTCTGCTGGCCGGATCATTTTTTTTTGCGCCTGTTCAAGTGAGTGAATGGAGTCCAGTAGCCCCGAATCCTCACGCGACAGCGCGCGTCTAATCGCGCGGTGAAATTTCCACTTCCCCCACGAATCGCGGCGCTGTTCAGCCTCGCCGCTTTGCTCATCGGAACGGCTTTTTCGGCAGAGCCTGCGTTGTCGCCGGCTGATCCCGCGTCGCCATTGCACCCGCGCAAGTTCGGCCTGCCCGGCGGCATCGGCGTGACGCGTGGCTGGTATTTCTGGCGGAAATTTGACGCGGCGACGTGGACGGCGGAGGTCGAGCACGAGGCGACCGGTGAGATCAACACGGTCAAGGTGCTGCCCTGGGCGACGACGTATCGGCACATGGTCTATGGCGCGCACGTGGACGAGCTATTGCCGGGCGAAAGGGTGAACTTGTTCTTCAATCCCGACGGAGACAAGCGTCGCGGTTATCTGGTGCATTACCAGGACGAGCTGTGCCAGATGAAGGGGCACGGGCATGCGTGGGTGTTGCGCGAGGTGGCGGCGGACGGGCGGCATTTCACGGCGCAAGTGTTCGCGGGCGAGAAAGTATTCGAGGAGAAGCCGCGGGAATTCGAGCTGGCCACGGATGCGAGTCACTGGCGCGGTGGGCAACGCGTGAACGATGCGAAGCTTTCGCCGGCAGAACGGCTTTACTTTACTTGGACAAAGCGCGCAGAGCGGCGCGTGGTCACGCTCACCTCGGATGACGCGAGTCTTGACGCGGTGAAGAAGGAGGAAATGGCGCGGGTGTCGGCGCGGTTGGAGCGCGAAGGGCTGGCAGGCTTCGTTGAGTCGGTCGCGGACGGAAAGGCGAATCTGGTTATCTTCTCGACCTATTGGTTTCAGGCAAACCAATGGAAGCCCGGCCAAACCGTGAAGGTGTTCGCGTCCAAGAACAGCGCCGAACCTGTTGGCACGGGTGTCGAGGCGGAGCTGCTTACGCGCAAAAATCTCGGCACTTATGGTTCCGGCGCGACGGACGCGGTGCTCCGGCTCAGGAACATTGCCGACTCGCCGCGGATGCAGTCGTGGACCGGCGGGCAAGTGGTCCGCGTGAAAGCAGAGTGACTTTGAGGCGGGTGAGTGATGTTGTGAATTGTTACCGCAACGCCATCGGGAGCGTGTCGAGCCGCAGACGGAGCGCCTCCAGCATCGGCCGCATCAAAGTGGTGGCGACCTCATGCCGTCTTCGATGATTCCCTTGGAGATGGCGTATCGCGTCAGTCCGGCGATGTCATGGATGTTCAACTTGTTCATGACCTGTTGCCGGTGCTTTTCCACGGTCTTGATGCTGATTGAAAGCTCGGCGGCAATCTGCTTGTTGGCCTTGCCCTCGGCGATAAGCTGGAGCACTTCCAATTCTCGTGATGTAAGCAAGTCAGTTCGCCGCTTGATGGGTTTGCCTCGCAAAAATGATTCACGATATTGTTCGAGGAGCCGTTTGGAAATGGATGGGCTGAAGAAGGTGTTCCCTTTGTAGGCTTCACGGATCGCCTTGAGCAGGTCATTCGCGGCGGTCTGTTTGACCAAGTATCCCGTGGCACCCGCCTCGCTGAGTTGGTGGACATATTCATCATCACCGTAGGACGAGAGGATCAAAACCTTGGTTGAGGGAATTTCGCGTGTGATTTGGCGAGTGGCCTCCAGTCCGTTGAGAAGCGGCATGGCAATGTCTATGACAGCCACGTCGGGGAGAAGCTTCTTCGCCATTTGAATGGCGTGCCGGCCGGTTTCTGCCTCGCCGACAATTTCGATGTCTTCCTCGGCTTGCAACAAGGCGCGGAGTCCCTGACGAACCACCGTGTGGTCGTCAGCCAGTAGAACTGTAATTTTATGGACTGACATAACGTGTCTTCCTCATTTGTTTTTTGAGCACAACAAGTGCCATTGGATTATTTGAGAGTTCGTCACGGTTCGGCGAGTGTGTTTGGGGTTTCCGGTTTAGTCATTATTTGCTCTTTGAAGGGGATCTCGACACGGACAGTCGTGCCTTTGCCGCTTTCCGAGTTGATGGCGAAGCGGCCGTTGACCAAACGCACGCGCTCCCGCATACCGAGCAATCCCAGCCGTTTGTTCCCGTTGAGCAGGCTAACGTCGAATGAGCAGCCATTATCTTGAATTTCCAGGCGGATTTGTCCTTTGAGTTTTCGCAGGGATATCGCCACCTTGCTCGCCCGCGCGTGCTTGGCCACATTCGTAAGGCTTTCCTGGGCGACCCGATACAGCACGGTCTTCCGTTCGCTGTCCAATTTTTCGGCTTCCGGGCTGCCGCGAAAGCGAACATCAATTCGCGTCCGCTCGACAAAAGTCTTGGCGTAAGACCTCAGCGCCGGAAGCAATCCGAGGTGGTCGAGCATGGAGGGGCGCAGTTCACGGGCGAAGCGGTGGACGGTTTCCATGGTCTGCTCCAGGAGATTTTGCGCGTCCACGATTCTTTGGCGGATTAGTTCCGATTTCAATTTCGGTTCTCGCTGTAGCACCGCCAGACTCACATTGATTGCCGTCAGCGCCTGCCCGACTTCATCGTGAAGTTCGCGGCTAATACGCGTCCGCTCTTGCTCCTGGACATGGAAAATCCTGGTGGAAAGGTCCCTCAAGTTATCCTGCATGAGGCGTGCCTCGTTGAACAACTGCTGGTAGTGTTCCTTGCTTTGGCGCAAGGCTTCTTCCGCGAGTTTGCGCTCGGTGATGTCCGTGGCGATGCCGCAGATGGCGTAAACTTTCCCGCTCGCGTCCCTGAGTGGGAACTTGGACACGATGCTGGTGTGAATCCCGTCGGAATAGGTTGCGACCTCTTCAAACACGATCGGAACACCGGCCTTGAGCACTTTTCGATCATTTGCGGCAAATGCCGCAGCCTGGTCGGGCGGGAAGATTTCATCATCCTGCTTCCCGACGATTTGCGAGCGCGGAAGCTCGAAGAGGCGCTCGAATTGGCGGTTGACGTGCAGATAATGGCCTTGCGTGTCCTTGAGGAAAATGACCGCCGGGCTGTAATCAAGGATTGACTGAAGCCGCGATTCGCTGACTTGAAGCGCTTCCTCGGCTTTCTTGAATTCGGTCACATCCTGGCCTGTGCCAAACATCCGGACGGGCTTGCCTTGGGTGTCCGTGACGACTTGCCCACGGGCGCAAAGGATGCGCACGGTCTCATCCGGGCGGATGATGCGGTGGTGAAATGTGAACGGCCGGGCGTCTCGTAACGCCGTTGCAATGCTTGCGCTGACGCGCTTCCTGTCATCCGGATGGACGCGCTCAATGAACGCCTGATAAGTCCCGGCGAACTCGCGCGGATCCAACGCGTAGATGCGGTAAAGCTCGTCGGACCAGCAAAAGAAATCCTTTGAGATGTCCCATTCCCAACTGCCCATGTGCGCCAGCCGCTGCGCTTCCGAAAGCATCATCCCGGTTTTAGTCAGTTTTTCCTCGGCGAGCTTTCGATCGGCGATCTCGGTTTCCAGTTCCCGGTTGATCCGGGCCAACGTTTCGTTGCGCTCCTCGAGCGTCTCGATGAGATGGCGTAATTTGACGTTGGTTTCGCTGAATCCGCGGTGCGTCGCCTCGAACGGGGAAAGGGTTTCGAGGAAGAAAGTTTCGGCGGCCTCAGACGCCCACGGATTTGTTTCGGGCCTCGCTGATGCAGGCGGAATGGTGCTCAGGGCCTCCTGATGAATGCGCGCCATTTCCAAAACTCCCAGCCCTTGAGCCATGGCTTGGCGCGCCATCTCGTGTGCGCGCTGCAACGTGGCCTCCTGCTGCTGTGCGAGGTAATCCCTCAACGCTGCGAGATATTTCTTTGAAATGTCCGAGGTTGCCTCAGCCATGTCGGGTTCCAAGATAGCATGTGAGCGGCGCCAACGCATCACCGTTTCCTTTGAAATGCTGGTTCATGATCCGATCCGCAATCTACTACTCCAAATCACTCGCGCGGATTCATTGAGCAAATTCGGCACGAATTGCATCCGCGGCAAAACCAGCAAATCTCCGCGCGTTATTGGAAGAATGCCAGCCCTCCACGGTTTTGTCTCGCGCTTCGATTGTGGCCGCGTTCAAACACATTTGCATGATTCGTTGTCGATCCTGTTCTTTTTTATCGCTTTGTGTCCCGCTGGGCACATGGAAAAGCCGCCGCCTGCATGTCACATATTACCCCCCCCGGCAAGCATGTGATTAGGCTGATAAGGACCTCAAACGGTATGGGGAGAAGACCCCAGTGCTGCTTGGGCAACGTCAACTTAGGATCGGGGTTGAAGAGTTCAATGAACGCCCCGAAAACCGACATCCGCGAGGTAGCACCATGACAACATTGCTCGTCAATCCAACACCACCAACAGCCCACGACGAGCTTGCTTACGAATTGCAGGAGATTGGCTCCAAAGGGCCGCGCTTCACGCTCGATGGAAGTGAACAGCTTGAGGCGCATCTCACCCGGACGTGCGACTTCGTTCTCGCAGGCATTCGCGCAATTGTTCCTGAGGATAAATTGGAGGCCGTCCTGCTCGGTGGCAGTTACGGGCGCGGCGAGGGAGGGGTCTTGAAGACGGATTCCGGTGACGAGCCGTTCAATGACTTGGAATTTTACGTGTGCCTGCAAGGGAATGACTGGCTGAACCGGAGGCGCTATAACCAGGCGTTCTCGCAACTGGGCGCACAACTTTCTTCCGCCGCGGGAGTCGAGGTTGAGTTCAAAATCATCTCGCTGGCGAAATTGGCGCGTGCGCCGGCGAGCATGTTCTACTTCGATCTGGTGATGGGGCACCGGTGGGTGTTGGGCGACGAGCACTTGCTGGACGGGTGCGAACATCACTGCTGCGCGAGTCGCATTCCGTTGTCAGAAGCGACCCGCCTGTTGATGAACCGCTGCTCGGGGCTCCTGTTCGCGGAAGAAAGGATGCGGCGACGTCCGTTCACGAGGGCGGATGCGGAATTTGTCGGCCGCAATCTGGCCAAGGCACAACTGGCGCTTGGCGACACCGTGCTGACTGCGTATGGCCAATACCGACAGAGCTGCCGTGACAGGCACAATCGTTTCATGGAAATGCCGTATGAGGAGGACACACCGTGGCTGCCAGAAGTGTGCGAGCTGCACAGGCGGGGCGTGCAGTTCAAACTCCACCCGAAGCGCGTGATTGGCAATCTCGGCGACTTGCAGCGGATGCATTCGAGACTTGTGTCGTTCAGTCTTCTAGTCTGGCTTTGGCTGGAAAGTTACCGATTGAACCGTCCATTCGGCTCCGTGCGCGACTACGTTTTCGACGAGGTGGACAAATGCCCTGAAACAGACGCGCTGCGCAACCGGCTCATTTGCATCGCCGCGTTTGGCCCGGCACAACTGTTCAAACTCTCGGCCAGCCATCATCCACGTCAGCGGCTTCTGCACGCGATGGCGCTGCTCCTTTGGGAACCTGCCGCCA
This sequence comes from uncultured Verrucomicrobiota bacterium, assembly GCA_964589935.1. Lineage (GTDB taxonomy): Bacteria > Verrucomicrobiota > Verrucomicrobiia > Limisphaerales > VHCN01 > VHCN01. Next base: position 625,088 of record CAZPVD010000001.1, on the reverse strand, counting down.
TTGAGGACCCCGTTTTAATCAGCCGCCTGCAAAGAGAACTTGGGACGCGCGCCTCGAATTTTGAAGATTTGCTCGCGGCTTACAAATCACTGTGGAGCCGGTTCAGCTAATCAAACGTCCGCTAAATTAGGAAAGAATCCAAAACGAAAAGCCCCGCCGTTTCCGGCGGGGCTTTTCAGATGGTTGCGGGGCTAGGATTTGAACCTAGGACCTTCAGGTTATGAGCCTGACGAGCTACCGGGCTGCTCCACCCCGCGATCAAAGCGGGCTGCAATATAGTCGGGAGCCACATCGAGGCAAGCCCCAACTTGAAATAGTTTTCCCGTGCCGTCGCAGCGATCCTGACCGGTGCGGCCCACGCTCCCGATTTCCATCAATGACGCTGCGGAGGCGCGACATCACCGTTCGCGGACTTGGCTGGCGGGTTGAAAAATAGCGCGAGCAAAATTGCCGCAACAATCGCGAGGCCAAAGGGAATCAGGAACAGGCTGCGGAAGTCCGTCACCCCCGCCTTCGTCACCGAGCTGAACAGAGTCGGGCAGACAGACGCAGCGAGCAAGGAGCCGATGCCGAGGATCATCACGTTGAACAAACCCTGCGCGCTGGCGCGGGCGTCCTTCGGGAAAAATTCCTCGACGAAGATATAGACTGTCGCGAAGAAAAACGCGTAACAGATGCCGTGAAGCACCTGCACGAGAATGATGAGTTCCTTGTGCTGCGGGAAAAACGCATACACGCCGAAGCGCGCCGCGTGGCCGAGGATGCCGAAGGTCATGGTCCATTTCCAACCCAGTCGCTTGAGCGTCGCGCCAAGCACGGCCATGGTGAGGATTTCCGCAATCTGGCCGATGCTCATCACGGGCATGATCCAGTTGCCGGGGACGCCGACGCCGCCCTTGTCGGCCGCCGTGCCGAGGAACGTGCCTGTCCACATGAAGTAGCTGTTGTGCACTGCGCTGTCCACGAGCGTGACGAGCCAGAGCACGAGGATGAACGGGTGCTTGAGCAGCTTGAGCGCTTCCAGCCACGCGAGGCTTTCCGCGCCTTCCTCGGCCTTCTTCGGCGGCGTGTGCGGCAGCGTGAGGCTGAAGGCCGCGAGCACGAGCGAGGCGACTCCTGCGACGACGTAAGTGTAGCGTGTGGCGCTCTTGAGCGCATCGCCGGTGAGGCCCGAGCCGAGCACCGCGCCGAGCCAGTCTGTGAAGTTCTTCGTGTCCGCCGCGTTCACCTTGGCCCAGTCCACGAGGATGAACGTGAACGGCCACGCGGCGAGAATCCAGCCGATGGTGCCGCCCATGCGCACGATGCCAAATTCCTGCTGCGCGTCCTTCATGTGCGTGAACGCGATGGAATTTGTGATCGAAATCGTCGGCACGTAGAGCAGGCAGTGGACGAGCATCAGCAGGAAGAACGGCCAGAATTCGCGCGTGAACGCCAGACCGATCATCGCCAACCCGCCGACCAGGTGCGAGAAGGCAAGGAATTTTTCCGCCGCGAAATTGCGGTCCGCAAACTGGTTGCTGAAGAACATTCCCACGATCGCCGCGATGGGAAACGCGTTCAGAATCATGGACTGCTGGCCCGGCGTGAAACCAAGGCTCGGCAGATAGCCAAAAATCAGCGGCAGCCACGCGCCCCAGATGAAAAACTGGAGCACCATCATGACAAAAAGTTTGAGGCGGGCGGGTGAGTTCATAGCGATTGCGCGGGACGTTACGGGAAGGGCAGGGGAGAGGCAAGAGTTGAGAGCGGAAACTTGTCGGCAGAATTTTCTTGCTTCACCGGCGTCAAACCCGGCCAATGGCGCCAGCATACGCCGCGAAAAAATCAGTCAACGACTACTGTCATGGTTAAAATTCCCGTCCTCCGCTGGGGCCAGCCTTACGAGAGCCTCGAAACCGATCCGGTCATCCACTTCAACACGGGCGAGACGCTCGCGCAGGTGAGCCGCGCCAACCCTGGCCTGCTCGCCAAGGACATGAAGAAGTCCGCGCGCGCCCGCGGCGTGCTGCGCGACATCCCGATCCGCGACCTCGTGCAGATCATGAAGAAGGCCGCCGATCTTTACCGCGACGCCACGCTGCCGATGGGCGATGGCGTGCAATCGCCCGACGATTTTGCGCGGCAACAGTCCGCGTCCACCGGCCTGCCTGAGCACATGTGCAAGTTCAACATGTCGAAGAACCACTTCGTGCTCTCAAACATGGACCGCATTCTCGACTGCCTCACGCGCGGCCTGCCACTGGACATTCTCACCCACGGCTATGGCACGGAAAACCGAGGCGTCATCGTGAGCTATCAGGCGCAGACGCCCGTGCTCGGCATGGTGCTGCCGTCGAACTCGCCCGGCGTTCACACGCTCTGGTTGCCGGTCATCCCGATGCAGATCGGCCTCGTGCTCAAGCCCGGCCCGCAAGAGCCGTGGACTCCGTATCGCATGGCGGCGGCGTTCACGCAGGCGGGCATTCCCGCCGAGGCCATCGGCATTTATCCCGGCGCCGGCGAGATGGGCGCGGAAGTCGTCAACCGCTGCCAGCGCACGATGATTTTCGGCAGCACCGAGACCGTGAAGCGCTACGAAGGGAATCCGCGCGTGCAGGTGCACGGGCCGGGCTTCAGCAAAGTCCTTCTCGGCGACGACGTGGTGGACGATTGGGAAAAATACATAGACCTTATCGCTGATGGCATCTATCTCAACAGCGGCCGTGGCTGCATCAACACCTCCGGCGTCTGGGCCTCGCGCCACACGAAGGAAATCGCCGCCGCGCTCGCGGAAAAAATCGGTCCGATTGACGTGCTGCCACCCGAAGACCCAAAGGCCGCGCTCGCGGCCTTCACCGTGGCGGGTCAGGCGCAGGCGGTGAACGCAACCATCCTCGAAAAGATGAAAGAGGACGGCGTGACTGACATGACGGCGAAGTTCGGTCCGCGCCTCGTCGAAAAGGAGCGCGCTGCGTGGCTGCGCCCGTGGATCATCCACTGCGACTCGCCTGATCGGAAAATCGCGAACACAGAATACATGTTCCCTTACGCGACCGTAGTGCAATGCCCGCAGGATCAAATGCTGGAGAAAATCGGGCAGACGCTCGTCGCCTCGTGCATCACGAACAACCGCGCCTGGCAGCGCCAGCTCATGGACGCGACGAACATTGACCGCCTCAACATCGGCCCGCTGCCGACCATCAAGCTCGACTGGCTCCAACCGCACGAAGGCAACATCGTGGACTTCCTCTTCCGCGCCCGCGCCTTCCAGACGCCGCCGGAAATGATCGGCAAGGTGGGCTGAACTCGTCTCCTGTTTCAGAAAACGGACGGCGCGCTACTCAACAGCGGCGACCGTGTAGCCGCCGGATTTTTCATCGGCTTCGAGTTTCAACATGCCGCGCTTCTGCGCTTCGAGGAGCAGATCGTTGAATGAACGAAACCCGTGCGCCCGCTCGTTGAAACCCGGGTTGCGGCGCTTGATGGTTTGTTTGATCATCGAACCCCAGATGCGTTCGTCCTCGCCGCGTTCGCTGGTGATGGCCTCGATGGTTTCCATGACGAGGTCGAGCGCTTTGTCGAGGGTCGGGCCTTTGTGTTCGCCTTCAGCCGGCTTCGTGGGCGTGGCACTGGCCGCACTGCGGCGGCGCGGTTTGGACACCTCGGCGCGCACGAGATCGTCGTAGTAGATGAACTCGTCACAGTTGCCGATGAAAAGGTCGGAGGTTGAATTCTTCACGCCGACGCCGACGACGGTCTTCGCATTCTCGCGCAGCTTGCTCACGAGCGGCGAAAAATCGGAGTCGCCGCTGATGATGACGAAGGTATCCACGTGGCCCTTGGTGTAGCAGAGGTCGAGGGCGTCCACCACCATGCGGATGTCTGCAGAGTTTTTGCCGGACTGGCGCACGTGCGGAATCTCGATCAACTCGAAAGCGGCCTCGTGCAGGCCGCGTTTGAAATCCTTGTAGCGGTCAAAGTCGCAGTAGGCCTTCTTGACGACGATGTGGCCCTTGAGCAGGAGGCGCTCGATGACTTTCGAGATGTTGAAGGGCGGATAATTGGCGTCGCGCGCGCCGAGCGCGATGTTTTCCAGGTCGAGGAACACCGCCATCGTCGTGTTCGAATCTTTGTTGTCTTGAGAATTCATTCCGTTGTCGTTGCAGATTACAACAATCCAGCGCGGCGCACACGATAAAAAGCGGCGAAGTTCCGGCATTGGGGTTCCGGGGTTTGCGCGCTTGCTGAATAAAACCGGCGCTGATGGATTCAAACCGGCAGACACACCGGATGAAAATCACCGAAGTCCTGCTGGCCGAACACGGCGTCTTTCACAACGTCTTCGACTCCATCGAGGCGGGCGCGGCGCATCTGCGGACACCCGCCGAGGTGCGCGCGCAGGCGGCTCTCCTCGAAGTGATGCTTCGGGCGCATTCGGACATGGAGCACGAGCTGCTGATGGAGCCGCTTGACCATTGCCTTGACCAGCTTGGACACCGCGAAACCTTTCATCACGAGCACGAAAACATTGAGCAATGCCTCAGCGCCGTTGCCAAGGCGCGCAGCATGAAGAAGGCCCGCAAACTCCTGCTCGACGCCGTGCTCGCATCGCGAAAACATTTCGACAAGGAGGAACGCATTGTGTTTCCGCTCGCGGAACGGCTGCTCAAGACGAAGACCCTGCAGTCGCTCGGCTCCGCGTGGATGAAGGAACGCCTCAACTCAAAGGCGTGAGCGCGTTTAGCCGACTTTCCCACGCACGAAGAGGAAGTAACCCAGCAGCAGCATGGCCAGCACGGCGACGGGCCATTTCACTTCGCGGACGCGGCCGGCGAGGAGTTTCACCAGTGGATACGCCATGAAGCCCAGCGCGAGGCCGTCGCCGATGGAGTAACTGAGAGGGATACCAATCATCACCAGAAACGCCGGCACGCTCTCGGTGTAGTCGTCCCATGCGATGCGTGTGACGCTGCGGGTCATCATTGCGCCGACGAGCACGAGTGCCGGCGCCGTGATGGGCGCGTAGCTGCCAATCATCGCGATCACGGGGCTGAAAAACAGCGCGAGCAAAAAAAACGCCGACACCGTGAGCGCAGTCAGTCCCGTGCGCCCGCCCTGTTCGACACCGGCGGCGCTTTCGATGTAGCTCGTCACCGTGCTCGTGCCGAGACACGCACCAATGGTCGTGCCGAGCGCGTCGGACACAAACGCCTCTCGGGCACGCGGCAGTTTGTTGTCCTTCATGAAGCCGCCCTGTTCGCCGATGCCCACGAGCGTGCCCACCGTGTCGAAAAGAACCATGAACAGGAACACCACGATGAACGGCCACATCGCCGGTTGAAGCGCGTTTCTCAAATCCATCTGAAAAAATGTCGGGCCGAGCGAAGGCGGCGCGGACACGACGCCCTGCGCAAGCACGAACCGTTTGCCGAGCTGCGAATCGGCGAATCCCGCGGGAAGATGCGGCAGCGCGAGCTTCAACGCGACAGCAAGCGTAGCCGATGCGAGAACGGCGATAAGCAACGAGCCTTTCACGCGCCGCGCGTGCAAGCCAGCCGCGAGCAGAAGGCCGAAAAAGAACACGAGCAAATCCGGTGAGCCGAAATGGTGGTTGAGGCGGACGCCTGTGCCGGGGTCCTTGACGATCAGCCCCGCATTCTGCAAACCAATGAACGCGATGAAGAGGCCGATGCCGACGGCGATGCCGTTCTTGAGGCTCGGGCTGATCGCATCCATGACGGCCTCGCGCACGCCGAACCACGACAGAGCGAGGAACAGCACGCCCGAACAAAACACCACGCCGAGCGCCACGCGCCACGCGTCATCAAACCCCACCACCGCCGCCGCCGCGGGAATCGCGCTGATGATGAAGAAAAAATTCTGTCCCATGCCCGGCGCCTGCGCGATGGGGTAGCGGCCGTAAAGCCCCATGATGGCCGACGCAATCGCGGCGGAGAGGCAAGTCGCCGTCGTGACCGCGCCGAAGTCCATGCCCGTCGGGTTGCCGAGCATCGCGCCGGACAGCACCGCAGGTTGCACGAAGATAATGTAGGCCATCGTGAGAAACGTCGTCACGCCGGCGAGCACTTCGGTGCGCGCGGAGGTGTTGTTTGCGCGGAGAGAAAAAAGTCGCTCAAGCATGGGATGTGTGCGCCGGGCGTTGTGGTTCGCAGCCGGAGGTTAGCCGAACCGGCGCCGAAGCGGACAGGAAATTTGTCCGTTCACAACAATGTCGCCATCCGCATCGGGGCTTGCATTCACGCGCCCGGTGCGGTTTCCTTCGCGTTCCAAAAGCGCGGTTGACCGCACGACTCGCACCCCATGAAGGCCATCATCCTCGCCGCCGGCAAAGGCACGCGCATGCGCGAACTGACACACCAGACGCCCAAGCCGATGCTGCACGTGCTGGGCCGGCCGATCCTCGAACACATCGTGCGTGGACTTGCCGCGGCGGGCGTGCGCGATTTCTGCATCATCACCGGCTGGCGCGCGGAGGTGATCGAGAGGCATTTCGGCGATGGCTCGCGCTGGAACGTGAGCATCCAATACGCGCGGCAGGAGATTCAGGACGGCACGGGCAAGGCGCCAGAACTCGCGAAGGACATCATCGGCAACGATACATTCATCCTCACCTACGGCGACATCATGGTGAAGGCGGAGACGTATCTGCACATGGTTCGGCGCTGGGGCGAGGCTTATTTCTCGGGGTTGATGACCGTGACCGGCAGCGAGGACGTGACCAAGGGCGGGCTGGTTTTTTTTGACGAGCGATTCTGCCTGCGCCGCATCGTCGAGAAGCCCACGACCGAGGAGCTTGCAAAACTGCGCGCCGACGGTTTGCTCACCGCCGGCCAGCCCGTGTGGTATAACGCGGGCATCTACATCTTCCGCCCGTCCCTGTGGGAATTCACTGCGAAGCTGGAGAAATCCCCTCGCGGCGAATATGAAATCACCGATGCCATCAGCGCGATGGTTGGCGGCGGGCACAAGATCGCCGGGCTGGAGATCATCGGCCGCTGGGTGGACGTGCGCGACCCGGATGTCCTCGGTGCCCTCGACCGCGGGGAGCTTTGATTCCGTTTTCGACAAAGGCTCCTGTTCCTGAATCAGTCGCTTAACTGTGCCAAAATGACACAGTTCTGGCTCCCCAACGACGTAAATTACGTCGTCCACGACGTTCCAAACGTCCCCGACGACCGTTTGAACATCCCCGACGATGTATTTTACGTCGTCTTCGACCTTCCGAACATCCCCGACGACGTGTTTTACGTCGTTCACGACGTTCCGAACGTCCCTGACGACCCTTTGGACATCCCTGACGACGCAAAAAACGTCGTGGACGACCCTTTCAACGTCCTGATCGGCGACGGTCACCGCTACAATGTCGCAGGCGACATTCCGACGCCGACGATGCTACAGGCTTGGATGACGTTCAGGCTGAGTCGTTCCGCTTCTGCGAGCACTTCATCGGACTCGGTGCCGGGATTGAGCCAGAGTTCGTCGCAGCCCTTCGCGGCGATGTCCGGCAACACCTTCAGCAACACTGGCGGCGGCAGATAGACGCTGATGCGGTTCGGACGGCCGGGCACGTCGGCGAGGGACTTGAACGCGAGCAGACCCTCGATGTTCGTCTCCTTTGGATTCACGGGGTAAACCGTCCAGCCCTGCTGCACGAAGGCGCGCACGGCCTTGTTGCCGAACTTCGAGCGATCCGCCGACGCGCCGAGGATGGCGATGGTTTGCATGGAGAGCTTTTAGGCTATTCTCGGAACAACTCCTCGCGAGTTGCCTCAAGCAAAACAATCAATACGACAAGAGCAGAAATAAAAATGCACCAAAAAGCTGCGGTGGAAAATCCGAATGGAATGACCTTTGCCAAAATCAGGATGAAAACGGCAAACTGACAGCACAACCATCGGTAGCGCGTTCTGCGTTCGTTTGCCGTGAGCAAGCGCCCTTCACGCTTTGCCAGACGAACAAAGGCCAGAAGCCGCCGGTAGAATTTGTTGTAAGCGTAAATGGCGAAGATCATGAAGAGGACTAGGCTCCAGGCCGGGATATGCCTGGGAACTAACTCGAACGCAATTCCAATGCAGACCGCAGCATAAAGAGCCAAATCTCCGAGACACAAAATCTGGAGCGGCGTCAGCCGGCGTCTGCTGGTCTTGTCCATCGGAATCAACGAACCTCGATTTGCATTCTGGCGAACAAAGTAGATCGCCTTCAACGCGCTGTCGAGCAGATTGGCGCAGGGCAGTTGTTTGAATGAACTTCGGTTAAAAGCGTCCGAGCAAAGACCCGCGAGCTGACACGGCGGTTGACCCGCCGCGTCGAACCAGCTACAAGGGCGACTCACATGAAACACATCCGCACGCCGCTTCGCTCACTGTTCACTCTCGTCCTCACCGCGCTCGTCATCGCCGCACCGGCGGCGCGCGCTCAACTGAGCCAGCCGCCCGCCGGCTTCACGCCGCTCTTCAACGGCAAGGACCTCGCCGGCTGGCGCGGCGGCACGACGTTCGATCACCGCAAGCTGCTCGCGATGTCCGAGGAGGACCGCAAGGCGCAGATCGAGAAGTGGACGAAAACGATGTTCGTCGTGAGCGAGAAAACCGGCAAGCCGCACTGGTATGTCGAGAACGGCGAACTGGTCAACGACGGCTTCGGCGATTACGCCTCGACGGAGAAGGATTACGGCGACTTCGAGCTGCTCGTGGATTACAAGACCGTGCCGCTCGCGGACTCGGGCCTGTATCTGCGCGGCTGCCCGCAAGTGCAGATTTGGGATTACACGGAAAAGGCGAAGTTCAAACTCGGCTCGGACAAAGGCTCCGGCGGCCTTTGGAATAATTCGCCCGGCGCGCCCGGCAAGGATCCCGCCGTGCTTGCGGACAAGCCCTTCGGCGAGTGGAATCATTTCCGCGTGCTGATGGTCGGCTCGCGCGTGAGCGTGTGGCTCAACGAGAAACTCGTCGTGGATCACGCGATCCTCGAAAACTATTACGATCGCAAGACGCCCGTGCCCGCGAAGGGGCCGATCCAGTTGCAGACGCACGGCGGAGAGATCCGCTGGCGCAACGTGTTCATCCGCGAAATCGGCAGCGACGAGGCGAACAAGATTTTGTTGAGCCACAACACGGAAGGCTTCAAGTCCATTTTCAACGGCAAGGACTTGGACGGCTGGGCCGTGAACAACGGCAACGGCGCGGTGGACATGGTGAAGGTCGAGGACGGCGCGATGTTGTGGCAGGCCAAAAAAGGCGGCACGCCGTATTGGAACACAGAACTGAGTGACTTCGTTGCACGTGTCGAGTTCAAGCTGCCGCCCGGCGGCAACAACGGCCTCGCCATCCGCTATCCGGGTCAGGGCGACACCGCTTACGTCGGCATGTGCGAGGTGCAGGTGCTCGACGACACCGCGCCCGGTTACGCGAAGCTCGACGCGCGCCAATACTGCGGCTCCGTCTATGGCATGGTCGCGGCGCACCGTGGCTACCAGCATCCCGTCGGCGAATGGAACTTCTACGAAGTCACCGTGAAAGGTCCGAACATCCTCGTCGAACTCAACGGCACGCCCATCACCAAGGCGGACGTGAGCAAGATCACCGAGGACATGTTCATGGCGAAGCACCCGCATCCCGGCAAGGACAGGCCGAGCGGCTTCTTCGGCTTCGCCGGCCACAACGACCCGGTGCAGTTCCGCAACATCAGCATCAAGAAGCTGGAATAGCTCGCAGTGCTGATGGCATTTCGCTTGCGCCGACGGAACGCTTTCGCTAGCACTCCACGCGCTCGCCGCACAGTCGGCAAGCGCGAACGTCACTGAACGCCTGAACCAACCAACTCCGACCATGCCTGCTGCATTCCCCGACATCGGCCAGATTCAATACGAAGGCCCGCACTCCAAAAACCCGCTCGCCTACAAGTGGTATGACGCCGACGAGCTGATCGAAGGCAAGGCCATGCGCGAGCATCTGCGCTTCTCCGTCGTGTATTGGCACACGATGCGCGGCGGCGGCGCGGACATGTTCGGCTGGCCGACAGCACAGCGCGCGTGGGAATGTGGCGAAGGCACCGTCGCGCAGGCGCAGCACCGCGCGCGCTGCTTCTTCGAGTTCGTCGGGAAACTCGGCGCGCCTTACTACGCTTTCCACGACCGCGATGTCGCGCCGCACGGCAAGACGCTGCGCGAATCCAACAAGTCCCTCGACGCCGTCGCGAAGGTTCTCAAGCAGGAGCAACGGCGCACCGGCATCAAGCTGCTCTGGGGCACGGCGCAATTGTTCGTCCATCCGCGCTACTGCCACGGCGCGGCCACGAGCTGCAACGCCGACGTTTTCGCCTACGCCGCCGCGCAGGTGAAGAAAGCCCTCGAAGTGACGCACGAACTCGGTGGCGAAGGCTACACCTTCTGGGGCGGGCGCGAAGGTTACTCGACGCTCTGGAACACCGACATGAAGCGCGAGTTGGAGCATCTGGCGAAGTTTCTGCACATGGCCGTCGCGCACAAGAAAGCCATCGGCTTCAAAGGCCAGTTCTACATCGAGCCGAAGCCAAAGGAACCCACCAAGCACCAATACGACTCCGATGCCGCGGCTTGCCTGAACTTCCTCCGCGAATACGACCTCATTGACCACCTCAAGCTGAACCTTGAGACCAACCACGCCACGCTCGCCGGCCACACGATGCAGCACGAGCTCGAAGTCGCCGGCGCCGCGGGCGCTCTCGGTTCCATTGATGCGAACACCGGCGACCTGATGCTCGGTTGGGACACCGACCAGTTCCCGACCGACATTTATCTCACCACGCAGTGCATGTTGAGCATCCTGAAATATGGCGGCCTCAAGACGGGCGGTGTGAACTTCGACGCCAAGGTGCGCCGCGAGAGCTTCGAGCCGATTGACCTTTTCCACGCACACATCGGCGGCATGGACGCCTTCGCGCGCGGCCTGAAAATCGCCGCCGCCATCCGCGCGGACGGCCGCCTCGCGAACTTCGTCAAGAACCGCTATCGCTCGTGGGACAGCGGCATCGGCAAAGACATCGAAAGGGGCCGTGCCAACTTCAAGTCGCTGGAAGCCTACACGCTGAAGAACGGCGAACCCGTCAACGAAAGCGGACGGCAAGAGTTTTTGGAGAACCTCATCAACGAGTTCATCTGAACTCTGAGTCGGTTTGGCAGCGATTGTTCACAGTCGCTTCACGCGCACTCCTTGAATCACCCACTCGGGCTTGTGCGCGCCGAGGCCGAGTTGGTTGGGCGCGAGGCCCGAGAAGCGCCCGTTCATACTCAACGCGGTCGGTAGGCCGGTCCAGCGGAAGAAGGCGCGCTCGTCGAGCTTCACATCCACGCTACAGGTCACGGGGCCGGTGCGGACGACGACGTCGAGCTGGTGCATGTCCGAGTCGTTCACCTGGAGGCTATTCACGGCGTTGGGCTGGCCGCTTCCACCTTGGCCGTCCACGTAGTGCAGGCCTGAGACGAAGCCGCTGTTCGGGTAGCCATCGAGCATGAAGCCGGTCTGCCGGCCCGCGACCGGCAGGAAGACGGTGAGCGACTCCTTGGGGGTGAGGCGGCGGAACTTGAGCTGTAATTGATAGCTCGCGTTGGCGAACTCGCCGGGCAACGGCACTGTCGCATACATGCGGTCTGGGCTGCGGAGAGCGCCGTTGTCGAAGACCCAGCCCTGGCCGTTGGCAGCGATCTCATCGGGCTTGAGCAACGCGAGGAGGTTTTCCCATTCGCCCGTCGTGCCGGTGGGCGCGGGCGTTGTGTGGGTGTTGAATGAGCGCGGTTCCCAGACGCGGGTGACGCGGTCAATGCCCGCGCTCGCGAGGTGCTTCCCGCCGGGACTCCATGCGAGGCTGATGGGAATGACCTGTGGCCCGCGAATCTCATCGAGAAGCGCGCCGGTCTCGAAGTTCCAGAGCCGCATCGTGAGGTCGTCCGACGCCGTGGCGAGAACGGGCTCACGCGGATGGAAGGCCAGCGCGGTGATGCTGCCGTCATGTGCGCGGAACTCGCGCCTCACTGCGAGCGTCTCGGGGTCGCGCAAACGGACGAGCCTGTCCTGTCCCGCTTCGGCGATGAATTTCCCGCCGGGTGCGACAGCGAGAGCGTAGAGGCGCGAGTCGTTGGTAGCAGTGCAAAACGTCTCGCCGCTGGTCGTGTCGGCGAGAGCAAGAATGGTGCGCGTGTTGTCGAGCGAGGCGGCGACGATACGGTTGGAGCGGACCCAATGGCCGTCAATCACGCCGCCGCGCAACTTCATCGAGAGCGCCTGCAATTCCTTGCCCGTGGCGGCGTCCAGAAGTTGCGCGCCGGTCCACACGCGGTCACCGGCGGGATTCAAGCGCACAAGGCGCGGAGTGGCCGCGGGTTTCCAGCGGGCGATTTGCTTGACGCCAGCACCGTCCCGCTGGAGCACGGAGAAGTCTGCCAGCCCGATCAAGCTCCCGGCGATGGCGACACGGCCGTCGGCACTCACGTGCTCGACCGGACGCTGGGACGAGGCGCCCGACTGCCACACTGTCGTGTGCGCGCCGCTTGCGCCAAGCTGCGCGACTTGGGGCATGCCAGCGGCACTGGGGAAGAGAATCGTGTCATCGTCGCCCCAGAAGCTCACCCACGGCGAGTTCACGGAGGAATTGATGATCCATTGCGGCTGGAGCTGCGCGAGGTCCCAGGATTTTGACTGGTCCCCGGCAATGACGAGTTCGCCCGAGACCGGATGGACACTGGCGAGCGTCGGATACGAATCCGCACCGAGCAAGGCCTGCAAGAGATAGCCGCTGCGCGCATCCCAGACGCGGACGTGGTTGTAAGAGCGGTTGTCCGGATAAGTGAGCGTGACGAGACGGCGATCGTCCGGCGTAAAAAGAATCTGGCGGATGGCGCAACCGGCCGCGCGGAAGTCGAGCGCGAGTTGGCCGTCCTTCAGACGCGCGCAGCGGATGCCGCCCTGCTCGTCGCCGTAGGCCACAAACTCCCCGTCCGGGCTGACAGCGATGTGATGCACGTATGGCCCGCTGTCGGGCAGCGCGCGGATTTCGCTTCCGTCGCGCGCGTCCAGCAGGCGCACCTTGGAATTCCCGAAGGCCACCACAACGGACTTGCCGGTGGGATGAAACGCTGCGCGGATCCACGACGAGCGCGTGTTGTAGGCCCATTTCACAGTGCCGCTATCCGCATCGTGCAGGCGAAGCTGGGTGTTCCCGGCGCGATCCGCCGGCGTGACGAGCAACTGCCCACCCGCCGGACAGAACTCGATGGCGAACGGCGCAGGCACGGCCCACTCGCGCAGTTTGCGTCCATCGCGCGTGCTGAAGAAGGCGATCTTCGCGACACTGCGGTTGGCCACGGCTAGTTCCTCGCCGTCTGCGGAGAACGACAGGGAGTAGAGATCGCCGCGGGCATTAGCGAAGCCACTGCGAAATTCGAGAATTCGCGTGCCGGTGGTGGCCTCGACGAGCGAAATGTAGTCGTCCAGCCCCGCGATGGCGAAGACACCCGCCCGCACCGGATGTGCCGCGACGCCATGGATAACGCCGGAGTTCACGGAGCGGAGCGTGGCCAGCGACGTGTCCGAGCGAGCGAGCAGGTAGCCCCAGCTCGTGTCGCGCAAGTCTTCCGGCACCGCGCGCAAGGCGGCGCGAGCCGCGACGCCGTCATGGTCGCGCAAGGCGGCGTCGGCCAGCGCGGTCTGCGAGCGGGCGAGGGCGCGGCGGGCAAGCTCCTTATCGGCGAGGGCCTGTTTTTCCGCGGCGACGGCGCGCGCCTCGTTCGTCTGTGCGGCGAGCATGCTGCGGTGAGCCGATTCCGCGCTGTCCTTCGCCGCAGCGGCACTGCGCGTCGCCTTCTTCTCGCTGGAGATGACCTTGGCCATGAAGCCCATCGTGACGAGCACGAGGATGGCGGCGGCGGCGGCGATCGTTTTGTGGCGCTGGATAAAGAGACGGATGAGAGTGAGCGCGCCAGCTTCCTCTGCGGTCGTGGCAAAACCGTTCAGATACGCCCAGATGTCCTTCGCGAGGTCCGCGACGGAGACGTATCGTTGAGCGCGCTCACGGCGGAGCGCCTTCATGACGACGGCTGAGAGCGCAACGGGGACGAGTCCGTCCGGGCAATGGAGGAGCGGGACGGACGAGGGCCTTACGGCAACTGTTGCAGGTGAGTTGCGCACAAGCCGGACGGTGGGTGCCTCAGCGTGAAGGGTGGCGGGCGCGGTGATCGAACCGGAGCAAACTTTTGCAAGAATCTCCTCGATGCTCTCGCCTTCGACCGGCGGGCGGAGCGTGAGAATGGCGTAAAGGATGGCGCCGAGAGAATATACGTCTGACCGCGCATCAAGTTCGTTGACGCGCCCCTCGGCCTGCTCCGGTGACATATAGTTTGGCGTGCCGAGCACCGTGCCTTCCATGGTGAGATGCGACGACGACGGAGCAACGGGCGCGCTGTCCGAGATGGCGTCCGATTGGATGAGCGTTACTTCATCCGGCACGCCGCGCGGCGCGACTTCACCGGGTTGCACGGCGACGGTGACGTCTTTGTCGGCGCTAGACGCGGGTGCAAAGCTTATCGGAAATTCCACCTCTGGTTGTCCCGCGGCCGGACTGTCGGGGAGAATTTTCGCAAGGCCCCAATCCATCACGAGCACTTCGCCGAAATCACCAACCATGATGTTCGCGGGCTTGAGGTCGCGGTGGATGATGCCGCGTGAATGCGCGAACGCGACTCCGTCGCACACTTTTTGAAAAATGGTGAGCAGTTGGTTGAGCGGATATTTAGCAAGCGTGTCCCGGTCGCCTTCCCTGAGTTTCAGAAGGATGTCTTGAAGCGTGACACCCTGCACCAACTTCATCGTGTAGAATAGCCGGCCCTGTTCGTCTGCGCCTACGTCGTGAACGGGAACAATGTTCGGGTGCGCAAGCTGGCCCAGCACCCGCGCTTCTTGAAGAAACCTCTGTTTGTCCTCATCGCTCGCGCCTCGGCCGCGGAGCATGACTTTCATCGCGACCGACCGGGAGAACTTGCTGTCTCGTGCGTCGAGCACCGCGCCCATGCCGCCGCGCGCAATCTCGCGGCTGGGAACGTAAGTTGAGGCTTTCGTGTTCAGGACGTTTTTTGAGTTTCAGGCAAGAAGATCATTGGTGTGCTGGTGTTTTGGAAGACTTGGTAATCCCGAGGCGCGCGTCATGAAGCTGCCAGAAGGTCTGCGCGTAAGGGAGATTCTGGAAGGTGAAGACCTTGTCCTCGTCGCTGAGGCGTTGGAGCTTCGGCAGATTACGGAGCAGGGACCAATCGGTGTTGCGCTTCGGCAGATGCAGAGCCTCCAGTTGCGCGCAGTCAGTGAGAGGGCTGAAATCCCTGATGACGCCGCAGCCGTGAAGATTGAGACGCTGCAACGGCATCGAGCGCAACGCAGCGATGTCGGCGACGGGCGTGTCGCTGATGTCGAGTTCGTTGAGCGGCATACCCTGAAGCGGTGTGAGGTCTGTGACGCGCGTGAGGTTGAGGTGAAGGTTTCTGATTGGCAATCCGCGCAATGGTGAGAGATCAGCGACAGGCGTCGCGTGGATTTCAAGGTGCTCAATCGAGCGGCAGGCGGTCAGCGGCGCGACGTCGGTGATCTTGATTCCGCAGGCGGCCAGCCTCTTGAGAGGCAGTCCGCGTAGCGGTCCGAGGTTGGTAACGCCGCTCTGGAACAAGTGAAGTTCATCGAGCTGGAGTCCTTGAAGTCCTTCGAGGCTGCGGACGGGTGTGTTGTTGAGGAAGAGCCATTTCAGGCGGCTGCCGTGCAAGGGGCGCAGATCCGTGAGCTTGGATCCCTCGGCGTAGAGATGCGTGATGGGCAGGTCGCCGAGCAGCGGCGCGGTGACGATGGGCAGGCCGTCGAGGTTCAGGCGGAACGCGTTGTTTCCCTGTTTCTCCAGCCGGTCCCACGAAAAACCCGCAACGGCATTGAGCGAACTGAGCCGGTTCGTGATCGCGGCCCTGGCGGTTTGCATCTCGCGCCCGAGGAGTTTGCTCAACGGAACGGCTTCGAGGATGCGGCCCTGTTCTATCAAGGCATTCTCCAACTCGATGCGGCTCTCGGTGCTAAGGGGCTGGCCCGTAGGATGGTTACGGAGAATTTTTTCGCAGAGTCGAAGATTCTGCTCGGCGGATGTGACGTTGGTGCTCCGAATGAGAAGCTGGCGGAAGGTGTCGGCAGCCTCGTCGAGACGCTGCATGCCCATGAGGATGCGGCCTCGCGAGAGAAGGTATTCAGCGTTGCCCGGATCAAGCGAGAGCGCGGAGCCGAGCGTGTGCAGCGCCTCGTCGAATTCTTCGTGCAGAACCAGTCGTTCCGCTTCGCGCGCCATGATTGGCGCGGTGCGGCGCAGGTCGCGCAACGCGGCCTCAGCTCGGCCGCCTTCGGAGACGACCTTTGCGGTGAACGCGGCGCTCAACACCAGCACGACAAGCGCGGCGACACCGAGGGTCTTGTTCCGCTTGATGAACAGCCGCACGAGTGTCAGTGCGCTGGCTTCCTCGGCGGTTGTGGCGAAGCCGTTTTGATACGCCTCGATGTCCTTCGCCAGCTCGGCCACACTCTGATAGCGCCGCTCGCGTTCGAAACGCAGCGCCTTCATCGTCACGGCGGAGAGCGCTTCCGGCACCTGCCCATCGGGGCAGTGCTTCAGAGGAATGAACAACTTCTTCAGCGCAGCGGAATTGCCCGGTCTCACCTGTATCGTGCTCTCCGGGTCGGAGAGCGTCACCGGCGCGACGACCGTGCCGGAGCAGACCTTCGAGAGAACTTCGGTCATGCTCTCGCCGTCCACCGGCGGACGCAGCGTCAGCAGCGCGTAAAGAATCGCACCGAGCGCATACACGTCCGCGCGCGCGTCGAGATCCACCGTCCGTCCCTCAGCCTGCTCTGGCGCCATGTAATTCGGCGTTCCGAGCACGTCGCCTTCCATGGTGAGATGGGACGTGGCGGGTTTTTGAGGAGCATCCACAAAAATGTCGGACGATTCGCCCGTCTGCGGCACGCGCAACGTGCTCAGTTCTTCAGCAGGTCCGGTCAGGGTGGTCGCTCCCCGCGCCATTGCCACGGTTGGCGCTGCCGCGACCGTGACGGAAGCCGCACTGATGGCGGGCGGCTCTGCTGGTTCCGCAGCCACACTGCCGGGAAGAATTTTTGCCAAACCCCAGTCCATCACGAGCACTTCGCCGAACTCGCCGACCATGATGTTCGCCGGCTTGAGGTCGCGGTGGATGATGCCGCGCGAATGTGCAAATGCCACACCGTCGCACACTTTCTGAAAGACAGTGAGCAGATGGTTGAGCGGATACTTCGCGAGCGTGTCCGCGTCGCCGTCCTTGAGCTTCTGGAGGATGTCCTGAAGCGTGACGCCCTGCACGAGCTTCATCGTGTAGAAGAGCCGCCCCTGCGTGTCCGTGCCGAGGTCATGCACCGGCACGATGTTCGGGTGCGCGAGCTGGCCGAGCACGCGGGCTTCCTGCAGGAAGCGTTGCTTCTCCTCCTCTTTGGCGTCGCTGCGCAGCATGACCTTCATGGCCACGGAACGGCCGAGCTTCTGGTCGCGCGCATCGAGCACCGCGCCCATTCCGCCGCGAGCGATCTCGCGGCCGGGACGGTATGCCGATGGAGGAGTCATGCTGCGCAGCGTTTAACAGAATTGAGACGCCGCGGCAAGCGAACGGCCTGCCTGCGCGCCAAAATGTCTTGCATCGCCATCGAGCGTGGCGAAAGTTTCCGCCGCCAAACATGATGGAACTCGTCAAAGATTTCTCTCTGCATCCGCTGCTGCCCGGCGCGGTGCTCGCTTCCATCATCGGCGACCCAAAGCAGCGCGAGGAACACGGCGCGCTCGACGCCGGCAGCCTCGCGGCCTTCAACCAGATGGACACCGCGGGCCTCGTCAGCCACTTCCAATCGCATCGGATGCTGACGAAAGCGCAAGCTGAAAAGATTCTTTCGACCGACTCCGAGTATCTGGCCGCGTGGCGCGATCTTGGCCGGCGCATCCCGGAAGCCGCGAATGTCACCGGCTGCGACAAGGACTCCGTGATGCGGCTGGCGCGCTCTCTCATCAGCGCGAAGCTCTTCGCCGAGCATCTCGAAAACCTCACGCCGCCACAGATGTCCTACGAGAAGTCCGCCAAGGGCACCGTGGATTTGCTCGGCCAGCTCAACGAGTCCTTCCGCAACATCGTCGGCGGCGCGTGGTCTGTCTTTTTCCCGCGTGAGGACTTCGGCCTCACCACCGACGCCTCGGCGCAGTTCTGGATGGCCTGTCTTTACAGCAACCGCGCCGACGAACTGCCCGGCGGTTTCGTCGGGCTGTTTCGCAATTCACACCGCGAGCGGCTTCAGATGCTCAACCGCGACTTCGCAAAGCAGGAAGGCGTCCACTTGCGCGACGTGATTGACGACTACATCCAGAACTCGCGTGATAAGATTTCCCGGCTGCACGATGCCGTCGAGCCGGGCGTGCGCGAGGGGCTGGACAAGTCCTTCGGCGAGATCGTCCGCGTGCTCGCCAAGCTCGAACTGCCGTGGCTCATCACGCTTTACTACGCTTTTCTCGTGCAGGAGGTGTGCGAGGCGTTCGCGACGATGGACGGCCGCGTCTCGTCGAAGGAAGACCGCTTCATCGCGTATCTGCTCGACCAGATCCAGCGCCTCTGCGACGCCAACAAGGCCGACGCGGCCGACACCGCGCGCGGCGCGAACCGTGAGAACCTCGATCACGTCCTTGTCGAGCTGGATGAACTCGTCGGCATCTTTGAAGTGAAGGACAAGGTGCGGCAGGCGGCGAACTTCGCGCGGCTCCAGCAGATGCGCCTTCAGCAAGGCTTGCCGCCGATTTCAACCAGCTACCACACCGTGTTCACCGGCAACCCCGGCACGGGCAAGACCACCGTCGCGCGGTTGATGGGCCGCATCTACAAGTCGCTCGGCGTGCTCAAGCGCGGGCATCTTGTCGAGTGTGACCGCGCCGCGCTCGTCGCCGAATACGTCGGTCAGACCGCGGTGAAGACCAACGCCATGATCGAGTCCGCGCTCGACGGCATCCTCTTCATTGACGAGGCCTACGCGCTTGCCAAGGACGGCGAAGACTACGGTCGCGAGGCGATTGACACGCTGCTTAAACGCATGGAGGACCACCGCGACCGCCTCATCGTGATCGTTGCAGGCTACCCGGAGGAGATGGGGCGCTTCATCGCATCCAACCCCGGCCTGCACTCGCGCTTCGCCCGTTTCATCGAGTTTCCCGACTACACGCCGCAGGAACTTTGCCGCATCTTCGCGCTCATGTGCCGCAAGAACGGCCTCACGCTCACTCCCACGCTGCGCGAGAAGATACTGCACCACTTCGCGTGGCTGCACGGGCACCGCGACGAGCAATTCGGCAACGCGCGCCTCGTGCGGAACACCTTTGAAGCCATCATCAACTCGCAGGCGACCCGGCTCGCGATGGCGGTGAACATTGACAAGGCCGCGCTGACCCAACTGGAGAGCGATGACCTCGAAACCCCCGCCGCCGCGGCCATGCGCGCCTACGCTGCGAGCGGCAATGGCTACATCGTGAAGTGCGGTTGCGGCCTGACCTACTCGTGGACTCCCGACATGGACATCATCGAGGGGCAGTGCTCCTGCGGCAAGACCTACAACGCCGAGTTTGGGTTACTTGTTTAAGTGTAGCCGCCGCGCGCATCCCCACTCGCTGCCGGATTGGTAACAGTTCTTGCCCTTGGTGGCGCGGCTCATTAACATCGTGCCATGCATCAGGCAAAAGTTTTGGTCGTCGAGGATGATTTTTATCTGATGCAGGCGCTTGGAATTGTTTTCCAGGAACATGGCTTCGAGGTGCAGTTCTGCGTGGACGGCAAGACGGGCCTCTCCCTGGCGCACTCGTGGCAGCCGGATGTCATCCTGCTGGATGTGCGCCTGCCGGAGTTGGATGGTTTGTCCGTGCTGGCGGAGTTGAAACAAAAACCCGAGACCGCGACCATTCCGATTCTGATCATGACCGGTTATCCCGACGAGGCGGGCCGCAAGATCGCCATTTCACTCGGCGCCATCGGGTATCTGGCCAAGCCGCTTTCGCCTGAGCAACTGGTCAGCATCATTGAGGAACGGGTCAAGGGTTCCGCCGCCCTGCGCAGGCTCACGCGCACCGGCACGACTCCACCCACAGTCCAACAATCCGTCCCCCCCCCCCGGCCGCGTGAGCTTAAAAGAAATGTCCCGTTGAAGCACGCCAAGGAGGTGGAGGTGGGGAACCCCTCAGAAGAAACGTCGCACCGGCCGGATCAAACGTTGCGCCATCAGTTACCTTTGCGCGGGGGTGGTGCGCCTCCGTCCTGATTGGGAGGCTGCCGTGGCGACGGGTGGGTGGCGCGATCCCGCGCGAGTTCCACCTCGGCGAGGATGCGGGCGGCCAAGCGGGACGAATGAATGCCCTTGTGCAGAAAATCCGTCGCCCCGATCCGGCTGGCTTCGCGCTCGAAAGCCGGACTGGGGTAGGCGGAGAAAAACATCACCGGGACCTCGTGCAAGGCGGGGTCGCTTTTCAGGAGGCTGCAGACTTCGAAGCCGTCCATGTCGGGCAGCATCGCGTCCAGCAGGAACAAATCGAACCGCTGCTCGCGCGCCAGCGCCAGGCATTGCTCGCCGTTGGGCACGGTCGTGACGCGGATGTTGGACTGCTGCAGCTCCAATTGGATGAGCCCGGCCACGGCCTTCTGGTCTTCCACGTAGAGAACTTGGGCGTGCTCGAATGACATGATTTTTGTTGGCACGGAAACTTGGCCAGTCAATTCTTAAACAGAAACGCGAAGAACGCTGACCCGCACCGAGCGTTTGTTGACTCAACCTGCCAGCAGGGGCCGATGAAGGGAATGGGGAATAACCCTCATGGGAAACGTCACACCAACCGGACCCAAAGCGTCACTTATTTTGTTCGATTGTCTTGCGCTGGGACGGACTGAAGCCGTGGATGCGCAGAACCGCTGGCACGACAGGTCAGTCGAGGGTCTTCAAGCCTTCCACAACACTCATGCGGCGCACCGCGCGCGCGGGCGCGAGGCTCGCGACGACGCCGAGTCCCGCCGCGACCGCCGCGGCCATGCCGATGATGCGCGGGGTGACTTCAAAGGTGATGAAGATGCCGCCGGTGATCTTCTGCATGATCTGCATGGGTTCAAAGACGACGTAGGCGGCGCCGATGCCGAGCAGCGCGCCGATCATCGCGAGGCCGAAACTTTCCGCGAGGATGAAGGCAAACAGCTCGCGTTGCTGGAAGCCGATGGCCTTGAGCACGGCGAGTTCCCTCATGCGCTCGCGGATGGCCATGCTCATGGTGCTGGCCGACACGAGCACGAGCGTGAACACCACGACGGTGCAGATGGAGCCGATGAGTATCTTGATGTTCCCCCACATGGACACCATGCTCAACTGGAACGCCCGCTCGGTCTCGGCGCGCACCTCGCAGGAGGAGTTGGCGAAGGCGCGGTTGATGGCGTCGAGCGCCGGGGTCATCTCCTCGATGGAGCGGGCCTTGGCCCACCAGGTGCCGACGTTGCCGGTGTTGCCCGTGGCGTCGTCGAGATACTTGTGGTGGAAGAAGAGGTTGCGGTCGTCAATGGTGCCGGAGTAAAAGCCGGCGACCTTCAGCTCCACATCCGCCGGCCAGAGCGTCCCGACGAAGGGCAGGCGGTCGCCGATCTTCATGTGATACTTCTCGGCGGTGAGTTTGCCGACGAGGCACGAGCGGTGGTCCTTGATGAAGGCGTCCATCTGGTCTGCGGCGATCTTCGCCTCGGGCAAAAGTGTCTTGAGCTGCTTCGGGTCAATGGCGAACTGGGCGAACTTGGGGAATTCCTCGTCCTTGAACTTGCCGCCGTAGTAGGTGAAGGGCGTGACGGCCTCAACGCCGGGGATGCGCTCCAGCACGGCGCGCTGGCGCATGGGCAGGACGTTCGCGAGCGAGACCTTGTTGCGCACGATGATGCGCAGAGACGCGCCGACGTCCTCCGGCGGGATGGTGAACTCGCGCAAGGCCACGAGCAGCGTGACAAGGAGGAAGAGGCTTGCCGCCACGCTGAGGATGCAGAGCGCGGCGCGGCGCTTGTTGCGCAGGGCGTTCTTGGCGATGAAGGTGGCGACGGTCACGGGGAGATTTTCAACTGCCAATTTTCAATTGCCAATTTGCCGGACTCCACGCCCTGCGAGCCGAGCGGCGGCAATTCGCAGTTGGAAATTGTAAATTGTAAATTCTTCATGCCGCCAGTTCGCCCTTCTCAAGGTGAATGGTGCGCGAGCCGAACGCCGCGGCCTTGGGGTCGTGCGTGACGAGGATGACGGTCTTGCCCGCGGTCTTGCTCAACGCCTGCAAAATGCCGAGCACGTCCTGCGCGCTGCTCGAGTCGAGGTTGCCGGTCGGCTCGTCGGCGACGATGAGCGCGGGATCGGTCACGAGGGCGCGCGCGATGGCGACACGCTGCTCCTGTCCGCCGGAGAGCTGCCGCGGCAGATGGTGCGCGCGGTCGCCGAGGCCGACGAGTTCGAGCGCGGTGCGGACTTGTTCGCGCCGCTGACGCGGGCCAAGCCGCGTGAGCAGCAGCGGCAGCTCGACGTTCTCGAACGCGGTGAGCACGGGGATGAGGTTGAACGACTGGAAAACGAAGCCGACGTTCTGGTTGCGCCAGTCGGCGAGCGAGGACTCGCTCAGTTGCGTCACATCAATGTCCTGCACGCGGCACGTGCCGCTCGTGGGCCGGTCCACGCCGGCGATGATGTGGAGCAGGGTGGATTTACCGGAGCCGCTCGGCCCCATGAGCGCGAGGAACTCGCCCGCCGCGATGTCGAGCGAAATGCCGCGCAGCGCCGTCACGTCAATGTCGCCCTGACGGTAAACTTTCGTCAGGTCGCGAATGCTCACAATGGATGCGGCAGGCATGGCGCGAGAGGGATAATCGAACAACGCCGCGAATGCAATCCGGCGGAAGCGCGCCTCGTGCAGCGCGGCAGTCTTCGCGGAGAAGATGAACGGAATGATTTACTTCGCGAAGCCCTGCACCTTGAGCCACACGACGAGGTCGCGCGTCCATGGATGGAGTTTGGCCGCGTCGTCCTTTGCCGGATCGTAGCCCTTCACGCCGAGCCCGATGCCGTGCGGACCTTTCTCGAAAATATGCAGGTCAAACGGCACGCCGTTCCGCTTGAGCGCGGCGGCGAATTCCAAACTGTTCTCGACCTTCACGGCTTTGTCCTCCCACGTGTGAAAGAGGAACGTCGGCGGCGTGTCCTTGGTCACTTGCAGTTCGTTGGAGAGCAACTTTACCAGTTCCTCGGACGGTTCCTTGCCGAGCAGGTTGTTCTTCGAGCCGTTGTGAGTGTTCGGCCCCATCGTGATGACAGGATAACACAGGATGCCCGCGTCGGGCCGCGAACTCACCCGCTCGATCGGGTCGCTGGCGTCCGCCTTGCCCGCGTCGAAGTGCGTGATGGCCGTGGACGCGAGGTGCCCGCCCGCGCTGCTGCCCATCACGCCGATGCGCTTGGCGTCGAGCTTCCACGCCGCGGCATTTGCGCGGACGTTGCGGATCGCGCGGTTCACGTCATTAAGCATCGCGGGATGCCGGTAGCCCGCGGAGCCGAGGCGATACTTGAGCACGAAGCCCGCGATGCCCTGCTCGTTGAGGAACAGCGCGTAGTCCTTGCCCTCGTGCGATGCGAGGCCGCCGTAGCCGCCGCCGGGACAAATCACCACTGCCGCGCCGGTGGCCTTCGACGGGTCGGGCCAGAAGGGCGTGAGCGTGGGGATGTCCTTCACGGGGTCGCTGCCGTGCTGCAACGGCGCGCCTTCCGGCCAGAGCGGGAAGGCTTCCTTGGGTTGGGCATGCAGTGACACGGCAAGGGACAGCATGGAGGCGAGCAAGAGAAGTTGTTTCATGCGGATGAGATTTGTCTGCGGCGAGGATATGCGGGGCGTGAAACAGTTCAACCCAGAATCGGCTCCATTAAAACTTCCGTGCAACTATTTCTCTCGTTTCAGCGCCTCGCTCGAGCCTTCCGGCAGCTTGAGCGTCGGCTCGCCCGTGAGATAACCAATGGAGGCGAGGAATTCATCCGCCTTGCGGGCGGTGATTTCGGTCCACGGGGGACGGTTGAAGAATCCGTGCGGCATGTCCGCGGCGCTGTAAAGCTCGACGCGGTTGCCAAGCGGTGTGGAGCGCGCGGCGAACTGCCGCGCGTGCTCGATCATGCGGTCAGCCGTGCCGAAGAACAACACCGTCGGCACGAGTCCTTTGGTGATGTGCTGCGCCGGATCAATCCGCGGAATGATGTCCTTGCCCGCCTGCCACTGGCTGACGACGTTGAGCGCCGCGAGGTCGAGTGCGGGATTGAAGAGCACGAGCGCGTTCGGCTTGGATGACACTTTCAAGTCCTCGCCCTTTGCCTCAAATCCTTCGCACATCGCGGTGCAGGCCGCAGTGTGGCCGCCCGCCGAGCCGCCGCTCGCGACGATGCGGTCGGGGTCCACGCCGAGCTCGGCGGAGTGCGCGCGCATCCAGCGCACGGCGGACTTGGCATCCTCGACGCATGCGTCGGGCGTGACGCCCTGCCGCGATTGCACGCGGTAATCGGCGCGCGCCGTGACCATGCCGCGCGTGGCGAGATAATCGGCCTGCGAGAAGAACTGCGCGGGTTGGCCGTTTTTCCAGCCGCCGCCGAAGAAAAAGACGATGGCCGGCCGTTTGTCTCCGGCCTTCCAGCCGGCGGGATAGTGAACGATAATTTTGAGATCGGTGTCCGACGCGTGCTTGTAGGTGAACTCCTTCAGCGTGGTGCCCGGCGAAGGCTCGCGCGGCGTCTCGCGCTTGGCGGCCTTCTTCTGCGGCGCAGCGGGTTTGTCCTGGGCGAAGAGTGGCGGCGCGATAAACGAGCACAGGGCGATGGTGAGGACGGTGGATTTCATTGTGACGTGCGTGGTGTGCTTTCGATTCATCCGGTGAATTTAGGCAATCACGCCAGTTTCACTTCGACGAAGCGCCGTTCGATGCGGCCCTCCTTCGCGGTGCAGACGAAGTAGCCTTTCTCCGGCGTCTTGTCGTGGTTCGCGCGAGAGAAGGAGCAGCACTTGTTCGTCGTGAGCACGGTCTTGCCGAGCGTGCGCTCGGTGAAGCCGTGGAAGTGCCCGTTATACACCGCGACGAGGTTGAATTCCTTGAAGCGCTCCAGCACGGCATCGGCGTTGAGCGGTCGCGACGGCGTGAGCGGGCCGAACGGGAAATGCGTGAAGACGACCGTGGGCACTTCCTTCTTGAGCTTCGGCAGCGTGTCGTCAAGGAAGCGCAACGTGTGCGGCTGCACGGTGACTTTGCCAGCCTTCTGTCCCTCGCTCGAATCCAGCGCGATGAACTGCCAGCCGCGATGCGCGAAGTGGTAATTGAGACTGTCGGGGAAGCGCTGCTCCCACGGCTTGCGATCCGTCGGCGTGATGTAGTCGTGGTTGCCGACGACGACGCTGTAGGGCATCGCGAGAGAGTCGAGCACGGCGCGGATGGGACCGAGCTGCTCCGGCTTGCCGTGCTCACACACGTCGCCGACGACGAGCGCGAACTCGGCCTTCGGCTCCGTCGCCTTCATCTGCTTTACCATTTGCGCGAAGAACGGCTCGCACTTCTCGTTGAGATAATGGAGGTCGTTGACAGCGATGAAGGTAAATTCGCCGCCCTTGCCGTTGTCCGCGGCGCGGAGGCGGCCGGGCCAGAGTCCGAGTGCGAGCAGTGTGCCAGCGCTGATGCGAATGGCGCCGCGGCGGGAGAAATTTTTCGGAACGAAAAGTGGTTCGTGCATGAGTCGAGTTGGAAAATGTGCGCGAGAAACAGTGGATTGCGCAGATTAATCCATTTCCGTCGAGCCGAGCTTGCGCCTGAAGGTGGCCTTGAACGGGCCGTCAATAAACGTCCGGCGAGCCTCGCCGACCTGCCCGATGACGACGGTGAAAGGCAGCGTAGCGAGGAAAAGCCCCGTGCCGGCGCCGATGAGGCCGATGCCTGCGGGCCTTGCCACGAGCAGGTCCATTGTTGAAAAAACGAGATGGTCCTCGTCGTTCGAGAAGGCACGGGCCTTCGCGGGCGCAAAGGCAAGCGTCGCGGCGAGCAGTGATACGGTGGGAAGTCTGCGGATGAGTTTCATATCAGTAGCGGTTTGTGACTGATGGGACGATGCGACGGACGGCGGACTTTGTCGAACGATTTTAACTCCGGTCTCAGTCCTTGGCCCCGCGGCTCTCCAGCAGCATGACGACGTTGGTGCGGTTGTTTCTGCGCGCGGATCGAAGTGGCGTATAACCGCTCACGGTCATCGCATTCATATCCGCACCGTTTGCCAGGAGGAATTCGACCGCCCGAAGATTTCCAGCAAGGGCAGCCATGTGCAGAGGTGTGGCACCACTCCTGTTTGTTGTCCGAATGTCCGCGCCTTGCGTAATCAGGAGCTGAATCATTTCAGTTTTTCCAAACAACGATGCCCGATGCAGTGGTGTGTATAGGTTGAATGCAACCGTGCTCGTCTTCGCACCTTTCTCCAGTAGCAACTGTGCCATCTGGAAATCGTGGATGTCAATCGCGGCATGAAGCGGTGCGAAACCAAATCGGTTTGTCGCGTTCACATTGGCACCGGCTTCGATGATCAAAATTGCCGCCGCGCGGTTTGTCCGGGCAATGGCATCAATCAACGCACAACATTCTGCCGCCTCCAGCTCTTCAAAGGATTCACCGGGTGAACTCTTGTTTGGAACCCAAGAGTGCATCATCATTCTGATCGAGTGGACGTAAGTGTTCGTGTTGATCGGTCGCGGCGCTGAGTTCACCAAGTTCGGTTGGTGCTGGATGATTTCCTTGAGCCGATTCAGGTCACCTTCAAACGCAGCCCGACGCAGCGCAACGCCGTCATCCTGCGGGCGC
Source organism: uncultured Verrucomicrobiota bacterium (assembly GCA_964589935.1). Taxonomy (GTDB): domain Bacteria; phylum Verrucomicrobiota; class Verrucomicrobiia; order Limisphaerales; family VHCN01; genus VHCN01. The sequence goes on along the minus strand of CAZPVD010000001.1, from coordinate 598,114 downwards.
GTGACATCCCATGTCGTGAACGCGAGCGCACTGGCAAAGGCGGCGATCACGAGCCACAGCCCACGACGCGTTGACTTCGTTTGAACAGGATTCTCCATGTCACTTTACTACCATCGCGCTGAACGGCGCGACGTTCGCCTGCAAATACACCAGCACGCCGACGAGCGCCGCGAGCGCGATGGAGTGGAAGAACACGTAGCGCAAGATCGCTCCCTCGTGGCCGAACCAGTTCGTCGCCGTGCTTGCCACGACGATGCTTTGCGCGTCCACCATCTTGCCCATCACGCCGCCGGTGCTGTTCGCCGCGCACATGAGAATCGGGTTCACGCTGGTCTGCTCGGCGGTGATGCGCTGAAGGCTGCCGAACAACACATTGCTCGCCGTGTCGCTGCCCGTGAGCGCCACACCGAGCCACCCGAGCAGCGTGCCAAAGAACGGATACAGCGCGCCGGTCTTCGCGAGCGCGAGCCCGAGCGTGGCGTCGGTGCCCGAGTAGCGTGTGACGTAGCCGAGCGCGAGCATCGCCGCAATGGTGAGCAGGGAAAAGCGCACGAGCTTGAGTGTCCGTATGTAGATGCGGGTCATCTCAACGACGGAGAAGCCCATGCAAAGTCCGGCAAGCAACGCGCTCGCAAGAATTCCCGTGCCGGTGGCGGAAAGCCAGTTGAGCCTGAAGACGGCTTCCTCCGGCTTGGTCGGCTTGTCCGTCGTTGGCACGGGCACGACCGGCGGCGTGCGCACGATGACGTTGTGCAACCCACCAACTTCAAACTTCGGCGCGGAAACGGAATCCATTGCAGTTTTTACGCGTGGCAATCCCCACACGAATAACACCACACTCAACAAAATCCACGGCAGCCACGTTTTTCGGACAACTGCGGTGGATTGATCTGGGTGTGAATTCTGAATTCTGTTTGCTGAATTCACTGTTCCCGTTTCCATTTTCCATCCGTCCTTCGGCCGCCAGAATTTCAGCAGCACCAGCAGCGCGGCGATGGAGCACATTGCGGCCACGATGTCCACGAGCGTCGGCCCGTGGAAGTTTGAGACAAGGAACTGCGGCACCGCGAAGGCCAGACCTGCCGTCAGCGCCGCGGGCCACACGCCAAGCATTCCGCGGAATCCCGCGAACGCCCACACCACCCAAAACGGCACGAGCACGGAAAAGAACGGCAGTTGCCGCCCGGCCATCGCGGAGAGAGCGTGTTCATCGAGGCCCGTGACTTTGGCGAGCGTGATGATCGGCGTGCCGAGCGCGCCGTAAGCGACCGGCGCGGTGTTCGCGATGAGTGAGAGGCCGGAGGCTTGCAGCGGCTTGAAGCCGAGTTGAATCAGAATTGCCGCCGTCACGGCCACCGGCGTGCCGAAGCCCGCCGCACCTTCAAAGAACGCACCAAACGAAAATGCAATGAGAATGACTTGCACGCGCGCATCCGGTGCGACACGCGCAAGGCTGTCGCGCAACAACGCGAACAAGCCGCGCTCGACCGTGAGCTGATAGAGGAAGATCAGGTTGAGAATAATCCATCCAATGGGAAACAGCCCGTAAGCCGCGCCGAACGCCGTCGTGGCCGCCGCAGCCTTCACCGGCATGTGATACACAGCAATTGCAACAACCAGGGCCACGGCCAGACCGAGCAACGCGGCGAAGTGAATGCGGATTTCCAGCCATGCAATCGCACCGAGCAACACGACCACCGGCAGCGCGGCAACAAGCGTTGAGAGAAGAGCGTTCCCGAGCGGGTTGTAGATTTGTTGCCAGTGTTCCATGCGCGGAGTTCGGGAGATGAAACCGATGCGCGGCGCGAATGTCGAGTTCGCACACGTTCAAGCAGTGGGCGGAGCAGGGGAGTGATTGTCGCCTGTCGCTACAGCGGTGCTGACGCATCAGCGCGGGGCGAATTGGAAGGATTCAATCTTGTGCGGCCGGCCCATCCAAACGTTTCGTGCGCCGGGCGAGTAGTTCGCGCCGATGAATTCCGCGCGTCGGAACCACGGCCAGTTTTCACTGAGCAAATCGAAATTGATGGCATTCAATTCGATTTCAGCGTGCTTCCACGGCTCATGCCAAACGCGGAACAATCTGCGCTGGCTCCGGCGGAACGTGAACGCGGTGTAGCGTTCCATCAGAAATTCGGCGAGCGACCCCGCCTCGCTGGTCTCAAAGCGCGTGTCGGGCGCCATGTTCGCGTGGTAAGTGAGCGCGTTGTTGCTTCCCGTGGCAGTGACCCTTCCGCGCACTTCGCCGCTCTCGTGCGTGTGCTCGTAGTTCAGCCGTCCGAAGCGATACGGGAGACCGAACATCACCGGACCGAGCGGCACGCTCCAGCCGTTCGAGAGCCATTCTGCCAGGAAGTAGATGCCCGTCTCGCCCGCGTGACGCACGTAGGTCCGCACGTTCAGGAAGCGGCTCTCGCCGAAACCCCGCGCGAACCACGCGCCAAGTTTGCCGCCGTAGCGCGGCCGCATCGCGCTCATCGTGAATGCAACCAAGCTTACGAAGGCCCGTCCCTCCCGATCATCCAGCGCGAAGGGCACTTCGCGTTGAAGCGCATCTGCATCCACCGCGAAATGCATGAACACCGCACGGGCCCAGTCCGCGACGAACAACGGCTCGCCGGGCGTTCGCGCCAGCCGTGTTCGCGCTGCCTCGTCCAACAACACGTGGCCCATGAACCCACTGCCGCCGGCGAGGATGATGCGGCCAGGCATCATGGCATTTCGAAGAACGCGGTCGTGCGGCGACGGCGTTTGGCGGGAGATTTCTTGCGCAAATCGCACGGTAGATTTTTCGTTTTGGCATGATACGTCAGAAGCATTTTAAGCCGCGGCATCCAGTCGCGCATTGGCGGACAAAGAGTTTTCATCATGAGCCTCCGTTGATTTGACAGGAGCCGGCAGCGCAGTGGCGGCGTGCCGCGATTTTCCGATAGCCGAAGCGAAGCACCGTCATCGCGCCGGGAAGTTTGGCGAAGAGCGCGAGAGGCCAGCCCCACCAAAAACGTTGCGAGAGAAAAATCACGGCGTCCGCGCCGCCGCGCACACGGTTGTCGGGCGTGAGAATGCGCATTTCCCGGAGCAGCTCCTCTGGCGGAAGGGAGAGCTGCACAGCCGCGTCGGATTGGAGCGGCACGAGGGTGAAGCCACGCGCTCGAAGCCTGCTTTCCCACCGCGCGGCCATCCCGGCGCAGAGCGGACACGAGGCATCGTAGAAGAGGATACCGTTTCCGGCAGTCTGAGTTGTTGCACCCGTTTTCACGGTGGCCGTCATTTCTTTGCGTCGGTTTCGCCGATACCAAGGAGCTTGCGCACTTTGTCCCCGAGTCTGACGAACTTGGTCAGCGCGCCGGTCGGCCACTGGCGGATTTGCGCATACCATGCTGTCGTCGTTTCAAAAAAATCGCACAGCTCGCGGAGCTTCTGCCGCGTGTGGTCGTCGGTTTGTTTGTCCTTTTCGGCCTCGAGGATGCAGTCGCGAAGCACGGTGAGCGTGGGGTCAATCTCGCGCTTCTTACGCTCGTCGAGGACGATCCGGAACATCTCCCACACGTCTTTCATGCTTTCAAAATGGTCCCGCTTGTCTCCAAGAACGTGCACGAGCCGGACAATGCCCCACGCCTGCAACTCCTTGAGGCTCGTGCTCACATTCGAGCGCGCCACCCCCAGCGTGTCGGAGATTTCCTCCGCCGTCAGCGGCTTCGGCGTGATAAAGAGCAACGCATGAATCTGCGCAACGGTGCGATTGATGCCCCAGCGGGCGCCCATCTCGCCCCAGTGAAGGATGAACTTTTGCTGGACTGGGCTTAGTTTTTTCATTGTGTCAGTTATTTCTGTCACAACAGAAGTTAACGAAATATCCGGCCTGCGCAAGAACAATTTTAGCCTGCCATTCGCGGCGGCGTGGGATTAACGTCGGCCCGTTTTCCTATGGCAACAATAGCAGTCCTGGGCACGATGGATTCAAAGGGCGAGGAGCACGCCTTCGTGGCGGAACTCATCCGCAAACGCGGGCATCGCGTGCTCGTCGTGGACACGGGCACACTTGGCGAACCAAAGCTCAAGCCAGACATCACACGTCACGAAATCGCCGCCGCCGCGGGGATTGACCTCGCGGCGCTCGTGGCGAAGAACGACCGTGGCGAGGCGGTCGGGGCGATGTCGCGAGGCGCGCCAATCGTCATGGCTCGGCTAGCTGGCGAAAAACGGGTTGACGGCGTCATCTCCCTCGGCGGCGGCGGCGGCACCGCAATCAGCACGGCGGCGATGCGGGCTTTACCAATTGGTTTTCCAAAACTCATGGTGTCCACTCTGGCGAGCGGAAACACGGCGCAATACGTCGGCGTCAAGGACATCGTGATGTTCCCGGCAATCGTGGATGTTTCGGGCATGAACCGCATTTCACGGGAGATTCTCACGCGCGCCGCCGGCGCAATTTGCGGCATGGTCGAGTCGCAGGTTTCGCGCGGCGAGGACAAGCCCATCATTGTTGCCAGCATGTTCGGCAACACGACAGCCTGTGTGCAGCACGCGCAAAAAATCTTGGAACAAGCTGGTTACGAAGTGCTCGTGTTTCACGCGACTGGCACTGGTGGCCGCTCGATGGAATCTCTCATCGAAGCTGGCCTCGTCACCGGCGTGCTCGACATCACGACGACGGAATGGGCGGATGAATTGGTCGGTGGAATCTTGAGCGCCGGGCCGACGCGATGCGAAGCCGCGGCGCGCAAAGGTGTGCCCGCCATCGTCACCCCAGGCTGCCTCGACATGGTGAACTTCGGCCCGCCGGAAACTGTCCCGCAGAAGTTCGCCGGAAGAAATTTCTATCAGCACAATCCGCAGGTGACGCTCATGCGCACGACGCCGGACGAGTGCGCGCAATTCGGCAAAATTCTAGCACAGAAAATCAATCTCTCAACCGCGCCCGTCACCGTGCTCATTCCCTTGAGGGCCATCAGCGTCATCAGCGCGACGGGGCAGAAGTTCCATGACCCGTTGGCGGACAAGGCGCTGTTTCAAAACCTCAAGGCCAGCCTGCGGAAGGACATTCCCGTGATTGAGATGGACTGCGCCATCAATGACGCGGCCTTCGCCGAAGCGTGCGCGCGAAAACTGCTGGAGAACATTTCTGCAAAGCCAGCTCGCGCAGCATGAGACGCATCACTTCGCCACACTTTTCGTGTCGCCAAAGCTCCAGAGATGTTTTTCCGTGTGGATGAACAGCCGGCCCAGCGCGACTGCGGGCGTGCTGTGGCAGAGTTCATTCAGCGCGTAACGGTGCAGCACGTTGAACTTCTCGCCCGCCTCGGCGACGACGAGTTCGCCCGAAGTGGAGATGCAAAACAGCCGCCCGTCAATCCACACCGGCGATCCAAAGAAATTTCCGCCGACGCGTTCCTGATAACGAATGTCCCCGCTCGGCGCATGCAGGCAGGTGAGGAACCCGCCGTCGCTCCAGAACCACGCGAGGTCGCCCACGACGACGCCCGTCGGCACGTAGGGAGCGGATTTCTTCATCTGGTAGGCAAGCGCGGCGGGTTGCTTGCGCGCCGGATCGCCGGCCTTGACCGCGGTGATGAAGTTCCCGCCGCCGCCGCTGCCGCACGAGCCGAAGATGATGTCGCCCGCGACGAGCGGCGAACTGACGCTGCGCTTGTCAAACGCCTGATCGTATTCCCACAGCACTTTGCCGGTGTCCGAATCCAGCGCGTAGATGCCGTGACCTTGACTGTTGAAAATCAGCTCCGGTTTGGCGCCCTTGGGCTGATACACGCACGGAGTCGAGTAAGCGACAACCGCGCTGTGCCGCGGCGTCTGCCACACGGTCGAGCCGGTTTTCGCGTCCACAGCGACGATGAAGCTCTCGCCGCTGCGCGTGCTGTCCTTCACAAACTTCACGTCGTCCTGCTCGTTGCCGAGAATCACCTTGCCGTCATGGACAATCGGCGAGATGCCGCAGCCGTGCTGGCTCACAAACGGCCCGAAGTCGCGCTCCCAAACAACTTTCCCGCTGTGATCGAGCGCGGCAAGCTTGAAGTGCTCCGTCTCATTCCACGCGACATAAACGCGCTCGGCATCCGTTGCGGGCGTCGAGGAAGCAAAATTGTTGAACTTGTGCGGGGTGAATGGAACCTGCGCGAAATCGTGCCGCCAGAGCTGCTTGCCATCCATCGCGTTGAAGCAGAGCACGCGCACGCCACCTGCCGGATTTGCGGATGTGATGAAAAGCTTCTCGCCCCACAGCACCGGCGACGAGTGGCCGACGCCGGGCAGCTCGACCTTCCAGTTCAAGTCCGCGTCGCTGAGTTTTGTAGGAATCGTCTTCGCGTGGCTGATGCCCGTGCCGTTCGGGCCGTGGAAGCGTGTCCACTCTTGGGCTGTGCCGTTCAGCGTGGAGCTGGCGATCAGGACCGCGACAAATGCCTGGGCGAGAAGTTTCATGGCGTATGTCTTTGATGGACGTTGCAGAGCACGGTTGAATTCTAGACTCGGTGGATTAAACGAACACCTGTTCAACGTTTCGCGAACGGCCTGAGCGCCGATTTCTGCACAGGAATCTTTTTGAAGCGCCGCGTGAGCTGCGTGAGCGAGTCCTCGACGGCGAGGCGCTCGAGACTGGATGCACCGACGAAGCCCACGCAGTCCGTGCGTTCGTTGATGTAAGCCGCGTCCTCCGGCGTGGCGATGGGGCCGCCGTGCGAGAGGAAGATAATGTCCTGCCGCACCTTCTTCGCGCCGTTGATGATGGCCTGGCAGCGCTTCACGGTTTCATCCATCGAGACGACGGCTTTCTTCACACCGATGCTGCCGCCGATGGTGGTGCCGACGTGGATGATGATCGAGTCCGCGCCGGCCTCCGCCATCGCCTGCGCCTCGTCGGGCGTGGCGACATAGACGATGCTGAATAAATCCATCCTGCGCGCGAGCCGCACCATCTCGAACTCGTGCTTGACGCTCATGCCCGTCTCCTCGAGCACCTGGCGGAAATGGCCGTCCACGATGCAGTGCGTTGGGAAATTGTTCACGCCGCTGAAGCCCATGTCCTTCACCTGGAGCAGCCAGTGCCACATGCGGCGGCGCGGATCGCTCGCGTGAACGCCGCAGATGACGGGGATTTCCTCGACGACGGGCAGCACTTCATGCTCGCCGATTTCCATCGCGATGGCGTTGGCATCGCCGTAGGCCATGAGGCCGCACGTCGAACCGCGCCCGGCCATGCGGAAGCGGCCGGAGTTGTAAATGATGATGAGGTCCGCACCGCCCTTCTCGATGAACTTCGCGCTGATGCCCGTGCCCGCGCCGGCGGCGATGATGGGCGAGCCTTTCTTCAACTGTGCGCGCAGGCGTTCGACGACCTCCTTGCGCGTGTAAGGATTTCCTTTTCCGGTCCAAGAATTTGGCATACGTGGGCGAGAGGATTTGTGCGGCGGCGGCAGCGGTCAACTCAAAACAGGGATGAAACGGGCCAAACGACCCGCCGCATCAATGCTTGAACTGATGCTGCTTGCTGACTTTCGCAAGGCGCTGCTCCCATTCGCTCTTGTGCGCGAGCGGGTCGGCGTCGGTGCCCCAGAGCTTCTTGACCATCTCGCGCTGCGGCACGAAGGGGCATTTGGCCTTGGGATTTTTGTGCGCGTCGTCGAGCTGGCGCAGCGCGAGCTGCGCGCCGGTCATCAACGCGGGCTTTTCGGGCCGGCTGAACTGCGAGTTCAATTGGTGCGCCGCGTCATCTAGCGCGCCCCAGCGCTCGGCATCCGTCGTGCCCCACAGCGTTGGCTGCGTGTCGAGCGGCGCGAGGTTCCAGAACGCGAGGCGAATCTGCCGCACCGGCTTGAACGCGCGGCTTATCACGTCACGGAACATGCCCTCCAGCGCCGCATTGATGACGGAGTTCAAAAATTGCGGATGCTGAAAGCGATGGCCCGCGCCCGCCTCGGTGAAGTCGTTGAAGCGGATCGTCAGCGCCAGCTCGCGCGCCTGCAATTGCTCTCGCCGCAACTGCCCCACGAGCCGCGTCGCCTCGCTCAACGAGAAAGTCAGCGCCGCTTCGTAATCCGGCTCGTCGTAGGGCAGCGTCGTGTTGCTCGAAATGCTCGCTCGATCCTTCACTTCGAGCAGCAGCGGCTCGTTCCCGCGGCCGTTTGCGAAGAGCCAGAGCTGCTGGCCCCAGATGCCGAACTTTTGCTTCAACAGCATCGAAGGCAGCGTCGCCACCTCGCCGAACGTCCGCGCGCCCAGCCCGGCCAGCGCGCGTTCGCGCCGCGAGCCGAGACCGGACATCTCGCGCACGGGCCGGTCGCGCAAAAATTCCTTCTCCTGTCCCGCGGGCACTTCGAGGAAGCCCGGCTTGCCCGCGTCCGTCGCGAGCTTCGCGAGCCGCGCCGAGTTCGCCAGCCCGCCGGACACGGGCAAACGCAGCTCGCGCCGGATGCGCTCGCGGATTTCCTCGACATAATTTTTCGGCGTCGTGTCGCGCCACACGTGCGCGTCCATCGTGGTGAAATCGAGAAAACCCTCGTCAATCGAGATTGGCACGAGTGTCGGCGCATACTGCTCCAAAATGTGGAACATCTCCGCCGAGAGCCGCCGATACTCGTCGTAATGCGGCCGGCACAGCACGCCCCTCGGGCAGCGTCGCTGCGCCTCGAAGCAGGCCATGCCCGTCTCGATGCCAAATTTTTTCGCCGCGCGGTTCGCCGCGATCACGATCCCGTCGCCGCGTCGCCCGCCGCCGACCCACACGGCGCGGCCTTCCAGTTTTTTGTTGATTGCGATCTCGCAGCTCGCAAAAAAACTGTCGCCATCCATGTGCAGGATGCGGTTGGGCCTCATGCGCGTTGATCAACGTAACGCGGTGCAGCGCTCTCACAAGAAACAAAATTGAGGAAAGACGCGCTGGTCAGACGGCATTTGTCCGAGGGGTGAAGAACATTGTGGCGCGGATGCAACGCCCAAGCCATCACTGCCCGACGACGATGCGGTAGAAGCGGGTTGTCCCCGGCAGCGAGTCGGTGTTGGGGGGGCCGTCGTCCATCCATTGGACCTTGTCCCCTGTTCCGGTGATGACGACGGGCGAGGTTTTCCACGGCGTGCCGAGCACGTCCTGATATTGCACGTAGTAGTTCACTCCAACCTGCGTGGGCAGTTCGAGGTAGAACTTCGCGTGACCGTCCAGTGTGTAACCCAGAAAGCCGGCCACGGCTGCCATCACCGCGTTGACGGGCGGTGCGACCACGCGCCGTTGCGAGAGCAGTTCCAACTTCAGGCCTGTGGCAAATGGCGTCTGAACGGGACTGAAATACTCCAGCATGAATGTCACCGAGCCGCCTGGCGGAATGGCGATATTGTAATCAATGTAAGCGAAACCGCCGCTCGTGAGGGTGGCGTTGCGCAGAACCACGCCGACCGGCAGGTTCGTCGCCGTAATGCGCAGGGCCGTGAAACTGAGCGGCGTGTTGTTGACGACGCGCACCTTCTGCTCGAACAGGCCGGTCTGCGGGTTGAACAGCGGCGTGCTGAACGTGGAGGTGTAGGTTGGATCGCCGGCCGCACTCGTCAGAAGCGGCTGATACACTGTCACAGTCACTGGCAACACCTGCGACGTGCCGTCGCTGAACTGCACCAGCACCATGACGGTCGTTCGGTTGCTGGATCCGTCCTGCCCTGCCACGGGCAGAATCTGCAACAGCCCCGTGGCCGGCATGTAGGTCGCACTTTGGATGAAGTTTGTGTCGAACGAAACCGGCGTGGCGTTAGTGAGGACGCGGCCAATGTTGGTGTTGTTGAGGGAGTCGAGCGCGAATGCCGGAATGCCGCCCATCGCAGCCGTCTGGAACGTCAGCACCGAGATGGTGATGGTGTTTGTGCTTTTGTCCACACCGCCATTGGCCGTCCCGCCGTTGTCCTGTGCAATTACGGTCACTGTTGTCGTCCCGTTGACGTTGGTCGCCGGCGTGAAGGTCAGCGTGCCGCCGTTGTCAATCGCTGGCTGCACGGCGAACAGCGTCGGATCACTGTTCGTCACGGTGTAGCCGATGAGTATCTGGCTGGATTCGTTCGGAGGACCGGGCGAAAACGTCGCGAAATTCGCGGATGCAAAGGGACCCGTGCCTTCAACTACGATCAGGTTGGTGGCGGAAAACGTGACCACCGGCGGGTTGTTCGCGGAGGGATTAAGCACGACCGCAAGAAAACCGAGGTCCAGCGCGAAACCGCCGCCGGTCAGTTGCTGCCCCGCCTCGGCTTGTCCAACCGTGCCGGCCAGCGACAGACTGCCGCCGGAGGAAAAGCCGCCGCCGCCGCTGACGCGGGCGAAATCGAGCGAGAGTGTCTGCGCGCCAGCAGCCGCAGGAGCGAGGGCCAGTAACAGCGACAGAAGCCTGAGCGCGGGATTCATCACAGCCCGCTTCATTTTTTGGCCGCAGTCATCACCGGCGGCTCGCGCAGTTCTCCCGGCTTGAAGTTCTCGCGCTCGACGACGACGCCGGCCCCCATCCGCACACGCGCCTTCACCGAGCCATCCGGGTAGTAGGCGATGGACAGGCCATCGGGTTTGTCGTTGCGAAGTTCGATCTGCTCGACGAGCGTTCCCTTTTCATCCCAGCGGCGGAACGTGCCGTTTAGCTTGCCGTGCTCGATCATCGCCTCGGATTGCTTCGCACCGGACGTAAACCATTTCGTGCGCAACCCGTGCGAGAAGCCGGCCTCGAAATTCTCGCGGACCTGCAGCGTGCCGTTCGTGTGCCAGCCCTCGGAAGCGCCGTGGAGAAGCCCGTTTGAAACCGCGGAACGCGACTCGATCGCGCCGCCGGGATAGCGCTCGATTACAAATCCGTTGAACGGCGAGGCCTGCCCGTTGCGATAAAGGTGCCCCTCCTTCAATGCGAGAGCCGACCGGGGAATTTCCGGCAGCGACACCTCCTCGCGCTTGCATCCTGCGACGCCCGAGAAAAGCAAGCCGGACAGCAGCGCGATTTGAGCGGGGTTGAAAAGTTTCCGCAGCATGGTCGCCTCACTGGATGCGGAGCTTGAAGAAGAGCGGCTGCGGACCGCTCGCGGGCGCGGGCACGGTGACTTGCATGAGCTTCACGGTTGTGGACTCGTAGTTGTCCACCGTCTGCGCCTGAACCAATCCGGTGTTGGGATCGGTCATGTCGGCCTTGAAGGACACAGTGCTCCACGTTTTCAAATCCGCCGACCCCACGATCGTGTAAGTGCGTCCCCGCACAGCCATGAACTCGATCACAGGCGCACCGTTATCAAAGCGGGCTATTTTGATGTTAAGCCCGGTGTCATCCTCGAACGCATAGGTGCCGGCGATGTATTCCTGCATGAGCGAGACGCCACCGCCGCCGGGCATGTTATTGGTTCGGAGGTTCGCCAGCGTAAGATTCCAGCCGCGCGCGGAAATCATGGCCAGCTCCCACGCGTCGGGCAGGCCGTTGCCATTCGTGTCCTCGCCAAGTGTAAGGTCAATGCGCGTCTGCTTACCGGGCTGGCCCATGAGCGAATAATCGCCACTCATCTCAATTGGCAGCAGGAGCGTGTTATTCAAACTGACTTTGATGCGGAACGGCACGGTGGAGTTCACGGCGTCGCCTCGATAGGCGTCGGTGCGAACACCGGCATCAAGCGGCACAGTGAGCCGATAGTTGACGCCGGGCTCAAGGTCGGTGTCAACCGTTGCTTTGAGAATGACACCAGTGGACGTGGTGAGCACGATGGTGGCATTGGTGCCGAGCGGGTTGCCGTATTCATCACGCGCCATGCCGTAGATGGTATGCGGCAGGGCAGGCGGAAAGGCGTGCGCCGTGAGGGCAAGCGCAAGAATTAGAAGCGATAAGGACCAAGTAACGCTGAACAATGAACTTAGATTAGCTCGATCCGATTTAAGTGATGCAGAAGTGTTCATGGAATGGTGTTAATGTTAGTTACCAGCGTAGGAGTAAGTCACGTAATAGAGCTTGATGTCTTTGACCGTATTCACAAATCGGTCGAGGCCGTCATTTGGATCGTTGAGCAATTTGTAGCCGGGGATTACGAGCTTCCACCGCGTGTTCCAAACGGACCGACCTATAAGTCGCGTATTGGTGAACTGCGAAAGCTGTAACTGCCCGTTGCCGCCATAGATGTTATTGTTGAACGCGGCCGTAGTTGACACAGGGCGAAAGGCCGGATGTTTGCGAAGGTTGAACAGAGGCTCGGAGAGCGAATCGCCAGAACGATAAAGCGGCTTGGTTGAGAAGTCCGACCCTCCGATATTAAACGGCAACGGAATCGTGATGTCGTTGACACTCCATGTCCGGATTGCGCTCGTATCGCCGAGCGGCGGGCTGCGCATCGCATCCTGGCCGGCTGGAATCAGATAGATGCCAGGCGTGGCGGCCAGCGACTGCGGGTCGAGAAACGCCGCGGTGGGATCCGTCGGTGATGTGCCACCTGAGGAACTGACCGTAGAACTGTTCGCTGCAGGATTATCCATGCCGATGTAGCCTTCAAATGCAACGCCGACGGAGAATATCTTTGTGGCGAAGTAACTGGAGTCAAAGTAATGGTCGCCACCCGCAAGCTGGCGCCCGAAAAGGTTGTTACCATCCGTGATGGAAGTGCTGAACTCAACCACAATCCCTGGCACAGGCAATCCATTGCCCGGATCAATCTGCATGCAATTGCGCTTCACATCCGGGTCATCGAGTAAGTTGGCTTGACGTCCTTGATTTAATATGTCTTTCCAAGTCGTGTCACCCTCGGAACCACGGACAATGCGAAAATTCTCCGTGCGCAGCGAGACAGTAGTGCCATAGCCCGAGGGGTTATTGAAGCCAAGCCGACCGCGAAGCACATCCCAATCAGCCTTCATCTCAGCGAGCACGCTGGAAAGACCGGGATCACCTGTGTTACTGCCGGCGTATTGCGGCTCGCCATCTTTGACCACGCCGAGCGCGCGGCTGTTGACGATGCGGTTGACGAACAACTTGCCCTTTGGTGTGTTGAGCAGGCCCGTTTCATAGTCGTAGGCGTTTGCGGCCATGAAGGTGTATTCCGCCGCGAGATCAAATAACGTCTTGTAACGCTCGAGCTTTTCCTCGCGGAAGATCCGATAACCCGCGTCGCGCGTGCGATAGCCTTGTATGATGGCGGCGGTTCGCTGGCGAAAGATTTCTCGCTCGGCTTGAATGCGATCACCCTGAGCGAGCAAAGTCCGGTAATGGCGCCTCGCGTCATCAAGCTCTTGCACGCGGCGGTTTATGTTGAAGATTTGCGCAGTTAGTTGATGAAGAGTCTTCTCCGCTTCATTAACTAACGGAGCATCGGCAATCTGTCGCTTGAGAGGCTCGATAAGCGTAGCGGATACAATGTTCGATCTCTCGAAAGTGATAAAATCGTTATAATACAACGCGTATGCATAAGCGCTTTTCAGAGCACCCTTGATGCCCGTGGATGTCGCCGACGCCGCGCCAACGGCCGCTCGCGCAGGAGATGTCAGATCGCCGCCTGCCGCCAAACCTGCAATCATGGATTTCGGCAAAGCCTCCTCCGTGGATGCGACGACTGTCTTTTCCACTTCCTTAGCCGTGTCCTGAGCCTGTTCTTGCATCTTAAACTTGAACGCCTTGAACGCCGCGTAATCCGCCTTTATGGCGTTAATAAGATCCGTCTGTTGCTGTTTCTTATTGGATGCAACTCTGACTTCCACCAGTTGTGACAAGCGATCCAGCGTAAGTTTGTCGTCTTCATCTTCTTGCAGTGCTCCGACAAGATTATTGCGTGCGATAATGATGCGAGAAATGGCGTCTTGCACTTTCCCAGGCGATACTCGCCTGCTTGTCCAATCCGTAGGCTTCTGGAAAAAGCCGTGCGGATCAACGGTGAAACTGATGCTCCGGGTGGAATTCTTAAAGCTCGGGTCGTTGTTGATCCCACGATGTATGAGATCAAGTATGTTACCAAGAAGTGTGTTCGGTGGCGCTTGATCGCCCATGCTTACCGTGAAGGTTTTCGCCTGGGAAGGGTCATACAAGTTGGCAAAGGATAATTCCGGTGTTTCCACATAGGCGAAATGGATCAGATCAGGCCCGGCGTAGTCAGTCGAATACGTCTTGCCGGGACCAACATCATCCGGATACGGCGAGCCATATAGCTCGATAAGGGTATTAGTGTAAGCAAGTTCCTGCTTGTTCACTGCCGTCTGCAAATCAGTCAGGCTGTCCTGCTCAGTGCGCATGAGGCGTGTGACGTCCTTCGCGTCGTCGAACGCAGCCACCGCGTTGCCCAAGGCCCGTTTCGCACGGTCGTAGATTTGCTCGAAATGGGTCATGGAACTTGCGCCTGTGACCTGACTTGGGTTGATGTCAAACGCAAGGCTGCCGGCGGGCAGGCCGAGTGGTGTGAAATGACCTTCGGCGTTGTCCAGCGCCAACTGAACGGCCTGCGCGGTGTCCGGTAGCTCGAGTAATTCGGGCACCGTGGTGCGGTCCACTTTTTGGATACCCTCGTGTGTGGGATCAGGATCCACTGCGGGCAGGATGGCGTTGCCGAGCGCCCAGTTGTAGTAGGCGCCCTGCATCGTGCGCGAGGCCCAGTGATCCACACCCCAATAGCGTGTGGTGGGCACGTCACGGCCGGTGTTCGTCGCCGTCACAGAAAGCGAGCTCCAGCCTGAATCGCCTCCGGGCACGAAATCTCGCCGCCATGTCAGGTCGAGAACCTGGTGTCCCGCGCGCGCAAGAGCCGCGGCGGCAGTGGCAAACTTGCGCTCATTCTGATAGTTGACTTCCACCGGCTGTCCTAGCACGGAGACCGCCTCGGGGTGAGGCACCCAGTCAAAGCTCGGCGAGATGAACAGCGAGAAGAAATCCTTCATCGCCGTGAGATAGTGGCCGTAAGCATCACCATGCCCCTGCGGGAACATATAAGCCGCCGCGCTCGCATCTACTGCCGAGCTACCAGGAAGCGGCTGAATGTTATAGTTGAGCGCATAGATAACTTCACCAGCATCAATGCCGCGGGTATAATTCCAAAAGAGACGGTTATAGACTGGCTTTGCTTGGACGCCCGGTTGAAGGAAGTCGTCGCGACCACGAAGCAGGCCGAGTTCCTCTTCGAGCAGTGAAGGCACCTGTCCCTTGAACGCGAACAGTGACGTGGCGATATCGCCATGTTGCGGGTCTTTTGTGCCTATGCCGATGGTTGGATTAGCCGCGTCAGCCCAAGCCTCATTGCCAAGCATCATGTATAAGTCGTTCAGATAGCCAGCGGCCAGAAGCAATGCGTCATTGGCGGGGCCGTAATTGATACCCGAGTCTACGCTGATGGTGCGGCCACGGCGCAGCACAGTCTCGTATATCTCGATGAGGCCGGAGTTGTTGATGTTGGCCAGGTTCAGTGCCACATCTCCTTCCCAGCGGTGGCCGGCTTGGGTAAGAATGCTCACGTCGGTGTTGACGCGGTTATTGAAAAGGTCACTAACACGCTGGTTGAATGGGTTGATGCCGGCGAGCACGCGCTTGATCCAGCCTTCTGCGAGCTGCGGCTCGGTCCAGCGCGAGAAACCGCGCGAGTAGGAAGCGTGCGTGGTGTTCGTGGCACGGTAGCGGGAGATGAGATAATTATCGGATAGCGCCCGCACGTCGGCTCCGGTGCCGATGATGGCGCGAACTTTGTCGGCGGTCTTGGCTGGGTCTAGCGGAAGCCATTGCGAACCAGGCACGGCCGTCTGATCCACGGACTCGTAAGCCTCGAGTCGCAGATTGAAGTTCAACAACGCTCCAGGGCTGGCGGCCGAGTAGAAGAGCACGGCTATCTGGTGCTTCGTCGCCCCATTTGTGCGCACACCTCCGCCGAATAGATCAGGACCAAGCAAATATGTGCGTGGTAGCGGATTAAAACCGCCGGGCGCAACTGAGGTAACTGTGTCAGCCAACCCGAAATTGGCATTAACGACAAGTTGTCCATCAAGATACACGCCGGCCTTCAGGGCCGGATCAAGGTCCAAACTCAAATAATACTGCGAGTAATCGCTTGCATCACTGATCGCCACCTCGCGGAAGACAATGCTCTGTGGCTGCCCTGCCACGGAACGCTCGTAGAGTTGAAGGACCTGCAAGGAGGTTGGAATGTTGATCTGACCGGGATCGAGCGACACAACAATGTTTGTCGTCGTCTGGGACTGATAGTTGGTTTCCGAAACCGAGAGCAGTGACCCAGTAAACTCAGCCCCTGTAACATCGCGGACGGTGAGCGGCGTGCCTGCGATGAGTGGATGGCGAATCCCCGGTTGAAGGATGAAATTCAGGTTGCCATCATTCGTGCTGACTGCGGAGAACGAAATAAAACTCAATGGGATCACAGCCGTGGTAACTTCAGGAATCACTCGTGACGGATCAGTAAGATGCACCGTCGCTGCCTGATCGGTTGGCAGCGGAAAGCGGATATGGTTCCACGTGCCATCGCCAAGCAATTGGCGCGGAGTATTCTGATAGACCGGCGGCGGAACTCCGTTCACAGGCGCGGCGATGAGCCACTGGAAGTCATAATCATCCGTCCTCGCCGCAAGATCCACGACCTGCTGGAGCGTGACAATCTCACTGAGCGGATTGGATGACTTCACAACTTTCAGCTCACCGCGATAGAGCGTGTCCACCACTTTGATGATTTGCACGCTCACCGGCTCGGTGTCCGGCGTGAAGGCGGTGCCATTGCCAGCAACGAGGGTGATATAGCCAATGCCCGGACCGGTCGCAGTAAGTGCGTAAGAGTCCACCGCGACATCCTGGTTTTTAACCTCGGCGAGTGCGGAAGGGCCAACCGTTTCAGAAGGACCAGCCTTGAAAGTGCCTGGACGCGCCGGGTCTTCCACGAATTGCTGCATTGACGTGGTAAGGCCGGTGTTGATCACGGCGTCCCAAAGCGCCTTGCGCGGGTCGTCCGCCGTGCAGAGGCCGCGCAGCACGCCGGCGTCCTGCGAGCCGAGGACATTAAGCAGCAGGTAACTTTCACCGACAGTTTCCTGCTGGAATTGTCCACGGAGCACCAATGCACCATTCGAGCCGCGGTTCGGATCATAGAAGAAGCGATCCACGAGATGCGGCGGCAGGTTCGGGAAATAAGTCAACCCCTGATACACACTGGTTCGCAGCGAGTCGGGCAATTTGCCGAGGACGCTCGTGCTGCCGGAGGGACCGAGGTTGAACTGCTTCTCGCGCGTCGGATCGTGCAGCACCGCCGCGCGGGCCGTGGGGCCGCCGATGAATTGCGGCTGCTGATAAAGCACATCGAGGCTTGTCTGGCCACGCACGGCTGGGAGGCCGCGCTTTGGCACGGTGAGCGACTCCGCCATCATCAGCACCGGCACGACTTCCGGCCAGACAGGCCGATAGACGATGCCGAGCGCGTTGCCGTCCGGCTGGTTGTCTCCATTCGCGTCCGCCAACACCGGGTTGCCGGCGAAGCTCCCGTCAGGGTTGCGCGGGCGCAGGTAGGGCGTAATCGTGCCGGCCACTGGTTGCGCGTTTGTAGGAAGCGACGGGAAGTAAAAGCCATCGAGCGTCTTGTAGTAATACTGCATCACGACCTTGCCACCTGAATCGGCGCTGTGCGGGCCGCGATAGAACCATGTGTCACCCTTGCGGTCTTGGAAGGTGAAGCTCGCGTAGCGGTCGCGCAAAACGGGGTCGGTGATGGAATCGGTCAACGCCTCGTAGGCGAGACGCCAGCCGTTGAACGAGGTCGCAATCTGACCACCTTGCGGCACGATCAGGACCGTGTTCGTCTGCGCCGCAGCCGGAACATTTCCGGTAAATTGAATTTCAACGTAAGCGTTCCCCGACACCGTGCCGAGCGCGGCGACAGTTGCAGTCCAATTCGTCTGAAGTGCTGGGTTCGCAATTATCACGGTCGGCGACAAGCCCGACAGGGAGGTAACTAAAAAGCGATAACGGGTCGGATCGGCTGGCTGCGAGGTCGAAGTCCAGATGCCGAGCGTGCGCGGGGGCGTGAGTGAAATCACGCCGTTGATCTGGTTGCTCGCGCTGTTGACATTTGTGGTGAAGAACGTGCGGCTGGTCAGCAGACCTTGCGCGGACACGGTCTGTAGCGCGAGTGACTCGTAAGGTTGATAGAAGTGTCGCGTGGCGGTAATGAGCGTCACTTGTGAAAATCCCCCAGCCTCACTCTGCGCACCACCCGAGACTGTGTGCTGTTTAATCTCGGTGTTGAAACTGCGTGCAGGCGATCCGACAGGTTTCGCGCCGAGCGGCTTCTCCAGCAGGGGCAACGGCATCGGAGCCTGTA
Organism: uncultured Verrucomicrobiota bacterium; assembly: GCA_964589935.1. Classification (GTDB taxonomy): domain Bacteria; phylum Verrucomicrobiota; class Verrucomicrobiia; order Limisphaerales; family VHCN01; genus VHCN01. The sequence continues at coordinate 579,826 of CAZPVD010000001.1, read as the reverse complement.
AGATTCCACCAGCATAGCGCGTGTAATCGAACACCACGTTGCCTTTCTCGCGGATAACTTGGAACGGAGTCATGCTCGGCCTGCCGTCAGCGTCCGTGTATTCGAGTAGCACGTAAGGATGCGACGAGTAGCCGACAGCGTTGGTGATATTAAGGTCGTCGCGCAGCGCCCACACCTGACCGCCTTGCATGAGGGCGTGTTCCTCGTTCGGGTTGTAGCCGGGAAGCGAGGGATCGTTCTGGATGTAGAGGGCGCCCTTGGATTCAAGACTTGTGAGCGGACCGCTGCCGGCGTTGCTGGCGAGGATGATCTCGCGCGCGGCGGGCGCGCTGGTCGGCCAGTAAACCGTGTAGTGGCTGATGATCGAGGGCCAGTAGGTTTTCGTGAACCCGCGCGCCGTGTCCGCGTTGTTCGGACGGAACCACCACACTTCGAGTGTCGCGTTATTGTTTGACGCGGTAATCGGGATGATGGAACTGGCGACCGCATTGGAAATGCCCAGATCAAGCGGATCCTTATAGGCTGAAACGCTGAAACCCGTTCCTTTGTCTTGCCGGATGTAACCGGCAAAATAACTCACCGCCGTGTTTGTATAAGTATCATCAGCCGGCGCGGCAAGCCGCTGCCCGACCCACGCAGTCGCGTTGACCACGCGCGGCGCCTTCAACGCGTTGGGCCAAATGAACGTGGTGTTTGTCGGATTCCACGCGGAGAGGTTTGTCGCGACTGTGTTTGCGAAATTCGTCGCGCGCAAATTCGTGTCGAGCCAGGAGAATACGCGCTCAAAGGAAACCTGATCGCCGTTGTTGTAACGAATCAGCGTGCGCAGCGCCGGATAATTGGTGTCCAAGAACGTGTAGAACTTTTGATCGGCCGTGAACTTGGACCGGACGATGTCAGTCGGGTCTTCGTAGTCAACGGTCGGCAAATCCTGAATGGGCAGTTCGATGGCCGTCGCCTGTGCGGAGATGTCATCACTTACCGTTGGGCGCACAAAGTGGCTGTATTTGGCGACATCCGTCGGCCAGACCTGCTTGTATCGGACGAGGCGGAACGGCCAGTGCAAGCCGCCAATGCTTTCTTCGAGCCAGTGGGCACGCGAGTCGTTCACGTCCTTGGTCACACGCGTCGCGTAAAGATTCATCGCCCCGTCCGCGCCAAGGAATTGCTGGTAGATGTAGTTCAACCCGGTGGCATTCAAAATCGGGCTCGGGAAGAGATTTGTATCGGCGGGCGAATTGTCTTGGTAGGCACTCAGGCGTTCGCCCAACTCCACTGTGACGTCGGACGGCACAGGCTCTTGGTTCACATCCACAATCTCGAAGCCGAGATGCTCGCGCACGTCACCGCCCAGCGAGTTGCCAAGCAGCTCCATGAACACACGGCCTTCCTTGTTGTTGGCCGAAATCATCCCGTTCTCAAACCAGAGCGTGCGCGTGTCCAGCAACGCACCGTTGTTTCCGAACAGGCTTGTGTTGGAGTTCGCAACATAAACCTCGTTGGATGCGACGTTCTGCGGAAATGCCGTGTTGTAGACGAAACGAATGTCCTTCACGCGCGCCGTCGGCACGGAAACCTTCTTGCCAGTCACCGCGAACAAGCCCTCGGTCCAATACATGTGGCGCGTGAGTTTGACCGAGCCGTCGGAGACGCCATACCGCGTTTGCAGGAGCTGGTAATAACTGCCGCCGATGACGGCATACTTCACGTTCTCGTTGCCCGCGAAGTCCGCCGGCGGATTGTCGAATGTGTTTGGCAGCGGCGTGGCCCGACGCCACGTCACGTTGACGTCGCCGGGCTGCACAGCGAAGACCTTGCCCGCGTGCTTGCTCCAGTAGTAACTGTCGCCGGCGTGGTTGTTCGTCGTGAACGGCTCCGGGATCCAGTAGCTGTTGGCAGCGGTGATGTCGGTGAAGGGTTGTCCGTTGATGTCCGCCTGCGGCACCGGGATGACGGAGCCGAAGAAGAACGAGAAAATCTGGCTCACAAACGACCCGCCCGCCTGCGCGCGAAGCACGAGCCGGATCTGGCCGCCGGCGTCCTTCGCCCGCGGCCAGTTCAACGCTTCGGCGTTGGCGGCGAAGCTCGCCGACGTGTTCAGCGCGGAAGCGTTCGTCGTCACTGTCACCGCGGCAAACGTCACTACACCTTGAAACTGTCCCGGCGTTGCCGTGAGCTGGCCGGCGGGGATGCGGCCGTCGGAGCCGGGCGGGTTGTTCGCCGTCGTGGACAGCGGCACGCCGGTCGGCGATTGCCAGTTCACACCACGTTGGAAGTCGTTCGTTACCGCGTAGAGCAGCGCGGACTGCACAGACTGGAGCGCCTGCGCCCGTGCGGTCGCCGCGGCGGCCAGCAGTGCCATTACGCCGGATACATTGCGAATGAGCCGTTTCATAAATTCATATCGTCTGGATTGCGAGCCAGGCATCGAAGCTGAGTTTGGGAATTTCACAGGCCAGCACCGTCAGCGCCTCGGGCATGCGGCTGCTCAGGACATACAGGGAGAAGCCCTGGTCCGTGCCAAAGACCGCGCTCACGTCGCCGGGGGTTTGCATTTGCGCATCAAGCACCTTTTTCATTTCCGGGTGCAGATCAGCGAAATAACGCTTCGGCATCAGCGAATCGGCAGCCTTGTCCTTCTTGGGTTGGTCCGAGTCCTTTGGGCGCGAGGCAAACAGCCACCTGATCTCCTGCACGTTGCCACCCTGTTTGCGCAACAATTCCGCGCGCTCCTCCGGTTTGGCGGCGAGCAACCGCGCGCGCAAGGCGTCCGCCGACTGACGGGGCCGGATTTGCGGCGCGGTGTCGGACTCGAAACGCGAGCGCAGCACGCGATCCACGACGAGCGGACGCGCCACCGAACGCGCGAAGCGTTCGGGATTGTTGCCGAGCGACGCCTGGATTTCCTTCAGCATCGCCGGCGACATTGTGCTTTTCTGGATGCGCTCCACCTCGGCGCGCACGAGGTCGGGCGTGATCTCGATGCGGTAAACGCGCCGCAGCACCGCTTCCTTGAGATACTCCTGCTGCACGCGCCGCTCAATGGCCGAGCGTGGGACAGCTTTCTCGAAAGGCTCCTTCGCCCCGACCTGCTTGGCGTAATACACCCGCTCGACCGCGAGCCGGTCGTCCACCAGCTCGCCAACATTCGCGGCCATCACGGCGCTGGCGAACAGGGCGAACGCGAGAGCGACGCCTGTGGCCGTCACCGGATTTCTCCACCCCGGAGCAAGGCCGCGGAGCGCGTTCAGTTTAGGGTTAAGACGCATCATTGCTTCACGTATTGGTAAACCTCGATGGGCGGCTGGTAGCCGATGACGGACTGGTCGGCATCAATGTCCCAAGAGCTGAAGATAAGAAGTTCCCTGCCGGTCCAGGTGAACGGCTGGTGGGGGGTAAATTTCGGCAAGTCCGGCATCTGTTTCCACAATCCCGTCGCCGGGTTGAAGCGCGCGGCTTCTTTGCGGCCGCGCCCGCCGTCGTAGCCACCGGCGATGATCCATTCCGTGCCGGTCCAGACCGCTTGATGATCCACTCGGCCCGTGCCGTCATTCGAGATGGCGGGGCGTGCGGAAAGCGTGGGACTCCATGTGTTCGACACCGGATTGTAGCGCGCATAAATCTGATTCGCGCTGTTCCAGCCAAAACCGTAAATGTATTCCGTGCCCGTCCAAACCGAGCTACCGTCTGAAGTGAAAAAGGGGATGTCCGGCATGGGGGTCCAGTTGTCCAGCACCGGGTTGTAGCGCGCGGCCTTGTTGATGCCGGTCGTGGTGACTTGCGTGTCATGGCCGCCGGCGATGATCATCTCCGTCCCGGTCCACGCGAAGCAGTGATCGCCGAAGCCGTTGCGCTGGGGATTGGCAGCCATCGAGCGCCAAGTGTCCGTCGCCGGGTTGTAACGCGCCCCGGTGTTCACCCAAGCCGCGCCGTTATGGCCGCCAAACACGATGATCTCCGTCCCAGTGTAACAGGCGCTGTAGCGCGCACGATGGCCCGGTCCGTTGGCTGTGTTGAAACTGCTCCATTGGTCGGTGGTTGGGTTGTAATAGAAACCGTCGGTGAGGGTGCCAAAGCCGCCATTGTTATTTCCGCCGAAGAGCCACATGCGATCGCCCAGCCAGATGCACTGAAACTCATTCCGTGCGGCCGGCGCGCCGCTGGTGGACATGGGAGTCCAGGTGTTCAGCACCGGATCAAACATCGCGCCCGTGCCAAGGAAACCATTCTCTGCGGCGTTCATCCCACCCCACACGATCCATTTGGTCCCCGTCCAGCAAGACTCCTGCAGCCGCATGTCCGAACTGCCTGTGCTGTAATTCCGATTCGCCGGCGCATTGGGCGTGATCTCCGTGGCCTTGATCGTCCAGCGGTCGCCGCCGATGACTTTTTTGCCCACGTTCACGAAGCCGAGGCTTGTGAGATTTGTGTTCGCCGGGCTTTGAGAGAACACCCCGCCGCCCGCGCCCACGCCGCCGGCCTGGCTCAAGATCAAGTTCACTGCGTCTGCGGTCAGCTTCGTCGTGTCCACGGAGCCTGCCGCCAGTTGAGCGCTGCCCACCGTGCCTGCGGCGAGCTTCGCCGAAGTCACAACGCCGTCGGCGAACTGCGCCGAGACGAGTGTGCCGGTGATGCTCGCCGCCGTGGTCGCGACATTCGTCAGGCCCGAGCCGTTGCCGACGAAAGCTGTGGCCCGCACCGTGCCGCCCACATCCACGGTGGCCGTGGCCGAGTTCGTCAGACCAACGGCGAGACCGCTCGACGTGACGACCATGAACGGCCGGCCTGCGGCGTCCACGAGCGAGTTTGCGCCGCGCGCGAGATGCGCGAACGGCGACGCCATGAACTGCTGGCGCGGCGCAATCTCGCCGTAGCCGCTCACCGTGACGCCGAGGTAACGCTCCGAGGCATCCGCGCCGAAGAAGAGGCCGGTGAGATTATTCGTGAACGGTGCCGTGCCGGTCGGGCTGCCGCTGCCGAGCGCCACGCTGTAGTGGCCGTGATCCACCGTGACGATCTGCTGCTCAGCCCAGAGGATGTCCGCCGGCGTGGTTCCGCCTGCGGTGCGGTAGATACGGAATGTGATGACGACATTTGTCGGTGCCGCGAGGCCGGGCACGACGCCCGCGGAGTCGGTGATGAGGCCCTGAAAGCTGATGCGGCCGGGTGGGAACTGATCCGCCGCGCGCGCGGCACCCGCGGCGAGGACGATCGAGCCGAGCACAAGGCCGGCGTTCAGCGCGGAAATTATTTTGCAGGAGCGTTTCATGTTCGTGCGTGTGTGAAAGTTCACGGCTTGGCGTAGAGGTAGGCGGCGCGGGGCGGGCGGTAGGAATAGACCGCGTTGTTGCCGCCGTCGTTCCAGAAGCCCATCCACATGAACTCGCTTCCGGTCCAAGTGTAGAAGATGTCGTGCAGGTTACTCCCGGCGGCGATGAAGTTGTTGCCATTCGCCAAGGGCACCCAGGTGTCCGTCGCGGGATTGTAGCGGACACCATCAGGGAGACCGGTGGCCAAGTTGCCACCGCCCCAGATGATCATCTCAACGCCCGTCCAGGCGACGAGCGGACGATACCGCGCCTGGAAGACGGCGATGCCCGGGCTGATGGATTTCCAAGTGTTGCTGACCGGGTTGTAACGCGCGCCGCCATGCACGTTGCCAGGGTTCGACCCGCCGTAGATGATCATCTCCGTGCCGGTCCAGACGGCACCTTGATAGGCCGCCTTGCCGAGCGGAGAGAACGGCATCGGTGTCCATGTGTCGGTCGCCGGATTGTAGCGGGCACCATCGTCGAAGTAAGTGCTACTCGAAGGATCCCAACCACCTTGGATGATTATCTCTGTGCCCGTCCACACAGCGCTGTGGTCAATGCGCGCTGCGAGCGGACTGGCCGCCATGGGACGCCATGTGTCCGTGGCGGGATTATAAATCGCCCCATCATTCTTTTCCGTGCCGGTCCCGGCGAAGCCGCCCCAGATAATCCATTCCGTGCCCGTCCAGATGCTAACGAAGCGCGTGCGCGCGCTCGGTGCCCCGGTGTTGCTCATCGCCGTCCAAGTATCGGTGGCCGGGTCGTAAATTTTCCCGTCCCCAAAGATTGCTGCCCCAATGCCACCCCAGACCAAATATTTGGTTCCCGTCCAAGCTGTCTGAATCTCACGGCGCGCGCTCGGAGCGTTGACGCTCGACATCACGGACCAGGTCCCCAGCGCCGGGTCAAAGATGCGGCCATCCCCGTAGTTGGCTGTGACACCCGCAGTGGTGCCACCCCAGATGATCCACTTGCTGCCCGTCCATGCAGACTGGCGGGCTTGCGATTCGCCGCTCCCGTAAATGGCAAAGCGCACGCCCGGCGCATTGGGCGCGCCGACGAAAGCCTTCACCGTGTAAGTCTCGCCGTCCAGCGTGGCCGGGCCGACGTTCACAAAGCCCAGCGTGGTGAGGGTCGTGTTGTTCGCGTTGGTCGAGACGATGATGGCCCCGGAGCCGACGCCGCCGATCTGTGCGGCCATTGCAGCGACCGCGCTCGCGGAGAGTTTGTCTGAGGTCACCGAAGCGTCGGCAAGTTGCGCCGTGTCCACCGCACTGGTGGCGATCTTCGAGGAAGTCAGCGTCCCGTCCGCAATCTGCGCGGCGGTGATGGTGCCGGTGATGCGCGCGGCGGTGACAGTCACCCCCGAGAGCTGCACGCCGCTCCCAGTGAAGGACGCGGCCTTCAAGGTGCCACCCACATCGAGGGAGGCGGTGGGCGCGCCCGCAAGGTTCACGCCGACGTTCGTCCCCACGACGGTGACGAAGGGCGTGCCGGTGCCGCTGACGAGCATGCCAGCCGCGCGGCTGTATTGCGCGAACGGCGACGCGAAGAACTGGATGCGCGGTTTGATTTCCGGCTGCCCCTGCGGAGTGATGCCAAGAAAGCGCTGCGAAGCGTCAAGGCCGATGAAAATGCCGGAGAGATTGTTCGTGAACGGCTCGGCTCCAACGGCGACGCCGTTGCCAAGCAGCGTCGTGTAGTGGCCCTGATCCACAACGAGAGTCTGCTGCTCGGTCCACACGATGTCAGCGGGCGCGGTGCCGGCGGCGTTGCGATAAATGCGGAACACGACCGTGCGGTTGACTGGATTGACATTCCCGACCGGCGCGCCGGACTCGGTGAGGAAGCCTTGAAAGGCGATGCGGCCCGGAGGCAGCGCGTCGGCGGCGCGAAGTGAAGGCAGCGCGATGCTCAAGAGGCTCAGGGCCAGTAAAACAGACAAGTTCTGGCTGGATCGTTTCATGTTCGTGCAGGTTGCGTGTGAAATTTCGTTCATGGCGATGGCCGGTAGGACAGCACGGTGCGGTCCTCAAAATCATCCCATGCGCCGAAGGTCAGGAGTTCGGTGCCGGTCCACGCATAAGTCATGTTGCGCTGGTTGATGGGCGCGACCGGCAGCGTGCCCACAGCTCCAGTGGAAGGCGTGTAGGTGATACCACCGATGCCGCTTTGATTGACCAGACCCAGTGAGTTTGCGCCGCCGGCAAACAGAACCTTCGAGCCGGTCCACACGGCAGTGGCCTCCTGCGACCACGTGTAGCTGCCGGTGTCGAACGGAGTCCATGTGTCGGTGGCCGGGTTGTAGCGTGCGCCAGTGTTGCTGTTGGTGAGGCCGAGAAAGCCGCCCCAGATAATCAACTCGGTGCCCGTCCAGACACCGAGCGGCAGAGAGCGCGCGATGGGCGCGTTGACAGAACTCATCGGCGTCCAGGAGTCTGTGGCCGGGTTGTAGCGCGCGCCGTTTCCAAATGCTCCGAGATTGATGTTGTCGTTAGTGCTGCCGCCCCAAATCAGCATCTCGGTGCCCGTCCAAATCGCGACGTGATCGCATCGGTTGCTCAACGGGCTGGCAGCCATGGCAGTCCAAGTGTCGGTCACGGGGTTGTAGCGCGCGCCGTTGTTCGTCACCCCCTGGGTCGTGTTTACCGAGCCACCCCAGACAATCATCTCCGTGCCGGTCCAGACAGCCGAGTGCCGGCAGCGGGCAGAGGGTGCATTCGTGGGATTGACTGTGGTCCACGAGTTGGCAACCGGATCGAAGAGCTCGCCGTCCCCGGTGAAGTTGTTGGTGAAGCCACCCCAGTAAATCGCCTTGCTGCCCGTCCACACCGCGGAGAACTGCGTCCGAGGGCTGGGGGCGTTCGTGAGTGTCATGAGCTGCCACGAGTTGTTTGCGGGGTCAAACATCCCTCCGCTGTTCAGATATGCACCCGAGGTCATGGGAAGGGCGACGTCGCCCCAGACGATGAACTTGCTGCCGGTCCACAGCGACCTCGTCGGCGTGCCGACGTTACTCTGGACGCGCGGCAGCGGCGCATTGGGCGTGTCCTTGGTGGCACGGATGTCCCACTTGTCGGTGGAAGGTGTCGTCTTGGCGTAAAAGTAGGTTTCCGTCTCGGGCTTGAAGGAGAGCACGGTGCGGTCATTGCCGTCGCGGAAGGTGGCGAAGGTCAGCAGCTCGGTGCCGGTCCAAGCGTGGGGCATCCAAGACTGGGTGATGGGAGCCTGCGGAAGGTAGTCCCACTTGTTGTTCGACGGATCAAAGCTCCAGCCTGAAGTGAAACCGCTGCTCCCCTCATTGACGTAGACAGCACCGTCCTGTCCTTGAACGAAGTAAACCTTGCTGCCGTTCCAAAAAGCGGCGCCCTCGAAAAAGAATCTTATGTTTGGCGTGAAAAAGGGAATCCACGTGTCCGTGGCCACGTCGTAGCGGCCGCCGTCGGAGTTGGCGAGGCTGGTGGTGCTGTTGCCGCCCCAAACAATGAACTCCTTGCCGGTGAAGACGGCCATGCCCGCCTCGCGCGCGGTCGGGGCGTTGACGGTGCTCATCAAGCGCCAAGTGTTACTGACGGGGTTGTAAAGCGCACCGTCGTTCTTGTAGGTGCCGGCGGCCACGCCGCCCCAGACGAGCACTTCGCTGCCGGTCCAGAAGCAGTTGTAGTCACGCCGGCCAGCGATGGGAGCAGCGGCAATGGCCCGCCAACCGTTCGTCGCGAGACTGTAGAGTCCGCCGTTGTTGGGGTTGTTGTTAATGCTGTTGAGACACCCGCCCCAGACAAACATCTCGCTCCCAGTCCAGACCGAACGATGGCGGTTACGGGCTGCCGGCTCTCCCGTGGCGTTCATGGCGGACCACTGGTTTGCTACCGGGTCATAGAGCGCGCCGGCGGCCAGCGAGCCGCCATTGTGTCCGCCCCAAAAGATTCCCTTCGTGCCGGACCAGATAAAATTGATCTCGTCCCGCGGCACCGGCGCATTCACGGTCGAGATGGGCGTCCATGAATTGAGCGCGGGGTCAAAGATGCCGCCGTCCGTGATGTAGGCGGTGGAGTTGAAATTCATGCCCGAATACATGATCCATTTGCTGCCGGTCCAGATGGTGGCGGATTGGCGATTCTCGCTGCTACCGATGCGATTCAAGCGCGACGTGGGCGCATTGGGTGTGTCTTTTGTGGCGCGGATGGTCCACTTGGGTCCGTCGAACGAAGCTTGCCCGATGTTCACGTAGCCCAGGTTGCGCAGCACGGTGTCCAGCTTCTTGCCCGAGACAATTACGCCGCCGTTGCCCACGCCGCCAGCCTGCCCCGCCACCGCCAGCGCGGCATCGGGCGAAAGCTTTGCGGCGTTGACGGAGTTGGCAACGAGCTGTGCGGCACCAACGGACTGGTTCGCGAGTTTCGCACCGGTCACCGTGCCATCGGGAATCTGGGCGGCGGAGAACGTGCCCGTGATGCTGGCTGCGGTGATCGGAATGCCCGTGATAGCCGACCCGTCGCCGGAGAATCCGAGGGCCTTCACATTGCCGTTGATGTCGAGCATCGCAGCGGGCGCACCGGGAATGTTGATGCCCGCGGCGTTGGAGGCAGTGCTGATGACGGAGACGGAGTTTTCATTTAACAACGCCGCGGTCGCACGACTTAGGTAGGCGAACGGCGACGAGAAGAACTGGATGCGCGGTGAAATTTCCGTGCCCTGTCCGACCACGGTGACACCAAGGAAACGATCCGAGGCATCCGGCCCCGTAAAGAGGCTCGCAAGGTTAGCGGTGAAGAAATCGTTCGTCGAGCCGGTGGGGCTGCCGCTGCCGAGCAGCGCGCTGAAGAAGCCGTTGTTGACGGTCACGCTTTGTTGCTCGCCCCATACGATGTCGGCCGCGTTCGTGCCCGTAGCGTTACGATAAAGACGGAAAACCACCGTGACGTTGGTCGCCATGGGACGGCCAAGCGGAGCACCGGTGGCATCGCTCAGGTAGCCTTGGAATGTCAGCTTGCCCGGTGGGAACTGATCCACGGCGGGCGCGTTTGCGGCGAACAGCAGGCCGAGCGCGAACGCTCTCAGCGCGCGCAGTAGCACGGTGCCCCGGCCGGATTTGAAATGTGCGTTCATAAGGTTGAAAATTCAGCGGTCGGTTTGGGCATCACGGCATTGTCAGCGTCGAGACCGGACTGATGCGGTTGAGCCGGAAGCTGCCGCTCGTGGAAATGGTCTTTGACTCGTTTGTCGTCATCGGCCCGATCACGTAAGAGCGGCCGATAAAGGTGATGTCCTCCTGATACGTGCCGTTCACAATGGTGCTGCCCGTGGTGAGGCTCGTGTAATCCGTGTCCGGCGGTGTGAGAGTCAGGACGATCTGCCGCTTCACGCCGTAGGACTCGACGCCAATCGGCTGGATGGCGTTGAACAGCGCGTTGAGGTTGTCGTGATCGGGATGATACGTGTGCAGGAACGGATTCGATGCGTGGTCGTTGTAGTTGACCGTAATGGTGTTGGTGAGGGTTTGGCCAAGCTGGAAGGAGCCGGCGAACGCCCAGACTTGGTTGGTCGGCGTCCACGGCAGATGAGCCGCGCTGATGCGGCGGGCGGACCCCAATTGCTTTGGATCAAGCTGACTCTCATTAAGTGTAAGCACGACGTTGGTGTTCAAATCAAAGCCGGTATAAACGCGCTGCAACAACCGCACCGTGTCGTTCGTGTCCACATGAATTATCAGCCGCAACGGGAACGCCGCCGCCGTGGGTCCAATCGAAGTGTCAATGTTCGTGATAACGTAGGGCGCGCCGGTCGAGTTGATCGCGCCGACAACGGGCTGCCCGCTGGCATCCTTCTGATAAGCCTTGAGATACTGCCGCACCTGGGAGACCAGCGCGTTGCCGATCCAGAGACCGCGCGTGGAGGTCTTCACCGCCGTGACCGGGAGGTCAATCTGCGAATAGCCGAGCGAGTCGGTCAGGCGGAAGATGCCAGCGTAGATGTCGCCCGGCGCGTTGGGCGCGTTGGTCATCGCCGTGCGATTCAGGCCGATGACAACTTCGACGGAAGACCCCGGCTGCCCTTGCGGTGCAAGCGTGATGACACGCGGTGCGGAGAAATCCGAGAACGCGAAAACCTGATTGGTGACGTTGAGGTCGCCCCGGAGCAGCAACGGCGGCGTCCCGACGATAGGCACGAAACCCGACGGCGCCGGCAGCGAAGGCAGGACCGAGTTCGTGACAAAAATCGTCGAAGCGGTCAGGTTTCGGATGCGCAGGCTGAACTGCCCGAGGTCGGTGTTGAAGTGAATGCCATCGGCGTTTTGCGGGATGACCTGTAGCGGACCGAAGTAGTTGTTGTAGAGATTACCCGCCCGAATCCAGAAGGCCTGACCGCGCGTGAGCCGGGTCGAGAAGCGCGTGAACAACTGCGCCGTCGTAGGCGGTGCGCCGGGTGCCTCGTTGCCGGGATAGTAGAAAAACTCGGCGAGGTTTTGCAGCGCAGGCACGGGACTGAAGAACGTGTCCACCACCGGCGGGTTGACCTCCGGCGTCGAGAAACCGAGAAAGTTCACCCCCTGCGCGGTCCATGTGTAACGCGGCGGCACCGGGCTGCCGAAAATGGTCCAGACATACGGCGCGGCGCTGGTGTTACGGACGAGATAGGCGTTGTTGCCGAGCAACCGCGTGAGCACGCCGTAGGTGCTGTTGGTGCGGTTCCACAAGGCCCAGTCGTTGTTCACGACCGTCGGCTGTTCGGGGTTGTTGATGAAGCGACCCGGCGCGAGCACTGGCTGCCAGAGCCAGATTTCGGAGATGGGATTCGCGGGGTCTGCGCCGACGCTCGCGTCGAGCGTGGTTTGAAAAACGTCCACGTGCAGAAACACCGCGTTCCAGCCCGGCTTGAGCGTGATGGTCTGCGTCGTCCATTGGGCGCGTGCGGTTGGCGCAAATGTGAACCCAAGCAACAGCACGACGGCGGCAAGGAACGTGTTCCATGCTCCGCGCCACGCAGAAATGAAATGTGGAGGTGTGTTCGTCTTCATGGTTTGCGGTAGAAATACCAGGCCGGCTGCGGGCTGAGACGCTGCGGTGCTGCGACGGGTGAATTCGCCGACACGCCGCCAAACATCACCAGTTCCGTGCCCGACCAGATTGCGGTTGAGCGCGTCCGGGACAGCGCGCCGGTCGAGGTGTCCAGCGTGCGCCACCGGTTCCTCAACGGGTCGTAGGCCGCGCCGTTCGGGAGCGTGCCGGCGGCGTCCTCACCGCTGAAGACGAGCATCTCCGAGCCGGACCAGACCGCAACATGGTTCGCGCGGGCCGTCGGCGCGCCTGTTGCGGGCAGCGTCGTCCAAGTGTCCGTTGCCGGATCGTAAAGCGCGCCGTCGTTGAGGAACACGCCGCCGGATTGCCCGCCCCAGATGATGACTTTCGCGCCTGTCCAGATCGCCGTGTGACCGATGCGTGCGGAAGGCGCGCCCGTCATGCTGATGGGCAGCCATTGTTGGGGCACGCCGTTGACATCGCAGACCAAGCGCCCGCCTGTTCCAAGCTCAGTGAGATTACCTTGGCCGCCCCACACGACCATTTGGGTGCCGGTCCAGACCGCGGCGGCGAAGCGCCGGCCATCGGGCGCGCCAGACACCGGCAATCCGCTCCACGCATCCGCCACGGGATCGTAAGCGCCGCCATCGGCGAGCAAGCCCATCGGGTTGCGCCCGCTGAAGACCACCATGCGGCTGCCGGTCCACACCGCGACGTGTCCATCGCGCGCCGCGGGGGCGTTGACGGCGGACACGCTGCTCCACGACAGGTTCGTGAGGCTGTAGCGCGCGGCATTGGTGGCGAAGCCCAGCGCCCCGAACCCGCCGAACACGATCATTTCGCTGCCCGTCCAGACGGCGGTGTGTGCCGAGCGCGGCGTCGGCGCCTGGAAGCCCGCCACCGCCTGCCATTGATCCGTCGTCGGGAAGTATCCCGACCCGCCGGCCGTGTAGGAGCCGGCACCGAGGTCTCCGCCCCACACGATCATCTGCTGCCCCGTCCATACGGCTGAATGTCCCGACCGTGGGGATGCCGCCGCCGCGGCCGAGCCGTTCACCCACGCGGGCGAGGCCACCGTGAAGAACAACTGCAAGCCATTCGCGAGGTAGGAGGCGTCCGCCGGGTCTGCGGACACGACCGGCACGCCAATGGGGATGCTCGCCGGCGTTCCGTTCGTGACGGCGACGATCTGCAAGCTCAGGTTCGTCACCTGCGTGTTCAAATTAGTCACCTGCGAGTTCAGGTTCGTAATCTGCAAGCCCAGTGCCGCGAGCTGCGATGTCAGGCCCGTCCCCTGCGTGTTCAAGTTCGTCACCTGCGCGCCAATTCCGAGCACTTGCAGATTCAACCCGGCGAACTGCGTGTTGAGATTGGTCGTCAACACATTCAGGTTCGTCACCTGCGAATTCAAATTCGTCGTCTGCGAGTTGAGGTTGGTGAACAGCGCGCTCAAGTTCGTGAGCTGCGCGTTGAGTCCGGCGACCTGCGTGTTCAATTGCGCCGTCAGCGCCGCGATCTGCGCGCTCAACGTGTCCAGCGCGGCGGGCGGCGTCGCATAGATCGCGTAAGGCGTCGCCGTCAGCGCCGTGCGCGGCGTCAGGATCACATACGCGCTGACCGCGCCGTTCGTGCGCGCGCCCACTTCCAGCCAGCGCGCCGCGCCGGTGAACGCGCTGGCGCCAAAATCCAGCGCGACGGTGAAGAGGCCGTTCGTGACCGCCACCGGATTGAACACGAGGGCGCTGCCCACCGTGTTGCCGGCGCTGGCCGCGTCCTTGAGGGTGAACTGGAAATCATATCCGCCGTTGGCCGGCCCGCCGCCGTCGGTCAGCCGCCCCTGGAAGGTGAAGGCCGTCCCCTGCGCCCGCACCGAAGCCGTCAGCGCCAGCAGCGCGCACACGCACCACAGCCACGACGCGCCCAGCCGCCGCAGCAGAGGCTCGTTCCGGCGTCGGGCATCGGTCAGGTTCAACATCACGTTCGTGCGGGGTGGAAAAAGTTCCATCAAAGTCTGTTCAGCTCACGTTCACCGTGCTCACCGCGCTCTCCGGGCCGGTGCCGCGCGAATTGCGGCCCACGACCTTGAACTGGTGCGCCCCCGCCGCGAGGCCGCTGGCGTCATACGCCGTCTCGATGGTGTCACTGGCGACCGTGGCGAAGCCGGCGTCGCCCGGTCCCTTGCGGAGCACGTCATAGCTGGTGCCGTGCGGCGCGCTGTATTCGAGGTGCGCCGCCCCGGCGCCGGGGGAAGTGGCCGCGCTGATGACCGCCTGCCCCGGTGCTTGCGAGGCGGGGGTCGTGGGGATGGCGTCAATCACCTCGCGCTCCGCCGTGCCGACACTGAACTGGTTGCGCCCTTGCGTGAGGGCGGCGGTGATGAAGTCGGTCATCTCCGCGTCCTTCAAGTGGAGGTTGCCCTGCGCCTCTTGGAAGTCATCCGTCTCATCGGTGAAGGTTTCCAGCTTCGTGTCGAGCGCGGTCACGAGCGCGGCGAAGGCGGCATTGTCCATGGTGTCCCACGCCTTGAACGGCGTGGCGCTGCCGGGCGGGTTGGGGAGCTTGCCCCAGAGCAGGCTGATGGCCTGCCCGCGCTTGAGGGTGTCGGCCGGCGTCTTGTCATCCACCGGCAGCTTGCCGATGACCTCCGAGCTGACCGGATCCTTGCGGAAGCGGCTCTTCATGATGGGATACACCTGCACGCAGGCGTCGTGCAGCGCCGTTTGCGCGCCGTTGCGGCCACCCATGGCCAGGTCGAACTCCGTCCTGGTGTTCTCGTAGGCCGTGCGGACGTTCTTGGCGCTCAGGAGCAGGGCGTCCACCTGCGCGACGGTGAAATCATCGGGCCTGAAGGTGGAGTAATCGTTCATGGCCTCGCGGATGTAGCGAAGCTGGAGGTAGTGGAAGTCGAATTGATCAGCCATGGCGTCTTGGGGTTGAAGTTTGGACGCCTTCGGATGAAGAAGAGCCGTCTGCGGCGGGTTTTGGCCCTATTTCGGATGCTTTGAAGGCATCCGGGGCTGACGACAATACATATTCGGGCGTCATTTTCTGGTTTTCGGCTAGCGAAGATATGTTCATGTCAGCCGAACACAAGTAATTTGTTGCCGAACATCAAAAAATTCATGCCGAAGACACATAACAGACTGCCGAAGACAGCATAATTGCTGCCGAAGACGCCTCTCCGAGCCACGAAGACGCCTTCCAGACACCCGAAGACTGCTTCCTGAGAGCCGAAGACGGCTGTTCGACTGCCGAAGACGCCTTCCCGACAGCCGAAGATGGGTTCCTGAGAGCCGAAGACGCCTTTCTGACGGGCGAGCGTGCCCGCCGGGCGGGCGAGAGGCGCATCCGTGACGCGGATTATCACAGCGTGACACGGATTATCACCGAATACTGGTATCAAGCGCATGGGCGTCGTCGGTTGCCTCACGTCCGAATGGTGACGGACGGAGGCCACTAGGGGATGTTCGCGCCGCGACGGACGAGTCTTTCAACCTTTCAGAAAAAAGTTTCTGAATGGAAGCGGAAGACTTCCTCCCTGCGCCGGTTCATTCAAAAACCGCGGTCACGGGCTGCGTGATTGCGGCCGCGATGCGTGAATTTGCTCACGGAAGCGTGGCGCGCACGACGCGGAAGCCGCAGTTGACGCGGGCCTCGTGCGGGTTGAAGAAGAGGCGGCGCGCGATGCGGAACTCCACGCGGGTGTAGCACTCCCAGTTCGCGCCGCGGGCGACGTGCTGCGGCGTCTGGCTGCCGTCGGTGAAGACCTGATCCTCGCAGAATTCGGAGACGTTGCCGGCCATGTCGAAGAGACCGTTCGCCTCGACTGGAAAGGAGCCGACCGGCGCGGTGCGGGGGAAGGGGTCCGAGTAACCCCTGACGTGCTGCACCATGATGGATTCCGCGCCGGAGAAATTACCGGCGCCCGGCGGCGGCGGCCAGTTGCGGCCCCAATAATAACGGTCGAGATTCCTCCCGATGCGCTGGCGCTCCACCACCGTGTCGCCGACTTCGTTCGTCAGCCCCGCCGCCCAGCTCCACTCCGCGTCCCGGGGCAGGCGATACACCCGACGAGCGTCGAGCTGGCCTGTCTTGCGCTCGCGCTGCGTCAGCCATTCGCAAAACGCCATCGCATCCTCGCAGGAAACCGCCCGCACGGGATGGTCCGGCCCCGTCGAAGCACCGGCTTGCAGCCACGTGCGGGGGAGTTCCTTCGGCTCATTGCCGACATCCACCGTATAATGGGCGACATCCGCCTTGTGGCCGGTTTCATCGAAGAACACTTTGAAGTCGGACATGCGGGTTTCCCAAATGGAGAACTCGGCCGCGAGGCCGGGCACCGCGACGAAGACCATGCCGAGCGAATTGGTCGCGCGCACAGGCGAAGGGGCGGCGCTGACAGGCGCATTCGTGACGCCTGCACCCGCGGAGGTGTCGCCGGACGCGGCGGGCGGGCGCGTGAACTGCCACAACGCGAAACCGCACAACCCGACGAGCGCACTGACGGCGATGGCCACCGTCTGACGGCGGCGGGCGCGATCTTTGCGCAACGAACGGCCTGCTGCGATGCGCTTCAAGTCGGCGAGCAGTTCCGCGGCGCTCGCATACCGTTCCCGTGAGTTGCCGTGACAGCACTTGAGGATGATCTCATTGAACTCAAGCAACGCCGCACGGTCCGGGAGCTTGGCGAGATCCTCCGGGAGGTTCGGAAAGTCCTGCCGGTCGCGTCCCGTGACCGCCTCGTAAAGCACTTTGCCCAGACTGAAAAGGTCCGCCTGCGGCGTGCCCGGTCCCTCCGGCGGAATGTAGCCGGTCGTGCCCACGAGCGTGTCCGCGCTGGTGACGCTGGTGACGAGACCGATGTCGGCGAGCTTCGGCCGACCGCCGACGAAGACAACATTGGAGGGTTTGATGTCGCGATGCACCAACCCGTGCCGGTGCAGATGCTCCAGCGCCGAGGCCAGCGCCAGCGCGATGGGCAACGCCTCCGCGCTGGGCAGCCGGCCCCGTTGCTTGAGCCAGCCTGTAAGCGTCGCGGGGGTGTATTGCTGAATTTCAACGGGCGCCGCCTCGCCGCCGGGGACAGGTGCGGTTTTCCCCAGCGTGGTTGCGTCGTCAGCCAGCTCCATGACGTAATAGAAATAGCCCGCGTCGTCATTCTTGCCGACGTGATAGACGCGCACCTGGCTTTCGTGCGAGGAGACTGGCTCGTATTGGCGGATGCCCTCGAACTCGCGCAGGTAGGGCCGCTCGCTGTCGAACGAAGCACGATAGACGACCTTTACGGCGCGGCGGGTTTCCAACGCGCTGTGCGCGAGCCAGACTTCGCCGTAGCTGCCGCGGCCAATGCGGCGCTCCAATTCGTAATCGGGAACAACCGGCGCGGGCGGACGGGGCGCTTCAGGATTGGTTGGCGCGGGCGAACTCATCTCATGGCTGCGGACTTGCGCGGCTGCTTCTAAGACGTGTGCAAAGGCTGTGCAACATCTTTCGACGCGTCGCAAAATCCAAGTCGAAGTGCGCCCGATGGCGGCATCCAAACGCGCCCCCGCGCCGGCGCAAACGCCGGACAACCCAGAGCAGCAGATGGCAGAGGGAGTCTCTCAGAAAACAAAGGCGATCAATCGCATTTCGACCGGCGCGGATTGTTCGGCATTCGCCGAACTTCCATTGCGTGATTTCTAAAGGAATGTTTTTTCGAGCCGGCGCACTTCCTTCTTGATGAGCGCCTGCACGCGGTGCTTGGCCAGATGCACTTGCGCGGAGTTGATGCCCAGCGTGGAGGCGACCTGGCTGGACGGCCACTGGCGCAGCACGTAAAGGTCGAAAATCTGATACTGCCGCGGACTGACGCGGGTCCGCACAATCTCCTGCGCGCGATCCAGCAGGTTCTGCTGCCAGTCCGTCTCCCACGCCGCGTCCACTTTCTCCGCTGCCGCATCCGGGACGCGTTCCAATGCGTGTGTTCCCGTCCCCGACTCGCTCGTGCTCGCCAGCGCGACTTCTTGTGGCTTGCGTTTGCGATACTGATCCACGATGCGCCGGCGCGTCACCAGTTTGAGCCAGCCCTTGAAGGAGCCGGTGGCCGGGTCGTATTTGAACTCCTTCATTTTTCTGGCGACGCTGAGGACGGTTTCCTGCACCACCTCCTGCGCCTCGGCGTCGGACAAGCCTTCCTTCCGCGCTGTCGCGTAAATCAACCGCCAGTAGGTCTCAAAGAAATCCTGCCAGCTCCGGTCGTCCTGCCAGTCCTTGAGCCGGCCCAGCAAACTTCGGCGCGTGTTCAGAAAGTTGTCTTCCGCTGCCGGCATCATGTGAATCGTTTCATGCCTAAGGAAGATTCGTGTCCCACCATCACATTCTTGCAAGGTTTTTGTCTTTTTGGAACCAGCTTGAAGTCGTCCGCACCCACTCTATCAAGTCAATGGTGCGCCGGGCAGGACTTGAACCTGCAACCTTCTGATCCGAAGTCAGAAGCTCTATCCAATTGAGCTACCGGCGCGCACGGAAGCGGACGGCATTGAAACCAAAACAAACCGCGAAGGAAAGCCGCGTTTGCACACGCGCTAATCAACCTTTCAGCATTTCCACCACTTCGGAAACGCTCGCCGCGCGCTCTTCGCGAGTTCGCAGGTTTTTAATCTTCGCAGCAAGCGAGCCGGCGGCGTTCTTTTCCAAGCGAACGGTGTGCGTCGCGCCGAGTTCGAGGGCGCGCTTGAATTGTTTGTCCGCCTTCATCGGCGTGAACGAATACTCGATCACGAGGCCGGCCTCGCGCAGTTGCTGCACGAGCTTGAGCGATTCTCCGCGCAGCGCCTCGTCCTCGATGAGCACGACGGCGTCGCAGCGCGAATCGAACTTCGGCAGCTTGCCGCGCGACTTGAGCAACTCCAGCAGCACCACGTCGCCCATGCCGAAGCCCAGCGCGGGCAGGTCCGTTTTGCCTTCGGAAACTTGCTTGATGAGATGATCGTAACGCCCGCCGCCACAGATGGCGCGGAACTCGCCCTTGCGATCAAACGCCTCGAACACCGGCCCGGTGTAATACGCGAGGCCGCGGATGACGCCGTAATCCACTTTCACGAACTCCGCCAGCCCGCGCGCGGCGAGGTTGTCGAGTATGGCCTGCAACTCCGCAGTCGGCTCGCCTGCGGCGATGAACGCCTTCACCTCATCGAGTGAAAAGCCGAGCGCCTTCAGCTTGACTGCGCTGGCATCCGCGTCGCGCTCCAGTTTGTCAATGGCTTGGTAAAATTCGTAGGAGTTGGCCGCCTCATTTTGCCCCTCGCCCCTCGCCCCTCGCCCCTCATAAAATTCCTGCCACGCGTTGCGGCTGCTGAGGCGCACGACGAAGTCCTCGCTCGTCAAGCCGAGCGCGCGCAGCGAATCAATCAGCAGCGCGACGAGTTCCGCGTCCGCCGCCGGGTCCTTCTCGCCGATGATGTCGCAGTTGAGCTGGAAGTGCTCGCGCAGCCGGCCCTTCTGCTGCCGCTCGTAACGGAAAAGTTGCGGGATGGAAAACCACTTGATCGGCTTCTTGTAATTGCGCTCGTGCGCGGCGGCCATGCGCGCGAGCGTCGGCGTCATCTCCGGGCGCAGCGCGACGGCGCGTCCGCCCTTGTCGGTGAAGTTGTAGAGCTGCGCGACGATCTCCTCGCCGCTCTTGTTGGTGTAAAGCTCCAGCGGCTCCAGCGGCGGGCCGTCGTATTCGCGGAAGCCGTAGCGCCGCGCGACCGCGCGCCACGTGTCGAAGATGTGCTGGCGCGCGTCGGCGCTCCACGCATCGGTGGTGGGCAGCGGTTCAGGATAAAAATCGCGGAAACCCGGCAAACGTTCCATAGGGCGCGCAAGTATGCCGGGGAAGGAATTCGGATAAAGCAGAAAAGCGCGCCGGGAAACGTCCGCCCGAAGCATTCGTGCTTGCCGCGTGCGGGGGCGTTTTGGAGACTGAACGCATTGCATCCCGCTCGCTCCATGCGGCTCGCGTCCGTTCTCACGCCGTTGAACGACCACAACCTCACCCTCGCCGCGCAGTGCGGCGTGGAGGACATCACGGTGCGTTATCCCGCGGACTTGGAGGACTTGCCGCGCTTGCAGCGGCAGATTGAAAGCCACGGCCTCAAGCTCGCCATCGTCGAGGGCTACCTGCCCATCGAAAAATTGAAGCTCGGTCGCGACGATGGCACTGATCTGGCCGCGATGAAGGCGCTCATCCGCACGATGGGAAAGCTGGGCATCGGCATTCTCTGCTACAACTTCATAGCCGGCACGGACTGGGTCCGCACGCGGCTCGATGCGCCTGAACGCGGCGGCGCGCGCGTGACGGGCTTTGACCTGCGCGCCGCGGCGCGCGCGATGTCGTTGAGCGCGACGGCGAGCGAAATCGCCGCGGGTCGCATCAGCGCGGAGGAGTTGTGGGCGAACCTGGAGCGGCTGCTGCGCGAACTGGTGCCCGTCGCGGAGGAAAGCGGCGTGTTTCTCGCCATGCACCCGGACGACCCGCCGCTGCCTGAGTTTCAAGGCAAGGCGCGCATCATGAACTCGATTGAAAACCTTGAGCGCCTCGTCCGGCTCGTGCCGAGCGCGCACAATGGGATTTGTTTTTGCCAGGGCACCTTCGCCGCGATGGGCGTGGACATTCCCGCGACGATTCGCCGGCTGGGCAGGCACATTCGCTACGTCCACTTCCGCGACGTGCGCGCGACGGGGCCGGGACACTTCGTCGAGACCTTCCACGACAACGGCCCGACTAACATGGTCGCCGCGATGGCCGCGTATCGCGAAGTTGGTTTCACCGGACCGATGCGCCCCGACCACGTGCCGCAACTCATCGGCGAGGAGGACGGCGAGCCGGGTTACACGATGCTCGGCCGGCTCTTCGCCTACGGCTACATGCGCGGGCTGATGCAGGCGGCGGAGAAGTTCGTGCGAAGCCCCGATCAATCCCGAACGTAGAGCCACTTCATCATGTCCGCCACCACCGCCACGAACGTCCGCCATCGCATCATCATGGTCAGCATGCTGATGTCGTTCATCCTCTACCTCGACCGCATCTGCCTGGCGGAGATTGTGAAGTCGGCGTCCTTCAACACCGAAGTTTCGCTCTCGAAGGAAGAAATTGGCCGCATCCTCGGCGCGTTTTTCTTCTCCTACGCGCTGTTCCAAGTCCCCACTGGCTGGGCCAGCGACCGCTTCGGCGCGCGCAAGATGCTCACCGCTTACATCGTGCTGTGGTCCCTCTTCACCGGGATGACCGGCTTCATGTCCAGCTTCACCAGCCTGCTCGTGATGCGCCTGCTCTGCGGCGCGGCGGAAGCCGGCGCGTATCCCACCTGCGGCGCGGTCATCCGCCGCTGGATGCCGCTGGAGGCGCGCGCCCGGTCCAGCGCTTTGGTCGCGTTCGGCGGACGCATCGGCGGGACGCTCGCGCCGTTCCTCACGGCTTGGATGGTGATCAAGCTCGGCCACTGGCGGCGGCCCTTGTGGATTGATGGCTCGGTCGGCCTCATCATCGCCGCGATTTATTGGCGCGTCGTGCGGGACAGCCCGGAGGAGCATCCTGACTGCAACGATGCCGAGCGCGCGATCATCGGCCAGCCGCCCATCGAGCCGCCCGTTCCCACTCGTGAATTCATCGCGATGCTCGGCGCGTTCTGCCGCAGCCGCGGCCTCTGGCTCAACTCGGTCGGGCAGCTTTTCACGAACATCGGCTGGGGGTTTCTTATCACCTGGCTGCCCACGTATTTGAAGGAGCAGAAAGGTGTCGAGGATGTCGCCGGCGGTCGGATGGTCACGGTGGTGCTCGCGTTCGGCATGGTGGGCCAGCTCGTCGGCGGCTGGCTGGCGGACTTGAGCGTGCGGCGCTTCGGCCTGCGCTGGGGCCGCGTCCTGCCGATGTTCGGCGGCGGCTGCCTGGGCGGCTTCGCCTACCTCGTCTGCCTCAACGTGGATTCCGCGTGGGGTATCGTCGCCTGCTGCTGCGTCGTGTCCTTCGCGGTGGACGTGGGCAACCCGGCCACGTGGGCCTTCATGCAGGACGTCGGCGGGCGCGCGACCGCCGCCGCGTTCGGCTGGGGCAACATGTGGGGCAACTTCGGCGCGTCCGCCATCGCCATGCTCGTGCCGCTGCTGCTCGAACTGGGCAAGAGCGGTGGGACCGGCCAGCGCAACGTCTTCCTCCTCTGCGCGGGATCACTCTTCCTCTACGGTTTCATCGCTTTGGGCATGGACGCCACCAAGCCGGTGCTTGAAAAAAGCCCATCCTGACCGCAAATCGTAGCGAACTTCTTCTTCGCCGTTGCGTCAATGAACTTCCACGTGACGGCCGTAGAAGGACAGCACCTTCACGAGCTGGCCGAGTTGCATCGGCGTGTGCTCGCTCGACAGCGCGAAACGGAAGTAACCGCTCTCCGGCCCGCCCGGATAACGGATCAAGCTTGGATAAATGCCCGCCTCCAGCAGCACGTGACGCAACCGCCGTGCGTGCCAGTCATCATGTGGCATGACCGCGATAATCGGGCTGGGCGTGTCGCTCACAGGCAGCGCGGATTTGCCCAGAGAATTTTTTGCCCATTGCACATTCTGCGTGAGACGCCGACGCATCGTCTTGCCGATGCGAAACAATTCGAGCGACTTCAATGCGGCTGCGGCGAGCGGCAAGGGCAGGGGAGTGTTGCCAGTGAAAAGCCGGCTGCGCTCAGTGATGTATTCACACACGTCGCGTGACGCGAGCACCGCGCCGCCATAGACACCGAACGCCTTGCTGAGGGTGATTGTCTGGATGATACGGTCGCGTCCGACGCCGGCGAACTCCATGCTGCCTTGTCCGCGCTTGCCGAGCACGCCTGCACCGTGCGCATCGTCCACGAGAATGCACCCGGCACGCGGAAGCAGCTTCAAATAATCCGCGAGTGGCGCGATGGAGCCGTCATGTGAGAACATGCCGTCTGTGAGAACAACCGGCATCGCTCCGTGACGCAGGCGACGCAACGCCTGTGCAAGCGCGGCGGCATCGCGATGAAGGAAGCGGATCACTTTTGCGCCGAACATCGGTGCGGCGTCCTGCAAGCTCGCGTGCGCCTTCGCATCAAGCAGAACGTGTGTGAACTCGCCCGCGAGTGCCTGCGCCACGGCGAGGTTCGTGATGTAGCCGTTTGAGACGAGCACGGCTGATTCCGAACCGAAAAAACGCGCGAGGTGGCGCTCCAGTTTTTCGTAGAGCGCGTGGTTGCCCGTGGTCTTGCGCGACGCGGAAACATTCAGTCCGAACTTCTTCAATCCATCGCGCATCGCGCGCAGCACCGCGGGATGACTCGCGAGCCGGAAGTAATCGCAGCCGCCGAAGTAGATGAGCTGGTGCCCGCGCCAGAGGACGCGCGTGCGGTCCACCTGCTGAAGCGGCGGGGCGAGTTGGCTCATGCGCGCAGCGTCTTACCTGAATGCGCAGCGGCGCACAATCTTCTGTGTAACTAGCAGCATGATAACTCCGACTCTCACTCAGCCGCTTGCAGGCCGCGTGCCGTTTGAGCAGACTTTGCGAATGACGTTCACTGTTTTTGCGGAGCTTCGCCGTTTGAGCCTGCTTTCCCTGGCTGTAGTTGCGTCGTGCTTTGTTGCGTCCGCGGAGGACTGGCCGCAGTTTCTAGGACCACGCGCGAACAACACTTCGACGGAAACGGGCTTGCTCGACAAGTGGCCCGCCGGCGGCCCGCCGCTGGTCTTCGAGAAAAAGATCGGCACGGGTTACAGCGCGCCGAGCGTGCGCGGCGACCGACTCGTGCTGCATCATCGCGTCGAGAACGAAGAAGTTGTCGAGTGCTTCGAGTCGGCCACGGGCAAGCCGCTCTGGCGCACGGCGTATCCGAGCAACTACCGCGACCCTTACGGCTACAACAACGGCCCACGCTGCACGCCGCTGCTCACGACGAACCTTTGCTACACGTTCGGAGCGGAGGGCAAGCTGCTCTGCGTCGAACTCGCGACGGGCAAGACGGTCTGGGAACACGACACGGCGAAGGACTTCAACGTGCCAGAGGCGTTCTTCGGCGTCGGCAGCACGCCGATTCTCGAAGGCGACAAACTTATCGTGATGGTTGGCGGGCAGCCGAATTCCGGTGTCGTCGCGCTCGACGCGAAGACGGGTGAGACGATCTGGCAAAGCGTCGGCAAATCAAACTGGAACGGCGTGGTCACGCTCGGCTGGCGCGCGGAAATACCCTACGAATGGAGCGGCTACGAAAAACTCGCGAGCTATTCGACGCCGGTGGCCGCGACAGTTCACGCGCAACGCCACATTTTTTGTGTGACGCGGCAGGGGCTGTGTTCAGTGAATCCCACAAATGGCGTCGTGAACTTCAGCCGCTGGTTTCAATCGTTCGCGAACGATTCCGTGAACGCGATGAATCCGGTGGTGCAGGATGATCTCGTGTTCATTTCCGCCGCATATTATCGCAGCGGCTCGGTGCTCCTGCGCGTGAAGCCCGACGGAAAGTCCTTCGAGGAAGTGTGGCGCGACCCGGCGCGGCACCCGATGGACGCGGCGGATCGCGACCCGGTGACGGGTCGTTTGAAAGTGCCGGTGCTGGAAATCCACTGGAACACGCCGATTTTGCACAACGGTTTTCTCTTTGCGTTCAGCGGACGCAACGAGCCTGACGCGATGTTTCGGTGTGTTGAGTTCAAAACCGGCAAGCTGATGTGGTCTCGCGACGAGCGCTGGGCCGGCCACGAGCCGGGCGCGCAGCCGGGCGTGTATGGTCGCGGTTCGGCCATTCTCGCGGATGGAAAACTCATCGTGCTCGGCGAAGGCGGGAAGCTCGGCCTGTTCAAGCCGAATCCAAAGCAATCCGAGGAGATTGGCTCGTTTCAGACGCCGATGCTGCATTACCCCTGCTGGGCCGCGCCGGTGCTGTCGAACAAACGTCTGTATCTTCGCAGCGAAGACCGGCTCGTCTGTTACAACGTCGGGAAGTGAATTATTCCGCGGTTTGCGTCAACCTTCCGGCAGCGGCTGGCCCTTTGTTTCGCGCAGGAAGAAAACGACGACGAGACCGACGAGGAAAATCGCGCTCATATAGCATGCCGCCGTGCGGAACGCGGCGAGTTTCGCCGCCGCCTGCGCCACCGGATCGGTGATGCCTTTCATCGCGGATGCGGCGAGCGATTTCTGCAATTCGCCGAGCGTGAACGGCCCGGACGCGGCGATGAAGCGGCCCACGTTGTAGCAGAAGCTCGTGCCCGTGCTGCGCAGCCGGGTGGGGAACAGCTCCGGCAGATAAATTGCGAAACCCGCGAACAACGCGAGCTGGCAGAAACCCATGACGAAGCTCATCCAAATGTCCGACTTGCTGTTGAAAAGCTGGAAGTAGCCGATCGTCGCGACGAGCGCCGCGATGAAGGACACTGCGAACGCGGGCTTGCGGCCGTAGCGCTGGGCCGCGCGCGTGAACGCCATCATGCCGCAGAACGCGCCGAGGTTCTGCACGATCATGTTCACGCCCGTCCAGACAGTTTTGGCCTTGGCGATCTTGTCCGGCGCAATGCCGTCGGCCTTGAGCGATCGCTCGATGACATCGCCGACGAGTTCGGGACTGAAGAAGCCGATGCCCCACAGGCCCACCACGCCTGCGATGCAGAGTAACATGCCGAGCAGTGCCGGCGTGCGCCAGCGCGCTTCGCCGAAGAGCGAGGCGTAGGAACCGAACTTCGCTCCGGTAAGTTTGCCTTCCGCGCGCGCCTTCACCCATTTTTCCGGCTCTTTCAACCGGATTTGGATGAACACGCAGAGAAACGCCGGCAGCGCGCCGACGAGGAACATGTATTTCCACGACTGCCCCGCGGGAATGATTCCGCCTTCGAGATTTCCGAGAATGATCGCGACGATGCCCGCCGTGATGTTGCCGATGGCGGAGAGCGCCTGTAACAGGCCGAGCGCGCCCGTGCGCGATTGTTCCGGCAGACTGTCCGCCACGAGCGCGACGGACAGGCCGAACACGCCGCCAACGCCGAGGCCGGTTGCAAACCGGTATAGCGCAAAATCCACCCAGCCCGTCGAGAAGGCGGACAGGCCGGTGCAGACCGAATACAGCAGCACGGTGAACGCGAGCGTCTTTGCGCGCCCGATGCGGTCGCCGACTGCGCCGAAGATCAGCCCGCCCGTGGCCCAGCCCGCGACGAAGATCGCCGTCGCGTAGCCGCTGTAGAGCTTCACGTCCGCGCCGGTGGTCAGCAGCGCCTTCATCGCGCCGCCGCGCGCGATCAGGAAGAGCTGCTGGTCGAGGCAGTCGAAGAGCCATGCGAGGCAGGCGACCGTGAAGACGAACCAGTGATAGCGGGTGAGGTTCCTCCACCACGGCGTGTTCATATCGGAGGTGGTGGTCGCAGTGTTCGAAGAATTCATTTCTGGCGCGCAATAACTGTCAGTGAAACACGGTTTAACTACAGGCAGACACGATGCGCGCCAAGACTATTCGCTGAAATGGGGCAATTCACTCGTGCAAGTGGAAGAAATGTTCAGCCCAGTTCCGCGAGCAACTGCTCCATCTCCGCCTGCGGGCCGTCGTGCTTTTGCGCGATGGCCAGCGCGAGCGCGCTTTCAAACGCGGCGCGTGCTGCGGATTTGTTGCCCAAGGCTAGCTCGCACTTGCCGAGTAAAATCGCGACTGCCATCCAGTCCGGCTTGCGTTGCAGCGCAATGGCGAACTGATCTCGCGCGAGTGCAAACTGGCCCAGATCGTATAATGCCTTGCCGAGGCTGAACCGTGCCATCTCGTTGTCCGGATACTGCGCGAGCAGCTTCTGGCAGCGTTCGATGGTGGGGTTCATTTCGACCTGCGCAGCGGTCTGTGACCTGCGCAGTTTGGTTGTAAAAAACCAGCGGTCGCACACCGGCAACTTTATGCCGGCCGCACGAGGATTTCCTCAACGAGCGCGCGGGACGGCATGTTGATCGCGAGCAACGCGCAGGCGGCGATGTCCTCGGCCTTCATCATCGCGGCGCGTTGCGTGGCGTCCGGCACGACGGGACGTCTGTCCAGCAGCGGCGTATCAATGTCGCCGGGGAAAACCGAGCACGCGCGCACGCCGTTCTTGCGTTCCTCAGCGTTGATGGACTGCGTGAGTCCTGCCTGGCCAAACTTGGAGATCACATACGACGGCCCGCTCTTGGGACTCGCCTGCCGGCCCGCGTCAGAGACGATGTTGACGATGGTGCCACTGCGCCGCGCGCGCATTTGCGGCAGGAACGCCTGCGCGCAATAGTAGGAGCCGTGCAGGTTCGCGTTAATGACCGCGTGATAATCCGCGAGCGAAAGCTCGGCGAGAGAACGCTGGGGAATGTTCGTGCCTGCGGCGTTCACCAGCACTTCGACGGTGCCGAACTTTTTTAGAACCGTGCGTGCCATCTTCGCAACGGCGGCGTGGTCACCAATGTCGCAAGGACACACGAGCAGACGCGAACCGAGCCTGCCCGCGAGCTTCACGGTTTCATTGAGCGCGCTCTTGCGCCTGCCGAGGATGGCGACCTTCCAGCCTTGTTTGACGAGCGCGAGCGCCGTGGCCTGTCCCACGCCGCTGCCCGCTCCGGTGACGACTGCTGTTTTGTTCATAAGGTTTAACCACAAAGCCATAGAGAACACAGAGAAGGAATTTGACCCTGTATCCTCTGCGTCTCTGTGATGGAAATTATCTTCACGGCAACTCAACCCATTGTCCGATTTCGGATGACTTCACCGCCGCGTCAATCACTGCCTGTGCGCGGGCACCGTCGCGCAGCGTGACCGCGCAGGGACGCTGCTCGCGGATGGCGTTCACAAACTCAATCGCCTGGTCGTAGCGGAAACTCACGAGCGGATCGCCCACGCCGGGATCGCGCGGCGAACCGGGCCACGTGTAAAACTCCCTGGGAATCGGCAGCGCCTTCATGCCCGGCCCGCCGAGCTTGCCGTATTGCAGCTCGTTCCAAGTGCCTGTCGTGAAGCTGTAGCTCGCCTCGCTGCCATTGATTTCCACGCGGTCGGGACTGCGCCAGCCTTCGTTCACGCCACTCGCGAGCTTGCTGCTTTCCATCACGCCAGTCGCGCCATTTTCAAATTCAGCAAGAAGCCCGACCCAATCATCCGTGTCATTCGGCTGTCCGCCGCGGATGGGCGTGTGGTTCACGAGACTGGAGACGAGCCGCTTGAACTCGCTCACGAGATGACGCGCGAAGTCAATCCGGTGCGAGAGCATGTCGCCGATCTCGCCGGTGCCGGCCATCCTTTTCTGCTGCCGCCAGCCGACGTTGCGCGTGCCCCAATCCTGCAACCGACACGAGCGATAATGATAAATTTTCCCCGCGTCGCCTTTCCCGATGAGATGATGCAGGTAGCGCATCGCCGGCACGAAGCGATACGTGAACGCCGTCATGTGGCGCACGCCGGCCTTGTCCGCCTCGTCGGCCATCTGCTTCGCGTCGGCGTAATTCAGCGCGAGCGGCTTCTCGCAGAGCACGTGCTTGCCGCTGCGCGCCGCCGCGATGGCGACGGGCGGATGAAACACATTCGGCGTGGCGATGATGACGGCGTGGATGTCATCGCGCTTGACGATGTCCTCCCAGTTCATCGAAGTAATGGGGGCGCCGGTCTGCTGGCGGGCGGTTTCGAGCGTGGCGGGATTGGCGTCGCACAACGCGGTGACTTTGACATCCTTGCACAGCGCGAGGCCGGGCAGATGATTTTGCAGTGAGATGACGCCGGTGCCGACAAGGGCGAAGTTGAGTGTGCTCATTCGAAAAACCCGGTGAGTATGCGGAGGCGGAATTCAAACGCAAGCGCCGAGGCGGAAGGCGAACGTCAAAATTCATCGGTTTTTTCGCTGAATGAGTGGTTGCGGGCTTGAGTCAGCAGCAAAGAGTGGCGAATATCGCGGCGATGATTCCAACGCGCATCGAATCGCCCACGCGCATCGCCGCGGCGGGCAACAAACCGAAGGTGATCGAGGAATTCGTCGGCCGCGTGAACTCGCGCGACGCGGCGGTGAGCATCGCGCGGATGCGCAGCCCCGCGGGCTGGGTCGAGCCGGGGCAGACGCCGCAGTTCGATGAATACACGGTGGTGCTCGCGGGCGTGCTGCGCGTGGCGCACCGCGGCGGCGCGATGGACGTGAAGGCCGGGCAGGCCGTCATCGCGAGGGCGGGGGAATGGGTGCAATACAGTTCGCCGCACGCCGGGGGCGCGGAATACATCGCGGTGTGCGTGCCGGCGTTCTCGCCGGACACGGTGCATCGGGATGCGGTTTGATTTCAGCCGGCGCAACTTTTCAACCCAGCGCATGTTTGCTTTCTCGCCATGAACGCCACCCGATTCGCCCCGTTGCCTTGCGCCGCTTTGCTTTGCGCCGCTTTGCTGTTTGTCTGCAATGCGCGCGCGCAAGTCCACAATCCGAGCGTGCCGGTGAAGATGGAGGGGCAGGTGGCGTTCGTCGAGGGGCCGGCGTGGCACGCGGATGGCAGCGTGTATTTCAGCGACGTGGAGAACAACCGCATCATGCGCCGCAAGCCGGGCGGCGAGATCGAGGTGTTCCGCCAGCCGTCGGGCCGCGCGAACGGGTTGATCTTCGACCGCGAGGGGCGGCTCGTGGCGTGCGAGGGCGCGACGGTGGGCGGTTACCGGCGCATCACGCGCACGGAGGCGGACGGCACGATCACGGTGCTGACGGATAATTTCGGGGGGAAGAAATACAATTCGCCGAACGACCTGACGATTGACTCGAAGGGGCGCATTTACTTCACCGATCCGCGTTACGGTTCCCGCGAGGGGATGGAGTTGCGCTCGCCCAGCGGCGTGCCCATCGAGGGCGTGTATCGCATTGATGAGCCGGGCAAGGTCACGCGCATCCTGACGTTCGAGGTGGACCGGCCCAACGGCATCGCGGTGACGTCGGACGACAAGTGGCTCTATCTCGTGGACAACAACAACGGGCAGTTCGGCACACGCAAGATATGGCGCTTCGAGCTGAACGCGGACGGAAACGTGAGGCCGAACTCGCGCAAGGAGATGTTCGACTTCGGGCGCAGCCGCGGCGGCGACGGCTTGAAGGTGGACACGCAGGGGAGGATTTACGTCGCAGCGGGCCGCTCGATGCTCGCGCCGAACGAAACCATCGAGATGCGCGGCGGCATCTACGTTATCGCGCCCGACGGGCGCCTGCTCGACATGATCCCGGTGACGATTGACGAGGTGACGAACCTCTGCTTCGGCGGGCCGGAGTTGAACACACTGTTCATCACGGCGGGGCACACGCTGTTCAGCACGCCGGTGAAGGCCACCGGCCACGTGGCGTGGCCGAAGCCCGCGAAGTAGCGCTCACGCGAGGCCCACGACCTCGAAACCCTTGCGGTAGGTCTTGGTGATGTAGTGCTCCGCATCGGCGAAGTTTGTCGCCTTCAGGTTTTTCGCATCCCACACGAGCGGCTTGCCGCTGCGGAAGGCGACGATGCCGAGGAGAATGGTTTCCGTGAGCGCGCCGGAATAGCCGAAGTTGCATGTCGTGGGCGAGCCGGTCTTGCACGCCTGAGTCCATTCCTTCCAGTGGCCGATGGACTCGGGGATGCTCGGCGCGGGCGCGGCGAAGCCAGCGAACTTCTCCTTGGGCAGCAACTGCCGTTTGCCGTAGTCGGCTGCGAGCATTCCCTTATCGCCAACGAAGAGGATGCCAAGGCCCCAGCCTGAAAGCGGCTTGCCGTCGTGGTCGAGCGTGTTCTTCACGATGTCGTGATGCGCGCCGCCGTCGGACCAGTGGAACTTCACGGCGGGCAATCCTTCGCGCGCGGGGAAATCATACTCGGCCTTCACCCAGCTCGGCGCGCCATCGGGATGAACTTCCGGCCCCTCGCATTGAACCGCAGTCGGGTAACGCAGCTTCAGCGCCCAGAAGGGAAGGTCCATCACGTGCGCCGCCATGTCACCGAACGTGCCGGAGCCGTATTCCCAGAAGCGCCGCCAATTCGCCGGATGAATGCTCGGTGAATAAGGCCGCTCTTTTGCGGGACCGAGCCACAAATCCCAGTCGAGGTTCGCAGGGCACTTGTGCTCGCCCGGCGTGAAGCGGCCGTTTGACCAGCCTTTGTTGCACCAGTTATAGACGGCCGAGACGTTGCCGATGGCGCCGGACTGGACGAGTTCAACCACGCGCCTGTAGTTGCCGCTCGCGTGAATCTGCGTGCCCATCTGCGTCGCGACCTTTTGCTTTGCAGCCAGTTTCGCGATGGTGCGCGCCTCGGCGACGGTGTGCGTGAGCGGCTTCTCACAATAGACGGGCTTGCCGAGCGCGAGCGCGGCGCTCGTCGCGGGAGCGTGCGTGTGATCAGCTGTCGAAACCACGACCGCATCAATGCGGGTCGCTTCGGCGTCGAGCATCTTGCGGTAATCACGGTAGAGCCGTGCCTGCGGCCACGCCTGAGCGGCTTTGTTCAGGTAGTTTTCATCCACGTCGCACAGCGCGACGAAGTTCTCGCCCTTGAGCTGGTCAATGTTGTGCCCGCCCTTGTTCGCCACGCCGACGGCGGCGAGGTTCAGCTTTTCGTTTGGCGAGATTTTGTCCGCGCCGCGCAGCCACAGCGAGGGAAATGACGAGGCGACGGCGCTGGCTGCGAGCGAGCGTCCGATAAACGTGCGGCGGTTCAGGCGATGGGGAAATGATTTCATGCGATCATGTCTTGTGCGATTCGTGTTGGATGGAAATTGCGGCGCGAACATTCACCCGCGTGAGCACGAAGTCTGCTCGGACGACGAATACCGTCCGCCGTTTTCTCGTCCACACGCACGATGCAAAAACGACTCTTTCGGAACTTCACTGCAATTATCGCCGCGGCCTTCGCGATTTCCACGGCCGCCTTCGCCGAGAACTGGCCTGAGTTTCGCGGTCCGACGGGGCAGGGTAGTTCCACGGCGCACGGGCTTCCCGTTGAATGGAGCACGACGAAAAACATCGCGTGGAAGCAGGCGCTTCCGGGCAAGGGCTGGTCGTCTCCCGTGATCGTGGACGGCCGTGTTTATCTAACGACAGCCGTCGCGGACGCGAGCGGATCGAGCCAGTCGTTGCGCACACTCTGCCTCACCGCGGCGGACGGCAAGACGCTGTGGAGCACGGAAGTTTTCTCGTCACCCATCACGCGCGCGCACGGCAAAAACTCTCAAGCCAGCCCGACGCCCATTGTCGAGGGTGGGCGGCTCTACGTCCATTTCGGCCACATGGGCACGGCGTGCCTTGATCTCGATGGAAAAATCATCTGGAGCAACAACAGCCTCGGCTACCCGCCCGTCCACGGCAACGGCGGCTCGCCCGCGTTGGTTGATGACGCCTTGGTGTTCAGTTGCGACGGCGCGAATGATCCATTCGTCATCGCGTTGAGCAAGGCGGACGGAAAAGTCCTCTGGAAAACCCCGCGCGTCACTTCGGCGGCGAAGAAGTTCTCCTTCAGCACGCCGCTCGTCATCACGTTCAACGGACAAAAGCAGATCATCACGCCCGGCAGCGGCGCAGTGTGCGCGCTGAATCCCAAGGATGGTTCTGAAATCTGGCGCGTGCGCTACGGCGAAGGCTATTCCGTCGTGCCGCGGCCGGTGTTCGGGCATGGGATGATTTTTCTCAGTTCCGGCTTCGACCGCGCATCACTCATCGCCATCCGCCCCGACGGCAAAGGTGACGTGACGGACACGCACGTCGCGTGGACGCTCACCAAGGGCGCGCCGAAGACGCCGTCGCCGCTGCTCGTGGGGGACGAACTTTACATCGTTTCCGACGACGGCGTGGCGAGCTGCGTGGATGCGAAAACAGGCGACGTGCATTGGGCCGAGCGGCTCGCCGGCGGCTTCTCATCGTCGCCGCTGTTTGCGGACGGGAAGATTTATCTGCAAAACGAGACGGGCACGGGCTTCGTGCTCAAGGCGGGAAAAACATTCGAGAAGCTCGCGGAAAATCCGCTCGGCGAAAAGTCGCTCGCCTCCTACGCCGTGGCGGACAAGGCACTGTTCATCCGCACCGAGCAGACGCTCTTCAAAGTGCAGGCGCAGTAGGTGCGCCTCGCGGGACAAGTTTTTGCTCAACTTCGCGACGGGTTCGGCTATGATGCGGGGACTCGCATGAACTCACATTTGCTCCGCCTCGCTTCAGTTGCCATCGTCACGTTCGCACCGCTGCTTGCGCCCGCAGCCGCGCCGGCCCTGCCCGTTAAAGACCAGCGTGCCACCGTCGTGCGCGACCTCAATACGCCGCGCACATTTCCCACAATTGCGTCGAAGGCCGAATGGCAGCAACGCGCGAAGGAAATCCGCGAGCAAATCCTCGTGAGCTGCGGCTTGTGGCCGCTGCCGGATCAGGCGCCGCTGGACGCAAAAATCTTCGGCCGCATCGAGCGCGACGGCTACAGCGTGGAGAAGGTTTATTTCCAGACATTCCCCGGAGTCTTCCTTGCCGGCAACTTGTATCGTCCGCTCGGCCGCGGCAACGGATCGTTTCCGGGCGTGCTCAATCCGCACGGTCACTGGCGCAACGGCCGCATGGCGGACGAGGAAACCGGCAGCATTGCTGGCCGCTGCATCAACTTCGCCAAGGCGGGCATGGTGGCGTTCAGCTACGACATGACCGGCTACAACGACACGATGCAGTTCGGCGGGCACCGCGGCATCCTCACAAACAACACGGCGCAGTTGTGGGAGCTGAATTTGATGGGCGTCCAAACTTACAACAGTCTCCGCGCGCTGATGTTCCTCATGGCGCTGCCGGATGTGGACGCCGCGCGCCTTGCATGCACGGGTGAATCCGGCGGCGGCACGCAGACGTTCATGCTCGGCGCCATCGCGGGCAACCTCGCCGCGCAGGCGCCCATCGTGATGGTGTCGCACTCAATGCAGGGTGGCTGCCTCTGCGAAAACGCGCCCGGCCTGCGCGTGGATTATTCCAACATGGAAATCGCCGCCGTGCCCGCGCCGCGTCCGCAAATACTCGTCGCCGCGACCGGCGATTGGACGAAGATGACGTTGACCGTTGAAGGCCCGGCCCTTGAGAGCGTGTATAAACTTTTCAAAGCCGACGACCATCTGCGCTACACCATCTTCAACTACCCGCACAATTACAACAAAACAAGCCGCGAGGCCGTGTATCCGTGGTTCGAGCACTGGCTGCTGAACGAACCGCTGCAAGATTCGCGGACTGAAGTGCCGTTCAAAAAGGAACCCGACTCTGACTTGCGCGTGTTTCCAGGCACGAACCAGCTTGCGCCCGGCGCAATCAGCGAGCGGACCTTCATCGAGTCGCGCATCAACGAGGCGGCCGCGCAGTTCGCCGCGCTGCGGATCAGCGACACAAAATCCCTAGCACGCGCGCGGGAAACTCTTTCACCTCTGTGGAGGCACACATTGCAACTTCAGTTTCCCGTTGCCGGATTTGTTGCCGAAAAGCCGGACCCGCTGCCCTACGGGCCTTACACCGTGACGAAGCTCGCGTTCGGCCGCGACGGCAAGGGCGACCGGCTGGCAGCCGCGCTCTTCACACCAAACGAGGACAAATTCCGCCGCACCATTGTGCTCGCGCACCCAGATGGCAAAGCGCCGTTCATCGCCGACAACGGCGCGGCCAAGGGACTCGCGCGCTCACTCGTGCTGTCCGGCCATGCCGTGCTTGTGCTCGACACTTTCCTCACCGGCGAACTAGCGGACGCCGATGCGGCGAAGAAGCGCAACCCGTTCAAGAATTTTTTCACCACCTACAACCGCACCGATTTGCAGGAGCGCGTGCAGGATTTGCTGACGGCGTGCGCCTTTGTGCGCGCGGAAACGCGCGGTGGACGCCACGTCATTCTCTGCGGCATTGGCCGTGCAGGCCTTTGGACGCTCCTAGCGGCGCCGGGTGCGGACGCCGTGGTCGCGGATTGCGACAACTTCGACGTGACCAGTGATGATTTGCTGCTCGCGCCAGAAATGTTCGTGCCGGGCTTTCGCAAGATGGGCGGATTTGAGACGCCAGTCGTGCTCTCCGCGGCCAATCCGCTCGTGCTTCACAACACAGGAGAAAAGTTCATCACGGCCGGGATGCAAGGCACCTACACGGCCCTCGGCGCGACAAAGGCAATTTCCATTAACGCCCAAAAACTCGACGACGATTCGCTCGTGAAGCGCATCACCGACCTGCGGCTTAAGTAAATAAACAACGCGCAAGCAACGATGAACTCACGCGCATCAGCCTGGCGGAATATGCGCGCCGCGCTTGCGATCCTTCTTCTAGCTAAACTTTGCGCAGCCTTCGGCATGGCGGCGGATCAAGAGCACTGGGCTTTCCAGCCGCTCAAGCGACCGTCTATTCCGACTCTCCGCAACTCGCAGCCCGTCGTCAATCCGGTTGATGCATTCGTCCTCGCTAGACTTGATGAGAAGGGCTTGAAGCTCTCCGCGCCCGCTTCGCGCGAGTTGTTGATCCGTCGTGTCACATTCGATCTCGTCGGCCTGCCACCAACGACGGCGGAGATTGACGGCTTCATTGCAGACACTTCGCCGAACGCATACGAGAAACTGCTCAACCGACTGCTCGCGTCGCCACATTACGGCGAGCGATGGGGTCGCCACTGGCTCGACCTCGTGCGTTTCGCCGAGACCGACGGCTACGAGCACGACGCGGTGCGCCCGCACGCGTGGCGGTATCGCGACTATGTCGTGCGCTCGTTCAATGCGGACAAATCTTACGACCGTTTCGTTCACGAGCAGATTGCCGGTGACGAGTTGTGGCCGGGCGACACCGACGCGCTCATCGCAACGGGCTTCGCGCTGCTCGGCCCGGACATGGTGGACAGCGCCGACCAAGTCCAGCGCCGCGTCAACACACTCAACGACATGACGGACACCGTGGGCTTCGCGTTCCTCGGCCTCACGCTCGCGTGCGCACGCTGTCACGATCACAAATTCGAGCCGTTCACGCAGCGTGATTACTTCGCGATGCAGGCGCATTTTACACCGGCTGCGTTCCGCCGCGAGCTGCCGATTCCCACGGCTGCCGAGCGCGTGGCTTATGACACGGCGATGAAGGAGTTCGGCGCAAATCCAATCGCGCGTGAGTTGATAAGGCTCGAAGATCCTGTGCGAAAGAAGTTGTTTGAAGCAAAGCTCGCGAAGCTTTCGCCTGAAGCGCAGGACGCGCAACGCACGCCGCCGGAGAGGCGCAATGCCGAGCAGTCCAACCTCGCGCTGGAAACCGCTTCCATGCTTGAAATCACCGAGAAGGAACTCGCCGGCGCGTTCAAGGGCGAGGAGCGCACGCGGCGAAAGGACCTTCTTGACGAATTGAAAAAGTTGCCGAAACCGCCAGCCCTGCCGATGGCGATGGTGCTCGGAAACAGCAACGGCACACCGGCGAAAACATTTGTTCTCCGCCGTGGCGAGTATTCACAGCCGGGCGACGAGGTCGGGCCTGGATTTCCACACGTTGTAACGGCGCTCCATCACAAAGACATTTCAAGCAGCACCGCGCCCGGAGCGTCACCTCAGGCCGCGGGCCGGCGCACTGCCCTCGCGAACTGGCTCGCTTCGACTGACAACCCGCTTACGGCCCGCGTGATGGTCAACCGCATCTGGCAGCATCATTTCGGGCGCGGGCTTGTGGCAACTCCGAGTGATTTCGGCACGCGCGGGCAGCGTCCCACGCATCCCGAGTTGCTCGATTGGCTGGCCGGCGAGTTCATCGCCCGTGGCTGGAGCGTGAAACAGATGCACAAGTTGATCCTCATGTCCACGACGTATCAGGCGTCGGCGGAGGCGTCGCCTGAGGCACTCGCACACGATCCGGAAAACAAACTTTACTCGCACTGGTCGCGGCTGCGTCTCGAAGGTGAAGTCATCCGAGACAGTCTGCTCGCCATCGGCGGTCACTTGAATCTTGCGATGAACGGGCCGGGCGTGTTCCCGCCGATTCCCGCCGAGGTGTTCAAGGGCGCGAAGGGCTGGACGCCGGGCGCGACTCCCGAAGATTCCAATCGGAGAAGCATCTACATTTTTGCGCGGCGCAACTTGCGCTTTCCATTCCTCGAAGTTTTCGACGCCCCGGACAGCAACTTGAGTTGTCCTGAGCGCCTTTGCAGCACGACGGCGCCGCAATCGCTGACGCTGCTGAACGCGGAGGATGTGCTCACCGCTGCGAAAGCACTGGCCGCGCGTGTTGAGCGCGAGGCTTCGACGGCGGACGAACGCGTTGCGCTTGCGTATCGTCTTGCGCTGGGCCGCTGGCCAAGCAAGGCCGAGGCGAAGCTGGGGCATGAGTTTCTAGCCACGTCGCCGCTGAGCGAGTTCTGCCGGGTGATGTTCAACCTGAACGCGTTCATCTACGTGGAGTGATTTTTTCTTCGCCGTTGTCCGTCCATTGGCATACTTCTGTCGAGTCATGAATTGTCGCACTGCACTGTTTTCAGTTTTTTTCGCGGGAGTTGCCGCAGTTCACGCCGCATCACCGTCATCGCAAAAGGTGGAGTTCAACCGGGACATCCGGCCGATACTTTCGGACACGTGCTTCAAGTGCCACGGGCCTGACGCAAAGCAGGTCAAGGGCGACCTGCGCCTCGACTTGCGTGACAGCACGCTCAAGCCTGCCAAGTCCGGCAATATCGCCATCGTGCCAAAGCAGCCGGCCAAGAGCGAACTCGTCCGCCGCATCACGACGAAGGATCAGGACGACCTCATGCCGCCGCCGGAAAGCGGCAAAAAACTCACGCCGCGTCAGGTTGACTTGCTGAAACGCTGGGTTGAACAGGGCGCGGAATATCAGGCGCACTGGGCATATCAGCCCTTGACGCGCGCGCAGCCGCCTCAGGTGAAATCAAAGGAACGTGTCCGCAACCCGATAGACAACTTCGTGCTCGCAAAGCTGGAGGCCGAAAAACTCAAACCGGAACCCGATGCTGATCGCGCCACCTTAATTCGGCGGTTGAGCTTTGACCTGACAGGTCTTCCGCCGAAGCCCCAGGATGTGGACGCCTTCGTCAACGACAAGTCCGCGGACGCTTACGAAAAGCTCGTTGACCGGCTGCTGGGTTCGCCGCATTTCGGCGAGCGCATGGCGATGTATTGGCTCGACCTTGTGCGTTATGCCGACACGCGCGGCTACCACGGCGACCAGCACCAGAGCATCACGCCGTATCGCGATTACGTCATCAACGCGTTCAACTCGAACAAGCGCTTTGACGTGTTCACCGCAGAGCAGCTCGCGGGCGATCTGATGCCGGAGGCGACGATGGAGCAAAAGGTCGCGAGCGGTTACAACAGGCTCCTGATGACGACCGAGGAAGGCGGCGCGCAGGCAAAGGAATACACCGCGAAGTATGCCGCCGACCGCGTTCGCAACGCGTCCGTTGTCTGGCTCGGCTCCACGATGGGTTGTTGCGAGTGCCACGACCACAAATACGATCCGTTCTCGCAGCGCGATTTTTACAGCTTCGCCGCGTTTTTCGCCGACGTGAAGGAGGTTGCCGTAGGCCAGCTCGAAACGTATCCGCTGCCGACGCCTGAGCAGAAGGCGAAGCTTGAAGGTTTCGATCAGCAAATCACCGCCGCGGACAAGGCCATCAAGGACGCGCTTGCAAAGATCGAGTATGCCGAGCCTGAACCTTTGCCTGTGCCGGAAGGGATACCCGCGGAGAAGACTTCAAAATCCGCGTCCAAGTCAGACCTGTCAACCTCGTCGCAGCGCGTGTGGGAAGAGAAGGTGAAGCCGGACAAAAAACCATCCATCCCGAAGCCTGTGCATGATGCCATTCAAGTCACCGAGCAAAAACGCACGCCTGCGCAGCGCAAGCTTATCACGGATTATTATGTCGAGAATATCTGGGCTGGCAGCCGGACGACATTCGACTCGCTTCACAAGAGAATGAACGAGCTGAAGTCCGCCCGCGCTGCCGTGGATAGCGCCATTGTTCGCACGATGGTTTCGATGACGTCCGAGCCGCGCATGATGCGCGTCCTGCCGCGCGGCAACTGGCTCAGCGACAGCGGCGAGATTGTCCAGCCGGCCGTGCCGGCTTATCTCGGCAAACTCGATGCGAAAGGCCGCGCCACGCGACTCGATCTCGCGCGCTGGCTCACCACGCAGGACAATCCGCTCGTCGCGCGTGTCTTCGTGAACCGGCTCTGGAAGCTGATGTTCGCACGCGGCATCGTTACGACGCTGGAGGATTTTGGCCGTCAGGGTTCCAACCCGACGCATCCTGAGTTGCTCGACTGGCTCGCAGGCGAGTTCATCGCGAGCGGTTGGGACGTGAAGCATGTCTTCAAACTCATGGCGATGTCCGACACTTACCGCCGCACGTCGCGCGACACGCCCGAGCTTCGCCAGAAGGACCCTTACAACGCGCTGCTTGCGCGACAGGGGCGCTTCCGCCTCGACGCGGAAATGGTGCGCGACAACGCGCTCTCCATCGCCGGCCTGTTGAACGAAAAAGTCGGCGGCCTCAGCGCGAAGCCCTACCAGCCGGCCGGTTACTGGAGTTATCTCAACTTCCCAAAGCGCGAATGGGAGAACGACAAGGGCGACGGCCTTTATCGCCGTGGCGTTTACACCTACTGGTGTCGGACGTTTTTGCATCCGAGCCTTGTGGCCTTCGACGCCTCAACGCGCGAGGAATGCGTGGCGGAACGCGTTCGTTCAAACACGCCGCAGCAGGCGCTTGTGTTGTTGAATGACCCGACCTACGTCGAGGCCGCGCGCGCTTTTGCGGAACGCATTTTGCGTGAAGGCAGCAAGGACACGGCGAACCGGATTCAGTTTGCCTACAAGCAGGTGCTTGCTCGCCCTGCACGGCCTGAGGAAACGAAATTACTCGCCGCATTGCACGATGAGCACGCGAAGCAATACGCCGCGGACGCGACCGCCGCCGATGAATTGCTCAAGATCGGCGAACATTCCGCGCCGAAGGATTTGGACAAGGCGGAACTCGCCGCGTGGACATCCGTCTCTCGTGCCATCCTGAACCTGCACGAAACCATCACGCGCAACTGAGCATGAACGAACACTTCACTCCCGAGGCCGTCAACCGCCGCGCCTTTCTTTGCCGCGCGGGAGCTTCGGTCGGCACGGCGGCACTGGTCTCGCTGTTGAATCCCGCATGGCTTCACGCCGCTTCATCGAAACCATCCGGACCAAAACTGGACAAGTGGCCCGGCACGGTGAATCCGCTTCATTTCGCCCCGAAGATCAAACGGATCATCCAGCTCTACATGGCGGGCGGGCCGTCGCACCTTGACACGTTTGACTTCAAACCGAAGCTCAAGGAACTTCACGGCGAGCCGATGCCCGATTCCATCACCACGGGCCAGCCCATCGCGCAGCTTCAGGGCAACAAGCAGCTCAAGATTTTCGGACCGCAGTGGGAGTTCAAAAAAGTCGGCCAGAGCGGGCAGGAAATCAGCGAAATCTTTCCGCACCTGCACAGCGTTGCGGATGAACTGTGCATCATCCGCTCGCTGCACACCGAGGCCATCAATCACGACCCCGCGCACACTTACATGAACACCGGCACGCTCATCAGCGGCCGTCCGAGCATGGGCGCATGGGTCACTTACGGCCTGGGCAACGACAGCGAGGATTTGCCGGGCTTTGTGGTGCTGACCACAACGGGCAAGTTCGGCCAGGCGCAGCCCATTTCCGCGCGCCAGTGGCACAGCGGATTTCTACCGAGCCGGTTTGCTGGGATTGAACTCCGCTCAAAAGGCGACCCGGTTCTTTACGTGAAAAACCCGCGCGGCGTCAGCGCGGAACAACAGCGGGACGTCATCGCCGCCGTGCAATCGCTCAACCGCATGGAAAACTCCGTCGTGGACGATCCTGAAATCGCCACGCGCATCGCACAATACGAGATGGCCTTCCGCATGCAGGCGAGCGTGCCGGAATTGATGGATGTGTCGAAGGAGCCGCAGCACATCCTCGACCTTTATGGCGCGAAGCCCGGCGACGGTTCATTCTCCTCGAACTGTCTGCTCGCGCGCCGTCTCGCCGAGCGCGGCGTGCGCTTCATTCAGCTTTATCACCGTGATTGGGATCATCACGGCAGCTTGAAAGAACACGTGAAAGGCACCGCCGCCGAGGTGGACCAAGGCATGGCCGCGCTTATCAAGGACCTCAAGCAGCGTGACATGCTCAAGGACACGCTTATCCTTTGGAACGGCGAGTTCGGTCGCACGCCGATGGCGCAGGGCAGCGGGCGCGACCATCATCAAAAGGGCTTTTCCGTCTGGATGGCTGGCGGCGGCGTGCGCGGCGGCATGAGCTACGGCGCGACCGACGAGTTCGGTTATCACGCCGCGGTGGACGTCGTTCACGTGAACGATCTGCACGCGACGATTCTCCACCTTCTTGGCATTGATCACTTGAAGCTCACGTTTCGTTTTCAGGGCCGCGACTTTCGCCTCACCGACATAGCCGGCGAAGTGGTCAAACCCATCCTTGCCTGAATCGCATGTCCAAACTGCGGAACTGCTTCTTGCTCGCGGCCCTGCTGACAGCCGCGGTGGACAGCACAGGGCAGGAAGCCAAAACCAATTTAACTGCGAAGTCGCCGCGCTCGCTCGATTGGTGGTCATTGAAGCCGCTGGTTCGTCCAGCGCTGCCGAAAATAAAGCCGTCCGATGCGAAATGGGTTCGCACGCCGGTGGACACATTCATCCTCGCGAAGCTTCGTGAAAAGGGACTCGCACCGTCAGCCGAAGCGGATCGGCGCACGTTGATTCGACGGCTGACTTTTGATTTGCACGGCCTGCCGCCGGCGCCCGAGGAAGTCGAGGCATTCGTAGCGGACAAGAATCCGACCGCCTACGAACGGCTCGTGGATCGTCTGCTCGCATCCCCGCGCTACGGCGAGCGCTGGGCGCGTCACTGGCTCGACGTGGCGCATTACGGCGAGTCGAACGGCTTCGGCATGGATCGCCCGCGCTTCAACGCTTGGCCCTATCGCGACTACGTCATCGCTGCGTTCAACTCCGACAAACCCTACGCGCGTTTTGTGCAGGAACAGATCGCGGCGGACGTGCTCTTCCGCGCCGACGCGACGCTCACCGCTGCGCTGGGTTTCGCCGCCGCCGGACCGTTCAACCAAAGCGCGCTTGCCGAGCAGGTGGATGGCACCGACTGCAAACGCATGGCGCTGAACCTTGACCGCGACGACATGGTTGCGAGCGTCGCCGCAAGCTTCCTGAGCCTCACTGTCCATTGCGCGCGCTGCCATGACCACAAGTTTGACCCGATCGAGCAGCGCGATTACTATCGGTTGCAGGCGGTCTTCGCAGGCGTTGGCCGCGCGGAGCGCGAATTTGATCCCGATCCGCAGGTCCACGCGCGGCGTCTGGCTTTGAAACAGCTCAAATCCGACGTTGAGAAAAATCCCGGCACACCGCTCACAACGGAGGAACAATCCCATCTCGCCGTTGACCAATCGGAATGGGAGCACAAGGTTGCGGCTGAAGGTGCGCGCTGGCAAACGCTCGAAATTGTCGAAGCGAAAACACAGCACGGCACCGTGTTGACCAATCTCGGCGACGGCTCGCTGCTTGTTGCAAATCTAAAATCCCTACCTGAACGCGACACCTACACGCTGACAGCACGCGTGCCAATGCAACGCCTGACCGCCGTGCGGCTCGAAGTGCTGCCGCACGATTCGTTGTCAAAGAACGGGCCGGGCACGC
This sequence comes from uncultured Verrucomicrobiota bacterium, assembly GCA_964589935.1. GTDB lineage: Bacteria > Verrucomicrobiota > Verrucomicrobiia > Limisphaerales > VHCN01 > VHCN01. The sequence goes on along the minus strand of CAZPVD010000001.1, from coordinate 536,809 downwards.
AGGACAACGGCAACCTGCATCTGTCCGAATTCAGCGCAGCGGCAATTGCGTCTGGCACCGCTGCAACGCCCGTGAAACTGGTGCTCCAAAATCCCACGGCGGACTTCAACCAGCAGGGCTGGGGCATTGAACGCGCGCTCGATGGCAAGACAAACACGGCGTGGGGCATCTACCCGGAGGTAGGCAAACGCCACGAGGCGGTGTTCGAGTTCAAGCAGCCGGTCACAAATTCGGCGGCACTCGTTTTCACGCTCGAACAGTTGCACGGCGGACGACACCTCATCGGCCGGCTGCGTCTGTATGCAACTACCAACGCACTGCCGGTGCGCGCCTCAACGTTGCCAGCGGACATTGTGGAAATTCTCGGCGTGTCTGCTTCAAAACGCACTGCCACTCAGGTGGACCGACTCGTGCAGTTCTACCGTTCGCTCAGAATTGACCAGCAACTCGCCGCGCTGCCGCCGCCGCAAAAAGTCTGGTCCATCGCGGCGGACTTTCCCGCGTTTCGCAATTACAAGCCGTCGAAGGAGCCTCAGCCCGTCAGCGTGCTGCGCCGCGGCGACATCAAGCAGCCTGCTGAAACCGTCGCGCCGGGCGCACTCGACTGTATCACAACGTTGCGTGCGGAGTTTGATCTCGCGAATCCGAAAGACGAAGGCGCGCGCCGTGCGGCCTTTGCGGCGTGGCTCACCGACCCGGCGAACATGCTCGCGTGGCGCAGCATCGCAAACCGCGTTTGGCACTGGCACTTTGGCCGGGGCATTGTTCAAACGCCAAACGATTTCGGTCGGATGGGCAGCTTGCCATCGCATCCCGAATTGCTCGACTGGCTCGCATGCGAATTTCGCGACAGTGGCGGTTCTCTGAAATCGCTGCATCGCCTGATTGTGTGCAGCGCTGCGTATCGCCAAGCGGGCGCAGTTCAAAACAAGCGCGCCTCGGCTCTCGATTCAGACAACCGTTTTCTCTGGCGGATGAATCGGGCGCGGCTCGACGCGGAATCCGTGCGCGACGCGATGCTCGCGATCAGCGGGAAACTCGACCTCACAATGGGCGGGCCGAGCGTGATGCAGTTCAAGTTTGATGATCCAAACAAGGAAGTCTCGCCGCGCATTGATTACGACGCCTTCGATCCGGACAGTCCGGCGAGCCTGCGGCGTGGTGTGTATCGTTTTCTGTTTCGCAACATCAACGACCCGCTGCTCGAAACTTTTGACGCAGTGGACCCGTCGCTCTCGACGCCGAAGCGCAACGCAACCATCACGCCGCTTCAGTCGCTGTCATTGCTCAACAATCGCTTCGTTCTGCGCCAGTGCGAGCATCTAGCGGCGCGCTTGGAACGCGAGGCCCCGGATATGCACTCGCGCTTGGAGCGAGCGTTTCGTCTTGTGTTTGGGCGTCCACCGATGCCGGCGGACTTCGCCTTGTTCGAGCCGTATGTCGAGAAGCACGGACTTGCGAACGGCTGCCGCGTGCTGTTCAACTCGAATGAATTCCTGTTCGTCAACTGAAGCCGCGCGTTTATGAGCATACTCTGCCAGCGCCGACAGCGTCCACCGATGACGCGTCGAGATTTCCTCGCGCAGGCGGGCGGCGGCTTCGGCAGCGTCGCGCTCGCGTGGCTTTTGCATGAACAAGGTTTGTTCGGCGCGCCGGCATCCACCGTGCAGGTGCCACATCGCGCGCCGCGGGCGAAACGCGTCATCCAGCTTTTCATGCTCGGCGGCGCGAGCCAGTGCGACACATTCGACTACAAACCCGAGTTGATCCGCCGCAATGGGCAGAAGGTGGATTTCACTGTCACCGGTGGCACCCAGGCATCGCCCGGCCCGGTGCTTGGCAGCCCGTGGCAATGGCGGCAGCACGGCCAGAGCGGACGCTGGGTGACGAGCGCGCTGCCGCATCTCGCGACGTGCGTGGATGACGTGGCGTTTCTCATGGGAATGCACTCGCCGACGAGCGAGCACAGCGCGGGGCAGACGATGCAGACGAGCGGGTTCCTCGCGCCCGGCTTCCCGACCGTCGGCGCGTGGGTCAACTATGCGCTCGGCAGCGAAAACAAAAATCTTCCCGCCTTCGTCGCGCTGCCCGATCCCGTCGGTCTGCCGTGGACGGGCAAGGCCGCGTGGACGAACGGCTTTCTGCCCGCTGTGCATCAGGGAACGATGCTCAATCCTTCCGCAGCGAACCCTGTGCCGGATTTGTTCGCGCCGAAATCCGCTGCGTTTGTCACCGCAGATGCCGAGCGCGACGGCCTTGAGTTGCTTGCAAAAATAAACCGCCAGCATCTTGCCACCGCGCCCGGCGATTCGCGTCTCGAAGCGCGCATCGCCAGCTACGAACTTGCCGCCCGGATGCAGCTTGCAGTGCCCGAGGTGCTCGATCTTCACGGCGAAACTGATGCAACGAGGAAACTTTACGGCTTCGACGACGCGAAGACGGAGCCGCTCGGCCGCAACTGCCTCATCGCGCGCCGGCTCGTGGAGCACGGCGTTCGTTTCGTGCAGCTCTGGTGCGGTTCGGGCCTGAACGGCGCGGCGGGGAACTGGGACAACCACAACGATGTCAGTCCCGGCTCGGATTTCGAGAAGATGTGCGTTCGCTCGGACAAGCCGATTGCGGGCTTGCTCAAGGATTTGAAATCGCGCGGCCTGCTGGATGACACCGTCGTGTTCTGGACGACGGAATTTGGGCGCACGCCTTACAGCCAGGGCACGAAGGGCCGCGACCACAACGGCAACACCTTTGTCTCGTGGATGGCCGGCGGTGGCGTCCGAGGCGGCGCGACCTTTGGATCGAGCGATGAGTTTTCCTTCAAAGCCGCCGAGGACGCCACGATGTGTTACGACCAGCACGCCACGCTGCTCTGGCTCTTGGGCATTGAGCACGAGCGGCTCACGTTCCGCCACAACGGCGCGGACCGCCGGCTTACGGATGTTCACGGGCGCGTGGTGAAAGAAATTCTCGCCTGAGCGAATGAATTGACCGCGCCGCCCCGCGTCCGTAGAACATCTCCGTCCACCAACACGCGACGAATGTCTCTCACACTCTTCCTCCGCCTGCAACTCATGGTGTTCCTGCACTACTTCGTGTGGGGCACGTGGTATGTGACGATGGGCACCTACCTGAACTCCACGCTCAAGTTCCCCGGCGAGCAGATCGGCCTTGCCTACGGCTCGACGGCGATTGGCGCGATGGTTTCGCCGTTCTTCGCGGGCATCATCGCGGACCGATTCTTCGCGACGCAACGCCTGCTCGGCTGCCTTCACCTCGCTGGCGCGGCGCTGCTTTACTACGTCTCGACGGCAAAGACCTTCTCCGCGTTTTATCCGGCGCTCATCGCTTACACCATCAGCTACATGGCCGGGCATGGGCTGACGAATGCCCTCACGCTGCATCATTCGAAGAATCCCGCGAAGGAATTCCCGCTCGTCATGCTCATGGGCAGTGTCGGCTGGATCGTCGCGGGCATCGTCGTGAGCACGCTCAAGTTCGAGGACAACGCCGGCATGTTCCGCATGGCCGCGTGCGCAGCGCTCGTGATGGGCCTCTACTCCTTCACGCTCCCTCACACGCCACCCAAGGGCGCGGGCGCGCCCGTCAACGTCCGCACCATGCTCGGCCTCGACGCGCTCAAGCTCATGCGCGACCGCTCCTTCTGCACCTTCATCATCTCCTCGTTCCTCATCTGCGTGCCGCTGAGTTTTTATTTCAGTTGGATGAACGCCTTCATGAACGAGCTGAAAATTGATCATGCCGCCGCGAAGATGACCATCGGGCAGGTCAGCGACGTTGTGTTCCTGCTGCTCCTGCCAATGCTGTTCAACCGCCTCGGTGTGAAAGGCATTCTCATCCTCGGCATGATCGCGTGGACGGTGCGGTTCGGCCTGCTCACGCGGTTCGACGCCGCGCGCGACGCCGCGTGGATGCTCTATACCGCCATCGCCGTCCACGGCATGTGCTACGACTACATCTTCGTCATGGGCCGCATGTATGTGGACAAGCGCGCGACGGTGGACATCCGGGCCGCGACGCAGGGCTTCCACGCCTTTGTGACGCTTGGCGCGGGGATGTTTGTCGGCTCGTGGCTCTCCGGCGTGGTGGGCGGGCGTTACACCGCGGCCGGCGGCGCGACCCACGCATGGCAAAGCATCTGGCTCGTGCCCGCCGCCATGTCCGCGGTGCTCATCGTGGTGTTCGCGCTGCTGTTTAAGGACAATGGCAACGCGGCTGAAAAGCGACCGTGAATGGAACGCTGACTTCCGGCCCGGCGCGGCAATTTCTTGCCGGGCTGAAATCCGGCATTCCTGCTACACGAGAATTTCCTTGAGCACTTCGCCTTTCACGTCGGTCAGGCGCATGTCGCGGCCGCCGAAGCGGAATGTGAGCCGCGTGTGCTCGATGCCGAACAGATGGAGAATGGTCGCGTGCAGGTCGAAGATTTCGACCCTGTTCTCGACGACCTTGTAGCCGTAGTCATCGGTCGCGCCATAAATCGCACCGCCTTTGATACCGCCGCCAGCAAGCCAGACCGAGAAGCCGTAGGGGTTGTGGTCGCGCCCGTCGCTGCCTTGCGCGAAGGGCGTGCGGCCAAATTCACCCGCAAAGACCACGAGCGTCGAGTCGAGCAGCCCGTGCGCCTTCAAGTCCTTCAGCAACCCCGCGATCGGTTGGTCCACGGCGCGCGAGTTGAGTTCGTGGCCTTCGCGCAATTTGGCGTGCTGGTCCCAGCGGTCGCTGTTGACCTTGGGGCAGGTCAGCTCGATGAAGCGCACACCGCGTTCGACGAGCCGGCGCGCGAGCAGGCATTGCCTAGCATAACCGCGCGTCTGCTCCATCGGCGCGTCGAAGCCGTAAAGTTTTTTCGTCGCGTCGCTCTCGCCGCGCAAGTCCACCAGTTCCGGCACGGCGGCCTGCATCTGGAATGCCAGCTCGTGGTTGGCAATGGCCGACTCGACGGCGTCCGCGTGGCCGATGCGCGCAAGCAGCGAGCGGTCGAGCTTGCGCATGAGGGCGAGCTTGTTTTCCTGCAACGCGGACGTGGCTTCGGCGCGCGATATGTTCGCCACGGGCTGCTCGGCAGCGCGGAAGACCGAGCCTTGATACGACGCGGGCAGGAACGCGCTGCCGAAGTTGTCCAGCCCGCCCGGCGGAATCAACCCGCCGTTTAGCACGACAAAGCCCGGCAGGTTTTGATTCTCCGTGCCCAGCCCGTAGCCGATCCACGCGCCCGCACTCGGCCGGCCTGCGCTGCCCGTGCCGGAGTGAAGAAAAAAGTTTGCGTTCGTGTGCTCGGAAAATTCCGACACCATCGAGCGAATCACGCACAAGTCGTCTGCGCATTCCGCAACGTGCGGGAAAAGGCTGCTCACGGGAATGCCACTCTGGCCGTGGTGGCGAAATTCCCATGGCGACGCAAGCGTGTTGCCGTTGTTGTTGAACTGCGTCGGCTCCATTTTCATTTTGAACGGCTGCCCGTTCTCGGCACTCAGGCGCGGCTTGGGATCAAACGTGTCCACCTGCGATGGCCCGCCGTCCATGTAGAGGAGGATGACGTTGCGCGCGCGCGCGGCAAAGTGCGGCGGTTTCGGCGCGAGAGGATTTGTTGAAACGTTGAACTGTTGAAGCGTTGAACCGGCGCGGGCCGCATCCGCGAACAGCGCGGTGAAGGCAAGCGCGCCGAACCCACTGGCGCACTGCGCGAGCATCTCGCGGCGCGTGAGCGGACGTTGAAGAAATCGGCGGCAGTGAGGCATCAGTTCAGAAAGATAAATTCCTTCGTGTTGAAAATCACGTGGCAGAAATCGGCCCAAGCCTTCTGCTCGCCGTCCTTGCCCGGCTCGTAGGCATTTGCCTGCGTCTCGACAAATGCGAGCGCATCGTTCATCTCGGATTCATTCGGTTCGCGCGAAAATGCGGCAAGATAAATTCCTCGGACGCGCTCGGCTGGCGTCGCACCGCCGCCGGACGAGACTCGTTTCGCCCAAACACCGGCCTGTTGCAGCACGAACGGGTCGTTCATCAGGATGAGCGCCTGCGCGGGGACGTTTGACACCGAGCGACGTCCGACGGTCGAGGCGGGCAGTGGCGTGTCGAAGGCCAGCATCATCGGCGCGATGAAGTTGCGCCGCACGGAAATGTAGATGCTGCGCCGCCCGTTGCCATCGAGCGGGCCGCTCTCGGACGGTCGCCCGCGGCCATCCATGAACGGCGTGAGATGCACCGGCACCGGCTCGCCGAACATCTTCGCATCGAGCCGGCCCGACACGGCGAGCATCGCGTCGCGGATGGCCTCGCCCTCAAGCCGGCGCACATTGCCGCGATGCAACAACATGTTTGAGGCGTCTTTTTCTTCGGCGAGTTTGTCGTTCGCCGAGCTGCTCATTTGATACGTGCGCGAAAGCATGACGAGACGGATGAGTTTCTTCGTTGACCAGCCATTGCGCTGGAACTCCGCCGCGAGCCAGTCGAGCAGTTCAGGATGCGACGGCCGCTCGCCGAGCACGCCGAAATTGTCCACTGTGGGAACGATTCCGCGTCCGAGCAGGTGATGCCACACGTTGTTGGCCATGACGCGCGCCGGCAGAGGATTTGCCGGATCGGTCAGCGCACGGGCAAGTTCGAGGCGTCCGCTGCCGGATGCAAACGGCTTCGACTGCGACGTGGAACTTGCCTCAAGGAAGCGCCGCGTGGCTGTCTCGCCGAGTGTGCGGTGGTTGCCGCGAATGAAAACTCGCTCATCGAATCCGTTGCCATCGGTCATCGCGGCGATGAAGACGGGCGCGGGTAACTGTGATTCGAGTTGATGAAACTGCGTGGAGGCGGAGCGGAGCGAGCCATCGCCGCGCTCGTCAAGCAGGCGATGACGCACAAGCCAATCGAGCAATGCGATTTGGGCTGACGACTTCGCCGAAGTATCGAGCGCACCGGCATGCCACGCGGAAAGAGCTTCACGCACGGCCTCGGCATAGCGTTCGGCAAGCGCATGAAGTGACGCAGGCGGCGTTTCTCCGAGCAACTGATTTGGGAGGTGGGCTGTCAGCTCCGTTGGTGGTGTTTTGTTATCAGAGAAGACGGCGTGTTCGAGCGCGAGCCAGCCGTTCTCGCCGTAGCTTGGCCCGGCAGGATCAGCCGTCGGATTGTCGGCAAGCTCGATGTAAGCATGGCGTCCTTGCCACATGTTGAGGTCAATCGTGATCCAGCGCGGCGTCTCGTTTTTAAGCGACTGCTTGAGCGTGCCGTAAATCGGATCGCGAATGATTGTGAAGTTTTCTAGGACGATGTTGATACGGCTGTCCAGACCAGCGGCAAGCAAGTGCAAATAGCGCTTTGCAATGATAAACGTCGGAGACCGCAGCGCGCCGTGAAGGCGGCGAGAGAGTAACGCGCTGTCCACAGTTCCCGGTCGGACAAACCGTGCAACGGTGGAGTCATCGCGGGCGCTTAACACGAACTCGCCGGGCGGGGCAGGGGAATTACCGAATGCCAGACCGTCACAGAGCCAGTTCTTAAAGTCCGAGAATTCAACCGCGCTGGCATCAGGTTCGGCAGGATCGTTCGCTTGATTTCCGCGTGCCAGCGTGTTCCACGCATCGGCCAGGCTTGCGGCCTTCTTCAGCGCACACCATGCGTGCAACGGATGCGAGGGTGCGTTGAGTTCGTCGGATGCTAGCGCTTTCTTCCATCGCTCCAGACGCGCTTCATCCGGCACGACCGCTTGTTCCAAGCCCTGCGCCGCGAGCAGATACTTTGAGAGAAACTCCGTGTCGCGTTCCCAAACGGTAGCTTGCCGTTCACGGATGGTTTTCTTGAGCGAAACGAGTTCGCCAGTCATCTCAATGATGGCGTCGTCGTTGAGCGCGCGTTGCCCGTAGCGGGAATTTTCAAGCACACCGTAAAGCGAGTAATAATCGCGCGTCGAGATGGCGTCGAACTTGTGATCGTGACAGCGGGCACATGCGACGGTCAGGCCGAGGAACGCTTTCGAGAGCACGTCAATCTGGTTGTCTATCAAGTCGGCTTGATAAGCGCGCACGTCTACGGGCGCCTGGCATTGCTGAGAAAACCAAAAGAATGTCGTGCCGAGCAGGGATTCGTTCCAGCCGTGTTCGCCGCGACGCGGATCGGAAAACAAATCACCTGCGACGTGCTCGGCGATGAATCGGTCGTAAGGTAAATCGGCGTTGATGGCGCGGATGACGTAATCGCGATAACGCCACGGCGCGAGAATCGGAAAGTCGAACTCGTGGCCCATCGTTTCGCAGTAGCGCACGCGGTCGAACCAGTGTCGCGCCCATCGCTCGCCGAACTGCGAGGAATCGAGCAAGCGGTCAACGAGGTTGGCGATGGCCGATGGCCGGTTAGCGGCTGAAGCGTCGCGAACAAACGCCTCAACTTCGGCTGGCGGAGGCGGAAGGCCGACAAGATCGAAGTAGATGCGGCGAATGAGCGTGCGCGAATCAGCGGGTGGCGCTGGCTTGAGGCCGGCGGTTTCGAGTTTTGCGAGGACGAAATTGTCCACCGCGTTCGCCGGCCAGTCGCGCTGCCTCACCTTCGGTGGTGTGACAGCTCGAATCGGCTGCCACACCCAATGCGACGCGCGGCGTTTGGCGAGATCGAACACGCTTTTCTTTTGGGCGGCGGAATTGCTCGCGGCAGCCGGCTCCTCGGTCCACGGCGCGCCGGATTTCACCCATGCGGTGAGGTCGGCAATTTCCTGCGGGCCCAGCTTTGCCTTGGGTGGCATCTGCAAATCCTTGTCTTCGTAACCCACAGCCTTGATGAGAAGACTTTTTTCGGGTGAACCGGGCACGAGCGCCGGGCCCGTGTCGCCGCCTTTGATGAGAGCGTCACGCGAATCGAGTTTCAGGCCGCCTTTCAATTTTTCAGACTGTGTGCTGTGACATTTGTGGCATTTCTCGATGAGCAACGGGCGGATTCGTTTCTCGAAAAACTCTGCGTCATCGGCTGCAAGGCGCGTCAACGGCGCAACTGCCATGATGAAAACTGCCATCACCAGCGTGACTCGCGCCTGGCGCTGAAATGGCGTTAAAAATCCGGGATTCATCGGTGCGCTGGCGACTGTAGCGCAATTCGGACGCCATTGAAACCAGCGAGATTCAGCCTTGCGCCCGCAAGGCAGCGGAGCAATGTTCCCGCCATGTCACGGCACCTCTTTCTCGTCGCGCTGGTCACGGCTCTGACGCTGCTCACGGGCTGCATTGAATTCATGGACCAGACGGTGACTTACAGTTACGACGCCAAGTCAGACACGCTGCGTATCTTCCAGGATTACCACGGCATTTTCGGAGCCGACCGCGGCGACGGCCTTTCGGCTGACGAGACGGAGCAGTTCGATTCGGTGCTCAAAGGCCAGAGGACATTCTTCTTCTCCAACTGGATTTTCGAATTCAACGCCGGACTCCTGCGCGAGCAGCTTAAAAACTACAATGATCCCGACCAGCGCAAGGAAATGAAGAAGACCCCCGCCGTGATCGAACGCGAAGAGCAACTTATCTTTCTCCTCCTCGACAACGTGAAGGTCGAGGACGGCCCGTTCTACCTTGATGCCGACGGCCGCCTCTGCGGCGTGCAAAAGGTCACCGTTACCAAGACCAGCAAGATCATCGCGTCGGCCAATGAAGTCATCCGCGACGCCTACAAGGCCGAGGCCGAAAAAGAGGAAACTTCGCCGCAGGAAAAGGCGATCTTCCTCAAGGCCACGGAACGTCCGAAGGAGTTCATCAAGCTCGAAGGCAACCGTCTCACCGTCACGCTCCCGGTTACGCGCGAGGAGTATGAAAAATCCTTCGGAGGTGGCGCGGACGCTCCGAAGCAGGTTGCGGAGTTTCGGAAGTCCGGCGGCAGGGCCTCTTATGAAAACGGCGAGGGGACATGGAGCCTCGGTGCGGTCACCGACAAGCTCACCAGCCTCACGATGTCTATGTCGGACAAAGCCTACATGCCCAACATGCTCGCCGTCGCGCGCAAGCGGCCTGGTGTTCAGGAGAAGTTCGACGCCAAGGCCGCTGCTGGAGAGTTTTTTGGCCCAGCGGCTTCGGGCGAAAAGAAGTCCTCACGCTGAAATTATTCCAGCCCTGCGGGTTCAAACCCGGATTGGCACGATCAGAAATGGCATCCCTTGCCGGAAGAATTCCCGCTGGAGCGTGAACACGGTGAAGTTGTGCAGCAGGTGCGTCAGCCGCGATTCCTTCTTGAAGACGAGTTGTCCGCCGAAAAATACGGCTTGCGGAAAACGTTTCACAATCTGAGCCGATAATTCGCTCGAAGTCTCGATCACATCCGTGCCGATGGCGCTGACACCCTCGGCGTAAAATCCCTGTCGTCGCATTTGCTCGGCGTATCGTCCGGCTTCGTCCGCGATGTGTTGGCGAAGGTTTTCAATTTCTTCGCTGCCTTTGAAATTGCCGGCGTCCACGACACCAACCTGCACAAAGACAAAGTTTTTGAACACGCCGGAGAACATCCGCATGACCGTGAGCAGCGTGTGCACGCCGAGGCCGTTGAAGCCATTGACCAGGATGACGGCGGTTTTTGCCTTGGGATCGCAGACCGGCGAAGCAGTTGCATGAGGCGCCGCCGGTTCAGCGGTGAATGCCGCAACCACTTCGTCCAGGCGGGCTAGTTCATGCAGCGTGCTGTGATAGTGTTGTTTGGTCAGGAACGCCGCGCCAACGAGCAGGCCGGTGACCACGAGTGTCACCCAGCCGCCTTCGTGAAACTTCGTCGCGCTCAACATCACGAGGATGAAGGCGGTGAGTGCGAAGCCGACACTGTTGACCACGAGCTTGCGTTTCCATTGCGGCGCGGTCGCGCGATGCGTCCACCAGTGCCGCACCATGCCAAGCTGCGAGAGCGAGAAAGTGATGAAGACGTTGATGCTGTAAAGCACGACGAGCAAATCCACCGAGCCGCCCGTGGCCACGAGCACCAGCAGCGCAGCGCCGCCCATGAGCAGGATGCCGTTCTGCGCCACGAAGCGGTCGCTGAAACTGGCGAACCGCGCTGGAAACCAGCGGTCGAGCGCCATGTTCGCCAGCACGCGCGGCCCGTCGAGGAAGCCCGCCTGCGCGGCAATGATCAGCAGTGCCGCGGCGGAAAACATCGCGACAGTGACGAATGTTTTGCCGAGGCCGGGCGACCATTTCGCCGTCATCTGTTCGAACATCACCGCGTTGAGCGTCTTACCCTCCTGCGGCGTCACGTGAAACAGCAGATACGCCAGCAGCAGGCCGCCGACCGTGAGCGCGAGCGACAGGCCCATGTAGAGCATCGTGCGCTTGCCCGTGGCGACGCGCGGTTCGCGCAGGATCGGCAGGCCGTTGCTCACGGCTTCGATGCCGGTATAGGTTCCCGCGCCAACGCTGTAGGCGCGCACAAGCAGCAGGAACATGCCGAGCCAGCCGAGTTGCGAATGTGCCACGCCCACGTCAGAACTGGTGCGCGCGACGATTTCAGGCAGCGCGCCCAGATGTGTGCCAATGGCGTAAAGGATTCCAAATCCATGCGTGCCAACGAACACAAAGAACACCGGCACCCAGATCAGCACGGATTCCTTCACGCCACGCAGATTCAGCATGGTGAGGAACAGCGTGCCGGCGACCGAGAACGACAGTTTCCACGGCAGCCATGAGGGCGGCAGCACGGAGAACATCGCGTCCGCGCCGCTGGCAATTGAGATCGCAATCGTCAGCACGTAGTCCACAAGCAGCGCGCAGCCGGACACGACGCCGACCGCGGGCGAAAGCAGTTTGCTCGCAACGAGGTAGCCGCCGCCGCCGCCTGGAAACAGCTCGATGATCTGTGAATAGCTCGCGCAAATGATCGCGATGGTCGCCATGCACGCGAGCGCGATGAACGGCGCGAGCGCCGCGTGCTCGCCGAGCGCCTTGAAGGTTTCCTCGGGGCCGTAGCACGATGACGACAAACCGTCCGCGCCGAGTCCGACCCACGCGAGCACCGCGATGAGCGAGACCTTGTGGAAAAGTTGTTGATCCGAGAGGTCGCGTGCCTTGCCGATGAAGATGCCTTTCAGCCACGCCTGCCAGTTTCCGCCGTTCATAGTTATTCCGAGCCAATGCGTCCGGCGCGGGCACAATGCTCGCGCGCGAACTTGTTCAAGCGGGGAAATCGCGGGCACCGCACACGCGGGGCCGGAGGATCGCCCTTCCAATTGCCTACGAGGTTAGCTGACGGGCTGGGCCTTGAAAGTGGCCTGAAGTTTCGTTGCCGAAACTTCTGCGCCCCGTCCTCAAGCTGTCTTGAGGATTTTGGGTCCCCCGCATCCGGCCTCAGGAAGGAAGCCGGATTTAGGCTGCAACGGGCGTGAAAAAAGCACGGGCAAAACTGCGTGTCAAGCAGGAAGCGGAAACACGCCGCGAGAACCGCAGGCTAAGCGATGATTTTTCTCACCACTTCACCCGCCACATCGGTCAGACGGAAGTCGCGGCCATTGAAGCGATAGGTGAGCTTTTCGTGGTCCATGCCGAGAAGGTGAAGAATGGTTGCGTGCAGGTCGTTGATGCTCACCTTGTCCACGACGGCGTTCTGGCCGATCTCGTCGGTTTCGCCGTGATGCACGCCGCCCTTCACGCCTCCGCCAGCGAACCACGTCGTGAACGCGTGCGGGTTGTGGTCGCGCCCGGGTTTCGCGCCTTTTTGCGAAACGGAGAGCCGCCCGAACTCACCGCAACAAACAATCAAAGTCGAGTCGAGCAGGCCGCGCTGCTTGAGGTCGGTGAGGAGCGCGGCGATGGGCTGGTCGGTCTCGCCCGCGAACTGGCGGTGATTGCCCGCGATGTCCACGTGGCCGTCCCACGAGCGCTCGTTTTCCATGCCGCCGCTGTAAATCTGGACGAAGCGCACGCCGCGTTCGACGAGCCGTCGCGCCATGAGGCATTGCTTCGCGAAGTGCGCGCAGCGTTTTTCCTCGATGCCGTAGAGTTTCTGGATGTGTTCCGGCTCCTTCGTCACGTCCAGCGCCTCGGGCGCGGCCATCTGCATTCGATACGCCAGCTCGAAGCTCTCAATGCGCGCGGCGAGTTCCGCGTCGCCGCCGCTCTGCTTCTGATAATAACCATTGAGCTTCTTGAGCAGGTCGAGCTGCGAGCGCTGCTGCGAATCGTTGACCTGCGCCGAGCGCGTGAGGTTATTGATCGGGTCGCCCTGGATGTTCAGCGCGGTTCCTTGAAAAACGCCGGGCAAAAAGCCCGCGCCCCAGTTTTGCGCATGGCCCTTGGGCACGCCGCGTCCGAGCGTGTCATACATCACGACGAAACCCGGCAGGCTCTGGTTTTCCGAACCGAGTCCGTAAGTGACCCACGAGCCGACGCACGGAAAGCCCATGCGGCTGAACCCGGTGTTGATTTGGAAAAGGGCAGGGGAGTGGTTGTTCGTTTCGGTGAAGCACGAATGGATGAACGCCATGTCGTCCACGTGCTGCACCATGTTCGGGAAAATCTCGCTCGCCCATGCGCCGCTCTGCCCGTGCTGTGCGAACTTGAACGGCGACTTCATCAGCGGGCCGACTGCCGCGGTGAAGAAACCCGTGTTTTTGTCGAAGCCTTCGAGTTCCTTCCCGTCGCGCTTTTCAAGCTCGGGCTTGTAATCCCATGTGTCCACCTGCGACTGGCCGCCGTTCATGAAGAGCCAGATGACGGACTTTGCCTTCGCGGAAAAGTGCGGCTGACGCGGGAGCATGGGGTTCGGCGCGACGCTGCCGGCCTGCGCGGTTGCGAGCAACCCCTGGTCGTGCATCAGCGCGGCAAGCGCGAGCAAACCCGCGCCGGAACCACTGCGGCGGAGAAATTCACGTCGAGAAGCGAACGGTTTTGGTGTGGTGAAAATATGAGGCATGGCGTTCATGGCTTCATTCGACATAGATGAACTCATTCAGACCAAACAGCACCTGACAATAGTCGGCGAGCGCGAGTTCAAGCGCATCGCTTTCTTTATATGTGACCGATTCCTGCGCGATGAATGCAATCGCGTCAGAAAGTTCCTGCTTCGACGGCGCACGGCCTATAGTAATTTCATACGCAGACTTCACGGCATCATCGAGTGATTTTCCCGCCTGCGGCTTGAGCTTTTTCGCAAAGTCCACCGCGCAGGCGCGGATGTTCGGATTGTTCATCATGTAGAGGGCCTGCGGCGCGACGGTCGTGTTCACACGGCGGCCGAGGCCCTGCAAGCTGTCGGGCGCGTCGAACTGCACCATCATCGGAATGAGCTTGCTGCGTTTGATGAAGAAATAAACGCTCCGCCGCCTCATGCCCTCGTCGAGCGTGCCGGGGCCGAACATCGTGTCATCGAGCCGCCCGCTCACGGCGAGAACATTGTCGCGGATGCTCTCGGCTTCAAGGCGCTGCGGCGAGCGATGCCACCAAAGGCGGTTCTCGGAGTCGGCCTTCATCCGTTTTGCGTCCGTCACATCGCCCTGCTGATAGACGGCGCTCATCATGATGAGCTTGTGGAGCGGCTTGAGACGCCATCCACTTTTGACAAGTTCGCCCGCGAGCCAGTCGAGCAGTTCGGGATGCGTGGGCCGGTCGCCCATCGCGCCGAAATCGCTCGGCGTCGAGACGATGCCCCGGCCAAAGTGGTGCTGCCAAAGGCGGTTCACAATGACGCGCGCAAGCAGGTTGCCCGCGCCCTGATCTGTGTCGGTGATCCAGTTCGCCAGCGAAGCGCGGCGAAACGGAGTGCGTGAATCCTTTGGCGGCTCGATGAGCCAGTGCTTCTCCTTTTCCGGCGAACGCATCAGCACTTGGAGGAAACCTTCCTGCGCCTCAGTGATTTTTTGCGCGAGATCGCCACGCTTGAGCATGAAGGTTTTTTCGTAAAAGTCCGGCCCCTGCGTGTGGAGGCGAATCGCGGGCAGGCCCTCGCTGCACACAAGCGCCTTGACGAGCTGAGGCTTCGGCTCGTTGCGCAGATGCTCGTGCACGGCGGCGTTGAGCTTGAGCCACTCCTGCTCCGTCGTGCGGTAAACTTTTGACAAGGCGTCCTTCTGCGCGGCGGTGCGCTTCGCCGGCTCGATGGCGAAGGCTGATTGCGCCGCTTCAAGGTCTTTCACCAGCACGAGCGACGCGCCATCGGCGGAAGCGTTTGCAACCCGCGTCGCGCAAACGCGGAGACGGCCAATCAAGTTGCGATCAAAGCCGGTTGGGAATTTGAGCGTGAATGACAACTCCGTTCCCTCTGCGAAACCAAACGGCTTTTCCGTCTCAAAGACCGCGAGCTGGTCGCGTTGGGTGTTGCCTTTCGCCTGCCACGGGATCGGCGTCGCGCTTGGCTCCTTGTCACCGGGTGAACGGCGTCGCGCGAACGCAAGCGCAGCGGATTGCTTCCCGCCCTTCAACGGCTTGGCCGTGACGGTGAATGTTTCCAGTTTAAAGCCGCCATCCTTCGACCAACCGGGACCGCTGTTCGGGAGTGAACTGTGCGTCAACGCTTCGAGGCGCAACGCGGTAAAGTTCGTCAGCGACGTTTTCGCGGTGAATGAAATCGTGTCCGGCGAGCCGGCGCTGATGCTCACGACCCACGAGGCGTCCTCCTGCCGCTTGGTGCTGTTGATGCCGTAGTAGCCGCCGCTGGCCTTGAAGCCTTCGAGATCGAGCGTGAGCCATTCGGGCTGCGGCGGCGCGGGATCACCGGCGAGCCATGCGTCGAAGCGCGCGGGAAGCTTTTCCTTCTCGAAGGCTTCACGCGCTGCCTTCAGCGGCTTCATCTTCGCGTCGAACTCCGCCTGCAACCGGCGCGTCTCGGCGGGATTCAAATCCACATCATGGTCGCTGCGCACCGTCGTCGTGAAGGTCGAGATGAGCCGGTAGTAATCCGCGGTCGGCACCGGATCAAACTTGTGATCGTGGCATCGCGCACATCCGAGCGTGAGGCCGAGCATCGAGGTGCCGATGGTCGCGACTTGGTCATCAAGTTCGTCGTAACGCTCCTTTTCCGCCTGATTCGCGGTGATCTGGGTTGCGTGCGTGCCCGCGCCGAGAAAACCCGTCGCGAACCACGCCTCTGGATTATCCGGCGCAAGCTCGTCGCCGGCAATCTGCCACTTGACGAATTTGTCGTAGGGCAAGTCGTCATTCAGCGCGCGGATGACGAAGTCGCGGTAGTGATACGCAAAGGGCCGGTCGTAATCCTGCTCGTAGCCGTGGCTCTCGCCAAAGCGCGCGAGGTCGAGCCAGTGCCGCGCCCAACGCTCGCCGTAATGCGGCGAGGCGAGCAGCCGGTCAATCAGCGCCTCGTAGGCGCGCGGCGAAGTGTCGTTCACGAACGCTTCGATTTCCTCGGGCTTCGGCGGCAGGCCGATCAAATCGAAGTAGGCGCGGCGAGTCAGCTTGCGCTTCTCAATGGCGGAGTTCGGCTGAATCTTCGCGGCTTCGAGCTTCGCGAGGAT
Organism: uncultured Verrucomicrobiota bacterium; assembly: GCA_964589935.1. Lineage (GTDB taxonomy): Bacteria > Verrucomicrobiota > Verrucomicrobiia > Limisphaerales > VHCN01 > VHCN01. The sequence goes on along the minus strand of CAZPVD010000001.1, from coordinate 520,380 downwards.
GAAGTTGTCCACCGGCGTGCGAATCCAAGCGGATGTCTTCACCTTCGGCGGCGTGACGGCAGCGAGAGGCTTGAACGACCAGAAGTTTTTCCCTTCCTCCGGCGACGGCGCTTTTTTCTTCGCGACGACGGCAGGCGCCTTTCCATCGCGCGGATCGGGCGCGCCCATCTTGATCCATGCCACGAAGTCGGCGATGACGGCGTCGCTCAACTTCTCCTTCGGCGGCATCTTGAGGTCCTCGTTCGTATGTCGCAGCGCCTCGATAAGGAGGCTTTTGTCCGGTGCTCCCGGCACGATGCTCGGCTTGCCCGACTCGCCGCCGCGCAGCAGGCCCTCGCGCGTGTCGGCGAAGAACTTGCCCTTGAGCTTCTCGGCCTGCGCGCTGTGGCACTGGTAGCATTTGTCGGCGAGAACTGGGCGGATCTTCGTCTCGAAAAACTTCAAGCCCTCCGTGCTGGGAGCGGGTGCCGCGGCGAAGCCTGATTCGGAACGAACCAGCAGCCCCGCGATGACCGTGATGAAACTGAGCGACAATCTCTTCATCTGTTCAAATGACATTCGGGAACGCGCGGCAATTCAACTGCTCACTTCAGCGGCGCGCCTTCGAGCGGTTTCCCATTCGTGTCGAGCACTTGCACCTCGTGGATGCCAGGCTTGCCGTCGTCCGTGTAGGTCCACACGACCTTTTTGTCCGGCGTGACCTCGACGAGTTTGGTGCGGTTCGCGCCGATGGCGTAGCTGCAAATCATCGTGTTGCCGTTGGGCAGCCGCTGCGCTCCGCATGGGTCGTTGAGCAGCTTCGCGGGCAGGTTGGCGTTGGAGAGCTGCCACACGATCTTGCCCGCCTTGTCCACTTCGATGACCATGTTCCCGTGCGTGCAGTTGACGAGCGTGTTGCCGTTGGCGAGGCGGATGGCGGTGAAGGGCCACGAGTCCTTCGGCTCGTCGGGCGTCTGGAACTCCCACACGATTTTGCCAGCCGACGTGTATTCCCGCACCACCTTGTCGAGCAACTGCGGCACGAGATAGTTTCCGTTTGGCAGCTTGCGCGCCATGCGGCTCTCCATGTGGTGATTGGTGCTCTGGCACTGGAGCGGCACCTCGACGAGCGTCCTGCCCTCGCGGTTGATTTCGAGGATGCGCGGTTTCGCGCCCGCCTCGGTGAGCATGTAATTTCCATTGGCGAGCGCCTGCACGGTGTTCACCTCGGACTGCGTGCCCTTCCACTCAAACACGACCTTGCCGTCACGCTGCAACTCGACCACGCCGCCGCCGGGGAAGTCTTTCCCCTTCGACACCGCGAGCAGGATGTTCCCGTTCGGCAGCACGAAGCCGTCACGCGTTGAGCGCGGGTAAGTCCACACGATTTTCCCGTCTGCGCCGACGATGCGCGTCTCCGCGCCGAGCGCGAGAAACGAGTGCGTGATGGCCGTCGGTTCGGCGGCGTGCGCCAGACCGGCCACCGCGCCGGCGCAAAGGAATGACAGGAGATGCTTCAGGTGCATGGGCACAGCATATCCGCTCCGGGATGGCGGACAATGGAGAATCCTTTGTGTTCCTATGTAAAATTCTCCCGCACGAAGCCTGACGCTGAGAGTGCTTCCAACTCGCATGATGATTCGCCGGTCCGCTGCCGTCATTGTCCTTGCGGCGTTGATGCGGGACGATACTCTTACCCGCATTGCCCGACTCATAATGCACATTGCCCGACACACGCCTCCTAGCACGACGCTTGTGAATTACGCGTGTTTACTCTGTTTTGGTCTCGCTGCTTACGGCGCGTTTGCCGAGCCGCCCGATCTGGCGGAGCCGGAGATTGATTGGGCAAAGGCGCGCGAGTTCTGGTCGTTCCAACCACCCAAAGCGCAGCCGCGTCCCACGGTGAAGAACAGGTCGTGGCCAAGGCAGCCGCTGGATTTTTTTGTGCTCGCAAAAATGGAGCAAAAAAAACTCCAGCCGTCGTCCGAAGCCGACCGCCGCGCGCTCGTTCGCCGCGTGACATTCGATCTGACTGGACTACCACCGACGCCGGAAGAAGTGGACGCATTCCTTGCCGGTAAATCGCCGCAAGCTTACGAGGCGTTGATTGACCGGCTGCTCGCGTCTCCGCGCTTTGGCGAGAGGCTGGCGAGCCTGTGGCTTCCGCTCGCGCGTTACGCCGAAGACCAAGCGCATCAGGTTGGCAGCGACACGAAGTTTTTCTATCCGAACGCCTACAAATACCGCGAATGGGTCATCGAAGCCTTCAATCGTGACCTGCCTTATGATGAATTCATCCGCCAGCAACTCGCGGCGGACAAGTCGAGTTCTTCCTCAAGTAAAAATCTTGCCGCGCTCGGATTTCTCGGCCTCGGGCCGAAGTATTACAATCGCGGTCGCATCGAGGTGATGGCCGACGAGTGGGAGGATCGCGTGGACACCGTGACGCGCACGTTCCTCGGCCTGACGGTCGCGTGCGCGCGCTGTCACGACCACAAGTTCGAGCCGATCACGCAGCGGGACTACTACGCACTGGCCGGCGTCTTCGCGAGCACGAGCATGTTGAACAGAATTCCTGGCTCCACACCGGATAAGGAGGACAACTCCGAGAAGGCCGGCGATGCCTCGAAGATGAGCTCCGCCACGCTGCACATTGTCGAGGATGGCAAGGCGCAGGATTTGAACATTTTCCTGCGAGGCAATCCTGAACGCAAAGGTCCTGTCGCCGAGCGCGGTTTTTTGCGGGTGTTGTCAACGGATGCGCCGATACAGTTCAAGGACGGCAGTGGCCGCCGCGAACTGGCTGAGCGCATCGCTAGCCGCGCAAACCCGCTGACTGCGCGCGTGATGGTGAACCGCATCTGGGGCGTGATATTCGGGAGGCCGCTTGTCATCACGCCGAGCAACTTTGGCCACACTGGAGTTGCGCCGACGCATCCTGAATTGCTCGACGACCTCGCCGTGCGCTTCATGAAAAGCGGCTGGTCGGTCAAGACGCTCGTGCGCGAAATGGTTTTGTCAGCGACATACCGTCAGCGGTCGGAAGCCGATGCGAAAAAGATGGCCGCAGATTCAGCCAACGCACTGCTGTCGCACATGAACCGCCGACGTCTCACGGGCGAGCAATGGCGGGACGGCGCGCTGTTTGTTTCAGGCCAACTCGATTCCTCCGGCGGCAAATCGCTGGAACTTGACGACCCTTCCAACAAACACCGCACCGTTTATGCGCGCGTGAGCCGGCTCAAACTGAACGATTACCTGATGCTTTTCGATTATCCCGACGCAAACGTCCACGCCGAGAAGCGCTCCACTTCGACGACCGCAACACAGAAACTGTTCCTCTTGAACAGTTCGTTTGCGACGGCACAGGCGCGCGCCTTTGCAGCCAGAATCCAGAGCGAAGCGGACGCGAGTGACGAGGCGCGTGTGCGCCGTGCCTACCAGTTTTTGTTCAGCCGCAATCCGGAGAAGGCCGAGCTGAATCTCGCGATGGACTTCCTACGCCAGCCCGCTGCGAACGGACAGACGCGCTGGGAACAGTTCGCACAGCTCTTGCTCGCCTCGAATGAATTCATGTATGTTGACTGACCAACGCCCATGAACACGCCACAATTCAACCCCCTTCTTTCCCGGCGCGAGATGCTGCGCCGCACCGCCGCGGGTTTCGGCATGGTCGGGCTCGCCAGCCTGATCGGGCCACAGGTTTTCGCGTCGTCCAGTGGGGCCGGCACCGGCGCTCCGCATTTCGCGCCGCGGGCCAAGCGTGTCATTTTCCTGTTTCTCAACGGCGGTCCTTCGCACGTGGACACGTTCGATCCCAAGCCCGCGCTGAAGAAGTTCGAAGGCCAGCAGCCGAGCGGCGAACTGTTCAAGAAAAGCAAGGGCAGCGGCTTCATGCCGTCGCCGCTCGCATTCAACAAGTGCGGCCGCAGCGGCATCGAGGTGAGCGAGACGCTGCCGAGCATCGGGAGCGTGATTGATGATTGCTGCGTCATCCGCTCGATGCACACGGACGTGCCGAACCACGAGCCGGCTCTGCTCCAGATGCACACCGGCAACATCCAGCCCATCCGGCCGTCACTCGGTTCGTGGCTGCTCTACGGACTCGGCACGGAGAATCAAAACCTTCCCGGCTACGTCGTGCTCCGGCCCAGTCCAAAGATCGTCGTCGGCCCCGCGCTGTGGTCGAACAGCTTCCTGCCCGCCGAATTTCAGGCCACCAGCGTCATCACCGCTGACATGGCCGTGGACAAACTCATTGCCAACGTCCGTAACTCGAACCTCTCCACGACGCAGCAGCGCGAAGGGCTCGACCTCCTCGAAAAACTCAACCGCATCCATCTCAAACAGCGCGCCAACGACGCCGAGTTGGAAGGCCAGATTAAGGCGATGGAGACCGCCTTCCACATGCAGTCGCGCGCGATGCAGACCTTCGACATCGGCCGCGAAACGGAGCACGCGCGCAAAATGTATGGCGATTCGCCCTTCGCCCGCTCCTGCCTGCTCGCGCGCAGGCTCGTCGAGGACGGTGTCCGATTTGTCACGGTTTATTACACCGGCAACAGCAACCAGCCGTGGGACACGCACAGCGACCACGACAACGGCCACAAGCGCCTTTGCGCCGACGCAGACCGACCTGTGGCCGCGCTCATCAGCGACCTCAAGGCGCGCGGCCTGCTGGACGACACGCTCGTCGTCATGAGCGGCGAGTTTGGCCGGACGCCCTACGCGCAAGACGACAAGAGCAAGAAGGCCGGCCGCGACCATCATCACACTGCATTCTCTGTGCTGCTTGCGGGAGGTGGCTTGAAAGGAGGCACCGTTTATGGCGCGTCGGATGAACTGGGCATGAACGCCGTTGACAACCCGGTTCACGTCCACGACCTGCACGCGACGATTCTCCACCTGCTTGGGATTGACCACGAAAGGCTCACCTACCGTTACGCCGGGCGCGATTTCCGCCTGACCGACGTGAGCGGCCGCGTCGTGCGCGAAATCGTCGCCTAGCTCAAGGGGAATTTGGTGCCGGCGTGGAGATGGGCCTGCCGTCTGCGGAATGTTCAGGCAGGAACAGCGCAACAAACGTGGCCGGAACAAACAGGCACGCGGCGAAAAGCAGCGTCTGGCTGAAATCGCCTTGGCTGGAGAGTGATCCGAAAAAAACCACGCCTGCCGCAGCCGCCATGCGGCCGATATTGTAGCAGAAGCCCGCGCCAGTCGTGCGCAGCAGCGTCGGGAAGAGCGGGGGCAGATACATCGTGAAGAGGCCGAACACGCCTGAGAAAAATCCCACCGCTGGAAACCAGAACCACACGAGCGATTCCCAGCCGCGCGGCTCCATGAACGTCGCGCCCATCGTCACGAAGAAACCGAGGTAGCACAGCGCGATGGAGCGGCGGTAGCCAAACAGCCGCGCAATCGCGGACGCGAAGAAGTTGCCAACGATGCTCGACACGATGACGACAAAGAACGCGATGCTGACCCATTCCTGCTTGTAGGCCGCAACCCATTTTTCCTCGTCCGCGCCGCTGCTGGCCGCGGTCGCCGCGAACTTGGCCTTCGCCGCCTCGGCGAGATCGGGAAGGTTCCGCAGGTGCTGCGCGTGCCAGAACATGAAGGCCCACCACGCCGTCAATCCGCAGGCGCACACGATGATGCTCAAAAAGGTGAGCCGCCGCACGCCGGGCGCGAACAGGTCTGCGATGCCGGGTTTTTTGTCGCCAGCCTGTGCGCTTGCCGTGGCCCACTCCTCCGGCTCGGGCACGTTGCGGCGAATCCAGAAAACAAGCAGCGCGGGCAGCACGCCGACGAGGAAGACGTATTTCGGCGGCACATTGGCCATGAAGAATGTCGTGAGGCAGGCGAGCAACACGCCGATGTTCACGCCGGTTTGCAGCACGGCGGCGATCCACGGGCGCCACGCGCGCGGCCACGTTTCGGAAAGCAGCGACGAGCCGACGGCCCACTCGCCGCCGATGCCCAGCGCCGCAACAAATCGGAAGATGAGCAACTGCCACCACGTCTGCGCGAAGAATGAAAGGCCCGTGAACAGCGCGTAAGTGAGAATGGTGAAACTCAGCGCGCGGCTGCGCCCGAGCAGGTCACCGATTCGCCCGAAGAAACCACCGCCCAGCGCCCAGCCCATCAAAAATGCGGCTTGGATCAGTCCGCTCTTCTCCTTCACAAGATCGTGCGCGGGCGTGGCGTCGTGGGGAATCAAACCCTGCCCGATGAGCAGCGACGCGACGAACGTGGACGCGACCAACCCGTAAAGGTGCATGTCCAGCCCGTCGAAGAGCCAGCCCAACCACGCGGCGATGCCGCTCTTCCACTGGCGCGGGGAAAGTTCCTTGAGCGATTGGGCTTCCTTCGCCGGCGTGGGCGCGCCCGCGGTCGCAAACGGCTCGAAGTCGGCGCGCTTGAGGAATTTTGTGTCCGTCTGGACGCGCTCTATGTTCTGTTCGTAGCGCGTGAGCCGGTGGGTGTCCTTGGAACGTTTCATCAGGGGTGGGATCGTTCAGATTTCTCGTGCTGCGCTTCAAACGAGACGGTTTCTCGTGTCAGACATTTTGCGGACACGGCTTCACAGTAATGGAATCCGACGCCGCGAGGCAACGGGAACTTCGTTTCTTTCGTTCATGCGATGCAGATTGGGACGCTTCGCACAGGCGAAGGGTGACAGTCGCAATCAAAAACTTCGCATTGCCCGAATGCTTCCGCGCGCGGATACTGCCGCCACCGTGAGCGTCAAAGTCAAAATCTGCGGCATCACGCGCCTCGACGATGCGATTGCCGCGGTCGAGGCGGGTGCGAACGCGCTGGGCTTCGTCTTCTATGAACAAAGCCCGCGCAACCTCACGCCGCAGCAGGCCTCCGCCATCATCGCCAAACTCCCGCCGTTCATCTCGAAGGTCGGCGTGTTCGTGAATGCAACCGAGGAGTTCGTGAGGAGCAGGGCGAGAGACTGCGGCCTCGACACGCTTCAATTTCACGGCGACGAAACGCCGGAGCTCTGCACGCGCTTCGCGCCGCTCAAGGTTGTGAAGTCGTTCCGCATACGCGATGCGAAATCGCTCGCCGCGCTGCCGCCGTTTGACACGGACGCGTGGCTCCTCGACAGCCACGTCGAAGACAAGCTCGGCGGCACCGGCGTGACGTTCAATTGGGAACTGGCCTGGCAGGCAAAGGATTACGGCCGGCCAGTCATTCTCGCCGGCGGACTCACTCCGGAAAACGTCGCCGAGGCGATTCATGAAGTTTGGCCCTACGCCGTGGACGTTTCCAGCGGCGTGGAAGACTCGCCGGGCCGGAAGAATGCGAAACTCATCGAAGCCTTCATCGCAAACGTCCACTCCGTCGAACAGGAGCAGCGCTGATACAAACAACAAACCGCAACCACACGCATGAAAAATCCATTCGAAATTGTCACATGGGCCATGGCCATCGGCATCGCCTGGTGGATGCTCGCATCGCTCACTGGACTGGATGAGGCATTAAAAAAACTCTTCGGCATCAAGCCGGACGACGACGAGCTGGAAGAGTTGGAATCGCGCCTTGAGGAATTGGAAAAGCGCGTCGGAGCAATGGAGAAGAGGCAATCCTGAGTTCTATGGGCAAAGCAACTTTGACCGCTCCGGAAAACCTTCCCGATTCCCAGGGCCATTTCGGTCCCTACGGCGGGCGTTACGTGCCCGAAACGCTCGTCTATCCGCTTCAGCAATTGGAGGAAGAATACATCCGCGCGCAGCAAGACCCGGCCTTCGAGCAGGAACTCCGCTACTACCTGCGCGAATTCTGCGGACGCCCCACGCCGCTCTATTTCGCCGAGCGTCTCACGCGCGAACTCGGCGGCGCAAAAATTTACCTCAAGCGCGAGGACCTTCTCCACACCGGCGCGCACAAGATCAACAACTGCATCGGGCAAATCCTTCTCGCGAAGCGCATGGGTAAAACGCGCATCATCGCCGAGACCGGCGCGGGCCAGCACGGCGTTGCGACCGCGACGGTCGCCGCGATGTTCGGACTCAAGTGCGTCATCTACATGGGCGCGCACGATTGCGAGCGGCAGGCGCTCAACGTCTATCGCATGAAGATGCTTGGCGCCGAGGTCGTGCCCGTGAAGGCCGGCCAGCAGACGCTCAAGGAAGCCATCAACGAGGCCATGCGCGACTGGGTCACGAACGTCCGTAGCACGCACTACATTCTCGGGACAGTTTACGGAGCGCATCCCTATCCAGTGATGGTGCGGAATTTTCAGCGCGTTATCGGCGACGAGGCGCGGCGTCAGATTTTGGAAAAGGAGGAACGCCTTCCAAATCTGCTCATCGCCTGCGTTGGCGGCGGCTCGAACGCCATCGGCCTTTTCACCGCGTTCCTTGAAGACAAGTCAGTGAAGATGCTCGGCGTCGAGGCCGGTGGCGAAGGCATCAAGCCTGGCAAACACGCCGCGCGTTTTCAGGGCGGCTCGCTCGGCGTCCTTCAAGGCACGCGTTCGTTTCTGCTCCAAGATGAGTTCGGCCAGATTCAACTCACACACAGTGTCAGCGCCGGACTCGATTACGCCGCCGTCGGGCCCGAACACGCGTGGCTGCGCGATCAAGGCCGCGTCGAATACACCTACGCCGAGGACGGCCCGGCGCTGGATGCCTTCATGAAGCTTGCGCGGCTCGAAGGCATTATCCCGGCGTTGGAAAGCGCGCACGCCGTCGCCGCTTGCATCACGCGCGCGCCGAAGATGCCCAAGGATTCGCTCATCGTCGTCAATCTCTCCGGCCGCGGCGACAAGGACGTGGCGCAAGTTGCCGCAAAGGTGAATCTGTAAAGGAATTCAGCCCGCTGCAATTTCCTTCGCCCTCATGCACGCGACGTTGTGCGACGCGTGGAATTCAATCAGGGTCTGCGCTTGCTTCGCACATTCCGCCGTGGCGTGCAGGCAACGCGGATGAAACGGGCAGCCGCTCGGCGGGTTCATCGGCGACGGCGGATCGCCGGGCAGCAGGATGCGCTGGCGAAGTCTCTCGCGCACCGGATCGGGAATCGGCACCGCGCTCACGAGCGCCATTGTGTAGGGATGCAACGGCCTCTCGAAGACTTCCGCCGCCGGGCCAAGCTCTACAATTTTGCCAAGATACATCACCGCGATGCGGTCGCTGATGTGCTTCACCACCGAGAGATCGTGCGAGATGAAAATGAGCGTGAGCTGCATCTCACGCGAGAGCTTCGCGAGCAAATTGATGATCTGCGCCTGAATGGAAACATCGAGCGCACTCACCGGTTCATCCGCGACGAGCAACTTGGGCTCGACGGCAAGCGCGCGGGCGATGGCGATGCGCTGGCGTTGTCCGCCGCTGAACTCGTGCGGATACTTGCGGATGAAACGTGGAGCGAGGCCGACCTTTTGCATGAGCGCACTGACCCGCGCAGGTAGTTCGTCGGCGGACACTGTGCGATGCGCTTGGATCGCTTCGGCCAGTGCGTCGCCAACCGTCATGCGTGGATTCAACGACGCGTAAGGGTCCTGGAAAATCATCTGGAAATCCGCGCGCGCTTCGCGAAGTTCCGCGCTCCGGAGTTCGCTCAAGTTCTTCCCCGCGAGCACGACCGTGCCTTCCGTTGGTGGGATGAGTTGCAGGATGGTGCGGCCGAGCGTGGACTTGCCGCAGCCCGACTCGCCCACGAGGCCGAGGATTTCGCCCTTCGCGAGCGCGAGCGACACGCCATCCACCGCGCGCACCGTGCCGATGTGCCGGCGGAAGATCACGCCGCGCTCCACCGGGAAGTGGGTCTTCAGGTCGCGCAGTTCAAGATAGGCACCCATAGTCGCAAATCACTTTGCCAGCGGCAGGCCCGCTCTTTCCAACGCCTGATTGAACGCTTTTTGTGGCGAGCGTGTCGTGAGCACACTCTTTCCATGTTTGGCGTAGGTGTGAATGGAGAGGCACTCAAAGCAGATTAGAAGGTCAACCTTTTCATCGCCGAGAGTAGCGCTGATTCCGTGTCGGGGATGGAAACAAGCGGCTACATCACCATCCGAATCAGAGATTCCCTTGTAGAGAGCTTTCAACAATGTGGCCCTTTGCGCGTTATCACGAACCTCTGCCTTTCCCAAAACACCGTAATCGTGAAATGTCTCCTTGGGCGACGGAGTTGGCTCGTCACGAGGGTCAATTGCGAGAAGAACGAATCGTTCCCCCGTCTCCAGAACACGCCTCGTTTGTTCAGGAAGAGCATTCTGTGTTCGGTCGAATCTACGCACTGCCTGAAGTTTCTCAATAAACACGCACCCGCTAGTGAAAGAGACAAGGATGCAAACGAGAAATAGAAAGAGTCCTTTTGAAATCATAGCTCTAGCTCTCCGCGTTGCGCGCGCACGCACGCCGTTGCGTAGCCCGGCTCGACTTCCTGCAAGGTCATCTCTCCCACGCGGCACGCATCGGCCGCGAACTCGCAGCGCGGGGCGAAGGCACAGCCGGCGATTGGCTTCGACAAATCGGGCGGCATTCCGGAAATGGTGTAGAGTTCGGCGCCTTTCTGCTGTAGCGCGGGGATGGATTTCTGCAAGGCGCGGTTGTAGGGATGCCGCGGGTGCGCGTAGAGCCGCGCGGTCGGGCCGCTCTCAACGATGCGGCCGGCATACATCACCAGCACGCGCTGGCAAAAGCCCGCCACCACGCCGAGGTCGTGGCTGACCCAGATGACCGCCATGCCCAGCTCGCGCTGCATCTTCGTGATGAGTTCGAGAATCTGCGCCTGCACAGTCACGTCGAGTGCGGTCGTCGGCTCGTCGGCGATGAGCAATTCCGGCCGCGTGATGAGCGCCATCGCGATCATCACGCGCTGCCTCATGCCGCCGCTGAATTCGTGCGGGTAGCTGCGGATGCGACGGGCGGCGTCCGGCACGCCAACGTCATCGAGCGCCTTCACGGCGCGCTTCACGGCCTCGGCGCGCGGCGTGTGCTCGTGGATGAGCAGTGGCTCGATGATCTGATCCTCGACGCGCATGAAGGGATTCAGTGACGTCATCGGATCCTGAAAAATCATCGCGATGCGTTTTCCGCGAATGCGGTTCAAGTCCGCCTCCTTCATCGCGAGCAGGTCCGCGCCGTCGAAGAGCGCCTGTCCGCCCTCGATGCGTCCGGGCGGCTGAGGCACGAGGCCCATGAGCGAGTAGCACGTGACGGACTTGCCTGAGCCACTTTCGCCGACGATGCCGAGCGTCTCGCCCTTCTCGACGCTGAACGACACGCCATCCACCGCGCGCACGACGCCGTTGCGCGTGTGGAACGCGGTGCGGAGATTTTTGATTTCAAGAAGCGGCATGGAAATTTTGAGCCACGGATGAAACACGGATGAAACACGGATGGGGAGATGGCGAGATTTTATAAGGAAGGCAGGAAGGCAGGAGAAGAAATCTGCGGGCTGCAAATGCCGCCGCTCCTGCATTCCTGCTTTCCTTATCAAGCCCTTCGTCCGTGTTTGATCTGTGTTTCATCCGTGGCTGAAGAATCAGTCTTTGCTCGCCCGCACGTCGAGTGCGTCGCGCAGGCCGTCGCCGAGAAAGTTCAGGCAGAACAAGGTCACCGCGAGAGTCGCGCCGGGGAAGATCAGCAGCCACCAGCTTTCTTCCATTCGGTCCGCGCCGTCCTTGATCATCAGGCCCCACGAGCTCATCGGCGGTTGCACGCCGAGGCCGAGAAAACTGAGGAAGGCTTCCAGCAGCATCACGGCAGGCACGAGCAGCGTGGCATAAACGATCACCGGCCCAAGGACGTTCGGCACCATGTGGCGCAGGATGATTCGCCGCCGGCGCAAGCCAAGCGCCTGCGCGGCTTCGATGAATTCCTGTCGCTTGAGCGCCTGCACCTGGCCACGAACGATGCGCGCCATCGTGAGCCATTCGACCGCACCGATGGCGCCAAACAGCAGATAAATGCTGCGTCCGAACACCACCATCAGCAGGATGACGAAGATGGTGAACGGCAGCGCGTAAAGGATGTCCACAACACGCATCATGAAGGCGTCGAGTTTCCCGCCGAAGTAGCCTGACACCGCACCGTAGGGCACACCGATGAGCAGCGCGACCGCCGTGGCCGCAAGTCCGACGAGGAGAGAGACGCGACCACCGTAAAGCAAGCGCGTGAGCTGGTCGCGGCCGAGCGCGTCGGTGCCGAGCCAGTGCTTCGCGCTGGGTGGAGAAGCGCCGAGCGCGAGGTCTTGTCCTTCGTAAGTGTAGGGACTCGCGAGTGGGCCGACGAAGCACGCGAGCGAGAGCATCGCGAGAATGACGAAGCTCGCCGTCGCCATGTGGTTCTTGCGCAATCGCAGCCAGGCGTCGTGCGAGAGCGACGAGCCGGCTTCGACTTCATCAATCGGCGTCAACGCGGTTGGGTTGAGTGTGTCGGCCATTTATTCGAAGCGCAGCTTGGGGTTCAGCCAGACAAGCACGATGTCCACGACGAGGTTCAGCAGGAGGATGAGCGTGGCGTAAAAGAGCACGGTGCCAGTGACCATCGTGTAATCGCGGTCAAACGCCGCACCGACGAAATATCTTCCCAGCCCTGGGATGTTGAAGACCGTCTCCACGACGAACGAGCCGGTGATAAGGCCCGCAATCGCCGGGCCGAGAAACGAAATGACCGGCAGCAATCCGCCACGCAGCGCGTGCCTCGCGAGGATGCGCAGCCCGCTCGCGCCCTTCGCGCGCGCGGTGCGGATGAAGTCCTGGCTCATGATTTCGAGCATTCCGCCGCGGGTGAGCCGCGCGATGTAGGCGGCGAGCGTTGCGCCGAGCGTGAACGCGGGCAGCACAAGGTCCTTGGGCTGGTTCCAGCCGGAGGGATTAAACCATTTAAGCCACAGCGCAAACGTCAGCGCCAGCAGCGGCCCGAGCACGAACGTGGGCACGCAGATGCCGGCCATCGCGCACGACATCGGGATGTAATCGGTCGCGGTGTTCGGCTTGTAGGCGGCGATCACTCCCGCGGGCACGCCGAGCGTGAGGCCGATGAGCAGCGCCCACAAGCCGAGTTGCGCGGAAACGGGCGCGTGCCGGGCGATGACCTCGGAGACGCGGCGGTTCAGGTGCTTCGTCGAGACGCCGAGATCGCCGTGCAGCCATTTGTCCAGTTCGATCAGGTATTGCTTGAACAGCGGCTCGTCGAGGTGATAGGCGGCGCGCAACTGCTTCTGGATTTCAGGCGGGAAATTTTTCTCGGCGGTGAACGGCCCGCCCGGTGCGAACCGCAGCATGAAGAACGTCAGCGTCGCCACGATGAACAGCACCGGAATCGTCTGCAAAATGCGTCGAGAGATGAAGCGGAACATGACCTGCGAAGGAAGAGTGAATTCAGTGGTGTGTCATTCAAGCCACACGAATTTGTAAGGATGATTGTCAAGGATGGTCGGATACCAGCCCTTCAGGTTCGGGCGCTGGAGGTGGACGTGCGTGTAAAAGTAAATCGGAATGATGGGGCATTCGTCCATGAGGATGGCCTCGGCTTTTTGGAAAAGTTCGTAGCGTTTTTTCTGGTCGCCAGTCAGCCCGGCTTCACGAATGAGCCGGTCGTATTCCGCGTTGCTCCAGCCGGTCTCATTGTTGCCGCCGCCGGTGACAAACATGTCCATGAACGTGTTCGGGTCCGGGTAGTCGCCGATCCAGCCCGCGCGGCAAATCTGATAGTTGAGCGTCCGTTGCGAGTCGAGATACACCTTCCACTCCTGATTCAACAGCTTCACCTCGATGCCGAGGTTTTTCTTCCACATCTGCTGGATGGCCTCGGCGATGATCTTGTGCGCCTCCTGCGTGTTGTAGAGCAGTTCAATCGGCGGCAAGCCTTTGCCATCGGGAAAGCCCGCGTCGGCAAGAAGTTTTTTTGCGGCGGTGAAGTCCGTCGGGACGCGCGCGGCGCCGGTGAAGCCGGCGGTGTCCGGCGGCACGAGGCTGTTCGCCGGCAACTGCCCGCCCTTGGTCACAAACTTGACGATGGCATCGCGGTCAATCGCCATCGCGAGCGCGCGGCGAACGCGCTTGTCGTTGAGTGGCGGCTTGGTGGTGTTGATGCGGTAGAAATAATTCCCAAGATACGGATCAATGCGCAGCAGCTCCGGATTGTTCTTCTTGTAAACGTCAATCTTCGCCAGAGGCAGTGTTTCCGTGACATGCAGGTTGCCGGCGCGGAATTCGCGCTCCTCTGTTTCCTGGCTTTCGATGGCGTGAAAATGAATGGCGGCGAGCTTCACGCTCGCGGCATCCCAGTAGGTCGGGCTTTTCTTCACGACGATGACCTCGTTCTCGCGCCATTCCTCAAGCTGGAACGGCCCGTTGCCGACAAAGTTGCCGGGGCGCGTCCACTTGTTGCCCTGCGCGCCGGACTTGCCGTCCGCGCCCGAAGTGATGCGCTGGTAGGCATCGCCAAACTTTGCGACCGTCGGGACGTGCACGGGGAACCACGACGTGTGGCACATGAGCGAGAGCAGATAGGGCGTGGGCGCTTCGAGCGTGATCTCGAAGGTGTAATCGTCGAGCACCTTGTAACCGACCTGCGAGAAGTCCTTGAGCTTTCCCTCGTTGAATTTCTCTGCGTTCTTCACAACGAAGTGCATGTAGGCGTATTGCGACGCGAGCGTGGGCGTGAGGATGCGTTTGTAACTTTCGAGAAAATCCTTCGCAGTCACGGTCGCGCCGTTGGACCACTTGGCGTTCTTGCGCAGGTGGAAGGTATAAACAGTTCCTTCTGCTGAAATGTCCCACTTTTCCGCGACGCCGGGAATGGGATGCAAGTCCTTCGGGTCCTCGATCACGAGGCCTTCGAGCAGCGACATGATGATGTGGTGCTCCGTGACGCCGGTGACGATGGCTGGATCGAGGTCCTGCGGTTCCGCCCCGTTGCCCTTGTGAAAAACCTGCTCAACCTTGCCGGTCTTGCCGGGCTGGGAATCGTCCGGCGCTGAAACCTGCTTCGGCTTGCAACCGGTGAGCGGAAGAGCTACGGCGAGCAGCAGGCGCAGTGATTTCATGCACCGAAGCATGGCGGCGCTGCGCGGCGGAGAGAAGTTCAAAGTGCTGTCGCGGCCGCCCGCGAGTCGCGACGGGCCGCCGCGTTACTTCTTCTTCCAATACAGTTCCTCGATGTTCCAGGTGAGGCGATGCGTGCTGAGGACGGTGGGGCGCATGTTGCCGAGGCCCGACTTGGCGGCGGCATAATTGAACGGTGACACCGTGTAAATGAACGGCATCTCGGTGCCGAGAATCACCTGCACTTCGTCGAACAGTTCCTTGCGTTTCTTTTCGTCGAGCGTCTTGATCTGCTCGTTCATCAGTTCGTCAATGCGCTTTTCCCAAGACGTGCCGGGGGATTTCTGCTTGGGCCACCAGAAATGAGTGAAGCCGCTCGAAAGCAGCACGTTCATGTTCGCTGACGGGTCGGAGCTGCCGCCGCCAAGGGCGAGCAGCATGGCCTCGTAATCGTAGGTGTTGTCAATGCGGTCCACGAGCGTGTTGAACTCGACCGGCTGGTAGTTGAGCTTGACGCCGAGGCGTTTGAGGTCTTCCTGGATGAACACGGCGATGCGGTCACGGATGTTGTTTCCCGTGTTTGTGTTCAGCGTGAACTCAATCACGTTACCATCCGCGTCTTCCAGCAAACCGTCTTTGTTGCGGTCCTGGATGCCGATTTCCTTGAGCAACGCCTTCGCCTTTGCGACGTCGTAGGGATACTGCGGCGTGTTTGGGTTGTGCCACTTGGTGATGCACGGGGAAATGAACCCGAAGTTGACCTGCGCGCGTCCCGCGTAGATCGCCTTGATGATGCTTGGCCGGTCAATCGCGTGCGCGATGGCCTGACGGAACTTTGTCTGCTGAAACCATTTCAACTTCTTCGGGTCAACGTATGGCTTGCCCGTCTTGGGATTCGTGCCGGCGTTGAGGTTGAACCACAGGAAGCCTTTCTCCGGCCCGACGCCGAGTTCTGTGATGGTGAACTTGCCACCGGCGGACTCCTGCTTGAAGCGGAGGTATTCGTCCGGCTTCACCAGTTCATGCACGTCGCTCTCGCCCTTGAGGAAGCTCAACGACATCGCGTTCATGTCGGGTTTCACGACGTAAATCACGTTGTCGAAGTAGGGAAGTTTCTGTCCCTTTTTGTCCACGACATAAAAATTCGGGTTGCGCTCCAGCAGCGTGAACTGCCCGCCCTTGTATTGCTTGAGCTTGAACGGGCCGCACGAGACGAGGTCTTCGGGCTTCGTGTTGATGCCGTAGGCGGACTCGAAGGATTTGTCCGCCACCGCGGCGGCGAGCTTGTGCTTTGGTATGATTGGCACGCCGACATTTTCGAGGAACGGCGCGTAAGGCGTGGGCGTGACAATGCGCACCGTCGTGTCATCCACGGCCGTGACTGCGAACGGTTTGTCGTCCACCTTCAGCAAGTCCATGATGGCCTTCGGGAAATTCGTGTTGTAGATCGTGTCGAAGGTGAACACGACATCCGCAGCGGTCAGCGGCGCGCCATCACTCCACCTGAGGCCCTTGCGCAGCTTGAACGTCCACGTCACGCCGTCCGCGGCGACGCTCCATTCATAGGCCAGACCCGGCTTTGGTGTTTGTGACGGCCAGTCGAAATCCGTCAGGCCCGAAAACATAAGCCGGATGATGTCGCTCGACGAAGTCTCGTTCTCCATGAGCGGGTTGAACGTCTTCGGATCTCCAAATGTCGCCACCACAAGGCGTCCGCCCGGAACGCCCGGCGCGCAGTCGGCCACCATCGGCGGCTGCGGAACATCTTTGACTGCGGAAAAGACTGATGAGGAAAGGGCGACAGAAGCAAGCAGGCAGAGCAGGCGTGAAACGGTCTTCATGATTTTCCGATTCGACTTAGTTGGTGTGGAAAAGATTCGCAGTGACGGCGCGAATGTCGAGCGCGGAGTTGCCTTTTCACTCGCCTTCAATTTTTCCGACCGGCATGATTTCGCGCGCAAAGCATGTGGACGTTCATCGCGCGGCGGTTGTTGCATCTCATCCCGGTGGTGCTTGGGGTGTCACTGCTCACGTTTCTGCTCATGTCGCTCACGCCCGGCAGCTACCTCGACTCGCTCTCGCAAAACCCGCAAATTTCGCAGGAAACCATCGCCGCACTCAAGGCACGGTGGCACCTCGACAGGCCGTGGTATGTGCAATACTCCTACTGGCTCAAGAACGCCGCCACGCTCGATTTTGGCCTGTCCATCCAATATAAAATCCCCTCCATCGAGCTTCTCGCAAGCCGTCTTTGGAACACATTCGTGCTCTCGTTCTTCGCGATGGTTCTCGCGTGGAGCATTGCCGTGCCGCTCGGCATCTGGGCCGCGGTGAAGAAGGATTCGCTCGTGGACCGCGGCTGCGCGTTGCTCGCGTTCATTGGCCTCTCCATTCCCGAAGTGCTCCTCGCGCTGCTCGCGCTGCTGTTCGCGGCGGCGACCGGGTGGTTCCCCATTGGCGGTGCACAAAGCTCGCTTTACGACATCCTGTCGCCGATGGAAAAATTTCGCGACCGCGCGCATCACCTCGTGCTGCCCGTCATCGTCCTCGCCGCGGCGGAACTTGCCGGCATCATGCGCCAGATGCGCTCGAACCTGCTCGACACGCTCCGCGCCGAATACGTCACCGCCGCGCGCGCGCGCGGCCTCGGCGAGGGCTGGGTCGTGTGGAAGCACGCGCTGCGCAACGCCATCAATCCGCTGCTGACCATCTTCGGCTACTCGCTCGCGGGCCTGTTGAGCGGGTCGCTCATCGTCGAGAACATCATGGCTTGGCCCGGCCTCGGCCGCCTCGTCATCGAGGCGCTCTTCGCGAAGGACTCCTATCTCGTCGTCAACAGCGTCGTGATGGCCACCGTGCTCCTCGTCGTCGGCAACTTCGTCTCCGACTTGCTCCTCGCGTGGAGCGACCCGCGAATCCGGCTGAAAGAATGAGCGAACCTGCCGCCAACGCGACTCAGCCACTTTCGCCCGGCCAGCTTTTCTGGCGGCGATTATTGCGTCGCCGCACTGCGATGACCGGGGCGGGCATTCTTGTCGTGCTTTACGCGCTGGCGCTGCTGGCTGGCTTTGTCGCACCGTATCACTTCGAGCGGCAGGATCGCGACCGCTTCTTCCATCCGCCGACACGGATTCATCTCGACGGATTGCGCCTTGTTGTGCCGCGCTACGAGCAGAAGGAGGGGCAATTCGTCTATGCGCCGGTCATGAGCGACACGAAGCCCGTTCGCTTCCTCGTCAGCGGCGAAAAATACAAGCTGCTCGGCTTGATTCCCGCGACGACGCACCTTTTTGGCACCGAAGACACGAAGTATCCCGTGTATCTGCTCGGCACGGATCAGTTTGGCCGCGACATTTTCTCCCGCGTGCTTTACGGCTCGCAGATTTCGCTCTCCATCGGCGTGATCGGCATTTTGATTTCGTTCACGCTCGGACTCACGGTCGGCGGTATTTCAGGCTACTTCGGCGGCGCGACGGACACCGTCATCATGCGCGTCTGCGAAATCATCATGTCCGTGCCGGGCCTCTATCTCATCATCGCGCTGCGCGGCGCATTCCCGTCGAACATCAGCTCCGCGAAGGCATATCTGATGATCGTCGCCATCCTCAGCTTCGTGCGCTGGGCCGGGATGGCGCGCGTCATTCGCGGGATGGCGCTGTCGTTGCGCGAACGGCAGTTCGTGCTCGCGGCGCGCGCGCTCGGCCTGGGTCCATTGCGCATTGTGTGGCGGCACATTCTTCCGAGCACGTTCAGTTACGTGATTGTCGCGGCGACGTTGAGCGTGCCATATTACATCATCGGCGAGGTGGTGCTGAGTTACCTCGCGGTCGGCATTCAGGAACCGGATGCAAGCTGGGGCAACATGCTCGCCGCCGCGCAGGACGCGGAGCATCTGCAAAGCTACCCGTGGCTGCTCGCGCCCGGCGCGGCCATCTTCATCACCGTGCTTGCCTTCAACTTCCTCGGTGATGGCTTGCGCGACGCGGCGGACACGAAGGCATGAAGATCAAGCCCTACTACGTGATTCAGTTTGTGCTTGTTCTCGCGGTCGGCATCGCTGTCCTTGTTTTTCTTCCGAAACTGAGGCTCATGCTCGGCGGGTTGGATGAAGGCGGAGAAAGCGCACCGGCAAACGTGGCAACGAGCGCGATTTTTTCGCCGCAATGGTTTATCTGGCTTCCGTTGTTGGTCCTCAGCGCCCTTGTAATCGTGGTGCTGGGCATCGTGCATCATCGTCTGGGCCGGAGCAATCCGTTTGCGGATATTGGCATTCGTGTGATCGCGCTCGGCTTTGTCCCTGTCATCGTGTTCCTTCTGGTGAAACTTTTCGCCCCGCTGCTGGACTCCTTCAAGCACATCGCCAATGAATGACGCCCGCTCCTTGCGTCAAAGAGTTTTCATTTTCGCGGCGGCGGTCTTGAGCCGTGTGCTTCTGCTATTGATTCTTCCTTGCTTCGTCGGATGCCAGACGGCGGCCTACTACGTCCAGGCCGGGCGCGGGCACAACGAGATTCTCGCAAAGCAGAAACCCATTTCCGTGGTGCTCAAGGACTCGAAGGCTTCCGATTCGCTGAAGCACCAGCTCGAACTCGTCCTCACGATGCGCGAGTTTGCGGTGCGCGAGTTGAAGCTGCCCGTCAACGGCCATTACCGCCGTTACGCCGATCTTGGCCGGCTTTACGTTGTGTGGAACGTCACGGCCGCGCCGGAGTTTTCGATGACGGCCAAGTCGTGGTGGTATCCCATTGTCGGCCGGCTGGAGTATCGCGGCTATTTCGCGGAGGACGCGGCCCGGCGATACGGCGAGCAACTCGCGCGCGACGGCTACGACGTTCATGTCGGCGGCGTGCAGGCATACTCGACACTCGGCTGGTTCAGCGACCCGGTGCTGAACACGTTCGTTCACGACCCCGAACACGAACTGGCTGAACTGCTCTTTCATGAGCTTGGGCATCAGCGACTGTTTGTGAGCGGCGACACGGATTTCAATGAAGCCTTTGCCGAGGCCGTGAGCGAGGAAGGCACGCGGCGCTGGCTGCGCGCGAAGAAATCCGCTTCAGAAGTGGAAGCCTACGAGTCGTATCTCCACCGCAAGGCCGAGTTTGCGCGGCTCGTGACGGGTGCGCACGACCGTCTCGATGCGCTGTATCGCGATGCCGGCACGCCGGGTAAAAATGCCACGGAATCAAAAACGCTTCCGCCGGAAAAAGCCGCGATGCTTCGCGCGCGGAAGCAGGAAATCTTCAGCCAGCTCCGTCGCGATTATGATGCGCTCAAGGTCGCGTGGGGCGGGCAAGGTGAGCATGATCGCTGGTTTGCCAAACCGCTCAACAACGCCCGGCTGAACGACGTGGACACGTATTACCGCCTCGTGCCCGCTTTTCACCAACTGCTGCTCGACTCAGGCAACGATTTGGAAAAGTTTTACAGTGCCGTTCAGAAACTGGCGAAATTGCCGAAAGAGGAACGCCATCGCCAGCTTGAACAGTCGCTGGCTGTGCCTCCGAAGAAATAGGATTCGTTCCCCGCTGCAAAACCGATTCCTCGCGAATCAGTTCTTCATCTTTGTGATCTTCAGCGAATCGGCATCGAACCAGACCTCGCCCTTTTGCGCGCGCAGCTCAGCGACGAGGATGACTTCGGTAATGTCGCTGATTTCAAACACGTGCTCCAGCGGCGTCCAGCCTGAGCTGCCAAAAAGTTTGTTGGTGCGGTTGCCGCCGGAGATGCGCAGCCCCGCGCCGATGCCCGGCCCATCGCTCGTCGGCTCGATGCCGACACTCTTTGCCTGTGCGGTGAAGCGGTATTTGCCGGGCGTGAGCGTCACAGGCACCCGCCACGAAGCCACCGTCACTCCGCCTTTTGCGGCGATGTGGAATGTGGCCCGACCGTCTGCTTTCGGTTCGTCGTGAACCGGGTCGCCGGAATCCTGCTTCGTTTCCCATCGCTTGATTTTCACCGAGCCGTCCGCTGCGAACTTGAGGGCCTCCGGCGGCGGCGCGCCGAGTTGCTTCGCGACTTCGCGATGGCGCGAGACGATGCGATCGCGGAGCGAGGCGACCTGGCCCTGATGATCCTTCGCCGCGTTCGCGCCGATGGCAGCGATACCAGGTCGGATGATGGCATTGATGTCATTCACGCGGGCGATGATGTCATCGAGTTTGAAGATGTTCGTGAAAATTTCGCTGGCTCGTTGCTCGTAAAGCGCGCGGCCTTGCGACGTGCCCATGAACGCCGAGGCGACCATTCCATTCAAACCGCCGGGACGGATTGCGTTCTGCCCGCCGCCAAACATCTGGTCCATGCCCGACGGGATGAAGACGAACTTGTCGGTCGCCGGGTCGTGATACATCCGATAGTTGTTGCGGTTGTGCGTGTAGCCGTCCCAATGGCTCGTGAAGACTTCCATGACCATGAACGAGGCGAAGCGCTCCACGTCGAGACGCTTGTTGAGCAGTTCCCAGCGCTTTGCTGGGTCTTTTTCACGAGCCGCGTCGGCGAGTTCCTTTAGGTCACGCTGGTCGTTCGGGTTTTCGCCGGAAGTTTTCTGCTTCTTGGCATCAATGTCCTGGCAAAAGCCGCCGTCGTAAAAATTTCCCGTCGCATCATTAAAATAACGATGGATGAAATCCTTGGCGTAACCCTCCTTCACGACGAAGAAACCGAGGTCGCGGCCGTTCAGCTCGACGCGGCCCCATGTGACCAACGGCGCGGGCACGCCGGCCTTGTCGAAGAGCCAGCCGCAGACGTGCTCGGTCATGTAGCTCGGATCCTGAACGGAGTTGTTCAGATGAATCTTTCGCACGCCGGAAAGTTTCTGCCCGCCATGGAACTTGCCGAAGCTCAGCGTGAGAGCGGGCTTGTCGTCGAGGCCGCGAAAGCTGCCCGCGCCACCCTTGAGATGAATACCGCAATCCTTTGCAAAGAAAGTCCCATCCACGGTCACGTCACAGGTCACATAGCTGCGGTTGTCCTTGCGGAGTTTCGCATACTGGTCAGGTGGAATTTGAATGACGAACTTGTGCGTGTTCGTCGCCGAGAAAAAATCGTCGCGACCGGAGGGAAGTGTCGCCCCAACGCCGCTCTCGCATGTGATGTGAGAGGCAAACGCAATAGCAGCCAGCCTCCAGACCAACATGAACTGTTGCGGCGCTTTCACGACGATGATTCTTCAGACTCCGGGTCGGCGAGTGGTGTTCAAAGTGCCGTTTTTCACTAGGCAGAAATCATTTCAGCATGGCGCGGATTTGTTTTTCGTCGCTCGTCGGTGGCTGGCACGCAGTGCCGGTGCAGAGGTAAACAACGGTCCCATTCTTCGCGGGCAGCGCTTTTGCGAACGGCTCAACCGATCCGATCGTGCCAAGAACAACCTTGTTCGGCTGATAAACCGAGTGAACGGCGCGAAGCAGCGCGCGCGTTTGTGGCGAGTTCGCGTCCCCGGCAATTACAGCGCGGCGCGGTTCTTCCAGATAAAAGTCCAGCGCAAGCAGCAAATTCGGCACGACCTGCGGCGCGGCTTCAAGTCGGTGCGCGAAGTGGCGCAGCGTTTTCTCCGCGACGGCTCGGAAATCTTTGCGGTCTGTGATCGCACTGAGTTTCAGCAACGCGAGTGCGGCGACGGAATTGCCGCTCGGCTCGGCGCCGTCGTATTCCTCTTTCACGCGCAGTATGAGGTCCGCGCCGCCAGTGCTCTGGTAGAAGCCGCCGCTCTCTTTGTCGTAGAACTTCGTCATCATGCTTTCTGCGAGCGTGAGTGCGAAGTCAAGATGCCGCGGGTCGAGTGTGGCCTCATAAAGATGCAGCGTGCCGTCGAGCAGGAATGCGTAGGCGTCAAGCAACTGCGCCGTGTCGCGGTCGCCGTCGCGCCAACGGTGATACAGCGTTTTCGTCGTGGCGTCCCAAAGCTTGGTTTGAAGGAAGGCAATGTTCTTTTCCGCCGCAGTGCGATACGCGGGATCGTCGAGAACGATGCTCGCCCGCGCGATGGCACCCAGCATGAGGCCGTTCCACGACGCGAGAATCTTGTCGTCGAGATGCGGACGGATGCGTTTTGAGCGCGCGTCGAGCATCTTCTTCTTCGCTGAGGCGAGGAGTTTTTCGTCTCCGGGACCGAGGCTCGGATCGGCGATGCTCAGGACGTTTTGATTCTTCAGCGGCTGCGGATGCGAGTGGTCGAGAAAGTTGCCCTCCTCGGTGATCCCGAAGTATTTCACGGCGACGTTGAATTCCTCCGGTGTAAGCAGCGCGGAAAGTTCGCTTTTCGTCCAGCAGTAGAACTTCCCCTCGTGCCCCGCGCTGTCGGCGTCCTCGGCGGAATAAAAGCCGCCGTCGGGATGCGTCATGTCGCGGAGCACATAGCGGATGATGTCGCGCGCGACATCGGCGTAGTGCGCGTCGCCGCTGATGAGATAGGCGTCGAGATAGAGCTGGATGAGCTGCGCGTTGTCGTAGAGCATTTTCTCGAAGTGCGGCACGAGCCAGCGCTCGTCCACGCTGTAGCGCGCAAAGCCGCCGCCGAGTTGGTCGTAAATGCCGCCGGCGGCCATGCGTTCGCAAGTGTGGAGGATCATTTTGACGGCGTCGGGCTGGCCGAAGCGCACCCCGGCGCGCAGCAGAAACGCCGGCTGCGAAGGGCGGGGGAATTTGGGCGCGCGGCCGAAGCCGCCGTTTGTCGGGTCATATTCGCGTGCGAAGCGGGTCATTGCATTCGTCAATGCGGCGGCAGTCAGCAGAGCATCGCCCGCCGGTGCGACCGCGACGGCGGAGCTGAGTTGCTGATGAATTTGCTCAGCGGACTGCTTGATGTCGTTGGACTGCGTTTCCCACAACGATGCAACCCGCTGAAGCAACTGCAAAAAGCTCGGTCGTCCATAGCGCGGCTCGGGCGGAAAGTATGTGCCGCCAAAGAACGGTTTCAGGTCGGGAGTGAGGAACACATTGAGCGGCCAGCCGCCGCCTTGGCCCATCGCCTGCACGGCGGTCATGTAAATCTTGTCCACGTCAGGTCGCTCCTCGCGGTCAATCTTGATGCTCACAAAATGCTCGTTGAGAAACTTCGCAAGCTCCTCGTTCTCGAAGGACTCGCGTTCCATCACATGGCACCAGTGACACGTTGAGTAGCCGATGCTGAGGAAAATGGGTTTGTTCTCCTTGCGCGCTTTCGCAAATGCTTCTTCGCCCCACGCAAACCAGTCCACGGGATTGTGCGCGTGCTGGAGGAGATAGGGCGATTTTTCCTTCGCAAGGCGATTGGTGTGCGCGTGCTTCGCGGCGGCGTTTGTTGACGAGGGATTTGTGGACACGGTCGGAATTGTATTGGTTGTGAACGCGCTTGGCGGCGGCGGCGGCGAACACGCGGCCAGCGTCGCAACCCCAACAAACAGGACGCACGTTTGGAGCGCAAATGCCATTGCGCGCAGCATAGCGGGCCAGATTTGCGCCGCAAGCGTGGAGCGCATTTCGTCATGGAAATCCGTTCGCCGCACGCTACAATGCCGACGTGATCAATCCTCGCCACAAGCCGTTGCTTTACGCCGGGGTTGCGATTGTCGCGATCTGGCTGCTGGCGTGGGGCGGCTATGCCTTCGCCAAATCGCGAAAAATCACCGCGGAAAAAGTCGCCGCGGCCGTGAGCCAGACTGATTTGAGCAAACTTTCCCCGGATGCGCGGAGGAAGATGCTGCGCAGGCTCGCCGCCATGATGAACAGTCTGCCCATCGAGGAGCGACGCAACGCGCGCATGGAATCGGACTGGGACAAATTCTTCGCCACGATGACCGAGGACGAGCGGGTCGAGTTTATCGAGTCCACGCTGCCGACCGGCGTGAAGCAGATGCTTGCCTCGTTCGAGGAGCTTCCCGCCGACCGCCGTTCTCGGATCATCCGCGACTCAATCAAGCGGCTGCAGGAATCGCGCGACCAACTGCAATCGCAAGGCCGCCAGCCGCGTCCACCGTTGAGTGATGAATCGCAGAAGCGCATCACCGCGATTGGATTGGGCGCTTTTTACTCGCAAAGCTCCGCGCAGACGAAGGCCGAGGTCGCCCCGCTGCTTGAGGAACTTCAGCGAGCGATGGAGTCCGGCCGGTTCATTCCACGATGAATTCAAAGCGAAAAGTTCAAAGCGGAAAGTTCAATGGCGAGACGGCAGCGTTCACGTTGATCGAGCTGCTCGTCGTCATCGCCATCATCAGCGTGCTCGTCGGAATGTTGTTGCCGGTCATCAGCCGGTCAAAGGAAGCCGGCCGCTCGACCGCGTGCCTCAACAACCTTCGCCAGATGGGCATCGCGATCCAGGTCTATGTGCAGGACAACAACAACCGTCTGCCGTGGATGCGCGACGCCGTGTATGGATCGAACTCCATTCCGGTGACAAACGCCGTGTCCCTGAAAAGCCCGGACATTGTGTTGAGCAATTATTTTGGCGCGCCACGGCTGCTGCGCTGTCCATCCGACACGAAGGACATCTACGGCCAGAGCGGCGCGAGCTACGCGTGGAACAGCCTGCTCAACGGCCAGGACGCCGACAACCTCAACGTGCTGAACATCGCCTTCAACGCGCATCAGATTCCTGTTTTCTACGACAAGGAGGCGTTTCACCTCGCGCGCGGCGACGACAAAGGCATTAACTTCCTCTACGCCGACGGCCACATCCGCAACCTGCTCGAAGTGGCGGGAACGAAATGATCGAACTGCGGCAGTTGAGCAAGCGCTTCGGCCAGCGGTGGGCGTTGCAGGGACTCGACCTCGACGTGCCGCGCGGCGAAATCTTCGGGCTTCTCGGCCACAACGGCGCGGGCAAATCCACGGCCATTGGCATGATGCTTGGTCAGGTCTGGCCCACCGGCGGCTTCGCGAAAATCTGCGGTTACGAAATCACTTCGCACCGGCAGCAGGCGCTCGCGCGCGTCGGCGCGATCTTCGAGACGCCCGTCTTTTATGACTTCCTGAGCGGGCGCCGGAACCTTGAAATCCTCAGCAGCTACACAGCGCCGACCGAAAAAAAGCGCATACAACAGGTCGTCGAATGGGTCGGCCTTTCTGATCGAGCCGACAGCAAGGTTAAGACCTACTCGCACGGCATGAGAACTCGCCTCGCACTCGCGCAAGCGCTGCTGCCGAATCCCGAACTGCTCATCCTCGACGAGCCGAGCGACGGGCTCGACCCGGAAGGCATCCACGAAATGCGCCTCACGATTCTGCGCCTGCGCGACGAACTGGGCCTCACGATCCTGCTTTCATCGCACTTGCTGAACGAAGTCGAGCAACTCTGCTCACGCATTGCCGTGCTGAACCAGGGGAAAAAAGTCTTTGAAGGCTTACTCGCCTCGGCACGCACGACGCAAAGCTGGGTGCGCCTGAAGACGGCGGACTTTGCCGCCGCGACAACTCTGCTTCGTGGCGAGAAACTGATTCGCGACGCGCGCGACGGCGCTCTTGTCACGCTCGCCGAAGGTGTCGGCACCGACCGCATCGTGAAGCGGCTCGTCGAGGCCGGCATGCCCGTCTTTGAAGTTGTGCAGGAGGAGCAGACGCTCGAAGGTTTCTACCTTTCGCTCATGCAGGAGAGCCGCGCGGCCAGTTTGCCTCCTACTCCCCGCTCTTCGTCCCCCGCATGACAATGTTCTGGCTCCATCTGCGCAACGAGCTGTGGAAGCTCTTCGGCAAGAAGCGCACCTACATCGGTTTCGGCGTGTTCCTGCTTGCGCAGAACCTCATGCTGCTGGCCTTTCGCTTCTCGAACTGGCAGAAGGGCACGGCGAAACTGCTCGAATCCAACGGCTACATCGGGGCCGAGTTTATCTCCGCGCTCACCGTCGCGCTGCTCATGCTCCTCCCGCAAATTCTCCTGCTCATGCCGCTCTACGTGATGCTCGTGGGCGGCGACCTTGTGGCAAAGGAGGCGGAGGACGGGGCGCTGCGGATGATCCTCTCGCGGCCTATCTCGCGCTTCCGGCTGCTGTTCACCAAATGGCTCACGGGTGTGATTTTTGCGACGATCCTCATCGTTTCGCTGGGTGCGATGGCGCTGTTCTTTGCGCGCTGCTGGTTTGGGTGGAAGGGAATGTTCGTCTTCATCCCGATCCCCGGAGGCTCGACGATTTTCAACGTGATGACTGCAAGCGAGGGCCTGCAGTATTACGCGCTGGCGCACCTGCTGCTCGCGGTGAACGCCTGCACGATGTTGAGCCTGGCGTTCATGTTCTCGTGTTTCAACATGAAGCCCGCCGCCGCGACGATCCTTGCGATGTCCGTCCTGTTCCTGAGCGTGGTGATGGAGGGGATGCCTTTCTTCGAGGACTGGAAGGAGTTCGCCATCACGCATCACTTCCGGGCATGGGTGATGATCTTCGGCAAGCCGATGCAGACCGCGCAAATCGCGCAGTCGCTTTGTGTCCTCGTCGCGGTGAACGTCACGGCCTTCGTCATCGGCGCGACGCACTTTCATCTGCGCGACATCAAGTCGTGAGACGGATCACTTCACGTAGAGCGCGGCCTGCAGGTCGCGCACGAGCACGCTGGTGAACGGGTAGCGCTTCTCCGCGTCGCGTTCGAGGCACTTGAGGATGGTTTTCTCCACCGCGATGGGAATGTCCGAGTTGTAATCGCGCGGCGGCGGGATGGGATGCTCTTCGTCGAGCTGCCGGCGGAGCACGTCCTTCTGCGTATCGCCCTGAAACGGCAGACGAAACGTCAGCAACTCGTAAGCGGTGACGCCGTAGCTGAAAATGTCCGCGCGATGGTCGAGCGGTTTGTGGAGCAGTTGCTCGGGCGCCATGTAGGCGGGCGTGCCGGAGACTTTCGCCATTTTATGCGGCTTCTCGCCAAGCGGCTCGGAGAGGTCAAAATCCACGAGGCGCAGATCGCCGTTGCGAGTGATCAGGACGTTCTCCGGCTTGAAGTCCAAGTGCATGAAGCCGCTCGCGTGCACGTGATCCAGCGCAACCGCCATGTCTATGAGAATGTTCCCGAGAAACTTGGCGAGGATGGGGTCCTCGCGTCCGATGAGCTGCCGGAGGTTGGATGCCTCGACATATTCCATGAGCAAATAAGGCGTGCCCTCGATCTTGCCGTGCTCCACATAGCCGATGACGTGGCTGTGTTTGTGGATTTGCTTGAGGATTTCACACCCGCGCATGAATTGTTTCCGCGCGCTAAACGCGAACGTGGAGTTGTGCAGCATCTTGCGCAGCGCGAAGGTCTGCTTCTGCGAGTTTGTCGCCAGCCAGATTTCAGCCATTCCGCCACGGTTGATGAGCTCGTGAAGATAGAATGGACCGAACTGTCCGGAATTTCCCGAGGGACGCCCGTTTGACTTTGCTGGAGTGCTTGGCATCAGCGAACAAATTGCAATGATAGTAAGCCTGCCTCAAAGACGCCGAGTGCGCCGATGGGGTGACAACCTCATTAGCACACCCGGTTTGGATGGTGTGCCGTGTTAAACATGCGGGGCGTTCCTATAATCTGCTTGGCGGGAACGCAAGCCCGGAGTTGAATCGCGCCGTGCGGCCACTCGTCGCGATCTTCCTGTATCTGACGGCTGTTTTGCTCGGTGGCGCGCTGCTCGCACCGTGGGCGTGGGCGTTCGTGCAATGGCTGGCGGCGCACTCCCCGGCACTCAAGCCGCTGGCCGACGCGCCATTTCATCGTTACGTCAACCGCTGCTTTCTCGTCATCGCGCTGCTCGGCCTTTGGCCGTTTCTGCGCGTCATCGGAGCCAGTTCGCTTGAAGCAATGGGTCTGTCAAAATCCCGCGAAGCATTTCGCCGCGCAGGGCAGGGGATTGCGCTCGGCCTGTTCTCACTCGGCTTGCTTGGAATCGCCACGCTGCTCGGCGGCGCGCGAGAATTTCAACTCAACTCAACTCCGCTCGAATGGCTCGCCCACTTCGTCAATGCCACACTGTCCGCCGCGTTTGTCGGGTTGTTTGAAGAACTTCTTTTCCGCGGCGCGATCTTTGGCGCGTTGCGCCGCTCGCAGAGCTGGCCGGTGGCGCTCATTCTGAGCAGTGCGCTCTATGCGTTACTTCACTTTTTCCAACGCGCCGAATTAACCGGTCCCGTGACTTGGTCGGCTGGACTCGCGTTGCTTCCCGGCATGATGCGGGGATTCACCGCGGTCAATGAACTCGTCCCGGCGTTTTTCAACCTCACACTCGTCGGCGCGATACTCGCGCTCGCGTATCAGCGCACGGGCAGCCTTTGGTTTTCCATCGGCTTGCACGCCGGCTGGGTGTGGTGCTTGAAAACTTTTGCGTTTGCAACACACGCAAAGGGAAACGCGGCACAGTGGTTCTGGGGCACGGGCAAAATGGTGGACGGCTGGCTCGCTTTTGGAGTGCTGGTGGCCGCGCTCGTATTCGTGTGGAAGGCGGATAACGGAAAACAAGCGGCTGGCCCATGTCCGCCAGCGTCATCAACTTCATGAACCCGGCGTCCGTTCAGCAAGGTCTCGATGTTGCGGAAACGCTGCTCGGATTTTTCTATCCGAACGTCTGTCAGCTTTGCGGCGCGGAACGGGCCACGGCCGCGGAGGGATTTGTCTGCGCTCGCTGTTGGAAACAGGTGCGTTTCGTCGCGGAACCGTTCTGCGAGCGGTGCGGACTGCCGTTCGAGGGCGACATCACGACCAAATTTGAATGCACCAACTGTCGCGAAATGGAGCTGCATTTCACGCGCGCCCGCGCTGCCGTCGTCGCGAACAGCTTCCTCCTTGATGTGCTTCACCGTTACAAATACTCGCGCGCCGCATGGTTCGAACCGTTCCTCGCCGATTTGTTGATCCGCCAGGCCGCTCCGGCTCTTCGCGCCGAGAAATGGGACATGCTCGTCCCCGTGCCGCTGCACTCGGTGAAGCAGCGCGAGCGCGAATTTAACCAAGCTGAACGACTAGCGCGCCGTCTCGGCGACGCTGCGGCCCTGCCGGTGAACACGCGACTTGTGCGCCGGGCGCAGCCAACGCGCACGCAAACCCAACTCGCCCGTTCGGAACGGGCCACGAATGTCGCCCGCGCATTCAAAATTCGCGATGGAGTGAAATTGAGCGGTGAACGCATCGTTCTCGTGGACGATGTTCTCACGACAGGCGCAACAACGAGTGCCTGCGCGAAGTCATTGCGCGATGCGGGCGCGGGTGACGTTTGCGTGTGGACGCTGGCGCGCGGTGTTCTCGGCACCCGGCTTTGACTTCATCGGCGCAGAAAAGCTTTGCCTGAATTGCCCGAACAAGGGAACATTCCCTTGCCGTTGCGCATTCTGTTCTTTGCTGTCGTGTCCATCATGGCGACCTCCTCATACACTCGCAAAACCCTCGGTTTGGAAGGCGTTGAACCCGCCGTCACGCCGCCGCCGACTTCTTCGGAAACCACTTTCGTTCGCAAGCCCAAGCTCGGCGCCGCGAAAACGCGCAAAAAGGAAATCCCGGAGGGTCTCTGGACCAAGTGCCCCAAGTGCGTCTCGATCCTTTACGACAAGGAACTCGACACGAACCTCAAGGTTTGCCCCAAGTGTGCGCATCATTTCCCGATCGGATCGCGCGAACGCATCCACTCGCTCGTCGAAACCTGCTCGTTCGAGGAAATGGACGCCAACATGACCAGCGTGGACATGCTCAAGTTCACCGGAGTCGCCACCTACACTTCCAAGCTCGAAAGTTATCAGAAAAACACCACGCTCAAGGACGCCGTCATCACCGGCATCTGTCGCATCGGCGAGAAGCGCGTGGCGCTCGGCGTGATGGATTTTGGCTTCCTCGGGGGCTCGATGGGTTCTGTCGTCGGCGAAAAACTCACGCGACTCATTGAGGCCGGCACTTCAAAGGGCTTGCCGGTCATCATCATCTCCACCAGCGGCGGCGCGCGCATGTATGAAGGCATGTTCAGCCTTATGCAAATGGCCAAGACTTGCGCCGCGCTCGCGTATCACGCAAAGGCAAAGCTGCCCTACATCAGCGTGCTCACGCATCCCACGACCGCCGGCGTCATGGCCAGTTACGCGAGTGTCGGGGATCTCATTATAGCCGAGCCGGGCGCGATGATTGGCTTTGCCGGTCCGCGCGTCATCAAGGACACAACGCAAGCCGAGCTGCCGCCCGGATTTCAAACTGCGGAATTCCTACTCGACCACGGCTTGATTGACGCCATTGTGCACCGCAAGGAACTCAAGTCGAACCTCGTGTTTTACCTCGACTTCCTGACGGAACGCATGCGCCAGCCGAGCGCTGCGTAAGCGCGCTCAACGCACGGCAAGCAGTTCCACTTCAAAAATCAGCGTCGCATTTGGCGGAATCGCGCCGGGATAACCTCCAGCTCCGTAAGCCATTTCAGGCGGAATCGTCAGCTTTACCTTGTCGCCGATCTTCATCGTTGCAACGCCCGCATCCCAGCCCGCGATGACTTCGCCGCGTCCGAGCGTGAACTCAAACGGCTCGCCGCGGTCCACGGAGCTGTCGAACTTTTTCCCGTCGGTCAGCCACCCGGTGTAATGCACGGACACGGTGTCGCCGGCCTTTGGCGCGACGCCACTGCCAGTGGCAATGGGTTCGATTTTCAATTCAGCCATGCCGCAGTTCACCACGCGGCAATCTTCCGGTCAAGCCGCGCCGCCGGGCTTTCACCGAAAGTTGAAAATAAATTGTTGACACCGCGCACAACTGTCATACAGTCCTATGACACAAGACACGAACGGCGATGATCATCCAGCTCAACTTCAAATCCGGCCTCCCGGTCTATTTGCAGATCGCCGATCAGGTTCGCGCCGCCGCCGCGTCGGGCGCGCTGCGGGCGGGCGAGCCGTTGCCAGGCATCCGTCCGCTGGCCGAGCAACTCCGCATCAACCGCAACACGGTCGCGAAGGCATACACCGAGCTGGAGAGTCAAGGTGTCATCCAAACCATCGCGGGCAGGGGCTGCTTCCTCAAGGACGGCGCTTCGCCGCTCAAGAAGTCCGCCCGTCACGACTTGCTCACGCAGGAAATTGACCAGGCCATCGTCGCCGCGCACCACTTGCAAGTGAAGGGCGATGAATTTCTGAAGCTCGTCCGTCAACGGCTCGACACGTTTGAAAACCGCCGGGAGAAAAACCAGCCATGAACACCAACCCGCCCGTCATCGAAGTCCGCCAACTTGTCCGCAAATACGGACACACGGACGCCGTCAACGGCCTCGACCTCACCGTGCGCGCCGGGCGCTGCTACGGCTTCTTCGGCCGCAACGGCGCGGGCAAGACCACCACGATGAAGTGCCTGCTCAATTTGCTTCGTCCCACCTCCGGCACCGTGCGCGTCTTCGGCCTCGACCCGCAACGCGACGAAGTCGCCGTGAAGTCTCGCCTCGCCTACGTGCCCGACCAGGTCGCGTTCCACCCGTGGATGACCGTGCGCTCAACGCTCGATTACGTCGCGTCGTTCCGTGAGCGTTGGAACCGCAAGACCGAGGCAGAGTTGCTCGACCGCTTCCGCCTCGACCCGGCGAAGTCCGTGAAGGCCCTCTCGAAAGGCCAGCGCACACAGCTTGGACTCATCACCGCGATCTGTCCTGATCCGGAACTGCTGCTGCTCGACGAGCCGACGAGCGGCCTCGACCCCATCGTGCGCCGTGAATTCATCCAGACCGTCATCGGCGCGTATCAGGAAGCCGACCCGGAGCGCCGCACCATTTTCGTTTCCACGCACCTCATCGCAGAGTTCGAGGGGTTGATTGACGAGTTCACGATCATTGATGCCGGCCGCGAAGTGCTCCGCCTCGGAGCCGACCATGCTCGCGAGCGTTACCAGCGCATCCGCGTGCGCTTCCCCGGTGAACCGCCCGCGCTGCAAATGCCCGGCGTGCTGCACTCGCGCCGCGAAGGCCGCGAACTGGAAATCACCGCCAACGGCGAAAGTGCCGCCATCATTGAACGGTTGAAAACTTTCTCGCCCGAAGCACTCAGCACC
Source organism: uncultured Verrucomicrobiota bacterium (assembly GCA_964589935.1). Taxonomy (GTDB): domain Bacteria; phylum Verrucomicrobiota; class Verrucomicrobiia; order Limisphaerales; family VHCN01; genus VHCN01. The sequence goes on along the minus strand of CAZPVD010000001.1, from coordinate 487,457 downwards.
GAGGCGTTGACGCTGGAGGAAATCTTTGTGGCCACACTCAAATGAACCCCGCGACACTCTGCCGGTTGAAGAAGGAAGCCCGCGCGCTGCTGCCGTTCTGGGGCGCGACGGCGGCGTGGATGATTGTGCCGTTCATTCTCGGCGTGAAGGACCCGGTGCCTTACGCCCTCTCCGGCTATTTGTTTGCCTGCGTCGTGATGGGGCCGGTGTGCGTGGGGCATGAGTTCTCGCACCGCACAATGGCCGTGCTGCTCGCGCAGCCAGTGCCTCGGCGGCAACTGTGGCGCGAGAAACTCGCCGCGACGGGCGCGGCGATTTTGGGCCTGAGCCTGCTGCTCCTCCTCTTGCTTCAACTCACGGGTGGCTTGGACGAAGTCATCCGCCACGCCGCGGAAGGCGACCCATCGTTCGGGCTTCTTTCCATCCTTGTGGCACTCATGGTTCCAGTCATGAGTTTCTGCACCGGGCCGGCGCTGACGCTGTTTGCGCGCAACTCACTCGGCGGCGCCGCGATGACGTTTCTCGGTCCTTACTTCCTGATGATCCTCGGCGTGATTCTCTCAGCGATCTTCGGCATATCCGTGGATTCGATTGGGGAACCGCTCCTTCTGACCTATGCGCTCGTGGTCGGCACGGTGTATTCGGTCATCGTGTTCCGCGCGGGCTGGCAGTGGTTCGATCAACTGGAGGACGCCGCCCTCATCCGCAAGGAACTCGCGCTGCCGGCGAAGCTGGCGCATCCGCTCGCGGGGCTGGCCGCGATGCTGACGCCGAAACGCGGCGGGGCCATGGCCAACCTTGTCCGCAAGGAGCTGCGGCTCCAACAGTCGGCGTTTTTCGCGGCCCTGTTCTTCATCGTGTTCTGGATCGGTTGCCTCGTGGCGTGGCGCATCTATCCAGCCATGGGCGTGGAGCCAATAATGATAATCCCGGCGATCTTCCTCTGCCTCGCCGTTCCTGTGACCGTGGGCATCGTCTCGACGGCGGAGGAACGCAACCTCGGCGTGCATGAATGGCACCTGACGCTGCCGGTGCCGGCGGCCCGGCAATGGTTCGTGAAAGTCCTTGTCGCGATCGTGGTGAACGCGGTGCTGGGACTGCTGTTGCCGGGACTGCTCGTGCGCGCGGCGAGCTGGGTCACGGGAGACCCTCGATTGTTGGAAGGCGGACACCTCCATCTGGTGTCGCCAATCCTGATTGCGAACCTCGTCCTGCTCTGCGCGGCGCTTTACTCTTCGACGGCGGCCTCGAACGGAATGCGCGCGCTCATCGGGACGGTCGTAGTTTTCGTCGCCTGCCCGTCGCTGTTCATTCCCTTGATGGATTATCTTGGCTGGCATCATGGAATCTTCGAGCCGGTTGCGCGGCTGATGAGCGATGTGGTGATGTGGTTTTCGCCCATCGAGCATTTCGGTCGGGTCATTTGGACCATGATTTACGTCGGAATTGGCGCTCTTCTGTGCTGGCTCTATGCACTTGGGCTGGCGAACTTCCGTCGCTCTCTGGATTCACTTTGGAGTCCCATCAGGCAAATGCTCAGTTTCTTCGCCGTGTTCGCCATCTTATTGGTTGGTGTGAACATTCTCTCGGAGGTGGCGGATTTACTCCACTCGGCATCACGCAGATAGTTTTTGAACACGCTCTGAACACTGTCTCCTTTCCGCACACTCCAAAGGAAAAACAAACCTATGAAACAAAAACTCCAAATCATCGGCGGTGCGGTGTCCGTATTCGTCGGGACGGGCTTCATCTGTCCGGCGCTCGCGCAGTTGAAGTCGCAGGGCGCGCTGCCCGGCGTGGGCGTGGCGTTGCTGCTGCTCGGCGTGCTGTTGTCGCTTGGCGGCGTGGGCACCGTCGTCGCGGGCATTCGCCAGTCAGGCAGGTAGGCCCCTCGCGCCGGCCTGTCCGGGTGGTAGCGTCGGCTGTCCCAGCCGGCGGGTGTGCTGTGGACAGCGCACGCTCCAGCGAAACTCAGCCTTGACGCAGCGTTGACGGCTCAGGGAAGGCCGTCTGGCACTCGAATTCGTGCGTCGCTGGCTTCAGAGAGGGCCGTCTGCGACGCCTTATCGCTCATTCCGAGGCAAACGCAGGGGATAAAGAGTGAAGGAGAACGCCCTCTGAATGGAACAACTCACTTACCGGCCTTGAGCCTGGCCTCAATTTGCGCCCTCAGCTCCCTCGTTCGCTTGTAGGCGTCGTTGATTTGCTGCGGTGACAACTTTGGCTCCAAGTCATCGCGATTCTTTTCCGCGAGTTTGAGTCCTTCCGCGGCCAGATTATACCATGCAAACGCCTCCACGTTGTCTTGCTCAACGCCGTGGCCATTGGCGTAGCAGACTCCCAAGGCGTTTTGCGATGCGCCGCCACCTTGCTCTGCGGCTTTGCGGAACAATTTCGCCGCTTCCGTGTAATCCTGCACTATTCCTTCGCCTTTGTAGTAGCAATAGCCCAGACAGTAATGAGCACCGGCAACATTGGCCTTGCGATACCACTTCACTGCTTCCGCAAAGTCCTGTTGCACTCCTTCGCCTTTATAGCAGCAATAGCCCAGACTGATTTGAGCCGCGGCCAAGTTCTGCTCGGCGGCTCTGCGATACCAATGGACGGCTTCCGCAAAGTCCTGTTCCACGCCTTGACCAGTTTGGTAGCAGGCGCCCAGAGTGACTTGCGACCTCGCGTCACCCTGCTCGGCCCTGGGTCTGACAATTACTTCGAGAACTGCCTTGGTCCGTGACTCGTTCTCCTGATTGTCTCCGAGTGGCAAATGTTTAATGAGCCCCGGACCACTCAAGGGGACAAGCAAGCCAGTTTGCAGGACGTCCGCACTATGCGAAACCAAACTGGCGGCACAGAGCAGCACTACCACGGTGAGGCGGAACGATGAGCGAGTAAGTTTCATACGCATGTGGGTATGAGTGTCATGCTCCGCCCATTCACGGCTGAGTCAAACGGATTTTTTAAGCATCTTCGGGAACAACCTGCCCGTTCTCTGCAAGTATTGTTTATACTCGGCTCCGAATTCTTCGAGCATCATCCGCTCCTCCCTGTCCACGCGCAGGAAATAGAGGAACGCAAACGGCACCAGTCCGGAGAAGCCGGCCACGTAGCTCGGCAGGACCATCGCCTGCCCAAGCACCAGCAGCCAGATCGCGGAATACATCGGATGCCGGATGCGCCGGTAGATGCCTGTGGTGACCAGCGCGTGGCCTTCGCGAATCTCCAGCCTGGGCGACCAGTTTTTGCCGAGGTCGCGGTGTGATTTCCAAAAGACCCAGTTGCCCAAGATCAGGATGACCACGCCCGTCATTCCGACCCACAGGGGAATACGGTAGTCCGCAAACGCAAGCAGGGAACTGAACACGTAGAGCAACGGAATGATGCCAGCAGCCATGCTCACGATGATAAGGAGCGCGGTGTCGAGCCGTGTCTTTCGATGGGAACGGGTGGGCGTGCGCCGGTGAACTTTGACGTGCGGGGCGCGGATGGCGTAAGTAGCGATCCAATACCCGACCACGTAAATGATTTTGGCGGCGAGCGGGTTCATGTTCTTCCGCTGTAACGGCGGTCTTTGACCGTCGGACTTTTCCAAGACGAGGTGCAACGGTCGCAGACCGCCGTTACAGACTCAAACGTCCAGTTTGATCCACGCGGCGTTCTTCTTGGAGGACTTCACGACAGCTTCGATGAACGCCATGCCGCGCACGCCGTCCTCGATCTTGGGGAAGTCATTAGCCACGTCGTTCTTCGCGAGCTTGCGGCCTTCCTCGCGGGCGCGGATGGCGTTGGCGAAGTTTTTGTAGATGTTCGCGAAGGCTTCGAGGTAGCCCTCCGGGTGCGCGGGCGGCGTGCGCGTGGCTGCCTTCGCGTTCGCGCCGAGATAGCCGAGGCCGGTGCGATAAACCTGCATGGGCTGGTCGAGCCATTTCACATACATCGAGTTTGGCAAACGCTGGTGCCACTCGATGCCACCCAGCTCGCCATAGACGCGGATGTTCAAGTTATTTTCCTCGCCAACCGAAATCTGCGAGCTGTGGAGGATGCCCTTCGCGCCGCCCTTGAAGCGGAGCAGGACGTTCGCGTCGTCATCGAGCTTGCGGCCTTTCACGAAGGTGGTGAGGTCGGCGGCGAGTTCGCTGATATGCAGGCCGGTGATGTATTCGGCGAGATTCTCGGCGTGCGTGCCGATGTCGCCGACGCAGCCACCCGCGCCGCTCTTCTTAGGATCAGTGCGCCAACCGGCCTGCTTCTGGCCGCTGGCTTCGAGGCGCGTGGCAAGCCAGCCCTGGGGATATTCGACGACGACCTTGCGAATCTTCCCGAGCTTGCCGGCGCGGATCATGTCGCGGGCTTCCTTCACGAGCGGGTAGCCAGTGTAGTTGTGCGTGAGGCCGTAGAGCAAGCCGGTCTGCTTGACGAGTTCGGCGAGCTTCTTCGCCTCGGCTAGATTAAAGGTCGCGGGCTTGTCGCTGAGGACATGAAAGCCGTTTGCGAGCGCCATCTTCGCGGGCGGGAAGTGCATGTGGTTGGGCGTGACGATGGCGATGAAGTCCATGCGCTCGCCCGCGGGCAGCGCCTTCTCGCCGCGGATCATCTCCTCGAACGTGCCGTAACAACGGCTGGCCGGGAGGAACAAATCCGCGCCGCTGGCCCGGCTGCGCTCGGGATCGGACGAAAACGCGCCGCAGACCAGCTCGATCTGCTGGTCCATCGCCGCCGCGATGCGGTGCACCGCGCCGATGAACGCGCCGCGCCCGCCGCCGACCATGCCGTAACGAATTTTTCTGCTCATAGAATGTGCGGTGATTTGAGTTGGTGTTTCGAGAGACGGGCGCGTTATAGTCCGGCGGACTTGTCGAGTCAACGGATGACTCGCAAAATTGCCGCGCAACCGCCGAACCCATGTCATACACCGCCGCCGAAGTCGCGAAATACGTCCACGGCGAAGTGCACGGCGACCCGCTGACGCCGCTCACGGGCTTCGCGCCCGCGAACGCGGCGAGGAAGGGCGACCTGACGTTCGCCGAAACTGAGAGTTATCTCGCCGCAGCCGAGGCGAGCGCGGCGTCGGCCATTCTTGTCTCGGGCGAGGTGAAGTCGGACAAGAAGACGCTCATCCGGGTGAAGAATGCGCGCGTCGCCTTTGCGCGCGCGCTCCCGTTGTTCTTTCCGGAGCCGGTGTTTGACGCCGGCATTCATCCCACCGCGGTTGTGGCGAAGTCGGCGGCCGTTGATCCAGCCGCGCACGTCGGGCCGCATTGCGTCGTGGGCGAGCGCGTTCGCATCGGTGCGCGCGCGGTGCTTCAAGGGGGCGACAACATCGGCGCGGATTGCTCCATTGGCGAGGACGCGCGGCTTTTTTCCAACGTCACGCTCTACGACCGCACTCAGGTCGGCGCGCGTGTGCGCATCCATGCGGGCAGCGTGATCGGCTCGGACGGTTTTGGCTACGTGCTCGACGCCGGCGCGCATCGCAAGGTGCCGCAGATTGGAAATGTCATCATCCATGACGACGTGGAGATCGGCTCGAATGTCAGCATTGATCGCGGAGCGCTCGGCTCGACCGTCATCGGCAAGGGCACGAAGATTGATAATCTCGTTCAGATCGCGCACAACGTCATCATCGGCGAGCACAGCATTCTCTGCGGACAGGTCGGCATTTCCGGCAGCACGCAGATCGGTAACTACACCGTGCTCGCGGGCCAGGTGGGACTGGCCGGGCACATTCAAATTGGCAATCAAGTCACCATCGCCGCGCAGTCTGGCGTGATGCACAACATCCCTGACGGCGAGAAATGGTTCGGCACGCCGGCGCAGCCTGACCGCGCAATGAAACGCCAGTTGCTCGCGGCGCAACAGTTGCCCGAACTGCTTCGCCGGTTGAAGGAAGTTGAGAAGCGTCTAGGAAGCGGCGACAAAAAAGTGGAGTAAACTCTTCAGTCCTTTGCGACTGGCAACGAGGAGGCGAATCATTTTCCGCACAGAGTCCTCAGCTTCTCGTGTTTCACCTTTGGATGGACATGCGAAACGGATGCGATGATAGTCGGTGACGATGCTAGGCGTGGCACAGGTTCCGTGGTCGGTGCCCAAATCAGCGCAGATTCCTCTGCTCGCAATTGTTTATTTCGTGGCGGGCAAGCTTGGGCTGATGCTGGCATTTGTCCACGCCAGCGCGACGGCGATATGGGCGCCGACAGGCATCGCACTGGCCGCGTTCATTCTGCTCGGTTATCGCGTCTGGCCGGCCATCTTTGCCGGAGCATTTCTTGTCAACATCACCACTCCGTCTGGAAGTTTTGCCAGCAATATTGAATCCCCCGCAGTCGTGTTGACGACGCTGGGTATCGCCGTCGGCAACACACTCGAAGGGCTGACGGGCGCGTGGCTGGTGAACCGTTTCGCAAACGGTCGGAATGCTTTTGACAGTGTGCGAGGTGTCGTCCGTTTCGCGGTGCTGGCGGGTTTGGGTTGCACGATGGTGAGCGCGACCATCGGCGTGCTGAGCTTGTGTTTGGGAGGTCTTGCTCAATGGACCAATTTCGGCACGATCTGGCTGACATGGTGGATGGGCGACACTGGCGGCGCACTCGTGGTGACGCCGTTGATTGTGCTGGTAGCGAGAGATTCACGTGTGGACCTTGTGGATCAAGGTGCGGAAGTAATCGCATTGTTTGCGTCTGCCATTCTAATCACGCAATCGGTTTTCTTTGACACGTTTGCATTACGCAGCCCGCTGACATTTCTCTGTGTCCCGCCGTTGATCTGGGCGGCGTTTCGATTCGGGCCGCGGGAAACGGCCGCGGTGCTGGTGCTGATTTCCGGTGTTGCCGTGTGGGGAACATTGCTGGGCTGTGGCCCGTTTGTCCGGCCGTCGGACAACGAGTCGCTGCTGTTGTTGCAGGCCTTCATGGGCTTCAACTCGGTTCTCGCGCTCTCGCTGGCCGCGCTGGTGTCCGAGCGCCGCAATCAACGGAAGGAGATTCAGCGCGCGCGCGATGAACTGGAGCAACGGGTGGAACAGCGCACGGTGGAACTGGCCCGAGCGCTTGAGAAACTGACCGCTGAAGTCATGGAACGCCGCCGCGCCGAGCAGGTGATCGTGGAAAGTGAGCAACGGTTCCGCGCCGTGACCGAGAGCGCGAACGACGCGATCATTTCCGCCGACAGCGCAGGCAACATCATCGGATGGAACAAGGGCGCGCGCGCGATGTTCGGCTACGACGCGCAGGAAGTGCTGGACCGCCCGCTCACGATGCTGATGCCCGAGCGTTACCGCGCGGGACATCAAAAGGGATTGGAGCGCTTCCGAAACACGGGCGAAGCGCGCGTCATCGGGAGGACCATCGAACTGCACGGGTTGCGGAAGAACGGCGGCGAGTTCCCGATCGAGCTTTCGTTATCAAGCTGGAGGGTGGACGGGGAAACTTTTTTTTCGAGCATCATTCGCGACATCACTGAACGCAGCCAGGCGGAAGACGCGCTGCGCCGGGCGAGGGATGAACTGGAAGTTCGCGTGAAAGAGCGAACCGCCGAACTGGCGGGCGCCAACGCGTCGTTGAAATTGGAAATCGCCGAACGCCGGCAGGCGGAGCAGCAGGTTCGCGAATCGTTGAAGGAGAAGGAAGTGCTGCTCAAGGAAATCCATCACCGTGTCAAAAACAACCTTCAGGTCATCTCCAGCCTCCTGCGGCTACAGGCTGCGGAGATTCAAGACCCGGCCATGGCGGCTCTCTTTTACGAAAGCCAGGAGCGCGTCCGGGCGATGGCGCTGATCCACGAACAACTTTACCGCGCGCGCAATTTGGCGCAGGTGGACTTCGCCTCGTATCTGCGCCGCCTGACGGAGCACTTGGGCCAGTCGTATCGCGCGGAGGAGACGCTAATCCAACTGCGGGTCGAGGCCGCCGACGTTTCTCTGCCTGTGGACTGCGCCGTTCCCTGCGGGTTGATTGCTAATGAACTCATCGCAAACGCGCTCAAGCACGCGTTCCCATCCGGACGCCGTGGTAGCGTTCTTGTGCGGCTAGACGCGCAGGGTGGGCGCACGGTGATGTCGGTGCGCGACGACGGTGTTGGCTTCCCGAAGGAAACGGATTTTAGAAGTGCTCGGTCATTGGGACTCCAACTCGTCTGCTCATTGGCGGACCAGCTCGGCGGAACGCTTGAACTCAAACGCGACCGCGGCACCGAATTTGTGATCAGCTTTGTCGCGGATGACGGGACATCACGTGTCCGACAGCAGTAAATGGCGGCCAACCTCGTCTGATTTCGGAATTAACTTGCCATTGAATCGTGCTCTTACAAAATGCGTGCCGCTTGGTTTGCTTGAATTGACTGCTGCCGGAAATGGAAGCACTGATTCCGCAAATCCAGGTCGCGAACGCCAAACGATCAAGTGGAAAAGTTTGTGATACGGTTGATCGGCAGGCCCGAAAGCCAATGTAGCTCAGTGGCAGAGCAACGGTTTCGTAAACCGTAGGTCGTCGGTTCAATCCCGACCATTGGCTCCACTCCTTGACGCTTGGGCTCATAGGACTTGCAGGAGCAGCGGGGCAACTTCCAGTAGTCCGGAAATATGAACAGGCGCTTTTCCGACAGGGAACATACCGTCGCATCTCGAACTTCATCAGTGTCTGATTCACAAGCTGCTGCTGTGGTGACACGGTGCTCGTGCGAGTTGCTTGGTGTGCGGTTTAGCTCAGTAATCGCGCGGCAAATTCATTTTCGCCGCCGACATCCGTGAGCCGCACCTGCCGCCCTTGAAAAAGAAAGGTCAGCTTCGTGTGATCGAGTCCAAGCAGCTTGAGAATCGTCGCGTGCAGGTCGTTGATGTGGACGCGGTCTTCGGTGGCGCGAAATCCAAATTCATCCGTCGCGCCAATGGTCTTACCTCCCTTGATGCCGCCGCCGGCGAGCCACGTGGTGAAGCCATACGGGTTGTGGTCACGTCCGGCTCGCTTGTCCGGGTAGCGGCCGTCGGCAATGGGCGTGCGTCCAAATTCGCCGCCCCAGACGACCAGTGTGCTGTCAAGCAGGCCGCGCGCCTTGAGGTCAAGCAACAGCGCGGCGGTAGGTTTGTCAATGCGACGGGCCATCGCGGCGTGAACGCCGTCGTTGTCCGCGTGCGCGTTGTCCCAATCATCCGCGCCCGCACTGCCCGTGAAAATTTGAACGAAGCGCACGCCGCGCTCAACGAGCCGGCGTGCGCGCAGGCATGAACGTGCGTAAGTGCCCGACACGGGGTCATCCACGCCGTAGAGCTCGCGCGTGGCTTGGCTTTCCTTCCCAATGTCCACTGCATCGGGAACGGCGGCCTGCATGCGGAAGGCCAGTTCGTATGAAGCGATGCGTGCCGAGAGGTCGTCCGTGTCGCCACCGCGACCGGCCGCGTGCCGTTCATTCAGCCATTGAACGAGATCGAGCACGTCGCGCTGGCCGGCATCTTTCATTTCATCCGGCGGGTGAAGATAAAGAACGGGCGAGCCGGAGTTGCGCAATATCGTCGGCTGATAAGTGCCCGGCAAAAAACCACGGCCATAAACGGGCGGACCGCCTTTCGTGTTGCCCGTGGTTGCCATGACCACGAACGACGGCAGGTTCTCCGACTCACTGCCCAATCCGTAGCTGACCCACGAGCCAAGGCATGGCAGGCCCATGCGGGAGGAGCCGGTGTTCATCATGTATTGCGCGGGAGAATGGTTGAAAGCGTCGTGGTAACACGAACGCACCACGGCGAGATCGTCGGCGCACCTTTGCAAATGCGGATAACTGTCGGCAATTTCCAGCCCCGACTGGCCGCACTTGCTGAAGCTGAGTTTGCAGCCGTGAATCAGCGCGTCCATTTTTGTGAACCGCAGCTGCAATCCCTCCGTCGCGCTCAGCGGCAGCGGCTGGCCGTGCAGTTTTCGCAGCACCGGCTTCGGGTCGAACGTGTCAATGTGGCTTGGCCCGCCCTGCATGAAGAGAAAAATGACGCTCTTCGCCGTGGCCGGAAAGTGCGGCGGCTTCGGGGTGGTCTTGGACTTTGGGTTTCGGATTTCGGATATGTCGGCCGCGATGCCGCGGTGCTGGATCAGGTCCAGCAGCGCCCATGCGCCAAAGCCCATTCCGGCGCGGCTCAACATTTCGCGGCGAGAAAGACCACGCGGGGCGAGACGAGGATGGTGCGGCGGATTCATCGCCATCAGTCAACGAACACGAATTCGTTGGCATTGAACAAGGAGAGGCAGAGTTCAGTGAGCGCCTCCTCGCGCGACAACCCGCCGCGGGCGCGCAGGAATGAGCGGACACGGTCGGCTTCACTCCGCGTTATCGGACGATTGAATGCCAGCAGCCACGCGCGCGCGGAAATGTTGTCCGGCTCATCGCGACATTCCCTGAGCAGGCGTCGCGCAAACTCGCGCGCCTGGCCTTGCACGGCCTCGCTGTTGAGCAACGCCAGCGCCTGGGCGGGCACAATCGTCTCGAATCGCCGCGCGCAACTCGCCATCACGTCCGGCGGGTCAAAGGCGTCAAACATCGGGAACAAAAAAGTGCGGCGCTCGAACATGTAAATGCCGCGCCGCGTGAACTCGGCCGAATCTTTCGTGACAGGCCACTTGCCGCTCGCGCCGAACAGCCCGCTCAACTCCTCTTTGTTCAGCGGAGGCACCACGGACGGGCCGAATTGTTTCAAGTTCAACGTGCCCGCGCAGGCGTGCAAGCTGTCCCAGATCGTTTCCGCATCCAGCCGCCGCCGCGGGAAATGCGAGAACAGGCGGTTCTCAGGATCGCTCGCCCGCGCCTGCGCCGAACTTCCGGCGCTCTGCATTTGATACGTTGCCGATGACAAGATGAGCTTGTGCAGCCGCTTCAAATCCCAACCGTGTTCCACAAAGTCCGCGGCCAGCCGGTCGAGCAGTTCGCGATGCGTCGGCAATTCGCCCTGCATTCCAAAATCGTTCGGAGTGCGGACGATGCCCTGCCCAAAATGCCAGGCCCACACGCGGTTCACGATGACCCGCGCGGTGAGCGGGTTCTCCGCGGACACCAGCCATTTTGCGAGAACCACACGGCGCTGGCTGAATGGAACGACGGCAGGATTGAACCTCTTTTCATCCACATTGAATATGGCAGGCAGGGCCGGTTGCGCCAACTCATTTGGCTTGCTCAATTCGCCGCGCTGCAAACGGTGAATTTCCATCGGCGCGTCGCGATGAAAAAGTCGCAGGCCGGTTTTCTCCTCCGTTTTGATCGTGCAACGCGGATCGTCTTGCAGTTCCTTCGGAATCGGCACGTCGGCGAGGATGCCGTTGAGACCCTTTATGCGATGTTCCCGCACCGCGTCGGGATACGGGCGGTCGCTCGCCGCAAAAATCGCCTGCAACCCAAAATAATCGCGCTGCGTCAGCGGGTCGTATTTGTGATCGTGACATCGCGCGCAACCGAAAGTGAGGCCGAGAAAGGCCGCGCCCGTCGTGTCGGCCGCGTCGGTGAGCCACTCGTATTCAAGCTGCGTGGACATCATCGCGGAATCCTGCGACACCGGCCCGACGGCGTAGAGTCCGGTTGCCGTAACTGCATCGGCATCATCCGGCCACAACTCGTCTCCGGCGACTTGTTCCTGAATGAAACGATCAAACGGCTTGTTCCCATTGAAGGCGCGGATGACGTAGTCGCGATAACGCCACGCATTGCGATACGACAAATCGTGCTCAAAGCCGCCGGTGTCCGCGTAACGCACCACATCGAGCCAGTGCCGCGCCCAGCGCTCGCCATATTGAGGTGAAGCGAGCAGGCGTTCGATCAGCTCCGCGTAGGCTTCAGGCCGGGTGTCTTTCGAGAACGTCTCGACTTCTTCCGGCGATGGCGGTAACCCGGTCAGGTCAAAATGAACGCGACGAAGCAACACCACACGGTTTGCCACGGGAGCCGGCGCAAGTTTGTTTTCTTCAAGCCGGGCAAGCACAAAGGCGTCCACCGGGTTGATTACCCATGCCCTGTTTTTCGGGACAGGCGGAACCGGTGCTTGCAGGGGTTGAAAGCACCAACGGTCGGCCTTTTGAACCGCCGCGGATGCAACCGAAACATTCACCGTGACCACCGCAGCGGCGAGCAAACCTAGGAATGAATTGAAAACCCCTGATCGCTTCGCAACCCGGCGCAGCAGGCTCGATAATCGCGGGGACGGGTTTGCTTTCACATGGTCATAACAACGCTTTCATGCTGAAAATCTCAAGCGCCATTTTATTGAGCGTGTTCAATAATCCCCCAAGCTTGCTATTCTGCGCAGCAGCATCGGCGCGCTTTGGCCTGCGATCACAGGCACGTTTATTTTTTGCGACCAAACTTGGCGCTTCGGTGTTTTCTGACTGTCCGCAAACCCAGTCACCGCCATGAACTTCAAAGCTTTGCTCTTCGCTTCGCTCATCGTCAACGCCGCGCTGGGCTACTATGCCTTCCGCAAGCCGGCGACAGCGGAACGTCCACCCGCCAAACCTGCCATCGAACAACCGGCTGCCTCGCCGAAGGAGAAGGCCGCCAAGCCACGCGTGGTGTCCCAGACCATCACGAACACAGTCGTGAAAACATTCAACTGGCAGGCCGTCGAATCGCCCGACTACAAGGAATACATCGGCAATCTCCGCTCAATCGGCTGCCCGGAGGAGACCATCCGCGACATCATCCTTGCGGACGTGAACAAGCTCTACGACCAGAAGAAGAAGCTGGTGCGCGGCGGGCCGAAGAAGTTCGAGTTTTGGAAGGCCGGCAATCCGTGGATGACCAGCGCCGAGCCTGAAGTCGTGGACAAGCTGCGCGTGCTTGACGAGGAGCGGACCGCTTTCCTGCGCACGCTGGGCATCGAGCCGGATTTCAAGCAGCAGGCCGCGCAGATATTCAACCCATTCGAGACGATGATGGACTTCCTGCCCGACGAGAAGAAGACGCAGGTGCTCAAGGCCTTCGCCGACATGCAGGCGAAAATGGCAAAGCTCTCCAAGGACGGCCAGCCGGACGGCCGGGATTTCCAGAAGCTACAGAAGGAGATGGAGGCGTCAGTGAAACAGGGCCTCACGCCCGAGGAGGCGCTACAGTTTGACCTGCGCTTCTCAATGACCGCCAACTCGATGCGTGCGCAGGTTAGCGGCTTCGAGCCGAGCGAGCAGGAGTTCATGGCGATCTACAAAGTCCGCAAGGCGTTCGACGACGAGTTCAGCCCCATGTCGCGCGGCGATGAGTCGGAGGACGAACGCAAGAAGCGGCAGGAGGCGGAGAATCAACTCAAGGAGCAGATCAAGCAGACCTTGGGTGACGCGCGTTACAAGGATTACGAGCTGGCCCAGGACTGGCAATTCCAACAGATGCTGCGTGCCGCCAAGCGCGCCGACCTCGGCACGGCCGAGGCAAGACAGGTTTGGGACATGAAGAAGGTCGCGGAGGAGCAGGCGTCAAACGTGCGCAATGATCGCAACCTGACCGAAGAACAGCGAAGCGCCGCGCTGGCCTCCATCCAGCAGGAGACCGAGAAGTCCGTGAAAGGCGCGCTCGGCGAGAAGGGCTGGGACCAATACAACCGTGGCAACAACAACTGGTGGCTCAAAAACCTGAACCCGCAGTCGCCGCGCGCGCCGCAGGCCAAGCCTACCGCCACGAAACCGTGATGAACGATTCTCCCTTGTAGGCGCGTGATCGCTTTGCGCGGCGGGCAACTCACCGCTGCTTGGTGGGGTCACAGCAGGCATTTGGATCCAAGCTGATGGTTGGCTTGCCATTTTTCTCGGAATCGCTCTTCTTTTGCTTTCCGTTTTCCGAATCGGTTTTCCGTGGAAGATTCGGGACCAAGCTCGGATCGTAAGTTGAACCCGCTGAAACTTGCACGACCGTCATGCGAATTTTGGTCGGGAAGAATTTCTCCGGATCGGATCGTTTGTGAACATGGCCGCTGCCTCCACTACCGTCCTTCATCACCAAGTCCATCTGCTTGATGCCTTCCGTCCACACGATCGCGTCGTTTTGCCAGAAGGCTTTCATCGAAACGTCCTTCTCATACACGCCTTTCTCCTTGTAGAGGTCCGTGCCGGTGCAGCCGTAGCCGTTGCCCTGGCCCTTGTTCGGGATGTAACAGATGCTCCACGTGGTCGGTTCGCCGCCGGCGGGCTTCTCCAAGACTTCAATGCGAATGTGGACGGTGCCGTTGCGATAGTCCACGGGCGCCGTCCAATCGCGCGGCCGGTCGGGGTTGAGCTTGTCACCCTTGACGTAGTAATGCGACTTGCTTGGTTTGGAATTGTCCGCGTCATCCTTGGTGAAAGGGAAGGTGACATCGAAGAGAACGAACTGAGCGGCGGAGCCGAACGAGGGAGCCAGAAGCAGCGCCATCAACACGAGCAAACGAGAACTCATCGCACGAACGAATCCGGCAGGAGCCGGTCTGCCACACACGGGATGCAACGATGCTGAGATGTCTTCGTGATTCATGCGAACACCGTGCGCTTGGACAACTTTGCTGTCCAGCCTCTTTCACACTGTTTGCGGGAGAAGACCTGCGCCGGCTCAGTCTTCAAGGAGCAACTTCATTCAATTGCCGAATGAGAAAATCCCAGATGTCCTTGTATTTCTCCGTCGGATGATCCGGATATTTCACATAAACCGTGGCGCCGGCCTGTTGAGCCAGCTTTTGGAATCCCACCGCCCACGCGGGGGAATGAACCTTGTAGTTTGTCTCCTCAACGGTTTCCGGGCGGGTCAGTCCCCATTCATTTTCAAAATAAATCGGCGGCGCATCCTTGTTCAGCAGGTAATCCGGCGACCACAGCGAGATAACCGGCAGCAATTCCTCCCGCCGTTTCAGCGACTCTTCAAAACTGCAACCCAGTGCCGGCGCGCCCCACTTCACGCCTGCCACCCATTCCTGCATCCGCTTCGGATCAATGCTCGGCTGGCTGCGGTAGGCGCCCGCGCATGTCACCTTCGTCGAGACGCGCTCCGCCGGGTCGCTCGATTTGGGATTGGCACGCTCTCCGGCGCACGCGACATACAACGCCGGGAGAGTTCCCTGCGAGCCTCCCGCGACCGCGATCCTGCGAGGATCGAGGTTCCACTTTGCCGCGTTCAGGCGCACTAACTGCACCGCGCGGCAGGCATCGTTCATGACGTAGGAAATCGGAGGATTTGCCCTCTCGTTCATCCCATCCGCCAGCGACCGCGTCTCGACTGCAATCACTGCGATGTGCGCTGGAAGAAACCGATCCAGCGCCGCCGCGTGTTTGCTCGCCTGAAAAACTCCGCCAAACCACAGCACCACTGGAAACGGGCCGGTGCCTTGCGGCGGCGCATGGATGTCCATGAGCTGATGCGGACTCGGCCCGTAGGAAACGTCAGCGTGGGTTGGAACCGGATTGGGTGCGGCTGCCAACACTGAAGTTTCCGGCGCGAAAGCAATGAAGGACAGAAACAACGCGGGAACGAAACCCGCATGAAAAGTTCGCGAATGAACATTCACCGGGAGAAAAATCATGCCAAAATCTGGTTCAAATTTCAATTTGAGCGCCGTCACAGACCCGGCAGCTTTGTGTTTTGAGGGTCGCGGTTCAAACGCACGAAGGCTTCGGCAAATTTGACGCCGGCTTCGCGACCGCGCCAGATGGCGATGGGTTCGTGATGTGCCTGCCAGATGTTCGCGCCATTCTGGCTTTGGTGGGCGAGCAATGCGCCGCGTTTCTTTTCGAGCACCGCGGTCACGTCCACGTAGGTGTTCGGCGTGAAGCCCTGCGTCTGACTGCCGCTGTTGACCTCAAAGAAATAGAGCTGCGGTCGTCGCGGCAGTGCCATGCACGCGCGGATCGTGCACATGCTCGCCACCTGATGATCCATGTGCGTGTCAACCGGCCAGTGGGTGAAAACAATGTCCGGGCTTTCCTTTGCCAACAGTTGACGTAACTCCTCAACTCGTGTGCGCGTGAAATCCGCCGAGCCGTCAATCTGGCCGGCGAACACCGCCCTCGCACCGATGATTTTACACGCCGCTTCGCACTCGGCGCTGCGAATCGCAGCCGCCTCGTCATTGGACTTGTCCTTGATGCCTCGTTCGCCGCGCGTCAGATAGACGACCGTTACCGCGTGGCCCAGTTCGGCGTAACGCGCGAGCGTTCCAGCGCAGCCCGATTCGGGATCGTCCGGATGCCCGCCAACGCAAAGGACGTTGACGGGTTTGGATTTTCCGGGTTCACGACCGGCCTCAGCCGTGATTCCGGGAAGCGCGTTCGTCGCAAGCAAAGCAGGCCCGGCGACGGCGGCGGTTTGCGCGACAAAACCGCGGCGGGAAAGATTTGCTGATTTCATATCACCGATTGAAACAAAGCGGCCCAGACCTCGCACGGAAAAACGCTGTATGATGCAAAGCGCCTCCGAAGGAATCGCTAGTTTGAACTGTCACCGCTTTGAGGCGGCAGCGGCACCTGCGACGGGTGCATAAGGTAGGCGATCAAATCACGGGTCTGCGCGGGCGTGAGCGCTTCGAGCAATCCATCGGGCATCAGCGAGAGCGACGACTCCTGCTGGCTCTGAATCTCGTCGCGCCCGAGGGCGACGACCTCCGTCATCGTTTTGAGGGTGACCGTGCGCGCGGTTTTCGTGGAAATGATGCCGTTGATGACGCGGCCGTCCTTGAGGTTGAAGACCGTCATGCGGAAGTCGGCGTTCACGACCGCGCTGGGGTCGGCGATGTTGTCGAGGAGGTAATCGAGGTTGTCGCGGCCCGCGCCGGTGAGGTCGGGGCCGACCGCGCCGCCGTGGCCGTAAAGCGTGTGGCACGCGGCGCAGGCAAGGTTGAACACCGCGCGGCCCGCGCTCTTGTCGCCTTTTGCCAGCACGTCGGATGTGAGCTGGGACTTGAGCTTCTTGATGAGTTGCTGCTTGTCGGCGGCGGCCTCGCGCATCTCGCCCCACGTTTCGGAAAGCTGCTTCGTCAGCGCGGGGTCGTTGAAGCTGCGGATTTGCCGCGCGTAAAAGGGCGTCACTTCCTCGCGCGCGATCTTTCCGGCGGCAATTTCGTTCAACAGCGCCTTCGCGAACGTCGGCCGCGAAACGAGCGTCTCCATCACCGGGCCGCGCTCGGACGGATGGAAGTTGCGGTAGCTCTTCGCGAGCTTCTCTCCGATGACAAGGTCGTCGAACTGCGCCAGTCCGCGGACGGCGACGGCGTTGAGGAAGCGCACAGAAAGCAACTGCTCGCAGACCTGCCGCAGTTCCGGCGGCCGGCTCTCGATGAGCGTTTGCAACGCGGCCTTGCGGGCGCTGAGGTCGGCGTCCTTGTCGAGCGCGACGCGCTTCACCTCGTCGAGCGCGCGGCCGTCGCCGAAGAGCACGCTCAGGTCGCGCACGCGGTCACGTATGCCGACGTCTGCGGAGCCGGTGAGTTTCTTTGCGAGCAAATCCCACGCGGCTGGTTTCCTCGCTTTGCGCCAGCCGGTGAGGCCATCGGAAATGCCAGCAAGGATGTCGGCTTGAAAGGCGGCCGATTTGGCGACGGTCAGCTTGAGCAAGTCGTTCACGGGCGCGGGATTTTTCTCAATGTCCTCGGCGAGACGGCGGGCGATGAACTGTCGCGTCAACGGCAGTTCGCATTTTGCCGCGAGCTTCGACAACGCGCCCGCGTCGGAATCGGCGACCGGAATGAGGCCATACCAAATCATCTGCGGCAGATTGTGATCGTTCGCGTCCTCGGCGTGTGCGACGAGCACGGTGGCGAGTTCGGCGCGCTGACTGACGGGCAGGCGCTGGAGCGTGGAGGCGAGCGCGAGGCGGACGAGCGCGGACCTGTCCTCGCGTGCGAGGCGGCTGAAAACGGAAACGATGCGCGCGCCCGTCTGGAAACCGGCGCTCTGCGAAGGCCGCTGACTCAGCGTGGTGTCGAGCGGCCATGCGTCGGTCAGCAGTCGGACGGCCCACGCGCGAACATGCTCGTTCTTGTGTCGCAGTTGAGCGGTGAGGAATGTCTCGTCTGTTGCGCCGATGGCATGGAGCGACCAGAGGGCGCGCAGCTTGTGAACCACGTCGGCGTCTTTCTCGAACATTTCGTGGAGTTGCACTTTTGCAGCTTCCGTTTCGCGGCCGTCGCTGGCACGGGCTGCAAGTTCGATGCGCGCTTGACGAACAAACCACTCGTTCGCGTGCGTGTGCTGCTTCGCCAACTCGCGCGAGTCGGATTTCGCCAGGTCAAATGGTTCGACACGTTTCGGGTTGCCGTAAGTTATTTTGAAAATGCGGCCGCTCGTGCGGCTGACGCCGTTGGCGTTGTGACATTCGCCGGTGTCGCTCCAGTCGAGCGCGAACACGCCGCCATCGGGGCCGTAGCTGAGTTCCATGCCGCGAAACCATTTGTCTTCGGCGAGCAAAATGTCTTTGCCGTGATGGCCGACGTAACCGGAGCCGGAGCGTTCCAGAATTTCCTGGTTCGCGCGTCGGCCGTGCATATTCCAAGTGAAAAGTTTTCCGCGATACTCGGCGGGCCAGTTGTCGCCGAGGTAAATCATCATGCCGATGTGCGCGTGACCGCCACCGAGCGCGTCCACCGTGGCATCCACATTCCGCGAATCGTTCACAGCCTTTTGGTTCCAGCCTTTGCCGAGGTCGAAGTGCCAGTGGTCGGCGTGCTGGTCAATCAGGCCATAGACGCGCGGGTTCGGATCAATCGTGTGCGGGCGGACGTAATGCGCGCCGGTGATGCCATGCCAGAGCTGGCCGTTGACCGTGTTGATGAAAAAAAGTTCGCCATGCTCGTCCCAATCGTGGCCCCACGGATTCGTGCAGCCGCCACTCAACGCCTCGAAAACTTTGCGCACCGGATGATACCGCCACATCGTGCCGCGCATGGGAATGCGCTGCTCCTTGGGCGTGCCCGGCGCACCGATCTCGCCCGGACTCGACGCGCCGCAGCGTCCGTAAAGCCAGCCATCCGGGCCGAAGCGCAGGCCGTTGGCGAAGTTGTGATAGTTCTCTGGCGGCACAGTGAACCCGTTGAGCACCACTTCCGCCGGGCCGGCGGGCGCGTCGCCATTTTTGTTGAGTGGAATGAACAACACTTGCGGCGGGCACATCAGCCACACGCCGCCGCGGCCGACTTCGATGCTCGTCGCCATCTGCACGTCCTCGGTGAAAACCTTGCGCGAACTGAAATGGCCGTCACCGTTCGTGTCCTCGAAAATGAGCACACGGTCGCGCAGATGAAGGTCGAACTTTTTCGCACGCTCGGCATAGGTGTAATTCTCCACGACCCACAACCGCCCACGCGCATCCCACGTCATCGCGATGGGATTCTGCACGTCCGGCTCGGCGGCGAAGACGCTGACCTTGAAGCCGGGCGGCACTTTGAACTTTGCGGCAGCCTCAGCAGCGGGCATCGGCGCGCCATTGGTGTCAGATCCGGAATTGTAGGGGACTGGAAAGTCGCCCGCCGAGCAGATCACGACGAGCGCAAGTAAACCGATCAAAACAAGCAGGTGCTTCATGCCAGAAACAAATTTTATCCAGATGGCGGCGAAATCCCAGCGAGAAAAATCTTCCATGCTGAAGCAAGCATTGCGCGCTGGGTTATCTGATGCACCGTGGCATTCCGTTGAAATCAGTCACAAAAGCGGAAGCTGGCGAATCGGGACTGTCCCGTTACAATCATCCCGATCATTGGCTTCAGATCGCCGACATGAAACCGCTGCCACTTCGTCCGATTCTCCGCTGGTTCTCTGCGTTGACCTGGCTGGCCATCGCATTTGCGAGTTATGCCGCTGAACCGAAATACGATCTCGTAATCCGCAACGGCAAAATCGCCGACGGCACGGGCAACCCGTGGTTTTACGGTGACCTCGCTGTGAAAGGCGACCGCATCGTCAGTGTCGGCGCGGTGACCGGTGATGCGAAGCGTGACATTGATGCACGCGGATTGGTCGTGGCTCCGGGCTTTATTGACATGCACTCGCACTCGGACTTCCTGCTGTTGGAGGACGGCAACGCCCAAAGCAAGATTCGCCAGGGCGTGACCACCGAGATTCTCGGCGAAGGTGGCTCCGCCGGGCCGTTCGTCGGCAAGGTCACGCCGCGTCCGGTTTCCGTTCGTAACCAGCCCGCGCAGATTCGGACGCTCGGCGATTACTTTGCAGCCGTCGAGCGGTCGGGTGTCTCGGTGAACATCGCGTCCTACGTGGGCGAAGGGAACATCTGGCAGTGCGTCATGGGATCGTCCTTCGACAAGCCAACCCCCGCCGAGTTGCAGCGCATGAAGGAACTCGTCGCCGAGGCGATGAACGACGGCGCATTCGGTCTTTCAACCGCGTTGATGATGCCGCCCGGTTCGCTGGCGACGACGGGCGACTTGGCTGAACTCTGCAAAGTTGTGCGGCAGCACGGCGGCATTTACTCCAGTCACATTCACGATGAGGGGCTTGGCGTATTTGACTCCGTGAAGCAGGCCATCGAAATCGGCGAACGTGCCGGCGTGCCCGTGGACATCATCCATCTGAAGATCGCCGATGAAAAATACTGGGGCCGCATGAAGGAAGTCGTCGCGCTCATCGAGGAGGCGCGCCATCGCGGCGTGAACGTGCAGGCGAACGTCTATCCTTACACGCGAGGCAACAACGACCTCGCCAGTATCATTCCGCCGTGGGCGCATGAAGGCGGCAGGTCGCAAATGCTTGCCCGACTCAGAGACACTTCGCAACGCGCGCGGCTCAAACACGACATCACCAACGGACTCTCGGATTGGTATAACCATTACACGGCGGTCGGCGGCGACTGGAGCCGGATGCTTGTCAGCGCGAACAATTCTTACAAAGGCATGACCATGGACCACGTCATCGCGTTGAAGAGCGAAGGCAAATCGCCCAAGCCCGACTCGCTCGACATCCTCTTCGATTTGCTCATCGAGCAGAACGGTTCTGTGAGCACCGTCTATGCGCATCACACCGAGGAGGACATGAACCTCGCGCTCGTCCAGCCTTGGTGCTCAATCGGCTCCGACGGTTCCGCCTACGCCACCGACGGCCTGCTGCGACGCGGTCATCCGCATCCGCGCAACTTCGGCACTTTTCCGCGCGTGCTCGGCGTCTATGTCCGCGAGCGCGGCCTGCTGCGGCTGGAGGACGCCGTCCGCAAGATGACCTCGCTCAACGCCGCCAAGCTCAGCCTGCGCGACCGTGGCCTGCTTCAAGCCGGCCTCGTCGCCGACATCACCATCTTCGATCCGAGCCGCGTGATTGACCGCTCCACCTACACCGACCCGTTTCAATACAGCGAAGGCATCGAATACGTCATCGTCAACGGCCAGCTTGCTCTCGACAAGGGAACACACACGGGCAACCACGCCGGCCGCGTTTTGCGGCACAAAGCGACGGATCGGGAGACAAAGCCATAATTAACTTCGTGGGGAGTCAGACGGGGGAAAATTACCGAAGGCGGACGGCTTCTTGAGAATATCTTGTGTAAAACTCGCGCAAGGTTTCCGGTTGCGCATTGAATCAAGCGAGAATTTGTTTAACCACTTCCCCATGCACATCGGTCAGCCGATGATGGCGGCCTTGGAACTTGAACGTCAGCCGCGTGTGGTCAATGCCGAGGCAGTGCAGCAGCGTCGCGTGGAGATCGTGCACGTCCACCGGATCGCGCACGACGTTGTAGCTGAAGTCATCCGTCTCGCCGAACGTCATGCCGGGCCGAATGCCGCCACCCGCGAGCCAGATCGTGAAGCACCGCGGATGATGGTCGCGCCCGTAGTCGTCCTTCGTGAGCCGGCCCTGGCAATAGACCGTGCGCCCGAACTCGCCGCCCCACACGACGAGCGTCTCGTCGAGCAGGCCGCGCTGCCTGAGATCCTCGATGAGCGCGGCGCTCGGCTGATCGGTGTCATGGCACTGGCCGGCAATTTGCGACGGCAGTTTCGTGTGCTGATCCCAGCCGCGATGGAAAAGCTGGATGAAACGCACGCCGCGTTCCGCGAGCCGGCGCGCGAGCAGGCAATTCGCCGCGAACGTCCCGGGCTTGCGCGCCTCGGGGCCGTAAAGCCCGAACGCGCTCGCGGGTTCGCCGGAAACATCCGTCAGTTCCGGCACGCTCGTCTGCATTCGATACGCCAGTTCGTATTGCGCGATGCGCGTGGCGATTTCCGGGTCGCCGAATTCTGCGAACTGCATCTGGTTCAGCTTCGCGAGATCGTCGAGCATCCGCCTTCGCGCCGTTGCATCGAGTCCCTCGGGGTTCGAGAGAAAAAGCACCGGGTCGGCGGCGGCGCGAAACTTGATGCCCTGATGCGTCGTCGGCAAAAAGCCGCTGCTCCACAGTCGGTCGTAGAGCGGCTGGTCGTTCGGGTTGCCCGTGCCGTTCGAGAGCAGCGCGACGAACGCCGGCAGGTCGTGGTTCGCGCTGCCGAGTCCGTAGCTGAGCCACGAGCCAATGCTCGGCCGTCCCGCAAGTTGTGCGCCAGTCTGGAAAAATGTGATCGCCGGGTCGTGGTTGATCGCCTCGGTGTGCATCGTCCTAATGAAGCACAGCTCGTCCGCCACCCGCGCTGTGTGCGGCAGCAGTTCGCTGAGCCACGCGCCGCTGCGACCGTGCTGCGCGAAGCGGAAGCGCGTCGGCGCGATGGGAAAATGATCCTGCGTCGCCGTCATGCCCGTGAGCCGCTGGCCCTGGCGAATCGAGTCCGGCAAGTCCGTGCCGTGCCGCTGCGCGAGCTGCGGCTTGTAGTCGAACAAATCCATCTGCGACGGCGCGCCGGACTGGAACAGATAGATGACGCGCTTCGCCTTCGGCGCAAAATGCGGCAGGCCCGGCAGGCCACCGTTCGCCGCCGCGTCCTTCGTCGGCGCGGCGGACAACTCCTCGTTCAACAACGCCGCAAGCGCCGTTGTGCCGATGCCCACGCGTCCGAAGAAGTGTCGGCGGTTGATGAGCAGGCGATGATCGAAAAGCGGATTCATGAGGCGCAGCTATTGTTGGTTACTCGGGCAAGGCGTCAGCGACGGGTGCATTTGCATCATGCCTTTGGGTTGAACCAAATCCCATAGGTTCCCGTAAAGGTCTTGGAATACAGCCACCGTGCCGTAGTTTTCTTCCTTGGGCTCTCGAACAAAGACAACGCCCTTCGCTTTGTAGGAATCAAAGTCGCGCCAGAAGTCATCAGTGAAGAGAAACAGAAACACGCGGCCTCCGGTTTGATTTCCGATACGTGACGACTGTTCTTCGCTGGTCGCTCGCGCGAGAAGCAATCGTGATTCCGTTGAGCCTGGCGGTGCGACGATGACCCAGCGCTTGTCCTGCTCTGGAATGCAGGTGTCTTCCACCAAAGCAAAGCCGAGCGTTCCCACATAGAAATTGATGGCTTCATCGTAATCGCGCACCACGAGCGCAATTTGACCAATCGCCTGCTTCATGGATTGGTTCATGCGATGGTCGAGCAGCGGGTTCATGGAGCGCAGCTATTGTTTGGTGATGGCTTCGTCGAGGTTCAGAATCAACCCGGCCAACGCTGAGTAAGCTGCCAGCTCATCCGCAGCGAGCTTCGCATCGCGCGGTGACTCACCCGCGCTTATGAGCGATTGCGCCGCTTTCGAGTCGGCGCGGAATCGCGCGAGGTGATCGTTCAAATCATCGAGCAGCACCTTCAACTCCGGCGGCTTCGGCGCGCGCGTGAGCACGAGTCGGAAGGCCAGTCGCACGCGCTCCTCGGGTGTCGGCCCGCCTTCGCGCATCACGCGCTGCGCGAGGCAGCGCGCGGCTTCGACGAAGGTCACGTCGTTCATCAGCGCGAGCGCCTGCAGTGGCGTGTCCGTGCGGCTCGGGCGCACGGAGCACATCTCGCGGCCTGCGGCGTCGAAGGTCGTCATCGTCGGCTGCGGGCTGGTGCGCTTCCAAAATGTGTAGAGGCTGCGACGCCAGAGCGCGTCGCCGTGATCCTGAACATAGTCGGTGCCGCTCAATTCCTTCCACAATCCCGGCGGCTGATACGGCTTCACCGACGGCCCGCCGATTTCGCGCACGAGCAATCCGCTCACCGCAAGCGCCTGGTCGCGGATCATCTCGGCCGGCAACCGCACGCGCGGGCCGCGCGCGAGCAGGCGGTTGTCCGGGTCGCGCGCAAGCAACTCCGGCGTCATGCGCGATGACTGCCGATACGTCGCGCTCATCAACATTGTCTTGAGCAAGCGCTTCACGTCCCAGCCCGTGCGCACGAATTCCGTCGCGAGCCAGTCGAGCAATTCGGGATGACTCGGCGGTTCACCCTGCGATCCGAAGTCCTCCGTGGTCTTCACCAGCCCGGTGCCGAAGAGCATCTGCCACTGGTGATTCACCGCGACGCGTGCCGTGAGCGGATTCTGCGTGCTCACGAGCCAACGCGCGAAGGTGAGCCGGTTCCGCACTGCGTAAGCGGGCAGTGGCGGCAGGCTCGCGGGCACGCCGGGTGTGGCGCGGTCGCCGCGCTGATCATACACGCCACGCTTCAGCACGAACGTCTCGCGCGGCACTGCCATTTCCTCCATCACCATCACGGTCGGCAGGCTCTCCACGAACTTCGTGCGCTGCTCGCGCAACTCCGCGACATGTGTTTGCGCTTCGCGCATCGGTGCGGGCGCGTGCTCCGCGAGGAAGCACGAGCGCAGCTTCGCCGCCTGGGGCGCGGTGCGCTTCGCGGGAAAAATCGCGGCAAGTGCGTTCACGTTTTCCGTCGTGGAGACGATGCCGACTTCCTCCTCCGAGAGAGCGCGGGCATATACCCGCACATCGCTGACCAGCCCGCGAAACCGATTTGCCGGCCCGCCGCCCGCACCGATGCGCAGCGGCTGTTTTGTCTGGAAGGTCTGGTTCAATTGATCGAGCAGCAAGCGCATTTTCTGCGGCTGGCCGTTGATGAAAATCTTCACGCCCGTCGCGAGCCGTGAGCCGTCATAGATGACCGCGACGTGGTGCCACTGTTCCGGCGCGAGCACGGCCTCGGTCTCCACGCGCAGCGCGTCGTCGAGCCAGCGCTTCGTGAGACGCACCTGCACGCGGCCCGCCTTGAGATGCACGCTGTAGCCCTCGGAGTCGGAAGTGAACGCGGAGTCCGCATCCTGCTCGACCATGCGCGAGACAATCGTGCCGCCGTCCGCGCCGTGCGGCCGAATCCACGCGGCCAGAGTGAACTTGTCGAAGAAGCCGAAGTCCCCGACATCGCCGCAGTTGATGAAGCGACTTCCATCGAGTGCTGCCGCAAGTGCGTCACGTCCGGGCGCGAATGTGGCCTCGCCGTTTTCAAACTTCGCGGTCGTGTTTTTCCCGGCCTCGCTCGCAAGTTTTCCGTCGAGTTCAAAGCGCGCCTGCAAGCCGTTCGTCACCGTCCACTGTGCAACCGGCGCGGCAGTGAGTGACTTTTCCCACGCCGTTTGTGCGGCGGTGATTTGCGGCTCCAGTTCGCGCAAGCGCGCTTCTGCGGAAGCGAGTTGCGATTCGAGTTTCGCGAGTTGCTTCTCCTGCGCGTCCGTCGGCGCGGTGATCACCGGCGGCGAGTTGCCAATCTTCACTGCGCGGCCTTTCTCCGGCACGTTGTTGAAAAAGGCGAAGAGTTGGTAGAACTCGCGCTGCGTGAGCGGATCGTATTTGTGATCGTGGCAGCGCGCGCAGCCCATCGTCAGGCCGAGCCACACGGTTGCGGTCGTATCCACGCGATCCACGACATACTCGGCCGCGTATTCCTCGGGGATGATGCCGCCTTCGGCGTTGCCGCGGTGGTTGCGGTTGAATCCGGTCGCGATGCGTTGGTCGCGCGTCGCGTTGAGAAGGAGATCGCCGGCGAGTTGCTCGATCGTAAATTGATCGAATGGCAAATTGCGATTGAACGCGCCGATCACCCAGTCGCGCCATCGCCACATCGAGCGCTCGCCGTCGCTCTGATATCCGCTCGTGTCCGCATAACGCGCCGCGTCGAGCCAGCGGCTGGCCATGCGTTCGCCGTAGCACGGCGATGTGAGCAGGCGGTCCACGACACGCTCGTAAGCCTGCGGCGACGTGTCGGCAAGAAAGGCATCCGCCTCGGCGAGCGTCGGCGGCAGACCGGTCAAATCGAGCGACACGCGACGAATGAGCGCGGCTCGATCGGCTTCGGGCGAGGGCTGAAGCCCGTCGCGCTCCAAGCGGGCGAGGATGAAGTTGTCCACCGGATTGCGAACCCAATTGGAATTCTTCACACGCGGAAGGTCGGGACGCTTCGGCGCGATGAATGACCAGTGCGCCTCCCACTTGGCGCCTTGCTCGATCCAGCGGCGCAGCAACTCGACCTGTCGCGGGGTGAGCTGTCGTCCCGAATCGGCTGGCGGCATCCGGTCGTCTTCATCGCTCGTTGTGATGCGGCGGATGAGTTCACTCTTAGCCGGCTGGCCCGGGACGATTGCGAAGTGATCTTTGATCTTCGCCTTCGCACTGGCCTCGAGGTCAAGGCGCAGATCGGCCTTGCGCTTGGCCTTGTCCGGGCCGTGGCACTTGTAGCAGATGTCCGAAAGGATGGGCCGGATGTCGCGGTTGAATTCGATCTTCGTTGGGACTACAGGGGCGGCGGCGCGCGCAAGAACCGAGGGTTGCAGCAGCAAAACTGCAAGTATGACAGAAGCGCGCCTCACTTGAAGGGACATCCATCGTCCTTCAAAAAGCAATTCACCGCGTGAAGGGGCGAGCTTCATGCAAGCGCTTCGGTGTGAAAATCGCCGGCTCCGCAGGCGGACGCGAGGTGCAACTTGACTGAGCGTGATGAATCAGACGAGGTGCTGTGCTGCATACCAACATGCTAGATTGCGGCGAACCATTCTTGCAAGAGGTCTTGTCTCTGCTTGACGCTCATTGCTGCGTTGTTCCCGTGTCGGTTTTTTTGGGCACGAATTCCGCGGCGCGTTTGCGGCCTTCGGCCATTTGTTGCACAGTCAACTTCCGCGCCACCAGTCCGCGATTTTTCACGGCTCCCGCGTCGCCTTTCGATGCCGCGAGGTGCAACCACTTGTAAGCTTCCACGTCGTCCTTTGCCACGCCCTGACCAAGGAAATACATGGCTCCAAGATTGGCTTGGGCGCGCACCAAGCCTTGCTCCGACGCCACCCGATACCACTTGACCGATTCGGGAAGATTTTTGGGAACGCCTTCACCCGTCGCCAGCATTGAGGCGATAACACCTTGCGAGCGAGCATCGCCTTTTTCTGCCGCTGCCAAAAAATATCCAGCAGCCGTTGCTGCATCCTTTGCAATTCCGGTTCCCGTGCGGCAGGCGGCGCCCAGATAAGCCAGCGCATCCACATCACCTCGATCTGCCGCCGCTTGGAAAAACTTTACCGCCTCCACCGGGTCCTTGCTCACACCCTTGCCGTCCCATAATTTCAGTCCCTCTTGAAACAACTCCGCCGCCGTGCGGCCTTCCATTTTGTTTTTCGGCGCAGGATTCGTTCGTGCGGTGGCAACGGGAGGCTCTTGTATTTGTGCGGTGTGGTTCGTTGTCCGGTTTCCTCCAAGTTCGCCCTGCCGCTTTTGGCAGCTCGTGACCGTCAAGAAAAGGATGCCGAATATTGTCACAGCACGCATCTTGCGTGTGCGCGAAAGGCATGGTTCATACCGTTTCATGCTCTCTCGAAGATTGTCCCCGTTTTGTCGTGGTGAAAAGACTGAATTCAGTTGAGACACTCAAAGGAATGACAAACCAAACCTTGCGGCTTCGGGACGAGATTTTATCCGTTCTTGAAAACGGCAACCAGCCACTAGGATTGTGTCCCGAAACGAGCGAAGACTTTATCGGCAGAAGCCCCGATAATAATGGCCAAAGTGACCTCCACGATAGCCGAAGCCGAAACTAAAATTGAAAGACCCCGGATAGCAGTAGCCGTAGCGCGGCCAGCCGCAGTAGTAGGAATAGCTTGGATACGAGTAAACGCAGCTTGAATAGCTGGGATACACGTAAGTGGGACTGGTCACATACGTCGGAGTTGGTTGCACGACCGTGACAACTTGCACGGGCGGCGCGGGGGCGGCAGCCTGCGGTTGCGGGGCAGGGGGCTGACGCTGAACAGCTTGAACCGCAGCCAGCGCAGCCCGTTCACTCATTTTGGCTCCGTGATTGATCATTGCGGTGATGACCGATGCAGGAACGCGGTGCGCGTGAAGATAAATAATCTCGTCCGCAGTGGGCGGAACAGAAATCCGCGAGGCTTCCACATGCGCTTGAATGACGGCGGCGTCCACTCCGCCTTCCGACAACTTCACCACTCCGACAACGAACGGTGAAATGTTCGCCGCGGCCGTGACCTGTGGAACGTCGTTCTGGGATACTGTTTGTGCGCCGGGATTTGCCCCATTACCACTGTCCGCAGCGGGAGCGGCAGCCGTGGCGCGTTGTCTGCCCACAACAAAAACGGCCAGCAGACCAACTGCCATCACAGAGAAATTCAGCCATCGTTTCATCGCACGCCTCAAGCTCGTCGTTTCAGGATACGCCGTCTAACGAATTCCGAACCGACACCAGAATTTAATACTCTCGCCCGCCGTGCTCAAGTGGAATTCCGGCTCAATGGGAGGCGAATGGTGTCGCCTCAGCGTCCTTGGCTACACGACCGCGCCTGCACATCCAAACCGTCAACGCCGAACCATCCCGCGACCATGAAGATTCTCATTAAAAACAGACAATACTCCTCACCAACTTCCACAACAAGTGCCTGATGTGATTCACGACGACGCGGTGAGTTTATTGCCAGATTTTCACTTGTCATTCACATGACCTGAGCGAGGTTTCTCCAGTCATTACAATTTATGAAAACACGAATGAAACGATGCTTGAGCGCGCTTGCCGCGGCTGTGGTGGGAGGGGGCTTTGTCGTAATGTCAGGATGTGTTTCCACGGAATCGGAGATGGCTCGTTTTGTTGGGCGGCCTTCGTCGAGCCTCGTGGCAAAACTCGGGCAGCCTCAGTTGAAAAAGCCCGACGGCCAGGGTGGCGAGATATGGGCCTGGACAAAGGCGAACGACGCGGTCATACGCGAACCAACGCAGTTGAAAGCCGATGTTACGAGCGGAAACCCGGCGGCGATGAGTGGAACCACGACGGCAGCTCAGGGTGAGCTAACCTCGTTCAAAGGGGAAACGCCGCAGTTCAGATCTCGCGTTCAATACACGTTCTACGTTGATGACAAGGGCATCGTTTACAAATACGTCCACGCGAAGGAATACAAGTTCGTTGGGACGAAGTAGGATCAATGCCGGTAGAGTTATGGCTTGAAGCAGAGCCGCCTCTCGCCCCGATAAGCGGCTTCCACTTAACCCAACAGGCCTTGGAGTTTGTCCTTGGCGGCGAGGCCAAGGGGAAATTTTTTGCTGAAGGGATGGCCCGCGATGCCGGCGTATTCGCGCAGCGCCTCGTGGATGTGCTCGGGGCGAATCTTGATGCCCTTGTCCTTGTCGAGCGCGAGCGTCGCCGGGTTCAGGTTCACGCCGAACTGCTTGTCGTCCGTCGCGCCGATGACGCGGTTGCCCTTGATGCCGGGGCCGAGGAACATCACCGAGCCGATGGACCAGTGGTCCTTGCCGTTGCCCTTGTTGTAAGTCGGCGTGCGGCCCATCTCGCTCTGCATCACCACCACGAGGCGGTCGCGAATCTTCAGCGCCTCCGCGCGGCGCAGCGTGTAGGCGATGCCCGCCAGTAATTCGGGCAACAGTTTCATCTGGTCCACGTCGTTGTTCGCATGGCTGTCGAACTGGCCGATGCTCAGGTTCGCGGAGACGCACACGCCGGCCTTGAACGACGCGAGCGCAATCTCCGCCTGCTGCGCGAGCCGCTCCTTCGGCACGTCCTTGGGAATGTGCGGCGTCACGCGCGCCATCGTCTTCGAGTTGACCTGGGCCGCGTAGAGCATGGACTCCGCACGCTCCTGCCGCGGAAGAAGCGGCATCGCCGCGCGTGACGTGCGCTGTTCCGCCAGCGCCTGCTCGATGCGCGCCAAGGCGAAGTCATCGTGATACGGCGAGCGCAAGTTGCCATCTTGATGGTCCGCGTTCGCGATTTTTTGCAACGACTGCAAGTAAGGCACGCGCGACATCGCGACGACATTTCCCGTCGCCGAATAATTTCCAAACGTCAGGAACGAGAGCGGGCAGGTCGGCCCTTTGCACGCGGCGACGAGCGCGGCGAACGTCGGATACGCGAGGCTGTCGAGCTTGCCGGTGGCCATGTAACGCGCGCCGGGTGAATGGTTGTTCACCGAGTAGTCGAGGCCGTTGAACGTGAGCAGCTCGCTGCCGAACTCGGCGTAAAACTCCTCGTTGCTCATGCCGCCGGTCTTGTGCTTGTCCGTCGGCGCGAACTTGTGCGCGCCCTTCGTGAGGATGTCGCCGTCCTGGTAGAGCCGGTTGATTTCATTCACGCCCTTGGGGTCCATCAAGTAGGTCGTGTCCCAGCCGCCCGAGGCGTTGAAGACGATATAGAACGGCCCCTCGTAAGGCGGCTCCTCCTTCACCGCCGCGCGCAGCAGCGAGGTGAATCCGCCGGGGCAGGCAAAGCCAAGTCCGGTGAGGGCGCAGAGTTTCAGGAAGTCACGTCTCATGTTAGATGGTTTCTCCAAATTGGAATGGGTAGCTTGTGTGTCATGCGATAAACTCTACGTTGCTGAACAGGCGGCTCGCTTGAAGACCACGCCGACAGATGACCTTAACTCGTCAGACGAAACCAAGGTAAAGAAACCGTTTAAGGTGGGTTGGTTTGCGACATCCACGAAGATTCTCGAACCAACCACTCGATAAGTTCCGGTTTGGTGATTCCCCTGTGGCTCTTCCGTCGTAACTCCCCGGCAGGTGGAATGCGAGCGCCCTTCAAATTCCGCCGTGCCGTCCGGATTGAAGTTCCACTCAAGACGTGTGTGCAAGGTGACAGCGCTCTTCAAATCAACCTCCGATTTGCTTTCATGCAGCCAAGTGCCTGTGACATCAATCGGTGCTGTAATGTCCGGGCTCATGCGTAGCGTCGAGATTGAGGCAGTCCAAGGGCCATATCAACGAGAGAGTATCGGTCACTCATACAAGAACTCCTGCCTCCGCAGCAAATACGTCACCACCGCGCGCCAGGCGCGGACGGTGTAGTTCGGGTCCGGCACGGGCTGCACGAGATTTTGGCGGCAGGAATAATTCTCCTGCTTCTCAAAATTCTT
This sequence comes from uncultured Verrucomicrobiota bacterium, assembly GCA_964589935.1. Lineage (GTDB taxonomy): Bacteria > Verrucomicrobiota > Verrucomicrobiia > Limisphaerales > VHCN01 > VHCN01. The sequence goes on along the minus strand of CAZPVD010000001.1, from coordinate 456,291 downwards.
CTTCGCCGCCGCGTCGCTGACGATGCCGGCGAAGAGGTCGAAGGTGCGCGAAACTTCCGGCGAGTCCGGCTTGTCGAAGCGCCCGACGATGCGTTGGTGCAGATGCACAATGGCGCGGCGAATCTGCGCGTCCGCCTCGGCGGTGCCGGGCACCACGTCTGGCTCGATGCTCGGGAAAAGTTTCCGGTCGCTGGGCGCGCGACTGAAATCCAGCGCGGTCTGCTTGCAGGCGACGTCGTTGGCGAGGATGCGCTGGATCGCGCCCATCGCGCCGCTCGGGTCGGCGGCGCGCTCGGTGACTTCCTTCGAGTCAATGCCGCCGTAGAGCATGTCCAGCCCGCCGTCGCCGTGCTTCAGGCGGCCCCAGCCCTTGCCGAAAATCGCGGCGACCTTCCGCTCGACCTGCTCCGGCGCGAGCATCCGCACGAGACCGAGGTCGTCCAGCTCGGCGCGGCGCGCGGGATTCGCGGCGGCGGTCGCGAGGCCGTCGGCGCGGTAGAAGTCGGAGGCGACCCAGTCCCTGAGCACTTGCTTAAAGTTGAAACCCGTCGCGGCGAAGCGCGTGGCGATGGCTTCGATTTGCTTCCGCTGCTCGGCGTAAGCGCGGCGCTTCGCGGCGAAGAGCGGGTCTTCCAAGTCCTTCGGCGGCAGTAGAACTTTCCGTCCGCTCAGAATGTAATAAGCGTGCTCGACCATCGCGACGGCGAAGCGCGGGTCCTTCGCGGTGCGCTCGCCGAGCCATTGCAACGCACGCCAGCGCTCGCTCTCCGGCATATCCTCGCCCTCGAAGCCGGGCGCGAACATATCTTTGAACCAGCCGCCTTTCCGCTTTCCATAAACGCCCATGTCCGCGAAGCGCCAGTAGTCCTGAAACAGCCCGGCCACCGGGTCAATCGTCTTGTGGCACACGACGCACTCGCTCGCCTGCATCGTGGGGTTCTCGAACTTCGCGGAGACCGCCGCCGCATCGCTCACGCGCGCGGCCAGTTCGAGCACGTCAACACCGAGGAAGTGCAGGAAATAAACGCGGGCGCGCTGGCGGTTGCGGTTGGTGTCGGTCGTCGGGTAGCGCGTGAGATACTGGAACGCACTGAGCAAACCGGCGTGCGGATAGAAGCCCGTGGCGGAATCCTGGTTCTCGCTTTTGCTGCGGCCCGTGAGCGCCTTTAACTTCACCGGGATGAACTCGAACGGGTCGCTCGGGTTTTTGAACTTGTCCTTCACGTCGTCAAAAATCCCGTAACCGCGCGCGCCGTAGGGCGAGACCATGAAGTAATCCGCCGTCACGATTTCCGTGAACGGCCGCTCGTTGCGCACGATGTGCTCGATGAGCCGCATCGGTTCGGCGAGCAGCGCCTTGCGGTAATCGCTTGCGAGCTGGTAGCCCGCCTGCCGCCGCTCCTTCTCGTCAGTGAAGCGGTCGAGAAATTCCTTGTTCAACTCCTTGTTCTGATACCAGCCGCGCGACTTCTCGAAGTGCTCGTAGGACAGCACCGACTGGTCGGGATTTCCGTCCACGCCCAGCGTGAGGAAGATGTCGTTGAATCCCTCGCGCAATCGGTCATAGAAGGCGTCCTCCTTCAGCAGCGCGTCGAGAATCGCCGGCATCGCCTTCACGCCCTGCGAGGTCACCGCGCTCATCTCCGCATCCGTCGGCAGACGTGCGCCGAGTTGGAGCGTCACGCGGCGCAAGAGCTGGCGGTCGTCCAGCATCACCACGCCGGCGAAGAACGGCGGCGCGTTCTTCTCGGCGTTTGCTGAAGCCTTCGCAAGCGTAGCGGCATCCGGCGCGTTCACCAGCCGCGCGAACTCGGCGAGGATGCGCTGGCCGGAGGAATTCTTCTTCACCGCCTCCTTGCCGCCGTGCTTCACCTGGCCGGTGGCCTTGAGCAACAGGCGCGTGGATTTACCTTCCTTCGCCAACGCCATCGCGGCGAAGGCCGCTCGATTCGCGCGCATCGCCTCGGTGCGCTCCGTTCCCGACACGCGTGCCGGGTCGCGCAGCACGAGCTTGGAATCCTCCGCGTCACCGCCGGGCTTGTGGCACTTGAGGCAGGACTCGGCGGCGACCTTGGCCCAGACTTCGTTCGCGAAGTAATCATCCAACGCCGAGCAGCCCGCGCCGCTGTAAGGTTTCAATTCCGCGCCTCGCGCGCTGCCGGCGAGTAACGTCAGCACAGCGGGCACGCAAAGAATTGAACGAATGCGCAAAATCATGAACGGCAGCTTGGACGCTGAAGGTTGCGTTTTAATCGCAAATTCTTTTAGCCACAGCAGCGTGCAATTTGCGTCGTCTCGGGCCGCATACACGTTCAAAGACCGGCGAGGCGCGTCTCGGCGTCGCCGAAGCGCGATAGCTTCACATCCATGCGGTCCATCAGCGAGAGATACAGGCTGCACAGCTTGCGGTTGTCGTCGCCCTTCTCGCGATAGTCGAGGACGCGGCCGGTTTGCAACACGCCGCCCAGGCCACCGACCGTGAGCACGGGGAGCTTGGAGTTGTCGTGCCGGCTGCCGGACCACATGTTGTTCACGAAAAGCAAACATGAGTTGTCGAGCACGGTGCCTTCGCCTTCCGGCATCGCGTTCAACTTCGACGCGAGGTAAGCGAGCTGGCCGACGTAGAAGCGCGACACGCGCTCGTAGCCGTCGGACTGGTCGTTGTGCGAGGCGGGATGATGCGCGTCGCGGACATCGAGGAAAGGATAGAACAGCCCCGACAAGTCGCGGCACATCAGCATCGAGGCGACGCGCGTCTTGTCCGTCTGGAAGCCGAGCGCGACGATGTCGCACATCAGGCGCATGTGCTCGCGGAGGTCTTCGGGCAGGCCGTTGTCGGGACGCTTCATCGTGAAGAGCGGACGGCCCTTGTCCTTCGCGTTCGCGTCGGCCTTCGCCTTGTCGGCGCGCATCCGTTCGGCGCGCTTCTCCACTTCGCGGACGCTGGTGAGGTATTCGTCGAGCTTGGTCTTGTCAGTGGCGCTGACCTTGCGGCTCAGGCTTTCTGCCTGTTCTTTCACGCGGTCGAGGACGCTTTGCGTGCGCCGGCTGCCGCTGTTTTCAAACAGGCTGTCGAAGGCGAGCGAAGGATAAACCTCCGTCGGCACCGGCGAATCCGCGCTCTGCCACGAGATGTGCGAGCTATAGGCCATCGAGAAATTCGTCTCGTGGTAACCGGTGAGCGGCTGCTCGCACGCGAGCACCATGCTCGGCTGCACGGTGTCCTGGCCGATTTGATTTGCGAGCACCTGGTCCATGCTGATGCCGCCGTGCAGCACCGCGCCCTTTTGCAGCGGCATCCCGGAAAGAATGTTGCCCGTCATGCCCGGATGAATGCCGACGCCGGTGGATGGCTTGTTGAACAGACCGTTGATGACGTTGACCTTCGTCTTAAAGGGCTCCAGCGGCGACAGGCTCTTGCCCAGTTCCATTTCCGCGCCGGAACCTTTCGCCCACCAATGATTCGCGTTGATGCCGTTGCCCATGAACTGCACGCAGAAGCGTTTTGGAAACGGCCCCGGCGCGTCCGCTTTGGGAGTCGTCGCGCCCCAAACGGGAATGGATTCAAGCCACGGCAACGCAATGGTGACGCCAACGCCCCGCAGGAACGTGCGACGCGCGAGGCGGTGACGGCGGGCGGTGGGAGCATTTTGTTTTGAGTCACGCATATTATTCGCCTTTCAATGCGAGGTGGTCAGAGGCTCGTTTATTTCGGAACTGCGGGCTGGTTACGATGCTCTCGACGAGGCTGCCGAAGCGGTGGCCGTTCGCGGCGAGCTTCGTCCGCATCTCCCGAATTGTGATGTCGTCGGAAAGCATAAGGCTGCGTCCCAGCGCGTAGGCTAGCAGCTTGCGGGAGAGGTTGTCGAGAAAGTCATCCTGGCGCTGCTCGCGGATGTAGGCGCGCAGGCCGTCGAGTCCCGTCCGCTCGCTGCCGCCGGGGAAAGTCGCGCGCGTGTCCACCGGGCGACCGCCCAAATCCTTTTCGCGCCGCTCGCCGACGGGGCCGTAGTTTTCAAACACGAGTCCGAAGGAATCAAAGCGCGCGTGGCAGGTGGCGCAGCTCTTGTCCTCGCGATGTTTGGCGAGCACCTCGCGCAGTGGCAGGTCCAGCTTCGCCTCGTCGTGCGGCAGTTCCGGCACGGTGGCGGGCGGCGGCGGAATCACTTCACCCAGCACACGGCGCACGACCCAATAGCCGCGCTTCACCGGACTGGTGCGCAGACCGGGCGCGTTCTTGGTTTGGAAAACAGCCATCGGCAGCAGACCGCCGCGCTCGTAGCGGTCGGCGTTTTCGACGCGGAGCCACGTGTTCGGAGGCGCGTTCAAGTCAGCCAGGCCGTAGTGCTTCGCCAGCGGCGCGTTGACGAACGTGTGCTTCGCGTAAAGAAACTCCAGCACGGAACGATTCTCGGTGACGACATCGAGGATGAAGCGCACTGGCTCCTCGAACATCGCCTGACGCAGTTCGTCGTTGAAGGCGGGGAAGCGCTCACGGTCCACGGCGTTGTGCTCCTCGAAGCGGCGGAAGTCGAGCCAGTTGCCGCCGAACTCCACGGCGAGGCCGCGAATGCGCGGGTCTTTCATCATGCGGCGGGCCTGCGCGGCGAGAACTTCCGGCTTGTGCAAATCGCCGACGGCAGCGTGGGCGAGCAGTTCCTCGTCCGGCATACTGGACCATAGAAAATAACTCAAGCGGCTGGCGAGAGCGTAGTCGGACAGAGGACGTGTGGTAGGGACGCGCTGCCGCGCGTCTCGGCTGACCGGCAGGTCAGCCCTACCAGATTTGGAGGCACCCGCAGCTTCGACCAAGTCAACACGGTAACAGAAGTGCGGCGACATGAGCACGCTCACGACCGAATCGCGAATCGCGTCCTCGTGGCTCAAGCCGTCCTTCTCGCGCAGCGAGCGGTAGAAGGCCAGCAGTTCGTCGCGTTCCGTCTGCGCCAGCGGATGTCGGTAGGCGCGCTCGGCAAACTTGAGCAACGCAGGGAGGTGAGTGGGTTCCGCCGCCGCGCGCGCCTTCTCGATGGCGCGGATGTTCGCCGAGGTGATTTTGAAATGGTCTGCGATGACATCAATCACCATCGGCTGGCCGCCGTTGTTGGCCAGGCTCGCGCGCGCCATCGCGAGATACACATCGGCGAGACGCTGGAGCTTCGCCGCGGACGTCACGTCCTTGTCCTCGGAGCGCGCGAAGTCGAACTCCGGGCCTTTGATGGTCTTGGACTCGGCGCGCTCGTAAAAGATGAACTCCTTGTGCTGGCGCTCGGGCACGAACGCTACGAAATCAAATTCCAGCCAGAGCCGATCCAGTTCACGACGACCGTTGTCGTCGAGAATCAATTCCATAAGCGGCGCGTCGTCTCGGAAGTAGCCCATCATGTTGTGAAAGCCCGCGCTCAACAGGCGACCCTTGTCGTTGGGGCGCTCGAGGTGCATCCGCCCGCGCTCCGAGATGTAAAAGGCGTCGGGAAACACATTGCAGAACCGCTCGAACGACGTGATGTAAGCCGCGCGCTCACGCTCGTCAGCGGGAACGAACAAGTCGGGGTCAGGCCCGTGCATGGCCGGATCGGGTGCCGGCTTTTCCTCGTCTGATTCTTCCTTGGATTTTTTTGAAGCGGGCCGCGGCCGCGGAACGCCGCCGAATTCCAGAGTGTCGGGATTCAGTATTCGGCGATGCGTCGCGTATTGGCGGTTCTTCCACATGATGAAGCATTGCCCACCGGAGGAAACACCCCTGAGTTCCAAGTTTGGAAAATGCCAGACAAGTTTCTTGCGCAGGCCGACAACGAAGTCGCGCATCGCCTCGCAGCCGCCGCGCGCCGCTTCCGGCTGCTTCGCGTCCGGCTTCGGCAGCGCGCGCCACATCGCCTGAAGTTTTGCGATGGGTCCGACCTTGTCACTCGCCTCTGTCAGCGTGGTCCAGACGAGTTCGAGATATTTCGGACTCACTTTGAATTCGGCGGCAATGTCCGCGAGAGTCGCGCGGCGCTTGCCCAGCACGGCTCGGTGCTGGTATCGCCAGGCGGCGAGAAAATAATCCGCGTAGTCCGTCGGCTGCCGCTTGTAGAAATCCACGATGCGCAGGATGGAATACTTGTCGCGATCTGTCTCGGCGAGCACCGGATGCGGAGCGAAATCGAAGCCGTCCGGCTTGAGCACGAGATGGTCGGCGACGGAGCGCGCGGCTTGCAGATACTTCTTCAGCAATGCCGGCGACATCGCCAGCGACTCGCCGGAATTGTCGAAGCCCGCTTGATTCGCCGGATCCACCGGAAATTCCTTCGTGGGTCGCAAGTCCACGCCCGTCAAATCGTGAATGGTGTAATCGTATTCGGCGTTGCTCAAGCGTCGCGCGAGCACCGGGCCGGGATCGCCCGCGTGCTTCTCCGCCTCATGCCGGCGCATCGCCTGAATCCACGCGACGACCTCCGCCCGTTGCTTAGGCGCAGGCTGCTTCTTTGCTTCCTCGGGCGGCATCTCTTTCGCTGTGAGTTTTTCCAGCACCAGCGCCCAGCGGGGATGATCCTGAACCACCGCCGACATTATTGAAAACGTGCTGAGGTCAAGCTGCGCTTTTGCTTTCTCCTTGCTATGACAAGAAACGCAATACGTCTCGACGAACGGCCGCACGGTCGCGGTGAAGCGGTGCTCCAAGTCAGCCTCAGCGCGGTCAGCGCCGCTCGTCACTACGGCGAGAAAGCTGGGAAGCACAGCGGCTATGGCTACCGCCATGTGTCTCGACAACAAATGTGGTTTGCAGGAACTCAAGCGAGGCGTTAATTCATTTCGATTAGAATTTCACGAATGAAGCCGGGAATTCTGCGTGTTTCAAGCTTGAAGGTGAGCGTCAAGGCCCGCCCGGAGGCAGCACTTGCACCGTCAGCGACGATGATGCATTGGGCGCGCGATAGACCCGATGCGTCGCCTTGCGAAAATCCTCCGGTTTCGCCGTCGGGATGTTCACGAAGGTCTGCGGGTTCCGATCCACGAGCGGGAACCACGAGCTTTGGACCTGCACCACGACGCGATGGCCGCGGCGAAACGTGTGGCACGCATCCGGCATCGTGAAGGCGATCTTCGTGACCTTGCCCGGCTCGAACGGTTCGGGCTTCTCGAAGCTGTTGCGGAACTTTCCGCGAAAGACGTCGCCGCGAACGAGCTGCTGGTAGCCGCCGAGTTGCACGTTGGCAGGGTTCGGGTTCGGGTTCGGGAAATCGCCCGGATAAACGTCAACGAGCTTCACCACCCAGTCGGCGTCGGTCCCGGACGTGGAGACATGCAGCGTCACCTGCAACGGCCCGGCGAAGGTCAGGTCTTGCTCCAGCGGCGCGGTTTCATACACCAGCACGTCAGTGCGCGCGGCGGCGAAGCGCTGGTCCTCGATGGGATACGAGCCGGGATAGCGCGTCGTGGGTTCCATCGTGTAAGGGACTGGCTTGGCCGGGTCGCTGATGTATTCGTCAAAGGCCGACACCCCTTCGGCGGGCGGATCGAAAGTAAGCGAGCCGTTTGAGTGAAAGTAGAGCGTGCGCGACTTGACCTGCTTCGGCGGCCACGAGTCGAAGCGCCGCCACTGATGCGTGCCCGTCTCGAAAATCGTCGCTTCGGTCGCGGCATAGTTCGTGTCGCCCTTGAGGAAGTGGCGGAAAAACGGCAGCTCGATTTTCTCACGATAGAATTCAGACGTGTTCGCGTGAAAACTAATCGGGCCGAGCTTGTCACCGGTGCCGCGTCCCCAGCCGCCGTGCAGCCACGGCCCCATTACCAGCATGTTCGTGATGCCGGGATTCATGCGCTCCGTGGCGCGATAAATTTCCAGCGGCCCGAACAAATCCTCCGCATCAAACCATCCGCCAACCGTCATCACAGCGCAGCGGACGTTCTTGAGATGCGGCCGGAGGTTCCGCGCCTGCCAGAACGCGTCGTAGGTCGGATGCGCGAGGAATTCGTTCCACTCCGGCGCGCGCACCAGTTTTTCCGAATTTGAAAGCGGACCCATGCGCAGGAAAAAGTCGTAACCGTCGGGTGTCTTGAAGTTGAAGGACCGCGTGTCCTCGTGCAGCGGATCCTCGATCTTCTGCGCGAAGCGAAAGAAGAAGTCGAAGTTTTGCGTGAGGAAGAACGCGCCATTGTGGTGGATGTCGTCGCCCAAAAACCAGTCGGAGATGGGCGCCTGTGGTGACGCGGCCTTGAGCGCGGGATGCGAGTCAATCATGCCGATGGCCGTGTAAAAGCCGGGATATGAGATGCCGAACATGCCGACCTTGCCGTTGTTGTTCGGGACATTTTTCACGAGCCATTCAATCGTGTCCCACGTGTCGGAGTTTTCATCCGTGTCCTTCGGCCCCTTGTTCGGGTTGAACGGCCGCATGTGCATGTAAGTTCCTTCCGAGCCGTAGCGTCCGCGCACGTCCTGCGTGACGAGGATGAACGTGTCCTTCGCCAGCGTGCGGAACGAGCCGGCGGGGTCGTTGTAGTTGTCCGAGCCATAGGGCTTCAGCGCGTAGGGCGTGCGCGTGATGATGATTGGCCACGCCTGCGAATCATCCTTCGGCACATAGACGCGCGTGAAGAGGCGCACGCCGTCGCGCATCGGGATGCGGTGCTCGTATTTGGTGTAATGTTCGGCCAGCCAGACGGCATTGGTGTCAGCGGGTTCTGCGGCATCAATTCGGCTGAAAGAGAGAAGCAAGACAACAATCAGCCGGAGCAAAACGCGAGGGAGGGCATTCATGGCCCTGCATTGTCGGCGAGAGACTGTGTCCGGCAAGACAAAATCCATCAGTCGCATTCGAGCGTTGTTCGCGAATGCGACGCACGTTTCACGTGGAAAGGTTCACCGCTCCTGATTTGTCCGGCAAAATTTGTGCGCCCGTTCAACCGCCTAAAATATGGAAGCGGGGTTACTCGTTGATTCCAAAGAAGCGCTGAGTCGCGCCGTTCACTTGATGAACATCTTCCATCACATTCACCGGGATTGCGGCAATCTCGGCCGGCATCGGCGGCGTGGTCATGATTGTTCCTTGGTTTGTGCTGGAGAAAAAAGCAAGTTGCTCCGGCTTCTTTCCCAGAAGTTCGTGAACCACGTCCTGCAACGGCGACCGCGGGGAGTGAGGTTGCCCGGTCCCTTGGCGATCCACGAGTTCCACAACGGCAAATTCCTTCTCGCTCTCGCTTTGGCGGATTTCAAGTGATTCGCGCACGCTCTCGGGCAACGAGTCACTCGATTCGGCGGCGATGATGATCATGTCCGCATCGGCGACTTCAGCGACGACGGCGGAGCGATAGCGTGCAGCGCCAAGGTCCGCGAGACCGCGCAGGCTCACGCGCCAGGCCAGATCCGGGCCGACGCGCTTGGCCAGTCTTTGGACAAGTGTTTGTGCCTGTCTTGCGCGTGGTTCGTCTTGATAGGCGATGAGCACCTTGAGAGTGAAATCACTTCCTGTTTCTGAAGTTACCTCGCGTGTGAATGATCCATCGGGATTCATGGACTTAGGATAGCGGGCGACCGGCGCGCCGCAATTGGGGGCAAGCCCCATTTTTTCCTAGGCGAGATTCCTACTGGCTATAAGCATCGTCGCCAATTTAATTTCAAGGACACCCCTCGCGCGTGAAGGAAAATGTTGCTATTATTGCACGTTGGCTTTTTGTCGGGCCTGCGCGATGTCCACAATTCGTGCCCAACCACGGACAACGAATGGCAAGCGGCCCCGAAGAAAAAAGCCTAAACGGAAGTCATGAAAATGAAGCACGGCTCGCGCGAATCGCAAGCCGAGACGTTCACCGTTCCATACGGTGATGAAGATCCGAAAGGAGGAGAGCGCGTCGTCCACATTCCGGCGGGCGCGGTGACATTAACAGGAGAATTGAATGTTCCACCAAACGCCGCCGGCGTAGTGCTGTTTGCGCACGGCAGCGGCAGCAGCCGCCACAGTCCACGCAACCAGTTTGTCGCGCGTGCAATTCAAAATGCCGGCACCGCCACGTTGCTGTTTGATCTGCTCACGACGGATGAGGAGTCTGCGGATGCCGCGACGGGGCATCTGCGTTTTGACATCGGGTTGCTGGCGCGCCGGCTGGTCGCGGCGACGCAATGGATCGCCCGCCAGAATGCCACACACCGCCTCGGCATGGGCTATTTCGGATCGAGCACTGGCGGCGCGGCTGCGCTCGTCGCCGCGGCGGAACTCGGACCTGTCATTGATGCCGTGGTTTCGCGCGGTGGCCGGCCAGACCTTGCGGGCGAATCTCTAACGCACGTGGCCTCCCCGACATTGCTCATCGTCGGCGAACGCGATGATGTTGTGGTGGAACTGAACAAACAGGCGTTTCACCGCTTGAGATGCGAGAAGGAATTCTCCGTCATTCCACGGGCAACGCACTTGTTCGAGGAACCGGGAGCGCTCGAACAAGTCGCCGCGCACGCCGCAGCCTGGTTTCGCCGGCATTTGAAACCAAGATGATTCCGCGGTCATTCTCGCGTAGCGCGTTCTTCGCCAGCCCAGCATCACGCACATCCCCCAGTTTGAGCCAGTTGGAGTGAGGCAACAATATTTGTCAACTGGCCGACAATGTCCGATGAGACGGATGCGCCACATGCGGTTACACAGACAGCAACCACTATTTTGAGGATAACATTATGACACATGAAGATCACGCTGAGGTGTTGGTGGTCGGAGCGGGGCCGGTCGGGCTTACGACCGCGCTGCTTCTGGCTGAATTTGGCATCCGGGTCAAAATCATTGACCAAGGCAAACGCACGGCGGCGCACAGTTACGCCTGCGCGCTCCATCCGCGGACGCTCAGGCTGCTGGCGGAGGTGGGTTTGATTTCTGAAGTGCTGAATCGCGGGCATCGCGTGCATTCGCTGGGCTTTTTTGACACCGGCTCGCAACGCGCCGCGATTCGGATTTCCGAGCTGCCGGGCGATCATCCGTTTGTCGTGGTTTTGCCTCAGAGCGATCTGGAGCATTTGATCGAGGAAAAATTACAAAGCCGACACAACATCCCCATCCATTGGAACCATCGCCTTGCGGGATTGAAGCAGAATGGCGACAGCGTGACCGCCTCGGTTGACAAGCTGGGCGTGACCTCGACGGGCTACATCATCCGTGATCTTGAGGAAGCGGTCGAAAAGTCATTCAGCATCAAGGCGGGATTTGTCGTCGGTGCGGACGGGCATAATTCCCACGTCCGCAACAGTCTCGGCATCGAATGCGCGCGATACGGTGGCCTGGAGAAGTTCGCCGTATTTGAATTTGAAACGGGACAGCCCGTCTGCGACCAGGCACGCATCGTTCTGGATGAGAGAACCAGCAACGTGCTCTGGCCGGTTTCCGGCTGCAAATACCGCTGGAGTTTCCAAATCAGCGACGGCGATCCGACGGTTGATTTTCCCGCGAAGGATCGTGTGAACGTCCGGATCGAAGAGGCTGACGACGAACGCAACAGCCGGCACGTGTTGCAGAGGTTCATGGAACAGCGTGCGCGCTGGTTCCGGGCGGAAATCGGGGAAATCAAGTGGTCAACGTCGGTCCAATTTGAGCACAGGCTGGCGGGCCGTTTCGGGCAGGGACGCTGCTGGCTCGTGGGCGACGCGGCGCATCAGACAGGCCCGATTGGGATGCAGAGCATGAATGTGGGCATCGCCGAGGCCGACACACTCGCGACGCGAATCACAAAAGTATTGCGCAAAAAAGTGCCGCTGGAGTCGCTGGAATCCTACGACAAGGATTGGCGCGAAGAATGGCAGCGCCTGCTTGCACTGGACGGCAAACCGACAGTCCACCCGCAAGCCGATGCTTGGGTCAGACAGCGTTCCGAGAAAATCCTACCGTGCATTCCCGCGTCTGGTGGTGAACTCAGGCTGCTGGCGAGACAGCTCGGCCTGATCGTTGAGTGATCTGCACGACTGCACGAGATTCGCCGGCTATTTGGCGAGGTTGCACGTTTGCCCACGTTGCGGTTTGGCAGACGTCAGGCGTATTTCAATGGGCAGACTTGAGGAATGCCAAGATCGCGTGTTGTTCCTCCGCGGTGAGATTGCCACGGATGCGCATGTGCAGAGTGACCACATCCCACTGCATGTCACTGTAGGCGCTTGGTGTCCTGATATTGTGACAGTGCGCGCAGTTCTGCGCCCACAGGCGCGCGGCACCGGCGTTGGATGGCGATCCGCCGCTTCCGGGCGACGCAGTAGATGATGGCGTGGTCGCGCATCCCACGAGATAAGCGACGACCAGAGTTAGAACCAGTAGGCCAAGAGCTGCAATTGGTTTTGATAATTCACGTTTCATAATAATTCATGCCTTCTTAATTAAAACCCGGTGGCGAACTGGAACAAAATAGCATCATACGGACTCGCGTTCGGGCCTTTTTGTTTGTCTATTTCGTAGGCGGCTTTCAGGACGGTGCTGGGACCGAGCCAATAGTTGAGGCCCAGCGTGTAACGCCGCTCGTCCACGCCCGCGAGGGTGGTGTTTTGATTTAACACGTCGAATCGGAAAACAGGTTCGAGATTTTTGATGAATTCGTTTTCCAGACGAATTGGACGATAGGCGATTTGAGCGTAGCCGCCGTTACGGTAGTTCTTGAACGCAAATGGGCCGCCGACCGTCGCCCCCGGATCATAGGTGAATGAGCCAACCTGCGACCATGCCCACTGCGCCTTGAGATTCAGCGTGCCTTTCAATTCGGCGCAATCCTTGACGAAGCTGACGTCCACCGAATGCAGGAGCGCGCCGACACGGCCCGGCCCCGTGGGCGGAGCCACCTCGGAATACTGCGCGCCGTAGCCGAATTCCAACTCAGGAATGGGCAGGAATCCCACGCGCCCGCCGTAAGCGATGTGGCGGCCGATATTGTCAAAATTGTTGAACTCGAACTTGCCGAAGTCCGCAACCGCCGTTGTGGCTGGGTCCACGTTCAACATCGGCGCATTGGCCGCATAGATGGCATAGCCCAGCTTCATCGAGTCGAACGGCACGGCTCCGCGAAGCTGCACGCCCACCTGGGCCTCCGGCAGCAAGCCATCATAAACCGCGAGCGGCTTGTCCGGCAGCTTGTTGACCCACGCCATGTGCTGCCGTTCGACAAAGTAATTCATCGGGTTCAGGAACTTTCCCGCCCCCAGCGTCATGTAGTCGTTCATCACGTAGGAAATCTGCGCCATCTCAAGACTCAGCTTCGTCCCCGTGCCTTCCAGTTCCGCCTCCAGCTCGCCTTCAAACAAAAGCCGGTCGGACATTTTCCAGAGAAAGATGGGATTGAATGTCGCGTAAAAACCGCGTGTTCCGCCGTTGTTCTGCGAAGTGAAGCCGGCGGAACCATAACCGGAAATCAACATCTTGGTGGTGCCCGGATACGAATCCTTCGCCATCTTCTTCACGTCTTTGATGTCCTTCTCCATCTCACCAATCGTTTGGTCTGTTTCCATCTTCGAGCTTTCCGCCTGTTTCATGGATTGCTCCATCTTCGCCTTGAAGGCCCTCATCTCCTGCATCTCTTGCAGAAGTTTTTGGTGATCTTCGAGCAGCTTTTGAAACTGATCCTTGGGAATTGTGATGAACTGGCCTGATGTGCTGGCATCCGGGCTTTTAACAGGGGTCGGGGCAGGCGCGACCACCGTAGGTTGCGCAATCGCTTGAACCGTCTTGGCTGGTGATGTGCCGACCTGCGCCGGGGTCGAAGCCTTGGCCTCTCCGCGCGGCGCCAACGTGCGGATGTAATTCACGATCAGCCACCGCTGCTCTTCTGAAAATGTCTCCTGAAACGTCGGCATCGGCGTCCGGCCCTCGCTGACTTTCCAGAACAGCGCGCCATCAGATTGCTCCCACATTGTGGCAGCGGAAAGGTTGCCGGGCTTGCGCTCCAGCGACGGAGCCGCCGGGCCATCCCCCCTCCCGGAAGGGCCGTGGCACGGGAGACAGGCTAGCTCAAACAATTGCCGCCCCTGCGCCAGGGTTCCCGGATTGGAAGTGATCGGATTCTGTTTTGCCGCGGCGCGAACCGGCGCGACCCACGGCACATCGGCCGGCTTTGGGAGTTCGGCGGCAGTAACCCGCCAAGGACAAACATCTCCCGCTACGAGGGACAGTCCGATAGCCGTGAAAATGCAACGGCGCAATTCCATCAATCTCTGACTTTTTCGTTCCTGTATCATGGCGCGACAGTGAGCGCGATCCGAGGGGATGACTACGCATAGGTTGTCGGGTGTTTGGCAAAAATTGACATGGTCAGGTTCGGATGGCGCATCCCTTGTCCAAAGCCCGCGACGATTGTTCAAATTCGCCGTTTACAGCTTTGCTTTTTTCGCCATCTGTTTCTCAGGACACGGCCGGCTAGCGCAGCATCGCGCCGAATCTGCTGATGATATTCCTCGTGCTGGTTTCGGGTCCTGCCGCCGGGCAAAAAATGTCTAACCTAAGCCAAGACCGGGTGCGCGTCGGACGCCAATGAAGGCTTTACTCTGTTATGCAAGCAAAACATCAACCGGAGGCATCGGCAACGAAAGCCGCAAGCGTCACAGCAATGGCAGTCGTAAGTGAAGCAATCCGCCCCAGCCTTCATGACACGGAAAGGAGGGCAGAACCATGTCTGTCCTGACAGCCGGATTAATCCTGACTTTTTTATTCTTCACGCTGTTTGCGCTGCTCTTGGCGGCGATAACGTTGTTCTTTCCAAAATGCCTCTTGGGCAAGCCCGTCAAGACGGTGTTGAACTGGGTGCCGCCATTTCTGGGCGGCCAGGCACTGCGGGATTGGGCGGCCATTTCCGCGGAACGGCTGGCGCAGAAACGACTCGCCAACAGCCGAACCGGCGAGACGGCCAGCCAGCTGGCGAGGGACATGGAAGAGGCTGCCATGCACGCAATGCTTCCTTTCGCCGAATCGGCGGACTTGAATCGCATCGTGGCCTGCCCAGAAAGCGGCCAAGGGCTTGTCGGCGTGACCGCGCCCGAGGTGCTCTCCATTGCCGCTCACATTCGCAAGGAAAAATCGCGCGCCGAGCAAAGGCGAATTTATGAGTCGGCAGTGAAGAATGCGACAAAGATCGCCACCCAGCCGCCCGGCGATTCAACGTCATGCCCTCCATGCGCACTGCAAGGTGCGAATCACGTGTGCTGTGTCTTTGCCCAGCGACCACTACGCTGCCGCCCCCTGCATGCGATCCTGATCGCCAATGAACTGGGCCGCCACGACGGGCCACCCGTCCGCCCACCAGCGGAGGCATCGGGTGAGTTTGAGCATGAGCGGATAGTCGCCCAAGGCATCGAGGACGGCATGACGCAGGCGCTGAAGTCCGCAGGGTTGGATGCAAACCGCTATGAACTCAACAGTGCTCTGGCCACGGCGCTGGAAATACCGGACGCCGCAGAACGCTGGGCCAGAGGTGAGGATGTCTTTCATAAAGCGTTAAACCACGAGTGAATCTGAATCGTCGCGAATTTCAAATTAGGACACTACCTCCTTGTTTGGCCCGTGATGAACTCACGCTGCTGGCGGGACAGCTCGGCCTGATCGTTTAAGTGACCGGCGCAAGCTCCGCTATTCGACCGTGACGCTCTTGGCGAGGTTGCGCGGCTTGTCCACATCGCAGCCGCGCGCGACGGCAATGTGGTAGGCAAGCAGTTGCATCGGCACGACCGCCAGCAACGGCACGAGACATTCCATCGTCGCGGGGATGTAGATGACGTCGTTGACCTGTTCCGCGATCTTGGCGTTGCCTTCGGTCGCGACCGCGATGATCGGGCCTTTGCGCGCCTTGATTTCCTCGAGGTTGCTGAAGGTCTTTTCGTAGAGCGTGTCGCTCGGCGCGATGATGACGGTCGGCGTTTTCTCATCAATCATGGCGATGGGGCCGTGCTTCATCTCGGCGGCGGGATAGCCCTCTGCGTGAATGTAGGAAATCTCCTTGAGCTTGAGTGCGCCTTCGAGCGCGACGGGGAAATTATATTGGCGTCCGAGGAAGAAAAAGTCCTCCGACTGCGCATACTTGAGCGCGATTTCCTTGATGCGCTCGTTCTGGTCGAGAATGCGCTGAATCTGGCCTGGGACGGCTTCGAGCGCCTTGATGATGCGCGCGCCGCGGCTGGACGCGAGCATTCGGATGCGGCCCATGAGCAGCGCGAACAGCGTGAGCACCGTCACTTGCGACGTGAAGGCCTTTGTCGAGGCGACTCCGATTTCCGGGCCGGCATGAAGATAAATGCCGCCGTCCGCCTCGCGCGCAATGGTTGAACCGACGACGTTGCAAATCGAGAGAACCTTGTGGCCGCGTCGCTTTGATTCGCGCAGGCCGGCAAGCGTGTCGGCGGTTTCGCCCGACTGCGTGATGGCAAGCACGAGCGTGTTTTTCTCGATGGGCGCGTTGCGGTAGCGGAACTCGCTGGCGTATTCCACTTCGACCGGCGTGTGCGCGAATTCCTCCAGCAGATATTCGCCCACAAGTCCCGCGTGCCAACTCGTGCCGCACGCGACGATGACAATCTGATCCACCGAGCGCATCTCGGCGATGCTCATGTTCAACCCGCCGAACTTGGACGTTGCCTCGTCGGCATCGAGCCGTCCGCGCATGGCGTTTTGCACCGTCTTGGACTGTTCGAAGACTTCCTTGAGCATGTAGTGCGCGAAGCCGCATTTCTCGGCGGCTTCGGCGTCGAATTCGATCTGGCTGATCTGCACCTTCGCCTGGTCCTGGCCAAGGCTTGCGACTTCAAACGTGTCCGCTCGCAGTGTCGCCACGTCGTAATCGTTCAGATAAACAGCCTGCCGCGTGTGCGCGACGATGGCGCTGGCGTCACTGGCGAGGAAATTCTCGCCTTCGCCGACGCCGATGATGAGCGGGGAACCGCGCCGCGCTCCGACGATCACGTCTGGGAATTCCGTGCAGACGACGGCGATGCCGTAAGTCCCGATAACTTCTCGCAGCGCGGCCATGACGGCGCGGGCGAGCGGGTGTTGAGTCTTGCCATTCTTGTCCACGGCGGGCGCAGGCTCGTTCTTTTGTTTGGCGAAATGTTCGCCGATCAAATGCGCGAGAACTTCCGTGTCGGTCGAAGACTTGAAGGTGTGCCCGCTTTTGGCGAGCTGATCCTTGATGCGGTCGTAGTTCTCGATGACGCCGTTGTGGACAACGGCAATCGTCCCACTCTGGTCGAGGTGTGGGTGCGAATTCTCATCGCTCGGTGGCCCGTGCGTGGCCCAGCGCGTGTGGCCGACGCCGAGATGGCCTTCGGCGGGAAGGACGCCGAGCAGTTTGCTCAGGCCCTCGTCAATCTTGCCCTTTTTCTTGCGGGTTTGAAGCTCGCCATCCTTGAGCACGGAAATGCCCGCGCTGTCGTAGCCGCGGTATTCCAGGCGCCGAAGCCCTTCGACGATGATGGGCGCCGCCTGGCGTTTGCCGATATAACCGATGATGCCGCACATAGTTGAAGCTTTCTGAGGGCGTGACAATTACGTGTCCCGCCGGATGCTGCTTGCGCTGTTGCCCGCGACGAGGTTATGAATCTGGCGTCGCTTCGCAAGCCAACAGTTGCCGAGACCATGTCGAACACCACCTTCAACCGCCGCCAGACACCCACGCCCAGCAACGTGCTTTGCGTCGTGATGGGCGGCGGCCAGGGGACGCGGCTTTTTCCGCTGACAAAGGACCGTTCCAAACCCGCGGTCCCGCTTGCCGGCAAATACCGGCTCGTGGACATTCCCATCTCGAACTGCATCAACTCCGGCTACCGGCGCGTGTATCTGCTCACGCAGTTCAACTCCGCCTCGCTGCACCGGCACATCTCGCAGAGCTACAAGTTCGATCATTTCTCCGGCGGCTTCGTGGAAATCCTCGCGGCGGAACAGACCTTCACCGACACGTCGTGGTATCAGGGCACCGCCGATGCGGTGCGAAAAAACTTTATTCATCTGCTCAATCACGATTGGGATTACTGCCTCATCCTCAGTGGCGACCAGCTTTATCGCATGGATTTCCGCCGCATCGTGCAGCAGCACGTTGAGACCGCGGCCGACCTGACCATTGCGACGATCCCGGTGGTGCGACGCGACGCGCAGGCGCTCGGCATCCTGCAGATCAACCGCGAGCGCCGCATCGTGCGGTTCGTCGAGAAGCCCAAGGAACCCGCCGTGCAGGACTCGCTGCGTGTTGACCCGGCCAGCTACGGCGACCTCGGCATCGAAGGCAACGACGAACTCTTCCTCGCCTCGATGGGCATCTACGTTTTCAACCGTCAAGTGCTCACCAAGTTGCTCGACAACTCGCTGACCGACTTCGGCAAGCATATCATCCCTGGCGCGATCGAGTCGCACCGCGTTTTCAGTTACGTCTTTCAGGGCTACTGGGAGGACATCGGCACGATTCGCGCGTTCTTCGAGGCGAACCTCGATGCGACGACCGAGCTGCCGAAGTTCAACTATTTTGACATGAGCGCGCCGATCTACACGCGCCCGCGCTTCCTGCCCGGCTCGAAGATCAACGGTGCCGCCATTGACCACGCGCTCATCAGCGATGGCTGCATCATCACGCGCGCGCAGGTTTCTCATTGTGTCATCGGCGTGCGCAGCCTCGTCGGGCCGGGAAGCCGCCTGCACCGCGTCCTAATGTTGGGCAACGATTACTACGAGAGCGCCGCAAGCATCATCGAGCACGAGGCGCAGGGCCAGCCGCGCATCGGCATCGGCCAGAACTGCCGCGTCGAAAACGCCATCATAGACAAGAACGCCCGCATCGGGGACAACGTCATCATTTCCCCGGAAGGCAAGCCGGAGAACGTGGATCACCCGCTTTATTTCATTCGCGACGGCGTGGTCATCATCCCCAAAAACGCCATCATTCCGGCCGGCACGGTGATTTGAGACTTTTCGCGCCGCCCGCCGGAGCGCGCATTTCCGCATGTTGAGCTTGCCAAACCCCCCGCCGTCCCTAAATTAAGCGGCTCTGTTTTGCAAATGATGACACTGAACAACCTGTTTTGCCTGCTCGCCTTCGCGCCGCCGCAGACCCAGCCCGGCCAGAAGCCGCCGCCCATCTGGGTGACGCTTGCGCCCATCGGTTTCATGGTGGTGGTGATGTGGCTCATCATGATCCGCCCGCAGCAGAAGGAGCAGAAGCGCCGCGACGAGATGCTCAAGGCGATCAAAAAAGGCGACAAGGTGTCCACGTCCGCGGGAATCCTTGGCATTGTCGTGAGCATCAAGGAGAAGAGCGTCGTCATTCGTTCCGAAGAATCCAAATTCGAGGTCCTCAAGTCCGCCGTCACCGATGTGATCGAGCGTTCCGGCGATGCGCCGCCTTCCGCCGATCCCGCGAAGAACTGATTTCCGCCCCACCGCATGAACCGCAACAACACTTGGAGAGCGCTGCTCGTCCTGTTCCTCGTCATCTGGGCCTGCTACGAAATTTACCCGCCGACGAACCGCGACCTCGTCGAGGTCTTCCGCGAAAAGGCAGTCAACGCCGACTCGAACTTCGCCGACATCGTCGAACGCGCCCGCAAGTTGCAGACGACAAACGTGGACAACGCGTTCGGCAATCTCCTGCTGGCCACCGGCACGAACGATCTCACGCATTATTTTCCTTACAAGGTGAAGGGCGAGAAGAACCCGAACCTCGCCGTCCTCTACCGCGTTCAGCGCGAGGCCAGCGGACACGTCAAGCTCGGTCTCGATCTTCAGGGCGGCGTGTCGTTCCTCGTGCGCATGGATGTCACGCGCCTCGAAGTGGACAAAGGCAAAACCAACGTCGTCGAGCGCGGCGTGGACAAGTCGGTCGCCCTCCAGAACGCCGTCGAAGTTCTCCGCCGCCGCGTGGACAATCTCGGCGTGGCCGAGCCGCTCATCCAGCCCGTGGGCGAGGACCGCATTCTCGTCCAGTTGCCCGGCTTGTCGGAATCCATGATGGTCGAGGCGAAAAAGCTGATCCAGCGCGCCGCATTTCTTGAGTTCCGCATTGTCCATCCCGACAGCGAGGAACTGCTCAAGCAGGGCTTCACGTCGTTTCCCGGCTATGAAAAGTTGAAGCTCGTTCATCACAAAGGCCGCCCCGACGAGACTTCCAAGGATGTGCTGGTGAAGATCAAGCCCGAGAAAGGGCTTACAGGCAAATACGTCAAGCGCGCGGGCGTGCAGCGCAGCATGACGAGCAACGAGCCGGAAATCATCGTGCGCTTCGATGACGAGGGCTCGAAGCTCTTCGGCGAGGCGACGACCGAGCACGTGCATCACCAGCTCGCCATCGTGCTGGACGGCGAGTTGTATTCCGCGCCGGTCATTCGTGAGCCAATCACCGGAGGTAGTTGCCAGATCAGCGGCGATTTTGATTTGAAGGAAGCCTTTGAGCTGGCGAGCGCGCTCGAAAATCCCCTCGAAGCGCCGCTCAAGATCGAAGACGAAGCCCAAGTGGACCCGTCACTCGGCAAGGATACCATCAAGGCCGGCATTAACTCGGCTCTCTACGGCACCGTGCTCGTGTCTGTTTTCATGCTCTGGTATTATAGGCTGTCCGGGCTTATCGCGAACGTCGCGCTGCTGCTCAACATCCTCATCACGTTCGGCGTGATGTGCTCCATCGGCACCACGCTGACGCTGCCGGGCATCGCGGGCATCGTGCTCACCATCGGCATGGCGGTGGACGCCAACGTGCTCATTTACGAGCGTCTGCGCGAGGAGCTTGCCGCGGGCAAATCCATGCGCGGCGCCATTGCCGCCGGCTACGACAAGGCCTTCAGCACGATTCTTGACTCGCACGTCACCACGCTCATCTCCGCCATCATTTTGATTTACCTCGGCACCGGCACCGTGAAGGGCTTCGGCGTGACGCTGACCATCGGCGTGGCGTTGAGCCTGTTCACCGCGCTCGTGGTCACGCGTCTCATCTTCGACTGGCTGCTCGCGCGCAACGCCACGGGGTCGTTGAAGATGATGCATCTCATCCACGGCACGCAGATTGACTTCATGCGCTGGGCGAGGATCGCCTTCATCGCGTCGTGGACTCTCATTGGTGTTGGCGTGTTCTACGGCGTGGCCATCCGCGGCAAGACAGTGCTCGGGTTTGAACTTCGCGGCGGTGACGAAGTCACGCTGACGTTTGCGAAGAAGCTTGATGATGTCGAAAAAATCCGTGCCATCGTCACAAAGGTAAAGGTCGGCGAAGAACAGGTGAAGGAAGCGCTCATCCAATACCAACGCAGCCCCGGCGACAACTCCGAGCGTCTGCGAATCACTGCGCTCGCCGGGTCCGGCCAGAAAATTGCGGACGATTTGGCGAAGTCGTTTCCCGACTCGCAATTCAAAGTCAGTCAGCTCCGCAGCGTCGGACCGACGCTTGGCGGAGAAATCATGCGTTCCGCGTTGCTGGCAGTGGTGCTCTCGCTCTTCGGCATCTTGGTCTATGTCGCGTTCCGCTACGAATTCTCCTTCGCCGCCGGCGCGGTGCTCGCGATCATTCACGACGTGCTGATGACGCTGGGTTGTTACTTCCTTGCCGGGCGTGAGATCAACGGCACCGTCGTGGCCGCGATCCTCACGATCATCGGGTTCTCGATCAACGACACCGTCGTCATCTTCGACCGGATCCGCGAGGACTTGAAGCTCGGCGTGCGCGGCTCGTTCCGCGACCTCATCAATCACGCGCTGAACCGCACTCTCAGCCGCACGCTCATCACCTCGGGCACGGTGTTCATCGCCACGATGGCGCTGTATCTCTTCGGCGGCGGCGTCATCAACGACTTCGCATTCACCTTCCTCGTCGGCATCATCACCGGCACTTACTCGTCCATCTACATTGCCAGCGCGCTGGTGCTGTGGTGGCACAAGGGCCAGCGCCCAGCGCTCGGTGCGACGCCGCTCACGGTGGATAACACGAACTCAGCCCCGCCCAAGATGACGCCAAACAAGGCGTGAGTTTGTAATCCCACTCGCGGCAAATCCGATTTAATCTTGCATCGCGCTCCGGCCCGCTGGCGCGCGTGTGAAACAACAAGAATTAAGTCGCGATGCCGCTGATCACGCCGCTGCTGGCTTTCACTGAAGTCACGCCCTTCCACTGGGTTGGTTTCATCGCGGCCATTTTACTGTTCCTTGCGCTCGATCTCGGCGTCTTTCACCGCACCGCACACGTCGTTCGTTTTCGCGAGGCACTCACGTGGACCATTGTGTTCGCAGCGCTTGCCATGACCTTTGCCGCCGCGCTCGTGCCGTGGCGCGGACGCGAGGAGGCGCTCGAATTCGTCACAGGCTATGTCATCGAGATGTCCCTCTCGATGGACAACGTCTTCATCATCGCGCTCGTCTTCACCTTTTTCCGCGTGCCCGGCGAGTTGCAACATCGCGTGCTGTTTTGGGGCATCCTTGGCGCGCTGCTCATGCGCGGCATGATGATCGGCGCGGGCGCGGCGCTCATCCACCAGTTTCACTGGCTGCTCTATTTTTTCGGCGTTTTCCTGCTCTTCACCGGCATCAAAATGCTGTTCGCGAAGGACGACGGCGTGCATCCGGAAAAGAACATCGTGATTCGCCTTGCGCGAAAATTTTATCCGGTGACGCGCGATTTCGAGGGCGAAAAATTCATGAGCGAACTGGACGGCCGCCGAGCGCTCACGCCGCTCGCGCTCGTGCTGCTCATGGTGGAGACGACCGACCTCGTGTTCGCCGCCGATTCGATCCCTGCCATCTTTGCGGTGACGGAGAAGCCGTTCATCATTTTTACCTCGAACGTCTTTGCCATCCTCGGCCTGCGCTCGCTTTACTTCGTCCTCGCGGGTGCGATCCGATACTTTTGTCACCTCAAGATCGGCCTCGCGTTCGTGCTCGCGTTCATCGGCGCGAAAATGCTCATCAAACCGTGGTTCGACATCGGCACCGGCGTGTCGCTTGCCGTCGTCGGCGTGTTCATCCTCGGCTCCATTGCGGCGTCCGTGGTCTCCGTGCGAATGCAATCATCTCGCTCCGCGGCGGACAAATCTCCGTCCTCAAAATGAACTCCCGCTGGTCACTCGCGCCCGCGCAGCCGATGCTCGTCGAGCCGCTCGCACGCCGGCTCAAGCTCTCACCGCTCCTCGCGCAATGCCTGCTTAATCGTGGCCTCAGTGACGCGGAGAGCATCACGCGCTTCCTCCAGCCACGCCTGAAAAACCTCACCGACCCGTTTCTGTTGCCCGACATGGAGCGCGCCGTCGAGCGCCTGCTGCACGCGCGCGAACACGGCGAGCCGCTCGTCATTTTCGGCGACTACGACGTGGACGGCGTGACTTCGACGACGCTGCTCGTTGAAGTTCTCCGCGCGCTCGGCTGGCAAGTTCATCACTATCTCCCGCACCGCATGGACGAGGGTTACGGCCTCAGCCAGGACGGCGTGGAGAATTGCCTGAAGAAATTTCCCGTCACATTGCTGCTCGCCGTGGACTGCGGCTCGACCGCTGTCGAAACCATCGCGTGGCTGCGCGCACGTGGCGTGGATGTGATCGTGCTTGATCATCATCAGGTTTCCTCACCCCCGCCCGAAGCGGTGGCGCTCGTGAATCCACAGAAGCAGGCGAGAGGCGATGGGCAGATGAGGCGGGAGGATGCAACCTCCGTTGCCTCTCGCCTCTCGCCTCTCGCCTCTTTCACCGAGCTGTGCTCGGCCGGCCTCGCGTTCAAGCTTGCGCACGCACTTGTGAAGCGAGCGCGCGAACGCAACCTTCCCGGTGCGGCGGACTACGATCTTCGACCTCTGCTTGATCTCGTCGCGCTGGGCACCATCGCGGACATCGTTCCGCTCACGGGCGAGAACCGCATTCTTGTCACCGCCGGGCTGGAGCGTCTGAACACGACGCAACGACCCGGCCTTGTTGCACTCAAGCGCGTCGCTCAAATCAACAACACCATCGGCACGTATGAAGTCGGTTTCCAACTTGGTCCGCGTCTGAATGCGGCGGGACGTCTCGAAACCGCCACGGCTTCGCTCGACCTTCTGCTCGCGCGCGATCTTGCATCTGCCGAACCGCTCGCTCGTGAACTCGACGGGCACAACCGGGAGCGTCAAAACATCGAACGCGCCATCGCGGACGAGGTCATTGGCGCGGTGCGGGCGCGTTTCAATGCGGAGACGGACTTCGTTATCGTCGAGGGACAGTTGCTCTGGCACATCGGCGTCGTGGGCATTGTCGCGTCGCGCGTGCTGCGCGAGTTTTACCGGCCCACGCTCATCCTCGGCGGCGACGCGCAGCAGTGGCGCGGCTCCGGCCGCAGCATCGAGGGCTTCGACCTCGCGGCGGCGTTGCGCGAGTGCGATGATTTGCTCGAACGCCACGGCGGACATGCGATGGCCGCGGGCCTTTCGGTAAGGCCGGACAAGGTTGACGCGCTCCGTTCACGCCTCAACGACCTCGCGCGCCGCATCCTCAAGCAGGAGCAGCTTCAGCCGCTTCTTCGCCTTGACGCGGAAACCACGCTTGGCGAACTCACGCTCGAAAGGCTTGGTGAACTCGATCAACTTCAGCCGACAGGGCAGGGGAATCCGGCCGTCCAGCTTGTCGCGCGAAACCTCACGCTTGCGCGTCCTCCGTTGCGCATGGGCCGCGAGAAGCAGCACGCGAAATTGCACGTCACCGACGGCCACGACACGCGCGAGGCCGTGATGTGGAACGTGCGGAAGGACGATTTGCCCGCGGACCGCTTTGACCTTGCGTTCGCTCCGCAGATCAATGACTTCAACGGTTCGCGCACTGTCCAACTCAAGGTGCTCGACTGGCGGAAATCTTGAATCGCTGCAAAGACCGTTCCGACTTTGCACATGAGACTTTAGACTTTGGACTTGAGCCGCACCTTCCTACACTCCGCAAGATGACATCCGCTGTAATCGTCGCGGCCGGTCGCGGCACCCGCATGGGGCCGGACGTGGACAAACTTTTCTTAGAAGTCGCCGGGCGTCCCGTCATTGCGCACACATGGCAACGGTTTGATTCGCTCAGCGAAATTGACGAAGTCATTGTCGTCGTGCGCGACGGGATGCAAGAGGCATTCAGCGAGCTTGCGGCGCAGTTCAATTTCAAGAAACCCATTCGTCTCGTTGTCGGCGGCAAGGAGCGGCAGGACTCGGTGTGGAATGGGATTCGCGCGATTTCACCGAAAGCTGAAATCGTCGCCATTCAGGACGGCGCGCGGCCTTGCACGCCTGCGGAAGTAGTCAAGGCAACCATCACGGCGGCGCGTGAAACCGGCGCGGCGGTCGCGGCGCAGCGCGTGACGGATACGATCAAGGAATCGGATGGCGGCTCACTAATCACTCGCAACGTGGACCGCACGCGGTTGTGGTCGGTGCAGACGCCGCAGACGTTTCGCGTGGACGTGATCCGCCGCGCGCTTAGCACGGTTCGAGATCGCGGTTTGCTTGTGACAGATGACACGGCGGCATGCGAATTGATCGGCCAGCCGGTGCGTCTCGTGGAGAGCGTGGCGCCAAACCCGAAGATAACAACGTGCGCGGACCTGCCTTATGTGGAGTTGCTTTTGCGGCAGGCGGGCGTTTAAGAGACGGCAAGTGAATTTCGCCGGGCGAGTTCAGTCAGAGTTCCATGCCACTCGCTGGATGTGATTGTTTTAGGCTCGCGAGCGCGGCTTTTGCTTCGAGCCGCTTGCAAACCGCTTCATCCGACTTTACCTTCACGGCGACTGGCATAGTCCTGGTATGAAGAAACGCCTTATTTACGGTCTGCTTGTTGGCACGCTCGGCCTCAACCTCTTCCTCGGAGCGCAGATTTATTTTGACCGCGCGGACGCCGCTGACAAGGACGACGCTTATCCGAACATCGAGCTGTTCACGCGCGTGATGGAAACCATCCGCCAGCATTACGTGGACAAGGAAAAAGTGTCGTATCAGGACCTCGTCCACGCGGCGATCAAGGGCATGGTGGGCACGCTTGATCCGCACAGCGAGTTCATGGAGCCGATTCGCTTCGGCGCGATGAAGGACGACACCGAGGGGCATTTTGGCGGCGTGGGCATCATCGTTGGCGTGCGCACGAACGCGGGCGGCGGCAGCTTCCTCGTGGTGATCGAGCCGATGGAGGACACGCCGGCGTTTGCGGCGGGTCTCATGGCGGGAGACCGGATCACTCGCATCAGTGGCAAGTCCACGGACAAACTCACCATAGACGACGCCGTGAAAAAACTTCGCGGCAAAGCCGGCACGGATGTGGAAATCACGGTCTTCCGGCCATCCAATGGCAAGGAATGGGATGTGAAGCTCACGCGCGCCGCCATCCGCGTTGACACCGTCAAGGACATCAACGGACATCATGAATTCCCACTTGGAGCCAACGGTGTCGGCTATCTGCGGATGCGCCAGTTCGGCGAGCCGACGGCGGGTGAACTCGAAGACGCGCTGAAAAAACTCGAAGCGCAAGGCATGAAGGCGCTCATTTTCGATTTGCGCGACAACCCCGGCGGCCTGCTCGACCAGGCGGTGAAGGTCTGCGAGAAATTCCTCCCGCGTAATACACTTGTCGTTTCGACCGAAGGCAACGCGCCGGATGACAAGACCGAATATCGCGCCAGCGGTCGCACCAAGCATCCCGATTACCCGATGGTGATTCTCGTCAACGGTTTCAGCGCGAGCGCGTCGGAGATCGTTTCCGGCTGCCTCCAGGACCTCAAGCGCGCCGTCGTGCTTGGCGAACAGACTTTTGGCAAAGGCTCCGTGCAAAGCATCCTCCCAATGCCCGAAGGCACCGCGTTGCGCCTCACCACGGCCAAGTATTACACGCCGAGCCACAAGGTCATTCACGAGAAAGGCATCACACCCGACATCGTCGTGCCAATGAGCGCGGAGGACGAACGGCTGCTCGCACTCAGGCGCGTCCCTGGCGGCTCCGACGGACTCAGCGAACGCGAACGCGAATCTGTCCGGAACGTCCGTGATGTGCAGGTCGAGCGTGCGATAGACCTCCTCAAGGGCATCACGCTCTACACCAGCCCGGCCAGCGACAAGGAAAGCGCGCCCAAAGCAGCGAAGAAAGTCGCGGCGCAGCAGGCGAAGTAGCTTTCGCCTACCGAAGCGGCGGATGCTCCTCGCCATAGAAACCTCTTGCGACGAAACCAGCGTCGCTGTCATCCACGACGGGCACGTGTTGTCGAACATCGTCTCGTCACAAATCAATCTGCACGCTGATTATGGCGGCGTTGTGCCCGAACTCGCCACGCGCGAGCATTTGCGAAACCTCCTGCCCGTCGCGCACGCCGCGTTGCGCGAAGCCGGCGCGAGTGTGACGCAATTCGACGCCGTTGCGTCAACGCTTGGTCCCGGTTTGCCCAACGCGCTCATGATTGGCACGCGCGCAGCGCAGTCGCTGGCCTTCGCGCTGCGCCGGCCGTTCATCGGCATTCACCATCACGAGGCGCATTTGTATTCGCCGTGGATTTCCGGTGACCCGCCGCGCGCGGACTTCGATGCTTTCGAGCCGAACGTCTCGCTCATCGTCAGCGGCGGCCACACGATGCTCGTGCATGTCGAGGCCGAGTTAAAGCACCGCGTGCTCGGCAGCACGATGGATGACGCGGCGGGCGAATGTTTCGACAAGGCCGCCAAACTCATCGGCCTGCCGTATCCCGGCGGGCCTGAACTGGACAAACTGGCAGCGCAAGGAGATGCCGCCGCATACGACTTCCCACGCCCAATGCTGCGCGAGGCGAACGACGATTTCAGCTTCAGCGGACTCAAAACTTCCGTGCGCTATTTTCTTCGCGACCATCCCGAAGTCTTGAACGACGCGCAAAAACTCCGCGACCTCTGCGCCAGCGTGCAGACTGCCATCGTCGAGGTGCTTGTGACTAAAACTCTTCGCGCCGCGCGAAGACTCGGCGTGACCTGCGTCACCGCATCCGGCGGCGTCACGTGCAACAGCGGATTGCGCCGTGAACTCGCCACAGCGTGCGGGAAGCACAAGCTGAAGCTTCGCCTCGCGGAACGCGCGCTCTGCACTGACAACGCCGCAATGATCGGCATCCTCGCCGAACGCAAACTTCGGGCGAAGGTGGAGCCGACCGATCTCGATGCGGAAACGATTCCCGGCTGGGCCTTGGTGTAAATTCCGACCGCGTTGCCACGGCAAAGCGTTCGTTTCGCCTCCTGATTTGTGTCGCGTAACGCGGCGCGTTTTGGTTTCGTCTGGCCGGATGTCCCGATGAAAAGATTGACACGTTCTCCCGTCTTGTTCGCTTCGCTGGCGTTCTTGTTTGTCTTCGCCGCAAAATCGGCTGAGACGAAGTTGTCCGTGCCCGATCCCGCGGGTGTTCTCGCAAAAGGCACGCCCGCTGAGACGCCGTGGTTTGTCAAGGACAGCGGTCAGCCGGGGCCGGTGGTGTTCATTTCCGGCGGAGTTCACGGTGACGAAACAGCGGGCGCAGCCGCTGCGACGGAAATTCTTCGCTGGCCGATTGCAAAAGGAAAACTGGTTTTGCTTCCGCGGGCCAATGTCGTTGCGTTGAAAGTGGGCCGGCGTAACACACCGGGCGTCGAGGAGGAGTTGATGAATCTCAACCGAAATTTCCCGCGCGCCGGCAAGGATGAGCCGGCCCGTGGCGCATTGGCGACGGAGATTTGGGATATTGTGCGGACTCAAAAACCCGCGTGGCTGCTGGATTTGCACGAGGCCGTGGATTTTGGCGCGACGAACAAGGACAGCGTGGGCAGTTCCATCATCGTGCAGCCGACGGAGCAGGGCCGCGCCGTGGCGGCGCTGATGATCGAGGCAGTGAACCGCACAATTTCAGATTCAACGAAAAAATTTCGCGAGCGCAAGCCGCCGGTGGATGGCAGCCTTGCGCGCGTAGCGGGCGATCATCTCGGCGCAAACGCGATGATTTTGGAGACGACTAAAAAGGGGCAGACGGTCGAGTTTCGGGTGCGCCAGCATTTGATGATGGTTCATCGCTTCCTGCAACATCTCGGCATGGTGGACGCAGAGCAGACGCTTGATGCCATGACCGAGCGTTACGAGGAGCGGCGAATCGAAGGCTGGCGGGTGCTGGTGAACGAACGGTTGCTTGCGGTGGAGCACGCCGCGCTGCGTGATGACACGCTGAAACTGCTTGGCGAGCATCTCTACCGGGTCACGCGCGTCGTGCCGGAAGGCCCGCTCGCGAAGTTACGTCAGATTCCGATTTACGTTGAGCTGAACCATCCGCGTCATCCGTGCATGTGCCATCACGAATCGGCGGGTTGGCTGCGCGAGAACGGCTTTGACCCGGCGAAGGCCGGCGCGGTTGAACTTGCCAACCCGGCGACGTTCCTCAAGTGGACGCATCAGCAGCCGTGGATGGTTCTGCACGAACTGGCGCACGGGTATCACAGCCGTTTCCTTGGCGCAGTCAACAACGCTGAAATCAAGGCGTGTTATGAGAAGGCCGTCGCGGCAAAGAATTACGAGTCGGTGCTGCACATCAACGGCAGCCGACGCCGTCATTACGCGCTCAGCAATCCCATGGAGTATTTCGCCGAGGCAACCGAGGCGTTTTTCGGCACGAATGATTTCTATCCGTTCGTGCGCGCCGAGTTGAAGGAGCACGACCCGGCGATGTTCGAGCTGCTGGAGAAGGTCTGGGAAACGAGGAAGGCGGAGTAGCGCCGGGCGGCAACTCCACGCTTTACACTCCGCGCGGTGCTCCTCAGATTATGCGCCGTGTCTGCTTTAACGACTCAAGGCGGCCGTTCTGCTGATTTGCCGCTGCAATCCGATTTAGGCTCACGTTCACTTCCGGGAGTGGACGCGGCCATTGCGCGCTCGCAGAACTACCTTCTCAGCGTTCAAAAGCCCGAAGGCTACTGGGTGGGCGAGCTGATGGTAGATTCGACGCTCGTGTCCGACACAATCGCGTATCACCACTGGGCGGGCGACGTGGACGCCGAATGGCAGCGCAAGGCCGTCAACCACATCTTCTCGATGCAACTCGAGGACGGCGGCTGGAACATCTATTACGGCGGGCCGGCCGAGGTGAACGCCACAATCAAGGCATACCTCTCGCTCAAGCTCGCCGGCGTGCCGGTCACGGACCCGCGGATGCTCAAGGCGCGCGAAATGGCCGTGCATCTGGGCGGCGTGCCGCGGATGAACACCTTCTCGAAGCTCTACCTCGCGCTGCTCGGCTTGCATCAGTGGAAGCACGTGCCGACGATTCCGTGCGAAGTGCTGCTGCTGGGCAAATGGTTTCACGTCAATTTCTGGGACATGAGCAACTGGTCGCGCGCGATGCTCGTCCCGCTCGCGATCATCAATCATTTCAAGCCCACGCACCCAGTGAGTGTGGATTTGAACGAGTTGTATCCCGAGGGCTATCACGACCGCGACCTCAAGCTCGCGCCAGACGAGGACATCTTCACCTGGCGAAATTTTTTCCTCTGGCTTGATGAACTGCACAAGTTCGCCGAGCTGTGGGCGCAGGCGGGCATCCACCCGTTCCGGCGCACCGCACTGAGGAAATGCGAGCAATGGATGCTCGAACGTTTCGAGGGCAGCGACGGGTTGGCGGCGATTTTCCCCGCGATGCTCAACGCGCTCATCGCGCTCAAGGCCCTCGGCTATCCGCCCGATCATCCGCAGGTGCGCCGCGCCGAACACGAACTGAAAAAACTCGAACACGAGGAGGCCGACACCGTGCGCATCGAGCCGTGCTTCTCGCCGGTGTGGGACTCGGCCATCGTCGCGATCTGCCTGCATGAATCGGGCGTGCCCGCGGAGCACCCCGCGCTCAAGCGCGCCTGTGATTGGATCATGGACAAGGAAATCCGCTTCCGCGGGGACTGGTGGCACAAGAATCCCGCGCCCGTCGAGCCGAGCGGATGGGTCTTTGAATACAACAACAAGTGGAACCCCGACGTGGACGACACGGCAATGGTGCTGCTCGCGCTGCGAAAAATTCCGACTAACAATCCGCGCCGACGCGACGAGTGCTTCCAGCGCGGGATGAAGTGGATGCTTGCGTTCCAATGCAGGGACGGTGGCTGGGCCGCGTTCGACAAGGATTGCACCAAGGGCGTGCTCGAAAAAGTTCCGTTTGCCGACCACAATGCGATGCTTGACCCCGAATGCGCGGACATCACCGCGCGCATTCTCGAACTTCTCGGCTACGAGGGCTGGCGGCTCGATGATCCTCAAGTAAAGGACGCGCTGCGCTTCATTCGCGAACAGCAGGAGCCGGACGGTTCATGGTATGGCCGCTGGGGCGTGAACTACATTTACGGCACGTGGCAGGTGCTGCGCGGCCTGCGCGCCCTCAACTACAACATGCGCGAGCCGTGGTTGCTCAAGGCCCGCGACTGGCTCCGCTCAGTCCAGCGTCCCGACGGTGGCTGGGGCGAGCGTTGCAACACCTACGATGATCCGGTTTTCAAGGGCCAGGGGCCAAGCACCGCATCGCAAACCGCTTGGGCCGTGATGGGTCTGTGCGCGTTTGACGACTCCGAAGACATTTGGCTGCGCCGCGGCGTCGAATATCTCACACGAACGCAGAACGCGGACGGTTCATGGTCCGAGGCCGAGACCACGGGCACCGGATTTCCAAAAGTCTTTTATCTGAAATACGACATGTATCGAAATGCCTGGCCGCTACTGGCACTGGCGACATACCGGAAAATTTCGGAAACCTCCAAGCCTTCCGCCGCCACCGGCGTGAATGGCACGCCGCGTCCCGAACTGATCGCGCGATAACGCGAGCATTGAAAAAACTGCCCGATTTATTGCATAAACCTTCCTGAGCCGTGAGCACTTCAACTGGACCATTCGTGGCGGCGCAGGGGCCGGCAGCACCCGCGCCGATTCTCGTTTGCTTCGCCGTGAAAGAGGAGGCGGCTGGGTTTCAACAACTCTTCAATGGACGCAACGACGTGCGCGTTCTTCTCACCGGCATGGGCCGGACTAACGCTATGCGCGCCATCCGCCCGCAGATGGCGATGTTGACGGTCCCACGGTTCGTGATCTCGTGCGGCTTCGCCGGCGGTCTCAGCCCGAAACTGGCTGCGGGCACGGTCGTGTTCGACGCCGACAAGGAATTTCCGCTCACCTATGCGCTGCAGGCCGCGAGCGCTTGGCCGGGGACATTCCACTGCTCACCGAAAATTGCAGTGACGGGCAGCGAAAAGCGCCTGCTCCGCCACGCCACACGCGCCGACGCTGTGGACATGGAATCCGAAGTCATCCGCGAAGCCTGCCGCGAGCGCGGCATCCCAAGCGCGACCGTGCGGATCATTCTGGATCCGGTGGACGAGGATTTGCCGATGGACTTCAACGCGCTAACGACTCCCGATCTGCAAATGGATTACGTGAAACTCGCGATCGCGCTGCTGAAATCACCCGGAAAAATCGGCGAACTCATGCGCTTCCGAAAGCGGGTGCACGCCGCATCTCAAGGTCTTGCTGAAGTGCTCTTCCGCGTGCTCGCGAGTTGATTCGCTGTCAGCGGCCCGTTTTCAACGCGCGTTCCGCCGCGGCTTCGATGGCCGCCTTTCTCTCCTTTGATTTGTCGCTCCACGAAATCAGCGCCGCGCCGGCAACGATGAGGGCGATGCCCGCCCAGCGCGCCGCTGAAATTTCCTCGCGCAGGATGAACTTCGCCGCCAGCCCGGTGACGACGAAGCCAAGCGACGTCAGCGGCCAGATGAGGCTGACATCGCGCTGTGAAAGCAGGTAAAGCAACGCGCCAAAAAAAATCGCCTCCAACAAGACGCCGAGGAGGATGCTGCCGTTCGTCGCTCCGCGCTTGACGAGGCGGAGGATTTCGCCCGCCGTGATGCGCGGCGGCTCGCCGATTTGCTTGAGGCCCTTGCTCAGATACACCACGCCGATGGCCTCAAAGAGAAGCCCGATGATGAGCACGAGGAGCAGCTTGGTCATGTCAGAGGTCCTGATAACGGATGAGCCGGATTTTTTGCGATTCAACGAGCGCCTTCACGCGCGGGCTGACGAGCGCATCGAATTCGTTCTTAAATTCATCGAGCGATGGATGCGAGTAAAGCTCCGAATCGCCCGCGGGCAGGGCAGGCAAGAGCTTCAACACGAACTCCTCCTCCACCCGCGCGTTCTGCAACAATCCAAAAACGCGCCGCGTGTGACGGATGCCGCGCGCGCGGAGTGCCCCGCGCGAGCACCAGCTCAACGAATTGAAAATCACCGCGTGGAGCACGCGGTAAAACCACGCGCCGCCGGCCAGCCGGGCGTTGAGCCAGAACGGATCGCTCGTGAGCCGCATGTGCGTGATCCCCCATTCGCGCGCGTGATCGCGCAGGATGGCAATGATGCGCGGGTGCTGGTGCAGATTGAGATGGCCGTTCACGTGGTCTAGGGTCAGACCCGTCTGACGGAACTTGGAAAATTGCGCCGCGATTTCGCATTCGAGTTGCGGACGCAATGCAGAGTCAAAAAAGTAGCGGAAGCCTGTTTTTACAGGGTCATTGCTGAATTCGCCACGCGCGTTGACAAGACCGGGAATTTCAGCGGCCGCCAGCGTCGATGTGCCTACGATGAGCGTGATGTGCAACCCGACGCCGAGCGTGGGCGTCTGCTTCGCAAGCGCAACGGCTTCGTCGAACGCCTCGCCGTTCACCATCAGGCTCGCGGTCGTGAGTATCCCTTCGCGGTGTGCGCGGATGACGGCCGCGTTGATGGAGTGCGAGCGGCCAAAGTCGTCGGCATTGACGATGAGGCGGCGCGGCGCGTCAGGAGACGCCATAATTCGGGACGAGCGCGCCGGTGGCGGTGCGATACCAGGTGCGGCCGATGAGGAGCAGTTTCTGCAGCTTGGTCAACCGCGTCGGGCGCGGGCCGAACACGTTGAACTGCCGCGCTTCGAGCTTGCACAGCAGCCGCCAATAGACGGAGCCCATCAACTCCGCAGTCGCCATCGCACGACGATCCTCGGCGGGAAGGCTCTCGCGGGCTTGTTGATAATGCCACTTGGCCCGGTCTGCGACGCTTGTGGCAAGTTCACGGAAGCGCGGCGAATAATCGCCGTGGAGAATCTCATCAGTGCTCACGTTGAAGCGCGCCAGTTCCGAGACCGGCAGGTAGATGCGGCCGCGCTCCGCGTCGCTGCGCACGTCTCGCAAAATGTTTGTGAGCTGGAGCGCCTTGCCCAGATGCACGGCATAATCGCGGCACGCGGGGTTCGTATAACCGAAGATTTCAATGCTGAGCAGCCCGACGACGGAGGCGACCCGGTAACAGTATTGTTCAAGCTGCTCGTAAGTTTCGTAACGCTTGATGTCGAGGTCCATCTCGACGCCACGGATAAGGTCCTCGAACAATTCGTAGCGCAGCTTGTAGCGCGTGATGAACGGACGCAGCTCCTGGTTCACGGGAAACTGCGCCGCGCCGTTGTAGCAGGCGAGCTTGATGTCCGTGCGCCACGCGGCGAGAAGTGCACGACGCTCAAAATCCGGGCGCGTTTCATCGTCCGCCACGTCGTCCACCTCGCGGCAGAAGGCGTAGAGCGCGCTCATCGCGGCGCGTTTTTCGCGCGGCAGCAGCACGAACGCAAGCGCCAGATTGGACGCGCTGCGCCGCGTGATTGTCTCACTGACGTGCGGATTCATGGCTGGGTGGCGGAGAAGGCGGCGCGGCGTCCGGCCTGACTGGAGGCAGGCCCCCGGTTTCCGCAAGGGTAGGGTTCACCGGACGCTGGCCATGCTTGGCGCCTTGGACTCGGCGGCGTCTTGGATCGTTGTCACCTCCAGTGCGCATAAATCTTGCCCACAGAAGAAACAACAATCCCAAGGCAAATGCGATTCCCAGCACGACCCAGAGGTCTTTGAACGCCTGCGTTGTCGCGGTTGAAGGCGGAGCTGGAAGCAGGTCAGCGGGATTTGCGGCGGCGAAAAGTTCAGGCGGCGGGAGCATTGATGGACTCCTTCGTGAAGAACTGCGTTTCCTCCTCCGTGCTGCCATCTGTGCTGATGTTCAGCCGTTGCATGCGGTAGCGGAGGGCGTGGCGTGTGACCTTGAGATGCTCGGCGGTCTTGTTGATCGAGTAATTGTTGTTCACCAGCGTGTTGATGATGAGCTGGCGTTCAAACGCGGCGACGGCTTCATCGAGCGTCTGCGAAGAGGTGGACGCGGACGTTGACCCGCCGGATTTGCGCAAACGTGTCTCGATTTCAAAGTCCGGCAGGCTGACCGGCTGGATTTGCGATGTCTCCTCCAGAATCACCGCGCGTTCAATCACGTTCCGCAATTCGCGGACGTTACCCGGCCAGTGGTGTGAAAGCAGTTTGACCTCGGCGCCTTTCGACAGCGTTTTGACACCCTTGTTCAACGCGCGGCAAAATTGAGCGAGGAAATAATCGGCAAGGAGAATGATGTCCCGTCCGCGCTCGCGCAACGGCGGCGGACGGAGCTGCACGACGTTGAGACGATGGTAGAGGTCTTCGCGAAACGAATTGGCACGGATGGCTTCGATGATGTCACGGTTGGTCGCGGCAAGAAGTCGCACGTCCACTTTGAGTTCATCGGTGCCGCCGACGCGCGTGAATGTGCCGTCCTCGAGGAAGCGCAGCAGTTTGGCCTGGAGCGAGCGGCTCATGTCTCCGATTTCATCGAGGAAGATAGTGCCGCCGTCGGCTTCCTCAACGCGGCCGGGCTTTTGCTTGATCGCGCCGGTGAACGCGCCCCGTTCGTGGCCGAAGAGTTCGCTTTCGAGAAGTGTCTCCGGGATCGCGGCGCAATTGATGCGGACGTAGTTGTTGTCCGCGCGCGGGCTGAGGCAATGGAGCGCTCCGGCGATGAGCTCCTTGCCCGTGCCGCTTTCGCCGAGGATGAGCACGTTGGCCTTGCTTGGCGCAACAGTCTGGATGAGTTTGCGCAGCTCACCCATCTTGGACGATTCGCCAATGATATGGTCGAGGCGGTAGTCTTGTGTGACCTGCTCGCGCAGGGCGGCGTTTTCCCTGAGCAACCGAAAGTGCTCGGCGCACCGCCGCACAGCGTGAAGAAGTTCCTCGGGTGCGAAGGGCTTGGGAAGATAATCCATTGCGCCGGCCTTGAGGGCTTCGACGGCCAGCTTGGGCGTGGCATAGGCCGTGATCATGAGGACGGGCAGGTCGGGCCAGTCGCGCTTGATGTGTGAAAGCAGGCTGTAGCCGCTGATCCCCGTGAGGTGCGCGTCAGTGATGACCATGAGGAACTTTTGCTGCGCAAGCAGCTTGAGGGACTCCTCGGCGCTTTCGACCGTCTCAACTTCATAGCCTTCCTCTTCAAGGGCCGACTTCATCGAGAGACGCATGTTTCTCTCGTCGTCAATGAACAGGATGGGCGGCAGTGCCGTGCTCATGGTGTGGAGCGCAACAGGACTTTCGACGGGAACTGTAGTGTGAAGCGCGTGCCTTTTCCAAGCTCTGATTCAGCCCGGACAGCGCCGCTGTAAAGCTCCGTGTTGTGCTTGACGATTGCGAGACCGAGGCCGGTGCCCGTTTCCTTGGTCGAAAAATAAGGCTCAAAAATCCGGTCGAGCTGTTCCGGCGGGATGCCTGGGCCGCTGTCCTTGATGGTGATGATGACGGAGTCGTTTTCGCCGGGCAGCGCCATGACTTCGACGCGGCCTTTGCCGTGCATGGCTTCGCGAGAGTTCAGGAAAATGTTCACGAGGATTTCCCGCAGATGCGCCCGCTGCATCAACAGTGGCGGCAGCGGACGGTCGTAATCGCGCTGGACGGTGATTTCGTAATTGGCCCCGTTGGGAAGGGCCTGCGCAATGGCGGCGTCAATCTCTTCGTGGAGTTGCAGCTTTTCGACACGGCCCTCGGAGAGCCGCGCGTAGCCCATCAACTCGGTGATGATCCGGTCGGAGCGATGAATTTCTTCACGGATGATATCGAGTTGCTGAACGGCGTCAGGTTTGGCATCCCGCAACGAGCGCTGGAGATTGAAGGCGGCGTTGTTGATGATGGAGAGGGGGTTCTTCAACTGATGGGCAATTTCCGCAGCCAGCCTGCCGGTGGAGCGTAACTGTTCCTGCCGGGCAGAAAACTCCCGCGCCTCCTCGATGGAGGACAAGTGCAGGTCAGCGAGGACATTGATGCCGTAGCAACTCAGGGCCAGCAGCGCGAGCAGAAGCACACGCATGAGAACGCGGTCCCAGGTGTGTGCGTCCAGGATCGCATTGATCGCGTTCAAAGCCGCTGTGCCGAATTCTGGATCGTCAAAGTCAGTCATGCTCCGCCGCTTCGGGCGTAGCTTGCCCGTTTTTGCCAAGTCGGAAGGGTTGCTGTTCGTGTTGGCAACCGCTGAAACCGGCCTGTTTGTCGCAAGCCGGACCGCAGGCGGCATGTTGGCTCCCGTGTGCCGGACGCCCGGCTGCGCATTCACTTGAACGAATCTTTCGTCAAACTGCCGGTAGCGTTGGTCCAGTTGTTGCCATGTTTGATCCAGAAAGCCGGCGAATATGTAGAACGCAATCACCGCGGCATTAAGGATGATCTGTCGGCGCACCAGTGGAATGCTTACGGCATTGCGCAGGATGATGAAGAGGAACACCCAATAAATCGTGCTTTCCAGTCCGCCCGTGATGACAACGAGCAGTGCTACAAACAAGCTGTCCATCATGCTCACCACAAACACCGACCACTCGACCAGCATCAGCGGCAGGAAATCCATCGCCAGCACGATCCCGCCAACCACGATGTTGAGCGCCAAAAATATGAGAAACGCGCCCTTGATCGTCTCGACCCCAATCTGGCCCACAGTCGGCGTGCCCTCGAACCAATCTGGTGAATACAGAATATACGAGAAGGCCGTGAACATCACCACCTTGATCGTCAGGCACACGTCCCGTTCCATGAAGCGGATGCGGTCCGCCCGCGCCGAGGCCGAAACAATCGGCGTGGAAATGAATTCCCGCAGAAACATCCAGCGTTTCGCCGAGGATTTGTTCATGGGAAACAACAACTCCAGTCAGCTCCTGGCTGCAATCAATGCGAGGGCGCGTTCAACAATCTGCTCAACCGGCCACAAACGGCCAATCCCTTCATAACCGCAGGAGAGCATCCCTTCAGCGGGTCCGATGAATTCGACGCCGCGCGAGCGAAGCGTGGCAGCATTTGCCTGCGTTGCAGGATGCAACCACATCTTGCCGTTCATCGCGGGGGCGACCAGCGTCTTCGCGTGCGAATTCAAAGCGAGCGCGATGCACGAAAGCGCATCATCCGCGATGCCGTGAGCCAGCTTCGCGAGAATATTTGCCGTCGCGGGCGCAATGAGCAGCAGCGCTGCTTCATCGGCAAGTTGGGTGTGGACGGGCTTCCAGCCGTTCTCCTCGTCGTAGATGTTCGTCAGGACTGGATTGCGCGAAAGCGTCTTGAAGGGCAGGGGAGTGATGAAGTGCTGCGCATCGGCGGTCATCACCACGCGCACGTTGCAGCCGGCTTTCATTAAAAGGCTGCACACGTCCGCGGCCCTGTGCGCGGCGATGGAGCCGGTGACGCCGAGGACAATGTTCTTCGTTGCGGCCATGTCGCGGTTTGTTCTTGTCCCAAACTGCGCCAAACTCGGACTTTAGTCCAGCAATGGTGCGGCTGCCCTGCATTGGCGCATCTTTTCAGCCTCGATCACGCACTGCATCCGTCGCAGGTCCTCCGCGACCGACGTGCTGATGATGAGATAGTCGAAGCGCCGCCACTGTTCGATCTCCTGTTTTGCAACAGCAAGGCGTTTCTGAACGACCGCCGGGTCGTCCGTGCCGCGCATTTTGAGACGCTGTTCAAGAATCGCCAGCGACGCGGGCGTGAGGAAGACCGTGATGAGTGAACGCCGCAGTTCGTCATCCCTCTGGGCGCGCGTTCGGACAGTCTCCGCGCCCTGCACATCAATGGCCAGCAACACGTCCTTGCCCGCGCGCAGTTTGTCGAGCACTTCGCCCTTCAACGTGCCATAGCTGTTGCCATAAACCGAGGCGTGCTCAAGGAAATCACCGGCCTGCACGCGTTTTTGGAAATCCGCGGCACCGAGGAAATAATAATCCACGGTGTCGCGCTCACCGGGCCGCGGCGCGCGCGTCGTGCAGGTGACGGCGCGGGATACGTTTGGATTTGTCGCCAGCAACTGCCCGCACAGCGTCGTCTTGCCGCCGCCGGAAGGCGCGGACAAGACGATGAGGAGTGGCGTTGGTTTTGCGTCCGGCATGAAGGCTACTCGACGTTCTGCACCTGCTCGCGAAATTTTTCCAGCTCGGCCTTGACCGTGACGACATCGCGGGAAATGAGCGCATCGCTGGCCTTCGAGCCGATGGTGTTGATTTCCCGGTTCAATTCCTGGGAAAGAAAGTCGAGCGTGCGCCCGATGGGCTCGGCAGATTTGACGCAGTCTTCGAACTGCTGGAAGTGGCTTTCCAAACGCGTCAACTCCTCTGAGATGTCGGAACGGTCGGCGAAGTAAACGACCTCCTTTGTCAATCGCTCGTCGTCAACCACAGGT
Source organism: uncultured Verrucomicrobiota bacterium (assembly GCA_964589935.1). Taxonomy (GTDB): domain Bacteria; phylum Verrucomicrobiota; class Verrucomicrobiia; order Limisphaerales; family VHCN01; genus VHCN01. Next base: position 416,846 of record CAZPVD010000001.1, on the reverse strand, counting down.
GCGTCAAGCCCCGCTGCCTTGATACGCTCGATCAGTTGCTCACGATAGCGCTGCTGCACATCGGGCGCGCGGGCACGGATGCGCGCAGCGGCGGCGGAAATGATTTTCATCCGGCCCCGCAGGTCTTTTGCGAGGTGCGCGCCTTCGCGTTCGCGCATTTTCAGGAGCGCGGCAAGCGCCTGTGTCAACGATTTGTGAACCGCCGGCCAGAAATCCTCCGCGTCGCCACGGTCCTCGTCCGTCTCCAAAACGCCGGGCGAACGCAGCACCGCATCGAGGCTCAATTCGCCGCTCAATTTCAGCGACTTCGCCAGCTTGCGGAACTCCTTCGCGTAGGCTTCCGCCAGCGCCTTGTTCACGCGCGCCTGATTGGCGAGTTTCCCGCCTGCGGCGTGCAACGCGACCCGCACGGTGATGCGTCCGCGCGAGATGACACGGTTGATTTCATCGCGGATTTGCGCCTCAAGCGGTTCGAGATCGCGCGGGAGGTTGACGGATATCTCGCTTTGGCGGCGGTTCACCGAGCTGACCTCCACAGTCACTTTGAATCCGTTGCGGGCGCACTCACCGCGCCCATAGCCCGTCATTGACTTCATGTGCGCCGACTATGAGAGAAGAGTCATCCGCGCGCGACAAAAAATGAATCAACTTGTTCCGAATAATCCTCGACAAAGGAACCTCACTGCGCGGTCGCAAGAATCTTCTGCCACGCCGCAAGCGCCTCCTTGAATTCGCCAAGGGCTTCGTCGGTGATGACGCCCGTATTGCGGGCGATTTCCTCCTCGGTGCGTTTCGCGAACCACTCGACCTGCTCGCGTTTAGGCCAGAGCGGTTTGCCCTCGATTTCCACCCACCACGGCGCGGTGTGGGCGAAGCGCACACGGCCGTCGGGATGCTCCTCGAAGCAGCGAAGCGCAAACCACGATGTGTCCGTGACGATTCCGTTGTCTGCGAAGACGCCTTCCGGTGCGGAGCGTTGGCCGCTGTCGGTGTAGTTCTTCAGCGTCCAGACGACTTCGCCGTTCTGCACGAGTTCCCATCGAGTCTTGAATGGGCTTCGCGCGATTTCCATTTCGTTGGTCCGGCGGAACGGTGTCGCCGCGCGGAACACTTCGCCCGGCAGCGCGCCGTTCATGGTCGCTAATGCCATCGGTCCCGTGGTCACGAAACTGCGGCCGGCCGCAAGTCCCTTCATCCACTTTTCATAACTGAAACCGTCATCGCAGTGCACATACACGCGGCTGAAGCCCAGTGGCACCGGATGAACACCATTCGCGGTGCCGGCGGACAGCTTGAGCCGGAAACCGCAGTTGAGCAGCGCGTAATAAGTCTCAAAACCGTAGCGCGTCCATGACTCCTCCGTGTCCGTGCCGCTGCCGTTTCCGGGAAGCTTCATCCACGCAGGCGCGGGCACGGCCCAGTTGCGCACACCGAACTCGACACGCCAGTGATGGTTGTTCGCCAGTTCAAAAAGGTCCGGCTTCAACACCGGCACGATGGCGACCGACCAAGGCCAGTTGTGTTTCTCCAAATCAATCAACCCGCCCTCAGCATGTGCGCGCTCGGAGACGCGCCGGATCGGAAACACCGGCACATCGAACCGCTCGCGATGCCCAACGATGAGAAGCGCGCCGAGCGTGTGATTCTTTCCGCCGGATCGGAAGATTTCATATTCCGTGTTGCGCGGGAACCAGACGTGTGTTGGATCCACAACGACGGGCTTGTTTCCAAATGCTCCCTTTATGCTCTTGTCGCTCGCCGCGGGCGGGACGTTGTCCGCCGTTGTCCAGTCAATCATCGGCAGCGCGACGTTCACATCCTCGGCGAGCATCGCCGTCTCCAGCTCGGCGGGCGCGCGGTGATTGTGCGCGTCGCCGCTGAACCAGCCGAGTTCGGCCATGTTCACCCAGCGTTTGAGCGAGAGCTTCAGTTGAAGCGACTTGGTCCCGACGGTGAACTGGTTCGTCAGGGGCAGCCATTCCTTGCCGCGCTCGACGGTTGCGGTGTAGCGGCCCGGCGGCAGTTCCGCGACCCACATGTGCGCCGAGAGTGTGGTGTGAAACTCGGTCGCGTTCGTGTTGAACCCGCTGCGCTTCTCATAACGCACCGCCGAGCCGTAAGGCGGCACCGACTTCGGGAACTGCCACTTGCCATCCGCGCCTTGCAAATACACCCGCGCCGCGAGGGGCCTGCCCGTGTCGGCGTCGACGATCTCGCCATAGACGGGCACCACGGTCAACTCGGCGGCACGCGCCGCCGGTGCGCTGGCCAAAGCACAGGCGAGCCAGGAGCAAAGCTTGACGGAGAACCGCTGGAACATGGCCCAAGTGTAACTATTTTCCCTGCAGTGTGAAGCCGCTAGACAATCTGGGCCGCACCCGCCCGCGGCGTCGAATCAGAAAAACGCCTTCGTCGCCTCCGGCGTTTAACCATTGGTCGCAGAGAAGCAGGCGGTGGCGGACGAACAAGTCCTTCACATGGCCGGGCGTGTGACGATACGAGAAAAAGAGCCCGAACCGTTCGCCCCGTTTGCAACGCCACTCCTTGCCGCAATAATGCAGCGAGCAGGCTCTGCGGAAAACAAAGTCCGCCTCGACCCGCAGTAAACCGGAACCTTCCGGGCACGGCACTACTCGAAACTCCATGCGACCGTCGTCGCGCGCGACACCGAGATCGCCGAGCACCGAGAACAGCCACTCGCCTGTCAGCGCATTGTCGTAAGATGGAAGAATTTTCCGCACACCGGCTGCGTAATCACTTCCCGGTGCGAGATTCGCGCTGACGAGGAGCACGTCCTCCGGCTCGAGCAGTCCAGCGAGCCTGGGCAGCACGTCCGCTGGCGAGAAGTTTGGCAGCATTCCGAAAAAAGTGATCACTCGTCGAACGCCCGGCGCGAGGACCGGTTGCAGCGCCCTGCACCAGTCTTTCACCCGGGCAAGATCAAGCACCAGCGGCTCGCATTCAGCGGGCGAAATTCCGGCGCACAGAGCGGCTTCGCGCGCGATCAGGGCAAGGCTCACACTGACATCAGTGGGCACGTAGCGCACACGTCGAGCCGGGCGGGACGCGCGCAAGGCGCGGAGCAGCCCCAGCTCCTTTTGACCGCCGCCGCAACCGAGGCTGACCACATCAATGTCTCCCCGGCCCATCAACTGCGCCGCGGCGGCCGAGGCAAGGTCGTAGGCTTCCTTGCATGACCGGTCCAGGCGGGCCGGTGAGAACGCCTCATGCACCCGCAGCCAGCGCAGCGCCTGCTTGGCGGTGTCGTAATGAAACTTGTGGTTCATCCGCCGGCTCTGGAGCGAGGCGCAGAACGCCTCCTCAATAGCCGCAGGAAACTGGCTTGGATGAATCCGCACCGCGACCGGCGCTTCCTCGGCTCCGGGCGTCGCCGTTCGCATTGAGCCTGAGCGATGACGGGCTGGTTTGCGGGGCTGCTTGCTCAGACGACCAACTCCTTCACCTTTGCCAGCGCTGCGTCGAGCTTGCTGGCGTCCTTGCCGCCGCCGCGGGCGTTGTCGGGCTTGCCGCCGCCCTTGCCGCCGACGATGGGCGCGATCTGCTGGATGATTTTGCCCGCTTGAATCTTCGCAGTGAACTCCGGCGAAACGGCCGCGACCAGCGCCACCGCGCCATTTGCCGCGCCGCCGAGGACGATGACGCCCTTGAAATGGCTCTTGAGCGCGTCCACCACGGCTTGCAGATATTCCGTGTCGCCGTCCGGGAAACCCTGCGTGATGAGCTGGATGCCGTTCACTTCCGTCACGCGCGTGAGCAACCACGCGGCGGTCTGCGCGGCGTTGCGCGCGATGGAGGTCTTGAGCGCCTTCTCCAGCTCCTTCTGGTGCGCGAGCACCAACTCGATCTTCTTTTCCAGTTCGTGGATGGGGGAATTCACCTTGCCGGCCACGGTGCGGATCAACTCGCGGTCCAGGCGCATCGCGTCGAAGGCGGTGAGGCCGGCGACGGCTTCGATGCGGCGCACGCCGGCGGCAATCGCGTTCTCGCCGACGATGCGGAAGAGGCCGATCTCGCCGGTCGCGCGCGTGTGCGTGCCGCCGCAGAGTTCCATGCTGTAGCCGTCGAGCTTCGTGGCGTGGCCGCCGATCTGCACGACGCGCACGGTGTCGCCGTATTTGTCGCCGAAGAACTGCATCACGTCCTTGCGCGACTTCACGTCGGCGTGCGGGACTTCGGTCCACGAGACACCGGCGTTTTCGACGATGCGCTCGTTGACGAGCTTCTCGATGTCCGCGACCTGCGCGGGCGTGAGCGCGGCGCTGTTGAAGTCGAAGGTCAGCTTGTCCGGCCCGACGAAGGAGCCTTTCTGCGAGGCTTCCTGGCCCACGACCTCGTGCAAGGCCCAGTGCAACAGGTGCGTGACGGTGTGGTGGCGCTGGATCGCATCGCGGCGCGATTTGTTCACCCGGAGAACCACGGTGTCTCCCGTGGCGGGAAGCTCGTCGCCTTCTACGAAATGCAGCCAGGTGTTGCCGGACTTCTGCGTGTTCGTGACGCGTAGCAGCGGACGTAAGTCCGCTCCATCTGAGAGTTTGAGCCGACTCACGTCGGCTGCTACCGGGACGTGGAGGATTTCGCCCGTGTCGCCGAGCTGGCCGCCCATCTCGGCGTAGCAGGTGGAGGTGTCGAGCACCACGGCGGTCTTGTCCTTGAGGCCGACGACTTCGAGCACGCGCGCGGGCGTCTCCAGCGCGTCGTAGCCGAGGAAGCGCGTGGGCGTCTTGGTCTCGATTTGGGACAGCTCGATGACGGTCTTCTTCTGCGCGGCACGGGCGCGGGCCTTTTGCTCCTCCATCAAGGCGTTGAAGCCGGCCACGTCCACGGCCAGGCCACGTTCGCGGGCCATCAACTCGGTGAGGTCGAGGGGGAAGCCGTAGGTGTCGTAGAGAACGAATGCCGCACTGCTGCGAAACTCATTCGGTCTTTTTGCGATGGTCACTAGCCCTGTGCGGATAGAAGCGATGTGAGTTTCCGCCTCATTCGCAAATGCCTCCCGAACAGAAACAGGAACTGACTCATCGAAGAGGGTGTTGACGATGTTTAGCAACTGCTGTGCAGCTTCGACTAAACTCCGCTCTTCCTTTTCCGCCATTTTGAACCAGAGATCGCGGTTCAATCCTCTAACTTCTCCGGCTACAACTTGGACATCTGTGTAGATGTCGTTCAACGATTGTAGGCTCGCCTCGGATGTTCCAAAGCTCTTCGCCGCCACAATTTCAATCTTCTCGATGTGTGGGACCAAATTTTCGACTAATTCTCTCAACGTCTTCTCCAGACGAATCACTTCCTCAAACAGAGCGATTCCAGCATCCAACGTCTTGTTAAAACTCTCCTCCTCCAGCTTGAGCACATCCTTAACGTGCTGCTGGCGGGTGCGGATTTCGGGGAAGACATCGCCCATCGTCGCGGCGAGCACGTCCACGAGCTTGTAAAAAAACGGCTCGTGGAAGCCGAGCGTGCGGCCGTAGCGCACCGCGCGGCGCAGGATGCGGCGCAGGACGTAGTTGCGGTCGGTGTTGCCCGGCTGGATGCCATCCGCGATGGCGAAGCTCAACGTGCGGATATGGTCGCCGATGACGCGAAAGGCGATGTCGATCTGGATTTGCTCCGCATGGGGAGCGGACGTTTGGGGAGCGCGACCGTCCCGGTCGCTCTGTTGCGCGTCCCGCGCAACAGCCCCTGGCGCGTGGGAAGTCAGAACTGTTGACAATCTCGCCGCGCCCCCGCGCGAAGAATCGGTCGGCGGGACGCCGACCGGAGCGACCGGGACGGTCGCGCTCCCCTTTTCTAGAACGGTCGCGCTCTTGGTTGTTTCGTGACTTTGCTTCTCCTCGGCGATGGCGTCGGGTGTCCAGAGCCAGCGGTAGTTCTCGGTGAGGGGAGCGACGCCGGAGTCCCATGGGTTGCGACAGATGTAGTGGAATTTTTCTTCGAGGTCGGCGTCGCCGCGAATCATCCGGTCGAACGATTCGTTCTCCCACACCTGGCCCGTGGTCTTCTCCAGCTTGTTGATTTCGTGCGCGGTGAAAGACTTGATCGAATGCATCAACTCGGCGAGCGGCCAGAACACGGGCTGGCCGTCCTTGTCCTGCTCCTTGATTTGCGGCTCAAACAGAAAGTGAACGTGGTCGGGCATGACACACGCGGCATACATCTGATAGCGACGCTGCTCGTGGCCGAAGAGCAGGCTCTTGAGCACGACCGCGCGCGCCGCCTCGGAGAGCTGCTTCCGCTCGCGCGTCGTGAAGCTGACCATGTATTTGGCCCACGGACGCTCGAAGTGCGGAAGGCGGCGTTTGTAATAAGTGACTTGGGGAACTTGCGATTGGGGCGCTATCGCCTGGGGAGCGCGACCGTCCCGGTCGCCCTGCTGCGCGTCCCGCGCAGCGGACTCGGGCGCGTAGGAAGTGGATGGCGCAATCGGATTCGTCGTGCGCGTGGGACCGGTCGGCGGGACGCCGACCGGGGCGACCGGGACGGTCGCGCTCCCCTGCGGCAGCGTGCTGCCGTATTTCTTCCCGCTCATCTGCCCCAGCTCGTCGAAAATGGGGCGGAAGATGTCGGTCTCGTAGTTGGAAATCTTCGCGTTGGCGAAGTCGGTGAAGTTCTTGGTGCCTTGGATGATGCTAGTCACGCGCTCGAAGCCCATGCCGGTGTCCACATGCTTGGCCGGGAGCGGGCTGAAGGTGCCGTCGGCGTTCGCGTTGAACTGGATGAAGACGAGGTTCCAAATCTCGATGCACTCGGCGGTGCCTTTGTTGACCAGCAGGCCGCGGGTGTCGCCGGCGGGCGTGAGGTCCACGTGGAGTTCGGAGCACGGGCCGCACGGGCCGGTGTCGCCCATCATCCAGAAGTTGTCTTTCTTGTTGCCGTTGACGATGTGGACGGCGGGGTCGAGGCCGACGGAGCGGAATTTCTCGGCCCAGAAGTTCCACGCCTCCTGATCGAACTCGCTGGGGTCGCCCTTGGTTTTGTCGGGGCAATAGACCGTCGCGTAGAGGCGCTGCGGCGGGAACTTCCAGACTTCGATGACCAGCTCCCACGCCCAACTGATGGCCTCGCGCTTGAAGTAGTCGCCGAAGGACCAGTTGCCGAGCATCTCGAAGAACGTGTGGTGGTAGGTGTCGAGGCCGACGTCATCGAGGTCGTTGTGCTTGCCGCCGGCGCGGATGCACTTTTGCGTGTCGGCGGCGCGGCCGGGCGAGTAGGGGCACTTGGTCTCGTTGAGGAAGATGGGCACGAACTGGTTCATGCCGGCGTTGGTGAAGAGCAGGTTCGGGCTGTCCGGCATGAGGCTGGACGAGGGGACGATGGTGTGCTGCTTCGACTTGAAGAAGTCGAGGAACGACTGGCGGATTTGCGTGCTGGTCATCATGCGATGTGTCCGGTAGGGACGCGGTGCTCCGCGTCCATCACGGTGCCGACTGCGGAGAAAGCAAGGACGCACCGCAGCGCGTCCCTACCGAATCAGGGCGGGGAGCTTAGGCGAAACTGGCGCTGCATGGCGAGTGGAAGTTTCATCGTCTGCCGGGACCGAGCGGTCGCGGTGGACATGCTGGCGCGGTTGCTGTTATCAACTCCGGCGACACGGCATTTGAACAGGAACCTTCTCATCTACATCTCGGTGCTGCTGGTCTTCGGGCTGGGCATCGGCCTCATTTTGCGGCACGGGCAGACGCTCGTCGCCCCCGCGCCGGTTGAAGCAAAAATCTCCAAGCTTTTGGAAACGTTTCCGGCGACGGCAAAGAAAGTGATCGCGCAGCAAGGGGCTTTTTCCGGCCTGAAATCGAATCTGGACGAGCCGTTGAGCCGGCTGTTCTTCCAGTTGATCGTCATCATCGCAACGGCCCGGATTTTCGGCGCGGCTTTCGCGCGCATGGGCCAGCCCGCGGTGGTCGGCGAGATGGCCGCGGGCATTGTGCTCGGTCCGTCACTGCTTGGCTGGCTTGCGCCGGATGTGTTCGGTTTCGTCTTTCCCGTGGCATCGTTGGGCACGCTCAAGTTGCTGAGTCAAATCGGTGTCTGCCTGTTCATGTTCGCGATTGGAATGGAACTCGACGTGACCCACCTCCGTCATCAGGCGCGAACTGCCGTGCTGGTAAGCCAGATGAGCATCGCGTTCCCGTATTTTCTCGGCACGGTGGCGGCGCTGTTTTTGTTTTCGACACTGGCAACACCAGGCACATCCTTCACGGCCTTCGCACTGTTCATGGGAATTTCCATGAGCATCACGGCGTTTCCGGTGCTCGCGAGAATTTTGCAAGAACGAGGCATGTCCAAGACGCCGCTGGGCAGCACGGCGCTCACATGCGCGGCGGCTGGCGACGTGGCGGCGTGGTGCATCCTGGCGTTTGTTGTGGCCATCGTGAAGACGGACGCGCTGTCTGGCTCGGTGCTCACGATTGCTTTGGTGATTGTTTTCGTGTCCGTCATGCTGCTGGTGATCCGGCCGCGTTTGGAACGATGGATCGGTGATGAAGCGCTCAACGCTGAATCGCCGGGCAAGGGCGTGCTGGCATTCGTGCTGGGGCTTGTGCTCGCGAGCGCACTTGCGACGGAAATCATCGGCATCCACCCGTTGTTCGGCGCGTTTCTTGCCGGCGTGGTGATGCCCGCGCACGGCGAGTTTCGTCACCGGCTCAGCGTGCGAATCGAGAACTTCAGCTCGGTTTTCCTGCTGCCGCTGTTCTTCGTCTTCACCGGATTGCGGACACAAATCGGCCTGCTAAACGACGCGGGCGGCTGGCTCACCTGCCTCGGCATCGTCGCACTCGCGACATTCGGCAAGCTCGGCGGCACCATGCTCACGGCGCGATGCACGGGCATGAACTGGAACGATTCCTTCGCGCTCGGTGCGCTGATGAACACACGCGGCCTCATCGAACTCATCGCGTTGAACATCGGCTACGACCTCGGCATCCTTTCACCGCGCATCTTCGCGATGCTCGTGCTGATGGCGCTGGTCACGACGTTCTTCACCGGCCCGCTGCTCACGCTTGCGAGGGCGATGAACAACCAGCGCGGTGGAGCGTTTAGCGCGGGTGGCCGCGACTGATCACCACGGCGTTGGCGGGCGGTGGCCGCTCATTTCCCGCGTGCGACGTCGGTCTCAAACTTGATCGCAAGCACGATCTTGTCTTTGTGATTAAACAGCGGCGTGGTTTTCTCGAGGTCTTCCTTGCTGAGGTCAAACGCCTTGATGATATCTTTGTTGTTCGTCACGAGGACGGCGGTGCCTCCGCGATATCTGGCCTGATTGGCGCAATCCCGCTGACGATCTCGCTCTGAAAACAGGCCTTCGGCCAGCCCCCGTCCAATAATGCCGATGCCGCCAGTGCGAGGGTCGTAGATGCGGCCCAAGATGGTGTATTTCTTATTCGGCAGGCCGATGTAGATCGGCACCGCGTGTTCTTGGATGACTTGGGCGCTTTCAGCCACCGGCCAGGCCTTCTGCGGGCCTTGGTAGGCGACGAAGCACGTGTCGCCAAACTTCTTGTCGTCTTCTCCTGCCTGAAGCAACGGATTGAGGCTGGCTCCGAACAGGAACACAACTGACAGAATCAATGTTTTCATACCTCAACCTTCCGCCTGTCTCCGTTGCATCCAACGGGGGTGTTCACCCTAGGGGATGGCTATGACTTGCTTCTTCCGCGACACGCGGGAATGAGAGTCGGATGAATCACACGCCTTCGCCAAACAAGTTCGCCAAGCGTGTCGCGAGTTTTCGGCGCGCAACGGTGTAGGAGAAGAAACGCAGGCCGAGTTTGAAGTTCGTTTCCGCCCATTCCTCGCGCAGCACTTTGTCGCGCAGGATTCCCTTCGTTTGCTCGACGACTTGATTGCTGATGAGTTGAGACATCTCGATGGTTTTGAAGCCGAGCGGGGCGATGTCGCGCGCATAAACGGCATAGGTGTTCACGACAATGGGCTTGCGAAAGTAAATGGCTTCGAGAAAGGCGTTGCCGAAACCTTCGTAGTGGCTCGGATAAGTGACGAGGTCCGCGTGCGGGTAGATGTCGAAGAGCGTGTAAATTTTCCGGCCATCCGCGGTGACGCCGCGTTCCTCGCCCACGCGGTCAGCAATGAAGCGCACGTCAATCTGCGCGTCGGCGATGCGCTCGTTGAGCAGTTGCATGTAGGCGCTGCCCTCGTCGCCAGCAGGATGGGAGATGACGAGCTTGGCGCGCGGGTCCTTGAGACGGCGCACGAGTTCGATGGCGTGCTCGATGCCCTTGCGCGCGACGACCCGCGTCGGTTGCAGGATGAAAATGTCATCGTCACGCAGGCCGATTTCCTGCCGCAAATCGGCGGTGTAGTCGTCAATGCCCGGCGGTGGTGTCTCAAAATCCAGCACGTTTGGGATGATTGAGGAAGGCATTCCGTAGCGACGCGCGAGTTCCTTTTGCGCCATCGTGTTGATGACGACATGCTCAACGCCGAAGAAGGACGGTGGAAACGCCGCCTGCAAGTAGTCATTCACGGCACTGAGGGTGAAGCGCTCACGCTCCCACGCAAAGTCATGGTGATGTGCGATGACCGGCAGCGTGGTTTCCGCGATGACTTCGGTCATGGCGAGGCCAAGCGGCACGTGCATCGGAATGGCGAGGAGATTTTCAGGAATGAGCACTTCGATCTGGAACTTCTCGATGAAGCGGTAGAGTTCGTCCTTGAGGTGTTCCTTGATTGTTTGCACTTGATTGCTCACGGCGCGCGAGCGCGTGGCCTTGCCGAAGAGATGTTTCTGCACCTCGACCACGTCAGGATGAGCAAAGAAAGCCAGCGGCGCGACGTGACTGGTCTCCAGCGGTGTGTCGAGCAGGCCGGCCATCCAGAAGATCGAGTGCCCCAACTCGCCGAGAATCTGCGCCCACTTGTCGGCTTCGAGCGTCACGCCGTCCGTGCCCGAAAAGCGCGTGGAAATAAAACCGATGCGACGCGGGGCCGAGGAACCAAGAACGATCTGTTTCATAACATCAGATCACATTCCATCGGCTCAGGAACTTTGACAACTCGCCCCAGTCGCCGGCATCGGTGCTGTCCGTGGCGGCACGTGCAGTTAGGTGCCACGTCTGCCAGCCAGCGGCTTGCGCAGGTGCAATATCGTTGTCCAGGAAATCGCCGACCATCAGCGTCTCCGCGGACGAAATGCCAAGAACTTGAAGATGTTCGCCAAGCCATTGAAAGACTTTCGGGTTCGGTTTGCTGAAGCCGTGCTGGAACGAATAGAAACAGAGACGCGACATGAAAATGTTGCACGTCAAACCGATCGCGCTCAGGGCCGCATCCAATTCACGCAACGTGTAAGGCTGGCAATTGGACGCTAGGCCGAGTGGCAATTGTGTTTTGTGGAGTTGAGCCAAAACCTTGGCGGCATTTGGTGCGAGTTTGATGGTGTGCCAAAGCTGCGCCTGTCGGAAAAGAAATTCATCAAGGTCCGCTTCATTTAACCGCGCCAGTTCAGGCAGGACTTCCTTCGCCACGTCAGGCCAGAAAATCTCTGGATTCGCAACGCCGCGCTCGTAAGCCGCGGCGTGCTCGTGCTCCATGACTTTCGCGCAAGCGGCGGCAAAATCCTCGAGCGAAAGGCGCGCCGCGTCGGCCAGCATGTCCTGCCACAAAAATTCCCAGCGCTCGCTCGCGTCGGCGGGCTGCAGACCGATCTGGAGCAGCGTGCCGTAGATGTCGAAGATGATGGCGCGAATCTTCATGTGCATGTGGACCAGAGCAACGGATAGACGTGCCGCGCGTCGAGCTTCTGACGAATGAATTCCTTCTGCGCCGCGACGCTGGCGTTTGCGCTTAACAGCGCCGGAGATTGTGTTGAAATAATGTCTGCGAATCGCTTCGCGTAAGCCTGGCCGCTCAACCAACGCCCGGCTTTTCGAGGCCAAGATGTGACTTGCAGCCGGCCTTTGACGGCGCGTCGCCGCCAGACTTCGAGAAACGGGTTTAGCGGCGCGCACAATTCCCACGAACGTTCCAGAGGCTGGGATAGAACTTCGAGTTGAGCCGTGAGTGTAAGCCGGCTGAATGGAATCGGCTGCGGCTGTGTTCCTCTTGCGAGCCAGGGTGGTTCTTCACTCCACGCTCGACACGAGGATGGAAGTTTGGCGCGCCAGGCGCAAAACAGTTTTTTCTGGTGGCGCATTTCTACGCGCCACTTAAACAAGCGTGTGTCCACGAGTAACTCTTCGTAATACTGCGGGAAAGTGAATCCGAATGATTCCAAGTCTGGTGCTATGTTCGGTAGCGAGCGTGCGATCAATGGACGCCGCGCCGCCGCCGCTTCCAGATACGGGAGGCCAAACCCTTCCTGGATGGACGTGAGCAGGACAGCTTCGCTCGTCTTAAGCAGTTCAGGCACGGTTGGTTTGCGCGTTGCATCGGTGCTCAGAACGCCAAGCTGCAATCGCCAACCGTGGCTGCGGGCCGCGCGAGCGAGTGCGTCGGCATAGGGTTGCTCGTCCTCGGAGCTGACTCCTGCGGTGGTGACGAGCCATGCTTCGGGTCGAAGCCAATGCGTGAGCAGCAGGGCCTCCGCGATATTTTTCCTCCGAAGCAAGCGGCATGGAAGAATCCACACGGGCGCGTTTGCCTCGCGAAGCCTCCGCGCAAGCCAGACACGGGCCTCGCGGATGCGCACTGTTGTTGGCGACTGCAAAGGCTCGCTTAAATTTGGCAGCCAGTGCGCGCGTCCGGGAAAGTGACGTTGCAAAATTCTCGCATCACTTCGGTTGATGGCGATATGCTGGATGTTGCGCGTCGAGGGAAAAATCGTCTTTGCCACTTGCTTGAGCGCGTGGAAACCGAAGCGCCGCATCTCGGGCCAGCGCTGCCAGCGATTGTCGAACCACCAGTCGTGATGATGCGCGACGACAGGAATTCCACCAGCTTCGCACACCCGAACCAATTCACGTGCGAGGATCAGGTTGCGGGCCAGGCCGAGGTTGTGTGCCCAGACTAAACAGTCTGCGCTCGAAATGTTCGCAAACAGTTTTTCCAAGGCATAGCGCGCGCGCCGGGTCACTTCGGCGGGGGAGCGTTTTTGCGCGGAGAGATAGTTGAACGCAGGCTCGACGAAGATTTCCACCGGTGTTGGATCGAGTCGTTTCGCGAATGAACTGTTCCACTCCGCGTCTGCCGCTTCTCCAGTTACTAGCTTCACCGTTTCAAGCGCGCCATCGAACTGTCTCACCAGCCACGGCGTCGCCTGTTCGATGACGCGGCGCACGCCGCCCGGACGCAGATGGTAATGGACGATGAGGAGCTTCAATCCGCCGTAATCTCCACTCGTCTGAACGCGGGGTCAAATTTTGCGACGAGCGTTTCACTTGCCGAGCCGCTCTAAGTGGGCGAATGGTAGGAGGCATGTCGGATTTTTTCCAAACGGGTGCCATCGCCACGCTGCACCGTCTGGGCGATGGAAATGTCCACCGGCTTGAGGATGAGTTGGAAAGCTTTTCCATGGAAACGCCGATGGCGCTCGTGTTGCCGTGTCACATCCGGGAGGTTGGCACACCGGCGTTGAATCGGATTCTGAGGGAACTCAAGGCCGTCACTTACATCAACCAGATTGTCGTCGGGATTGACGGTGCCACCCGGTTGCGCGAGTGGCGCAAGGCGCGGACTTTTTTCCGCCAGTTGCCGCAACGGCCCACGCTCCTTTGGAACGATGGTCCACGGATGCAGCGGCTTTTCCAAAAGCTCGACGAGTCGGAGGTCAGCGCCGGCCCCGGCGGCAAAGGTCGGAATGTGTGGATTTGCTTTGGCTACGTGCTGGCAAGCGAACAGGCGCGCATGGTGGCAGTGCATGATTGCGACATCCTGACCTACAGCCGCGAAATGCTGGCGCGGCTGTGTTATCCGGTGGCGCATTCGACCCTGGGGTTCGATTTCTGCAAGGGCTATTACGCGCGCGTCACCGACAAGTTCAACGGCCGGGTGATGCGCCTGATGGTCACGCCGATGATCCGCGCGCTGAAGAGCATTTTGGGAACGCACTCGTTCCTCGTTTACATGGACTCATTCCGCTATCCGCTGGCCGGAGAATTCTCGCTGGACGTGGATCTCGTGCGGCGGGTGCGCATTCCGTATGACTGGGCGCTTGAAGTCGGGCTGCTCGCTGAGGTTTTTCGCAACTCCGCGCCGCGGGCGATCTGCCAGTCCGAGTTGTGCCAGAATTACGACCACAAGCACCAGGAACTCTCCACTCGCGACCCAGACAAGGGACTGAACAAGATGGCCATTGACATCGCAAAATCATTTTTCCGCAGGATGGCCGCCGAAGGCATCAAGCTCGACGCCGGCCTGTTCGACACGCTGTTGAGTGCTTACATGCGGCAGGCCGAGGACACGCTCCGCTGCTACGCCGCTGACGCCGCCGTGAATGGATTGAAGTTCCCTCGGCACGAGGAAGAAGGCGCCGTGGCGACATTCACCAGCAGCATCCGCGCGGCGGCGAAGGCGTTCCTGGAAGATCCATTGTCCTCGCCGCTGATTTCAAACTGGAACCGCGTCGAATCCGCGCTGCCAAATTTTCTTGATGAGTTGAACGAGGTCGTGCGGCTTGACAACGAACCGTGAAGGTGGCGGCGCAAATCAAATCGGCGCGATTCAGGTTTGCGCTGGTTTGCGTTGCAGAGCAAACGCGAGCGCCAGCGCGATAAACGTTCCCAGCACGACCGTGCCGGCGATGCCGAGTGTCACGAGGAAGAAATCGCTGTTCGTTGCGCGCAGATACGTTTCCATTGAGGCGATTTTTTGTTCAGGCGCGTTGGCCGCTTTCATCCGCGTGGTCTCCCATTGGATGGCTTTTTCAACCCAGCCCGGGTTGATGACGTGATTGTAGCCGACCTTGAACAGCCCGGCGATGGCACCGGAGACGAGCGCAATGAGCGTGCCGGTTTTCCAGCCTTGTTCGAGCGTGAGGCAATTCTGAGAGCGAGTCCGCCGGGACTTGAGCGCGACATAAATCACACCCGCAAGCACGGCGAGGCTGGTCGTGTCGCTGTATTTAACGAGCGCGAGCCGCTGAGTGTGGAATCCGACGAGCGACGTGACGAGCAGCCACGTGCTCACCGCAGCGCCAGCAATCAGGCCGAACTTGAGTTCCGGTTTCACGCGCGACAGAAGTAACAGCCGGCGCGGGGCGGCTCAAATGAATTGATGCGAAAGGCCCGCACTCACTTGCACGCGGCGTCGGCGGGCTTGTTCGTGACGCGCATTGGCTGGCCGGCGAGCACGCGCGTGCGCGGCTCCTTCAAAAGTCGCTTTGCCTCGCCGAGCAGGAATTTTGTTTCCATGAATGGTTGATAGCTTATGTCCTGCCAGCGAACAAACCCGTCGCCGTCCACGAGAAACGAGCCGTGCAGCGGCTGGTTCTCGAAATCGTCAAAGGCGCGATACGCCTTGAAGATTTTCAGCGATTGATCCGAGACGAGCGGGAAGGGGAAACCGCCGGCCTGCTTTGCTTTTTCGTGTGTTTTACTCAAGCCTTCCACGCTGTCAGTGCTCACGGCCACGAGCGAAATGCCAGCATTGGCGAAATCCTGCGCGAGCGGCGCGAATGCGTTGAGCTGCTCGATGCAGTGTGCGCAACCGTGGCCGAGGTAAAAAATCACAACGACCGGCCGGCCTCGATACGACTTGAGAGCAAGTGTGCGTCCGTCGCCGGTGATAAGCGACCAATCCGCCGCCTGCCACGGATGCCACCGAAACGGGCCGAGCTTGTCGAGCGCGGGCCGCGCGCCGACATCGTCGGGCTTCTTCAATGGCGGACGCCAGTTCGCGCTAAACTTCAAATCCTTCGCGACAGGCGCGAGACGTTGAAGCACAGGCGCGTCGAGGTCGGCCTGCGAAGTGAGTTCGCGGAGGCGGAGGAAATTGTCGTAAGCATCCTTCCACTTGCCGGCGCGGTAAAGCAGGTCGCTGTAGTTCGCGAGCACGCGCACCTGGTTTGTGCCGGCCTGGACTGCCTCGCGCGCGAGTTGCAGCGCCTTGTCCTTTTCGCCAAACGCGAACTGATACTGCGCCTGGCGCTCTTTGCTCAGGTCTTTGACTTTCGCGAACTGCTCCTGCGCGGTTTTCAACTGTTTTGATTCGAGCGCCTGCACGAGCCTCGCTTCTGCGAGCGCGTTTTCAATGGGCTGGCGGTTGGATGAAGTTGCGTTGTTCTTGTTGTCGCCAGATGATTTTACATCGTCCTTCAGCATCGCTTCGAGCGCGGAGATTTGCTGTTCGCCCTGCGCGGTGTTGCCCTTGTGAAAGTTCGCGAGGCCGATCAACCGCAGCCGCCTGGCGCGGTCGGCGGCCGAACCGTCCGCTTCGAGGTAAATGGTGTCCGCGAGTGCGAGCGTTTCATTCCACAGCTCCCACGAATTGAGAATGTCACCGAGCCTTGTGCGTCCGTAGTAGGTGCTGCCTTTTTCGAATGTATTGAATTTCGGATGACGCGGCAGCTCGATCATGTTGCGCGCGAGGTCCACGGCGTCATGCACGCGGCCGATGTGGCTAAGGTTGCGCGTGAGCCACTCGTTGTTGTGCGCGTAGTTGTGAATCTGGTCGGGCAGCACGTGGTCGCGCAGCATGAACGCATGGTCCGTGCGCGCGCTGGCTTCCATCTGCCACACCGCGTCGGGATAGCGCTTGAGCTTGTCGTAGATGTGACCGGGCATGTGCCACATGTGCGCGACACTCGGCGCGGACTGGCCGCACGCCGCCGCATCGGTCAGCGCGTTCTCCGCCTTGCGCGAATCCCAGAAGTGGATGCGCGCGTGATGCACCGGATGCATCGGCTCAGCCTTGAGCACCTCGCGCAAGAGCGCATCCATGGCCTCGTTGTTGGTGATGGCGAGGCTGCGAGAAGAATTGTCGTAAATCTGGAACGCAAGAAACGCCTTGGCCTCCAGTTCATCGGGGAAATCTTTTTTCAATTTCTCCAATCCGATTGCCAGTTCCCGCCAATGTTCCTTGTCGGGCTGCTTGTCGCCCTTCCACAACTCCTCATAAAGGGTAATCCAACGCTGCTCTCGCGGACTTGCACTCGCCTTGTGCGCCACGGCCTGCTTGATGAAGCCGCGCACGCGCTTGATGTTGCTCGAATTTGCCCACGCCATGCCGAGGTAGGGCATCGGCGCATTCGTGTCGAGACTCGACGCCTGACGGAAACTCCGCTCCGCCTCGAAATACCAGAAGCCATACAACTGCCCGACGCCCTGATCGAAAAACTTCTGCGCGAGCGGATCCTTCGCCGTGATGGGCAGATGCACGTGCCCGCAGTTTTCCATCAAATAGGCCTTTTGGCGTGGGCCTTCGTCGAACGCCTCGCCGTGATATGAGTGGCCGGGCAGGGGACCGCTCTGTTCCTGTGCGCCGGTGCGGACGACAAACAAAACGGCGGCGGCGGAGAGAGCGGCCGTGGTGAGGAATTGCGGCGCGTTGCGTCGCGAAAATAGGCGATTCATGGCAGCACAGGGCCAGTCAAGTCGGCTACAGGCAACCGCTCGCGGGCTTTGCGAATGTTGAACAGAACGTCGTCGCGCAAGCAAGGTTCCTTTGTTCTCGACGAAGGAACCTTGCCGCGTATTCCAAGCGTTGCGATGAAATGTGCCCAGCCCAACTCAGGTGAGCTTCAAATCCAAATCCGTCACGGCACCCTCACTGGCGGACTTTACCGTGGCGGAATACTTCGCCAACACGCCCCGCGTGTAACGCGGCGCAGGCCGCTTCCAGAGACGCAGGCGCTTGTCCAACTCCGCCTTGGAAATCTCCAGCGTGATCTCGCGCTTCTCCGCATCGAACGTGATCGCGTCGCCGTTCTTCACGATGGCGAGCGGGCCGCCCTCGTAGGCTTCAGGCGTGACATGGCCGACGACGAATCCATGCGAGCCGCCACTGAAGCGCCCGTCGGTGATGAGCGCGACATCCTTGCCGAGGCCCTTGCCCATGATCGCGGAAGTCGGCGAGAGCATCTCGCGCATTCCGGGGCCGCCACGTGGCCCCTCCATGCGGATGACGATGACATGACCTTTCTTCACGCGGCCATCGAGAATCGCGCCGAGTGCCTTTTCTTCCGAGTCGAAGCAAATCGCATTGCCACGGAACAGCAATCCTTCCTTGCCGCTGATCTTGCCGACCGCGCCGGTGGGGCAGAGGTTGCCGCGGAAGACGACGAGGTGGCTGGTCTTCTTGATCGGGTTTGAAAAATCACGCACGACGTCCTGGCCGGTGGGATACTTCGGCGCGTGTTTGAGATTTTCCGCGAGCGTTTTGCCGGTGACGGTCATGCAGTCGCCGTGCATGAGGCCCGCGTCGAGGAGCATTTTCATCAACGGCACGGTGCCGCCGATCTCGACGAGCTTGGCCATGACGTATTTGCCGCTGGGCTTGAGGTCGGCGAGCACGGGCACGCGTTTGCCGATGCGGGTGAAGTCGTCGATGGTCAGCTTCACGTTCGCGGCGCTGGCCATCGCGAGCAGGTGCAGCACGGCGTTCGTCGAGCCGCCGAGCGCGATGACGAGCGTGATGGCATTTTCAAAGGCTTTCTTCGTCATGATGTCACGCGGGCGGATGCCGAGCTTGATGAGGTGCAGCACGGCGGCACCGGCGGCCTCGCAGTCCTTCGTCTTGTCGGTGGAAATGGCGGCTTGCGCGCTCGAATTCGGCAGGCTCATGCCGAGCGCCTCGATCGCGCTGGCCATCGTGTTCGCCGTATACATGCCGCCGCACGAGCCGGGGCCGGGGATGGCGACTTCTTCGAGCGCCGCAAGTTCCTTGTCGGAAAATTTCCCCGCGGCGTGCAATCCGACGGCTTCGAAGCACGACACCACGTCCACTGGTTTGCCGTGAAAGTCGCCGGGCAGGATCGTGCCGCCATAGACGAACACGCTGGGCCGATTGAGCCGCGCCATCGCCATCACGCAGCCGGGCATGTTCTTGTCGCAGCCACCGATTGCCACGAGTCCGTCCATGCCTTCACAGCCGACAACAGTCTCGATGGAATCGGCAATCACTTCGCGCGAAACGAGCGAATACTTCATGCCTTCGCTGCCCATCGAGATGCCATCCGAAATGGTGATGGTGTTGAACACGACCGCCTTGCCACCGGCCTCGTTCACGCCCATCGCGACGCTCACGGCGAGCTGGTCAATGTGGATGTTGCACGGCGTGACCTGGCTCCAAGTGGAACACACGGCGACTTGCGACTTTTGAAAATCCTCCCGCTTGAAGCCGACCGCGTGGAGCATGGCGCGGCTGGCGGCACGTTCCGCGCCATCCACGACGATGGACGAGTGGGCGCGGGCGAGTGAGGAGGGCTTTGTTTTGGCTGCGGATTTTTTCATGTGTCAAAAAGTGGGGCGAGCTTCCCTGAAATTTCCCCCCATGACAAGCCGGCACCGGGACTCGCTCTAAAATAAGCGGGGCGAAAAATAATGTCTCACCGACGCCTGACAAGATATTCTCCGGGCTGTAACAGGTGTTTTCATAAAGCTTGTTCACCGTGGCAGCCGATCCACTGCAGCCTCAAGTCGCGCGAGCAGCGAATGTCGTTCGTCGTTCTTTACCTCGCATGAACTGGTTGCCAGTAACAGCAGCCTCCAAGCCTCGATGCGTTGTGCAGTGCCGGGACGCAGTTTCAGATAATGCCGCTGATAGACGGCGTGCATCAACGCGCGCGAAACGCTCACCAGCGCCCGCAACGGCAGAGGCGTTTCGGATGGCAGGCTCTCCTTCTGAATCAAAACAATCGTCTGCGCCACGTCCGCGAGTGGGTCGCCGCGCGAGCCGCCTCCCCAGTCAATGATGACCGGCCCGCTTGCGGTCAGAAGGATGTTGTCGGGATGAAAGTCTCCGTGGCACAGCGCGTCGCCTTCCGGCAACCGATCCAGACAGCGCCGCGCAATTTGTTTGTCCGCCTCCGACAACCCTTGCGCGTCCTCAATGCGCGCTTCGATTCGCAGCCGAAGCGGCGGGATTTCAGGCGGCGCGGGCCAGCCATGCACTTGAGCGTGCAACTCCGCCACCAGACGGGTCGCGGCGAAGAGCTTCCACGGCTGGCTCTGAAACTGTTTGAGCATCGTGACACCTTCGATCCGCTCGAAGACAATTCCCAGCCGCCCTTCCACAGCCACCAACTCGTAGGCCGCGGGCACGGGCAGCCCTGCGGCTTTGGCTGCGCGTGTAACCATAAACTCCCTTTCCACCTTCGCCGCCGGTCGTCCCGGCTGAAAGTGCTTGAGCACCCGTCCTTCGCCCCACGAAAGGACATCCGCCGTGCGGCCCGTGCCAATAATTGCGCCGTTGTTCAAAGGAGAACGAAAACCATTTGCCTCCTTTGGCGTCGTTACGCAACATTTCTCTGCTTTCTTGGAATAACAACTCGGCGGACTTTGTGAATCGGACGCGCCGTGGCTAGCGGAGCCGCGCATTGTTTCAATGATGCCGTTGCCGTTGCGTTTTTCCCCCTCTGCGAGTGATGCTTCCGTTGCATTTCACAAAACCTGTGGAATGTTCATCTGCCAGTCCGTCCAGTCCGAGTCCAAAACCGCGGAAGCCTTCGCGGCTTTTGCGAAACAACCATCAATCGTCTATGAACACTCCCGAAACCTGTATCTCCATATTCCAGTGTCGTTGGCCGCGCCGGCTCGCCTCGCTGGCTGCGGTCGTTCTCTGTCTGAATGTCTGCGCTGCCCAAGATGCCGCAGTGGACCGCGCTCCGTTGTCGCTCGACCGATTCCAGCGGTTTCTCGACGACGGCGAGTTCGGCGCGAGCGCGGGTTTTGAGTATAGCGCGCTGCGCGACAGAACCGGGTCGGGCGTCAATCCATCCAACTGGCAGGAGGCATTTGCGTCCGCGTTCTGGCATCAGCCGGACAAGCAAACGGTGCAACTCGAATATCGCTGGTATAGGCGGTTCGACACCACGGCCAACCAGGTCCAGGGTTTCTGGACGAGTGGGTGGCTCGGCGACTGGCGGGTCCGCGCCAACGCGGGCGCGGCTCTATCGGGCGATTTCATCCCCAAATGGCAGGGTGGCGGCGGTGGCACTTACCGTTTCACTGAACAGTTCCTTGGCCACGCGGACGTAAATTATCTGCGCTTCACGGATGTTGATGTCGAACAGGGCGACGTGGGGGTGACGTGGCTGTGGCATCCGAAGTTTTCGAGTGATGTGTTCGTTTTCATGTCGAACGATCGGCTCGGAAGCGGGGCTGCGGGCAGGGGAAGGCCGCCGTTGGGTTCCGCGCGGCGTCCATCGGGCGGGGACATTCAAAGCTACATGGTGAGCCTGGATACAATCTGGGATTATGCCGAAGGCTCGTGGGTGCGCGCCTTCTACAGTTTCGGTGACGAGGACGTGAGCGATCCGCAATTCAGTCTTATCGGCGAAAATCGCTTCCAAAGTGTCGGCGCGGAATGGCGCATTCGACTCGCGCAACGCTGGTCCATTCAGCCCAGCTACCGTTACGAGATGCACCAGCAATTCGATCTGCACGCCGTCGGTTTGAGTCTTTTTCACACGTTTTAGGCTGGAAATGTGGCATTCGGCGAAAGCCCTAGGTCACTCACCCCATGGCGACACGGGCAAAGTCATCCGTAATTAACGGTGTCAAAAATGACTGAACGAATGGCCGGCCTGACAGCAAGCCGGCCGTGTCGGGCAGCCGAATGAGAAAGGCAGAAAATGAAAAAGCAACTGTTCGTAACTGCGTTGTCCGCCGCGCTGGCGACGGGTGTGGGAACCGTGGCGCGAGCCGATGACCGGCAGGAGCTGGATGCGAAGGTGTCCACGCTGAATACGATCGAAGCAAAACACGGCGATCAGGATGCCGTCTTCGCGCGCATCTCCGCCGAGACGGGCGTGAGCGTCGAAACGCTTCGCAAGGAAAAGACCGAAACCGGATTGGGATTCGGCGGACTGCTCATCGCCAACGAACTGGCCAAAGCCTCGGGCAAAACCTTTGCCGCCGTGGCGGCCGAGTTCAAGGCGGGCAAGGGCTGGGGCCAGATCGCCGCCGAGGCCAACGTGAAACTGGGCGCGCTGATGAAGTCAGCCCATCGCGTCGAGGCCAAAGTGGACAATGACCGGCACGAGATGGAAAAACGCGAGGCCCGTGAACGGCACGACCTCGACAAAAAACTCGACGCACTCAACGCCGCGGCCAAACACGGAGACGACGTGGTCTTCGCGCACATCTCCGCCGAGACGGGCGTGAGCGTCGAAACGCTCCGCAAGGAAAAGGCCGAGACCGGCCTGGGCTTCGGCGGGCTGTTCATCGCCACGGAGATTTCCAAGTCCTCCGGCAAGAGCTTCAGCGATGTGGTCGCGGAGTTCAGAGCCGGCAAGGGCTGGGGTGAAATCGCCGCCGAGAACAACATGAAGCTCGGCAGGATGATCAGTGGCGCCGGGAAACTGAACACGGACATCGAACGTGATCACGTGTCGGCACATGCGAATGCGAAAGGCGACTTGGATCGCGAAGGAAACCGGGCATCCGGCAATGTTGGAGTCGGTGGCGGTGTTGACCGCACCGTTCCTCGCACGCCGTTACTCCCGCACGGCCCTCGCAGGTAAGTAAGACAGCGGGAGCATCTAACAACAGTGGCCGCCTTCACACGAAGGCGGCCACTGCCTTGTTTGAACAACGCGCGAAGAAGTTACTTCAACCCACTCTCGATCATCTTCTTAAAGTCGGCAGTTGCGGACTTGGCGAGGTCCTTTGGCGCGGTGAGGCGGATGAAGATGCTGCCTTCGCCTCCTTCCACGATCGCGCCAAGCAGCATGAAGTTCGGCATTGGTGTGGTCGGCCCGCCGGGCATGCCACTCTTGTAAGTGCCCTCGGCCGAAACGTAAGTGACCTTGGTCTTGCCGACCGTGACTTCCTCAGTCTTTGCGTTGATCTTTTCGCGCGGTTCCTCGAACTGTCCAAACCAGCGATCCACATTGGCCTTTGTTCCACCTCCGCCGCCAGCGCCGAAGTAATAAAAAATCACATCGCCGCTCTGCTTGGTCTTGGCGTCGGTGACTTTGAGCTGCGCTTTGCGCATCGCGGTCGAGGCCAGCTCGACCCATTCCCATGATGCGGGACGCGTGAAGGTAAATTCGCTGACTTTGAACGTTTCCGGCGCGGCGAGCGCGGTGGAAGTAGCGAAGGCAATGAATGTCGCGAGGCAAAGGATGTGTTTCATGAGGTGCGTTGGTAACGGTCGCGGGTCGGCTTGTCAAACTTGCGCGCTGTCACGCGAGCATCTTCGGAACAACATTCGCGCCCTCGACGCCGGTGAGCTTGAAGTCGAGTCCTTGGAAGCGATAAGTGAGATTCTCGTGCTCGAAGCCAAACTGGTGAAGGATGGTTGCGTGCAGGTCGTGGACATTCACCGGATCCTCGGTGATGCCCCAGCCGATTTCGTCGGTCTTGCCGATGACCTGCCCGCCCTTGATGCCGCCGCCAGCGAGCCACATCGAAAACGCAAACGGGTGATGATCGCGGCCGGTGACGTTCGCTGAGCCACCGCGATTTTCGCCGAGCGGCGTGCGGCCGAATTCGCTAGCCCAAATCACCATCGTGTCGTCAAGCATCCCGCGCTGCTTCAAATCCTTCACGAGCGCAGCGATGGGCTGGTCCGCCATGCCGGCGCAGAAGGGCAGCTCCTGATTGATGTTGCTGTGGTGGTCCCATGACGCGTGCAGCAGCGTGACGAAGCGCGTGCCGCGCTCGACCATGCGGCGCGCGAGCAGGCAGTTGCGCGCGAAAGTCGAGTAAGTCTCCGGCCCGCCGCCGCGACCGCCGGGATTTGCGAGCGACTTGCGATTCACGCCGTAGGCTTCAAGCGTCGCGGGCGATTCCTTCGAGACATCCATCAACTCCGGCATCGCGGCCTGCATTCGCCCGGCAAGTTCGTAGGCGCCGATGCGCGAGGCGATTTCCGGGTCGGCGACATATTTGTGCCGAAGGCGGTTCAAGTCACCGATGGCGTCGAGGCCGAGGTGCTGCATCTCGTCGGTGAATCCCGGCGGGTTCGACAAATTCAGAACGGGGTCGCCTTGGTTGCGGAAGAGCACGCCGGCGTAGCTGGTCGGCAGGAAGCCGCTCGTCCACGCGCTCGCGCCCGCGCTCGAACCGCGTCCGGCGTGCAGCACGACGTAAGCAGGGAGGTTCTGCGACTCGTTGCCGAGGCCGTATGCGAGCCATGCGCCGAGCGTCGGCCGCCCGAACAGCGGCGAGCCGCAGTTCATCATCAACTGGCCAGGATGATGATTGAACTGCGTCGTGTTCATCGAGCGCACAAGGCAGATGTCGTCCGCAATCGAACCGATGTGCGGAAGCAAATCGCTCAACTCCGTGCCGCACTGGCCGTGCGGGGTGAACTTGCGCGGGCTGCCCATGAGTCGGACGCCTTCCTTCTTGATGAAAGCGAAGCGGACCTTTTCGAGCATCTCGTCCGGCAGTTTCTGGCCGTTCATCTCGTTCAACTTCGGCTTCGGGTCGAACAAATCAATGTGGCTGGGCGCGCCCTCGAAATAGATGAGGATGCAGTTCTTCGCGCGCGGCGCGAAGTGCGGCTGGCGCGGCGCGAGAGGGTCGGTGCGGTGCGGCTCGGTCGCGAGCAGGCCGTCGCGCTGGAGGCAAGTCGCGAGCGCAAGCGTGCCGAGCCCGGTGACGCTCGTGGCGAGAAAATCGCGGCGCGTCAGCGTGGCGATATCGTGCGGGCTCATGTCGGGAATTCGATTTGGCTGCATAATCAATCGCGGGTCACAAATTCATCGAGGTTCAACAGCACGCGGCTCAACGCGACGAAGGTGGCCTTCTCCGCCGCGTCGGGGTCGTCCTTCTTGCAGCCGGCGATGTTCGCCGCATTTTCCGGACTGGCCTGCGCGAGCTTGAGTTGCGTTTCATAAAGTTTCGCGAGCTTGCCAAATTCTTCCGCGGTTGGCGGCCGCGCGGTGCAGAGCTGGAAGCCGAAACGGATTTTCTCGAACGGGTCCGCCGTGTTGAACGAAGCCATGCGGCGGCCAAGCGCCTGCGCGCACTCGTAAAAGACCGGGTCGTTGAGCAACGTGAGCGCCTGCAACGGCGTGTTGCTGCGCTCGCGACGAGTGCAGGTCGAGTTCGAGTCCGGCGCGTCGAAAGTCACCAACATTGGATACGGGACCGTGCGCTGGAAAAAAATGTAGAGGCCGCGGCGGTTTTTCTCGTCGCCCTTGCTCTCGGCCCACTTCACCGAGTTCGCGTAGCCGAGCGCGGCGATGTCCGCAGGCAGCGGCGGACGGATGCTTGGGCCACCGATTTTCTCGCTCAACAATCCGCTCGCGGCAAGATAGGCATCTCGAACGGGTTCCGCTTCAAGGCGAAGGCGATTTTGTCGAGCGAGCAGGAGGTTGTTCGGGTCGCGTGTCACAAGATCTTGCCGGATGTTTGACGCCTGCCGATAAGTCGCGCTCGTGACGATGAGTTTGATGAGTTCCTTGCGGCTCCAATTCAAACCGAAGTGATACGGCTCGATAGTCGGATTCATTGTCGTCGGCGAGGAAAAGTTCAGCGCGAGCCAGTCGAGCAACTCGGGATGCGTGGGCTTGTCGCCGCGCGTGCCGAAGTCGTCGAGCGACGCCACAAGCCCGCGCCCGAAAAGATTCTTCCAAACGTGGTTGACGGTGACGCGCGCGGTGAGCGGGTTTGCCGGGTCGAAAAGCCACTTGGCCAAATCGAGCCGGTCGGGTTTTTCACCGCGCGGCTTGAATGGGTGCAACACCGCCGGCGCGCCGGGCTGAACTTCCGCGCCGCGATCAAGGAAGTTTCCACGCACGTGAATCGCCGTCTTCCGCCCCGCGGGATCCTCGATGATGGTCGCCGCGGTGGTTGGCGGGAAGACGGGCGCCTTTTTCGCGTGAGCGGTGAGTGCGGCCTGGAGCTTCTTCGCTTCGGGGTCCACCTGTTCACGGAAGAACTTTGCGAGCGCATCACGCTGTTTCGCCGTGCGCAGTTCCGGCGGAGTGTCGAGCGCCTCGACGACCGTGTCGGCCATGGTGTCAGCGTGGAGTGGACTCGCGCCCTCGGTGGCGGCCAGACGGAACTGCCCGAGCGTGTAGCCTTCCTCGTATTGGTGGTCGAGCGTGAAGATCAGCCGCGCTCCCTCCGGCAGCGTGAGCGGCTCCTTGCACTCAAAGACCGCGACGTGCGAGCGGTCCATCTGAGGCGCAACGGCCCAGCCGGTCGAATCCTTGCCGAGCAGCGCGCTTGCGACATCGAACTGGTCCTGCGAAAAATCCGCCGTGGCATTCGTCAAGGCAACAGCGCGTGCCTTCTCCTCGCCGGGCAACTGCACCATCACGGTGAAATGCGTCAGGACAAAGTTGCCGTCCTTCGAGCGGCCGGGGCCTTTCTTTTTTGCGCTGGCTGGCTCGATGGCTTCGAGGCGGAAGCCGGTCACCTTCGACAGCGCTGTTTTGGTCTCGACGGTGTAGGTTTCCTTCGACGGCACCTTGCCTGCGGCGACGACGCTTCCGTCTTTTGCGGCCCGCAGCACCGAGCCATTTTTGGCTGCGAGCTTGTCGGGGGTGAGTGTTTTCCAGCGCACGGCAGAAGGCGTGGTGGCGAGCCACGCGTCAAACTTCGCCGGAATTTTCTCCTTCACGTAGCTGTCGAGCGCTGCCTTGAGTTTCGCTGTCTCGGCGTCGTGCAACTTTTTCGCCTTTTCGTAAATGGCTAGTTCGTCCGGCTGCGGCGATGGAATGTTCTTCTCCGAGGCATTGTTGAAAAACGCAAAGAGCGAATAGAACTCGCGCTGCGTGAGCGGGTCGTATTTGTGCGAGTGGCATTCGCAGCAACCCATCGTGAGGCCGAGCCAGACAGTGCTCGTGGTGCTCACGCGGTCCACGATGGCCTTGCAGCGAAACTCCTCCTGGTCCACGCCGCCCTCGGTGTTGGTGAGCGTCTGGCGGTGGAAGCCGGTGGCGACGAGCTGCTCGTGCGTCGGCTTGTCGAGCAGATCGCCGGCAAGCTGCTCGATGCTGAATCGGTCATAAGGCAGGTCGTCGTTGATGGCCTTGATGACCCAGTCCCGGTAAGTGTAGGCGAACGGGCGAGGGCGATCCTTCTCGTAGCCGTCGCTGTCCGCATAGCGCGCAAGGTCGAGCCAGTGACGGGCCCAGCGTTCGCCGAAGTGCGGCGAGGCGAGCAAACGGTCCACGAGCTTGTCGTAGGCGTTGGGACTCGTGTCGTTCACAAACGCGCTCACTTCCTCCGGCTTCGGCGGCAGTCCCAGCAGGTCCAGCGACAAGCGCCGGATCAGCGTGTAACGATCCGCCTCGGGCGAGGGCTTGACCTTCTCCTTCTCCAGACGCGCCAGCACGAAGTTGTCAACCGGGTTGCGCACCCACTTCGCGTCCCGCACCTTGGGAATCTCCGCCCGCACCGGCGGCTTGAAGGCCCAGTGCGACGACTTCCCGGCCTGGGCAAGCTCGTCGGGCCAGTTGGCTCCGGCGTCAATCCACGCGCGCAGCTTGCCGATCTCCGCGGCGGTGAGCCGCTCGCCCTTCTGCGGCATGACGGTGTCCGGGACGAGGCCCGAGACAAGATGGATGAGTTTGCTCTGCGCGCTGTTGCCCGGGAGGATGACCCTGCCCGAATCGCCGCCCGCGAGCGCCGCGGCCTTGAGATCGAGGCGCAGTCCGTTCTTCTGCTTCTCCGCGCCGTGGCAGGAGTAGCAGTTCTTCGCAAACAGCGGCTGGATGTCCCTCACGTAATCCACAGGCCCCTTCGATGCCGCAGGAAGGCGCGTGAGATCCACGACTGTTTTCGAGACGGCGGCATTTGCCACAGCCGCAACAGCAGCCAGAACCAACAGGACGGTGAAGCATCGCTTCAATGGCATTGCACAAAGCATATCGGCATGAGGACGGACGGGCAATCACGATGTCGCATTTAACCGTTTGTGATGGCCCCGGTATTTCCCAACAAGCGGAGCAGAGATTAAGAGTTTGACACTTCGCGGAACGACACTTTAGCCTCACGCCGCACGACCACGTATGTCTGACAACCTCAACCTGCCGGCCGGCGCTGCTCCGCCCAAACCGGCAGAGGCGTCCAAAGTTCAGCCCAAGAAGGAAACCGTCCGCATCAGCCTCCCGCCCAAGGCTGCGGCGAAGGAGACGGTGCGTCTTGAACTTCCGCCCAAACCGGCAGCCAAGGAAACCGTCCGTCTTGAACTTCCACCTCGACCGGCTGCCGCCACCGGCGCATCCGCGCCCGGCACGGGCGGCGGAATGACTGCCAAGCCAAATGTCTCGCAGACCGGCCCGACTATCAGCCTTGTCGTTCCGCAAGTGGACGACGCGAGCAAGACAGTCAAAATTCCAAACCCGGCCGAGATGGTGACGCTCCAGCACGCACCCAAGCCGGCCATGCCCGCCGCAAAGCCCGCCGCAAAGCCGGCGGCTCCCGGCGCGAAACCGGCCATGCCCGCCGCGAAGGCCGCTTCACCGGCAGAAGAAGCACCACCCGAGGAGGCCGTCACCATGGCTCCCGGCGCCGCGACTGCGGCAAAGGCATCTGTGCAGTTGCCCGCCGCCGGCAAGGAGGCCGCCAAAAGGGAAAAAGCCGCCGCTGCTGCCGCCACGCCGGGCAAGACGAGCGTGTTCGACATCATCCTCGCTTTTGTGGCGATGGCCACGGCCATCGGCGCTCTTGTGCGCCTGTTCCTGTTGCTGTAGTTTCCAACGCAGCGCTGGTCGCTACAGGACGCGCTCAAAACCGGACACGATTTACGATTATGGCATCCGCAAACATTGTCACTCTTACCGAAACGAACTTTGACGCCGAAGTGCTCAAGTCCGCGCAGCCTGTGCTCGTGGACTTTTGGGCCGAATGGTGCGGCCCGTGCAAGATGCTCACGCCCGTGCTTGATGAACTCGCCGGCGAATACACCGGCAAGGTGAAAATCGGCAAGGTCAACGTGGACGAGAACCAGATGCTCGCCGCGAATTACCGCATCAGCGCCATCCCAGCGCTCCTGCTTTTCAAGGGTGGCCAGGTCGTCGAGCAAACCGTCGGTCTCAAGAGCAAGCGCGACCTCAAGTCGAGTCTCGACAAGGCCGCGGCGTAAGCTGTCCCGCCTCCGCCATTTCAGCGGCGGCTATTTCCTCGTTCAACTGAAAGGCTGCATCGCGCGCTTGCAAGGCGCGGTTGCTTTCTTCACCTTCTGCGCGTGGCCTTCGTCATCCTTCCCGGACAACTTGCGCGCCGCAGTGAATTGTATCACCAGCTTCGCGCGATGACTGTCGCCGGCCTGCCGTTGGTGAAGACGCTGGAGACTCTCAAAAAATCGCCGCCATCGCGCAGCGACCGCAAGCACCTCGACACTGTGATACAGGCCATCGAGCTTGGCGCGACGTTCACCGATGGACTCCGGCAAACGGGGCGCTGGCTCGCGCCGTTCGATCACGCGCTCATCGAAGCCGGCGAGAAGAGCGGTCGTCTCGACCAATGCTTCGGCCTGCTCTCTCAGTATTACGCCGACCGGGCCGTCATCTCCCGCCGTGTCATGTCGGGCCTGTGGTATCCGGCGTTCATGCTGCACGCCGCGTGTTTTGTCACCCCGTTTCCCGCGTTCATGCTGGATAAAATCTCCTTCGATCAATACCTCCAGCAGGCGCTCACACCGCTCATCTGCGTCTACGTCATCGTGTTCGGCCTGATTCTCGCGGGGCAAAGCCGCTGGGGCGGGCCGTGGCGCGCGGCGATTGAACTTTTCTGCCGCTTCATCCCGCTAGTCGGCTCTGCGAGAAAACATCTCTCGCTCGCGCGTCTCGCGATGTCGCTCGAAGCGCTCCTCAGCGCCGGCGTAAACATCATCCAATCGTGGGAACTTGCCTCCGTCGCCAGCGGTTCGCCCGCGCTCGCCCGCGCTGTCGAGCGGTGGCTTCCGCGCGTGCGCGAGGGCGAGCAGACGCCGGGCGAAGTGTTGCCGGATTGCCGTGAAATTCCCGAACTGTTTGCGAACCTCTATCACACCGGCGAAATCAGCGGCCAGCTCGACGACACGCTCGTCCGCCTGCGCACCTATCATCAGGAGGAAGGCTCGCGCCAGATGCAGATGATCGCCGAGTGGGCGCCGCGTGTTGTCTATCTCATCATCGCGGCGTTCGTCGTCAAAATGATCTTCCAGCTTGCGGGGAATTATATGAACACCATCGGAAACGCGATCAACTCCATCTGATGACCCTCGCTGAAATCCTCTCGAACGAAGACCTGCGCCGCGCAGAGTTCCCCGTCGCGCAGACGAAAATCTTTCTCGGCCATGCGGGCGTTTGTCCGCTGCCGCGCCGCGTCGCCGAGGCAATGGCGCACTACTCTTTCAACGCCACAGAAGACGACCAGGAAGTCACACTGCCGCCGCTACTCAGCCGCTTCCGCGAAACCGCCGCGCGCTTGCTCAACTCGCAGCCAGATGAAGTTTCCTTCGTCGGCCCGACCACGCTCGCGTTGAGCTACATCGCCGCCGGCCTGCCGTTGCGCAAAGGCGACAACGTCGTCATTTACCACGACGACTATCCGACCAACGTCTATCCGTGGATGGCCCTCGCCGAGCGCGGCGTGCAGGTGCGCTTCCTCAACATCAAGGAACTCGGCCGCATCCGGCAGGTGGACGTGCTCGGTCAGGTGGACGAAGGCACGCGCCTGGTCGCGCTCGCGTCATGCCACTTCATCGGCGGCTGGCGCATCAATCTTCCCGCCATCGGCAAGGCGCTGCGCGAGCGCGGCATCCTGTTCTGCGTGGACGGCATCCAGACGCTCGGCGCGTTCCCGACGACCGTCGAGCACGTGGATTTCCTTGCCGCTGACGCGCACAAATGGCTGCTTGGCCCGTGCTCCGCGGGCGTGATGTTCGTTCGCAAGGAATTGCAGGAACGCCTCCGGCCGTTCGCGCTCGGCTGGAATAACGTCCGCTGCCCGAACTACGTCGCGCAGGAACAAATCACTTTCCGCAGCGGCCCGGCGCGCTTCGAGCCGGGCACGCACAACATCGTCGGGCTTACCGGCCTCGTTGCCTCGATGGAAATGCTACTTGAAGTCGGCGTGGACAACATCGCCGCCGAGCTGCTCCGCAAACGCGCGCTGCTCGTCGCCGCGTTGCAGGCAAAAGGCTGGACTGTGCTCAACGCCGCCGCGCACGCGGACAACGCGAGCGCCATCGTGAGCTTTTACCGCGACGGCGCGGACATGGCCGCCACACACCAGCATCTCGCAGACCAGCAGATCGTCACTTCGCTGCGCGCCGACCGCGCCGGAAGAAAATACATCCGCCTCTCGCCGCACTTCTACAACACCGACGCGGAGCTTGAGCGCGTGCTGGAGTTGCTTTGACACGCCGGCCTTGCGTGAAATTTCACCTTTTTGTGCGATGCGCACGCACTGCGCCGATATTTTCCGGCGCGAGAGCCTTGAAACGCGCCCTGTATCCATGCGAGATTCGCGTGGCACCCACAATGCTACCTCAAAACTATGGAGCACGTTAGCCGGGACACGACCCTTGGACAGATTCTCGACTACTGCCGCGAGCACAACGCCACCGACCTCCACGCGCAGACCGAGGCCCGCTACTGCGTGCGCGTCCACGGCAAACTCTTCCGCATCCCCATCGAGATTTTCCCGCCGCCGACCGAGGACATGATGCGCCAGTTGATCGGCGAGGCCTTCACGCCCGCCGCGTGCGAGCGCATCCTCAGCGGCACCGAGGTGGACTTGAGCTTCTATTACACCGACGTGCGCTATCGCGCGAACTTCAGCAAGCAGAGGGGCAAGCAGTCCTTCTCCTTCCGCATCGTTCCGCAGCAGCGGATGAAGTTGAAGGACCTGCAACTGCCCATCTCGCTCCGCGACATCCTCGACGAACCGCGCGGCCTCGTGCTCGTCACCGGGCCGACGGGGCAGGGCAAGAGCACCACCCTGCGCGCCCTCATCCAGGAGATCAACGAGACCACCGCCCTGCGCATCATCACCATCGAGGACCCCATCGAGTATGTCTTCGACGAATGCCTCTGCCAGTTTGAGCAGCGCGAAGTGGGCATTGACACGCCCAGCTTCGCCCACGGCATCCGCAACGCCATGCGGCAGGACCCCAACGTCATCTTCGTCGGCGAGATCCGCGACCGCGAGAGCATCTGGGCCGCGATGCAGGCCGCCGAGACCGGCCACCTCGTCCTCACCACGCTCCACGCGGACTCCGTGCCGCAGGCCATCGGGCGCATCCGCGAATTCTATCCCGTCAGCGAACAGGGCAACATCAGCGCCCTGCTCGCGCGCAACACCAACGCCATCCTCTGCCAGCGCCTCATCCCGAACGTGCGCGGCACCCGCACGCCCTGCCTCGAATTCATGAAACGCGACGCGGGCATCCAGGAAGCCATCACGGCCAACAACCTCACGCTCATCTCCGGCCACATCGAGGCGTGCGTCAACCACGGCATGCACACCTTCGACCAATACCTCATCGAACTCCTCGCCGCCGGCGTGGTGAACGAGGAGATCGCCCGCCACTACGCCGTCAACAAGCATCGCCTCGACCTGCTCCTGCGCGGCGTCGTCACCAGCCAGTCCATCCTCATCCCCGACAAGTCGGTGGGCTAAAACTTCACAAACCCGCCGGTGTGGCAGTTGGCGCAGGTGAAGTCCTCGTTGGGCGCGTCGAGGTGGAAGAAGGTGTGGCCGCGCGGGTTGAGCTTCTCCAGTTCCGCGCCCGCGCCTTGCGCGAGGATGGCATGGCAGGAGTTGCAGTCGCTCGCGCCGAGTTTGCGTTTGCCGGCGTCGGCCTTATGCTGGCCGTCGTGGCAGCGGAAGCAGCCGGCCCAGTCCTTGTGGCCGATGTGGTCGGGATACGCGCGCCAGTCGGCCTTCATCTCGGGGAAAAAGTTCCGCTGGAAGATGCGCCGCGCCTCGCCCACGAGGGCGTCGCGCTTGGGCGAGGCGGGGTATTTTGCGGCGAGTGTGGCGGAGATTTTTTCCAGCGCGTTGGTTTCGGTCTGGTAGTTTGCGGTGAGGACGGCGACGAGGTTGGATTTCACCCACGGCAGTGAGGCGTCAATGCGGCCGGCGGCCATCGCGAGGTCCACGGCGGCGTTGGGCGTATGGAAGTGGTGTGCGGGGCGGTTGTGGCAGTCCATGCAGTCCATGGTGCGGACGGCGCGCGGGTCGGGGTCGCCCTTGTAGTCGGGCGAGCGGAAGACGGTGGCGCGGCCCTGCGCGTCGGTGACGCGCACCCACGGGATGGTGAGGCGCTGCGGGTCAGCGGGGAAATACTCGACCCTGCTGGCGAGGTTCATGTGCCAGTGGATGCCGCCAACGGGGCCGTGCGTGGTGTCGCCGCCGCCGACCTTGAGGAGCAGGCGCACGGTGAAGGGGGTGTTCGTCTCGTCGGCGAGGAAGTGCGTGTAGGTGCGGTCGAGGTTGCCTACGAATTTTTCCGGCCAGTGGCACTGCCCGCAGGTGTCCTGCGCGGGGCGGAGGTTTTTGACGGGGGTTTTGATGGGCCGGTCGTATTTGCCGGTGAGCGCGCAGAAGAGCTGGTTGACGCCGTTGATCTTGGACTTCACATACCATTCCGCGCCGGGGCCGACGTGGCAGTCCACGCAATCCACGCGCGCGTGCGGGGAGGTTTGGTAGGCGGTGAACTCGGGCTTCATCGGCGTGTGGCACGCGAGGCCGCAGAACTGGTTCGACTCGGTCAGGTGATACGTCTTGTTGCTGCCGAGCGCGGTGATGAAGAGGAACGCGATCGCGCCGACTATGAACCAGCCGAGCACCTTGCGGTCGCGCGGGCGCGAGAAGTCAATGATGAGCGGATGCGGCACGACGACCGCGCCGGACTTGCGCAGGTGCCGGCGGTGAACCCACGCGCCGAGCAGCGCCATCGCCGTGCCGAGGAACATGAAGAACGGCGAGACGACGTAAGCGAGGATGCCCATGTAGGGATTGCCGCGGTGCGCGAAGAGGTCAATGCCCCAGAGCAGCAGGAAGGCGAACATGCCGCCGAGCGCGACGATGACGCCGGCGAGGCTGAGCCAGTTGTGGAAGTGCCTGCTGCGTCCGTGCCGGGGTTTGTTTCCGTCAGGCATAAGGGATTCGCTTGCCGCGGTCTGCGCTCACCGAATGAAGCGCGCTTCCGCGCGCGCGGCGGCTACTTCTTGAAGCTGCGCACGAGGGCGAGGAGGTCCTTGATCTCCGGCTCGGACAACTTGTCCTTGTAGGCCTCCATCTTGACCTTCGCGCCGTCCTTCACGCCGTCGCGCAGGATGCGGAGCATGTCCTCGTCCTTCATCTCGGCCTGCACCTTCGGGTCGGAGTAATCCTTCACGCGGAGCTGCCGGCCCATGCGGGTTTCGCCCTTGCCGGCGGCGCCATGGCACTTGAGGCAGTGTTTGGTCCAATCTGACTGTGCATCATCCGCCCGAGTCGAGATAACTCCAATGGGCAGAAGCACAACTGCCGCCGTGATGATTAACTTTGATTTCATAATAGCCAGTTTTGTTAGTAGTGAGATGTGATAGTGTTCAAAAACCCATGCGCCAACTTGTGTAAAGCAGGTGCGCCTCGTAATTGTTGTTCATTCCAGAAGAAGTATCCCGATTTCGGAAATAGCCATATTTCAGAGTCCAGGTGATATTTGCTGTGATTCTCCGGACAAGAGACGCGGTGAATCCATGCTCCTCCGCGCCAGCTCCGTATGGCATACCGGTGCTTGAGTTATCCGTATAATTATTGGCTCTGTAATAAAAGTAATTCGCAACAAGATCCGCTTTCTCATTAAGCGCAAAGCCTGCGGTGAAGCTTGCATTCCAATAATTGTTCCGCGCAGGGAGAATGATGCTTGATGCGCCGCCGGAAATGTCCTGCGCTGGAGTATCAGTGTTGTCCACAACATAGTTGAGTGTGGCTTGAAGATACCAACGATTGGCGGGACTCCACGATATAGACTCACTAATGATATGCGTTGTAACGTCCGCGCTTTGGACCTCAGCCAAGCCATCGGGTCTCGTATTGATTGTCGAAAACTGGAAATCATATCGGGTGACCAATGTCAGATTTAACCAGGGCCGCCAAGTTACTCGGACGTTCATGTCATCCGTTGTGAAGTTCTGATCGAGCAGATAGGCGGGATAACGATCACCACTTGCGCCAGAGTTGCTGGTCGAGTCACTTGTGTGTGTGTAGGAATTGTCACGCTGCTTGTGATAGTATTGACCGCCAAGGTTTAGGTTGCGGAGCGGATACCAGTTGGCACCGAGGGAATACTTCTGTGTAAAGCGTTCCGAATCCGTATCACGAAACAAGCTCAAGGCCAGCGTCGTTGCATTCATTTCGCGTTCGGAGAGAGAGCCGTTTCCTTCGAGCCATTCGCCGCGCGCATAGAACGCCCAGTCCCGCAGCCCCGTGTAGCGTGCTTCAAGGCTTTCGCTCACATCCACGAAACCGCTCGAACTTGTGTTCAACGTCGGTGTCTGCGAAGTCACCAATCCGGGCGCAGCCCCTACGGCGGTGTCAATGAAGCTGGCGACACCATCAGTGTCGTATTTTTCGACGCGCACCGCTGTGACGATGGAGAAATCTTCCCACGGTGTGTTGAGCACACTGAAGTTTGCCACATGTTGCTTGAGCTGGGCGCCGCCGCCGAGATTGATGAAACCTTCGTCAAACTGCTGGCGCCGCGCAAACGTCGGATCAAACATCGCGTCATAGTCCGCACCATAGATACGGCTGCCGGAAATGTCCGTATCAAGCACGGTGAACGAGTAGCCCATTGTGAACATCAGCTTGTCCGTGCATCTCGTCTCACTGCCGAAGTGGGTGTTAAACAAGTCCGAACTGAAATTCTCGTGCTGAGTTACAAAGCGATCCGATGCCTCGCCGGGGCGGCGGTGTTCGTTAAGCGAGTTATTGTCCTCGACAAGTTCATAGCGCAATCCGAGGCTCAAATCGGTAGGTCCGACTGTGTGCTTCACGTCACCGGCGAAGATATGCCGCTTTTCGTCAATGTCCCAAAATGACGGCACGATGTTGCGCACGTTGTTCGGTGGCGGAAGACCAGTGAGCGAGGTGTCGCCCCATGACGTGGAGTCCTTTTGCCCGCGCCGAAATTGATAGTCATAGCGGAACGTGACCTGCGGGCCGTCAAGCGGTGTCCAGCCTGCCTCAAACCACGCATTGCCTCGGTCGAGCGCGAGGCGGTCGTCGTAAAGGTTGAAAAACTGGCCGTTCCGCGGAAAGAACCCGCCGCTGCCGTCATACCATGTGCGAAACTCGCGATAACCCGCGTGGATGTAACCACGGTCAGGATACGAGAGTTCCATCTTCAGCAAATAGTCGTGATTGTCGAACAGGCCGCGTCCATCCACTTTCAACAGACCTTGGTTTGTGACCGTTTGTTCCCAGTGGAAATTTTCGATACCCCCAAACGCGCCCGACCGCTGGCCGGTTCGTTGCATGAACTGCGCGTCATTCCCCCGCGTGAACCAGCCGCCGACGCCGAGGGTAATGGAATTGTCCTTCGCACTTTCAGGGGCAAGGACGTCCGCGGGCGGCTTTGCAGCGTCAGCAACCTTATCAGTCGTGACTTGCGCAACGACTGGCCACAACGCTGCAAAAAGCGACGCGATGAGCAGGCTCAGAACGCGCGGTGCCCGACAAAAATCTTTGCAGATGAGGGCGGTGGAGTTCATTGGAGCTTCCTTGGTTTCAGAATCGCAAGCTCGACCCGATTTGCGAGCCATGCACGGCTTCATGGCAACCGGCCGACCAGCACGTCCCGCGCCGCAGGAACGACGTGTGGTCGCGGCCGCCAATGACGATCACGCCCGCGGCTGTCTGTTGTTGGAAATGGCACTTGAGACAGAGGTTCTGGTTGCGTTGCACGAGCATCCGTGCGTTCACGCTGCCGTGCGGGTTGTGGCAGGTGGTGCAGCCTTCATGCACGGCCTCGTGTTCAAAGACGAACGGTCCGCCTTGAGCGGTGTGGCAGCGCGCGCAGGTCTGGTGCTCCGTGGCGAGTTGCGTGCCACCGCCCTTGACCGCGTCGCCCTTGTGCGGGTTGTGGCAATCGGCACAACTGATTTTGCCCTCCGGCACGGGGTGATGATGCGGCAGGCTGAACTCACCGCGCTTGTCGAGATGGCATTGGAAGCACGTCTCGGACGACTCGCGTGGATTGATGATGGTGTTGCGCGCCCCGCCACTTTGCGAGTGAAGGCTGCCGGGGCCGTGGCAGGATTCGCAGCCCATGTTCAATGCGTTGTCGCCCTTGGCGACGATCCTTGCGTGCGTCGCAGTGTGAAATCCCTTTGAAACCTCCGCGTGGCACTGTGCGCAGTTGGCCGACCCGACGAGTGCCGCGCCGGGAATCTGCGGCGGCGCGAGCATGACACGCTGCACGGTGGAGCAGGCAATCAGTGTCGCGGCGGTGACAACGGGCACCGCCCACCACAGTCGCTGTTTGAGTCGTATAAGTTTCACAGGTGTTTTGAATCGTTTTCGTGACCCGTGTGGACTCAACTCTCGAACGATTTTCCCGCCCACACGCGGGTTGTCATTCGCTTGGCATTTTTTGGTGAGAAAGCAGCGCCCGCCTGTAGTGCGAATAATGATACGGCTGCGGTTGAGACAATCTGTGTCCGCCGGCTTGCGAAGTTTCTTCGGGATTTTCCGTATTCCAGCCGGACGGGATTGCCGATAGGCTTCGCACGAGGCAAGCCTCTTGCAGTCGCGGGCTGGCCTGCGTAAGTTGCGCCACATGGACGTCACAGGAGATAGTCCGGTCACGCCCGAGCCAGGCGAAGTCTCAGCCGAGACTTTGCTCTGGCGCCTCAAACCATTGCTCGAAACCGAGAGCGGCCGCGGCAACGTCACCGT
Organism: uncultured Verrucomicrobiota bacterium; assembly: GCA_964589935.1. Lineage (GTDB taxonomy): Bacteria > Verrucomicrobiota > Verrucomicrobiia > Limisphaerales > VHCN01 > VHCN01. The sequence goes on along the minus strand of CAZPVD010000001.1, from coordinate 378,930 downwards.
CACCCGCTATCTGACGGCCCGTTCGCGCGCGAGCGCCGCGTCCGGCGGCGCCGTGCCGCTCGTGGTGGTGCCGCGACCGGATGACGAGTCGGGTTTTTTTGAGCTCAAGGATGTCGTTGCCGTTGGCGGCATGGGCGCGATTTTCAGTGCCGAGGACAGAAACATTCTCCGCACCGTGGCGCTGAAGGTGATGCTTCCGGGCGCTGCGGAATCGGATGAAAAACTGCACCGCTTCGTGAGCGAGGCGCGCATCACCGGACAGCTCGAGCATCCAAACATCGTTCCCCTCTACGAAATGGGCGTCGCCACGGACGGCACGCTCTTTTACAGCATGAGGCTCGTCGGCGGAGTCACGTTGAGCCAGATTCTCACGAACATTCGCGACGGCGACAAGGCCACCATCGAGAAGTATCCGCTCGGCCAGCTTCTGACCATTTTCCAAAAAATCTGCGACGGCGTGGCCTACGCGCATTCCCGAGGCGTCGTCCATCGCGACCTCAAGCCGGATAACATCATGATCGGTGAATACGGCGAGGTGCTCGTCATGGATTGGGGACTGGCGAAACTGATGCCAGAGGGAAAGGCCACGCAGACTGTTGCCCCCGCCTCGACGGTGTCTCCGGATGAAATGCCCGGACAGGATTTGTTTCGCACACTGGACGGCCAAGTCAAGGGCACTCCGCGTTACATGGCACCTGAGCAGGCAGAAGGCCGCGCGGAGAGCATTGACGCCCGCACGGACATCTACGCCCTTGGCGCGATTCTCTACACGATTCTGACACTCCATCCGCCGGTCACGGGCGACTCTGTGCGCGAGGTGCTGGAGAATGTTGCCGCCAGCAAAGTCATCCCGCCAACGACCTTTAACACACGCACGTCCATCCGCGACCGCGAGGCGCTCAAGCCGTATGGAGAAGTCATCCCGCCGCTGGTTCATTGCCCCGACCGGAAAATTCCAGCCGCACTTTCCGCAGTCACGATGAAGACGATGGCGCAACGGCCCGAAGACCGTTACCAAACGGTTGCCGACCTGCAACGGGACATCGCGGCGTTCCAAAATGGCTACGCAACCAGCGCCGAAAAGGCGAGCGCGTTCACCCTGTTGCGGCTGCTCGTGAGGCGTCGCAAGGCCGAGTTCACACTCGCCGCGATTGCGCTCATTATGATGATCGTGCTCGGCGTGGCAGCTTTCAGAAAAGTCACCAACACTCTGACGGAACTGCGCGCCACGGCTCCGAGCTTTTACGCAGAGGCGCGTTCGCTCGTCGAGGAACTCAAGTTCGCCCGCGCGGAACAAAAAATTTCCTACGCCATCTCGCTCCAGCCCAACCAACCGGACTACCACCTTTTGCGCGGCAACATCTATGAGTCCATGCTTCGTATCAAGGACGCTCGCGACGACTACGCACGCGTCCTCCAGCTCGTTTCCACGAACAACGTCACCGGCGCGCTGGCCGTGGAAAATCTTGATCTGTGCGACAGAATTCTTCGCGAATCACGCGGCCAGGAATCTCTGCCGCCCGAGTCGCTCTATGATCTGCGCGTTGTCATGCTCAACCAGGGCCGCCACACCGAGGCGCTTGCACTCACCCCTCGTCTCGGCAAGGGCGCACAACAAGTCTTTGAGCTTTGGAAGGAAATTCTCCAAAAGGCCCGCCTGCCGGGTGCGCTTACCCGCGATCCTGATGGCATGTTGCAGTTGGACCTCAGCAATTCTGAGACCGCTGACATTTCCGTCCTGCGCAATATGCCGCTTACCGCGCTGAACCTTTCCCGCACGCGCGTCACGGACCTTTCACCCCTGAAGGGACTTCCCATCGCTTCCCTGAACTTGAGTCACACTTCGATTCGGGATTTATCGGCATTGTCGCGCATGCCGCTCGCGGAACTCGAACTCGACCACACGCAAATTAACAACCGTGACCTGTCACCACTCACCGGCCGGCCGCTCGTCCAACTCAACCTTGGTTTCACTCGCATCAGTAACCTCGCGCCGTTGAAGGGCATGTCACTTTCCAAACTCAACCTCCAGCACACACGCGTCACCGACCTCAACGCGCTACGCGGCATGCCTCTCAGCGTCCTCCAACTCGACGGCTGCACTCAGACCGTGGACCTCGCACCGCTTACCGACTGCACGCGTCTTGAATATCTCACGCTCCCCGCCAACGTGAAGCACCTCGATGCGATTCGCGACGTGCCCGGCCTCAAGCGCATCGCTTACGAACTCCCCGAAAATAACTGGGACAAGGCGAGCACCGCCGAGGAGTTCTGGCGGGCGCGTGAAGCGAACAGCAACAAATAGTCCTTCAATTTTTCGCCTGTGCGGCCGCGCGACTCACACCTCACTCTCTCGTTGGCCACTGAAACCGATCCGTCTGATGGGAATTTTTGGATTCATCCTGCCTTGATTACGGCGCATGGCATCTGCTTCAGCGTCTTCGTTGCCGACTTGATCGCGTCTTTGATTGCGCTGCAAACTCACTCGTTGCCGCCGAAATATGAAGAAGGATTAAACCTTGCAGTGCTCGTGCTGGCGGCCATGACAACCCTGGCCGGCATCGCACGCTTCATTCCGATTCAGAATGTTTTCACCATCGCGGTGCTCGTGCTTTGCGGCGCCGCCGGGATGGAATGGCTTGCCGCAAAAGGCGGTCTTCCACCAATTCAATTCAACGCAACAGCGGTGCGTGATTTGGCCGTGCCGCTCGCGTGGCTTGTGTTCGCTTTGGCCAGCCGCGGCGTCGCGAAGCTCATCGCCGCAAAAATGAACCGCCACAGCGCTGTCGGAATTGTCGTGCTTGTGATCGCAACAACGCTCGCGACGACACTTTCCCACAGTTTTGCGCAATCTGCGCCGCTGGCACGCATTGCCATGGAGCCCGTTGCGCTGCTCGTGCTTGTTGCGCCGTGGCTCATCAACAAACGCCCCGCCGCGCCTCCGCCTGATGTGCATCCGCTTTGGGTTTGGCTGCTGATGGATTTGTTCCTCACAGCAGAGAACGCGCGTCATCATCTCTGGCCCGCAACGGTGGCGGGTGTTGCTTCCGGAGTGTTCGTGTTCGCGGCTGCACGAACTGGCCTGCGTGCGGCGCGACGCAGCCGCGAGACATGCGCTTCAGGAAGGTTCCTTTGAGCGCGTCACGCGCAGCCGAGCCACGCGCGGGCCGTTCATCTCCTCGACGCGAAGTTCATGACGGCCGAGTGAAATCACGTCGCCCGGCTTTGGGAATCCGCCGAGCTGTTGCGTGACCCAGCCACTCGTGGTCGTCACGCCCTCGGCATGGAGTGATTCGCCGACGATTTCCGAAAGCTCATGCAGTGGCAGCGCGCCATCGGCATCCCAAACGCCCTCGCCGCGACGCACCAGCAGCGGCTGCTCCTGATCGAACTCGTCTTGAATCGGGCCGACGAGTTCCTCAAGCACATTCTCCAGCGTCACCATGCCGGTCGTGCCGCCGTATTCGTCCACAACAATCGCGAAGTGAAGTTTCCGTTCAAGAAAGAGCTGTAGCAGTTTCTCCAAGCGCGCGGTTTCCGGGACGAAGATGAGTTTTTTCGCGACGGAAACGAGGTCGGCGCCAATCCGCGACTTGATGCGGTGTGCATAAAGGTCCTTGATGTGAACGACACCGAGCGTGCTGTCCATGTCGCCATTTTCACAAAGAGGGAAGCGCGAGTAGCGAGTGCGCTCGGCCACATCGAGGCATTCGGCGATGCTTGCGCCCGTGTCGAACACACTGATTTCCTGGCGCGGACGCATCACGTCCCGCGCGATGCGCCGGCGCAGATCGAGCGCGTTCAGCACAATCTCTCGGCCCAGCCGCGTGGCTCCGGCCTGCTTCTGCACCGTGCCGAGCATGAGGCGAAGTTCGTCCTCGGTATGGATCCCCGCCGCGCCCCCGTCCGGCTCCATCCCCACGCGGCGCATGAGCCATTCCGCGATTCGCGTGAGCAGCCAGTTGAACGGAAGCGAAGCCAGGTAAAATGCGCGCAGTGGAGCGGCCAGCCACAGCGAGGCGCGCAGCGAATGCTGGATCGCTATCCATTTGGGCAGCAGTTCGCCGCACGTGATGTGCAACATCGTGATCACCGAGAAGCCAATGGCGAACGAAATGGAATGCCGCAACTCGTGCGAGGTGACATTCAACGCGGTGAGTGCCGGCGTTAGCAGCCCGGTAAAGATCGGCTCGCCGAACCAACCGAGCGCCAGGCTCGCCATCGTGATGCCGAGCTGTGTGGCGCTGAGATAGGCATTGAGGTTTGCGAGCAGATGCCGCGCGACTTTTGCCCGGCGATGTCCACGCAGCACGAGGGGTTCGAGTTGTGTGTCCCGAACTTTCACGAGCGCAAACTCGGCTGCTACAAACAATCCGTTGAGCAGCACGAGTCCGATGACGGCCAGGATTTGCAGGACGACGTTCACGCGTTCACCTCGCCGAAGATGACTTTCAAAATGTCCGACAGGCTGAGGATGCCAATTTCGCGCCGGTCGCGGCCGAGCACGATGGCGAGGCGATGTCCGCTCTTTTGCATCTGGCGCAGGGCCTCTTCGAGGCGCACGCCGTCATCGAGATAGAGGGCAGGCCGCGTCCGCTGGCCGGCGGCGTGGCCGAGTTCATTCTCAGCTAGAAACAAAACGTCCTTAAGGTTGAGCACACCGGCCACGCGACGATTGCCAGCCTCCTCCTGCCACACGGGTAGGCGCGCGAAGGGCTTCTCGCGGAAGATCGCGAGCACATCAGTCATCGGTGTTTGCGTGGTGACGCTTGCGACCTTGTCGAGCGGGCGCATGACCTGACGCACCGTGATATGCTGGAGGTCGAGCACGCGGTTGATCATTGCGCGCTCCTCGCTCGTGAACGCGCCGCCCGACTCCTGCATGAGCGCGCGCAGTTCGTCGCGATTGGCGAACAGATGGCCCGTGAAAACTTTCCCGCCCGTCCATCGCAGCAGGCCGTCCGCGAGCCAGCGGACGAGACTGACGAGCGGCGAAAGCGCGACATGAACAAGCCGGAATGGGATGGCCAGCATCAGGCAAAGCCGGTTCGGGAACGTGCGAAACAAAATCTTCGGCAGCAGTTCGCACAGTGCGTAGAAAAGAAACACAACGCCAATGAAGAATGCCACGAACATCAATGGCTCGTCGTGAAAGCGCCCGCGAAGCACGACCACGAGGAGGCAAGCCGCGGTGAAATTGGCGAGTGTGTTGCCGACGAGAATGGTCCAGAGAAATTCCTCGGGCTTTTCGAGGTAATTGTGCAAGGCACGCGCGCGCGCGCTGCCGCCGCGCATGAACTGGCGGATGCGCAGCCGGTTCAGTGCAAACACACCTGCCTCCATGCCCGACATTAAAAACGATGTCGCAAGGCACAGCGCAAAAACGGGGATGACAATTGACGGTTCCATCACGACTATGCCTTTGCCTTTGCGACTTGAATCCGCTCGACCAAAACCTCGCGGACACGGCGTTCATCCGTCACATGGGCAGTCAGCTTCAGGCCGCGAACGACGATGGATTCGCCCTGCACCGGCACGACCTGCATTTGAGTTGTGAGCAGGCCGCCCATGGTGTCCACTTCGCCGCCGCCGCCGAGGTCTGGATATTCGCGCCGGAAGTCCTCGATGCGCATCGTGCCGTTCACGCGCCAGCGGCCTTCGCCGAGCTTCTCCATGACAAATCCATCGGACGTGCCACGGTCATGCACGCCGCCGATGATGCTTTCGAGAATGTCCTGCATCGTCACAACTCCAGCCGTGCCGCCGTATTCGTCGAGCACGATGGCGAGACCGCGTTGCTGACGTTGAAGGCTCTGGAACAGTTGCAGCAGGTTCATCGTCTCCGGCACGAACGACGGAAACTCGATGGCATCGGCGAGGTCCACACTTGGATTCAGCAGCAACACTCGCACGTTGAGCACGCTTACGATGGTGTCGGGCGATTCGTCGTAAATCGGCAGGCGGCGATGCTTGAGGCGGCGCGCCGCCGCGATCATTTCCTCGATGCTCAACTCGTCCGAGATGCACGCCATGCGCGCGCGCGGCTGCATCACGTCACGCACCGCGCGCCGGTCGAGTTGGATGATCTGCAGGATGATTTCTTTTTCGGAGCGGGCGAGCGCGCCTTGTTGCGCGGCCAGCTCGATCAGTTCGCGGTATTCCGCCTCGGTGAGCGCGGTGTGCGGCTTGACCGAGGATGGCACAAACAGACGCAGCATCGTTTCGGTGAAGCGCTGCGCAATCCGGCGGAGGGGGCGTGTGAGCTGGACGAAAATCAGCATCGGCCGCGCGACACGCAGAGACCACGCCTCCGGCATCCGCACGGCGAGCGTCTTCGGAACGACTTCGCCGCCAAACAGAATAAAAACAAGCAAGCCCGCGATCACCAAGCCGAGGTAGTGCCAGTTTCCACCGAGAGAAAGACTCAGGCCGATGGCCACGAGGCAGGCATTCGCGAAGGTGTTGCCGAGGACGATGGTCGCGAGCAGGTCATGCGGTTCCTCCAGCAGCCGGACGACCAGCGCGCCCCGCGCCGGCGAACGCTCGGCAAGCTGGCGCGCCTGCCATTTGCCAAGGGCAAAGAGCGCCGTTTCCGCCAGCGCGAAGAAGAAACTCGCCGCGGCACACAGCAGCACACCCGCCAATGCCAGCGCCAAGCCCATGCGCACAGTATGCGGTCAACGCAGCCCGGCGAAAAGGAGGAAACACCGCGCTCGCGTCAGGAATACGCCTCCATCCCGGCACACGAGCAAACGAGATTGCGGTCACCGAAGACGTTGTCCACGCGGGCAACAGCCGGCCAGAACTTCGACTCGCGCTGCCAGGTGGTTGGAAAGGCCGCCTGCTCGCGGGAGTAGGGACGGTTCCATTCCGCGAGCGCAATTGTGTCCGCCGTGTGTGGCGCGTTCTTGAGCGGGTTGTTCGCCTTGTCCATCACGCCGGATTCGATGGCTTGAATCTCGCCGTGAATCGCAATCATCGCGTCGCAGAAACGGTTGAGCTCAAACTTCGACTCACTCTCCGTTGGCTCGACCATCAACGTGCCTGCGACGGGAAACGACAGCGTCGGCGCGTGAAAACCGTAATCCATCAGCCGCTTCGCCACGTCCTCGGCGGTGACGCTCTTGAACTGGCGCAGGTCGAGGATGCACTCGTGCGCGACGAGGTTGCCGTGGCCGCGATAGAGCGTTGGGAAAAATTTCTCCAGCCGCGTGGCGATATAGTTCGCGTTGAGGATGGCGGCCTTCGTCGCCTCGGTGAGTCCATCCGCGCCCATCGTCGCGATATACATCCATGAAACCGGCAGAATGCTCGCGCTGCCCCACGGCGCGGCGCTCACGGCACCGATGGGCTCCTCGCCGCCGAGATTCACGACGGGATGACTCGGCAGGAATGGCGCGAGATGTTCCGCAACGCCAATCGGCCCCACGCCCGGCCCGCCGCCGCCGTGCGGAATGCAGAACGTCTTGTGCAAATTCAAATGGCACACGTCCGCGCCGATGAAGCCCGGCGAAGTCAGCCCGACCTGAGCGTTCATGTTCGCGCCATCCATGTAAACTTGCCCGCCGTGCTCGTGGACGATGGCGCAGATTTCCTTGATGCTCTCCTCGAAGACGCCGTGCGTGCTGGGATACGTGACCATGAGGCACGCGAGATCGCGTGTGTGCTCGGCGGCCTTCGCACGCAAATCGGCCACATCAATGTTGCCTTCCTTGTCGCACGCGACCGCGACGACTTTCATTCCTGCCATCACCGCGCTGGCGGGATTCGTGCCGTGCGCGCTGGCCGGGATGAGGCAGATGTCGCGATGCGATTCGCCGCGGCTGGCGTGATAGGCATGGATGCAGAGCAGCCCGGCGTATTCGCCCTGCGAGCCGGCGTTCGGTTGCAAACTGACCGCCGCGAAGCCGGTGATTTCACTCAACCATTCCTCAAGCTGCGCGAACAAGTCCTGATACCCGCGCGTCTGGCGCAGCGGCGCGAACGGGTGAATTTTTGCAAACTCCGGCCAGCTCACCGGGAACATCTGCGACGTGGCATTGAGCTTCATCGTGCAGGAGCCGAGCGGGATCATCGCCTGACAGAGTGAGAGGTCGCGCGCTTCGAGCCGGCGCAAGTAGCGCAGCATTTCCGTCTCGGAGTGATAACGGTTGAAGACGGGAGCCAGAAGGAAGTGTGAAGTGCGCCGAAGAAAATCCCGGAAACCAACCTGTATTTCATCGAGGCTCTTTTCAAATGTTGGTGCTTCCGACGGTTTGCCGGTGAAGATGGTAATCAACTCGGACAAGATCACCGCGTCCGTCGTTTCATCGAAGGAGACAAGAATCAGATTAGATCCATGGGACCGAAGGTTGATGCGGCACTCGATTGCGCGTTGGAGAATCTCATCGCGCTTCTTGGCCGATTCACATTCCACTCCAACGGTATCGAAGAACTCCGCATAATCCACAGTGAACCCGTTGACCATGACTGCGGCAGCAAAGCGATCGGCAAGGATGTGCACGCGCTTTGCAATGGCTTTCAGCCCCGCGGGGCCGTGATAAATCGCATAGGCCGCCGCCATGTTCGCGAGCAGCGCCTGCGCGGTGCAGATGTTCGACGTGGCCTTCTCGCGGCGGATGTGCTGCTCGCGCGTGCCGAGCGCGAGGCGCAGCGCGGGCTTGCCGCGCGCATCTTTCGAGACTCCGATCAGCCGGCCCGGCATCTGGCGCTTGAACTCGTCCTTCGTCGCGAAAAACGCCGCGTGCGGTCCGCCATAGCCGAGCGGCACGCCGAAGCGCTGCGCGCTGCCAATCGCGACATCCGCTCCGAACTCCCCCGGCGGCTTGATGAGCGTGAGCGCGAGCAGATCCGCCGCGACGACACAAAGTGCGCCCGACGCGTGAACCTTTTCAGCGAAGAACGAGTAATCGTGAATCGCCCCATCCGTCGCTGGATACTGCACAAGCGCGCCGAAGAATTTCCCGGCGAGCGCGATGGTTTCATGCGAGCCGACGATGACTTCGAGGTCGAGCGCTTTCGCGCGCGTCCGCACCACTTCGATGTTCTGAGGATGGCAGCTCTCCGAGACGAAGAACGCATTGCGCCTCTCCGCGCCCTTGAGCCGGTGGCACATCATCATCGCCTCGGCGCACGCGGTCGCCTCGTCGAGCATCGAGGCGTTGGCGATTGGCAGGCCGGTCAGGTCGCAGATCATCGTCTGGAAATTCAGCAGCATTTCGAGGCGGCCCTGCGAAATCTCGGACTGATACGGCGTGTATTGTGTATACCAGCCGGGATTTTCGAGCATGTTGCGCTGGATGACCGGCGGCGTGATGCAATCGTGGTAGCCCATGCCGATGAACGAGCGGAAGACTTGGTTCTTCGCGGCGATGGACTTAAGCCGCGCCAGCGCCTCGTGTTCGCTCGCGGCGGGCGGGAGGTTCAGCGGTTCGCGGCGGCGGATGTTCGCAGGCACAGCCGCATCCACGAGCGCGTCGAGGCTCGCGAAGCCGACGGTGGCGAGCATTTCCGTTTGCTCGTCCGCATTGGGGCCGATGTGGCGGTGGACGAAACGGTCGGGATGGGCGAGTGAACTCATGCGGCAATCGGCGTCAAAGTGATTTTCAAACAGCGCGGCGCACAACGCCGGCGCAAACACGGCGGCGAACTTAAAGTGCGACGACCGCAAAGCAAGTTACTTCTTCAATGTGCAAGCCGCGGCTCAGAAAAGTGTTCGCGCTGCGCCGCGCGTCTGCTTCAATCGCGGCAACTACGATTCGCTTTGGCTTATGAAACTGCGCCTGCCATTCTTCCGACAGTTCACACGAATCATCCTGCTTGCACTCGCTTGCAAGTCTCCGCTCATGGCCCAAACAAACAAAAGCGATGCCACCCTCTGGCTGGAGAAATCTCCGCCGGTGCCGCAGTTCACTGCGCCGCAGGACAAGGCGGCATGGACGAAACGCCGCGCAGAGATTCGCGCAACGCTCTGGCAACTGCTCGGCAAACTTCCGTCGCGCCCGGCCAAGCCCGTCGTGCAGACCCTGTCGCGCGAGGATCGCGGCGACTACTTTCTCGAAAAATTTCAGTTTGACAACGGCGCGGGCGCAATCGTGCCGGGCTATCTGTTGCTGCCGAAGACCGCGAGCGCGTCGAAGAAAGCGCCGGGCATTCTCTACTGTCATCAACACGGCGGCCAATACGGCAAGGGTGGCAAGGAGGAACTGTTCATCGCGGGTAATCCTGCGCCTGTCGCGACGGGGCCGGAACTGGCAAAGCGCGGTTATGTGGTCATCGCGATAGACGCCTACTGTTTCGGCGAGCGTGACGGCAAGGGGCCAGGCGGGCCAAACGAGAAGGGCGGGGCAGGGGAGATGACCGCGAGCAAGTTCAACCTCTGGCTCGGACGCACGCTGTGGGGCATGATCGTTCGCGACGATTTGATGGCTGTGGATTATCTCTGCACGCGGCCGGAGGTGGATGCTTCTCGCATCGGTGTGACGGGTTTCAGCATGGGCGCGACGCGCGCGTGGTGGGCGATGGCGCTCGACGACCGCCTCAAGACTGGTGTGCCCGTCTCTTGCCTCACGCGCTACCAGAACCTCATCGCGCACGGACAACTTGCCGCGCACGGCATCTACTATTTCGTGCCCGGTTTGCTGAACCACTTCGACACCGAGGCAGTCATCGCGTGCATCGCACCTCGTCCGGTGCTTTTCATGACCGGCCAAGAAGACGCCGGCTCGCCCGCCGACGGCATCCGTATCATCGAGGCGAAGGCCAAGCCGGTGTGGAAACTTTTCGGCAAGGACTCCGATTACGTGAGCGAACTCTATCCGAGCCTTGGCCACCAATACCTGCCGGAGATGTGGGAGAAAACGCTCGCGTGGATGGACAAGAACCTAGGTGAACAGCACTGAATCAGTTCGCCACAAGCCGCTGCGCCACGGCGGACGCGCTTGCGTTGCCGCAGCGGTCAACCGCGCTGACTGAAATCACATCCGGCGGTGTTGCGAGCTTGAAGGCGGCGGCGGTTTGCGACGCGGCGAAGATGTCCGTCCGCCACGCGCTGCCGAATTTCGTCTGTAACACCCACCACGCAGCTTTCTCATTGCCGGTCGGCTGCCATTGCACGACTAATGTCCCCTTCGCGGTATCTTCGCCGACGGCCAGCGTTGGCTTGCCCGGCGTTTCCTTGCCAAGCCACGGCGAGGCGGGCACGAGCGCGGGCTGCGTGTAAAGTTCCCGCGCAAGTTTGTCGGCGATGCCGCTGCGGTTTTGCAGCAGCGGCTTGATGCTCCAGTGGATTTCGCCGCCGGTGCCGGGCTGTGCGCGCGTGAGTTTGATTTGATTCACGATCTCCAGAGTGGATCGCGTAGGTCCGATACGAACGGTGTTCAAGCCGGGCCAGACGTGGCGGTGCTGCGGATTTTGCGCTGCCCACCACTGGAGTAATTTCGGAAAACTCTGCCCGTCCGCGGCGATGTCCCAGTAAAGTTGCGGCGCGCAATAGTCGAGCCAGCCGCTTGCGAGCCAGCGGCGGGAGTCGGCGTAGAGTTTTTCGTATGAGTCGAGTCCGCGCGTGCCTTCGGGCACGCCGTTGCGCCAGATGCCAAACGGACTGATGCCGAATTTCACCCACGGTTTCTGCGATTTAATACCGTTGTAGAGCCGGTAGATGAACGTGTTGACATTTTCGCGCCGCCAGTCGTCGCGAATGAGTTTGCCGCCGGCACGTGCGTATCGGCGGAAGGTTACGTCGTCGGGAAAGTTCATCCATTCGCCCGAGCTGTTCTTCTCGGGATACGGATAAAAGTAATCATCGAGATGAATGCCATCCACGTCGTAGCGGGCGACGACATCGAGAACGATTCGCAAGACATGCTCCTGAACGGCGGGTTCGCCGGGATCGAGCCAGCGCAGCTTGCCGTAAGCGCGCACAAGCTCCGGCTGCGCGCGGCTGATGTGCGAGGGCGCGATGGGAGATTTCGCCGACGTGTGCCGCGCGCGAAATGGATTGAACCACGCGTGCAGTTCGAGTCCGCGCTTGTGCGCCTCGGCGACTGCAAACTCCAGCGGATCGTAAAACGGTTGCGGCGCCTGGCCCTGACGGCCGGTGAGATATTCGGACCATGGTTCGAGTTTTGAGGCGTAGAGCGCATCGCTCGCAGGGCGAACTTGCAGAAGGATGGCATTGAGACGGACCGCAACCGCCCGGTCGAGGATGGCAAGCAATTCAGTCTGCTGCTCCGGGGTGCTGAGGCCCGGCTTGCTCGGCCAGTCAATGTTGCCAACGCTCGCGACCCATGCGCCGCGAAACTCGCGCGGGATTACCGGAGGTTGCTGCGCTGAGACAACGTAACTGACCGCTGCGCGAAGCTGGACCGCGAGTGGCGCGAGCAGCAGCGCGAGCAGGGCGGGGAGACGCCGCATTACTCCTTCACCACTTTCAAATCTCCGCTCGCCGGGTTGTATTCGTATTTCATGCCGTAGGGCGGAGTCGGGATGGCGGGCAGATATTTCTCGGTGACGAGTTCTTCGAGGGATTTCGGGAAGCGTCCTTCCTGGCTTTGGAAGAGCTGGATTTCCTTGTTGAGTTGCGTCGAGTCGAGTGTCTTCTCGGCGAACTTTTTTCCCTTCGCCACGGCGCCGAGGTAATCCACGGGCGCAGTGATCGGATTGCCACTGGAGTTGTTTTCGATGGACGATTTCTTTTCAGCAGACTTGGCGGTGGAGGGCGCAGAGCCTGGTGCGGGCTTGTCGCCACACGCGGACAGCAGCAATGCAAACGAAGCGAGAAAAACAAAAGCGGCTTTCATGTCCGCAAACTAACTGCTTCAACCCACGAAACCAAGTCGAATTCGTCGTCGCCGCGAAGAACGGCACTGGTCAGTTGTCGCCGCCCTTGAGCACTTCAAACTTGCTCACGCCACGGCTCACAAAATTGACAAGCACGCCTTTTTTGAGGTCGGCGGATTTCAGCGCATCCCGCAAATCTTTCGTCGTCTTGACGGCCTTGTGGTTCACCTCGGTGATGACGTCGCCGGGTTGGATGCCCTTGGCGCCGGCGGGACTGTCGTCCTCGACGGCCGTGACGAGCAGGCCCTGCGTTTGCTTGAGTTCGTATTCTTCGGCAAGCTCGCGCGTGAGCGGCTTGACGGCGATGCCGAGGTCGTTTTTCACAGGCTCATTGCCCGGTTCACCGCGGCGCGCGAGGACGGGTTCAGCAGGCATTTGCGCCGGTGTGACCTTCACTTGGGTTTTCTTGCCGTTTCGCATGACATCGAGCGCGACGACTTGCCCTGCGGTTTTGGAACGCACTTCATTTCGCAAGTCCTGCACTTCCTTGACCGACTTGCCATCCACCGCAGTGATAACGTCGGCTGGCTTCAGGTCAGACTTGGCCGCCGGGCCTTCCGGTTCGATGCTGGAAACAACGAGACCGTCAGTCACTCCTTTGAACAAGGCGCTGGTTTCGGGCCGCTCCGCAATAAATTCCGCGACGGGCGCGACGCCCACGCCGAGCCAGAGCCGCGCATACTTGCCCTCGGCGATGAGCTGGTCGGACACCCGCTTGGCGAGGTTCGATGGAATCGCAAAGCCGATGCCCGTGTGCAGGCCGCGAATGAGAGTGTTGATGCCGATGACTTCGCTGTTGATGTTGATGAGCGGGCCGCCGGAATTGCCGGGATTGATGTTCGCGTCGGTCTGGATGAAGTCCTGATCCATCCTGTTGCCACCGGCGAAACTCGGGATGATGCGCGAGCGGCCCTTGGCGCTCACGTGTCCGAATGTCACGCTGTAGTCGAGGTCGAACGGCGCACCGATGGCGATGGCAAATTCGCCCACGCGCGTCTTGTCCGAGTCGGCGAGCTTGGCGGCGGGCAAACCCTTCGCGTTGACCTTGATGACGGCGATGTCGCTCAACGCGTCCACGCCCTTCACCTCGGCGTCATATTCCTTGCCGTCCTTGAAGCGCACGCGAATTTTGTCCGCGCCGTCCACGACATGGCGGTTGGTGAGAATGTAGCCGTCCTCGCGGATGATGATGCCGGAACCCTGTCCATCAAACTCCGGTTCCGCGCCCTTGCGCTGACGCTGCTGGCGGCGTTTCTCGAACTGTTCTTCGAGCTTCTTGCGGAATTCCCTGGGAATCATCTCGAACAACGGGTTGCCGTCTTCGTCCGAGGATTGGAAGTCAATCTTGTGGGCGACCTTGATGACGACGACCGAGGGTGAAACCTTGTCGGCGACTTCAATGAAGGCTTGGTTGAGCTGGCGGGCGAGTTCCAGCGCGCTGGAGGGCTTGTCCGCGGCGGGCGTCGAGCCGGCGAGCGCGGTGGCCAGGGCTAGGATGACGAGAGTGGAATTCGGTTGTTTCATTGGTCAAAGTTGTTTCGCCATGTTTGAGGCGTTCAATGGTGAAAATGTTCAAAACTTCCGCGCGCGTTGACTTGATGCACACTCGCCGATACCGTTCGTCCAAGACAAGAGCGAAGTCAAATGAACGACCTTATTGAAAAGCTGCTCATCCTGCAGGATTGCGACCGCAAGATCATCCGCACGCAGGCCGAACTCAGCGGCGTTGGCCCGCAGCGCCAGACCACCCAGTCCAGACTCGCGCAGGCGACCGCCAAGCTCGATGAGGCCAAGCTTCAGGGCAAACGCATAGAGACCGAGCGAAAAAAACTCGAACTCGAAGTGCAGGCCAAGGAGCAGCTCATCGCCAAGTATTCCTCGCAACAGCTCGAAACTCGCAAGAACGAGGAGTATCGCGCGCTCACCCACGAAATTGACATCTGCAAGGAAGCCATTTCAAAGCTTGAAGACGCGCAGCTTGAACTCATGGAACAGGCGGATGCCGCAAGCCGCGCCGTCTCCGCTGCGTCAAAGGACGCCGCCCAGATGAAGAAGGACGCGGACGCAGCCGTCGCTGCGCTTGCCGAGCGCGAGGCAAATCTAAGCAAGCAACTCACCGAGCATCAGGCCCGGCGCGGCGAACTCGCCGCAGCCGTGAATGAAGATGTCCTGCTCCGTTACGAGCGTTTGCTCAAGCAGCGTGGGGACAACGTGATCGTCGGCATCAACCACGGTGTCTGTGGTGGCTGCCACATGAAGCTGCCCACGCAGGTGCTCGTCGCGTGCCGTGGCGCCGCCCAGTTGAACACCTGTCCGCACTGTGGCCGCATCCTTTACTACACGCGTGACATGGAGCTTGCCGCGGCCGAGTAACCGGCGCTGTTCAGTGGCTTCATCGGCATCGGGCGCGGTCGTTGATTCGGACAATTTGTGAAACTCTCCGTCAAAAGCGATTACGCCACGCGCGCAGTCCTGGAACTCTGCCGTCATCACCACACCGGCCAGTCGCAACGCGTCGAGGACCTCGCGTCCGCGCACGGGCTCCCGCCGAACTACCTCGTGCAAATTCTCATCGAGCTGAAGGCGCAGCACATTGTGAAAAGCGTCCGCGGCAAGGAAGGCGGCTACCTGCTCGCCCGCGCCCCGGCCGACATCACGCTTGGCGACGTGCTGCGCTGCGTGCACGGGCAGGTGTTCGACACGCCCGCGTTGAGCGATCCGAATTGCCCGCCCGAATTGCGTGAAGCCTGGGAAAAACTCCGCGACGCGATGACGCAGACCGCCGACTCGATCACCTTCCAGCAACTCCTCGACCAGAGCGCGGACAAGTCAAAGATGTATTACATCTGAGACCGCGGGCGGTTGACGAAATCACTTCACCTGCTTCGCGCCAGGCAGTGCAATGCTCTTCAGGTCGGTTTCAAGCAGGCGTTTTTCCTCCGCATCATTTAGCGTCTTGAGAATGTCGCGCGCGATTTGCAAATGCTCCGCCGCGGATGACTCTCTCAGCAACGCCAGCGCGCGGGCCATCGCCTCGTGCGCGGAGGCGAGGTAAAAGCCGGTGACGTTGTTCCGCTGTGCGAGGCCGAGGCAGCGGCGCGCGTGGAAGATCGCCGGCTCGCCACGGCGCAGCGTCGCATACACGCGCGAGCACTGCCACTCGCCGATGAGCAGATTCAGCGGCGTGCCGCCCGCCTGCTCCCAGTGAAAGCGCGATGCGTGCGCGGCGTGGATCATCCGCCCGTCGTCATCCGGCGAGCGGTCGGGCTTTTCAATCAGCACCCAGACGTCGTTGAAAAGCTGCGCGGCGAGCCGGAAGTGAAGTGCGGCGTCGGGTTTGGTTTGCGCTGCGCTCATGTCAAATTATCGGAACAGATTTTGGCCACGGATGGAACACTGAAGAAACACAGATGTGAAAACATGCCTTCGCCGCAATCCGTGTTCGCTCCGTGTTTCATCCGTGGCTCAATAATCCGAGATCGAGCCATCCTTGAGCACGCGGCCCGGCCACTTGTAGGTCTGCGGGCGCGACGCGGCCTCGATGATGAGCTTCTCGTTCATCTCCACGCCAAGCCCGGGGCCGGGCGGGAGGTTCACGTAGCCGTCCTTGTCCACCTGCCAGTCCACGCGCGCGAGCAACTCGGCGTTGCCCTTCGCGTCGCGCAGCACGGGATTGAAACCGTAATTGTCGGGATAAAACTCGTGAATCAAAAACAGCGGCGTCGCGGCAATCGCGTGCAGGCTCGCGGAAATGCCGAGGTTGCTCGCCGTGCAATGCGGCGCGAGCGGCACGTGATATGCCTCCGCCAGCGCGGCGATCTTGCGCATCTGCGTGATGCCGCCGGTGTGGCAGCAATCCGGTTGCAGGATGTCGAGGCAGCGGTTCTGCAAATACTGCACGAACTCCCAGATCGTCCGGTCGCGCTCGCCGGCCGCCAGCGGAATCTTGATGTGCTGCTTGAGCCGCTTGAAAACCTCGATGTTCCCCGGCACGGCGGGTTCTTCGAGGAAAAGCAAGTTGTAAGGCTCAATCGCGCTGGCGACTTGCAGCAACGTCGCGGGCGGCAGCGCGCAGTGCGCGTCGAACATCACCGCGCCATCCGGGCCGACCTTTTCGCGCGCGGCCTTGATGACGGCGACGACGCGCTCAACATCCGCCGGATTGCTCGAATGCTCGAACACTCCCGGCGGCGGCACCTTGATGGCCTTCGCCGTGTGATAGACGCGAATCTTGTCGCGCACCGGCCCGCCGAGCAGGCGATACACCGGCACGCCGTAGAGCTTGCCCGCGATGTCCCACAACGCCTGGTCAATGCCCGCGAGCGTGTGAACGAGAAACGCCCCGCCGCGAATGTTCCGATGCGCGCGAAAGATTTTCTGCCAGAGGAACTCGATGCGCGTCGGGTTCTCGCCGTCGAGCAATTCGTAGAGCGACTCGGCCAGCACGCGCGACACGCGCGGGTCCACGCCCTTGATGTCGCCCCAGCCGACGACGCCGTGATTCGTCTCGATCCGCACCCAGAGGCACGGGTTGACCCAGAACGTCTTCAGGCCGGTGATTTTGAGCGCGGTCGCCTTGTCCGCGACCTGCACGGCGGGATTACGCTCCGCGCCCAACGCGTCCTGCGCCAGCGCGAAACCGGTCATCGCAGCCGCAGATGCGCCGAAGAAATCACGGCGACTGGTGAGAGATGGAGATTTCATCTAGTCTCAATAATCCGCGATGCTCCCGTCCTTGAGCCGGCCATAGACGGGCCACTTGAAGGTCGTGTCGCGGGAGAGTTCCGCGAGCACTTCGTCATCCGGTTCCATGCCGAGGCCGGGGCCGGGCGGCAGCGCCACGTAGCCGTCCTTGTCCACTTCCCACGTCGCCTTGATGATACCGCGGCCCGCCTTGTTCTTCGGGTTGAAGCCGTAGGCCTCGTGGATGAGGAAGAGCGGGATGGAGGCGACGAGGTGCAGGCTCGCGGCGAGGCCGAGCAGCGAGTTCGTGTTGTGCGGCGCGAGCGGCACGTGATACGCCTCGGCCATCGCGGCGATTTTCTTGAGCTGCGAGATGCCACCGGAATGCGTCACGTCCGGCTGTAAAATGTCGAGGCAGCGTTCCTGCAAATACGGGATGAACTCCCAGATGGTGCGGTCGCGTTCGCCCGCCGCGAGCGGGACGTTCACGGCGGCCTTGATGCGCTTGAAGACTTCGATGTTGCCGGGCACGGCGGGCTCCTCAATCCACAGCAGTTCGTAGGGCTTCACCGCGTTGGCGAATTGAATCAGCGTCGCGGGCGGCACGGCGCAATGCGCGTCGAACATCACCGTGCCATCAGGCCCGACGCGTTTGCGCGCCTCAGCGACGGCGTTGACCATGCGCTCGATGTCGGGCGGCGTGCCGCTGTGCTCGTAGATGCCGTGCGGCGGAACTTTCTGCGCCTTGGGCGTGGAGTAGATGCGAATCTTGTCGCGCGTCTGGCCGCCGAGCAGGCGATAGACGGGCACGCCGTAGAGCTTGCCGGCGATGTCCCACAGCGCGACGTCAATCGCGGAAATGGTGTGCACCATGAACGGCCCGCCGCGAATGTCGCGGTGTGCGCGGTAAAGTTTTTGCCAGAGATGCTCGATGCGCGTGGGGTTCTCGCCGTCGAGCAGTTCGTAGAGCGACTTGAGCAGCGCGACGCCGACCTTGCCGTCAATGCCCGCCGTCTCGCCCCAGCCGTAAACGCCCTTGTTCGTGGTGATCTTGAGGAAGATCGAGCCGCCGACGGGCACGGCGTTGAGGCCGGTGATCTTGATATCGGAGGCGCGGTCGGCGACGTTCGCGGCGGGATTGTCCGCGGCGTTGGACAACTCGTGCTGGAGCGCGGCAACGCCGCCCAGCGCAACGGTGGAAAGCAAAGCACGGCGGCGGTTCAGGACAGGTTCGGGCTTCATGGTTGAATGATGAACAGACGCGGCGAAGGCCACAAGACTTCGTTCAATGCGGGAGAAAATTGTTGTCGCGCGTTCCGGGGCAATTCATCTTGAACGCCGAACTCCATGAGAACTTTCGCGGCCCTCTTCGTTTGCTTGCTGCTCGCGCTCGCCTCGACGCGGGCGTTCGGGTGGGGGCCGCATTCTGAAATCACCCAGGCCGCGCTCGACGCACTCGGCCCGGAGGACGCACTCGTCAAGCATCTCGGCCCGTTCGCGAAGAAGCTCACGCACTACTGCTGGATGGCGGACTATCGCCGTGTGCCGTTCGACCGCGACGGCGAGTGGTTCTACGCGGATGATTACCTGCTGTTTCCCGGCATGGAGCGGCATCTCGACCATCTCTGCCCCGAGGTGAAGCTGGCTTACACGCCCTACTTCCGCCGTGCCATGCAGGCACTGCGCACCGAGAACGACGCGAACGCCGCGCGCTGGATCGGCTCGCTGCTGCACTTCGTGGAGGACACCGGCTCGCCGCCGCACGCCGCGGAGATTCGCGGCGACGTGCATAGCAAGATGGAGAACTGGGTGGACGCGAAACTCATCAAGCTCGGCAACTACCGGCCGCAATTGCTCGGCAGAACAGAGGACGAAGCGCTCGCGGGCTTCCTCAAGCGCATGGACGGACTCATTGTCTTCTCGAAGGAGCGCGGCGAACGCTGCCGTCCGCTCGTGCTCGCCAGCAACCGCGCCGAGGTGGAACCCATCGTGCTCGAAAGTGCGCTGGAGACGAGCCGGGTGGTGGCGGATTTACTGCACACGTTAGGGAGAATTACTTCCTCTCCGAATCAGGATATAGCGAAGCATTACTCGACCTTCTCAATCTGGCCGGAAGGAAACAAACGCCTGCCCATTCGGGCGCTCATGCTCAACACACAATTCGCCACGTTATGTGATACCAATGGCACGCTCTGTTTTGGAAACCTGCCGCGCGGAGAATTTGAATTCGTCGCATTTCGTGACGGATTTCAGAGCATGAAAATGAAAGTCCGAGTTGATCAAGATGGTCGGATTTCCTTCCATGATGAGAATGTGCCTGAATTTGACGGGCGTGAACAAAACATGGTGCGAAATCCATGCTTCGAGCAAAGGTGGATTTCGCCTGTGGCTCCCGACTGCTGGTATCGCACGAAGGAAGGCTGGGAAGGCGAACTGCTCCCGCTCGAAAAGGGTAAGAGCTACAAACTCCTTCTGAACTGGCAGGCCGGTGGGACGGGCGACGTAATTGTCCGCTGGCGTCAAAGCACGCAGTATGGCTTGCCTGTCGTGAACTCCGAACCGCTCAAGCCCGGACAAACTGAGTTGCCCTTCACCGGCTCGGATAAGTTCGTCTGGGCGCAAGTCATTATTCGCACCACCAACGCCCCTCAGACTTTGCTTAAGGCCGTCTCGGTTTCGCCCGTGCCTTGAGCGCGCCGCCTACTGCTCGATGCGGTAGAGCGCGGTCTTCGTGCGCAGGAACAGAGCCTTGCCGCTGACCGCGGGCGATGCCATGAAGCCGTCGTCGAGTTTGCTTTCCGCCAGCACCTTGAATTCGCGGCCCGGCGCGATGGCCGTGGCCTTGCCTTCCTCGTTGAAAAAATAAATGCGCCCGTCCGCGAAGATCGGCGACGCGGAGAAGTTCCCGCCGACACGCTCCGTCCAGACCACGTTGCCCGTCTTGGCCTCGACGCACGTCGCGACGCCCGCGTCATTGATCATGTAGAGCAGGTCGCCGATGAGCAGCGGCGAGGGTTTGTTCGCGACGGCCTTCTTCACGCGCCAGACGACCTGCGGCTTGCTCGCGGAATTATCCTCCGGCAACTGCGCGTCCACCACGCAACCGCTGCCCCACGCGGACGGCTCCGGCGGCTTCACCGCGAAAAGCTGCCCCTGCGAGAAACCGGTCGTGAAGAAAATCATCCCGTGCCCGAGCAATGGCCGCGACGCGCACGAATGCTGCCCGCGCTCCTCGACGCGCCAGAGTTCCTTGCCCGTGAGCGGCTCGTAAGCATAGTGGGCCTTCGCCGCGCTGCTCAGGAGCACCGGCTTGCCCGCGATGGTCGCCACGTGCGGCGTGGCGTAGGACTTGCGCCAGTCGCCGTCCGCCTCGGGCTTGCCATTCTTCAAGTCGCGGTAATCCACCGAACGCTCCACCCTCCACACGGTCTTGCCGGTCTTCTTGTCGAGCGCGACGATGAACTGAAAATCGCTCCCGTCGAAATTCATGATGACCAGGTTGCCGTAAAGGATCGGCGACGAACCCGCCCCGCGGAAATGGTTGCACACGAAATCCCGCCGCTCCCACAGCACCTTGCCCGACTTCGTGTCGAGGCACGCCGTGCCGGGCGAGCCGAACGTCACATACACGCGCCCCTCCTCGATCACCGGCGTGCAGGACGCGTAGGAGTTGAACTTGTGGCAGAACTGCGGGTTCGCAACATCAAACAGCTTCTCGTCGAGCGTGACCTTGCCGGTGCTCTTGTCCACGCGCACGATGGACAACTCCTTGCCGTCCTCCGTGGCCGTCGCGAGCCAGATTTGGTCGCCCCAGATGACGGGCGAGGACCACGCCTTGCCGTGGATGGGCGTCTTCCACTTCACGTTCTCCGACTCGCTCCACTTGAGCGGCAGGCCCGTGGCATCCGAATGCCCGTCGCCATCCGGCCCGCGGAACTGCGGCCAGTTGGACGCCGCGCGAAGCGGCAGGGCAAGGGCAGCGAGAAGAAGCAAACTTAGCAACGTTCGGTTTGGCATGGCGGCGATTAGACAGAAACTTCCCCGCTGAATTCAACTGCAAAGGACGCCAGCCATCTCTTTGCCCCCGGCAACAA
Organism: uncultured Verrucomicrobiota bacterium; assembly: GCA_964589935.1. Taxonomy (GTDB): domain Bacteria; phylum Verrucomicrobiota; class Verrucomicrobiia; order Limisphaerales; family VHCN01; genus VHCN01. The sequence continues at coordinate 357,313 of CAZPVD010000001.1, read as the reverse complement.
CCCTGCGCTTCAGCGGAGGCTCAACCGGCCCCGGAGGAGAACGAGTCCCTTGAGGGGCGGCAGGCACCCGAACAGAATCAAGGGCCAAAGGTGTGCCAGAATGACCCAAAACCCGCAGGTGAAGGCTCAAAACTGCCAAAAGAGGCAAAATCTGCCCCTTTTGAGGCTTAACGGATGACTCGTGGACGCCAACGGACGACTCGTCAGCCTTGACGGGCGGCTCGTTAACCCTGACGGATGGCTCGTCACCCCTGACGGACGGCTCGTCAATCCTCACGGATGGCCCGTCAGCCCTCACGAACGACGCGTCAGGTCTGACGGATGGTTCGTGAAGCGTGACCCCCGGCCCGTCAACCTTCACGGGTGATTCGTCAACCTTGACGCCCGGCTCGTCAAGCCTCACGGGCGGCGCGTCAGGTCTATCGGATTACCCGATGCCATCGCCGCCCGGGAAGCGAGCCGGCACCCGCCGGCCATTTTCAGTGTCGCATCCTTTTGCCAGAGTCATCAAACTGCGCGCATGAATCACCTGTCCCGTCTGCTGCTCCTTGCCGCGCCGGTTGTTGTTTCATTGTTCACTGCGCCGCTTGGCGCGGGCGAGTTGCGCGTGGGCGCGGCGGCGGTGCCCATCACGCCGCCGCAGGGCGTGCCGATGGCGGGTTATTATTCCGCGCGTTACAGCGAGGGCGTTCACGACGAGCTGTATGCCAAGGCGCTCGTGTTCGAGCAGGACGGCGCGCGGGCCGCGCTCGTGGCCCTGGATTTAATTTCGACGAGCCGCGCGTTCGTCGAGGAGGCGCGCCGGCTCATCGAGCGCGACACCGGCATTCGCGGCGAGGCGGTGATGATTTCCGCGACGCATTCCCACACCGGCCCGCTCCTGAGCGGCGGCTCGGCGCGCAATGCCGCGCTCGGCGGCGACAAGGACATCGCGGTGAAGTTCCTCGCCGAACTTCCCGCGCGCATCGCCGAGAGCGTGAAGCAGGCCGACGCGCGCCTCGCGCCCGCGAAGCTCTCCGCCGGCACGGGCCACGAGGAGAATTTGAGCTTCAACCGCCGCTTCCACATGAAGGACGGCACCGTGGGGTGGAATCCCGGCAAGCTGAATCCGAACATCGTGAAGCCCGCCGGGCCGATTGACCCGGAGGTGCCCGTGCTCTTCGCCGAGTCGCCCGATGGCAAGCCGCTGGCGACGTATGTGAACTTCGCGATGCACCTCGACACGGTCGGCGGGCTGGAGGTTTCGGCGGATTATCCGTTCACGCTCGCGACGCTGCTCGCGAAGGTGAAGGGACCGGACATGCTGACGGTGTTCACCACCGGCTGCTGTGGCGACATCAACCACGTCAACACCAGCACGAAGCTGCCGCAGAAAGGCCACGGCGAGGCCGCGCGCATCGGCACCATCCTTGCCGCCGAGGTGCTCAAGACTTACTGGCGGCTCCAGCCCGTGATGACTTCCGTGCCGCGCGCGCGCAGCGAGATTGTGAAGCTGCCGCTGCCCAGCGTGAGCACGCTCGATGTCGAGAAGGCCGCCGCCATCGCCAAGCGCATGGGCACGAAGGAGGACCCGAAGTTTCTGGAGAAGGTGTGGGCCTTCAAGGTGCTCGACGTGAATGCGCGCGACGGCAAGCCGCAGGACGCCGAGGTGCAGGTCATCGCGCTGGGCAATGAACTCGCGTTCGTGGCGCTGCCGGGGGAGATTTTTGTCGAGCTGGGCATGGCGATCAAAAAGGCGTCGCCCTTCAAGCACACCATCATCGCCGAGCTGGCGAACGGCGCGATTGGCTACATCCCGACGAAGAAAGGTTTTGCCGAGGGCAACTATGAGCCGATCAGCGCGCGCTGCGCCGAAGGCTCCGGCGAGATGCTCGTGGACGCCGCCGTGAAGTTGCTCAAGGAACTCAAGTCCGCGCAGTGAACGGCGCGCAATGGAATTTCAAACACGATGGCCGATGATTTGTTGAACGAGCAGCTCGCGTATTACCGCGCGAGGGCAGGGGAGTATGACGACTGGTTTTACCGCCGCGGTCGCTATGACTGGGGCGCGGAGCTGAACCAGCTTTGGTTCAACGAGGTCGAGCTGGTGCGGCGCGAGCTGCGCGCTGCGGGACATTTCAACACCGCGCTGGAGCTGGCCTGCGGCACGGGACTTTGGACGGAGCAGTTGCTTGCCATCTGCGACGACATCACGGCCGTGGACGGTTCGCCGGAGGTCATCGAGATCAACCGCGCGAAACTCAACTCGCCGCGCGTGCATTACGTGCAGGCGGATTTGTTCGCGTGGGAGCCGGAGCGCGAGTTCGACCTGGTCGCGTGCTGTTTCTGGCTTTCGCACGTGCCCGTCGAGAAGCTCGACACCTTTCTCGACAAGGTTCGCCGCGCCACGCGGCCCGGCGGGAAACTTTTCATCGTGGACTCGCTCAACGAAAGCACTTCGATGGCGAAGAACCATGACCGGCCCGCGGTCGAGACGGGCGTGCGCGTGCGCCGGCTCAATGACGGGCGCGAGTTCCGCGTGGTGAAGGTGTATCACGAGCCGGCCGCGTTCGCGGCGAGGCTTGCGCGGCACGGCTTCGCGACGGACATGCGCGCGAGCGGCGCGCATTTTCTGTATGGCATCGGAACGCGGAAGTGAGCAGACTGCGCGGCGATGAAGCCCGTTCCCGCAGCCTTTGCCGGCGCGTTGCGTCTCGCCTGTTGCATCGTCCTGTTTTCATTTGGAACGCCCGCCCCGGCGCAGCAGCCGGCGACGAATGGATTCGCCTTCGCGGATTTTCTGCTCGTCCCGCTGCGCTTCCACCTGCTCACGGCGACGAACGCGCCGGATGTCCACACCACGCTCACGACAAACGACATCGCGCGCATCCTGCCGAAGATGAACCAAATCTGGGCGCAGGCGGGCGTGCATTTTTACGTCGAGTCGCTGCGCTTCGAGCCGGCGGAGAATACGGAGGACTTCTGGGAGAAGCTCAAGACCGCCGAGCGCGCGACGCTGCTTGGTCTGCGCCCGACGAACACCATCGCGACGAACGCCTTCAACCTCTATTACACCAAGAAGCTCCGTCCGAACGGCATCTACTTCTCGCGCACGGGCATCTTCGTGAAGGACACGGCGTCGCTCAAGCCGGTCGAGGGCGGCATTGACGAGCCGCTGCCGCGCGTCAGCTCGCATGAGCTGGGGCACGCCTTCGGCCTCGCGCACCGGCAGAACGTCACGAACCTCCTCGCCTCCGGCACGACCGGCATCTGGCTCAACGACGAGGAAATCCAAAAGGCCCGCGAGACGATGAGGAAGTTTGACTGGGTCGAGCGCGCATCCGAGGTGCTCATGCGGGCGGACGAGTTGCTCACCAGCTCGAAGCCCGTCCAGGCCATTGCGCTCTACGAACGCCTCGCCAAGCTGCCGGTCAGCGGCGAGGAAGTCGAACGGGCGAAGCGCCACGCCGGCAAGCCGGAGCGGAAGGTGAATTGAATTATCGCTACTGGCAAAACATCCACTCCACACATGAATCCACGCGTTGTCTGTTTTACGATTTCATTCAGTGTCCTTTTGTTGTTCACGGACGCCGCTGAGAAGGCGTCTGTCACTTCTCCGCTCACGCCCGAGCAATCGCTCAAGCACTTCCAGATCGAGCCGGGCCTGCGCGTCGAGCTGGTGGCTGCCGAGCCGCTGGTGGCGAGTCCGTGCGCCATCGCGTTCGATGAGCGCGGGCGGCTCTACGTCGCGGAGAATCGCGGCTATCCCGTCGGGCCGGGCGAGGGCAAGACGCCGTCCGGCGTCATCGCGCTGCTGGAGGACACGAACGGCGACGGCATCTACGACAAGCGCACGGAGTTCGCCACGGGCCTGAGCTTCCCGAACGGCCTGATGTGCTGGAAGGGCGGCGTGTTCGTCACCTGCGCGCCGGATATTTTTTATCTGAAGGACACGAAGGGCGACGGCGTGGCCGACGTGAAGCAGCTCGTGCTCACGGGCTTCTCGACGAACTCGACGACGCAACTGCGCACGAGCCATCCCACGCTCGGCCTCGACGGATGGATTTACGTCACGGCAGGGCTGGTCGGCGGGAAGGTTTCCTCGCCGTTGAACCCGTCGCATCCCGTGCTCGAATACGCGCGCGGCGACCTGCGCTTCAAGCCGGACGCGAGCGATTTCGAGAGCGTGCCCGGCGTGGGGCAGTTTGGCCTGGCGATGGATGGCTTCGGGCGGAAGTTCGTCTGCTCGAACCGCAATCCGATGCAGCATGTCGTGATGTGGCCGCGCTATCTCAAGCGCAATCCGTATCTCGCCTTCACCGAGACGGTGCAGGAGGCGGCGCGCTTCGGCGAGCAGGGCCGCGTCTTCCCGATCAGCCCGGACACGACGACTGCGGGCTTCATGCCGGGGCTGATGAGTCATCCGCACGCCGGGACGTTCACAAGCGCGTGCGGCCTGTGCGTATATCGCGGCACGGCGCTCGGCGCGAACTTCGCCGGCAGCGCCTTCATCTGCGAGCCGGCGCAGAACCTCGTGCAGCGGCAGGTCGTCTCGCCCGACGGCGCGACCTTCACGGCGAAGCTCGCGCGCGAGGGCGCGGAATTCTTCGCCTCGCCGGACTCGTGGTGCCGGCCCGTCTTCGCCGCGAACGGCCCCGATGGCGCGCTCTACATCTGCGACATGTATCGCAAGACCATCGAGCACCCGCAGTATCTGCCCGAGGCGCTGCGCCCGACGACGGATTTCGTCAGCGGCAAGAACATGGGCCGCATCTGGCGCATCGTGGCCGACTCTCAGCCGCGCCGCGTCGAGGGAATCAAGTTCAAGAGCGAAGACCGCCAGACCGCGACGCTCGCGCAGGCGAAGCCCGCCGAACTCGTCGCGGCGCTGAACCACCCGATTGGCTGGACGCGCGACACCGCGCGGCGGCTGTTGCTCGAAAAGGCGGATGCGAAGTCCGCGCCGCTGCTCCGCAGCGCGCTCGCGAAATCGCCCGTCGCCGAGGCGCGCGTCGCCGCGCTGCGGTTGCTGGATTGTCTCGGTGGGTTGAACGAAGCCGACATCAAGCTCGCGCTCGCGGACAAGAGCGGTGGCGTGCGCGAGCACGCCGTCCAGCTCGCCGAGCCGCGGTTGCGAGATTCCGCCGACTTGCTTGCGCGCGTTTCCTCGCTTGCGGACGATCCCGATGCGCGTGTGCGTTTTGTCACCGCGCTGGCGCTGGGCGAAAGTTTCGATCCGCGCGTGATGAGCGTGCTCGCGCGCATCGCGGCGCGTGACGCCGGCGACCGCTGGACGCGCGCGGCGGTATTGAGCAGCATCGGCCGGGCGCCCGATGAATTTCTGCGCGACGCGATGGCCACGCCGCACGCGGATGACGCGAACTTCGGCGCGCTGATGAGCGAGTTTGGCCGCAGCTTCGGCGCGGGGCAGCCGCCGGAGAAATGTTTGGAGTTCATCAACGAGGTGCTCGCACCCGGTCGCGGCACGGGCCAGTCGTGGCAGGCGGATGCCGTGAGCGGGCTCGCGGAGGGTCTGCGCGCGCGCGGCTTCGCGAAGGGCGGGCAGTCCGCGCTGATGACGCTCGTCGCCAACGGCACGCCCGCGGCAACGAAACTTGCCGCGTTGATGGATCGCTCGCGCGACATCGCGCTGAACACGAGCCGTCCCGCGCCGGAGCGCGTCGCCGCCATCGGCCTGCTGGCGCAGGCGGGCTACGACGTGGCGGGCGGACCGCTGTTGAGCCTCATCAATCCGCGCGAGAAGTCGGACCTTCAGCTTGCCGCCGTGCGCGCCTACGGCCAGCTCAACGATGCCGCCGTCGGCCTCACGCTGGTTTCCGTGGAGCGCTGGCGCGCGTATCTGCCGCCGGTGCGCGAGGCGGTGCTCGCGGCGGTCTTCGCGCAGCCGCGGCATCTGCCCGCGCTGCTCGACGCGGTGGAGAAGGGCACCATTCCGCCATGGGCCATCGAGCCGAACCGGCGCAATCAACTGCTCAACAACAAGGACGCCGCCCTCAAGCAGCGCGCCGCCGCGGTGTTCAAGAATGCGGGCGGCGACCGGCAGAAGGTCTTCGAGGAATACAAGGCCGTGCTCGCGCTCAAGGGCGACGGCAAGAACGGCAGTGAAATGTTCAAGAAGACGTGCGCGAACTGCCACACGCACAACGGCGTCGGCACCGCGGTGGGACCGGACTTGAGCGGGGTGCGCAACCAGCCGCCCGAGGCGCTGCTGTTGCACATCATAATTCCCGAGGCGGAGATTCTGCCGATCTACACGAACTACGAGGTCGAGACGCGCGACGGCCGCAGCACCGGCGGCCTGCTCGCGGGCGAGACGGAGACGAGCATCACGCTGCGCCGCGCGCTCGGCGAGCAGGAGACGATCCCGCGCAGCAACATCGCCTCGCTTCGCGCCTCGAACCTCTCGCTCATGCCGCAGGAACTGGAGAAGACGATGACGAAACAGGAGTTCGCGGACTTGATTGCGTTCTTGAAGGGCCAGTGAACTCTCCGAGCGCGGATGGCGTGCTACCGCGTGTTTTGCGACGACGGGTGAAGCTGCTCGGACGCGTCCTCAAGTTGGACGGGAAGAATTGGGAAGGCTAATCGTCCTTGACCAAGCGCACAGGCGGGAGCAAAAACTCCAACATGAAACCCATTCTGTTTGCCGCGCTGCTTTGCGCTGCCGGTTTGCTGTTGCCCCGTGCCCACGCCCAGAAAACCGCCACACAACGCAAGGTGTTCCTAGAATGGAAAGTCGAAGCCGAAAGAGGCGACGCCGAAGCTCAAGTCGCATTGGCCGACTTCTACGCCAGTGGCCAAGGCGTGGCGAAGGATCTTGCGGAAGCCGTGAAGTGGTATCGCAAGGCTGCCGAGCAGAGGTTCCCCGAGGCGCAAGTCGCCTTGGGCGACGCCTACGCCAGCGGCCAAGGTGTGGCGAAGGATCATACGGAAGCCGTGAAATGGTATCGCCTGGCTGCGGACCAGAATGTTGCCGAGGCGCAAAGCAATCTGGGTGGATTTTATTGCGAAGGCAAAGGCACAAAACAGGATTTTGTCGAAGGGGTCAGGTGGTTTCGCAAAGCCGCTGAGCAGAATTTCTCGGCCGCTCAGTTTAATCTGGGCGGCGTCTATCGGGAAGGCTTGGGCGTGCCCAAGGATCAAGTGGAGTCGTATGCGTGGTATAGCTTGGCAGCTAAGACCGACAAGGATGCGGCCGAGCCACGCGACGCACTCGCGAAAATGATGTCACCTCAGGAATTGGCCAAGGCTCGGATGCGCACGCAGGAATTGCAGGCGCAAACCGCGATCACGGCCAGCAAATGGGAAATGGAGAAGCGCCGCAAGGAGGCAGAACGCCGGGGCTACCTCCTCGGCAAGCTTAAGAACCCTGAATTGTTCGCCGCCCAAGAACAGCAATGCGAAGCCCGCCGGCAGGAATTGCGGCCCAAAGCCGAGCAGGGCGACGCGAAAGCACAATGGCAACTGGGCCAAGTATACTCTGTGGGTGCCCCGGTGGGGATGAAGGACGATCCGGAAGCGATCAGGTGGTTTCGCAAAGCCGCGGAGCAGAATTTCGTCCCAGCTCTAGACGCTCTGGCTTACTTCTACGAGCTGGGCTACGGAGTGGCGCGCGATGAGGCGGAGGCCATGAAGTGGCGCCGCAAGGCTGCGGAGCAGAATAGCACCGCAGCTCAATTGAGATTGGGGTTCTGCTACCGGGACGGCAAAGGCGTGGAGAAGGACGAGGTGGAGGCTTATGCGTGGTTTGACTTGGCCGCCAGGTCAGTAAGAGATGCACCACGGATTCGTGACGAATTGGGGAGCAAGATGTCTCCGGAGCAACTGGCCGCTGGCAAGAAACGCGCGGAGGAATTGCGCGCGCAAATCGAGGCCAAGCTCAAGGGCGGCGGCAAGTGAGCCGTCAACGCACCACATCACCGTCGAATAATGCGAGGCACTCATTCGAGTCTTCACCGACGGCGTAGCGGCAATGCCCGATTGCGTCCGAATAACTCATGAGCGAACCAGACCAAAGCAGTTCGTCTCACGGTCCAAACCTTCTCCCGTCGCTCGGCCTCTTCACCACGACGATGCTTGTGGTGGGTGGCGTCATCGGCTCCGGTGTCTTCCGCAAGCCTGGCGTGATGGCGGGGCAGCTCGGCTCGCCGGAGCTGCTGCTCGGCGTGTGGGTGCTCGCGGGCGTCATCACGCTCTTCGGCGCGCTGTCGAACGCGGAGATCTCCAGCTTCATCACCGAGACGGGCGGGCAGTATGTTTTTTACGAGCGGATGTATGGCTCGTTCGCGGCCTACATCTACGGCTGGGCGGTGTTCGCGGTGATGCAGACGGGCAGCATCGCGGCGCTGGCCTACGTGTTCGCGGAGTATTTCACCAAGCTCGTGCCGCTGCCGGAACTCGGCGGCGCGGCGGCGAACTGGTCCCTGCACGTTCCGTTCATCGGCGACATCGCGCCGTTCAAGGAATTCGGCGTGAAATGCCTCGCGGCGTTCGTCATCGCGCTGCTCACGGCGGTGAATTATCTCGGCGTGCGTTTCGGCGGCATCGTGCAAAACGTCTCGACCATCGCGAAGGTCGGCGGCATGGCGGTGCTGTTCGTCGCGGCTTTCGCCGTGCCCGGCGCGGGCGGCAGCGTCGCGAACCTCACGACGCCGAGCGCGACGATCCACAAGAGCGGCCTCGAACTCATCATGGCCGTCGCCGCCGCGTTGCAGGGCGCGTTCTGGGCCTACGACGGCTGGGTGAAGACGACTTACTTCGCCGGCGAAGTGCGCGACCCGCAACGCAACGTGCCGCGCGCGACGGTGCTGGGCATGTTCATTGTCACGGCAATTTACCTTTCGATGAACCTCGCCTATTGCTGGGTGCTGCCGGTGGACGTGATGGCGCAATCGAAGCTTGTTGCCGCGGACGTGGCCGACCGCATCATGAACGGCGGCGCGAAGTTCATCGCCGTCGTGGTGATGTGCTCGACGTTCGGCGCGAACAACGCGACCATCCTCGCCAGCGCGCGCATCTACTTCGCGATGGCGCGGCGCAACGTCTTCCCCGCGGTGCTCGGCCGGGCGCATCCGCGCTTCCGCACGCCGGCGGCGTCGCTCGTGGTGCAGGGAGTGTGGAGCATCGCGCTGCTCTTCACCGGCACGTTTGACACGCTCACGGACACGCTGATTTTTGTGAGCTGGATATTTTACATGACCGGTGCGTATGGCGTGATCGTGCTGCGGCGTAAGATGCCGGACGCGCCGCGCCCCTACAAGGTGCCGGGCTATCCGTGGACGCCGGCGATTTTCGTGGTGTTCGCCGCCGCGTTCCTCGTGCTGACCGTGGTGAACGACATCACCGCCTACCACGCCGCCGTTGCGGCAGGGAAACCGGGACTGATTAACTCGGCGTTCGGGCTTGTGCTCGTGGCTGTGGGCACGCCGATTTATTTCTTCTACAAGAGGCGAGCAGGCGAAAAACCACCTGAGCAGAAACAGCCGTGAAGTTTTGTCGCCTGCGAGAAGGAGCAATAAATCCTACCGATACGCGCCCGCGATGTAGTTCTCCATCTGGTTGATTGTCTCCTGTTGCGTGGAGATGACCCAATTGACGAGGTCGCCGATGGAGATGACGCCGACGACGTGGTCGTCCTTGACGACGGGGAGGTGCCGCACGCGGTTGCCCGTCATCAATCTCATGCACTCGTCAACCGTGCTCGCGGGCGTGGCGGTGATGACCGGCGTGGAGATGATTTCGCGCACCCGCGTCTCTTTCGAAGTGCGGCCCTTGAGTGCGACCTTGCGCGCGTAATCGCGCTCGGAGACGACGCCGACAAGCTTGTCGCCATCCATGACAAGCAGCGCGCCGACGTTTTTCTCGGCCATGAGCTTCAGCGCCTCGAGCACGCTTGCATCGGGGCCGAGCGACCATGTGTTGTTTCCCTTTGTGCGGAGAATCGCGTCAATCGTGGCGGTGATCATGTTGCACTCCTTCTCAAGCCGGCGGGGGCGTGTTGGGTTGCCAGACAATTTGGGTCACAAATGAACTCTGCCTTAAAACGGACTCCGGTCAAGCCCGGCTTGCTACTGATGCCACTCGCCGGTGAACGGCTTGTAGAACGATTTGTATTCGCGCTCGAACCAAACGGGCGACGACGGGAACCCCTCCTGCCCGAGTGCATCCACCGCGACGATGTAGTAACGGCGCGAATTCTTTCCAGCCTCCGGATCGCTGAACTCCGTCGCTGCGATCGGCTCCGGCGTGAGTCGCGGAATGGCGTCCTTGTCATAGCGGCCGTTCATGCGATAGACGCGGTAGCCGCGTAATCCTCGCTCCACATTTGCCGCCCACTTCAGATGACACGTCATGCCTTCCTCCTTCGATAACAACCACTGCGGTGGCGAAGGAATCGTGAACTCGGCGGCGGAAGGGCCGCTCTCCGCGCCGAGTGCGTTCATCGCCCGAATGCGATATGCGAACACCGCGAACCGATACGGCTTTCCTGTCGAGTCAAACTGCTCGTCGTTGAATTTGCGCTCGAAGAGCGGGGCATCACCCACAGCCTGCGGCTTGCTTAAGTCCACGGTCGTGTCGGTGAACGCTGGCTCCTTCATCGGCGACTTCGTCAGCCGTGTGAAGCTACCGATGCGCGTGATGGCGCCGACACTCGGTTGTGCGAGCGGCTCGGTCTGGCGCTTGAGGCGTTTGAGTTGATCTTCGGTCAGCACCTCGACTGGTGCTCGCTCAATGTGATAGCTCACGACGTTCGCCTCCGCAGATTTTTTCCACGACAGTTCGACGCGCGTCAGCCCAAGCACAGACACAACGATGTCCTCGACAACGCGCGGCGTGCTGCGCGCGGCAGGCGAACTGGGGAGGGTTTGCCGTTCATTCCGGGTTCCGAGTTCCGCGCTCCGCGTTCCGAACCGATACGCCAACACTTGTTGCTCGGCCGGTCCCTGCGGCGGGTGCGTTCGATTTTCGAGCAGCACCGCGTTGAGTTCCGGCGCGTAGAGGATGTTGCGCGCGCGGTTGCCGGAAGGATGCGGTTCCGGGTCGGGGTTCTGCTTTGTCCACTTGTTCTCGCCCGCGTCGAAGGCCCACGTCTCGACATGCGATTTCGCGTTTTCTCCTTCGCCTTCGTTGACCTTCACGATGCAAAGCACCTTGTTCGCGCCGGCGTTGTAGGCGAGCACGGCGTCGTTCTTGTCCGTCGGCGGCATTGCGGAAGGCTTCAAGTCCGTCCACTCGTTGCGGTCGAGGTCGTAGGCCCACGTGTGCGGATCGTTGATGAACTGCGCTCCGAAGAGGATGTGTTTCCTGCTCGACGCGTCGTAGGCCATGTTGCCGCCGCTGCGGAACTCCGGCTGCTTCGCGGGCTTCATGCGCGTCCACGTGTTGGCATAAGGATCATAAACGAGCGTGCCTTCCTGACTCGTCTCGCCGCCGAACAGCACCACGACGCCATGATGCGAATCCCACGACGCACAGCGCAGCGGCTTGGGTGATGCAGTCGGCACGGGACGCAGATTTCGCCACTTGTTTTCCGCGAGGTCATAACTCCAGACCGACGAGTCGTTGAGATAAATCTCACGCCACCACTGCCAGCCGTGGCTGCCGCTGAACGATGGGAAGCGCAAGTAGCGGCCTTGAATCGGATCAAAAACATTTTGCTGCCCGCAACAAATGCCCGGCGGCTGGATGTTCGGCTCCTTGAGCGTCCACTTCGCCGTGAGCGGATCGAACGTCCACAGCTCCGAATTCTGCTCGCCGCCTCCGCCCTGGTTGTGTCCGCCGTAGCGGATCATCACGCGATGCTTCGAGTCCCACACGCACGCGCCCTCGTAGCCGAGCCGCGGCGACGGCGGCGTGTTCGCAAGCGGCGAGAGCTTGACCCACGAGTTCGTCGGCAGATCGAGCGTCGCGGCGAAAGTCGCTTGAGCGGAGAACAACCAAGCCACCGCTAACAATTTCAATCCGTGTTTCATCTGTGGCTCCTATTTCACCGCATTCCACTTCTTGAACTCAGCCAGCAATTCATCGCGTGAGCAGCGCGGGCGCAGCACGGTGCGGACATTGAAGCTGTATTCCTTCATCACCTCGGGCTTCGGCACGAGGAACTGAAAGTCCCACGCCGGATTCGTGGATTGCAACGCCGCGTTCGCGCCGCCGCCGCTCGGCGAGTGCGTGAAGCGGATGCCTTCGCTGCGATCAAACATCACCAGCCACACGAGGTCGTCGAAGTTCCCGTAGAAGAACGGCTGGTCGAAACGAAAGCGCGACAGGCTCTTGTAAAGCGTGTCGCGGCTGCCCGCCGGGAAGGTCATCTCGAACGTGTCGTCGCGATGCCGCACCGTGCTCTGGTCGTTGTGCCACTGCGTGCAGAGCTGCGTCCACTGGTTCCTCTGCGCGTCGAGGCCGCCGAGGAAATACATGGATTTGTCCGCCGGGGCGTTCATGTAATTCGCCCAAAACAACCCCATGTAGCCGCGCGGGAAGACGTGCTGGTGCGCGACACAGCGAAAGCTCATGTCGAGGTAGTGCGGCGTGGCGAGCCGAAAGCGCGTCCAACTCTCGACGAAGAACGTCGGCGTCGGCGGCTGGTGCAATTCCGCTTCGGTCTCGCTGAGTTGCTTAAAGCTCATCGGCGCATTGCGCGGCTCGAAGAAAATCTTCCCGTCCTCCAGATGCTCGCCGCTGACGATGTGCTCGAGGTTCAACCCAGCGACCGCTGGGACGAACACGCTGCGCGCGCCCGCCGCATGGCGCAGGCTCCACACGCCGTTGTAGCCGGCGCGATGCTCGCCCTCGGCCGAGTTGTCGCCGATGATGGCGGTGAGTTCGCCGAGTTTGAAGGTTGCAGACGGCATGGGATGATTCGTGTGGTCTTGGATGCGATTACTTCTGCTTTTCGTCAAGCACCTCCCGTGTGCGTTTCATGACCTGTTCCTCTGTTTCGCGCCGTTGCCGCGTGCGGCGATGCTGCAAGGCGGTCGCGGTAAGGAACGGCAGCGACAGCAGCACCAATCCGATTAACACCAGCAGCGTGCGCCGCCTCGGTCGCCGCTGCGTGAAGGCCAGGCCCGCGACGAGCAGCCCAGTCGGCCAATCCACCACCGCCGTGAAAAGGACGCCCAGCCCGGCCCACTCGCCGCTGGGGGAGTTGTGCATCGCATCCCACACGCCCGCGACGCCGAGCAACCCGGCGCCCGACGAGATGCCAACGCAAATCCAAAAAAGCACCGGCTCGAACTTCCGCTCCGGTTTTGGCGGGCTGGCCGTTGCCGGGTCGGGAGGCTGCGGAGGGGCGTTCATGCTGACGTGAATGCCACGAAAGCCCACTGTGGGCAAGGCGCGAATGGTAAAAGGGCAGGGCGCGGTGTCCTCACCGAGATGGGAGCAGAAGGGACGTTAAACTTGCAGACGCGGCGCGCGGGGCGGCGCGTTCACTTCGTCAGCTTTTCCCAATCAGCGCGCGGAACTCGTCGAACAGCGGCGTCGAGTCGTGCGGACCGGGCGATGCTTCGGGGTGATATTGCACGCTGAAGATCGGCTTCGTCTTGTGCCGCATGCCCTCGACCGTTTGGTCGTTTAGATTGATGCGATCCACGCTCACATCGGACGGCAGCGACGCCGCGTCCACCGCGAAGCCATGATTCTGCGACGTGATTTCCACCTGGCCGCTCGCGAGATTCTTCACAGGCTGATTGGCACCGCGATGACCGAACTTGAGCTTGAACGTTTTCCCGCCGAACGCCTGTCCGAGCAATTGGTTGCCGAGGCAGATGCCGAAGATCGGAATGCCCGTGTCCACGAGTGTCTTGATCTCGCGCACAATGTAGCCGAGCGCGGCGGGATCGCCGGGGCCGTTGCTGAGGAAGATGCCCGCGGGCTTGTATTTCAACGCCTCCGCGGCGCTCGTCGTCGCGGGAACAACTTGCGTCTTGAAACCCCGCTGCCGCAGCCGGCGCAGGATGTTGTATTTCATCCCGAAATCGAATGCCACGATCGGCACGTCCGCCGGTGGCAACGGGTCTCGCACGTTGCGCGCGTCCACCTTTGCGTTGCCACGCGCAAGATTCCAGTTCGCGCTCTGCTCGTCCTTCGCGTCCCACGCGAACGCCTCGCGATGCGTCACTTCCTTCACGTAATCCACGCCGACGAAGACGAATTCCTTCGCGCGCCGCACGGCCTCAGCCTCGTTGACGGCGGGATCCGTCGTGATGAAGCCATTCATCGCGCCGCGCACGCGGAGCTTCTTCGTCAACGCCCGCGTGTCCACGCCCTGGATGCCGGGGATGCCGTTCTCTTCGAGATATTTTTCGAGCGACATGTCTGCGCGCCAGTTGCTGACGACCGGGGAAAGCTCGCGGATGACGAAGCCAGCCGCGTGCGGCCGCCACGACTCGACGTCCTGCGTGTTGACGCCGTAATTGCCGATGAGCGGATACGTCATTGTCACGATCTGGCCCTTGTAGCTGGGATCGGTGAGAATCTCCTGATACCCCGTCATCGAAGTGTTGAAGCACACCTCGCCACACGCGGACGCACGCGCGCCGAACGCGGCTCCGTGGAACACCGAACCGTCTTCAAGGGCGAGAATTGCTTTCATCAAGGCGCGAACAAATTGCGCGGATGCTAGGTGCGCGCGTGAAGCGGTCAAGCCCTATCGCGACGAACCGTTGAAGAGGATGAACCCCACTACCGATTCGAAAAATGGCGCCGGGCTTTCGGAACAACTTTATTTCACTCCGGCACTGGCTGCGGCTGCGGGATCAATCTTCTTGAGCGCATCACCGGCACTACGACGGACATTGGATTCAGGGTCGCTCAATGCCTTGATTAAATCAGGCACTGCGGCGCTGGCGCGCGATCCAAACAGGCCGAGACCAAATGCTGCTTCACCACGAACTCTGCCATACTGTTGTGGGCCCATGTCGCTCAAGCTTGCGATCAATTCTGGAATAACTATTTCAGGCTCACAACCAATCTTGCCCAACGCAAATGCGGAACCGACTCGCACATGCCAAACTGGATCGTGCAATGTCGTGAGCAATTTAGGAATGGCGGGTTGAGCATTCGTTCCCATCCATCCCAACCCGCCTGCGGCTTTCTCGCGGACCTCGCTGGAAGAATTCGTCAATGCGTTGAGCAGTGGATTGAGTGCTTCCGGGCCAATGTGCCCAAGAACTGTCGCCACTGTATAGGGAGATGAAGGGTCGTTAAGCCGTCGGACGAGTTCGCCAAGCGCTGGCTTCGCTATCGGCCCCAATGTTATCATCGCATTTTGCGCTCGAACCGCACGCCCCTCGTCAGAATAGGTCCACCAGAATTTTTGAAAGTTGTTCCCGTCATCTGCGGCCCAATCCATGATCCTTTTTCTCAGGCCCGTGTCATGATTGCTGAGTTCCTCCAGCAAGTAGGGGAGTGCGTTCGTTCCAAGTTGTCGTATCGCCTTCGCTGATTCGCTTCCGATAGCAGGCGGTTCGTTCAAATCCTTGACCCATGCGCTCAGGTGCTTCCCGTTTGAGACCGGGTCATTGCGCGCCGAGGAAAAGACATCCCGCAATGCGAGCACGACAAGGGGAATGAGGAGAACGAGAACGAGAGCTATTCGTGGACGATTCACCGTGAGGCATCGTAGGCCGCCACCTCGTCGGTGACGAGCCAATTTGAGGCGCGTGAAGCCCGCGCTGAACGGATGAAACAAAAAAGCGCGGCTGAACCAGCCGCGCTGTTGACTTGGACGCGCCGAGACTACTTCTTTTTGTCCACAATTTCGTTGAGTTGTTTCGTCACCGACTTGAGGCCCTTGCCGTCGTAGCCGACGATGGAGCCGAGCTTCCTGCCGTCGCCGTCGAGCACGAGCAGCGTGGGGAAGCCTTCGATGGCGTATTTCTCCTTCACTTCCTGGTTGTGGCGTTTCTGGGCCTCGGTCTGCGGCTTGTTCTCCGGGAAGTCAACCACCACAAGCTCGAACTTGAGCTTGGCGTAGGTGTCGAATTCCTTCATGGCGAACACGTCCTTGTGCAACTTGATGCACGAGCCTCACCAGTCCGAGCCGGTGAAGTCCACGAGCACGTTTTTCTTTTCCGCCTTGGCCCTCGTGAGCGCCTTGGCCAGGTCGGTCTGCCACACGGCTTCCGCCGCGCGCGACACGCCCGCCAGCGCCATCGAGGCGGCGAGGATGATCAGGAACTTCTTCATGGGGTCCTTTCGTTGGTGGTTTGTCCGCAACTGCACGGAGGGAAACTGCCTCAACTACGGGAGAATTCAAACCTTGAATGAACTCGCCCAAGCCGCGCGGAGTGGACGCATCCGAAATCAGGCGTTGTCCTGCCACACAATCTTCCCGGCGACAATCGTGGCCGTGGCCTTGCCCTTCAGTGGCCATCCATAGAAGGGGTTGTTGCGGCTCTTGCTCGCGGTGTCCTCCGGACGCAGCGTCCATTCGCAATCGGGATCGAGCACGGTCACATCGGCGTCCGCGCCGGTGGTGAGCGTGCCCTTGTTGAGCCGGAGCAGGCGCGCGGGCGCGGCGGTGTATTTCTCGATGAGCGCGCCGAGGCCCAACCGCTTGGTGTGATAGAGCTGCATGAGGGAGAGGCTGAGTTCGTTCTCCAACCCGGTGATGCCGAAGGGCGCGTAGTCGAACTCAACTTCCTTCTCGTAGTCGCAATGGGGCGCGTGGTCGCTGCAAAGAATCTCCAGCGTGCCGTCGCACAGTCCTTCGAGGATGGCCTCGCGGTCCGCCGCGGAACGCAGCGGGGGGTTCATCTTGAAATGAGTGTGATATGGCGGCCAGCTCGGGCGCGCGTGGCCGTTCAAGCCGTGGACGCCCTTGCCATCCTGCGCCCAGAACTTCTCGCTGCCCGCGATGGCGGCGTCTGTGAGTGTGAAGTGGTGCGGGCAGGCTTCGCCGCTGATGGGCACGCCGCGCTTCTTCGCCTCGCGGATGAGTCGCACGCTCGCCGCGCTGCTGACGTGCTGGCAGTGGATGTGTGTGCCGGTCAACTCGGCGAGGAGGATGTTGCGCGCGACGATGGCGTCCTCGCCCGCGGCAGGCCAGCCGCGCAAACCGAGCGCGGTGCTCCAGTAGCCCTCGTGCATCACGCCTTCTGTGACGAGCGAGTAATCCTGGCAGTGATCCATCACGGGCAAGTCGAACATGCGCGCGTATTCGCAGGCGCGGCGCATGAGTTCGTTGTTCTGGACGCAATGCCCGTCGTCCGTGATGGCGACCGCGCCGGCGGCTTTCAGCGAACCGATGGGCGCGAGTTCCTCGCCTGCGATGCCTTTCGTGATCGCGCCGGTGACGAAGACGTTCACGATGCCTTCGCGCGCGGCGCGCTCCTTGATGAGCGCGACGGTGCCGGAGTTGTCAATGGCCGGCGAGGTGTTTGGCATGCACACAACGGAAGTGAAGCCGCCGCGCGCGGCAGCGCGCGTGCCCGTGGCGATGGTTTCCTTGGGCGACTGGCCGGGCTCGCGCAGATGCACGTGCAAGTCAATGAGGCCGGGGCAGACAACCTTGCCCGATGCGTCGAGGCGCGCGATGTCCTTGGGCGCGTTCTTGGAAATGTTTTTGCCGATGGCGGAAATTTTTCCGTCGAGGATGAGCACGTCGGCGGGCGCGTCGAACTGGTTCGCCGGGTCGAGCACGCGGCCTCCGCTGATGAGGAGCGAGTTCACGCGGCGAGCTTAACGGCTGGCGCGTTGACAACGCAAGCGCCGCGGGTAGTCTCGTGGCTGCGCGGGTGTAGCTCAATGGTAGAGCTCCAGCCTTCCAAGCTGGCCACGTGGGTTCGATTCCCATCACCCGCTCCACTTCATTGAGGCGGCTCTGTATTTCTTCTTAGGGTATGAGCCCTATATGCGGCCGCGCAGTTTCTGTCATGATCCGCGCATCTCCTCGAGGTGAGGACCTCTTCACAACCATTTCATTAGGGAGGCGTATGGGTTTGTCAAATTGCAGCGCGGCTTTTTGAAATTATTTTGCAAAAGAAAATAGGGAACTTATTCACCACGGAACTTTCGCGCGCATTTTGGAGATATTATGCAGGCGTAATAAGTGTGCGCAGGTCTGATTTTACAGATGATTTTGAGTGTTGGCATTTTTGTCATGAACAGTGATGCGGTGAACAAGTGGTGGATAAGAATTCGTTGTCGCATGGAGAAACTCTGATAGGATGTTCGCAGTTCATTGAAAGAACAGAGTCGGACAGCGGTTGACGAAAGAAGGCAGTTGGACGACTCGGAGATAATCCCAGGCAACTGGGGAAAGGCCGGGCCAGGCTGGTTGGCGCGGCCCCTCTAAAGCGGGCGTCGAAAGACGCGCGGGGAGGAGGCAGAAATTCACCAGCCCCTCTGGCGGCGTTCGCGCGCCGTCAGCGACGCGATCAGGGGCTTGGCGGTCAGGAGCGATTAGAAGCCGCTCCGAGCCGGATCAAGTAATGCAGGCTGGTTTCGAGCCTGTGTGAATCGCGGTTACCCAGAGGGTAATCGGTTGCTACCGTGAGCCAGCACGGAGCGAGCGACTCTGGCGGCCTTCGAAAGAGGGTTCGCCCAACGAAAGACGCCGAAAGGCGTGACAAAGGGAGCGCCCGTTCCGGGAAGGACACAAGGTCTGGGCAGGACCAGTGAAAACCTTCCGCAAAGCCGGCGATGCTAAAAACGGCACCGCTGGCCTGTGAGCCAAATGCAACCTGAGAGATAAGAGGCGAGACCCGTGGCACGGGGCCAACGCGCGGACAAAATTCGCGGCCGACCCTGTGCTAAGTGGTCAAGACGCGGGACAGAAATCGCAGACGTGTCTTGGCCTGGTTCGCAAGCCGGTGGCGCAACCACCAGCACAAGCGAGCTGAAAAGCCTCACTCGAATTCCAGTCGCTGCAAGGCACTGGACGGCCCTGCTACGAGGCCGAAGACTCCGCTTGCCGTGGAGAATAGCGTCGGGAAGCCGGCAGCCCCCGAGGCGCCAAATGCCGGCATGGGAAAGAGAGCATGGCGAACTCCCATCCCCCACTTTGTCCCCGTCGGGCCGCAAGGTCCGGCGGGGACGATTGTTTTTGGACCCTGCAATCTAGCCTCCTCTTTGCCGCTTCCACCAGTTCGCACGCTACACTTTTCTATGCCCCTTGCCAATCGTCCCGATCAACCGTAATTTCCACACGGTTCCGGAAGGGCGGAGAATCGCTCCGGCGCAAGCCGGGGAGGAAAGTCCGAACACCACAGGGCGCGATGCCGCGTAACTCCGGTTCAGCCGGAGATACACGCGGGCGGCTTGGACGCGAGTCCAACCGACGGAAAGTGCCACAGAGAATTAAACCGCCAGCCCCGGCGCAAGCCGGAGCGGCAAGGGTGAAAAGGTGCGGTAAGAGCGCACCGCTCCAAGCGCGAGCGCGGAGGCACGGCAAACCCCATCGGGTGCAAGGCCAAATAGGGGACTGCGAAGCGGCCCGCTTCGAGTCGCGCGAAAGCGCGGCCGGTCCCGGGTATTGGCCGCTCAGACAAATGATTCTCTCCGCCGCGGCGCGAGTCTCGGCGCAGACAGAATTCGGCTTACAGTCCTTCCGGAACCACTTTGAATTCGACTGGCGGATTCCTCCGAGGCAGACAAACTTCTGAAACTCCTTTTGGCATTTACCTCCGCGAGCGGTCGGAAAGCCTTCCAATCCTCTGCATCGTGGTGTCCCAATCCAGGGGCTTTCCATCTGGGCCAAGCGGAATGGTGGCAATGTATTTGCCGCTGACAAGGTCCTTCCAACTCATCGCCGGACGCTGGTTCTCGTTGTAGAACCTGACGAGGAGTTGCTGCAATCCCACCTCAATCTGATTCGCGCCGACAGCCTGTGGAAGGCTGGCGGCAGCAACAGGTTCAGGATTGGGTGATGCTGGCGTCGTTGGAACAGGGAGTATTTGTGGCGCGGCGGACGGCGCGGACGCGGTTGACGGAGGAGGCGCAACTGTCACAGGCCCGGAGGAACTTCTGTCCTTGCGGCTGCATCCTTGAAGGAGCGCGCTCGCAAGTGTGAGCGAAACTCCGAGCAAACACGCTTTCACGGCTCGCGATGAAGTAGCAACAGTCATCGTCGCGTGTGCCTCGCACTAAAGACCCGGTGGGGTGCCGGTTGCGGTGGCGAAGATGTTGTTCAAGTTGTTCGTGAGCGGCTTCTCCTCCCACGTCTCGACGTGCCCGTCCACGAACACGATGTTCGCCCTGAACAGGTGCCTCAGCGCGGGACCGCGGTCGTTCGCAAACACCCCTGCGGCACTGGGCGCGAACGTCGTGGGCGTGGTCGTGTAACCGCCAATCGCCCCGATTGCCGGATTCTTTAACACTCCAATGTCTCCCATGAGCCAGATTTGGGTTGGCCGGTTGATTTCAGTGATGCGGCGGCTGCCCAGTGGCGAGACATTGTCCGGTTGCAACATATAGCGGATGATTGTGCTCTCCACGGGACCGTAGCCGCCGAAGTTGAAGCCGAACGTCCCCGCCCCCTGCATGTCCGGCTCGCGCACTTCGGGGCAGCGCCAGATCAGATTGATGTTTGTCCGCGTGTCCAGGTCTTTGCCGAGATACGGAATCAGCTTCTGCCAGAACCACTGCGGCGGCGGCGTGTAAGCGTTTGTGATGGGCGGCCAGATGGCCGGGCCTTCCCACAATGGCGGCAGGCCGTCCGCGTAATCAGCAGAGTAGAGATTGAGCGCCATGCCAATCTGCCGCACATTGTTTGCGCACTTGATGCCCTTGGACTTCGCCTTCGCCTTTGAGAGAGAAGGCAGCAGCATCCCCGCAAGGATTGCGATGATGGCAATCACAACGAGCAGTTCAATCAAGGTGAAGCCTGCGGAACGGATTCGGCGCAACGGCGTGTTCATGGATGGCGGAATTCTGCTCCACCGTGCTCCCGTGTGCATGGACTGTCAATCCGGGAAATCAACCGCGCCCGCAGCGGCGCTGCAACCAGTGGACTGTTTACTCGCTCCTCCCTCATCCGTCGTCCATCAAAAGCCAAAGGGCCGGGGTTGACCCCGGCCCCGTGATTGAACTGCTCCACCGTTTAACTGACCGGCGGCTTCTTCGTGGGACTCTTCGCCGAGCCGACCACGACGTTGAATCCGTATTCCCCGAGCATTTCCTCATTGCCACGGAACTTCACCAACAGCTCATCCCGCGCATAGGTCAGCAGGTTGAGCATCGTGCCGGGCGTGTCCGCCGTCTGGCCGTCGGCGATGCCGAGCAACGTGTCCCGCTGCTGGCGCAACGTCTGCGACTGCGCGTCGAGCTGCTTGGCTGTCGAGTTCTTGGTGTCTGCCGGCGTCGTGGCCGCGTCCAGCGCGGTCATCTTGTCCGTGTCGAGCGGGCTGTTCACCCCGTCCGAGACGTGCTTGTCGTGGACACTCTTGGCCAGCTTGATGATATCATCGGGCTTGCCTGTCGGGATGTCCACACGGATGGTTCTTCGTGCCATACTGCCTCCATTTGTTGGTTGTTTTTACCTCGACCTACACAGGTCTTGCCCTGAAGAAAGCACAGGATGACCGGCTGTCAAGGGCGCCCGATTCCACCCCTGCAACCTGCCTGCTGAAAGCACCTTAAAGCAACTCAAAGGAACAAAAGACCCCCACGGGAGATGGCAAAAGAGTCATTCTTTAACGCCAGAGAATGAAACTTTGATGTCAAAGAATGAAACTCCGGGGTTTGAGAGTGAAACTTTGACGCCAAAGAATCGAAGAAGAACGCCAGACCGCGACACTCGAACATCAAAGAATGAAGATCGAACGTCAGACCATGACACTTTGATGCCAGCCTGCGAGGCTCTGATGTCAAAGTGAGAATCTTTGGTGTGAGTTGCGGGCTGCTGCGCCTCACAGAGGCGCGCTCCGGGGCGCGGGTCTGTGACCCGCAGCGCAAACAGACCAGAACGCGATATGTCAGTTTGCGAACGCTTGACCTTTTCTCACACCTCGACCTTCTGCTGATAGACGGGCACGAGGACTTCGGCCTTGGGCTTCATTGTGCGCAGGGCTTCGCCAAAGGCCAGCGCCTGTTCCTCCTCGCCGTGGATGACAAAGATTTTCCTGATGTTGCCGGTCAGGCGCTGCACGTAGGCGCGCAGCTCGTTCTTGTCCGCGTGCCCGGAAAAGGCGTCCAGCTTGGCGATGCGGGCACGGACTTCGACGGGTTCGCCGAAGATGTTGACCGGGTTCTTGCCCGCGAGGATTTGCGCGCCGAGCGTGTGCTCCGCGCAGTAGCCGATGAAGAGGATCAAGTTCGCCGGGTTGCCGATGTGGTTCTTCAAATGGTGCCGGATGCGGCCCGCCTCGCACATCCCTGACGCGCTGATGATGATTGCCGGGCCCTGGATGTCGTTGAGTTTCTTCGACTGCGCGGCGTCGCGGATGTAAGTGAGGTTGTCCATCGAGAAGGGGTTCGCCACCTCGCGCAGGAACTTGTAGATGCTCTCGTTGAAGCACTCCGGGTGAAGGCGATAGACCTCGGTGGCGTTCACGCTGAGCGGGCTGTCCACGAACACGGGCGTCTTGGGAAGCTGCTCCGTGAGCACGGCTTGGTGCAGCGTGTAGACGGCCTGCTGCGTCCGCCCCACGCTGAACGCAGGGATGATGACCTTGCCGCCGCGCTGGAGAGTTTCGAGCACGAGCTTGCCGGCTTCTTCCTTTGCGTCGGCCTTGACCTGATGTTCGCGGTTCCCGTAAGTGCTCTCGACTTGAAGGAAGTCCACATTCTCGACCGGCACGGGGTCACGAAGGATGTCGTCATCGCCCCGGCCCACGTCGCCGCTGAAAAGATAACGGAACTTCCTCGAACCTTCGCGCACGTCGAGCACCACCTGCGCGCTGCCGAGGATGTGGCCCGCATCGCGGAACGTCACGGTCACTCCGTCGGCCACGGGCATCGGCCGGTCGTAATTCACGGCGACAAACTGGCGGATTGCCATCTCCGCGTCGGTCGCGGAATAGAGCGGCTGGACGGGCGGGAGCTTCTTCTTGGCGCGTTGCTTGGAGACGAAGATGGCGTCGTCCTTTTGGATTTCAGCGGAGTCCTCCAGCATGATGCTTGCGAGGTCGCGCGTGGCGAAAGTGCAGTAGATGTTGCCCGTGTAGCCCTGCTTGCAGAGGTTAGGCAGGTTCCCGCAATGGTCAATGTGCGCGTGGCTGAGGATGACGGCGTCGAGGCTCTTCGGATCGAACGTGAAGCAGCAGTTGCGCGTGATGGATTCCTCGCGGCGTCCCTGAAACAGGCCGCATTCGAGGAGGATTTTGCGGGCATTCACCTCCAGCAGATACATCGAGCCGGTCGTGGTGCGCGTCGCGCCGAGGAATTGGATGACCATGCGCGGAGTGTGCGAAGGGCAGGGCGGCGTGCAAAGGGGAAAGTGCGAAAATTGAACGGGACAGTCCGTGCCGCGCAAAGGTCATGCCTTCGCGGGATTCGCCGGCTGCGGATCGGGCTTGTCCTTGTCCCAAAGCAGCCACAGCGCGAGGAAGCCGATGAACGGCATCAGGCCCGTGAGAGCGAAGCCGAGGTCGAAGGAGCCCGTCTTGTCCACCACGCGACCGAAGATTTTCTGCAACGGCGAGGAGGAAATCCACGCGACGAAGCCGAGCGTGCCGGTGACCTTGCCCTGGTGCTTCGTGCTGAGTTCCTGCGTGAGCGAGTAGTAGCAGGGGAACAGCCCCAATGCGCCCGCGCCAATCACGAGCAGCAGCACGAGCATCATCGGGCCGTGTGGCAGCAGCGCCACGGCAACTGTCAGCGCCGTGATCACCGAACAACAGCAATACACGGTCGTGCGCGAGCGGTGGACGGTTGCTCCGCGCCTCACGAGCCACAAAGTCGCCGCTCCCGCGGCGAGACAGCCGATGTCCGTGAAGATGTAATAGGCCGAGTTGAAGTAAAGCATCTCGGACTCGGAATAACCCCGGCCCTGCTGGAGAAATTTCGGCAGCCACGCGCGGATGAGCTGCCAGCAGATGTTGATGCACGCGACAACCACAACGAGCGCGAGGAATTTCCGCGTGAAGACGAGGGAGAAGAAGGATGGATTGTGTTCGGTTTGGGTGGGTTCGCCTTTCTTCTCCGGTTCAAGCACGGGCGCGCTTTCAAAATCATTCTCCTTCAGCAGCACAAACCACAGCACCATCCACACGAGGCCGAGGCTGCCGATGATGAGGAACGGCGTGCGCCACACGCCCGCGTCCGTGCGGCCTGCGAGCATCCACGTCATGATGAGCGGCGTGGTGATGGCGCCGACGGACGCGCCGCTTTGCAGCACGCTGTTGCCCATGGTGCGGTGCTCGCGCGAGAGCAGGCGCTGCGTAGTCTTGAGCGCGCAAGGCCAGTGGCCCGACTCGAAGAAGCCCAGCAGCGTGCGGCACAGCAGCAGGCC
The DNA here is from genome assembly GCA_964589935.1 of uncultured Verrucomicrobiota bacterium. Lineage (GTDB taxonomy): Bacteria > Verrucomicrobiota > Verrucomicrobiia > Limisphaerales > VHCN01 > VHCN01. The sequence continues at coordinate 332,916 of CAZPVD010000001.1, read as the reverse complement.
CGTGTGCGTCTTGACGAGGCCCGTGGCGAAGCCCATCAACGACCAGCCGAGCACCACGCACGGATACAGCCAGCGCACGTTCCACTTGTCCGCGAGGACGCCGAACACCAGCGCGCCGAACGCGAACGCGTAGCCAAAGGACATCTCCAGCTCGCCGTATTGCTCCTGCGAAAGATGGAACTCGTCCGTGATGCGGACGGAGACGTTCGGCAACGTCTGCCGGTCCATGTAGAGCAGCATCGAGGCGCAGAGCAGCAGGCCGCAAACGAGCCACTTCCAGAACGCCGGGCGGGGAGTGGCCGTGGAAATCACGGTGAACCGACGGCGGGGCGCAGGGAAGTGTTCAGGCTGAAAACCAGAGATGACCGGCAAGAGCAGGAGGGTGGAACGGTGGCATGCAGCTGATGCGGTGCTTCTCCCTCACCCTGGCCCTCTCACGCTGGGAGAGGGAATCCGTTCAGCCGCTGCCTAGTGAATGTTCATCTGATTCACCTCGCAGTGCAACATTCGGCACTGGAAGCGTCAGAAGGAGAAGCGCATACCGATCCGGGCGAGGCCGGAATACTTCGTTTCAACCGGCAACACCCAGCGCACGTCCGTGAATGCGCTCAATTTGGGGGTGAAGCGACATTCCAAGCCACCTCCAACTTGAACGAACCAGACTTTGGCCGGATCAAACTGACGGCCGCCACCGCCAAAGGCGTAGGGGGCAAACCGGCTTTGTCCCAGGGGGAGACGCAGAATCAGATTGGCCGATGTGCTGTCAATAAACGGTCCGGTGGTGTTGTCGGAATAAACGTCGGCACCAACGCCGATGTTGCGGGTGATGAAATAATTCAGCCCCAGTCCGGCGCCGAGTTGGGCATTGTGCCTGATTCCAGTGCCAGACAAATGATCAATGGTGTATTTCCCAATCGAAGCAGTCCCGAATGCGTCCAGAGACAATTCGCTGGCGCGATAATAGTCGTTACCGGCGTTGTCTGCTGCCAAGGCTGAATTTACAGCCAGCATCAGGATGGTTCCTCCGACGAGCATTTTGTTTTTCATAAGTTTGCCGATACTACATTCTGTGACGGCTTCGCCTATGGGGTAAAATCCCCTATCCCTCCCAACTCTTCCCATCCCACTTGAGGACGCGTTCGAGCAGCTTCACCACGTCGTCGCTGAACACGCGGAAGATGGTTTCGCCCTTTTCCGCCGTGGCGTGGCGCGGGTCGCCAATGTGGCCGGGCACGCTGCGGTCGCCCATGATCCAGCCGCGGTTCGCCGGCTCGAACGGGTTGCCAAAGGGCACGGCCTTCACCTTCTTCAAGTCGCCGACGAGGTGCGGCGCGAGGCGGAGCATCATGCTCGTCTCCCATTCGCACGCGTGGCCCATGCGCTGTTGCTGGATGTCGCGGTTGACTTCGTGGGGCTTGCCGCCGAGCAGCCAGTAGGTCGCGAAGAGCAACAGCAGGTCGCGGCGCGCGCGGTGTTTCTGGCGGAGTTCAAACACGGCCTGCTTGCCGGGAACGTCGTTGCCGCCGTGGCCGTTGATGAAGACGATGCGCTTGAAGCCGTGCGTGATGAAGTTGTCCATCAGCCCGCCAAGCAGGTCGAGATACGTGCGCGGCGCGGCCGAGAGTGTGCCGGGGAAATCCATGTGATGCTCGGAATTACCGAGCCACTGGAGCGGCGCGAAGAGCACGCGGTCGCCGAGGCGTTCGCTCGCGCGGCGGATGATCTCGCCGCCGAGCAGGCTGTCAGTGAAGACGGGCATGTGGCGTCCGTGCTGTTCGAGCGCGGCGATGGGGAAGACGACGGGCGTGTTTTTGCTGAGGGCCGCGACTTCGGGCCACTTGAGGTCGGTGAGTTGCATGTGTGAGGCGCGAGGCTAGGGGCGCGGGAGGAAGTTGGCAAGAAGCGAGCCGAGAAAATGGCAAAATTCAGTTGCGAACATGCCCGCCGGAGGGTTTCATCCGCGCGTGGAATTTTCCCGCAGCTTCGCCCGATACTGGCTGCCCGCCGTGTTGTGGATGGCGCTGATTTTCGGAGGCTCGACCGCCGCACTCTCGTCGCAGCACACGTCCCGCTTCATCGTGCCCTTCCTCCGCTGGCTCAAGCCGGACATCTCGGATGAAACCATCCGCAGCGTGCAGTTCGCCGTGCGCAAGACCGGCCATCTGAGCGAATACGCCGTGCTCGCGTGGCTGCTCTGGCGCGCCCTCCGCAAACCGCAACGAGCCGATGCCCGCCCGTGGAACTGGCGCGAGGCCGGCCTCGCCGTGCTGCTCGCCACGCTCTACGCCGCCACGGATGAATGGCACCAGTCGTTCGTCCCGTCGCGCGATGCCTCGGTCGTTGACGTGATGTTCGATGCGTGTGGCGCGTCGCTGGGGATGCTCGCGTTGTGGCGGTTCGGTCGCCGGTTGAAACGGTGGTGAAGGATTATGAAACGTCCGCTGGTGCCCGTGGCGCTGGTGTATGTCGCGGGGATTCTTCTCTCGCGCTTCTGCCCGTTTGAAGCGCCGCTGTGGTGGTTGCTCGCGCTCGGCGGCGCGCTGGGCGTGATGGCGATGGCGCGCGGTTCGCTTCGTCCGTGGCTTCTGTGGCCGCTGTTGCTCGTCGCGGGCTGGGCGAATCTGACTTCGCGCACCGCCGTCCTCACGCCGCTCGATTTGCGCGAAGTCGTCGGCGAACATCTCGAACTCGTCACGCTCCACGGCACGCTCGACGAGACGCCGACGCAATCAGTCTTCATCCGCGACGAGGAAGAAAGCTGGCGCACGCACGCTGTCATTGAGGTGGACCGTTTGCAGCGCAAGGAAGGTTCCGTTCCCGCGTTCGGCAAGGTCGCCGTCACCACGCCCGGCGTGATCGCGAAGGAGTTCTTCGCCGGTCAGCGCGTTGAAGTCATCGGCGTGCTGCGTCCGCCGAAAGGCCCGGCGGCGGATGGTCTGTTCGACTACCGCACGTATCTGCGCTGGCAGGGCATCCACTACCAGCTCGACACGAAAGGGACGAACGACTGGACGCTTGTGCTCGATGCCAGATCGCCGAAGCAGCCGCCGCTCGCGGATCGCTTCTTCGTGTGGGCGCAGCGCACGCTCGCGCGCGGAATGCCGGTCGAGGACGAATCGCTGCGCCTGCTGTGGGCGATGACGCTCGGCTGGAAAACGGCGCTCACTGATGAAGTCAGCGAGCCGTTCATGCGATCGGGCACGATGCACATCTTCGCCATCAGCGGCCTGCACATCGCGCTCATCTCGGCGATCTTCGTGGCGCTGCTGCGCGTGCTGCAAGTGCCGCGCGGCGCGTGCGGCCTCATCGTCGTGCCGCTCATCTGGTTCTACACCGCCGCGACGGGCTGGCAGGCGAGCGCCATCCGCTCGACGATCATGATGACTGTTTTGATCGTCGGCTGGTCGCTGCGGAGGCCGAGCGATTTGATCAACTCGCTCGCCGCGTCCGGCCTCATCATCCTCGTGTGGCAGCCGGAGCAACTGTTTCAAGCGAGCTTCCAACTCTCCTTCTTCGTCGTGTTGAGCATCGCGCTGTTGATGCCACCGTTCGAGGAACGCTATCAAAAGTGGCTGCAACCCGACCCGTTCCTGCCAGACGAACTTCGCCCGCGCTGGCGCAAGTGGCTCGACGCGCCGCTGCATTTTCTCTCATCGAGTGTGGCGACGTCGCTAGCGTCGTGGCTCGGCTCGATGCCGCTCATCGCGTATTATTTTCACCTCTTCACGCCGGGCAGCCTGCTGGCGAACCTGCTCGTCGTGCCCATCAGCAGCGCGGCGCTCGCGTGCAACCTCGGCGCGCTCACTTGCGGCGACTGGCTGCCGCGGCTTGGCGAACTCTTCAACCACAGCGCGTGGCTCTGGATGACGCTCATGGTGCGCCTCAGCGAATGGGCCACGACGCTGCCCGGCTCGTGGCGCTACGTGAGCGAGCCGACGGCGTTTGATTTCGCGGCTTACTATGTCGTCGTGTTCCTTGCGGTGGGCGGATGGTTCATCACGCCGGCCCGGCGCAAGTTCGCCATCGCCATTGTGACTGCGCTCGCGCTCGTGTGGACGGTCGGGTGGTGGTGGGAGCGCGGTGAAGTCCGCATCGCCGTGCTGAACGGTGCGAACGCGATCTTCGCCGACGCGCCAGGCAGCGCGAACGATCTGCTCGTGGACTGCGGCGCGGAAAGTTCGGCGAACTTCATCGTGAAGCCGTTCGTCCGCGCGCAAGGCGTCAATAAACTGCCAGCGCTTCTGCTCACGCACGGCGACACGCGGCATGTCGGTGGTTTCGCGCTCGTCGTGGAGCAATTGAACGTGCGGCAAACCGTGACAAGCAGCGTGAAGTTCCGCTCGAAACCGTATCGCGACATCATCGAACGCCTCGGACGCACCGGCGAAAACTGGCGGCAAGTCAAGCGCGCCGATGCCGTGAGTGGTTGGACGGTGCTGCATCCGCTGGGCACGGAGAAGTTCATGCAGGCCGACGACAGCGCCATTGTGCTGCGCGGCGAGTTTCACGGCGTGCGAGTGCTATTGGTCTCCGATCTCGGCAAGCTCGGCCAGCGCGCGCTGATCGAGAGCGGACAAGATTTGCGCGCGGACATCGTCATCGCTGGAATGCCGACGCAGAACGAGCCGCTCGGAGACGCGCTGCTCGACGTGGTGCAACCGCGTGTCATCATCGTGCAGGACAACGATTATCCGGCGCAGCGGCGGGCAAGCAAGCCGCTGCGGGCGCGGCTGGCAGCGCGCGGCGTGCCGGTGTTCGTCGTCACGCGCGACGGCACCGTGACCGTGCAACTACGCTCAAGCGGCGTGGAGATTTCCTCAACAGACGGGCCGTCGGCGCATTTGTCTTCCATCAATGCGCCGCGGGAGAGCAGGGCGGGGGAGGCATCGCACTGAATCCCGTTCGTCTTTGATTTGTCCAAGCGGAGTGATACAAATTGCGTTTGACACGCGATGATGAAGCTTGCCCTTTCACTTGCCGTTGCCGTTCTGCCTGCGTTTTGCGCCGCGCGTGCCGCGACGGCGGATTATCTGCGCGACGTGAAGCCACTGCTCGCCGAGCAGTGCTACAAGTGCCACGGCGCAGCGCAGCAGAAAAGCGGGCTGCGGCTCGACACGACGGCCTTCGCACTCAAGGGCGGCAACAACGGCCCGGCGTTCACGCCCGGCGACAGCAAGTCCAGCCTGCTCGTTCAGGCCGTCGAGGGCGCGCACAAGGAAATCCCACGGATGCCTTACAAGAAGCCCGCGCTGTCGCCGTCGAAAATCGCGCTGCTCAAATCGTGGATTGATGCCGGTGCGCCCGCGCCGAAGGACGAACAGCCGGAGAAATCGAAGCATTGGGCGTTCAGCAAACCGAAGCGGTCGCCGTTGCCGAAGGTGAAGCAAGCCGCATGGGTGCAAAATCCGATTGATGCCTTCATCCTCGCCCGTCTTGAAAAGGAGAAGGTTGCGCCGTCGCCCGAGGCGGATCGAGTCACGTTAATCCGCCGGCTCTCACTGGATTTGCTTGGGCTGCCGCCGACGCCCGCCGAGGTGGACGCATTCGTGAACGACACTTCATCCGATGCTTACAAAAAACTTGTCGAGCGTCTGCTCGCGTCGCCGCATTATGGCGAGCGCTGGGGCCGCTGGTGGCTCGACGCCGCGCGCTACGCGGACTCGAACGGCTACTCGATTGACGCGCCGCGGCAAATCTGGCGCTACCGCGACTGGGTGATTGACGTGATGAATCGCGACATGCCGTTCGATCAGTTCACCATCGAGCAACTCGCCGGCGACATGTTGCCCAACGCGACGATGGGGCAGAAGATCGCGACGGGCTTCCATCGCAACACGCAGATCAACCAGGAAGGCGGCATTGACAAGGAGCAGTTCCGAATCGAGTCCATCATTGACCGCGTGAACACCACGGCGTCGGCGTGGCTCGGGCTGACCTTCGGCTGCGCGCAGTGCCACGATCACAAGTTCGACCCGTTCAGCCAGCGCGAGTATTACGAGTTCTTCGCCTTTTTGAACAACGCCGATGAACCCGACCTACCGCTCTCGACGCCGGACGAGTCAAAGCGCGCCGAGGAGATCGAGGCGAAGATTTCGGGCTACATCGCCAACCTGTTGAAGACGGATGTGGGCATTATTGAACGTGAGTTGAAGTGGGAGAAAAGCCTCACTCCGGAGCAGTCGCAGGCGCTTTCCCAGGCAGTTCGCGAGGTGTTTCCCACGCCGCCGGCGCAACGCACCGAAGCGCAAAAGCTGGTCGTGGTCACGACGTTTGTTGAAACTTCGGCTGAAAACAAAACGCATCAGGCCGCCCTCAAAAAACTCCGTGCAGCCAAGCCCGTCGTGCAGACGACGATGGTGATGCGCGAGCGCGACAAGCAGCGCCGGACGTATCTCTTCATCAAGGGCGACTTCACCCGCGACGGCGGCGACGTGAAGCCGGGCGTGCCCTCGGCGCTGCACGCGCTGAAAAAGAGCGACGGCCTCAACCGACTCGACCTTGCGCGCTGGCTCGTGGATGCGGAGAATCCGCTCACGGCGCGAGTCATCGTGAACCGCGTGTGGCAGCAGTATTTCGGCAAGGGCATCGTCGAGACGGAGAACGACTTCGGCACGCAGGGCATTCCACCGTCGCATCCGCAGTTGCTCGACTGGCTCGCCTGCGAGTTCATGTCGCCGACCCAAACGACAGGCGGTGCGCCTGCGACGGCGTGGAGTTTGAAACACCTTCACCGGCTCATCGTGAACTCGGCGACCTACCGGCAGTCCTCGCATGTGCGACCAGAGCTGAACTTGATTGACGCGAACAACAAACTGCTCGCGCGCCAGAACCGCCTGCGCCTCGACGCCGAGGTCGTCCGCGACGTGTGCCTCGCCGCAAGCGGCCTGCTGTCCAAAAAAATGGGCGGTCCAAGCGTCTATCCGCCAATCCCTGACGGCGTGATGTCGCTCGGTCAAGTCAAGCGCCCGTGGACGCCGAGCGATGGCGCCGACCGCTACCGGCGCGGGCTTTACACGTTTTATTTCCGCGCCACGCCGCATCCGCTGCTGAACGTCTTCGACGCGCCGGACGCCTTCAGCGCGTGCACTCGGCGCATCCGCAGCAACACGCCCTTGCAGTCGCTGACGTTGTTGAACGACGCGGCCTTCTACGAATTCGCGCAGGCCCTCGCCGCGCGCGTGCTCAAGGAAGGTTCGGCGAGCGATGAAGCCAAGTTGGATCACGCCTTCCGCCTCTGCCTTGCGCGCAAGCCATCTCCAAACGAGAAGCAGCGCTTGAACGAACTGCTCGCACATGAGCTCGCCACCGAGCAGGGTGATAAGAAGCAACTCGCCGCATGGACGACCGTGGCGCGGGTGTTGCTGAATTTGGACGAAACCATCACGCGCGAGTGAACACATGCCACGTCGTGAACTCAAACATCCGCATCAGGTTGAGAACTGGCTTCAGGAACTGGCGCGGCAGCTCACCGCGCCGGCACGCATGACACTCATCGGTTCGGGCGCGCTGCTCTGGCATGCGGCGCAGCACGGGCTGACCGAGCCTCTTCCTGAAAACAGTATGGACGTGGACCCCATCACCGACTCTGACGAACTTGCGCGTGTGTGCTACGAAGCCGTCATCGGCAGTGAATTCGAGCAGGCGCACGGCTGGCATGTAAATCTCATGCCGGAGTTCGTGCTCCGGGAGTTCCCTGCGGACTGGATTGCGCGAGCGGCGACAAAGCGCTACGGCCATCTCTTGCTGACGGTGCCGTCCCCCGCTGACTTGCTGGTGCCCAAACGCAAACGCAACGAGCCGCGAGACCGCGCGCACGAGGCTTGGACGAAACGGCTTGGCCTGCTAGATTGAATTGGAATTTGAATGAAACCGAACGATCAAGGCGAAGTCTGGGGGCCGTATCCGAACTACGACGACGTGGCGAGGTTCGAGTATGGCCGGCGGCTGTGGAAGCATCCTGCAATGCGGGAACGGCTCCTCGCACACTGGCTTGACAACAGACACCCCTACCGCGAGCGCTTTCTGGAGCATCAGTCAGCCGTTGAAGCCATTCTTGGCGGAGACGAAAGCGAACTGTCTCTCGATGCGCAGCTTCGCAAACAGGGATCCAGCCTCCGCACGGTTGCGCGTGAAATTCCGCCCGTGTTCGGGAGTTTTTTTCGATGAATACTTTCCTTCACACCACCCGCCGCCAGTTCTTCAGCCGGTGCGGCATGGGCCTCGGCGGCATCGCGCTCGCGTCGCTGATGAACGACCGCCTGCTCGCCGCGCAGCCGAAGCTCGTCAATCCGTTCGCCCCGAAACCCGGCCATTTTCCAGCGAAGGCGAAAAACGTCATCTATCTCTTCATGGCCGGCGGGCCGAGCCAGTTGGAGCTGTTCGACTACAAGCCAAAACTCATCGAGCTGAACGGCAAGCCCATCCCGCAGTCGTTCGTCGAGGGCAAGCGCTTCGCCTTCATGGGCAGCAGCCACGGCAACAACTTGCTCGGCACGCGGCGGCGCTTCGACCAGCGCGGACAGAGCGGCGCGTGGGTGAGCGAGATGTTCCCGCACATCGGCACGATTGCGGACGACATCACGCTCGTGAAAACGTGCGCGACGAACCTCTTCAATCACGCGCCGGCGAAGCTCTTCATGAATACCGGATCAGGGCAGTTCGGCCGGCCGAGCATGGGCGCGTGGACGACCTACGGCATCGGCAGCGAAGCGAACGACCTACCGGGATTCGTCGTGTTGCAGAGCGGTCCGCGCGGCCCCCGCGGAGGCGCGGTGAACTGGGGTAGCGGTTTTTTGCCGACGCAGTTTCAGGGCGTCCCCCTGCGCGGCAACGGTGAACCGATTTTGAATTTAAGTTCGCCACCGGACGTGAGCGCAGCGAAACAGCGCGAGACGCTCGACGCCATTCGTGATTTGAATCTCTCGCGCCTCGTTGAGACGGGCGACCTGGAGATCAACACGCGCATTTCCGCCTACGAGATGGCATATCGGATGCAGTCGAGCGCGCCGGAGCTGATTGATTTGAGCGGCGAAAGTCCTGAGACACTGAAGCTTTATGGCGTCGAGAAGGACAAGCCGGGCTTCGCGCGCAACTGCCTGCTCGCGCGGCGGCTCGTCGAGCGCGGCGTGCGCTTCGTGCAGCTCTATCACACGAACTGGGACAGCCACGGTGGGCCGGGCGAGAATCTCAGCACGGACTTTGACAAGGTCTGCAAAGATGTGGATCAGGGCTGCGCTGCGCTGGTGAAGGACTTGAAAGCGCGCGGTCTGCTCAAGGACACGCTCGTCATCTGGGGCGGTGAGTTCGGCCGCACGCCGATGGGCGAAAACCGCGAGACGCCGGGGCGCAATCATCACATTGACGCGTTCACGATGTGGTTCGCCGGCGGCGGCGTGAAGGCGGGCCACGTCTTTGGCGAGACGGACGAGCTGGGCTTCGGTGCCGCCGAGGACCGAGCGCACGTTCACGATCTGCACGCGACGATTTTGCACCTGCTTGGACTTGAGCATACGAAGCTCACCTTCCGTTTCCAAGGCCGCGACTTCCGGCTGACTGACGTTCACGGCGAATTGCTCAAGGGAATGCTGGCGTAGCGGAATCCGTTCATGTCACATCCCGTCGCCTTCCACAATTGCCGGCTCGTCTTCCCCGATTTCTTTGCGGATGGCTCGGTGCTCGTGCGCGACAGGCGTATTGCGAGCATTCTCGTGAACGGCAACGTGCAGTCCGCGGACGCCGAAGTCGTGGACTGCACTGGCGATTTCGTTGGGCCGGGTTTCGTGGATATTCACAATCACGGCGCGGCGGGCGTGGACTTTATTGATGGCGAGGTGGAAGGCTTGTCCGCTGCGCTTGCGTGGCATCAGCAGCAAGGCAGCACGAGCGTTCTCGCGACGCTGCTGACGAATCCGCCGGAGCAGATTTCCAAAATGATCCGCCGGCATGTCGAGGCGGAAGAGGCGGGAAAGCTGCCGGGGAATTTCGCGGGCATCCATATCGAGGGGCCGTTCCTCAATCCGGACAAAAAGGGAATGCACCGCGCCGACTGGATGCACGATCCGCGTCCGTCCGAGTATCAAGCGTGGGTCGAACAGGGCAGGGGACGCGTGCGGATCATCACCGCCGCGCCGGAGCGCGAGGGTGCGCTTGAAATGTATGCGTGGCTGCGTGAGCGCGGCGTGCTCGGCTCCATCGGCCACACGACGGTGACGTGGGAGCGCGCACAGATGGCCGCAGCAGCCGGCGCGTCGCATTTTGTTCATGTGAACAATGCGATGGAATGGCCCACTCGCGCGAAGAATTCCGCCGGCTGGATGCAGACACACGCTCGCGGCATCGGCTCGTGTCTCACGACGGACATGTTCACCGGCGAAATCATCGGCGACGGCTGGCACGTTACGCCCGAACTCGTCCGCGTGCTGGTGAACGCAAAAGGAACAGACCGCATTGTGCTCGTCAGCGACGCCTCGCCGCTGACGGGGCTGCCGCCGGGGTGCTACACCGTGGCCACCGTGCCGGTGGAGGTGCGCGGGGGAAACCTCTGCACGATGGCCGACGGCTCCGGTCTCGCCAGCAGCGTGGTGTCGCTGCTCGACATCGTGCGGAACCTGGTGCAGTGGGGTTTCCCGTTGCTCGATTCGTGGCGCATGGCGAGCTGGACGCCGGCGCGTGTTGCGGGTCTTTCCGATTGCGGCGTGCTGCGCGTTGGTGGCGCGGCGAACCTGCTGCGGCTCGGCAGCAAGCTGGAATTGCGCGGAATCTGGCAGCTCGGCGAACTTGTGAACTAAGCACAAGGCGGCGCGCATTTTCGTTTCGGAAACTTTTCCCTTCCGCCCTCGCACTTCATGCTTCATCTTCCGGGCATGGGAACGCGTCGAGAAGCGCGCGAACGCGCCGTTCAATTTCTGTTCCAGTTCGACCTGAACGTCCCGCAAAACACGGACGAGGCGCTGGAGCAGTTCTGGCAGTCACAGCGCTCCGCCGCCATTGAGCAGGAAAAAGGCCCCGCCACGTGGGGGGAGACGGTCGAGCTGCCGCCGCCCACCGCGGGCGAGGCGGCCGTGCGCCTGTTTGCGGAACCACTCATCCGCGGCACCCTTGAACATCGCGACCGCGTGGACGACGAGATCCGCAAGTTCGCAAAAAACTGGGACCTGCACCGCATGGCCGTCGTGGACAGGAACATCCTTCGGCTCGCGATCTACGAAATGCTTTTTCGTGACGACATTCCGCCAGTCGTCAGCATCAACGAGGCGGTGGACCTTGCGAAGAAATTTTCCACCGAGGAAAGTGGGCGCTTCGTCAACGGCATCCTCGACCGCGTGAAGAAGGAGCTCATGCGCCCGGCGCGGTGATCGGAGCACGCAATGTTTGCCGACCTCCATTTGCATACAAACTTTTCCGACGGCACTTACACGCCGGAGGAACTGGCCGGCCACGCGCAACGATGCGGGCTTGCGGCGGTCGCGTTGACGGATCACGACACGGTCGAGGGTTGCGCGCGCATGGCAGTCGCCTGTGCGGAGCGGGGCATCGAGTTCATTCCCGCAGCGGAACTGACCGCGGAATTGGATCACATTGAACTTCACATCCTCGCTTACTTTCTCGACACCAGTCACGCGCGACTGCTCGCGGAACTGGCGAAATACCAGCTCGTCCGCCAGAACCGCATCCGCGAAATGTGCGCGAAGCTCAACAAGCTCGGCGTCCCGCTCGCCGCCGAATCTGTTTTTGCCATTGCCAACTGCAAGGCGCCGGGGCGTCCACACGTCGGCCGCGCGCTCGTGCAGGCCGGCTATTGCGCAACGCTCGACGAGGCCTTCGACCGCTATCTCAAAAAACACCGGCCAGCGTGGGTGCCGAAGACGAAGATTCATTCATTTGATGCCATCAAACTCATCCACGAGGCGGGCGGTCTCGCGGTGATGGCGCATCCAGGCCTCAATCGCACCGATGACATCATCCCAGACCTTGTCACTGCGGGACTCGATGGCATTGAGTGCTTTCACTCGCGCCATTCGACCGCGGCGTGCGAGCACTACGTGTTGATCGCCGAGCATCACAACCTGCTTGTCACCGGTGGTTCCGACTGTCACGGCATGAACAAGGGCAAGCCGCTCATCGGCACGCTGCGCATTCCTTACGAATACGTGAGCCGGCTGAAGAAGGCCCGCGACATGGCGCACGCATCCCGCGTCGCGCACCCCGCCGCCGCCTGAATCTTTCCGCACGCCGCTTTCTCACATGGGACTCTTCAGCAAGTTCAAGCAAGGTCTTCAAAAGACCCACGCCAAGCTCGTCCACGAAATCAAGCGCATCGTCACCGGCTCGCCCAAGTTGACCGATGAATCTCTCGAAGAGCTTGAGCACGCGCTCATCAGCGCCGATCTCGGCATGGCGATGACGGCGCAAATTGTCGCGGCGGTGAAAAAAGCCTACGAATCTCAAGGCGGCGCGGGCTTGGATGTCTTCGCCATCGCGCGCGCCGAAATCGAGCAAAGCCTCGCATCGAACCAGTCCGCGCTTCACCGGCAACCCACCGGGACGACTGTCGTCTCCATCGTCGGCGTCAACGGCACCGGCAAGACGACCACTTCCGCCAAGCTCGCGTATTGGGTGCAGTCGCGCGGCGAGACGGCGCTGCTCGCGGCATGCGACACCTTTCGCGCCGCCGCCATCGAGCAGATCAAGCTCTGGGGCACGCGCCTCAAGGTCGAGGTGATTGCCGGCGCCTACAACGCCGACCCCGCCGCCGTCGCGCACGACGCCGTCACCGCCGCGCTCGCGCGCAAGGCGAATTACCTTTTTGTGGACACGGCAGGGCGATTGCACACGAAGAGCAATTTGATGAAGGAGCTGCAAAAAGTTCATCGCGTCATGGACAAGCAGCTTCCCGGCGCGCCGCATGAAGTCCTGCTTGTGCTCGACGCGACCACTGGCATGAACGCGCTCCAGCAGGCGCGCGAATTCCACAAAGCCGTGCCGCTCACCGGTCTCGTCGTCACCAAGCTCGACGGCACGAGCAAGGGCGGAATGGTTGTCGCGATCCAGCGCGAGCTGGGCCTGCCCATCAAGTTCATCGGACTCGGCGAACAGGCGGACGATTTGCAGCCCTTCGACGCAAAACAATTTGCAGAAGCGCTCTTCTCGGAGAAAGATTGAGTCGTGAAAACGCTTCGCCTTTTTCTCTGCGCCGCAGTGATTCTCGTTGCCCTCGCTGGTTGTTCGACCACGGCGGGCGTCAACTGGTCCAATGACAGCGGCGCAGGCGGCTTCTTCGGCACGACAATTCAAAAGACATTCGGCCGATGAATGTGCGCTTCCGCGCCGCGCTTTCTTGACGCTGAAAGTTCCGCCCAATAGCCTGCGCGGGTGTCACGAAACATTGTTTGTCAGGCCGTCACCCGAAACCGGCTCGCTTTCGTTCTCAAGGGAAGTTCATGCTCAGTCCTGTTTTTCTTCACGCTGGTTTTTCATGTCTGCCGTCTGTCATTTGCGCAACAGACCAATGCCCCGGCCAAGCCCGACACCGCGCGGCTGCCCGCAGTGACCGTCACGGCGACACCGCTGACCCTTGCACCCGATCAACTCCGCGAGGAAGCCCCTGTCGGCGCCTACGGTCAGCCCGAGTGGACCACCGCGCGCCGCTTTCCCACCACGCGAGTTTATTTGCAGAAAAACCCGTGGGAAGTTGGCGTCGAGCAATGGTGGCGCAGCGACTTCCTCCGCAATGGCACGCTGCAAAATCTTTTCCTTGAGGAAGTCGAGATCGGCCTTCCGCACCGGATGCAGTTCGACCTCTATGAGGCATGGGGTTCGCACGAGGGGAATGAAAAGGGCCGGATGAAACACGATTACGTGTCCACCGAACTGCGCTGGGCGCCGGCCGACTGGGGCAAGATTCCGCTCAACCCGACGCTCTACGGCGAATGGAAATTTCGCGACCGCGCACGCGGGCCGGACACCTATGAATTAAAACTGCTTCTCGGCGAGGAAATCGCACCGCGCTGGCACTGGGGCTTCAACGCCATCTACGAACAGGATGTCGGCGGCGCGCGCACGACGGAGATGGCCTTCAGCCAGGGCTTGAGTTACACCTTGGAGGATCAAAAACTCAGCGTGGGTGTGGAAATGAAGTTCTCCCATGAAACCGTGAGCGGCGCGCGCAGCAAACCGGCCATCGAATTCCTCATCGGCCCAAGCCTCCAATGGCGGCCGACTTCATACATGCACCTCGACATGGTTCCGCTGCTTGGCGTGACGGCAGACGCGCCGCGCGTGCAGTCCTTCATCGTGCTGAGTTTCGACTTCGGGCCGTTCGGGTCGAATGAAAAGGGCCGCCCGCCCACGTCTTTGCGCGGCAATTGATGAACGGATTGCGCCCAACTGCCTTGCTCGCCTCGCTGCTGCTGCACGCAGCCGCAGCCGCGCTGCTGTTCGTGTGCATGTCGAACCGTTCGCAAACTCGCGCAGACCGGAGACCTTCAGGGCCGATCCTGACTCTCGTGACTTTAACGCCGTCACCTCGCGTGGAAACTCCTCCGGCTCCGCTTCTGATGAAAACGGTGGAAGTCTTCGAGACGGAAAGAACTTCTTCCATTGCTCCCGCGTTCACAGGCGGGGCAAACGTGGAAGGCACTTTTCAAGCCCGCCGCGTGTCCACTCGCAATTCAGCGCGTTTCGCTGCCTCAGCACTTCGCAGCGAGAAAAATTCCGCAGCAGATTCAATTGGCTTCGCGTCCGATGCCGCTTTTGCCGGCGGCATCGCAACAGTAGATACCGCGAGTGTTGCGGACATTATCACCTCTGCATCGGCTGCAAGCATCGCCGCCGCTGACGCCGAAAACGGAGGATTAAAGCGTGCCGGCGCATTTGTTTATTTGCGCACGCCGAAGCCGGATTATCCAGCCACGGCGCGGCGGCGCAGGCTCGAAGGAGTCGTGCTGCTCGATGTCGTTGTCAACGAGTCTGGCCGGCCCGTGCAAGTCGCATTGAAGCAAAGCTCCGGTCATCGCGTGCTCGATGACGCGGCAGCCGAGGCCGTCCGGCAGTGGGAATTCCAGCCCGCGACTGCCGGCGCGCGGATCACCACCGCGCAGGTTGAGGTGCCGGTGCGCTTTCAGTTGTCCAACTGAGTCATTTCATTCTCCGGCACACACGGATTGCGTTCTTCACGCGGCTCGTGTTTCATTCCGGCGCAATCCAGTCACGATGAATGCGTCCTCTCCATGCCCGCCTGTGTTGAAACCGGCACGGGAAGGTTTCCATTTGCAACAATCCGCGACGCGCGGTGTCTCACATCAGACTCATGGCTAATCCAAAGAGCAAGGCCCGCCGCTACATTTTCGCCGTTCTCTTCCTCCTCATCGCAGGTGGTGGCGGGGCGGGTTATTATTCCTATCGGAAGCGCGAGCAGCCCATCGTCGTTCAGACCGAGCGCGCCGCGCGGCGCAACCTGACCGAGGTCGTCGTCGCGAACGGCAAAATCCAGCCCGTAATCCAGGTCAAGATCAGCCCCGAAGTCAGCGGCGAAATCACCGACCTGCCTGTGAAAGAGGGCCAACTCATCAAGAAGGGCGAGCTGATCCTCAAGATCAAGCCGGACTTCTACGTGGCGAACCGCAGTTCAGCCGACGCGAACTTCAAGGCGTGCCTCGCGAACCAGTCACTCTCCGCCGCCAATTGCCGCAAGGCCGAGATCGAGTTCAAGCGCTCCCAGCAGCTCGTCAGCGAAAAGCTCATCAGCGACTCGCAGTTCGTCGAGGCGCGGACCGCGTTCGAGGTCGCGCAGGCTCAGGTCAAGAACGCCGAGCATCAGGCCGACGTCGCGAAGGCCGCTCTCGCCCGCGCCGACGAGGAACTCAGCAAGACCACGATCGTCTCGCCGCTCGACGGCACCGTGACCAAACTCAACTCGCAGCTCGGCGAGCGCGTCGTCGGCACCGCCACGATGGCCGGCACCGAGGTCATGACCATTTCCGATTTGAACGAGATGGAGGCGCGCGTGGACCTCGGCGAAGTGGATGTTGTTCTCATCGCGCCCGGCCAGATCACACGCCTCGAAGTGGACGCCTTTCGCGACCGGAAATTCTCCGGAGAAGTCACCGAGATCGCCAACACTGCCAAGGTCAACGCGCAGGGCACGCAGCAGGAGGCCACCAAGTTCGAGGTGCGCATCCGCGTGAAGGAAAAGGAAATCTTCCGCCCCGGCATGTCTGTCACCGCCGAGATCGAGACGCGCTACCGCACGAACGTCCTGTGCGTGCCCATCCAGAGCGTCACCACGCGCCTGTCAAAGGAAGCCAAGGACGAGAAGGACGCCGCCAAGAAAGAGAAAGAGAAAGACAACAATCAACCCGAGCCGCCGAAGAAAACGACAACGAAGAAGGAAACAGTGAACAAGCCCGCCGAAGTTGTTTTTGTTGCCGACGGCGACAAGGCCAAGATGGTGAAAGTCACGCGCGGCATCAGTGACGACAACTTCACTGAAATCACCGATGGTCTTGCGGAAAAGGCGGAAGTGATTTCTGGCACATACAAGGCCATCAACCGCGAACTGGAGGATGCCAAACTTATCAAGGTGGACAACACAAAGAAGAATCCCGGTGGCGCTGCGGACAAGAAGTGACGCCGCGTTCGCAGAATGACGAATGGCGAATTTCGAATGGCGATGAAACTCCAAATTACGAATGTCGAAACAAAGGAGGCTCGTGCATCTGTGCGCCGTTTGTGCTTCCCGCTTCGTTTGCTGCTCGCTGTTCGCAATTCGCCATTTCCCTCATGAGCCTCATCCGCATCCGCAACATCTCGCGCCTTTACCAGATGGGCACGGAAACGGTGCATGCGTTGCGCGACGTGTCGCTCGACATCGAGCGCGGCGAGTATGTCGCCATCATGGGGCCGAGCGGCTCGGGCAAGTCCACGCTCATGAATCTGCTCGGCTGCCTCGACACTCCCAGCAGTGGCACCTACGAGCTGAACGACACGGACGTGAGCCGCATGGATGACAACGAACTTGCCGAAATCCGCAATCGCGAGATTGGCTTCGTTTTCCAGACCTTCAACCTGCTCGCGCGCTCGACCGCGCTGCGCAACGTTGAGCTGCCGATGGTCTATGCCGGCGTGCCCTCCGAAGAGCGCCGAGACAAGGCGCTGCACGCGCTCTCGCAGGTCGGCCTCGCCGACCGCGTCACGCACAAGCCCAACGAGCTCTCCGGCGGCCAGCGCCAGCGCGTCGCCGTTGCACGCGCGCTCGTGAACACCCCTTCGATCCTTCTCGCCGACGAGCCGACGGGCAACCTCGACAGCAAAACCGGCGTGGAAATCCTCGCGCTCTTCGACGAACTCTCGCGCAAGGGCCACACCATCATCGTCGTCACGCACGAGGAGGCTGTCGCGCGCCACGCCCGCCGCATCATCCGCATCTTCGACGGACTCATTGCGAGCGATGAAATTGTGAAGGATTCGGCGAAAAGCGCGCGGAGTGAAACAAGTTCGGACACAGCCTTCGCGCTTCGCGCTTCGCAATCCACACCTCCGGCGTCATGAACTTCCTCACCGAGCTGCGCGAGGGACTGCTCATCGCGTTCGAGGCGATTCGCGCGAACAAGCTGCGCTCCAGCCTCACAACGCTCGGCATCGTCATCGGCATCGTAACCGTCACGCTGATGGGCACGGCCATCGAAGGGCTGAACGCGGCGTTCATTCGCAGCATTTCGGCGATGGGCGCGGACGTGTTGTTCGTCTCGAAGTTCGCCTGGTTCAGCGACGAGCCGTGGTGGAAGGTCCGCAACCGCCGCGACATCCTCATGCAGGACGCCCGCGTGCTCCGCGCGCAGCAGCGCCTTGCCGGCTCCGTCAGCATCGAGGCCGGCACGCGCAAGCCCGTGCGCTATCTCGACCGCATCGCCAGCAACGTCAACATCATGGGCAACAACGAGGACGGCGCGACCACCGCCGGCATCACGTTGCAAGAAGGGCGGTGGTTCACGGGCGCGGAGGTCGAGGGCGCGCGTCCCGTCTGCGTGCTTGGTTCGGAAATCTCGGCGAACTTTTTCCCCTACGAGACACCCGTCGGCAAGCGTGTCCGCATTGACGACTCCAGCTACGAAGTCATCGGCGTCATCGAGAAACGCGGCAAGTTCCTCGGCATGGAAAGCCTCGACAACCAAGTCATGGTGCCCATCACCCGGTTCGTGACTGAGCATCGGGTTCGCCCCGACGTGTTCATCCGTGTGAAGGTGCGCAATGTAAAGGAACTCGACGAGGCTCGCGAGGAATTGCGCGGCATCGTGCGCAAGGTGCGCCGATTGGAACCGGGCGCGGATGACGACTTCGCCATCAACGCGCAGGACGCCATCGTGAAGATGTTCCGCCGCGTGAGCGGCGTGATTGCCACGGTCGGACTTTTCATCACCAGCCTGTCGCTCGCCGTTGGCGGCATCGGCATCATGAACATCATGTTCGTCTCCGTCGCGGAACGCACGCGCGAGATCGGCATTCGCAAGGCCATCGGCGCGAAACGCCGCACCATCCTTGTGCAATTTCTCATCGAGGCCGCGGCGATCTGTCTGATTGGTGGATTTCTTGGCGTCGGCCTTGCATGGCCGTTGAGTCTCGTGATGAACCAGTTCCTGCCCGTGACAATGTCCGTGACAGTTGTAAGCCTCGCGCTGGGAGTGTCCGTCTTCACCGGCGTCGTCGCGGGCTTTCTGCCCGCGTGGCGCGCAGCCCGGATGAATCCGGTGGACGCTTTGCGCAACGAGTGATTCGCCATGACCGCTCCACATCGCAAACGCGGCGTGCTCCTGTGGGGTGAGTTGCGCGAGAGTTTCGTGATGGCGATGGGCGCGCTCGGCCAGCACAAGCTCCGCGCCGCGCTGACGTTGCTGGGCGTCGTGGTGGGCGTGTTCTCGATCATCATGGTGATGACGGCGATGCGCGCGCTGCAAAGCAACATCGAGTCGGAACTCAGCGGGCTTGGCGCGAACACATTCACCATAGACAAGTGGCCGGCCATCCCGATGGAAGGCCCGCGCGGCTGGGAGCGAATCCGCCGCCGCAAAAACATCACGCTCGCGACCGCGAAGGTGCTGCGCGACCGCGCCACGCTGGCCACGAGCGTTGGCGCGGAGTGCTGGCTTTGGAACGCAGAAACCGCTTCGCGTTATGCGGAGACGAATCCCGACGTGGGCATGACGGGCGTTTCGCCGGAAGTGTTCGGCGCGAAGAACTGGATTGTCGAGCAAGGCCGCGCCATCCAGCAGGCAGACGTGGACGGGTTGCGTTCCGTGTGCGTGCTGGGCAATTCACTGGCAAAGAAACTGTTTCCGCGCGTCTCCGCGATTGGCGAAAGCATCAAGTTCGCCGGGCAGAAATACCAAGTGGTCGGTGTGCTTGAATCCAAGGGCGGCATGGAAGGGCAGTCGCAGGACAACTTCATCGCCGTGCCACTCACCACGGGCCTGTCGCGCTTCGGCTTCGCGCAATGGCGCAGCCTGAGTCTCTACGTGCAGGCGCGCGACGCGGAGTCGTTCGAGGACACGGCGGAGCAGGCGCGCGGCATCCTGCGCTCCATCCGCAAAGTGCCACCGGGAGACGAGGATGATTTCGAGCTGTTCTCGAATGATTCGCTGATTGAACAGTTCCGCAGCCTGACACTCGCCGTGCGTGCAGGCGTGGCCGTGGTGAGCAGCATCGCGCTCCTCGCCGCCGGCATCGGTATCATGAACATCATGCTCGTGAGCGTGACGGAACGGACGCGGGAAATCGGCGTGCGCCGCGCCATTGGCGCGAAGAAGCGCAACATCATGGCGCAGTTCATCATGGAAGCGGTGGTTATCTGCGAGGTCGGCGGACTTATCGGCGTGGCGCTCGGCATCGCAGGCGGGAATGGCGCGGCCATTTATCTGAAGACACCGCCGGTCTTTCCCCTCGACTGGGCGCTCATCGGATTGGCGATCTGTTCCGTAGTGGGCATCGTGTTCGGCACGTATCCGGCGTGGCGCGCGGCGCAGCTCGACCCGGTGGAGTCGTTGAGATATGAGTAAGGTCTCAAGGCAAGCGTGCATCACGACAAAATCATCCGCGTAAACAGGGCAGGGGAAAACCAAGGAAGAGCGGGTCCATCTTCTCCTTCAAACGGAGGCCGAAATTGATGTTGTGGATACCCTTGACCGGGCTTGGCGTCGGATTGTCCATGCCGTGTGAACGGCCGGGCAAAACCGCTTGCGCGCGTGGCACGGCTCGTCTAGTTTTCGCGCCTCGCTCGGTGCGGGTTGGTAGCTCAGTTGGTAGAGCAGTGCCCTTTTAAGGCATTGGTCCCGGGTTCGAGTCCCGGCCAACCCACCATTCCACCAGTTTGAGATTTTTCGACGGCTCGTTACGCGGACTGTTCACAATAGAAGATGCCCACAACCCCGCTTACAATCGGATGTGGAGTTCGCCTCGGTGGAATTGGTTGCGCCAAAATAGGAATCGAACTGCTGGTTATTTCTCACCGTGCAAGCGCCGCTAGTTCACTCGGCTGATTTCCAGCTTCGAGGTTCGAACCTTGCCATCGGTTGCCGAGATAGATACTTCGCCCAATTCAACTTCCTCGTTTGGACTTCGGGCTTTGGATGCCCAAATCCGAACCTTCCAAACGGGAGAACTGTCCGCGTCGCGTTCCAGCTTGGGGGCCGTCGCAGTCGTTTTCACGTTCTTCAGGATGGGTTCCTTGATGGCTATCCGGATCGCGTCATCCGAATCCACTTTGATTTTGTTCGCCGGAAGTGGCTGATCCTGACCAAAGATCGGTTCCAGCAGCCGCAGCGGCCGATCCACGTCCATCATCTGGCCGGCGCCGAATTTGACTTGAACCGCCTTGAGTGGAGCCGTCTGGTCGAAATAAACGACATACCAGACGGTCGGATACAACCCGCCCACGGACTTCTCGGCACGAATTTGCACCACCTTGTCCCGCGCGTGCTCGCCGATATATTTATTACCCAGCTTGGCCAGGTCCAGCGCTGTTGGCTGTCGGCTCGTCTGGTCAGTTTTGGAGCATCCTGCCGTGAAGAACAGGGCAAGAGTGAGCATCAAGATTGCGAGTTTCGCTTTCATGCCAACAAATATATCACTTGCCGGATAAAATGCCGCCCGTGGGGTAAAGAGAATAGGACTGAGTCATGCTCAGGCGCGGGGGCCTTCTAGTTTTACAGCCGTGTATGCACTGAAGATGCCGAGTTCCACGTTTCTCTGGACATTTTCAAATCCAGTTTGGCGCATCGCTTCCAGAATGGCCGGCGGAGGCACGCAGGCATCAATTGTTTCCCAGTAATAGGACATCATCAAGCGCGCGTCCTTGCTGCCAGTGATGAGCCACGAAAGACCCGGCAGGATGTCCCGGAAGTAAAGCCGCGAAAGTGCGAGTGCAAGCCGCGATTGCGGTCGGCTGATTTCCAAGATCAACAGGCGTCCGCCGGGCCGCAGGACGCGATGATATTCGGCGAAAGCGCGGTGCAGGTCGGCAACGTGACGCAAAGCGTAGCCCATGGAAAGGAAGTCGAAACTCTTATCAGGAAACGGAAGGCCTTCCGCGCGGGCGATCTGAAACTCAGCCGCGACGGATTTTCGCGCCTCGGCGATCATGCCTTCGCTTGGGTCCACACCGCAGACGCGTCCGTGGCCATGAAGGATTTCCGACATAGCGCGCGTTACGGCACCAGTGCCGCACGCCACATCCAGCGCATCCATGCCAGGCCGCAACCCCGCACGCTGGAGCGCGCGCTTGCGGTGCAGATGGCCCGTGCCGAAGAATCCGACCCGGCAAATGCGGTCGTAATGCGGGGCGCTGCGGTCGAAGAGTCCCTGAATGAATGTCCGCTTACTGGCCTCGTCGGCGTAGCGACTTGGAATGACTTCATGTGGACGCATCATGGACAGGGTGCCAGCAGGATGGCGCCGTTTAAGGAGCATACTTGGGCGGGCCGTTCTCAACAGCCTCGGCCATCTTGTCAACTGACTGCAAAACCTGCCGCGCTAGCCCTTGGTCGGCAATCTTTAGTCCGAATTGCTTTTCCAAAGCGACCACCAGTTGGAGGGCGTCCACCGAATCTAAACCGAGACTCCCGGGCCCGAACAAAGGCTGGTGGTCGCCGATCTCGTCGGCTGTCACCTGTAGCATGAGGTTATCCACGATCATCACTTTGATGCGCCGTCGTAATTCGTCCCGGTTTTCCATGCGTCATAGGATTCCGCCGTCCACTTTCATAATGGAGCCTGTGATGTAGCCAGCCTCGGAACAAGCTAAAAAACAGACCGCCGCCGCGACCTCTTCAGGCCGACCCACGCGGCGCATCGGAATCCGAGCCACCATGCCTTTGCGCGTCTCCGCGTCGAGCGCACCGAGGCTTTCCGTCTCGATGTAGCCGGGGCAGACCGCGTTCACGGTGATGCCGATGCGCGCGACCTCCTTGGCGAGCGACTGGGTGAGCGCGACAACGCCAGCTTTGGCGGCAGCGTAGTTGGTCTGGCCTGGGGGCGCGGCTAGCGCGCTGAGCGACGCGATGTTCACGATGCGACCTTGCCGCTGCGAAATCATCGTGGGCAGCACCGCCTGACAACCGTGAAACGTGCCGTCGAGGTTCGTGGCCAGCACGCCGCGCCACGCCTCCGCTGGCATTTGGGCAAGCAGGGAATCGGCGTGAAAGCCCGCGTTGTTCACAAGCACATCGAGTCGCTGGTGCTTGGCGACAATGCGCTCGACCAGCGCGCGCCATGCGTCCGGCTGCGTCACGTCGAGGGCAGCGAGTTCGCAGCGACCTGCAAATTCGGCAGCCAGCTTTTCCGCCGCGTCACGCCGCTGGTGAACGCCGAGCCAGAGAAAGTTGTCGGGTGACTCGGTGAGAAACCCATGTGCTATGGCCTGGCCCAGACCACCGTTTGCACCAGTAATGAGAATGACTCGTGGCTTCATGATGTTGTCGTGGAAAGAACAGTGAAGCTCGCGCCGATGGCTTCCTGATACAAGCCCGGTGTGCAAACGATCGCGCGCGACAAGCGCTGTTGGCGCGCTGCGCCAATTGCCCCAAGAGCCTGCCACGCAGTGCCGGCGGCAAAACTTTCGCCCAGCCTCGCAGTGTCAGCAACCGCCGCCGGCCCCACTGGCAAAGCCGCAGCAACGCGGCGGGATGCCTCCGTGCGAATGCTGCTTCGGCCAGCGGCGAAACTTTGTGGATCCGTCACGCATTCCAGCGCGGCGCACGAGTTTGCTGTCTGTTCTCGCGTGACCAGCACGGCACCCGCACCTTCAGCGAGCATTGTGGACTTGCGAAAGTGACGCAACACATCGGCGGTGATCCAGTCCACCTCGTCCGCCGAGACCACGAGGCAGCGTTCGACACGCCCCTCTTCCAGCCATCCCGCCGCGAGCGCCATCCCGTGCAGAAACACGCCCGTGTCACCAACCAGTGTGTAGTTGACCGCCGCGGACGCGAGGACCGCGGAAAGATGACTGGCGGGTGCGTTGAAGACCGTTTCCGGAAAAAGCAGCGGGCTGGCGACCGTGGGCTCTTCCAATACTTCGTCGTAAAAACGTCGCGAGTAGTTCACACACCCGCACGTGGTGCAAAACACAATGCCGAGCGGCCCGCCCGTGTTGTCGCCCAAAGCTTCCGCCGCCGCACCCATCGCGAACTGACTGATGGCCGCCGACCGGCGCATTCGCGGATTCACGGCCCACGCCGGGCGCGGATTGGGGGGCGGCACGCGAAGCACCGTGAACGGACGCGCCCAGCCAGGACGTTCGATGTTCTGTGGAACCGGCGGAGCCGCACTTTTCAGTGCGCAGAGCAAAGATTCCACGCCCCAGCCGGCTGGCGAGACCGCGCCCATGCCGGAAATGAAAACGCCGCTCACTCCCACCTCCGAAAAATCAGTGTCGCGTTCGCGCCGCCGAATCCGAACGAGTTCGTCATCACGTGCGTGAGACGTGCGTCGGTGGATTCCTTAACGAGTGGGAAACTACACTCGCGGTCGGGTGTCCGCGTGGCGGGCATCGGTGGCAACCACTGGCCGCGCAGAGCGAGCACGCAAATAGCCGCCTCGACTGCACCCGCCGCGCCGAGCAGGTGGCCGATGCTGGCCTTCGTGGAACTTACCGGCAGCGTTGCCGCCCGCGCGCCCGCCCAGCGCGTGATCGCGGCAGCCTCCGCGCTGTCGTTGAGCGGCGTGCCGGTGCCGTGGGCGTTGACGTAATCAATGTCGTCCGGCTTCAGCCCGGCGCACCGACACGCGTCCGTCATCGTGACGACGGCGGCATCGCCTTGCGGATGCGGCTGCGTGAGATGATGCACGTCTGTCGCCGCGCCGTAGCCCGCGAGTTCCGCAAGGATGAATGCACCGCGTGCTTGCGCGGCTTCGAGTGTTTCCAACGTGAGTGCCGCCGCGCCTTCGCCGAGCGCGAGTCCGTCGCGCTGCGCGTCAAAGGGCCGGCACTGCGTCGGCGAGATCGCTTGCAAGGAATCAAAACCCGCGAAAATCATTTGGCAGATCGCGTCGTAGCCAGCGGCGAGCACTCGCTCGGCGCGGCCTGCCCGGATCAGTTCCCATGCATGGCCGATGGCGTTAGCGCCGGACGCACAGGCGTTGGCAATCACGTTCACGGAACCGCCGATGCCGCACGCCTGCGCGACGAGCGCAGCCTGGCGAAAGGCTTGGTAGCCGATGGAGCGCGTGGGCTGCTGTCGCCGCACTTGCGGCTCGCGGAGCGCGGTGCGGTAGTAGGTTTCGCCGAGGCTCATGCCGCCGCCGGTCGTGCCCACGACGAAGCGCGCCTCCGGCTCTGTGGTCCAGCGGGCCTGCTGTGTCGCTTCGTGCGCGGCCCACAGGAGCATTGTGCCAGCGCGGTCAAGCAGGCGCGTCTGGCGTGTTGTCAGAGAAGTCAGCGGCAACCCCGGCGGCAAGTCCACTTCCGCCGCCGTGCGCACGCGCTGCCGTGAGACATCGAACAGGGTGACAGGGCGAAAGGCAGTGCGCCCAGCGCGAAAGCCCTGTGCGTTGATCGTCAGACCAAGCCCCAGTGGAGTCACCATCCCACAGCCCGTCACCACGACTCGGCACGCGCTGCTGACGCTTTTGGAACGGGGAAACAGCATGAAACTAGAGGCCGCTTCAGTCCTCCGTTGCCACCGCTGCTGTAGGCATTTCGCGCCAATGCTCCGCAAGTCCGGTGGGTGAAACTTCCAGCCCTTCCGCGGTGATGGCTTGCAGCACGCGCTCCTCATTCATGATGAACCGAGCGCGCTTGTAGAGCAGGTAGTCGCCCCGCATCTCGGCGGGAGTGAGGTTGATGGTGCAGAGGTTCGCGCCCGCGCGCAGTCCGCGCCGGTAGCCGTCGTCGGTGCCCGCGAGGTTCAGCGCGCTCACGGCGGGAATCACCAGCTCCGGCTGCATCAGCCGGAGCGCGGCCATGCAGTTCAATGTCGTGTCCAGTTCACCGACTGGTTCGCGCGCGAGTGGCGTGGATTCACCGGGGATGAACGGGCTGACGCTGCAACCAACCAGCGGCAGTTCATGCGCCAGCCGGAAGTTCGCAAGCAACTCGATGGTGCTCTGTCCCGGCAGCCCGGCGATGAAACCTGAACTCACCCGCCAGCCACGCTCGGCCAACAGGCGGATATGCCGCACGCGCTCGGCAAGTGTGCCCGGCGCTTCGAGCTGCTCGTATTGCGCCGCGTCCGCCAGCTCGAACTTGATGATGTAGAGCGTCGCGCCCGCAGCCTGAAGTTCATCGTAGAGCCTCTCGTTCAATGTTCCGAGACACACGCTCACGCCCAGTGGCGTCTCGCGCCGTAACGTCCGCACCAATGGCAGCGCTACTTCGCGCACAGCCACAGGGTCTTCGCCGGCCTGGATGTTCACGTCGGTCAGGCTCGCTGGCCGGTGATGGATAAGGATCTCAGCAAGCTGATCGTGTTTCGCACGAAAACGGTCGAGCGCACGGTTGTCCCGGCGCATCCCGCAGTAGTGGCAGTTTTCCCGGCAGTGATTGGAAATCTCGACCACCCCGCGCACGAATACTTGGCGTCCGAAATGTTCCCGGGTCGCCGCCGCCGCGCATTCATGCAACACCACCTGCGCCGCCCCGTGCGCCGCCAGCGTGCTTTCATCCGGGTGTGAGAGCGAATCCATTCCGGGCGGAATTTACGCGGCAATGGCCAGAGCGCAAACGAATTGTCAACCGCCACCACGACCCTCTACGCTGTGCGAGTGGATTGCGCCGCCGTCATTCCCTGCTTCAACGAAGCCGGCGCGATAGGTCCGTTGGTGACTGCGGTGCGCGCCCATTTGCCGTGCGTCATCGTGGTGGATGACGGTTCAACAGATGGGACTGGAGCGCTAGCGCGGACATCTGGAGCCGAAGTTGTCACCCTGACGACGAACCACGGCAAGGGAGCTGCGGTGCAAGCCGGTCTGCGCCGCGCCCGCGAACTCGGCTCAACGTGGGCGCTCTTGCTCGACGGTGACGGGCAGCACGCGCCGGAGGATATTCCCGGCTTTCTCGCCGCCTTGCGTGCGGATCAGGCTGATCTCGTCATCGGCAGCCGCATGGCCTCTGCGGACGAAATGCCGCTGGCGCGCCGCGCGACCAACCGTTTCATGAGCACTGTGCTTTCATCGCTCGCAGGAGCCAAATTACCCGACACCCAATGCGGTTTCCGCCTCGTGCGCCTGCCCGTGTGGGAGTCGCTGCCGCTGCGCTGTTCGCGTTTCGAGGTGGAGTCGGAAATGCTTCTCGCATTCCTTGCCGCCGGCTGGCGCGTTGAATTCATTCCCGTGCGGAGCCACTACAAATCCGGGCAAAGCAAGATTCGTCCGGTGCGTGACGCGTTGCGCTGGCTGCGCTGGTTGGGGCGTTCGCGAAGTGAATTTGCGCGGGCGCGTGCAAGGTTCAAGCCGGTTTCCGCGCCGCCAGCATGATGCGAGTGCCTGCATAGAGCCACACCTGTGGATTGGGAATCCCCGCCGCCTCGGCGTGCCGCCGCCACTCGCAAAGGTGGAATCCGCGCCGAACCGAAATTGCGCCGTCGTTGCACAGCTCCCTGCTGGCACCCGTCGCCCGAGTGCCCATCCACACCAGCGCGTAGAGAAATGCGCTGCGATGCAGGTCGCTGAACACCACCGCGCGCCGCGCCACCCGCCACGCCTCGCGGAAGTGCGTCACCACTTCGGCGTCAGCGAGGTGATGTGTCATTTGTGACGCGAGGACGAGGTCAAAGCTCGCGTCTGGAAACGGCAGTGCCAGAGCGGAGCCAGTGACATTGCGCCCACCGGGATTAAGTTGGAGTGCCTGAGGGTTGGCGTCGAGATTCGTGACTTCCCATAGCCAGTCTCGGCGTGCCGCCCACCGGCTCAACGCCACGCCCAACGATCCATCCCCCGCACCAATGTCCAGAATGCTGAGAGAGCGACACCGGTCGCTGCCCAGCAATCGCGGGATCGTGAGCACGAAGGGATGTGAAAAAAAGAAGAGCCGGTTGACGCGCGCCAGCTCGCGATAATTTTTGGCTACTTCCTCGAACGACCGCTCCGGCGAATCGAAAGATTCGGCTTGCGCGGATCGCTCGCGGAAAAACATGCTCTTCAACTACGGAAAATCACGACGCAACACTAGAAAAAGTCGCTTCTCCCGCACGGCGCGGAGCCGCGCTTTTGTTGCGCATCGCCGGTTTCGTGCTCATGGCTTTTCTCATGGGCTGGGCGATGGACGCCTCCGCGCGCCGCGCCCGTCCCGATCAGCCAGCCGGTTTTTGGTGGGGCTTCGTCCACGGTGCGTTGATGCCGGCGTCGCTTCCCACGCTGCTCGTCGGCAAAGACGTGGTCATCTACGCGCCGCACAACACCGGCGTCAGTTACAAGCTGGGCTACACAATGGGTGTCAACGGCTGCGGCGCGCTCTTCTTCGGTTTATGCTTCTGGCAACCCAAACGGCGGAAGCCCGGCGCTGTTCAATGAAGCCAGTCGCAGTAAATCTCATACACATCCACCCGCCCGCCTGCAAAATAGTGCGTCGCCGGCAGCAGGAACGTCCGTGATTCGCGTTCAAATTCGAGCTTCATCGCCCGCTCGGGAATGTTCGGATCGTAGGCGTGGAATTCGATGCCGTTTTCAGACTCGGTCGCGCCATAAACCACCAGCGCGTGGTTGATCGTCAATTGCGGGAACCGCACGATGTGGACAACGGCCAGCCGACCGGACGCTATACCGCGAAGGAGATTTCGCGCCTGCCTTGCCTGTTGACGACGGGTTAGCGGAAAGATCATCCGCCAGTTGCCGCGCTGGAGGTAGCTCTGCCATGCCCCGCCGCATTCCGCCTTCAGCAACGCTTCCCGATCCTCGCTGAACGCGCGCAAATGAGGATAGCCCGGAATGACGACTTTCCCATCCTCTGGTGAAAATTCACGCGTGCTTCGGGACACCACGCTGCGAATCAACCGTTGGTATGCGGAGTCATCCGCAGGCGGCTGCGACGGATCGAACCGGGCATGAAGGAAAAACTGTTTTGCCGAGCGAGCCAGCACGAAACAGTGCAGCGTGTAGTCGGGCACCTGATCCTTGCGCGCCGTGGTCTGCTTGCCGGAAGCCGGATCCACGCCGTATCTCCAGACGGTCTCGTTGGCGAAAGCGAACGTGTCCCGCGCAAAGTCGAACTGTCGCCAGCCGGTTACCGACTGTTTGGCCGATGTTGGTTCTGTGGCCGCCATCAACTTTGTTGCTGCCTCACGCGGTGTGTTCAAGGTGGATTTTACGTCCAAAGGTCTTGCCGCGAAGTTAGGACACGGCTACCAAACAGGCAATGCTTTACGAACGCTGGCGGGAAGTGGCGCGCGAGTGCGCCGGGGAAATCGCCCTGCGCGACCTCGCCACCGCGCGGCAATGGACCTTCGCCCAGCTCGCCGCCGGGACGGAATCCGCCCGCGTGCCCCGGCGCTACGGCCACTTCGCGTGCCCGACCGGCAACGCCCCTGAATTCATCTTCACCCTGCTGCGCGCGTGGCGCTTCGGACAGGTCGTGTGCCCGCTCGAAGCGGGGGCCGCGCCCGTCGTCTGCCTGCCGCCCGCGCAAGGCATCTGTCTGCTCAAGACCACCTCCGCCACGACCGGCGCTGCGCGGCAGGTCGCGTTCAACGAAGCGCAGCTCGCCGCCGATCCGGACAACATCGTCGCCACCATGGGTCTGCGCCGCGACTCGCCGAACCTTGCGGTCATCTCGCTCGCGCACTCCTACGGTTTCTCGAATCTCGTGCTGCCGCTGCTGCTGCGCGGCATCCCGCTCGTGCTCGCGCCAGGTGCGCTGCCCGAGGCGTTGCGGCAGGCCGCCGCGACCGGCGGCAACTGGACGCTTCCCGCCGTGCCCGCGCTCTGGCGTGCGTGGCATGAGGCCGGGGCGATTCCCGCGAACATCCGCCTCGCCATCTCCGCCGGCGCGCCGTTGCCGCTGCCGCTGGAACAGGCCGTGTTCGAGCGCAGCGGTTTGAAGCTGCACAACTTCCTCGGCTCCTCCGAGTGCGGCGGTATTGCCTACGACGCCAGCGACACGCCGCGCACCGATGCCTCCCTCGTCGGCACGGCGATGCGAAATGTCGAGCTGTCGCGCGGGGAGGACGGCTGTCTCGTCGTGAGCGGCGCGAACGTGGGGGAAACCTACTGGCCGGAGCCGGACGCGCGGCTGGGCGGCGGGATCTTCCGCACGAGCGACCTCGTGGAGCTGCGCGACGGCGGCGTGTTCCTGCGCGGGCGTGCCAGCGACCTCATCAACGTGGCGGGCCGCAAGGTCGCGCCGGAGACCATCGAGCAAGCGCTGCTGGCGCACCCCGCCGTCCGCGAATGCCTCGTGCTCGGCCTGCCCAGCGAGGACGCCGCGCGCGGCGACGAGGTGGCCGCAGTGGTCGCCACGCGGGAGGAAGTCACCGTCGAGCAACTCCGCCAATTCCTTCACGCCCATTTGCCCGACTGGCAAATCCCGCGCGAGTGGCGGCTGGTGGAATCCCTCACCGTCAACGCCCGCGGCAAGCTCTCGCGCGCGGAGTGGCGGAGTTCTTTCCGCCCGTAGCTGAACCGCGCCTTACCTCACGTATTGGTGGCAGTATGTTCTCTCCAAGATCTGGCCTCTCTCGCTTCACGCCGATTAGCGTAGCAGAGCGTGCAAAGTAGCACACGTTAACTCTCACGCTTTGATTGGAATTTCGAGCTGTTTGTGAATTTCTCGTATTATCTCACGGAGAAAATCTGTTGGAATTACGCTGGCAAGCCCTGAGTTCTCTTCAAACACTATTCTTGGCCTTTTGGTCTGCACACTTATCGCAACGTCTTGGTATGGGATGTAGCTCTGAACTATCCCAATCAAATCGGCTCTTTGTCGTGCCTTTGTCCCGGTGATGCCTGCGATGTAAATGCCAGCGATAACGGGTCCCCCGCTGTTTCCAGGGAATACGGCGGCATCCACTAGAATTTCCTTGCTGCGCCCCTCCAACCAATCGCGACACCTTGCAACTACGCCGAGGCGACATATGGTGTAAAGGCGGTCGCTCCTAATCTGTCCCATTGGAAAACCCAGCACATATACCGGATCGCCTTCAGAAAGAGCACCATCCTTCAGATCGTCCAGAAACGACACATGGTCATTTTCCTGGAAAAAACTGAAACGCATATTTTTGGACTGCAAGAATCCAACGTTGATTCTCGTAACCGCAAGGTCAACGGAGGGATCAAAGTGTTCTTTCCAAATCTTCTTCCCATCCTTGTCGAGCAAATCTACGTCAAAGTCCTGTCCTGGTTTTCCATCGTGTGGATTCACCTTAATCCACACTTTGCTGTGACCTTCAATCACGTGTTTATTCGTCACTAAATAGACTGCAAATAATTGCTCACCCTTTTCATTCTTCTCGGTTTGATGGCCGTAGAAAAAACCGGTCCCAATCCAACTAATCGAATCCTCCTTTTCCTTGACCCCGATGGAGACAACACAATCCAAGTAAAACGGTGGTAGGAGTGCCATACTAAATTTCTGATGGCTTGGGCGCAATGCGTCTAAATTTCCGTCTGCCCTGGGAATTCAGAATTGTCAGCGTCCGGACGCTGACGGTGGTGGTGCCGTTGCTGTTGGCCATGCGGGTGACAACTTCTACCGCATAGCCGTGGGCTTGTCCACCTCGTGATCTCTGCGACTACGCGGCTGCCTTGCCCGCTAGCGTCACGTCGGCTTGGAGCAGCACCCGGCCGTGCAGGCGCACCGAGCCACTGGCCTGCACCAAGTTGCCCAGCCGCGCCTGCAACTCCGCGCGGATGTGCAGCGTGTCGCCGGGCTTGGCGGTGCCAAGGATTTTCACCTGTCGCAGCGCGGTGAGTTTGAGGCCGGGCATGGGCGCGTGGTTCGGGTCGCTTTGCGCGACGACGCCGGCGAGCTGGGCGGCGGCTTCCACGAGCAGCACGCCGGGCATCATCGGGTCGCCGGGGAAGTGGCCACGCAGGAACGGCTCGTCGCCGCGCACGGTGTATTCGCCCTCGCCGCGCACGCCCGGTTCCAGCGCGGTGAGCCGGTCCACGAAACGGAACTCCGGTCCGTGCGGCAGGAAGGCCAGCGCCTGCGCGAGTGTGTCAGCGTCGTTCACTTCTTCGTTCCTTTCGCCGCTGGCTGGCTCACTTGAAAATCCGCGCCGATGACGGGTGAAAAAAGTGCGTCATCAAGCTTCGGGTTCATCACGACGTTGGTGAAGTCGTTGCGCAACAGCGAGCCGTCGGTGAAGCGGAGCTGCGTGGCGCGCAGCACGTTGTCGCGCAGGCTGAAGGTGAGCTGGATTTCCGGCATGAGCTTGCGCGCGGAGGCGGACTTGGGCTGGAGCGCGAGCGTGTGCAGGCCGTTGGTCTCCGTGAGCGCGGCGATGGCGAAGGTCGCGTCCAGCTCGGCGCGGCTGCGCGGGAATCCGGCATCGAGCAGCGCCATGGCGTCCTTCCACGGCCCTCCGGCGGCGGCATCGAGCGGGTAGCGTTCGGCGCGCTTGAGGCGCGGGTAAAGGATGAGCACCTCGGTGGGCTGGCGCACGGCGATGGTCTGCGGCGGCTCGCCGAGTTCCCAACGGAAGCGCTGCGGCGCGGCGAACCACACGCGCCCGTGCGCAGTGAGCGGCTGCGTGAGCGTGCTCAAGGCGCGCGTCTGCGTGAAGTCGGCCTGCCAGGTGGTGAGGTTCGTCTGCGAGTTGAGCCAGGCGTTGACGATGGCGTTGGTATCGGCGGCGGAGAGGGAAAGAGCCGTGAAGGCGAGGAATAGCCATAGAGCGGTGCAGAGCTTTCGCACTGTCCACCAACTTGGTAGGGCCGCGCCGCTGCGCGGCCTCGTAGCGCTCGCATCGCATCGCTCGCTTACGTGCAAGACGGAGGCCGACCGGCAGGTGGGCCCTACCGCTGCGGCCAGATGGGGACGAAGTGATACCATTGGTCTGGATGTTGGCGAAGCCACGGCTCGAAGGCACGCAGGATTTCTTGGGTGAACGCACGGCGTTGCTCGCGGTTGCCGAGCGCGGCGCGGTCGTAAGTTGTCTCCGGCAAAATCTGCGCCGCGTAGCCATCACCGTTACGGACGATGACGACGGGCAGCACGGCGCAACCAGCGGCGCGCGCGAGTTCCGCCGCCGCGTTGGAGACGAGGAAGGGCCGCCCGAACAACTCCACTTCCACCGCGCTTTTCTCGGCGGGCCGGTCGAGCAGCAACGCGACTGCGCCGCACGCGTTCACCCGCTTGATGACTTCCACGAACGCGAACGGGTCTTCACCCACAAGCAGCGTCTCGACGCCCCAGCGCGCGCGCGCGGCCTGACGCAACTCGGTGAGGCGCGGGTCCGGCTCGAAGTTCGAGAGTGCGAGGAGGCGGTGGCCCTTGTGCGTGAGAATCGGGCCGCCGAGTTCCCAGTTGCCAAGGTGCAGCGTGACGATGAGCACGCCGCGGCCGCGCGCGTGCGCGGCCTCGAAGCGTTCCCAGCCGACGAGTTCATTGAAAGTTTCCATCACCGGCGCGCCACTCTCGAAGCGCCACAGGTCGGCGAGCTTGCGGGTGAAATTCTGAAAGAGTGCTGTTGCTGCACGCGTGGCCGCAGCCCGGTCGCCATTGTGGAGCGGGAGAAGGTTTTGGATGACCACTTCGCGACGCTGCGGCTGTGTGAACCAGTAAGCACGAGCACCTATGCGGCAGAGAAGTTCAGCCGCTGCGCGAGGCATCACCCGCGCGGCCCACAGCCCCAACCGCCAGCCCAGTCCGCCATAGAGCGATGACGGCCGGGCTAGGACTCCGTTGGTTTCCCGCTGCGACGCGCGCCACCAGACCGGCAGCAGGAAAACAGAGATAAGCATGTTCCAGCCGACGCCCACGGCGCAGACCACACCGAGACTGGCCATGCCGGCATTGCTCGAGAGTGCGAGCGAACCGAAGCCCGCCACCGCCGTGCCGCCGCAGAGGAGCAGCGCGCGGCCCACGGCGTGGTGCGCGCCCGCGAGGTCGCCGTGATGCCGGCGCAGCGCAAGCT
Organism: uncultured Verrucomicrobiota bacterium; assembly: GCA_964589935.1. GTDB lineage: Bacteria > Verrucomicrobiota > Verrucomicrobiia > Limisphaerales > VHCN01 > VHCN01. The sequence continues at coordinate 299,359 of CAZPVD010000001.1, read as the reverse complement.
GCATGAAGATGCTGTAGTCCACGCCCGTGCCGAGCATGAGCGGGAGCGCCATGAGGTTGAGCAGGTTCCACGACCAGCCCGCGACGCGCATCACGGCGAGCAGACAAAGGCCGCTAGAAGCCAACACGGCGAGGCTCAAAAAAATTTCCATCGGACGACGGAACGCCAGCCACAGCGAGAGCAGGATGAGCCCAACCATCGGCGCGACCACGAGCCACATCCGTTCCGCCACGGCGTGCAGCAGGGAATCGCCGAGCAATTCCCAACCGGACACGAGCAGGCCGGCGGATTCCAGTTCCGTTGCCCACGAGGAAACCGAACTCCCGTCCGCATTCGTCGCGTCGCTGGCAAACACGAAGCCGGCCGCGAGCCAGCCGTCGTCGGTGCGCGCGGCCATCCGCGCGAGAATCCAGCGGCTCATGTCGTTGGTCGGCCAGAAGACGTTTGTGCGCGCGAGCGCGGCGCTCCAAGTATCGAACACGGTGTTGGCGAGCAGGACGGAGTTGGTGTTGAAACCACCGGCCAATGCAGCGGTGGCCAGCCGCTCACGCTCTACCATGAGCTTGGCTGCGGTCGCGCGGTTGCGCGCCTGATGCTCGGGATGCGGCCAAAGCGGCGTGGGCAGCAGGTAGCCGCTGATGGTTTGGTTCGACTTGGCGCGAGCAAGAACGACCTCCGCGAGTTCGAGCTGACGCGCAACTTCGCCTTCGTCGCGGCCCGAGGCGATGACCCACAGCGGTTCGCGCGAGGGACCGAGACGGCTCTTGATTGCATCGAGTGTCGCGTTGGCCATGCTGCCTCTGGGCTGCAGCGGATCAGGAGAGCGGTCTAGTTGGGGCAGTCCAAAACTCAGAACCGCTGCTGCGCCGATGAGCAAGAAGACACTGGCAGCGATGACGAAGTTCCGCCGGGCAGGGGACATTACCGGCGTCGGAAGCGTAGTTTTTTCATGCGTTGTCGGCGGCCACAGGCCAGCAGCAATTTGTTCGTCGCGCCGTCGCTGCCGGTCGCGGAACAGCGGCGGCAGAAAGAGGAAGAGCATCACCAGCGCGGAGAGCGCGACGCCCAACGCGACGAGCGAGCCGAGTTGCGCGAGACCGGGCAAGCCGCCGAGGTTCAACACGAGAAACGCGCTGATGGTCGTGACCGCCGCCCAGAAAATGCTCGGGCCGATGGCGCGGCGAATTTCCGGCACGGTCGCGTCCGGCGACGCCATCGCCTCCTGATAGTGCACCACGCCATAGTCCACCGCGAGGCCGAGGAGGATGGCCGCGAAGCCGAGGCTGACGACGTTGATGGCTCCGAAGAAAAGTCCGCCGAGCGCGAGCGTGGCCGCGAGGATCAGTGCCAGCAGCGTGAGCAGCCACAGCATCGGCCGCCAGCGCCGGTGCGCGAGCCAGAAGAGCACGGCAATGACGGCGGCGGTGAGCGCGACGGATTCCTTCATGTCGTGTTCCATCCCGCTGGAGATTTCCGAGACGAACACCGTGCGGCCGGTGAAGCCAAGTTTCTCCCGGCCGGCGCGGGCGCGTTGCCACTCAGAAATCTCGGCACGCACGGCGGCGAGCCAGTTAATGCACTCGCGGTAGCCGGGCAGGGGAATGAACGCCTTTACTGTGATGAGGCGGAACTTCCCGTCCGCCGAGGAGAAGAAATCCTGGCCGGGACCAAAGCCCGCCGTGCTCGCGTCCGGCAGCGGCAGGCGCGTGAAGCCGTAGGGGTCGAAGCTGAGTTGCGCGACCTCGCCGGGCGAGAGCGACACGGCGAGCCGCTCGCGGGCGTCGGCAAGCGTGGCCTGGACGTTCGTGCCGGTGAGGCGCGCGGCGAGAGCGGCGAAAGCCTCCGGCGGCTGGTTCAGCCAAACGGCGGCGGCGAGTTCGGCGGCCTGCTCGGGATGCTCGTTCCAAGGGGATTGCCACATCGCGCTCGCGACGAGGTTCGTCTTCGAGCGCAGGTGTTCGGCGAGCGAGCGGGCACCGGCCTCGGCGGTCTCGGCCGAATCGGCTTCCAGCGTGACGATGAGTTCCTCCGCGCTCGCGAAGTGTTGTTGAAAGAGTTTTAGACCCTGAACCACCGGCAGCTTGGACGGCAGGAGATTGAGCACCTCGACATCGAAGCGCAGGCGGGCGAGTCCGAGCGCGAGCGGAATCAGCAGGAGCCAGAGCCAGCGCTTCATGGCGTGAGCGAGCCATCGAAGCGCTCGCCAGTCTTCGGGTTCGTGAGCCGCCACGCGCCAGAGTCGCGCCGCTCGAACTGCCACGGCGTCGCGGGAGTTTGGCCGGAGAGCGAGCGCGCGAGTTGGAGCCAGCCGACGCGCGCGGGCGGATTGCCGCGTGCGGAATGATGCTTGCCGGTGGCGGCTTCGATGCGCCAGGTGCCGGCGGTGACGTGCGCGAGGACGAAGGAGAGTGAGGCTTTTGACACGTCGAGCAGGCATTCACCGCCAGTGCGGTTCCACACTTGCATGTCAATGACGACATCGCCCGCGCCGCGTGCCGGAGTCCAGATGGCCTGGCCGCTGCGCTGCGTCCAGCCGGGTGCGGAGGTGTCAATGCGTGTCGGCGGAGTGGTGCGACAGGCGCAGAGCAGCGCGAGCAGCACAGCCGCTTCAGCGAGGGAGCAGCGAGACATGATTCAGTCGAAGCGGATGCGCGGGACGAGCGGGCGGCGGGCTTGGATTTTGACCAGCCAGAAGAAGAGCCTCATTCGCCAGCGAATCGCCCAGCGGCCGGTGAGTTCACCCGCGAGCGCGGCGTTCACGGCGTCGGGCAGCATCCATTTGTCGCGTGGTTCGAGGAAGAGTTCCATGAACGGCTTGGTGTAATACTGCTCCACCATCTCCCAGTAAAAGCGCAGTGCGCTGAAGGTCTTCCGCTCGTAGCGCGCAAACCGCCAGCGCGTGCCGAACGGACAGCGCAGGCAGGTGTCAATCGTCTCGGCGGCGAGCTTGCCCGAGAACATCGCGAGGTAAACGCCCGCCGAAAAAATGGGGTCCATGAAACCGGCGGCGTCGCCCACGCGCAGCAGGCGAGGGCCGGTGAGGCGGCGGTTGTAGTAGGAGAAATCGCTGGTGGTGCGGAATTCGCCAACCAGTTGCGCGTCCTTCATGCGCGCGCGCAGCACCGGGCTAGTGGCTGCGATGCGATGGAACAACTCCTCCGGCGGCGTCTTCGCAGCGGCGAACTCCGCGGCGTCCAGCACACAGCCGACACTGATCTTCGTGGCGGAAATCGGGATAAGCCAGAACCACTTGTTCGCCAGCCGCACGACGTGGATGTCACCGCTCTTCTCGCCTTCGTCGCGCATGACGCCGTTGAAATGGCCGAAGATCGCCATCTTCTTCAAGTCCGGATGGACGACGCGCAGCCCCTCCTGATTGCCGGTCACGTTGCCGCGCCCGCTGGCGTCCACGAGATAGCGCGCCTCCAGCGTGTGTTTCGTGCCGGCGGGGTCTGTGGCGTCCACGCGCACGCGGTCGGGCAGCTGTTGAAAGCGTTGGAACTGCCAGCCCTCGCGCACCTCCGCGCCCTTGGCGGCGGCGTTCTTCAGGAGAATGTGGTCGAAGATGGAGCGCTCGACCTGAAACGACATCGGCTCCTTGGTGAGCCGGCCTTCCCGGAAGACAATCTTCAGCGATTTGCGGCCATTACCGAGGTGAAATTGCGCGCCAAACTTTTTTGGGAACCCTGCAGATTCGAGTGCCGGCAGCACGCCCAGTTCCTCAAAGATGGGCCAGTTGTAAGGCAGCAGTGATTCGCCAATATGAAAACGCGGGAATCGCTCCCGCTCCAGCAGCAACACGCGCCGGCCCCGCGCCGCCAGCAACGAAGCGACAGTTGAACCACCCGGTCCGCCTCCGATTGTTATGACATCATGCAACGCAAAGAGTTCTACCTCGTATGAGCAGCTAAGTCCAAGTTCTACGCAAACTTACCTCAAAAAAACAGGGCAATGCAGGAGAAATCTATATTAAACATAACAAACATTGTGCGTTTTATGACGCAGAAGGAGAACGGAACCTGCCGACTGCATTCTTAGTGAATTGCCCAGCCGAATCGGTTGTTATCCTTGGCCCAAATCGGCCAATACACAAAGCACGCCTTGCCCATCACGTCTTCCTGGGGAAAGTCACCCCACGCGCGCGAGTCGAGGCTGTTCATCGTGTTGTCGCCCATCACCATGTAGTGACCGGGGCGAACTTGGAACTCCGCTGTTTCATCCGGGAAGTTCGGAGCCAGATATGGTCGTCGGTTCATCCGTCCGACAAGTTCATTGACGTGGCCTGAGTATTGGTTGTTCTGCGGAGGCTTGCTGGGGTCGAGATAATAAACATTTTCAAAACGTGGCGTGCTGGCATCGAGACGCGTGCCGTCAATTATCAGGCGTCGGTCGTTGCCGAGACGGACGCGTTCGCCGTCCTTGGCCACCATGCGTTTGATGTAAAACTGGTTTGTCGGGACTTCGGGATGCCGAATGCTGCGCGTCTCAAAAACAATCGTCTCGCCGCGTCGCGGATGGCGGAAGTTGTATGTGACTCGATCCACGAACACATGGTCGCCTGCAATGTCCTTTATCCGCACAACGTATTCGCCTTTGCGAAACGCGCGCCCGGAGTGCAACGCAAAGCGGCCATCTGGATTTTCCGTGTTCACAAATCCACTGATTCCATTGCCACCCAAATCGCCGCCGTGACCGTCCTCCGGTGAGAACCAGACACGATAACTCTTGTCATACTCGCCGCCTTCGCCGCGATAGCGCAGCGTGACGGCCTGTGTGTTGATGAACAGAATCGGTCGGCGCGGCCCCACCTCCACGATCACACCGTCGTTCTCGGCCTTGATGACGTGATAAAATGTCCCGCCGAAAACTGCGTGCAAAAATCGTGTTGGCAGATTCGGCACGGTGTCCTCGGACGCGTTTGACAACTCCTCGAAGTGCACGCCATAGAGTGTCGGCTGCATCGAGCCGGTTGGAATTTTGAACGGCTGGAGAAAAAACGTGCGGATGCCCATCGCCACGGCAACGGCCACGAGAATGACCTCCACGTTGTCGCGCATGGTTGCGCTTGGATACGGCCGCAGCGTTTCGTTGGCGGCTTTTTCGAGCGCGGTCATTCCGTCGTTCAACGCTTTCTTATCCGAGCCAGTCGCGATGAGTTTGCGCAGGTCCTCCATTGCGGATTCGAGCTTTGACACTTGCTCCGTTGAAAGGATGTCGCGTTGGTGGTGGAAGAATTTCCGCACCTGCCGGCGCAAGTCCACCGCCTGCCGCACCGTTCCAGAAATCAGCCAGCGAAGGAGAAAGGGAATGCCGCCGGCCTTGTGACTCGCAGTTGCCGGTGTGGCAACAGGCCGGCCTCCTACTTCGGCCTCCTCACGCCGGCGACTGTCCGCTTCTGGTTCGGTCTTCATTCGGTTTTTGTCTTCGGCCCGCCGTTCCCCTGCCCTACGTCTTGAGCACCTCGATGAAGGCCTCCTGCGGGATGTTCACTGAGCCGACGGATTTCATGCGCTTCTTGCCTTCCTTCTGCTTTTCGAGCAGCTTGCGTTTGCGCGAGATGTCACCGCCGTAGCACTTGGCCGTCACATCCTTTCGGAGCGCGCTGACGGATTCCGACGCGACGATTTTGCCACCGATGGCCGCCTGTATTTTGACCTGATATTGTTGCCTCGGGATGACTTCCTTCAATTTTTCCGCGAGGGCGCGTCCCCTGCCCTCCGCCTTGGAGCGGTGGACGATGCTCGAAAACGCATCCATCGGCTCGCCGTTCACGAGCATGTCGAGTTTCACCATGTCGCTCACCTGATAGTCCGTCGGCTCGTAATCCATCGAGCCGTAACCGCGCGTCATGCTTTTGATGCGGTCGTGGAAATCAATCAGGATTTCGTTCAACGGGATGAGCGACGTGAGCATCACGCGCTTCGTGTCGAGCGTCTCGGTGTGGTCCACCTGACCGCGTTTCTCGGAGATCAACGCCATCATGTCGCCGATGCTTTCGTTCGGGCAGATCACGAACGACTTCACCATCGGCTCCTCGATTTTCTCGATGTAAGTCGGTGACGGCATGAACGCCGGGTTGTCAATTTCCTTCACCGTGCCGTCCGTTAACGTCACGCGATAGACCACGCTTGGATACGTCGCGATGATGTCCATGTCGTATTCGCGTCGCAGGCGCTCCTGGACAATTTCCATGTGCAACAGGCCGAGGAATCCGCAGCGGAAGCCGAAGCCCAGCGCCACGCTCGTCTCCGCCTGATACGCAAATGCCGAGTCGTTCAGCTTGAGCTTGCCCATGCTGTTCTTGAGCCGCTCGTAATCCGCGGTGTTGATCGGGTAAATGCCGCTGAACACCATCGGGTGAACTTCCTTGAAGCCCGGCAGCACGACCGATGGATTTCGCGCGTCCGAAATCGTGTCGCCCATCTTCACGTCACTCGGGCTTTTGATGTTGGCCGTGATGTAACCGGTTTCGCCCGTCTCCAGTTTCTCCCGCGTGTAAGGTTTCGGGTTGAAGCTGCCGACTTCCTTCACTTCAAAATTTTTGCCGGAATGCAGCAACTTGACCTGCATTCCCGCTTTGATCTCGCCGTTGAACACGCGCACGTGCGTCACGACGCCCTTGTAGGTGTCGAAATAAGAATCAAACGCGAGCGCCTGCAGGCCCGGCTGACCGGTGGGCTTCGGTGGTGGCACACGCTGCACGATGGCTTCGAGAATCTCAACGATGCCGATGCCCTCCTTCGCGCTTGCAAGGACGGCCGTGTCCGCGGGAATCGCCAGGATGTCCTCCAACTGCTGCTTCGCCAGCAGGATGTTCGCGTGCGGCAGGTCAATCTTGTTGATGACCGGGATGATCGTGAGATTCTGCTTCATCGCGAGGTGGAGGTTCGCAACCGTCTGCGCCTCGACACCTTGAGCCGCGTCCACGACGAGCAACGCGCCTTCGCATGCGCTGAGGCTGCGAGACACTTCGTAGGTGAAGTCCACGTGGCCCGGCGTATCAATCAGGTTCAGCTCGTAAGTTTCGCCGTTCTTCGCCGTGTAAAGCATCGTGACAGGGTGCGCCTTGATCGTGATGCCGCGCTCGCGCTCGAGATCCATCGCGTCAAGGAGCTGGTCCGACATGTCCCGCGTGGCAACCGTGCCGGTGCGGTGCAGCAGGCGGTCCGAAAGCGTGGTCTTCCCGTGGTCAATGTGGGCGATGATGCTGAAATTTCTTATGTGCGCGGCGTCCATCGGCAAATCCGTTCAACTCGAAACAACAACGAGTGCCGGAAGATAATGGCCGTCCGCGCCGAGCGAAAGGGGAAACTTGGGAAGATGAACACGCCACACCGCTTGGATTTTGCCCAGCGTGGCCCAACACCGTTTATCGGTGCCACTTGACAGTGGCGGCCGTTTGGTGCATGGCTATCGTTGCGTTCCAGAGCCGAATCAATTCATCCACAAACCATCTCTGACCATGAAAACACGCCTCCTCATCGCTCTCACCCTCACAGCCTTCGTCGCAGCGCCTGCCGCGTTTGCGCAAAAAGAGAAGAAGGCCACAATCGGCAACTTCCCCTTCTGGGCCGCTGCGAAGGGAAACCAAAAAGCCGGCCAGCCCGTGCCCGGTTTGAACGCCGTCCTCCAGCTCACCAGTGAACAGATCAAGGATATCCAGGCGGCCGCGAGCGAGGCCTATGGCAACGAGGATTTTCGCGCGCGCCTTGCGAAAGCGAAAGACCCGAACACATCCACCGCCGAGCGGGAGGCATTGCGAGCGGAATATGAAAAGGCCGAGGCGGCGATGCACGACCGCGTGGCACGCGTGCTTACCGCCGAGCAGAAGGCGCTCATTGCCAAAATAAACGCAACCTACGCGGAGGCAAGAGGCGCGATGAATGACGAGTTTCAAAATCGTTACGCGACCGTGAAGGGCGACGACGAGGCGCGCAAGAAGCTCCAGGCGGAATTCCAGCAGCGGCTCGAAACTGATTTCATCGGCCGCATCAACAGCTTCCTCACGCCCGCTCAACGCGCCGCGCGCGAGCAGGCTGCCGCCGAGGAAAAGACTGCCGAGGCGAACTCCGACAAGAAGGTGAAGAAGTAGCCGTTGCTGAGCTCCGTCGTTGCGTCGCGCGAGGCGTTGGCTTACAAGCTGCGTCATGCAAATCGCACGCACGCTGAGCATCCTTCTTTTTTCCGTTTCAATCGTCTTCTCCGAGACGCCCGCACTGCCGCCGGGCGTGACCAACTCGCAGAAGCCGGGCGACGTGCCGCCGTCGCCCGAAGAATCGCTCGCAAAAATCACGCTGCCGCCGGGTTTCAAGGCGCAACTCTTCGCCGGTGAGCCAAACGTGATGCAGCCCATCGCGATGGAGTTTGATGACCGCGGGCGGCTGTGGGTTGTCGAGAATTTTTCGTATCCGTATTGGGATAAAAAAAACGGCGTCACGAATCCAAACCCCGACCGCATCCTGATTTTCACCGACAAGGATGGCGACGGGCGCTTCGATGAACGGAAAGTTTTCTTCGACAAGGGCCGCAATCTCACGAGCGTGCTGCCGGGCTTCGGCGGCGTGTGGGTGTTGTCGCCGCCGGAACTGCTCTTCTTTCCTGATGCGAACGGCGATGACATTCCCGATGCCGCGCCGCAGGTGGTGCTCGACGGCTGGTCGCTGAACGCGAGGCACAATTTCGTCAACGGCCTCGCGTGGGGACCTGACGGCTGGCTTTACGGGCGTCACGGCATCACAACGAACTCCTTTGTCGGCAAACCGGGCGCGCCGGACAACGAGCGCGTGCTTCTGAATTGTTCAATCTGGCGGCTGCATCCAGTGACGCGCAAGTTCGAGGTGGTCTGCCGCGGCACGACGAATCCGTGGGGCCTCGACTGGGATGAGAATGGCCAGGCGTTTTTCTCGAACAACGTCATCGGCCACTTCTGGCACGTGATGCCGGGCGCGTATTACAAGCGCATGTTCGGCGAGCACTTCAACCCGCATCTTTACGAGCTGATGGACAGTTGCTCTGACCACTTGCACTGGGCCGGCGCGAAGTGGCAGGAGGCGCGCGGCGGCGCGACGCACGACTCGCTCGGCGGCGGCCATGCGCACTGCGGGCTGATGATTTACCAGGGCGATAATTTTCCATCGGAATGGCGCGGGCGCGCATTCATCGGAAACATCCACGGAAACCGCGTCCTCTTCGACACGCCCGAGCGCAAGGGCGCGGGATACGCCGCGAAGCACGGCGGAAATTTTCTCATGGCGAATGATCCTTGGTTCCGTTCGACCGCGCAGTATTACGGGCCGGACGGCGGCGTGTTCATCAGCGACTGGAACGACCTCGGTGAATGCCATGACCACGACGGCTCATATCGCAGCAGCGGTCGCATCTACAAGGTGACTTACGGCACGCCAAAGCCTGTGAAGGATTTGAACCTCGCGAAACTTTCCGACGCCGAGCTGGTGAAACTGCTCGCGCACGCAAACGAATGGTATCCGCGCCACGCGCAACGCTTGCTTCAGGAACGCGCCGTTGCCGGCAAGCTCGCGAAAGGCACGCACGCCGCGCTGCACAAAATGTTCAGTGAACAAAAAGAAGTTCCCAAGAAACTCCGCGCCTTGTGGGCTTTGAATGTTACCGGTGGAACGGATGAAGTTTTCCTCGCGAAGCAACTCGATCATTCAAGCGAGCACGTGCGCTGGTGGGCGGTGCGCCTGTTGACCGAGGATGGCAAGGCCTCCCCTGCCCTGCTCGCGAAATTTACTTCAATGGCGAAGAGCGATTCATCGGGGCTTGTTCGGCTCGGTCTTGCATCCGCGTTGCAACGTCTGCCGCTGAGCGACCGCTGGGCGATTGCGGAAGCGCTGCTTTCGCACGCGGATGACGCGGCGGACAAAGACCTCCCGCTCCTCACGTGGTATGGCATCGAGCCTGCCGTTGCGGCGGACAAGACCAAGGCGACGTTGCTGCTCTCGAAATGCCAGATTCCACAGGTTCGACAATTCATCGTGCGCCGGATGGCGGCGCAGTGATTGGCTTGAGGTTCGCAATCGTCGCGCCCCATTCGCCGAGTCCTTCCCCGCCGAGCGCGTAGCTTGCCACGTGCGGATGTTTCGCCAGCAGCGCGTGGACGGTGTTTCTCAGCGCGCCCGTTCCTTTTCCGTGGATGATGCGCACTTGCAGGATGCCTCGCTCGCGGCACGCTTCGAGATACGCTTCGACAACCCCCTTCACGTCGCGCGGCGCGAAGGTGTGCAAATCAAGTTCGCCGGTGATGGGAATTTCCACCGGCTTTGGGAAGGACTCGTCCATTCACGGACAATTCAACCCCTCGCAGCCTCGACACGCAAGCATCGCCGCGCTTACGCTTTGCCCGTGAGCAAGAAGTCCGCAAAAATCGCCGCATTGATCGAGAGCTGCAAGGGCCGCGATCTCGATGCGCATTATCTCGGTTACTTCGAATGCTTCAACCGCGGCCTTTACTATGAGGCGCACGACGTGTTGGAGGAGCTTTGGTTGGCGGACAAGTCCGGCCCGAACGGCAACTTCTACAAGGGCCTCATCCAGTTCGCAGGCGCATTCGTTCACATGCAGAAGCACTCGACGAGACAGGCGCGCCTGCGCCCCGCGTTGGCGCTGCTCAAGCTCGCGCACGAAAATCTCCAACCGTATCCACCCAAGCACGAGCAACTCGATGTCGCGGCGTTGCTGAGATCAATCGAGAACTGGATGGATCGCCTTGAAGCCTCCCACTTCAAGACAAACCCCCTCACGCCCACGATGGCGCCCGCCTTGCATCTGCTGAATCGTCGCTGATTATTTCGTCAGTTTCTTCCGAACCCCCGCTTCCATCCCCTGCCCCGCCGAGCGCCACACCACGCTTGCCCTTCCGTCGCGCTTCGGTATCCTGTCAACCATGACATCGGAATCAATTGACGCCACGGTTCAGGAGCGGATTGCCTCGCTTGGACGGCGGGTTCTTGCCGGCGGACAGATCGAGCGCGACGACGCCCTTTTTCTTTTCAACCTGGAAGGCAGCGCTGACATCCACGACCTTCTCGCGTGGGCGAACCGCATTCGCGAACATTTCAAGGGCAACAAGATTCATCTCTGCTCCATTGTGAATGCCAAGGCTGGCGCGTGCTCGGAGAATTGCAGCTTTTGCGCTCAGTCCAGCTTCTACCAGACTGGCTCGCCCAAGTATGGGTTTATTGATCCCGAACCCGTCATTGAGGCGGCGGAAGAAGCGAACAAGAACAGCGTCACCGCCGTCGGCCTCGTCGCCGCGTGGAAGGGCCTCAAGGAAGGCCCGATGCTCGATGAAGTCTGTGACCGCATCCGCGAACTCTCCAACTCAGGCAAGACGCGCGCCGACGCCTCCCTCGGCATCATCAAGAGCCAGGTCGTGGCGGACAGGCTCAAGGAAGCGGGACTCGAATGCTACGGCCACAACCTCGAAAGCTCGCGCCGCTTCTTTCCGCAAACGTGCTCGACGCACACCTACGACGACCGCATCGAAACCATCAGCTACTTGAAAAAGGCCGGTTTGAAGATTTGCTCCGGCGGCATCATCGGCATGGGCGAGACCCGCGAGGACCGGTGCGACCTTGCCTTTTCACTGAGGGAAATCGGCGCGAATGTCTGTCCCATCAACATCCTCAATCCCATCAAAGGCACGCCGTTTGAAAACAATCCGCCGCTGCCGCCGCTCGAAATCCTGAAGACCATCGCGTGCTTCCGCTTCATCCTGCCGCGGCAGGAAATCATGATAGCCGGCGGCCGCACGGTGAATTTGCGCGACCTGCAACCGATGATCTTCATGGCCGGCGCAAGCGCGCTCATGGTCGGCAACTATCTCACCACGCTGAATCAGCCTGTGGAAAAGGATTTGCAGATGCTCCGCGACCTCGGCCTTGACCCAAGCTGGGACAAGCACGACTTCAGCGACCAGCAGGAGGCCGGCTGCGGCTGTGGCAAGGCAAGTTGCGACACACAAACCGTGATGGCCTGAGCGCGGCGGAGAATCGGTTTGATGGATTTGTGGAACCACGAATGGACACGAATCCACACGAATAGGAATGGCTGCCAGCGCTTGTCTTTGGTCGCAGCGGATTGCCTCGAATTCAGCATCACCGCTCCTTCTGTTGTTCCGATTCGTGTTTGTTGGTGTCCATTGGTGGTTGTCCATGGATTCGTCCTGTCAGATTGGCAACCCGTTGCCATTCAACAGCTACACACCTAGTCCCGCATGAAACCAGTTGCCTCCGGGAAGGAACTGGTTGCCTTTTGGATGCAGCGGATTGCCTCCAAATGGCCACTGACTCAATGACTGATGCAATTTATTGCCTTTTGGACGCAACCGGTTGCCCCTGAAAGGTGGTCCGGTGCCCGCCGGATTGCGTTGGTTGCCATTCAGAGCCGGGCGATTGCGCGCGCATGGAAAGGCCGTTTCTCGGTCAAGGCGCTCGTTTGGATTTGCGCCGAGAAAGACGGCGTTGAAGTGCCGGGCCAGGCTTGCAATTCGTTTAAGGCAGCCGCCAGCAACCACTGCCAGCGTGAATCAACAAACCCATGCAGGGAGACCGGGGAGCGCGATCTATAGGTGCACTCCCGCCGTCATTTCAACCCGATGACCCAAATTGGGACGGTGATTGTTGGACGAAGCCAAGCCAAATCTGTTTGAACTCGAAGCAATGACGGGGCACCGGATGGGTGTTTTGTTCGGGCCAAACCAGAATCACTATGTGTGATCAAGACACCAACATCAATTTTGTCAGCATTGTAGGCAGAGAGAAACCGCAAATAATCTCGGTAAAGGAATTCGTAACGGGAGAATTCTATTTCGATGGCAACACGTTCTTTGCAAACGTCAAAGCGTTGCTCGTGCGCCTCGTTGTTGGAAACCGGCACTTCTTTTTGCCAGCCACGCGCTTCGAAGGCAGCCATCAACGCTGAAGTCAATCCATCGGGGCCTTGTTTTACAGGAGCTTCCTTCGCAGCACTCAACAGTTCATTGATCAGGCGTTTGATGACCAGATGAGAATTCAGAATCTCTTCTGCGTGACGGTAGCTGAAGGTGTCGAATTGCACCCACAGAGTAGATCGCAGGCCGATCCGGCGTTCAACAGGATTTTGAAGCCTCTCTAAACTTCTGGCAGTCCAAGCCATGCCAGAGGCAAGGAACCGAATTTGTAATGGCAATTTACGCTGTTGATATAATCCAGCACATCTTTGTAACGCGGATCTTTGAACCAATCATTCAAGACATAGACGTATTCAACTTTTAGTCCAAGCCCGACGACAAGTTTTAGATACTGTTTCCGCTTAAAATCACAAGTTTGCAGCTTCTCATCAACAGAACCTTCAACTTGCTGATACTTCACCTCAATGATAAACAATGTCTCACGCACGATTACAAGCAATGCATCATCTGGTAGGAGCTTCTTGGAAAGCTTCAAGTGCCAATCAACACCGTGCTCATCGAGGAATTTGTAGAACTCATTTTTGCGGAAACATCTAGCAACAAGTTCACCTTTGCAATAAACACCTCGACCAGCTTTACCCTGAATTGTCCTCAATTCGTAGCCAGGCTTAGCCGTGAGCAAGTCTTGGAAATCAACTTCACGCTCGAAGTTCAAGCCAGTAAGCGTGTTTCCGCCGCCAAAGCCACGTTCTTTCATCTGAAAAGGTCTCCTTTCACCTTTTCGATTTCTGCCTTTACACGTTGTGCTGATAAATTGACGTGGGCTTCGTCCAGTTCGATCCCTACGGCGTTTCTTTTGTTTCGAGTAGCGGCTATTATTGTTGTGCCCCCCCCCATAAATGGATCTAATATCATATCTCCTTCGTTGGTTGATGCCAGCAAGCAACGCTCGACTAGCGCCACGGGCTTTTGCGTTGGGTGTTTGCCGTGCTCTTTTTCCTCCCTGCCCGGCGCAGTCAGCGTCCAAATCGGGTTTAACCACCAAGGCTCCAAGTCACCAAGCTTTCCTTTCTCTTGGTGTTCTTTGTGTCTTGGTGGTTCAAATTCTTCCCTCCGCCAGACGGTTTTCATCTGCTTGCCTGTGACCTTGCGCATGGCCTGGTAGTTGAAAGTGTGTTTGCTCTTTTCGTTCTTCGCCGCCCAGAGAATCGTCTCGGTCGAGTGTGTGAAGTAGCGGCAGGAAAGGTTGGGCGGCGGGTTGGGCTTCTCCCACGCGATGTCGTTGAGGAGCTTGAAGCCGAGCTGCTGCATGGCGTAGCCGATGGAGAAGATGACGTGCAGGGTGCCGCTGACCCACAAGGTGCCGTGGGGCTTGAGGACGCGCTGGCAACGGCGCAGCCATTCGAGGTTGAACTCGTGGTTGAGTTCCGGGCCGCGTGATTTGTCCCAGTCGCCCTTGTCCACCTTTACCATTTTGCCCGCATGGCAGGTGATGCCGCCGTTGGAGAGGAAGTAGGGCGGGTCGGCAAAGATGCAGTCGAAGCGGCCTTCGGGGTATTTCGCGGCAATGGCGTCGAGGAGTTCGAGGCAGTTGCCGTGGTAGAGCCGGAGGAATGGTGATTCGGAGCGGTAGATGAGGCGGGGGAGCGAACCCCTCACCCGGCCTTCGGCCACCCTCTCCCCATCGGATGGGGCGAGGGGGCTTTGAGGGGCTTCAATCGAGCCGTCGTCGCGCAACTCAAAGGCGGTGGTTGGAATGGGCGCGGCGTGCAGGGCGTTGTCCAAGGCGGGCACCGACTGGGGCGGTGGCGGCGGCGGCAAGGAGTAGTGGCCGCGTGGTTTGCGTCGTTTTGCTTGTTTGGACACCTCGCGATCAATTGATCAGATCGGCATCCGGGATCAAGCTTTCCGCGAAAGGTTCGTTGGCTGGGCGGAATGCGAGCAAAACAAAACCACCCGCTGCCTATTCGAGACAGCGGGCGGTGTGTGGAGCCGGGGGCTCGTTTACGGACCCGGCGGTGGAGGCGGTGTCGGCGGGGTGCTGTTGCCCTGCCCTGCGAAACGCGTGCTCAGGTCATCGGCAATGGTGTCCGCGCCGGGGACGTTGAGTTGAGCCGCCTGCTGGACGGCGTTGTAGAATATGAGCGCGGCTTTGTAGGCTTCGTTGCCCACGGCACCGGCGGTGTCCTCGATGCTCTCCTTCATCGGGGAGGCAACCTGGAGGATGCTTTCGAGCGCGAGGGCGAGGTTGTAGTCCTTGCGGAACTCCGGAACATCCAGGTAGGGAGGGACGATCTGAGGGTTGGCCTCCGCGTAGGTTAGGGCCTTGGTCACGAACGGCTCGTTGCCGGGTGTGAGGCTTTGCAGGCCGCGGTGCTCGCTCTTCGACAGGTTGATGAGGAAGGTCAGCAGGGCCTTTGCGTCGTTCAGCTTGGTGATGATGGTTGCCTTGTCGGCGTCGCTCAGCACGGCTGATATGTTTGAGTATGGCATTTGGATGACTTTCTCTTTGGGTCGTTGATTTCTACTTGGCGCCCCGGCACCCACCGGTGCGTCTTCAGCGGGAAGAAAGCATTCGATCAGTGACACTTCAACTCAGGTAAATGTCCTAAGGTCGTGGCGAAGGAGGCGCGCCGTTTTTGCGTAGGAAAACAATCCGCGCGGGAACGGCCATTAGCGCGTGGAAAGTGGATGTTTATTTGAATTTACTTTTGTCGCGCCGAGTTTCAGCCTCCCGGCGCACAGAAGAATCCCAGTTTCCTGCACAACAACCCAAGCCATCCACAAACATGAAAAAGCTCCTCACCATCGCGATGCTGGCCTTCGGCGCCGTCCTGTCCCACGCGGAAGATTCGGTGTTCCAATTGTCGCTCACGCCGGACATCGCGCTGCATCCCAAGACGACGACGATTCGCGGCGTGTCCCTGAGCATCTGGGGCGAAAATCCGCAGCATGGCCTGACGCTTGGCGTCGTCAACGGCAGCACGGGGGACAGCTCTGGATTTAGCTGGGGCTGGGCCGTCAACTACGCGGAGTCTTACACAGGCGTGCAGTGGGCGCTCGTGAACGTCAGCAAGACGAGTTTCGTCGGCTGGCAGCATGGCGCGGTGAATTATTCGCAGGGGACTTTCAAGGGATTGCAGTCGGGCTTCGTCAACATCGCGCAGGACACGACTGGCCTGCAGTTGGGGGCGTTGAATTACACCGAGACCCTGCACGGAATGCAGATCGGATTCATCAACGTCGTGAAGTCAAACCCGTGGTTCAATCAGTTTCCGGACAAGCTGGCAACGGCATTCCCGATTGTGAACTGGTCGTTCTAAACAATCACGACGCGAGGCGGAGCGCGGCGTCCGGCGGAGAACTCAAAACGTGCGGGTGACACCGCTACTTTGCGCTTTGCAGGCGCGAGGATGGCGTCTAGGGATGGGGCGTGCAGCGCTTGAACAAGAACGAAGGCGGCTACTTCGGCGAGACGATTGACATCGAAGCCGTCCTGCGCGAGTGCGTCGCCGCCGCGCACACGCATGGATGGAATGTCAAATGTCTCGAAGCCGCGCCCGGACTTTTCCTTTGCGCGCTGCATCGTCCAGCGCGGGCTTCAAGAGAGACAGAACGCGCTCCGCGCATTTATATTTCGACGGGCATTCACGGCGATGAACCCGCAGGGCCACTGGCGGTTCGCGAGTTGTTGCATGAAAATGCCTGGCCGGCGCATCTCGACCTGTGGCTTTGCCCGTGTTTGAACCCGACGGGCTTTCCGCTCAATCGCCGCGAGAACGCGCTCGGTCACGATTTGAACCGCCAGTATCTCCACATCGAAGCCGCCGAGACGCGCGCGCACGTGGAGTGGTTGAAGCAGCAGCCGGCGTTTGACCTCACGCTCTGTTTGCACGAGGACTGGGAATCGCACGGTTTCTACCTCTACGAACTCAATCCGCAGCAGCGCCCTTCGCACGCCGAGGCCATCATCGAGGCCGTGCGGCGCGTGTGTCCGATTGACGAATCAGAGCTTATCGAAGAGCGGCCAGCACGAGGCGGCATCATCCGGCCGGAAACCGATCCACGTTCGCGGCCGCAATGGCCAGAAGCATTCTGGCTTCTAACACATAAGACGCCGCAGAGTTACACGTTGGAAGCACCGTCGGACTTTGCGCTGGCAACGCGCGTCGCCGCGCTTGTAACTGCCGTGAAGACTGTCCTTGCGGGTGTCTAAGTCCGTGCTTACTGAAGTTCGCCGGAGAAACCCTGCTGCCTCAGCGCCTCATACAAAACCAGCGCGGCGCAATTCGACAGGTTCAGCGAGCGGGCCTTTTCGTTGAACATGGGAATGCGCAACCATTTGCCACGATTTGATTCCAACAGCGCCGCGGGCAGACCGGCGGTCTCGCGTCCAAAGACGAGGAAGTCATCCCGCGAGTAAGTCACCTCGTCATAGCGCTTGGGGCCGTTGGATTCGATGAACCAGAGGCGGGCTTGCGGCGGGAGATGTTCGTGAAATGCGCTCCAGTTTTTCCAACGCCGCCACTCGACGTGCTCCCAGTAATCCATGCCGGCGCGTTTGAGCTGCTTGTCGTCGAGCTTGAATCCGAACGGCTCGATAAGATGCAGCGTCGTGCGGGTTGCGGCGCAAAGGCGGGCGATGTTGCCTGTGTTCGGCGCGATTTCTGGTTCGACTAAAACGATTTGCATTATCAGTTTGCCACCAAGTCACCACGACATAGAGCCAGTCACATCTGTCTTCTCCCCGTGTCTCTGTGCCTCGGTGGCTTGTAAAAAACTTTCCACAGCACCAGCCCGCACGCAGGCGCGGTCATGCCGGCAAACCGGCGATCCTTGCTCGCGAGAATGGGTTTGATTTCTTCCGGCGCGATCTTGCCTTCGCCAACTTGCACGAGTGTTCCAACAATGCCGCGGCACATTTTGTAGAGGAAGCCGTTTCCCTCGATGATGAACGTGAACAAGGGGCCTTTTCTCTTCACGTCGCAGCGTGTGAGTGTGCGCACGGTCGAGTCGGTGTCGTAGTCCGGGTTCGCGCGAAAGGAACGAAAGTCGTGCCTGCCGATGAAGTGCCGCGCCGCGGCGCGCATGGAGGCGAGATTGAGTTTCCGTTTCAGATGCCACGCGCGGTTGAGCAGTAGCGGATTCATCGCCGGATGATTCCACGCGAAATAGCGATACTGCTTGCCGGTCGCGCTGAAGCGGGCGTGAAAGTTTTCCGACGCTCGCGAAACGCTCAACACGCGGATGTCGCCGGGCAGGTGCGCGTTGATGGCAAGCAGCAGCCTCGCCGGTGTGATGCGGCATTCGGCGCGTGGCACCTCGAAATGCGCGACGAGGCCGAGCGCATGAACGCCCGTATCGGTGCGACTGGAGCCGTGAACGCGCGGGTGGCTTGGAAACAATTTCGCCAGCGCAGCCTCGACTTTTTCCTGCACGCCGGTGCCGATCTTCTGAACCTGCCAGCCTTCGTAGCCCGTGCCGTCGTAGGCAATGGTGAGTTTGAATTTGAGCGAGTTCACGATGATCTCAATTCATCGGTTGCTGAGAGTTCAGCCCACGCTGTCGAGATAACTCTGCAACAAAATCGCCGCGGCCATCGCGTCCACCATTTCCCTGCGCTGCTCGCGACGCACATTGCCCTGAATCATCAGGCGGTTCGCCTGCGCGGACGTGAGCCGCTCATCCCATGTGCGGATGGGCACGGTGACAGACTCCTTCAACTTCGCCACGAACTCGCGCACCTTCTCCGCCGCCGGGCCGAAGGAGCCATCCATGTTGCGTGGCATGCCGA
This sequence comes from uncultured Verrucomicrobiota bacterium, assembly GCA_964589935.1. GTDB lineage: Bacteria > Verrucomicrobiota > Verrucomicrobiia > Limisphaerales > VHCN01 > VHCN01. The sequence goes on along the minus strand of CAZPVD010000001.1, from coordinate 280,652 downwards.
CGACGATTTGGCTGACTTGCTTGTCAGCGAGAATTTGTTGAAGCCGCTTCAGAAAATCCGCGAACGGCTCCGCAGGGATGAACTCCAGCGGGGAGGCAATCATGCCCAGCTCATCGCTCACCGCGATGCCCATGCGAACCGTTCCGTGGTCAATGGCGAGGGTGCGCATGGCTCAAAGATTCTTCATCACCTTCGCTGCCGCCTTCACTGTCTGCTCAATGTCCGCTTCGGTGTGCGCAGTGGAAACAAACCCGGCCTCGAATTGCGACGGCGCGAGATAGATGCCCGCGTCCAGCATTCCGTGGAAGAATTTTTTGAAGCGCTCGCGGTCGGCTTTCATCGCATCGGTGAGATTCCAGACCGGTTCGCCCGTGAAGTAACCGCAGAACATCGAGCCGCAGCGGTTGAAGGTCACGGGCACGTTGGCGGATTTCGCAGCATCATTCATCCCGGCTTCGAGCGCCGCGCCTTTTGCTTCCAAGAGAGTGTAGGCATTGCCTGTGCGAAGTTCTTCCAGCGCCGCGATGCCCGCGGCCATCGCGAGTGGGTTGCCGCTCAAGGTGCCGGCTTGATAGACGGGGCCGAGCGGCGCAAGCCAGTCCATGATGTCCGCGCGCCCGACGAACGCGCCGACCGGCAGGCCGCCACCGATGATTTTGCCGAAGCAGCTCAAGTCCGGCTCGATGCCGAAGCGCTCTTGCGCACCGCCGGGCGCGAGACGGAAGCCCGTCATCACTTCGTCGAAGATGAGCACGGCGCCGTTTTCCTGCGTGATTTGGCGGAGAAATTCCAAATAGCCCGGTCGTGGCAAATACAAGCCCGCGTTGCCGGGAACGGGTTCAAGGATGATCGCGGCGATTTCGTTTCTGTTCGCCGCAAAGGTGGCCTTCACGGCTTCGACATCGTTGAACGGAAGCACGAGCGTGTGCTTCGCCGTGTCCGCCGGAACACCCGCGCTGTCGGGATTGCCAAACGTCAGCGCGCCGGAGCCGGCCTTCACCAGCAAGCAGTCGGCGTGGCCGTGGTAGCAGCCGTCGAACTTGATGATCTTGTCGCGCTGCGTGGAGCCGCGCGCGAGGCGGATGGCGCTCATGCACGCCTCGGTGCCGGAGTTGCACATACGCACCTTGTCCACGCTGGGCACGAGCTGCTTGATGATCCGCGCCATCGTGACCTCGAACGGATTCGGGATGCCGAAGCTCGTGCCGTGATCGGCGGCGGCCTTGACGGCGGAAATGATCTTCGGATGCGCGTGGCCGAGAATCGCCGGGCCCCACGTGCCGACGTAATCAATCAACTCGTCGCCGTCCACGGTCGTGACGTGCGCGCCCTTCGCGGACTGCACGAAGAACGGCGCGCCGCCGACGGCGCGGAAGGCGCGCACGGGCGAGTTCACTCCGCCAGGAATGTGTTGCAACGCCTCGGCGAAGAGCGCTTCGGATTTTGCCCGCGAAATCATGGCGAAAGTGTCGGAAGTCGAGAGTCGCGAGTCGAGAGCAAAGACACTGCGACAAGGCCGCGCGGCTTTCGCGTTGCGAGAGGAACGCCCTGACGGCTAGCCTCTTGGCATGAGCGCGTTCCCCGTAAGCATGGAAAAGGAAACCCAGCTCGCGCAACGCATGGCCGCGCTGGGCGTGCGCGAAGCCGACATCGAGGAAACATTTGTTCGCTCCGGCGGCCACGGCGGGCAGAACGTCAACAAGACCTCCACCTGCGTGATGCTGCTCCACCGTCCGACCGGCGTGCAGGTCAAATGCCAGGCCACACGTCAGCAGGGACTCAACCGCTTCTTCGCGCGCCGTCTGCTGCTCGACAAGATCGAGGCGTTGAAGAACGGATTCATCGCTGCCGAGCGCGCCCGCATCGAGAAAATCCGGCGTCAGAAACGCAAACGCTCACGTCGCGCCAAGGACCGCATGCTCGCCGACAAATCCCACCACTCCGCCAAGAAAGCCTCGCGCCGCGCGGCCGCGCCGGAGTAGGGAAATTATTCGCGATACTTTTGCGCGACCGGCACGCGACGGCCAACGCCGAAGGCTTTGCTCGTAACCTTCAAGCCGGGCGCGGCCTGGCGGCGTTTGTATTCCGCGCTGTCAATCAGCTTCACCACGCGCTCGACGCTCGCGGCGTCGAAACCGGCGGCGACGATCTCGGCCTTCGAGCGGCCGCGCACAACGTATTCGTCAAGGATGGCATCGAGCACTTCATACGGCGGCAGTGAGTCCTGATCAGTTTGATTTGGACGCAGCTCCGCGGACGGCGGTTTGGTGATGCTCGCTGTTGGAATGATTTCGCGCTCGCGGTTGATCCATTTCGCGAGGCGATAAACCATCACCTTCGGCACGTCGCTGATGACGGCGAGACCGCCGCACATGTCGCCGTAAAGCGTGCAGTAGCCGACGGCGAGTTCGCTCTTGTTGCCGGTCGTGAGCAGCAGCGAGCCGAACTTGTTCGACAGCGCCATGAGCGTGACGCCGCGCAGGCGGGCCTGGATGTTTTCCTCGGTCGTGTCCTCGGCGCGTCCGGCGAACACGCCTTTCATCTGCGCCTTCACCGCTTCAAACATCGGCTGAATCGGAATCACGTCGTAACGGATGCCAAGCCGTTCCGCGAGCACGCATGCATCGTCGAGGCTGCCTTGCGAGGAAAACTGCGACGGCAGCGAAACGCCGCGAACATTTTCCTTCCCGAGCGCGGCGACCGCGAGCACCGCACTGAGCGCGGAATCAATGCCACCGCTCAAACCGAGCACGGCGGACTTGAAGCCGCACTTGTGCAGGTAATCGCGCAAGCCGAGCACGAGCGCCTTGTAAAGTTGCTCTTCGTCAGAGGGAGAACTGAACGCGACAGGTTTTGCGATTTCCGTGTCCACGACGACAAAATCTTCCTCGAACCGCCGGCCTTCCGCGATGAGTTCACCGGCGGCATTAAACACGAGGCTACCGCCGTCGAAGATGAGTTCATCGTTTCCGCCGACGAGGTTGCAGTAGAGCACTGGGCGCTTTGCCTTCGCCGCGAGGCTGCGCAGCATTTCGAAGCGCGTCGCGTTCTTGCCCAAGCTCCACGGCGAGGCCGAGATGTTGAAGATGATTTCCGCGCCGTCCTGCACGAGCGACATCGCGGGGTTGCGGCGGTAGCGCCGGTCACGCCAGAAATCCTCGTCGTTCCACACGTCCTCACAGATCGTGAGGCCGATTTTTTTCCCGTTGAACTCGACCGGCGAATTCTCCGTGGCCGGCTCGAAATAGCGATCCTCGTCGAATACGTCATACGTCGGCAGTAGCATTTTTGTGCGCGTCGTGATGAGCTTGCCGTTTTGCAAGAGCGCGACGCAATTTGCCGCCTCGCGACCGGGGCGCTTGTCGTTCCTCCCAACGAAGCCCACGAGCAGTCCAGTCGCGTCCGTCGCCACGGCGAGGCGGTCGAGCGCGGCGAGATTGTCGGGGATGAAGTTCGGCTTGAGCAGCAAGTCGCGCGGCGGGTAGCCGGTGACGGCGAGTTCCGGCACGAGCACCAGTTCGGCGCCGGCGTCCACGCCTTGCCGATACGCGGCGAGGACTTTCGCCTCGTTGCCGGCGATGTCGCCGACGGTGGTGTTGATTTGTGCGAGGGCAACTTTCATTGCGCGCCGGTAAAGTTAGCCACAAAGAGGCGCAAAGAGGCGCAAAAAATGGCGATGAACTTTGTGCGCCGATCAGCGTCGGCCGAAAAACGTCTCCTGCAAGGTTCCCTTCTCGGTGCGGACGAGCACACCGGGGCCGATCTTGTTGCGCTCGAACCAGCCTGTGTTCATTTCGAGGACGAACTGGATGCGGTCGGACTTCGACTGGATGGCCGATTCGTCGAAGGGCTTCATCGGATGCGTTTCGAGGATGGTGCCGTCCGCGCCGATGTAGGCGCACGAGAGCGGCAGCGGGCAGTTCTTCATCCAGAACGAACGTGGCGCGACATCGGGGAAAATGAAGATCATCCCGTCCATCTCGGCGAGGTTCGTGCGCCACATCATGCCGGTCATGATCTGCGGCGGCGTGCGGGCGATTTCAGCGGTGACAACGTGCGGGCCGATCCAGAGCTTGACGGTCGGGAGCTTCGCCTGCGGTTTGCCGCGTGCCTCGGCAGATGAAGAAACCGCCGCCGGGGAAGTTTTTACCGCCGCCGACTTGTCGCAGCCGAAGCCGGTCAGGAAAACCAACGCCAGAATGCAAAAGGAGCGCGCGAGCGCCATGCCGCAAGCGTGCGGGAAAGGCCGCGCGTTTTCAACCTCGCGCTACTCCTGCTTTTTCTTCCCCTTCTTCGCTTTGCCGTCGCCCGTGACGGCCTGCGCGTTGGGGTTGCTGTCGGGCTTTGTCGCGCCTTTGCGCGCGGTGACTTCGGGCGGTTCGGGAAAGCGCCCTTGATCGTCCGCTTTAACGAGCCATTTCTCCAGCTCGGCGCGCAACCGCTTGAGCGCGGCCTGGTGCTCCGGCTTCGGCGAGCTGGCGAGATTGTTCATGTTACGCGGATCGGCCTCCGAGTCGTAGAGTTCCTCGGTCGGCATCGTGGGCGCGAGGTAGAAGTTCTTCTGCCACTCGGTCAGCTTGCCCTCCGCGCCGAGCTGCTTGATGAGGTTCCACACCGGGTAACTACGTTCCTTGTAATCGTTCGCCTGCAAAAAGGGCCGCTCCGGCATGAAGTTTTTGATGTAGCGGTAGCGCGCGTCGCGCACGGTGCGGAAGCGAAACATCGTTTCGTCGCAGCGGTCGCGCGCGCCGTGGGTGAACTCGCGCGGCGGCTCCGCATCGTCGCCGAGGAACACGCGGCCCTGCATTTTCGCGGGTTTTTTCACGCCGACGAGCGCGAGCGTCGTGGCGTTGAAATCAATCGCCTCGAGCAATTGGTCGCTCACCGTGCCGGGTTTGAAGTTCTTCGGCGTCGGGAAATTCTTCGGCCAGTGAATGATGAGCGGGATGATGAGGCCGTCCTCGTAGCAAAACTGTTTGCCGCGCACGTGCGACTCGCCGTGGTCGCCGATGAAGATGATCATCGTGGTGTCGGCGAGGCCGTCGGCTTCGAGCTGCTTGAGGATGAGGCCGATCTTGCGGTCCAGCTCCGTGGCTGAGTCGAGATAGTCCGCCCAGTCCTGCCGCGCGACGGGATGATCGGGGTAGATGGGCGGCAGCTCGACCTTCGCGGGATCGGCGCGTTTGGGCGCGATGTATTTGCGGTGCGTCTCGTGGAAGTTCACCTGCGCGTAAAACGGCTGGTGCGATTTCAAGTCCTCCCACTTCGATGAATCATAAGGCTTGCCGGTGTAGGTGAAGTTCCAGTCCGTCTTGCCCGTGCCCTTGAAGCCAAACTCCGCCGGGAACTCGACGATGTTCGCCGTGAAATAACCCGCACCGCGCAGCCAGTCCGTGAGCACCTTCACGCCGTCAGACAGCTTGAAGCCGTCGTCGCGATGCGAACGGTGATGATGCGCGCCGATGGTGATCTGATACATGCCGGTCATGAAGGCCGAGCGGCTCGGCGAGCACACCGGCGCTGTGGTGAAAACGCGCGTGTAGCGCATCCCGCGGCTTGCGAGCTGATCCAGATGCGGCGTCCAGACTTGCTTCGCGCCATAGCACGCGACCGCGTCCGGCGACATGTCCTCGGCGACGAGCCAGAGGATGTTTGGCCGGTTCGGTTCCGCAGCGGAAGCGGTCAGGCTGAAAGTCGAGAGCTGAAGACTGAAAGCTGCCAGCGCGGCGAGGAGAAAATGTTTCATGCGGTGTTCAAGGCTGATTGGCCGACTGTAACTGCCAAGCCGGGGGATGCCAACCTGTTCTTCGCCGCGGGAAGCGTGCCTGAGTTTTTCCGAGGAAATGCTTTACACCACCCGGGTTTTCCGTAGGATGTCCTTCTCTTACTGATTAAGATGACCGCAAGTATGGAAACGAAAATGAAGATGAAGCTCATCACGGATTTCCGCGTGCATGAGCGGGACACAGGGTCTGCGGATGTGCAGATCGCATTGCTCACCGAGCGCATCAACCATTTGACCGGACACCTTCAGGCCAATGTGAAGGATCACAGTTCCCGCCGCGGTTTGCTCAAGCTCGTCGGCCAGCGCCGCCGCCTGCTCGACTACCTCCACGACACGGACACAACCCGCTACCAGGCCATCACCAAGAAGCTCAAGCTGCGCAAGTAACTATTTCGCCGCTTGCGGCCCCGCCCCGATGGCGTGGCGGCCGGCGGCACAGGATTTGCCCGGCAAGGAGCGACCCGGGTTCAATTCGCCACAAAAAACCGTCGCCCACTAAACCCGCCCGCCGGCCTGAGAAATTTCATTCAGCACCCTCTTCCGACAGGTGCTCACTGAAGTTCCTCCAAGGTCGGCGGGCAAGAAACAGAGACACAATGCCAGAGAAAGTAAGCGTCCAAGTTGGACAAGCCCCCATCCACATCGAAACCGGCAAACTCGCCAAACAGGCCGACGGCTCCGTTACCGTTCAGCTCGGCGAAACCATCGTCATCGTCGCGGCCGTCGCCGCGGTGAAGGCGAAGGAAGGCCAGGATTTCTTCCCGCTCACGGTGGACTACCGCGAGAAGGCCGCCGCCGCGGGCCGGTTCCCCGGCGGCTACTTCAAGCGTGAAGGCCGCCCCACCGAGAAGGAAATCCTCACCTGCCGCCTCACTGACCGCCCCATCCGCCCGCTCTTTCCAAAGGGCTGGTATAATGAGGTGCAGGTCCAGACCATCCTGCTTTCCGCCGACGGCGAGAATGATCCCGACATTCTCAGCATCATCGGCGCAAGCGCATCGCTCACCGTCAGCGACATCCCGTGGGCCGGCCCGCTCGGTGCCGTCCGCGTCGGGCGTGTTGGCGGCCAGTTCGTCGCCAACCCCACGCACGCGCAACAGGCCGAGAGCGATCTCGACCTCGTCTATGTCGGCAACGAAAAAGACATGGTGATGTATGAAGGCTCGGCCAAGGAAATTGCCGAAGCCGACTTCAATGCCGCGCTCAAGTTCGCGCACGAGTGCTGCCAGCCGCTCATCGCCGCTCAGAAGGAACTCGCCGCGAAGGCCGGCAAGAAAAAGCGCGAGATCACCGTCAACATCGTCCCCGAGGACGTCCTCAAGGAAGCCAAGAAGCTCGCCGGCGACCGCATGGTGCCCGCGCTGCTCACGCCCGGCAAACTCGCCCGCGAAGCCGCGTGCAAGGCCATCCAGAACGAAGTCGGCGCGAAGCTGAAGGAAAAATACGGCGAGGAGAAGATCACCGACTTCGTCATCAGCAACGCCTTCTATTACATCCAGAAGGAAGCGGTGCGGAAACTCATCCTCGACGACGGCAAACGCCTCGACGGGCGCACGTTCGACCAGATTCGCCCGATCTCCGGCGAAGTCGGCATCCTGCCGCGCGCGCACGGTTCGGCGATGTTCACCCGCGGCGAGACGCAGGCCGTCTCGCTTGTGACGCTCGGCACCACCGAGGACTCGCAGGACTTCGACAGCTACACTGGCGGCGAGACCAAGAAGCAGTTCATCCTGCACTACAACTTCCCGAACTTCTCCGTCGGCGAGACGGGCCGCATCTCCGGTCCCGGCCGCCGCGAGATCGGCCACGGCGCGCTTGCCGAACGCAGCATCGAGCCGGTCGTGCCGTTGAAGGAATTCCCCTACGCCATCCGCGTCACCAGCGAGATCATGGAGTCCAACGGCTCCACCTCGATGGCCTCCGTCTGCGGCGGCACGCTGGCGCTCATGGACGCGGGCGTTCCCCTCACCCGCCCTGTCGCCGGAATCAGCGTCGGCATCTGCACCGATCACGATGACGACGACGCGATCGCGCGCTACAAGCTCCTCACCGACATCATCGGCTGGGAAGACGCGTTCTGCGACATGGATTGCAAGATCGCCGGCACCGAGAAGGGCATCACCGGCTTCCAGCTCGACCTCAAGCTCCGCGGTTTGCCTCACGAGATCATGGCCGAAGCCGTCGAGCGCGCCCGCATCGCGCGCCTGTCCATCCTCGCCGACATGGCGAAGATCATCGCCGCGCCGCGCACGGAACTCAGCAAATACGCGCCGCGCATCGTCACGCTCAAGATCAACCCCGAGAAGATCGGCGCCCTCATCGGCCCCGGCGGCAAGAACATCAAGCGCCTCGTCGAGGAATCCGGCTGCGAGATCAACATCGAGGACGATGGCACGGTCAACATCTACTCCATCAGCGCCGAAGGTTTGGCCATCGCCCGCGAGCAGATCGAGGGCATGTCTGCCGAGGCCGAGATCGGGAAGATTTACAAGGGCAAGGTTGTCACGATCAAGGAATTCGGCTGCTTCGTCGAGTTCCTTCCCGGTCAGGACGGTCTCGTGCACGTCAGCGAACTCGCCAACTTCCACGTCAAGAAAACGGAGGACATCGTCAAGATGGGCGATGAAATCTGGGTCAAATGCCTCGGCGTGGACGAGAAGGGCCGCGTGCGTCTCAGCCGCAAGGCCGCGATGGAAGAGCGTGGCGAGAGCACGGGCACGCCGCCCGAAGGCAGCGAGGATCGTGGCGAACGTCCCGACCGCAGCGACCGCGGCGAGCGCGGTGGCCGTGGCCGCGACCGCGGCGAGCGCGGCGGGCGCGAACCCAAGCGCAAGGAAGCCGAAGGCGAAGATTCCGGCCCCGGCGCGGAACCCGGCAAGGTCTATCGAGGCAAGGTGATTTCGATCAAAGACTTTGGCGTCTTCGTCGAGTATCTCCCCGGCAAGGAAGGTCTCGTCCACATCAGCGAGCTGGCAAACTTCCGTCCCAAGCGGCCGGAGGAGCTCGTCCAAGTTGGCGATGAAATCTGGGTGAAGTGCCTCGGCAACGACGATCGCGGCCGTCTGCGCTTCAGCCGCAAGGCTGCGATGGAAGAGCGCGAGAAAGAAGAATCCTCCGCGCAACCGAGTGAGGCTTCACCGCAGTAACCGTGCTTCCAGCTTCGCGCCGGACATTTGAGGAAAGGCCCGCTTAACGCGGGCCTTTCCGTTTTGTTTCGGTTGGCATTTTTTGGGCTCGGTCCTACACTTGCGCCATGCCAGAGAAGAGTGCGAGTGAGATACCGAGGCCGTTGCGTGACCAGTGGGACAAGGGCAAGTCCGTGATGACCCAGGGCAATCTGGACTACGCCATGACGATTTTTGCCGGCGTGCTGCAAAAGGAGCCGGCCTTTTACGCGTGCCGCGAGTCCTTGCGCCAGACTCAACTCAAAAAAGCCGGGGCTGGCGGCAGTGGATTCTTCAAAAAAATGATCGGCACAGCGAGCAGTTCGCCGATGCTCGCGAAGGCGCAGATTCAAATCCGCTCCAATCCCATCGAGGCCATCGCCACGCTCGAGCAGATTCTCAACGGCGACCCGCGCAATTATCACGCGCACAAGGCGCTTGCGGAAGCCGCGCTTGCCGCCGACATGCCCAAGACCGCCGTCATGTCGCTCGAAATCATCCGCGCCGGCGACCCGCGCGACAAAGCCGTCTCCACAAAACTGGTGGAGGCCTACTCTGTGGCGGGCGACTTCGCCAAGGCCGAGGCGGTGTTCGCCGATCTAACGCGGCAGTATCCGAACGATCCTGAGTTGGCGATGGCCTGCAAAAATCTTTCCGCCAAGCGCACGCTCAATGAAAAGGGCTATGAACAGCTCGCCAGCGGCGGCGGCTCCTATCGCGACGTGTTGAAGGACAAGGAAGAGGCGCAGACGCTCGAACAATCCTCACGCCAGGTGCAGGATGACAACAGCGCGGAGCGCCTCATCCACGAATTTGAGCAGCGTCTCGCGCAGGAGCCGACGAACCTGAAGCTGGCGCGCTCCGTTGCCGAACTTTACGCGCAACGCCACGATCACGGCCGCGCTCTCGAATACTACCGCTACATCCTCGGCTGCCAGGGCGGCGCGGACGCGGCCATCGAGAAAGTCATCAGCGAACTCACGATCAAGCAGATCGAAACGGAAACCGCCGCGCTGGACTCCGCCGCGCCGGATTTCGAGGCGCGCAAGGCGGAGATTGAATCACGCCGGAGGGCCTTCAAGCTCGACGACGTGAAGAAACGCGCCGAGAAGTATCCGACCGACTTGCAGATCAAGTTCGAGCTGGGCGTGCTCTATTACGAGTCGGGACAGATTACCGAGGCCATCCAGGAGTTTCAAAAAGCACAGGCAAACCAGAACAAGCGCATCGCCGCGATGAACTACCTTGGCCTCTGTTTCGCCGCCGGCGGCAAATACGAGATGGCCGCGCGCAAGATGGCCGAGGCCATCAAGGAGAAGCCCGTGTTCGACGAGGAAAAAAAGGACCTCGTCTATAATTACGGCTGCGTGCTTGAAAAACTCGGCAAACGCGACGAAGCCGTGAAGCAGTTCGAGTTGATCTATCAGGAGGACATCGGCTATCGCGACGTGGCGGCAAAGGTGGATGGCTATTACTCCTCCGGCGGCGGCACGGCGACGAAGGGTTGACCGGGCGCGCAGCGGGGCGCCGTTACAGTTCCGATTCTTCCTCGGCCTTGAGGGTTGTGACTTGCGATGCGCCTTCGAGCGACTGGAGTTCGTCGAGCATTTCTTCCAACCGGTCTGGATCGCGCAACAGCAAGCGGAAGGAGAAATCCGCTCCGGTGTAGCCCTCGTGCGCGCGCTGACTCGCGAGAACAACGCGCCGCGCGTGACGGTTGAGCAGCAGGCTCAGGTCGTTGAGTTCATTTGGCGGCCGGCTCCAGTGGAGGTTCAGCACGATGTCGTAACGATGACGCGAGCCGAAATTCGTAAGCCACAGATACAGCAACGCCAGGCAGACGACCGTGGCGCCGATGATCGCGGTGGAAAATTTCTGCGTCCCACAACCCATTCCGATGAAGATGGCCGTGAGGATGAATGACGTGTCGAGCGTGTCGCGCAGGATGTTGCGGAAGCGCACGATGGCAAAGACCGCCATCATGCCAAAGGCGGTGACGATGTTGTGGCTGAGCACGGTCATCACGAGCGCGACGATCACTGGCGTGAGCACGAGCGCGTTGACGAACGAGCGTGAGTAGCTCAGGCCCGTGTGCGTAAGCATGTAAACCCACGCCAGCATCTGCCCCATCAGAAAGGAGAGCAGCAGCGCGAGGACGACGGCGGGGATGTTCGGCGGCGCGAGCGAGGTGTCGCCTTGGAAGAAAAACCATTCGTTCATGCGTTGGGTCGGGTGATGAGTTCGGTGTTTTCGGGCATCGCTCCGTTTTCGCCGGCGTCCTCTTCCGACTCCGGGTCCGCGAGCTTGATGAAACTGTAGCTGCCGAGGAATTCCCTCTCGCCGACGAGCGCGATGCCGTCGGCATACTTCGCGGCGGTCGTGCGCGTGAGGCCGAAGATGCGCACCATCTCGCGCAGCCAGTCGGGGAAACGGCCGGTGAACTTCAACTCGACGATCACTTCCTTGCCGAAGACGCACTTGGGATCAAGCGGGGTTGGTTCGAGCCGTGTCGTCTGCTCCGGCGAGATGAGCACCTGCCGGTCGAACGTGACGCGCAGCGAGTTGTCGTTCGGGCTGACCCACGCCTCGCGCAGGTATTGCACGAGGGCCTTGGGCTTGGCGCGGAAACGCTTCATCGTCGCGCTGAATCGCTGGAGCGCGACCAGTTCCTTTGCGTTGTTCAGCTTCAGCAGATGCTCCGGCTTGGGCAGGTGGCCGTCAAGAATGTAGTCCACGGCCTTGCGCCGCACGCCGCCGCGCTGCTTGAGGATGGCGTCGTTCATGCGCCGCTTGATTTCAAAATAAACCGGCGACTCGGGATCGTTGTCGTAGAAGCGCAGCCGCAGCTTGAATCGGTTTTTGTTGCCGTTGATCGTGTGCCAGTAAAGCGAAAGCGCATCCGAGTCGAGGTAAAGGCTGTTGATGAGATACGAGTTGTGCGGCTTGCCCTTGCCGTAGTCGTCCAAGTCGAGATATGAGCCGAGGTGAAGCCGGATGGACTGCGCGACGTATTCGGGAACGATGTATTTCAGTTCCCACCGCTGCATTTGCAATTGATGCGAAGCCATCGTGTGTCCGTCGTCGCGTGTGGCCGTGCGATGGATGCAAACGAAAACCCGCTCGATCCATTTCCGCGACTGGCGTCGGCATTTTCGTAATTGTTTTTCGCCGCCGGCGCAAGGCGTTTCGTCACCGGATCGTCACATTTTAGCGGATGAAACCACAGTTTGCTTCGCCGCGCCTGCTCGTTACAATCCGCACCAAGCCTATGAAAACCAACCGTTCTTGTTTCTTTCTCTGCATTCTTCTAAGCGCATTGGCGTTTGCCGCGTCGCCGTCCCCTGCCCTCGCGGCGCAAAAACTCAACGTCCTCTTCATCGCCGTGGACGACATGAACAACGACCTCGGCTGCTACGGCAACGCGCAGGTGAAGTCGCCGAACATTGACCGGCTCGCGAAGATGGGCGTGCGGTTTGACCGCGCGTATTGCCAGTTCCCGCTGTGCTCGCCGAGCCGCTCGTCGCTTATGACCGGGCTGCGGCCCGACACGACGAAGGTCTTCAATCTGCAATATCACTTTCGCACCGGGCTGCCGGACGTGGTGACGCTGCCGCAAATGTTCATGAAGAGCGGTTACTTCGCGGCGCGCGTCGGGAAGATTTATCACTACGGCAACCCCGGCGACATCGGCACGAGCGGCCTCGACGACCCGCCGTCGTGGAACCAGTTCATCAACCCCGCGGGCCGCGACAAGACGGTGCTCGAAACCGACATCATCAATTACACGCCCAAACGCGGCCTCGGCTCGGCGATGTGTTTTCTCGCGGACAAAACCGGCAAGGACGAGGAGCACACCGATGGCAAGGTCGCCACCGAAGCGATCAAATTGCTCGAAGCGAACAAGGACAAACCGTTCTTCATCGCGGCGGGTTTCTACAAGCCGCACACGCCCTACGTCGCGCCGGCGAAGTATTGGGAGCCGTATCCAATGGCGAGCATCAAGCTGCCGACCGAGCCGGATGGCAACCGCGACTCGAAGCCCAAGCCCGCGCTCGCTTCGACGCCGCAGCCATATTTCGGCATTCCTGCGGATCAGGCGCGCGAGTGCAAGCAAGCCTACTATGCGGCGATTTCATTCGTGGACGCGCAGATTGGCCGCGTGCTCGCGACAGTGGATCGGCTGAATTTATGGGACAACACGGTCGTGATTTTCTGGAGCGACCACGGTTATCACCTCGGCGAACACGGCCTGTGGATGAAGCAAAGTCTCTTCGAGGAATCCGCGCGCGTGCCGTTAGTCATCATCGCGCCGGGCGCGAAAGGCAACGGCCACCCGTGCGCACGGACGGTGGAATTCGTTGACCTTTATCCGACGCTTGCGGATTTGTGCGGGCTGACGCCGCCGAAGAATCTTGCGGGTGCGAGCTTGAAACCGCTTCTCGAAAATCCTTCCGCTGCATGGAGCAAACCCGCCTTCACGCAGGTCTGGCGCGGCGCGTTTGCCGGCCACAGCGTCCGCACCGAGCGCTGGCGCTACACGGAGTGGGATGATGGGAAGCAGGGCGTGGAACTTTACGACCACGACGCCGATCCGCATGAGTTCACCAACCTCGCCGACGATCCGAAGCACGCGGACGTGGTGAAGGAGCTGAAGGCACTCGTCGCGAAAAACTGGGCGAACCCTTACAAACCCGCCCCGCCCGCCGATGGAAAGAAGGCTGCTAAGAAGGCGAAGTAAACGTCGGCCCGCTCAAAGTGAATCGAGCGTGATTTGGGTGAGCTGCTGTTCGAGGCAATCCGGACACAGCGCCGGCAGGATGCGTCCGCGCTTGTGGACGTCGGCCGGATTCGATTCCGCGCGCCATTCTCCACGGTCATCACGGTAACGCCGGCAATAGCGGCAGACGACCACGCCGCTGTCCGTGCTGCCGCCTGCGGGAACGGTGTTGCGCGATCCCGTCATGGCTTCATTCTGGCGGCGCACCGCGCGTTCACCCGCCTGCAGCCGCGCGCGCAATTCGTCGCTGTCACATGGCTTGCGAAGGTAATCGTCCGCGCCCGCTTCCAGACCCGCGATCATGTCCTCCTTCGAAAGGCGTTTCGCCGTGACCAGGATGATGTGCAACGGATGTGCGCCGAGGTCCGCTCGCGCGCGTCGGCAGACTTCGTCGCCGCACATTTTGGGCATCTGCCAGTCGAGGATGACGAGCTGCGGCGCGTCAGGCTTGCGGAGGATTTTAACCGCCTCGTCGCCGTCGTTGGCGGTGACCGCTTCGTAGCCCCAGTCTGTCACGCGCGAGACGAGCAGCTCGCAGTTCATGGGTTCGTCGTCAACGATGAGAACTTTCATGGCGCCGTTTTGCGAATGGGCGCATACTTGCGCCGACTCCCTGCGATGGCAAGATTGAAGCGCGGGTTGGGTTGGATTTGCGGCAGCCCGCGCCGGCTTGATTCCGCGGCGAAACTGTAGTTTCCTTGGCGCATGAAAAACTCCCCTCGAATTGTTTCGGTGGGCCTTGCCCTTGTTGCCGGCGGCGTTGTGCTCGTGAGTTGCATGACGGTGCCTGAAACGGGACGCCGGCAGTTGAACTTCCTTTCGCCGGGCACGGAGATGCAACTGGGCCTGTCGAGCTTCACCCAGATGAAGAAGGACACGCCCATCAACCGCGACCCCGCGCTCAACGCGATGGTCCGCCGCGTCGGCGAGCGCATTGCGGCGGTCGCGCCGCTGCCGAACGCGCAGTGGGAGTTTGTTGTTTTTGAAAGCCGGGAGGCCAATGCCTTCTGCATGCCCGGCGGAAAAGTTGGTGTTTATACGGGAATTTTGCCCATCACGAAGGACGAGGCCGGACTCGCCACGGTGCTCGGCCACGAAGTCGCCCACGCTGTCGCGCACCACAGCGCCGAACGCGTCAGCGAGGCGATGCTCTTCCAGCTTGGCGGGCAGATGCTCGACGCCAGCCTCGCCAACAACGACCCGCGCACGCGCGCCGCCTGGACAGCCGCCTACGGACTCGGATCCACGCTGGGTCGCGAACTGCCGCACAACCGAGCGCAGGAATCCGAGGCCGACCATCTCGGCCTGATTTACATGACACGCGCCGGCTACAATCCCGATGAAGCAGTCAACTTCTGGCAGCGCTTCGCGCAATTCAACCGCGAGCACGGCGGCGGCGGAACGGTGTGGTTTCTCCGAACACATCCGCTCGATGAGAAGCGCATCGCCGATTTGCAGAAGTGGATGCTCGACGTGAAGCCACAATACCGCCCGCAATGATGAATTTGCTTCACGCCTCGGCACTGTTTCGCTTTCGACCCAATCCCGCCTGATGTTTTCGGCGCTCTACGGGTTCTTCAAGCCGCTCGTGCATCCTGCGGGGCTGATCTGGCTTCTGTGCGTCGTGGCCGCGGTGGTTCTGCTTGTGCGCAAACGCCGACTCGCCGCGCTTTGTCTCAGCATCGTCGCGCTCCTGATGTCACTGCTCGGCGGGCGCACGGCGGTTTATCTCGTCGGCTGGCTCGAACAACCCTACGTGCGCGCGACGCTCGATGACGTGCCGCAGGCCGACGCCATCGTGCTGCTCGGCGGCGGCTATGAACTTACGAAGAATGACGTGCTCGGCTTGAACCTCAACGAAGGTGGCGACCGGGTATTGATGGCGATTGAACTTTCACGCCTGAAAAAAGCGCCCGCGCTCGTCATCGGCGGCGGACGAGCAAAAATTGACGGGCGCGAAATTACCGAGAGCGAGGCGCTGGCAAAACTGCTCACAAACTGGGGCCTGACCAACGCCACGCTCCGTCCGCTCGACTGGTCGCGGAACACGCGCGAGGAGGCGCTCAAGACCGCCGCGCTCGCGAAGGAAAACGGCTGGAAGAAAATCCTGCTCGTCACCTCCGGCTATCACATGCGCCGTGCGGAGGCCGTGTTCCGCACCGCCGGTCTCGAAGTCGTGCCGGTCGCGTGCGACTTCCAGCGCACGGGCACACCTTACGAGAGCTGGTTCCGGCCATTCCCAATCCGCAACGGATTTCAGCTCATGGAAATCTACCTCCACGAAAAGTTCGGCTGGTGGATTTACCGCTGGCGCGGCTGGATCAGCAAGGAAGCCGCGGCTGCCGCGCCGTGAAGCGTCTTTTACTTCGTCGCGACAGTCTGCGGGAGTTTGCGGGAGAATTGTTCGAGCGCATCGGCGAATCTCGCCGGCTCGAAATCAGGAACCGACTGCGCGAGCTTGAACAGCGCGTTGAGTTCCGCATCGAGTCCCTTCCGGTCGAGCGAAGTCACAAGCCTGTCAAGCGCGAGCACGAGCCGCTCGGCGCGGCGTGCCTGAACAAGCTGCGGCTGGACCTGCTCGCGGAATTCGGCGTGAGTGGCCGCGAGCTGTCGCAGCAGCTTGAGCGAAAGTTCACCGGACCAATTCGCCTTCGCCGCCTGTTTGGCGAGGTCGTCGGCGAGTTGCTGCGCGCGCTTCACGTTGTCTGCGGCGGCGACAAGCGCGAACGCCTTGAGCGACGGCAACGAGGAATCAAGGCCATCCGTCTTCTGCATAATCCACACAAGCGCAGACCAGCGGGTGGAAAGCGCGGTGTTGTTCAGTTCGCCGGACAACTGCCAGCTCGTCTCGCGCAGTGCGGCGGCCTGACCGACCAGCCACGCTTTGCCGCCGTGATAATCGCCGCGCTCCTTCCAGTGGCGAGGCTCGGTCACGCTCTGGCCGTCCAGCTCGAAAAGGAGTTCAGGATGGCCCGCGTTGAGCAGTGCGGTCTCGACGGTTTGATGGCACGCGACGCAAGAATTGGCGCGGACATTGAGACTGCGCAGGTCGCGCATCCCGGCGGCGACCTTGTCGGCGTGGGAGAAATCCTTCCGCGTGTGCGAGAGAAGCCATCGTTCCGCCGGGCCGTGGCAGTTTTCACATGAAACACCAATGTCCGTCTTGACGTTCGCCGACAACACCGCCGCAGGCACGTCGTGGAACGGCGCGTGGCATGTCGTGCAGCGCGTGCTCTTGGCCGCGTCGGGGATGCCGGCGGCCTTCGCTATCTGCTCGGAGCGGGCTGAGGTGAGCGTGTGCGCCGACTTGGAGTGGAAGTCGAGGCGGGTCCATGTGTCCACTTGATGCCGCATTTCCCCGGCCCCGCCGTGGCAGCTCGACGTGCTGCACGACTCGACGCCGAGGAACTTAGGCGGTGCGGTTTGGGCGGCGACTGAGAGCGGCGTGAGTGCGAGTGCGAGCGAAAGAATTTGCAGCCCGGAAGAATTTACGGATTTACTCGCCACGCGCCTTTTGTTAGGTGAAGGCCATCAAGAATGCAACACCTCATTAACCGGGCACAGGCTGCGCTTGGTGGGAACCTTGGCTTGACGCTCGGTTGTCTCCTTGTCGGCACGCTTGTGGTGCAGGTGCTGGTGATGTTGCTCTCGACGTTCCGCCGCATTTCCTTCGAGAGCGAGCAGCAGTGTCTCGCGCGCGAGCGCCTCGAACTGCTCGTCAAATCCGCCAAGGCCGACTGGCAAGAGAAGGAAGTCGCCAAGGCGTTGTGGAACGGCTACCGCAAATTCACCGTCGCGAAAAAGATCAAGGAATGCGAAGGCGTGTATTCGTTCCATCTCGCGCCGCATGACGGCAAGCCGCTGCCTCCCTTCAAGCCGGGACAGTATCTGACCTTCTCGCTCGACATTCCCGGCCGCGACAAACCCGTCGTGCGTTGCTACTCGCTCAGCGACGGCCCCATCCACACCACGCATTACCGCGTGACGATCAAAAAGGAAGGCTCGCCGCCGGACAAACCGGACGTGCCGCCGGGCGTTGCCTCGACTTACTTCTGCGACGTGCTCAAGGAAGGCGACATCCTGAACGTCAAGGCACCGACGGGCCATTTCTACCTCGACATGAACAATCCCACGCCGATTGTGCTCCTCGGCGGTGGCATCGGCGTCACGCCGATGTTGAGCATGGCCAAGGCCGTTGCCGCGAGCGGTTCCAAGCGCGAGGTCTGGTTTTTTTACGGCGTGCGCAGCCGCGGCGAGCACATGCTCAAGGAGGAAATCGAAAGCCTCGCCGAGGGCAACGACAACATCCGCCTCCACGTCTGCTACAGCCGGCCGAACGCAAATGAGACGAAGGGCCGCGATTATCATCACGCGACGCGCGTCACGCCGGAGTTGCTCAAGGAACTGCTGCCCTCGAACAACTACGAGTTCTATCTGTGCGGCGCTGGCCCGTTCATGCAGACGTTGAGCGAGGGATTGGAGGCGTGGGGCGTGCCCGAAAAGAACATTCACTACGAGGCATTCGGCCCGGCCACGGTCATCAAGAAGGCCGCGCCGCCGCCGTCGGAATCCGAAACGGTGTTCATGTCAAAGATCACGATCAATTTCAGCAAGAGCGGCAAGAAGCTTCAGTGGAATCCCGCGCTGCCGAACCTGCTTGAGTTCGCGCGCGCAAATGACGTGCGCATTGACACGGGCTGCTGCGCAGGCAGTTGCGGCTCGTGCATCGTTGCCATCAAGTCCGGCAGCGTTGAGTATCTCAAGGACCCCGACAGCACGCCTGAAGCCGGCTCGTGCCTCACGTGCATTTGCAAACCCAAGTCCGACCTCGTGCTCGATGCGTGACCTCCTCTCCCCTGTGGTGACATGATGGAAGCGCCACAAATCCACGCGAAGCCGCAGCGGTGGGATGCGCCATTCGACCCCAAGATGAGCGATGCCGCAGTGGCGCGCCTGCTCTCGGTCGCGCCGTTCAAGGACATGGACGCGAACCGCTTCCCCAAGCGCGCCTCGCTTCAAGACATCCTGCGCAACGACACGCGCATCCTCAAATTCAGCAAGGGCGAACTCATCGTGCGCGCCGGCGATTACGGCACGTCGGCCTTCATGGTGCTTAGCGGCTCGGTGCGCGTGGTGTTGCAGCCCGGTCTGCCCAACGCGCTGCTCGGCCGCCGTGAGACGCGCAAGATCGGCTGGTTCCGCGCCTTCGCACAGCTCTGGTCCAACTCCCGCGAACCGGAAGTTCGCGCGCCGGACCAGCTTCGCCTGGATTCGCGCGTCGCCGCGCGCAAGGCGGGCAAGGATGTGAAGGTCTTTCTTCAGGACGTGCCGCGGGTGCTCAACGAGCATCGCACCGCCGAGATGCACGCGGGTGAAATCTTCGGCGAACTCGCCGCCCTCAGCCGCGCGCCGCGCAGTGCGACGGTTTTTGCCGATGCCGAGCCGACGGAGATGCTTGAGATCCGCTGGCAGGGGCTGCGGGACTTGATGAAGTATGACGAGCGGCTTCAGCGGCACATAGACAAGATTTACCGCGAGCGCGCCCTGCTCACGCACCTGCGCGAGATTCCCTGCTTCAAGCATCTCAACGACGAGCAGCTCGCGCTCGTGATGGCCGAGACCGAGTTCGGCACCTACGGCGACTACGAGTGGTCCGGCGATTACAAAAAAATGGC
Source organism: uncultured Verrucomicrobiota bacterium (assembly GCA_964589935.1). Lineage (GTDB taxonomy): Bacteria > Verrucomicrobiota > Verrucomicrobiia > Limisphaerales > VHCN01 > VHCN01. The sequence continues at coordinate 261,251 of CAZPVD010000001.1, read as the reverse complement.
GAAGGACGGTGCCACCGGCCGCGTGCAGGAAACCGTCATCGCCAGCGAAGGCGACTATCCAAACGGAGTCGTGCTCATCCGCTCGGGCTTCGCGCGCCTCAGCGAAAAATTCGGCAACGGTCAGCGCACGCTGAACTACCTCGGCGCGGGCCGTGACTACGGCTTCGCGGAAATCGCGCACAATTGGCGATTCAAGGACAAGCCCGTCATGCTTCGGCACTCGCTCAGCGTCATTGGCTACACGCATGTCATCGTCATCCCGACTCGCGTGATGGAGGAGGTCGTTCTCCCCACATTGCCTGCGCACCTGCTGCCCCCGGAAGTTGAAATTACCGCGGAGAACAGCGACGTTTCCGCGCCGTCTGCTGACGACGCGGGCGCGCGCATCGGTCCCGACGTGATGGAGTTCCTCACCGAGCACCGTTACTTCAACGGCACGGCCACGATGCTCATTGACCTCGACCGCTGCACGCGGTGCGACGATTGCGTGCGAGCGTGCGCCTCGACGCACGACAACAATCCGCGCTTTCTTCGGCACGGCCCGACGAGCGGGCGCATCATGGTCGCCAACGCCTGCATGCACTGCGCGGACCCCGTGTGCATGATCGGCTGCCCGACGGGCGCGATCCACCGCGAGTCCTTCGCCGGCCAGGTCACGATCAACCAGGCCACGTGCATCGGCTGCACCATGTGCGCGAACAACTGTCCCTACGAAGCCATCCGCATGGTCGAGACGCGCGACGAGGACGGACAGTTCATCGTGGACGAACTCACCCGGCCCATCATCAAGGCCACAAAGTGCGATCTCTGCGTCGAGCAATACGGCGGGCCTTCCTGCGAACGCGCCTGCCCGCACTCGGCGCTGATCCGGATGAACATGAACAATCTCGATGCGTTTGCGCGCTGGCTCGGCAGATGATTTCCCTCGCACAACGCCGCTGGACGGGAGTGATCATGTTGATCCTCGGCATCGCGCTCGTGTTTGCGGCGTGGTTTTATTTCAAGGCGGATGTGCCGAAGCTCCCGTATCTGACCGGCTGGTTGCTCTTTGGCGTCATGCTGCTGCTGACCTTCTATAACGGGCGCAAAAAAATCTCATTCCTTCCCACAGGACGTTCCGAGACATGGCTCCAGATTCACGTGTATCTCGGCTTCCTCACCGTCGCGATCTTTGCCGTCCATGTCAGCATGAGGATGCCGACGGGCTGGTTTGAGGGCACGCTTGCGTGGCTTTACGTGCTCGTGACCGTGAGCGGTATTGTTGGCCTCGTCATCTCGCGCGTGTTTCCAAAACGCCTCACCACGCGCGGTGGCGAGGTCTTGTTTGATAACATCCCCGCCATCCGTCGCGAACTCCGCGAACGCGCCGAGGCGCTTTCGCTCAAGGCGTTGCCGGAAGCGAAGAGCGCGACGATCACCGAGTTTTATATCGGTGAGTTGCAGGATTTCTTCGCCGGCCCGCGCAACTTCCTCGCGCACTTGTTTGAAGTCAGCAGTCCGCTGAACCACCTGCTGCATCGCATCAACGAGTTGAACCGTTTCCTCAACTCCAACGAGCGTGCGCTCATGGACGAAGTCGTCGTGCTCGTGCGCCAGAAGGACGGCCTCGACTATCATTATTCGCTCCAGCTCACCCTCAAGCTCTGGCTGTTCGTCCACATTCCGCTCACTTACAGCCTGCTGCTGTTCACGCTCATGCACATCGTGCTCGTGTTCGCCTTTTCGGGAGGGACGCCGTGAAGGATGAGCTTCCATCGCCCGGCTTCAACTCGGAGCAATACGTCCGGCCAAATCAAAACTGGATCTGCGGCTGGGCGTGCGAAGGCCGCGCGTGCAAGCTTGGCCCCGGCCCGAACGGCGAGTGCCGCGTGACGTTCGAGTGCAAGCCCGCGCTCGAATTGAAGCCCGGCGAGACGAAGGGCCGCTGGAAATGCACGCGCACAAAGGACCAGGGCGGTGCGTGCGAACACGGCCCGCTGCCCGACGGCACCTGCTGCCGTCCGCTGCCCCGCTGCAATCCTGTGCGCAGCCTCCGCGCAAAACGCGGGCGCTTCACTGTCGCGGTCTGCGCGCTTACGGCGGGCGTGCTATTGCTCCTGCTGGGCGGCCCGGAGCGCTACAAGTTCATCAATCCCGGCGAGATTTCATCACACCACACCGGCAAGGCCTTCGCGGAACTCAAGGGTGCCGGCTTCGGCGCCAATGAGGGTTGCCATGTTTGCCACAGCGGCGCGAATCAAGGCCCGGGCGGCTGGATGCGCGCCGCCTTCACCGCGTCGCCAGGGCCGTTCGAGTTACGCAGGGTCGCCGCTGTCACGGCCGGCGACATGACGCTCATTGACCGCAACTGCCTCGCGTGCCACCCGCAGCACAACTTCCATCAGCCAAACGTCCTGCGCGATCACTCGTGCTCCGCGTGCCATCGCGAGCATCAGGGCGCCGGCAACATGCAGAAGCCCGACGACGCAAACTGCCTTTCCTGCCACGGCGACGGCCGCGTGATGCAGGACTCTTTCCTCAAGGGCAAACAGCTTGCAGCCAACGATCCGGCCATTTTCGATTTCCGCTACAAGCGCGTCCGTCACGTGTTCGAGGAGCCGCGCCCGGAATACGGTTTCACTCAGGTGATGCATTCCTTCGCGGAGGATCACCCGGAGTTCGGGATTCACGCGATGAAGTTGAGCGATCCAAACACGCTGCGCTTCAATCACGCGCTGCATCTTTCCACCGCCGTGCCGCCGCTCAACGGCAAGCGCCTCGACTGCGCCAACTGTCATCAACCCGATGTCTCCCGCGCGTATTACAGCAAAGTGGATTTCGAACTCTCCTGCCGCGCGTGCCACTCGCTCCAGTTCGACACGCGTAATCCGCAAATGCAGCTCCCGCACGGCAACGAGGAAAATGTGAAGGCCTTCCTCCGCAGCCTGCCGACGCAATACGCCGAGTTTGGACGCCGCGTGCGCGGCATCACGGGCAAGAGCGCGCTCGACAAGTTTGTTTCCGACCAGATGAACGCCTGGCGGCAGCGCCGCATCAAAGGCGAGGACTTGGAACGGCAGGTCTTCCTCAGCAACGACCGCTGGGCGCCGACGGCAAGCAGCAGTGCCTCCGCCTCGCTCGGCCGCGCGCCGTCCGCCGGGTGCGCGTGGTGCCATCAGGTGAAGGAAACCTCGGTGGAACACTACGAGGTGACGCGGCCGAACATTCCCGAGCGCTGGATGATTCGCGGCAATTTCGACCATTCCAAACACCTCAATATCTCCTGCGTGAAGTGCCACGACGTCGCAAAGAGCCGCGTCACGGCGGACATCAATCTCCCGCGCAAAAACACCTGTGTGGAATGCCACAGTCCCCGCGGCGGCGTGCCGAGCAATTGCTCAACGTGCCACTCGTTCCACACGCAGGGGCGCCGCTGAGGCAGAATCACAGCGCGGGGTTGCGAGGGAACTTCGCGTAAGGCAGCCGCGCACCGCGATAAATCATGCGGTCGGCGCGGATGCCGTCCGGCGGAGGGAAGAGTGACGCGCCCGTCGCCGCAACGATGTCGTCTTGATCAATGCCGTCACCCGAGACGCCGACAGCGCCGATGAGCACGCCGTTGCGATAAATCGGGAAGCCGCCAGGAAAGATGGTGATGCCGTTGGGCAGGTTGGGATTCGGCGTGCCGGGCGCGGCGGTGTTCGCGGGAGTCGTCACAACAGCGCCGTTGAGTGGGTTCGTCACGGCCAACGGGAATAACGAGAAGCGTTCCTGCAATCCGATGAAGATGCCCGGCGCGGTGTTGATGATGCCGGGCGGATAAAACTCCTGCGCCATGAAGCCGACGGTGCGGCTGCTGAACGCGCGCGTGCCGTTGCTGAAGAAGAGCGCGGTGCGCGCCTTCTGCACGCTCACGTCCCAACTGAACCGCGTCGCATCCGGCGAGGTGCAGATGGAGCCGAGCACGACAGGCGTGCCGCCGTTCGTGCCGGGGTTGTTGATGACGCTGATGAAGCACTGCATCTGCGTGCCGCGCGGCTGGCGGATGCCGGCCCGCGTGGTGCGCGCGCGATTCGCCCCGGCGGCGAGGATGTTCGTGACCTCGATCGCGCTGAGGCGCGCCGCACCGAGCGGATTCGCCGCCGGGTCGCCTTGAATCGGGATGCGTAGTTCGCCATTCACGCCGCCAATGGTGATGCTTGGATAGGAAAACGACGGGCTGTTCGTGAGCGGGAACGTGGCGAGCGAATTGCCGTTCGCGCCGGAGGTGAGCGAGAGCAACGCGCCCGGCAGGCTCGTCGCGCTCTCGATGTATTCAAAGCGGATGCCACCGACGGTGACGCGCGAGCCGTAAATGGACGGCGACGGGCCGAAGCCGGTCTGCCCCGCGAGCGCGATGTCCTCCAAGACGCTGGCTGCATAGACGCTCGTTGCCGTGATGTCCGCCGGATTCTCGGCATCGAAGGCCACGCCGACGCCGCCGACGAGCTTGCCCGCCTTGTAAAGCGGCACGCCGCCCGCCACGCCCGCCAGCCCGCCGGTCAAGGGCGTTGTCACAGCGCCGCCGTTGGTGCCATTCGTGATGGCGGGGTTGTAGCCGGAAGGATTTTTGTAGCGGTTGATGTCGGAGAAATCGAGGTTCGAGAAATTCACGCCCACGAGCGGGCCGTTGGGCGTGTTGTCAATGCCGGGCGGGAAATGCTGCTGCACGATGAAGCCCGCGGTGCGAGTGCTGAAGGCGTGCTGGTCGCTGCTGAGAAACGCGGCGGTGCCGGCCTTCGCAATCGCCAGCGGCACGGGGCCGAGGATGTCCGTGGTGGAGCTGTTGCCCGCGCCGGTGACGCTCCACACGCCGAGCACGTAGCCCTCGCGGTCCACGACAGCGATGAACGTATTGTTTGCCGTGACCTGCTTCGCACGCGTCACGGCCTGCGCGATGATATTGGTCACGTCGGTCGCCGTCATGAACTGCGCGGCGTGGACGCGGACGGCGAGCAGCAGCAGGAAGAGGATAAGGAGAAGACGTTTCACCGCACGCCACTTGTCGCAAAAAGCGCGGAGCGGAGGCAAGTTCATTTCGGCGCGCCGCGCGGAGATGCGGCTTGCATTCACAAGTCAAATCAGCGAGTCAAGTGGCACACAATGACAGGGTCGAGCGATTCCCTGATGAACACGGCGCGGCGAAGGATGGCGCGCATCGTGTGGTCGGCTGTCGCCTTTGGATTTCTGTTCGCGAGCTATTTTGGAATTGCAGACGAAAAGCTCGCAACGAAGCTCGTCGGAGAACGCAAACCTAAACCGAAGAAATCCAGCGACGACGATCCGCGTGATCCGAGCGCGCTCAAGCCATATCAAGTCATCACGGACGGCCCCCCGCCCGCATCGCCCGCGGAGTTCAGTCCCGACTTCGGCGCGCGGATGTTTCAGTCGCCGCTCTTCGCCGCGCCGGAACTCAAGTTGCAGCTCGACGTGCGCACGAACGTCACGCGGCTGCAACCGGGCTTCAACCCGGATTTGAATCCCTCGCCGAAGTTTCCGCCATGGATTCGCGACGGCGAGGAGCTGCGGATGCGGACGCGCCGCACGGTTGCGCCGCCGCCGAAGCCGCCCGCGCAATTCAACCCCGACCCTGGCGCGTGGGCGACGAATGCGTTGCCGACCAGCGAGCCGTTCTTTCGGAACGAAGCGAACCTCACCCAGCCGGACTTCGGCGGCGCGCCGGTGCCGAAATCTCTCGAACTGCCGCGCCTGCGGCTGCGAGTGAACACGCTCACGCTCGAACCGGAGCCGCCCGCAACGGGCTACGGCTACGGGCCGGTGCCGCCGGGCTTCGCGACGCAGTGGCAGCGCACGCGCGTGAACTTGCTGACGCTCGGGCCGGAGCCGTCGCCGCCGAGCTTCGGCTCGGAGCCGCTGCCCAAGGCGCTGGAGCTGCCGCGCGTGAACACGCGGCGGATGCTGCGCATTGACGACCGGCTGCATCCGCACGATCACCCCGATGCGGGCAATTACCAGTTGCCCGACGCGAGCGAGCCGAAGCCGGACCGTTGGCGAATTCCGTTCGCGCACTGGAAGCGGTATCCGTTCAGCGATGTCGAGTCGCCCTACTATTACGACAAGCCCGCGTGGTGGCATCCGTATCGGCAGAGCGTGCTCAAGGGCGACCTGCCGTTGTTCGGTGAGGATATTTTTCTCAACCTCACGGTGTCGTCCTCGACGGAGTATGAGGCAAAGACGCTGCCGATTCCGTCGGGCGTGAGCGCGGCGGATGCGGGCGCGGCGGAATTCTTCGGCCACAGCGAAGTGCAGAGCGTGCAGCAGAATTTTTCGTTCTCGGTCGAGCTGTTCAAGGGCGAGACGGCGTTCAAGCCGGTGGAGTGGGCGGTGCGGCTGACGCCGGTGTATAACATCAACTACGTGCACGCGGTCGAGACGGGCGTGGTGTCACCCGACCCGCGCGGATTGCTCGGCGGTGGAAACAGCTCACTCAACACGACGCCGCCCGGCAACGGCGGCGTGCAGAACCCCGGCGACATTGACACGCTGCTCAACGGGCAGGTGGCGTCCACGGGCAGCTCGCTGGCGGGCAGCCGGAGCACGGTGCGAACGCGGGACTTCTGGGCGTTGCAGGAGTGGTTTGGCGAGCTGCACCTGCGCGACTTGTCGGACAACTACGATTTCATGGCGATGCGCGGCGGCAACCAGACATTCAACAGCGACTTCCGCGGATTCCTTTTCAACGACACGAATCTTGGTTTGCGCTTGTTCGGAAACGCGAGCGACAATCGCTATCAGTATAATCTCGTCGGCTTCGAGATGCGCGAGAAGGACACGAACTCGGAGCTGAACACGTTCAACGCGCGCAACCAGCAGGTGCTGATCGCCAACCTCTACAAACAGGATTTCCTGTGGCACGGCTACACAGCGACGTGGAGCCTGCATTTCAACAATGACGAGGCGACGGTCCACTACGACCGCAACGGGAACATCGCGCGGCCCGCGCCGGTCGGCGCCGTGCGGCCGCACGACGTGCAAGCGTATTATCTCGGCTGGGGCGGCGACGGACACATCGGGCGGCTGAATTTGTCGCACCAGTTTTACCAAGCGTTCGGCCACGACAGCTTCAACGGCGTCGCGGGGCGGCCGGTGGACATCAGCGCGCAGATGGCGGCGGTCGAGTTGAGCTACGACCGCGACTGGCTGCGCTACAAGGCGTCGTTCTTCTGGGCCTCTGGCGATGGCAATGCGGACGACGGCCACGCGCGCGGCTTCGACACGATCGTGGACAACCCCAATTTCTTCGGTGGACCGTTCAGCTATTGGGTGCGGCAGGGTTTCAACCTCGCCGGCTCCAACGTCGGCCTCAAGCAGCGCGGCAGCCTCGTGCCGAACCTGCGCACGAGCAAGTTCGAGGGGCAGGCGAACTTCGTGAATCCCGGCGTGATGATCTTCGGCCTCGGCCTAGACGCGGACATCACGCCGAAGTTGAAGGGTTTCTTCAACGCGAACTACATCCGCTTCGACACCACCGACGTGATCAAGACCGTGCTGCTTACGGATAAAATCTCGAAGGAGCTTGGCTACGACCTGAGCATCGGCTTCCAGTATCGGCCCTATCTCACGGAAAACGTGATCTTCACGGCGGGCTTCGGAACGCTCATCCCCGGCCGCGGCTACAAGGACATTTACAAGACCTCCACCGATCCGGTGCCGGGATTCGGGCCGTCCTCGGCGGGGAAGGTTGACAACTTTCTTTACAGCGGACTCATCGCAATCACACTCACCTACTGAGCCATGAGAACTCGACTTCAATCAGCACGCGCCTTCGCGATTTCCGCGTTGCTCGCCACGTTCCTCTCGCCGCTCGCCGCGGCCGAGAGCGGATTCGGCCCGAAGATTTCCGTGCCCATCGAGCCACCGCGCAGCGCGGCACGCGCGCTCAAACCGCACAACATCATTGACCAGTCGTCCGACGAGGCCATGCGCAAGAGCCGCGGCTGCCTCGAATGCCATTCGCAGAAGGACTCGACGCCGACTCACGCGGAATTGTCCATGCACAACTCGCCCAACGTCGTGCTCGGCTGCACCGATTGCCACGGCGGCAACGCCTCGCCCGGCCTCATGCAGCGCAAAGCCCACGTGCCGCCGCGCAACCCGGTCTTCTGGGAAAGCTCGGCAAATCCGAGTGACTCCACCGTGCTGCTCAATTACGAGTCGCCGGAGTTCGTGCGGTTCGTCAACCCCGGCGACCTGCGCGTCGTGCAAAAAACCTGCGGCATCTGCCACGAAAAAGAATCACGCGACGTCGGCCACTCGATGATGCGCCACGGCGCGATGCTTTGGGGCGCGGCGCTCTACAACAACGGCGCGGTGCCGTTCAAGAACGCGCGCTACGGCCAGGCCTACGGGCCGGGCGGCGAACCGCTGAGGTTGATCGCACCCACGCCGGTCACGCCGGAGGACACGCGCAAATTCGGCGTGCTGCCGTTCCTCGACCCGCTGCCGATGTGGCACATCGCGCAGCCGAGCAACATCCTCCGCATCTTCGAAAAAGGCGGCGAAAAGCAACTGCAACTCGGCGTGCCCACCGCGACCGAGGCGCCCGGCAAACCCGCGCGGCGTCTCAGCGAACGCGGCCTCGGCACGCTGAACCGCACCGATCCGGTCGTGCTGAATTTGCAGAAGATGCGCCTGCACGATCCGCTGCTCGATTTCATGGGCAGCAACAATCATCCGGGCGATTACCGCTCCAGCGGTTGCACCGCGTGCCATGTCGTTTATGCGAACGACCGCTCGCCGTCGCACTCGGGCTGGTATTCCAAATACGGCAACCAAGGGCTTTCCTTCAGCCGCGACCCGGCGATCCGCAAAGACGAGCGCGGGCATCCGATCCAGCACGAGTTGACGCGCAGCATCCCGACAGCGCAGTGCATGAACTGCCACATGCACCAGGGCAATCTCTTCGTGAATCCGTATCTCGGCTACACTTGGTGGGATCAGGAGAGCGACGGCGAGTTCATGTATCCGCATCCCGAAAATCCGCTCGCGGACAATGCGCAGTTCCGCGGCACGAAACCGCGTGAGACATTCCTCAAGCAGAAAAATCCAACCGACGGTGAACTCGTTCAAGCCGTTCGCGACAATCCCGAGGCCGCCGCCGCGCGCGGTTTGTGGGGCGATCTGGAGTTCCTTGAAAAAGTCGCGGAGCTGAACCCGATGCTCAAGCAGACGCAGTTCGCCGATTATCACGGCCACGGCTGGGTGTTCCGCGCGATTTTCAAGAAGGACAAAAAAGGTAACATGCTCGACCTGCACGACGGCATCGTCGCGTCCGACGACCCGCAGAAATGGCAGAAGGCGATTCATCTCAAGGACGTGCATCTCGCGAAAGGGATGCAGTGCGTGGACTGCCACTTCCTTACCGACGCTCACGGCGACGGCAATCTCTACGGCGAGCCGCGCGCGGCCACGACCATCGAGTGCATTGACTGCCACGGCACGGTCAACGCGCGCCCGACGCTTATAACGACCGGCAACGGCGGGAAATTTGGCAACGACGGCAAGGGCATTGACCTGCGCGCGAGCAACACGCCGTGGGGCGCGCGCTTCATCTGGGAAGGCAAGCGGCTCTTCCAGCGTTCCAGCATGAGTCCTGACATTCGCTGGGAAATTCCACAAACTTTGGACGTCATTGACCCGACGCATCCGCGCTACAACGCGAAGGCCCGCCACGCCAAGACACTGCGCCGCGACGGTGAAACGTGGGGCGACGTGCCCGCGGCAAACCAGTGCCCGCAGCAACTCGCGCACGACAACAGCCGCATCACCTGCCAGGTTTGCCACACGTCGTGGGCGACAAGCTGCTTCGGCTGCCACGTGCCGATGAAGGCCAACCAGCGCGTGCCGCGAAACAAATACGACGGCGCGACCACGCGCAATTTCACGAGCTACAATCCGCAGGTCGTGCGCGACGACGTGTTCCAGCTCGGCGTGGACGCGACTTACAAAAACAACCGCCTCGCCGTGCTGCGGTCCTCGAGCGCGGTCATCGTCGGCTCGCAGAATGCGAACCGCGAGTGGGTTTATTCGCAGCAGCAAACCGTGAGTGCGGACGGCTACAGCGGGCAGGCTTACAACCCGCACTTCCCGCATACGACGAGCAGTGTCGGCACGACGAAGAACTGCACCGACTGCCATCTCTCGAAGGACAACGACAACAACGCGTGGATGACCTCGATGCTCGGCTTTGGCACCGGCACGGTGAATTTCTTCGGCCGCTACGCCTATGTCGGCGAAGGTGAAGGCGGACTCGACGCCGTCATCTGGACGGAACAGGACGAGCCGCAGGCCGCGCTCGGCAGCCATTTGCACAAGCTCGCCTACCCGGACAATTACAAAAAACACGTCGAACAAAACAAAGGCGAACTCAAGGAAGCGCATCATCATCACGCGAAGGAGATTCTCGATCTCACGCTGCGCGGCGAATATCTCTACACTGCGAACGGCTCGGATGGATTCGAGGTTTTCGACGTTGCGAACATTGACCAGAAGGGTTTCAGCGAGCGGATCGTCACCGCGCCGGTTTCGCCGCTCGGCCAGCGCACGTGGGTGCGGACGAAGTATGCGACGAGCGTCACGCTGCCGAGCACGCTGGGCGTTGACCCGCTGCGCATTCACAAGCACGGCAACGAAAAACACGCGCAGTTCGGCGAGATTTACGCGGACAACGAGGAACAGGATGTCAGCCTGAACTACGCGTTCGTCTTCATCACCGACCGCGAGGAAGGCCTCGTGATGTGCACCGTCGGCACGCTCGTGGACGGCAATCCCGACAATAACTTTCTCGATAAGGAAAAAATCATCCGCTTCAACCCGGACAACAAACTGCACGGCGCGATGCACAGCTTCATGGCGGGCAACAATCTCTATGTTGTCGCCGAACGCGGGCTGTTCGTCGTCTCGCTCGCGAATCCCATGAAACCGGAAATCGTCGCGGAACTCGGTGGCTTCAAAAACCCGCGCGCCATCGGCGTGCAGTTCCGCTACGCCTTTGTCACCGACGAGGAAGGCTTGAAGGTCGTGGACATCACCGAGCCGGCGAAACCGAAATTGATCCCCGGCGCGATGGTGAAGCTGCGCGACGCGAAACGCTTCTACCTCGCGCGCACCTACGCCTACGTCGCGAACGGCGCGTCCGGCCTCGCCATTGTGGACATCGAGAATCCCGCGAAACCACGCCTCGACCAGGTCTTCGATGCGGACGGCCAGTTGAACGACACGCGCGCCGTGCAGGTCGGCTCGGTGAACGCCTCAATGTTCGCGCTCGTCGCCGACGGCAAAAATGGATTGCGCGTGCTGCAACTGATTTCGCCTGACACCGTGCCCGGCCACATGGGCTTCAGCCCGCGACCGAGTCCCAAGCTCATCGCGACGCATCCGACGCACGGCCCCGCCCTCGCCGTCTCGCGCGGACTCGACCGCGACCGCGTCGTGGACGAAAGCGGGAACCAGACCGTCGTGTTCGGACGGCGCGGCTCGCGTCCGTTCAACCTCGATGAAATGTCCGCCTTCATCCGCCACTTCAACGGCCCCGCGCCGGGCGATTTGAAAACGCGCCGCACCGGGCCGATGTTCGCGGTCGAAGACACCACGATGAAAGACGGCGAACTGAAAACAAAATCCGGCGCTGCTTTGAACCCGCCGGAGCCGTTCAAGTCGCAGCCCGAACAACTCGCCATGCCAGCGCCGAGCGAACGCCTCGTGCGACGAGGCAAGTAGTTCCCACACCTGAAATGCAATCGCAGCCAACAATGCAAATCGAAGCGATTCGGCGAAGACTTGCCAGCACGGCAAAGTGTTTGCTGGCCGCTCTGGTTTTGCTTTACGCAAGCGACCGGGTTGGCGCACAGGACAAAGTCACCACGCTCGCCGGCGTGCCGCTCATTTCCGGCGCGGTGGATGGCTCCCCTGCCCTTGCGCGTTTTGGCGATCCAACCGCCATCGCGTGCGATTCGTCCGGCAATCTCTACGTCGCGGACAACGCGAATCACACCATCCGCAAAATTTCTTCCGACGGCACCGTGTCCACTCTCGCGGGACTCGCGGGCGCGAACGGCAGTGCGGACGGCCCGGGTGCCGCGGCGCGGTTCGACAGCCCAAGCGGCATTGCCGTGGATCGCAATGGAAATATCTTCGTCAGCGACACAGGTAATCACACGATCCGCAAAATCACAACCGACGGCACCGTCTCCACGCTCGCTGGTTTTACGGGCGATTCTGACGCGGTGGATGGCATCGGTTCCGCCGCTCGTTTCAACACGCCGCTTGGCCTCGCGGTGGATACCAACGGCATCGTGTTCGTCGCGGATAGCGGCAATCACACGATCCGCCGCATCGCGACGGATGGCACGGTGACGACCTTCGCGGGGATTGCAGGAAGTTTCGGCGCGACCGATGGCGTGGGCACAAACGCGAATTTCAACAATCCCGTCGGCCTCGCGCTCGATCCAAACGGCAACTTGTTCGTCGCGGATGCGAACAACCACACGATCCGCAAAATCACGCCGGACGGAAGCGTAAGCACATTCGCCGGTGTTGCGGGCGAGGATGGCTGTGTGGATGGCATCGGCGCGGTTGCGCGCTTCTGCAAGCCAGCCGAACTGGCGATGGATGCGAAGGGCAATCTTTTCGTCGCGGACTCGTTCAACCACACCATCCGCAAGATCACGCCGGCTGGCGCGGTCTCGACCGTTAGCGGAGTTGCGGGCCTGGACGGCGCGAGCGACGGCGCGAATGGCGCGGCGCGTTTCTTCAACCCGTATGGTGTCGCACTTACGCCGCAGGGTCATCTGATCGTGAGCGACACTTACAATGAGACGATCCGCCAGGTGCTCGTGCCCTTCGGTCTCACGGTGGACCGCTCGACGTCCGGCGCGGTGCGGATCACGTGGGAGGCGGTCATCGGCAGACAGTATCAACTACAGTTCCGCGACGCGGTGAACGGCAGCGCGTGGCAGAATCTCGGCGGCTTGGTGACAGCGACATTCCAGAGCACCTCGCAGTTGGATGCGCCATCGTCCGTGCAGCGCTTTTACCGTGTCCTGCTGGCGGAGTGAGCGGATGCCGCGCGGGTTTGAAATTCATTTTGACAACCGGCGGCAAGGCACTAGATTCCTCCCGCTTTTGGTCGGGGTCGTAGCTCAGTTGGTAGAGCACCACAATGGCATTAAGCCGCCTACAATGGCATTGTGTCCGGCCGAGGCAGGGAAGGTCGGGGATGTAGCTCATCTGGTAGAGCGTCTCAATGGCATTGAGAAGGTAAGGGGTTCGACTCCCCTCATCTCCACCAAATTAGTTTTGGGGTTGCTGATGAAAGTCTGCGCGTGGGCGAGCCAGTGTCCGCACTTCCTGGCTCCGACAAACGAGGTTCGTGTGCGGGTGGTTCCACCTGTTTCTTCCGTCATTGAGGAGTTGCTGAAAGCCAAGCGCACGGCGAACCGCCGAGCGAAATACATCAAGAGCCTCGATCTCTACCTGCGCCAGTTCGCGCGCGGGCGCGAGTCGGTGCCGATCTCGGCTTTTTCCGTGTGCGAGTTGGAGGCGTGGTTTGCGGCGCGCAACGAGGCGTCGTCCACCAGGTCAAGCAACGCGGGCCGGTTGTCGGCCCTCTTCTCTTACGCGCAGCGTCGCGGTTACATCACGGATAATCCGGTGCGGCGAATGGAGCGGATAACCATCGAGCGAAAGGTGCCGATGATTCTCACGCCGGCGCAGTCGCGCGAGGCGCTGCATTTCACGCGGCGGCATTTCCCGCGCTTCCTGCCGTGGCTCACGCTGGCCTTGTTCGCGGGCGTGCGGCCGGAGGAACTAGACAAGCTCGGATGGTCTGCGGTGAGTCTCGCCGAAAAAATCATCATGGTGGATTCGACGGTGTCAAAGGTGCGGCGGCGCCGGGTCACGCCGCTGATGCCGGCGGCGATTGAATGGCTGCGGTTCGGCGGGGACTTCCCGTTGCCGTTGTCGTCGAGGCGGCGCTACATCCGGCGGATCCGTGACCGGCTCGGTTTCGAGGATTGGCCGCAGGATGTGCTACGGCACACGGCGGCGAGTTACATGCTCGCGACAAATCCCGATGCGCCGAAGGTGGCGATGTGGCTCGGTAACAGCCCAAGGATCCTTCTGCGCGATTATCAGCAACTCGTCTCGACAGCGGCGGCGGAAGAATTTTGGGGCATCCGGCCTTTTTGAGCCTTTGGCGGGAAATCCGACGCTGCCAGTTGACTTATAGGGCGTTTTGATTTGCGGCGAGGGTCAGGACAGCGGGCTGTTTTACAGGCGAGGGGCGATGGGCATTGGAGGCGATAGGCGGGGCGTTCAGTTCGCGCGCGCAGCGTTGCGCGGCGTTGTTCAGCGAGCGTTGCACGGCGCGGAGGGTGTCGGCGTCGAGCGTGCCGTGATTGACCAGGTGAAGCGCGTAGCGGGCGTCCTCTTGCGCGGAGTCAAGGAAGCGCGACAGCGGCTCTGCGGTGCGGCTCATTTTAGTTTCGGCCCGGCGACGCCACGGTCTGCCCAGTCTATGTAGCCCGGAATGTAACCCGGTGCGAGGGGGATGCCGGTTGAGTTCGGGGGCGGCGGCTTGTAGTTCACGTCCTGCCCGTAAATGTTTCTTTTCCGCAGCAGAAAATAAAGGACGATGCCGGCGGTCAAAGGTGCGGCGATCCAGACCCATATCGGAATGCGTTTCATTTGCGGCGGTCTTTCCAGCAGCCCCAGCCGAGCAAGGCCAGCACGCAGAAGGTTGCCCAGCCGCACGCGGCTTCGATCCAGTGTGGGAGCAGTTCAAGGGGCGGGTGATTCATTGGAGGCGAGAGGCGAGAGGCATTGGAGGCGAGAGGATCGGGGGCCGGGCTTTTATGCGCTTACCCGGCGGGCGATGTATGATAACCAGAGGAAACAGCTCCGGCGCATTGCCCGTGCCCCGAAATTCAAATTGACTGGTCAGGTTTCCACTCCGGCTTGGTGCCGGCGGCGGCGAGCGTGGCCTGGAACTGGTCTTCAAGTTCCGGCGTCCATTCGTTCGTCTGCTTCATCCGGTCCCGGATGTGGGCGTAGAGGTCGAAGAGCGATTTGCCGGCGGAGATGAACTGCGGGATGAGGGCGATAAGGGCGGGCATAAGTGATGTGGGTTTGAGGCGAGGGGCGTTTGAGGCGAGGGGCGAGAGGCGTTTGAAGCTATAGCCTCTCTGCCTCTTGCCTCTCACCTTATTTTTGCGAGTTGCGTTTGTGTTTCGGCGACGGCTGCGGCGAGCGCGGCAAGCGCGGCCTGAAGCCTCGCGCTACTCTCCGGGCTTTTCGTGGCCTTGTAGATGAGGCGCACGCGGTTCGCTGACTGAATGAGCGACACGCCGCGGGGAACGGTCTGCGATCCATCGGGCACCGGCTCGCGCAGCCATTCGGCGAACTTGTGCGCGTCCGGCGCTTTCTGTTTCACAAGTTCGCGGTCTGCGTTGTCGAGTCGCAGGAACGTGTCAAACACGTCGTAAGCGGTGGCAACGGTTTGCTCGGCGCGGACTTCAACCGGATCAGCGGAGGCGTCGAGCGTCGCGCAGCCGGCGGCGAGCGCCAGCGAGCCGATGAGCGCGAAGGGCAACAGGCAACGCAATGGGCTGCTGTTCGGCGCCTTAACATCCTCACTCGTCTTGTCGTTGTCGCGAGCGAAGAGGCCCGTGAGAAGCGTGCCGATGCCGACCAGTAGTTGACCGAGTGCGCCGGCCTTGCCGGGTTGGTTGCTGAGATAGACACCGAGCGCGGCCACGCAGCCGCAGACAGTTGTTTTCCAGGAGTTCATGATAGGGGATGGGGAATAGGTTATTGGGCGGGAGATGGAGCGGGTTTCACGTCGACGGGCATCGCGCCTTCAGGTGTGGCAACTGGCGCGGGAGCCGGTGCGGGAGCCGGCGCGACGGGTTGCGGCGGCGGAGGTGTGGCGGGTTGCGGTTTCGGGAACGCAAACGAGGGCGTGCTCCCGGTGTATCTGAATGAGGGTTTGATCATTGTCTGTCCTTTCCGTTGTGTTTGATCTTGTAGTAGCAGCAGAGGCAGGTGAGCGCGAAGGACGCGGCGAGCAGGCAGATGCGCAGCACGTCGCCGATGTCGGCGAGCGACGCGGCGAACACGACGCCGTTGAGGCCCAGCGCGGTCGTCAACGGCACGTCAGAAACTTTTTCAACGAGGTGAGTCATGCGCGCTTCTCCGTGTTGATGCCCCACGTCGCGGCGATAATCGCCAGGCCAGGCACGGTCGTTAGGCCGAAGTCCACGCCGCCCGAGAACACGAGCACGAGGCCCACGATGGTGAGGAAGATTTTTACGCCGGTCTTCATGGCTTCCAGAATTTCCACCAGTCGCTTGTCTGCTGAACCATCGCTTGTTCGTCCCGTTGCACGGCCTGCCATGCGGCATCAGCGGCGGCCTGCCCCTGCGTCGCGAGGATGTTGTTGTAGATGCGCCCGCCGGGCGCGTAGTCGTTCGCGTTCTGCGCCACGATCTGTTTGTCC
The DNA here is from genome assembly GCA_964589935.1 of uncultured Verrucomicrobiota bacterium. Lineage (GTDB taxonomy): Bacteria > Verrucomicrobiota > Verrucomicrobiia > Limisphaerales > VHCN01 > VHCN01. Next base: position 244,717 of record CAZPVD010000001.1, on the reverse strand, counting down.
AGGGCTTCGCTCTGCTTCGCGGCGTCCACGAGGTCGCCGGGAGCGGCGGCGAGGTCTTTCACCGCGCCGGCCGCGTCACTGAACATCTTGAAGGGAGCCTTGAGTAGTTCGCTGAGTTTGCGCTCGCCGTCCTTGAACGCCTTGTAGATCGCGAACAGCGCGTAGGCGACGACGCCCACGCCAAGCACGATGGCCGCGTGTTTCAAGAGTGCTTTGGTCTTGTCGCTCATTTTTGGAGCACGGCATTCTTGCCGGGGATGGCCCAGTCAGGGATCGGCTGGAATTCATTCGGAGCAACGTCACGCGCCGCAAGGGATTGAAGGAACGCGGAGAACCGTTCCCATGTATGCCCCGGCGCGCATTCGTTCAGCAGCCCGGGCGGCAGAGCGCCGTCGCCGCTGGCGAGCGGGCACGGGTCAACCCAGACCCACGAGTGCGGGTCGAGATCAACCTGCTTGTTCAGCGCGGCGAGTTCAGCGAGCCGGGCTTTGGGAACAATGAGCATTTGCATTAGGCGGCCCTCCCCAGTGCGTTTTGAAACGCCTGCACGGCGTTGTAGTATGCCTGCATTTCAGTGGGCGTGAGGCCCGCGCCGACGCCGTAAGCGCCCAAGGTGTTGTCGGAATACGCGCCCGCGATGCCGCCGTCGCGGAACACGTTGAACTCCCACGCCCCCTCAACGCCGTTGTCCAAAGTGGCGTCGTTGATCGGCGTGGTGAAACCTACGGCGGTGTTCGCCTTGAAGCCTTTCAACGACGTGCTGGACACGCGCGTCATGCCGTAGAATCCGGGCCGGTTCGCCGGGTTCGCGACGAAGGGGATGTTCGCGGCGTAGTCGAGCAGTTCAAACACAGCGCCGTTGATACCGTCGTCGCCAACGACGAAGCGGAGTTGATTGCCGAGCGCGGTTGCGCCGCCGAGTTGGACTTGCGGCCCGGCGCCGCCGCCGTAGGCGGTCACGTAGGCCATCAAATGATTGTTAGCCGGGCCGAGTGACGCCTCTATGTCTGCGCCGGTGCAACCGCAGTCGAGATACTTCGTCGCGCCGTCGCCCTGAAGGCCCTTGCCCGCGCCCGTCTCGGTATAGTCCGCGCCGATGAAGTTGGTGTTCACATCGGCCGCGCCGCCGACGAGCTTCACGAGAGGAATGACGGCCGCCGCGAGTTGATCGCCTGCGAACAAATTGAGCCGCAGAATTTTCGGCCACACGCCGGCCGTTTTGAGATCGCTGACGAGTGTTTCCATCGCGGCGAGCGTGACGAGCGAGGCGGTGCCGCCATTGGCAATGACATTAGAGTGCCACGCGGCGACCTCACTCCCGCCGCCGCCGCCGCCGCCGCCGCCGCCGCCGCCAAAACCTATTGCGCTGTGAAGGATGCGCCTCATTGCTGCTTGTAATAAATGCGCCCGCTGATTTGCGCGCCGGCGCTTTGATTGATGTTAAGAGCGTTGCCCGCCGTGCCCGTGAACCACGGCTCGCCGTCGAAGTCGAGCGTGAGGCCGCTGCCAGATTTAAGCGTAAGGAAACCAGTGAGATCGGTGTTGCCGTCCTGCAACTTGACCGTCGTGTCCACGCTGACGGAGAACACGAGCCGATAAACGCGGATCACCTGGCCGTTCACGCCGGCGATGAGCGCCGTCTGCCCGGCGGCGTTCAGGTCAATCTTGGCGCTCGACAGCGCCGCCGCGCCGGCGATCACTTTGCCGACTTTGGTATCAATGCTGGCGAGGCTGGTGTTGCCTGTGTCCTGTTTCGCGGCAGTCGAAGCGCCGGCCGGAAGAGGCAGCGCAGTGGGATCGGTGACAGAGAACTTGCCGCCCACGAGTGCGGCGGGCAGGCGTGCGATCTCGGCGTCTTGCTTCGCCTCCGTCGCCGCGCCGGCGGGCAGGGGCATTGCGCCGGCGATGCTGACTACGCCGGCAATGCTCATGTCGCCCAAGCCGTAGATGACGCGCACGGTCTGCGGCGCGTTGCTGGTGTTCTTAAACACCACGCGCTCGATTTCCTGGTCCTCGCGGCGCGGCCGGTGAAGCTCACCCTGGATGAACGTTGTCGCCGCGCCGTCATTGATCACGACAGACACCGCGCTCGGCACAGAGGCGAAATACACGTAATCGCCGCTGATTTGTTTGCGTGCCTCCTCGCCGGGGGCGAGGGTGAACACGAGTTCGTTGCGCGTGAGATTGTTCATGATTTTTTGCGCGTGAAGAGGTAGATGCCCGCGACGGTCGCGACGAGCGCGCCGCCCACGATGTAGATCGCGCTTTTCTGCCCACTGGCGACTTCAACAAACGCGGCCTGAGAATCGGCGACTTCCTTCGCGATTTTGTTTGAGCCGGTGGCCAGCTCGAGCGCGGCGTCGTTTGTGGACGACGAAAGTTTTGTGGCGGCGTCCAGCGCCTTGGCGGCCAGCTCGGCGTTGGCGCTGGTGATGTAGAGGCTTCCGCCGGAGGTGTTGACCGTGGAATCCTGCACGGCCAGTAGATCACCGCCCGCCGTGAGCCGCTTGTCCGTGCTGGACTGGGACTGCGATTGAGATGAATCAGAGCCGCACATGTCAGCGCAACTCCTTTCCGAGAATCACTTCCTCGCCGCGATAGCCGTGCACCGTGACGAGCCGGCGCACAAGGCCGGGCCGCACGGTGCTGATGCTGATATAATCACAGCCGAGCGCGCGCGCGGCGGCCTCAACCTGCGGCAGAAAATTATCCGTGGCGTTCACGTCCGGCGCGAGGCTCACGGTGCTGAGCACGGCGAACTGCTTACGGCCCCACGGCAGATCGTTGACCTCGTAAAAGGACGCCGCGAGCAGGCGGTTCGTGCCCGGCTCGACAGAGACGAGCAAGCCGACTTCGCCGCGTTCGTATCGCTGCCAGAGATAGTCGCGGCCCTTGTCCCAGGGCGTGCGCGGCTTCTCGTCGAGCGCGTCGCAAATCTGCTCGCGCTCGTCGGCTGACACGTCGCGGAAATACCGCTCGACGACGCGCGGGCTTATCGGCCCTTCTTTTTCGAGAACTGTTTCCATGCGATGAAGGCCGCCGCGGCGGCCAGTAAATACCAGACCCATTTCGGCACGCCGCCCGCGACGCCGCCGTGCGAGGCGATGTTGATGTCGCCGTCCTCGAATTTTCCAAACGTGCCGCCCTGGCTCGCGCGAACAGCGCTGGCCATGTCAAGGCTCGTCGAGACACTGGCGTCAATGGGCAGCATTTCAGTTCGCTTTCTTTTTGAGCAACACGAGGCCGAGGATCACGAGCGCGGCCAGCCCGGCGATCCAAACCCACTTTGGCGGGCCGGGCGGCGCGAAGTTCTCGTCGCCGGCCAGGTCAAAGTTGTTGGCAACGCTTGAGGATGCCTGTGACATGGATCAAGGCTTGCGAAGGAACAACACCAGGGCGATCACAGCGACGATGACACCGCCGACGATGACGATCATCTGTGTGGAGATGCCGCCGCTTTTGCCTTGCGCGGCGGCCGTCTGCGCGTTGGTCGGCGGGTTTTGAAAGTTCCTGAAAGCCTGGCCGGCGGAGGCCGCCGCCGAGGCGAGGTCTTTCACAAAGCCGCCGAGCGAAAAAGACGAATCAGGCGAGCTGGCCCCGTCGAGTCCGTCGAGGTAGTCGTTTTCGTTCATGGTTTGGTGCGCCGGGGCTTTCGCTTGCGCTACTCACCCCGGCTGGTCATCAACTTGAAGGTTACGCGGCCTTGATGGCGGGTTGCTGCGCGCCATCCTCAAGCCCTTCGGCGAGAATCTGGAATGGTGCGACGGCGGCGATGTTCGTGTCCCAGTAGTAGCGGACACTGAGCGGGCGGCGAACTCCGTTCTCCACGAGCTTGAGCAGCTCGCCGGGGTAGCCCTGGCCATCGAAGATGGCGTAGAAGGCGTAACCATCCGGCGCGAGGTAGCGCGGGCTGCGGGACAGCGCGACGTAGGCGGCGGCGCTCGTCATCTTGTAGGCGAGCCGTTCACCCGCATACACCTCAACCTCTGTGATGGCGGCGCTGCCGAGGATGAGCATAGACGCGCCCACGATGCCCTTGACGGGCAGATCGGAGATCTCGTTCCATCCAGCCACAGGCACGGCCGGCGTGATGGCGGTTTGGAGCATCACCGGGCCGCGAGGCTCGGGCGCATCCACGGGCGAGTAAGCGATCCAGCCGCGAATGCCCGTGCATGTCTCGTTTGCCACCGGGCCGGGTGCGAACTTGACGGCGATCTGAACCTGCTTGATGTCGCCGGTGCCCCAAAAAGAGTTCACCAGGCCAGGCCGCGACAATGGCAGGTAGAACATGTCGTAGGGTTGCGGGTCCTGAGTGGTGTTGGTGATGTGATCGTATCGGCGCGACAACTGCGGATAGAACAACTGCTTCACCTTGTCATCCTGGAGAAGTTGAATGTTCTCCACCCAAGACGCGACGTTGGGCACGCCGCCGTTGGGATTGTTCGGCCCGGTGCCGAGCACCTGGAGGATGATCGCGTGAAGCCGGCGAAGGTTGATGTCCGGCTTGAAGTTGGACGTGCCGCCGAGCTGGAAGCCGTCCGGCGGAGGGAGTTGGACTTGTGTGGCCATGTGTTTTGTGGGCTTTGAGGGTTGCGGTTGCGGCGCGGGTTAGCTCAGGAAGTCGCGCACCTTCTGCGGAAGCAGGGGCACGACAAACTTGTTGATAAGCGTGATGCCAACGTAGGCAACCGCGATGGAGACGAGGGCGTTTTTCCAGTCGAACTTCATAGGATGATGCCAGTGTGAAACTACCGGCGGAGTTGGTTGTGCGATGGCTTGCGGCGTTCTTCGGTCTGCCGGATTCCTGCCCGGCGAGGGGCCGTTACTAGACCGCGCATCGAACTGGGGCCACGATACGCCACTTCCCCGGAAGCGGGAGATGGCACGGGTGGACACTTCGCCCGAACGCCATCACCGCACCTCAATCGACCTAGTGCGCCTCAAAAAGGGCATTACAAGGGTGCTTGTGCGCCTTAAAACCGTGCGCAGTTGCACCGCCTGGAACGTCACTGCCGAAAAACCCCGTGCGAAGATGTCCGGCGCATTCAGCCTTTTGAGAGTTTGACTGACGCCATATCTGGTGGCACAATCCCGGCGTGCGTCTGGTCAAAGACACCAATGTATTTGTGGCCGCCCTCCGTAGTGGCGCGGGCGCAAGCCGGCGTTTGTTGCGGCTGTTGCTGGCCCGCAAACATTGTCCGCTTATCAGTGACAAGCTCTGGCTGGAATATCTCGACGTGACCGGGCGCGCGCACCTCTGGACTGACAGTGACTTGAGCGCCCAGCAGCGCAGTGAGGCATTGGACGATTTCGCGGCGGCTTGTGAATATGTCACCATTTCGAGGCTATGGCGTCCGAACCTGCCCGACGAAGGGGATAATCACGTTATGGAGCTGGCGATTTGCGGCAACGCGGCGGCGCTTGTCACCTTCAACAAGTCCGACTTCACCGGGGCGATGTTCGCGCCACCCGGCCTGTTGGTTCTTTCCCCGTCGGAGTTCCTCAACAGCTATCCCGTATGAAAAAAAACTCTTCAACTGTCCGCTGGGATTCGCCGGAAAAAAAGAAGCACCTCGCCCGTATTGCCCGCCACAAGGGATGTTCAGTCAACCGTTTTGTAAATTCCTTGGCGGACATAGTCATTGCCCAGGAGTCCGCCGAGGCGAGTTTCCGCGCGGCGGCGGGCCGGGGAAACCCCAAGCGGTTGCTGGCGTTGCTGGATTCGCTTGACCGCAAGGACGAGGCCAAAGGCATCGCGGGCACGAAGCCCTAAAACAGCTTCCCGCTCAACTCCGCGCCGCTCTCGCGGTTGTAGGCGATGTAGCTTCCGCGCGGCAGTTCCGCCACGCGATCCACGCCGCGAAAGTAAGGCCGCACGGCGTCGAGTTCGCCCGGCTCGTTCATCGAAAAGCAAATCCACTCCGTAACCTCCGCGCGCAAGTCCCGATGATAATCGCGCGGGTGCTGCGTCGCTGTGAGCAGTTCAAGGTTTTCGCACCGGCCCATGCGCGCGACTTTTTCCAGCTCGGCAGGGAGCGAGTTCGTGTCCACGAATTTCCACAGCTCGTCCACGAACAGAATCTTCCGGCCCGGCCCGCGCCGGCTCACTTCAAATGCCCAGTGGCAAAACCAGCGGAAGGCGTCGCGCTGGCGCTCCTGGAACATCACGGCGGGATTGAAGCACACCACGCGCGAGGGCACCGCCGCCTCGCACTGGGCCGCCGTGCCGCACGGCGCGACGCCGAGCCGCTGCGCCGCCTCCAGTTTCCAGTCGAAGATGAAGACGCACGCCGCTGGATCGGTGTTGGCCAGCTGCTCTTTGAGCCGGTTGAGCAGATAGAGGAAGGCAAGCGTTGTCTTTCCGCTGCCAGAGCGGCCAAAGACGAGCGTGACACACGGCGGGAGGGAATAGTCGGGCATTGTTTAACCACAGAGGCGCAGAGGCGCGGAGCAAAATCAGGGGGCCACAGTGTCTATAACACAATCCTTCATCAGCCGGCAGCCCTTGGCGACAAGCCGGCGCGAAACTTCCTTGGAAGAAAGATTCAAAACACGAGCGATGTCCTTGTGCTCCATCATCGCCGCTCTGAGCAAGAACGCCATTAGCGCCCGGTAGCGATGCACTTGTTTAGCAGACATTTTGCCCGAGCACGGGAGATGAGGCAGGGGGATATTCATTTTTTATTGCGCGGATTTGTGCGAGCGACGCGCCCCGCTCGCTCATTAACCGCTCGGCGGTTTTGAATTCTGTTCCCAGGCGCGGCGGCGCACACATCCAAAAGATTCGTGGTTTTTGTCCTGCGCGAAATAGCCGCCGTTTTGAATCTGGAAAATTTTCGCGCCGGTCAAGCAAGCCTCGCAATCGAATTCCAGCGCCGCGTGATAAACGTCCACGTCAACCGTCACAGACACCGTGCCATCTGGCCAAAGACAGACAAAGGTTTTCACTTCTTCCCCTCCGTGTCTCCGCGACTTTGCGGTTGCTGTTGCTCCGCCGCCGCCGCGATGGCTAGCTTGTCAATGCGGTCGCACAGCGCGAAGTGCGCGAGCGCCAGTTCCCCGGCGCTCATGCCGAGATTGATCCAATGCGCGTTCTGCGCGTTCACGGCCCGCTTGTTCAGTTCGATGGCCGCGCAATCGGCGAGGCTGGCCGCGAAGTCTTCCTTCGCCGAATCCTTCCACTCGGCATCCTTTTTAATCTCGTCCTTCACGGCGACGGGCAGGTTCACCTTGTCGAGCCGCTTGAAAATGTCCGCCTGCCGGATGCGGTCGAGAATGCGCGTCAGCAGCCGCGCGGGTTTTTCAAGCAGCCGCTGCGTCCACGGGACGAAAGGCACCACAGGCCCGCCCGCAGCAGCAGGCAGAGGGCTTGCACCGCCAGCCAGCGCGCCAGGCGAATCACCGGCGGGAGAAGCCGGCGGCATACCGCCCGCAGTGGCGCTCGGCAACGGAGCCGGCAGAGCCGCAGTCTTTTGAGCAGCGCGTTTTTCAGCCATGCGCTCCGCGTTCTTTTTGCGGTCTGCCGCCAGCGCCTCCGGGCTGCCAGCCGGGAGGCCGTCCGCTCTTTTCTTGCCGCCGCCGCGATGGCCGCCGAAGAGCGGGACGCTACCAGCCGCCGAAGCAGAAGCCGCGCCGGCGAGGGAGGGTTTTGCCGCCACAGCTTGATGAGCCGCCGCGCCCGCAGTTGCTCCGGGCTGGGCGGTGGAAACAGCCGATGAAGTAGTTTTCGCCACACTCATTCCTCGTCGCCGGTTGAAATAATGGGGATGGGGCCGAAGCGTCGCTTCCTTGGCGGCTGTGCCGACCCGGCGGGAATCTTCTTCAACTCCTCGTTGTCGCGCTCCAGCTCGGCGATGCGGCGCTCGCGTTCGATCTTGGCGCTTTCCGTCTCCGCCAGCCGGCGCTCAAGCTGAAGCTCGCGCTCGCTTTTCACTTCGCCTTCGCTGACGAGCGCGGCGGCGGGCGGCGGGGCGGGGGCTTGAACGTCAGGGGGTGGCGCAGGATTTTGGGGCGGAACCGCAGGCTGCGGAACTTCAGCGGGAGGCGGAGGATTCTCATTCATAGTGTCGTTCAGTTCGCGGGAGCGATGCTGCCAGCCGGTGACGGATCCGTGGAGATGGCACAGGGGGACACTTTTGCGCCCATTTTCACACCCGCCCCGGATACCCGCCAAATGCGGAACCTCGCAAACAGTCCACCCAAGTCCACTTCTACACCCCAAAAATTAAAAAAGGGTGGACAGGTGGACTTGGGTGGACTTGTTTCCAATTCAGCGTAATAAAACCGCCTTCCCGCCTTTGCAAAAAAACCGGCGGAAGTGACTCCGCCGGCGTGAACACTGGTTTTTACTCAGCCCTCTCGTTTGCGCGTGATCTCGTAACGGCTGTATCCGTGAACCAATCTCTTGCTCACCCGTTCGGGCGCGGCCTTCGCCAGTTCGCTGAGGATGCGCCCGCAACTGTCAATCGAGGCAAAGAGCCGTTCGTAATGGTCGCCCTTGTCCGCCTCGCGGATCGCGTTGCGGTTTTTTAAGAGGGACTGTGTGCATCTGTGGCTATGTATATCAGTATCCCATACCCACAACGCAAGCACAATCTTGACAAATCTTGTAACGGGTATATCGTGTCCCCCGTCAGTCAACCGCAACCAAAGAAAGGGGCACTGTATGAAGAGAAGTGTTCAACGAAACTTCCGGCCTTGGCCGGATAATCAGGAGCGGTTGGAGTTCGCTGACAAGATCGGGCTGAACGTGTCCGAGGTCATCAACGAAGTGCTTCAGAAGCATTTGAAGCAATCCATCGAGGCCAAGGCGCGCGAGATCCGCACTCGGTTAAGCGCTCCAATCCCATGAGTCGGGGTGGAGCCGGGCGAGAATCGAACATGACCCCTTACAATGGCATTGTGGGGGTCAGGAGTTCGAGCCTCCTCGGCTCCACCATCCAAAGGCAAAACTTTTCCGCTTGAAATGTCCGTGGCGGGTGAAACTCTTCCTTCAGTCCGCCATTAACGGCCTTCAAACCATCCACTTCAAACAACAATGAACCCGATCATGCTCGCGCAAGCCGCCACCACGGCCCCGCCAGTCGCCAAGGCCACCGCCATGGGTTTCGCCGTTGTTGTGGCGCTCGCTTGCCTCGGCTTCCTGCTCGTCGTCTGGCTGCTCGTGGCCTTTTGCGGCAAGCGCATCTGCGAGAACTGCGGCCATGAACCCGGCGTGCTCATTTGGATTCCGATTCTTCAAACCATCCCAATGGTGCGTGCAGCGGGCATGTCCGGATGGATGGCCATCGTGCTGTTCATCCCCATCATCGGATACTTTTTTTCCATTTACGTCTGGTGGAAGCTCTCCGAAGGCTGCGGCAAGCCGGGCGCGCTCGGACTGCTGGCCATCTTCCCGCCGCTGCTCATCATCCTCATCCCCTTGCTCGCCTTCACTGGCAGTCGTCCGGCTCCGGCTCAAAGCGCCTGACGCTACGGCTCGTTCACCTGTCCGCACAACACCGCGCATCGCGCGCCGGTGGTTTGAGGAAGATTCCCCGGCAGTCCGTTCCACCGCCGCCACGCGAGCAGCGCGAACGCCGCCGGCTCGATGGACTTCACCGGCCAGCCAAGTTGTTCGCTCGTCACAACACGGATGCGCGGAGCAAGCGCCTCAAACTGTTTCCGCAACGTTTCAACAAGGAAACTGTTCTCCGCCCCGCCGCCAGTGAGCACGATCGTATCCGGCGGAGACGGCAGGTGCATCCAGTAGTTCAGCGCGATGGAACCGACCGTGAACGTCGTGAATGTCGCGAGCGCGTCGTAGCGTGTCGCCCGCAGATGCTTCAATTCCGCAATCGCCCGTTTGAAAAAGACTTCACCGAACACTTCGCGGCCCGTGCTTTTCGGAGGCGGACGTTGGAAAAAATCATGAGCCAGCCACTGGCGCGCGAGTTCCGCGCAGGGCCGTCCGCGACGCGCCCACGCACCATTTTCATCGAATGTGAGTTTGCCGCCGGTGTAATGCCGCACAGCCATGTCGAGCAGCACGTTCGCCGGGCCGGTGTCGAACGCCAGCACTCGCGGCTGCTTCATCGTTTGCCGCCGCCAGTCGAGCGAGGTGACGTTGCTGATGCCGCCGAGATTGTTGACGCACACGTGCTCACCGCGCTTGGCGAAGACTTCGCGATGGAACAGCGTGGCCAGCGGCGCGCCCTGTCCGCCGGAGGCGATGTCCGCGGCGCGGAAGTTGTTCACTACCGGCACGCGCAACATCTCAACGAGATACGCAGGTTCGCCGAGTTGCAATGTCGCCGGCGTCCCCGCATCAGGTTTGTGAAACACCGTCTGCCCGTGCAGACCGACGAGCTGCGGCCTGAGCGGACGCGGCATTTTGTCGGCGTGCCGCGCGTAAAAGCGACCGAGATCGTGATGCAGTTGCGCCGTCTCCCAGCTCGCCGCTTGGTTGCTCGCCGCGGCGTGAAGCCTCTTTTGCAACGCGCCGGGAAACTCCACTGACCAAAGAGAGCGCAACTTGATCCCGCGCTCGCTCACATCGCACAACGCGTAGTCCACGCCGTCAAGACTCGTGCCGGACATGATGCCGAGGACGCGCATGGGGAAGTGATGGTTGAAAGTTGAGTGTTGAGAGTCTGAAAAGTTAATTCAAGAGATGGGAGTTGAGAAAGCGGGCGTTCACTGGTTCGATTGGTGGGCACACTAATTCAACCGGCATTGAAATGAAAGTCCTCTTCCTCCACGCGCACTACGACGACTTTGAGTTCACAGCCGCCGGCACCTTCGAGCTGTGGCGGCGCAAACTCGGCCCGGACTTCACGGCAAAGCTCATCGTCTGCACCGACGGCAAGGCCGGGCATCATTTCCGCGCGCGAGAGGAAACCGGAGCGCTGCGCATCAAGGAGCAGGAAGCCTCCGCGCACGCCGGGCAATATCTCTTCGAGCCGCTGCGCTTTCCCAATGGCGAAATTCCCCGCGAGGCCTGTCTGCGCGTGACTGTGGATTTGCTCGCCGCGTTGTGGAAAGCCATCCGCGACTTCGAGCCGGATTATCTTTTCTGCCCGCCGGTTGCCAGCGATCCGCTCGCGGGTGTTCACGTGGATCACATCGCCGTCGCGCAGGCTGTGCGCGAAGTCGCCTACATGATCAATGTCCCGCACGCCTTCACGCCGGAGTTTCCCGCCGCCGAAACACAGAGCAAGCCCGTCAAAGTTCCCGTCATCTTGAACACCTACGACACGTATCAATTCGGCATGAACGCGCACGACCTTGCCGTGGATGTCGAGGCCGCGTGGCCGGTGATCGTCGAGGAGACGTGGTGCCACCAGTCGCAGATCGTCGAGTGGATACCGTGGGTCGGCCGCCACGCGATGCCTGCGCCCAAGGACAAGTCCGACTGGGAAAAGGTGCTCCGCGAACGCTTTGTTCGCCAAAACCGCGAGCTCAAAATCAAGTCACAGCACGCTTTTGAATTTTTCACCGTCACCGCGTGGGGCAACGTGCCGGACTGCGAGCAACTGCTTAAAGATTTCCCACCCGTCACGCCGAAGTATTCGCACTTGAAACGCCTCAAGCAAAAGCTGGCTAGGTGGCGGCAAACGGCGTAACGGAGTTGAGGATTCTTACAAAGAGCCGCAGAAACCTTTGCTTTAAGGAGTGCTACGATTCAGCGGGGTTTGTTATCCGTGCCGTGCTTGGCAAGGGACACAGGAGCGGTTAGGCTGAGTGGACGTGAGTTCGATCCCTCAAATGAGCGCGCAGGCAAAGGCGAACATTCCGGCGCACGTCGCCATCATCATGGACGGCAACGGGCGCTGGGCCAAGGCGCGCCATCTCCCGCGAGTTGAAGGACACCGCAACGGCGTGGAGTCCGTGCGCGCGACCGTGCGCGCGTGCGGCGAACTTGGCATCAAGTATCTCACGCTCTACGCGTTCTCGGTGGAAAACTGGAGCCGTCCGAAAGACGAAGTGGATACGCTGATGAAGTATCTGGCTCGCTTCCTCAAAGGCGAAATCGGCGAGTTGAACCGGAACAATGTGCGGCTCGAAGTCATCGGGCAGATTTATCGCTTGCCGGAATTCGTCCAGGAGCAGTTGAAGAAAACCCAAGCCGCATTGGCAAAGAACAACGGGCTCACGCTCATCCTTGCGTTGAGTTACGGCGGCCGGACGGAATTGGTTGAGGCGACACGGGCGATTGCCGCAAAGGTTAAGGCGGGCAAGCTGGAGCCGGGCGAAATCAACGAACAGGTCGTGGCCCAGCATCTTTACACGCACGCATGGCCGGACCCCGACTTGCTGATTCGCACGAGCGGCGAGATGCGCGTGAGCAACTTCCTGCTGTGGCAGATTTCCTACGCGGAACTGGTGGTGACGCCGACGCTGTGGCCGGACTTTCGCAAGCCGCAGCTCTACGAGGCGCTCGAAGAATACACGCGGCGGCACCGGCGTTTCGGCGCGGTGTAGCTGGGAATCGCCTCGACAGGTTTTTCGCCGTCCGGCTAACCTTTCCCCACATGCCTGAGCCTGCTACGCCCGCAGATGGATCGTTGCCATCGCCTTCAAAGGGAAAGGTTTTTCTCCGTCGCCTGACGAGTTCCGTCATTTTGTGGGCGGTGGTGCTCGGCTCGATCTTCTCAGGGAACAAGATTCTTTCGGACACAGTCTTCCTCGTCATCATGATCGTGCTGGCCGTTCTGGGTTTGATGGAGTTTTACGGCTTGGTCGAGAAGCGCGGGATGGTGTGCTTCGAACGTTGGGGCATCTTGGGCGGCGTGCTTCTGATGGGCAGCACGTTTCTCTATCTCTCCGGCGTGCTCGGCAACGCCGTCGCCCCGGCGAAGGCAAACGACTTCGAGATGAGCTTCCTGATTCTGTTCGTGCTCGGTTTGTGTGTGCGGCAGTTCGTGTCGAAGAGCAATACGGCGGGCATCCTCGCCATCTCGACGACGCTGTTCGGCCTGATGTATGTGCCGTGGCTGCTAAACTTCATCCAGAAAATCAACTACTTCCCCGGCATCGGCGGCAACGGGCCGTTCTACGTGCTCTACTTTATCCTCGTGACGAAGTTTAGCGACACTGGCGCGTATGCGGTCGGCTCGCTCATCGGCAAACACAAGATGATCCCGCGCATCAGCCCCGGCAAAACGTGGGAAGGTTTCGGCGGCGCGCTCGCGGTGAGCACCGGCGCGAGCCTGCTCTTCACTCACTTCGCCGGGCCGCGCCTGCCGGGCATGACTCCGCTGCACGCAGTCGTGCTCGGCTTGATTCTCGCAACGTCTGCGGTCGTGGGTGACCTCATCGAGTCGCTGTTCAAACGCGAGGCAGGCGTGAAGGACTCGGGCGGCTTCTTCCCCGGTATTGGCGGAATCCTCGACTTGCTGGACAGCCTGCTGTTCAATGCGCCACTGATGTATTTGTATCTGCGGCATGTTTTGACGAGATGAAAAATGTCGTCCTCCTCGGCAGCACCGGCTCGATCGGCACCAGCACCGTCAAGGTCGCGATGGACCTGCCCGATCGCATCCGCCTCATCGGCCTCGCCGCCGGCAACAACTCGGAACTGCTCCTCGAACAAACCCGTCAGCACCGACCCGACGCCATTTGCATCACCGATCCGGCGAAGGCCGCGGAACTCCAATCCACGCTCGGCACAAGCACGCGGGTTTATTCTGGCAACGAGGGCTTGCTCAAACTCGCCACGCTGCCGGCCGCAGACATCGTGCTCATCGCCATCGTCGGCACGGCGGGGTTGCAGCCAGCGCTTGCCGCGATTCGCGCCGGCAAGGACATCGCCGTCGCCTCCAAGGAAATCCTCGTCATGGCCGGCGAGACGGTGATGAACGAGGCGCGCAAACACGGTGTAAAAGTTCTCGCCGTGGACAGCGAGCATTCCGCGATTTTTCAATGCCTCGATGGCAAACCGTCCGAATCGGTGCGCAGTCTATGGCTCACTGCGAGCGGCGGGCCGTTCCGCGACAAGACTCAATGGCCGAAGGAAAAGTTCGCCGAGATCACCGTCGAATGCGCGCTCAAGCATCCGTCCTGGGTCATGGGCCGCAAGATCACCATTGATTCCGCGACGCTCTTCAACAAGGGCCTCGAAATGATCGAAGCGCGCTGGCTCTTCGACATCGGCATGGATCGCGTGCGCGTGGTCGTCCATCCGCAAAGCGTCGTGCATTCGATGGTTGAGTTCGTGGACGGCTCGATGATCGCGCAGCTCTCGACGCCCGACATGTGCCTGCCGATCCAGTATGCGCTCACCTACCCCGACCGCGCGCCGAGCGACCGCGTGCAGACGAGCCTCGCGAAATACGGCAGCCTCACCTTTGAAGAGCCAGACGCGGATCGTTTTCCGTCGCTGAATCTCGCCCGCCGCGCCGGTGAAGTCGGCGGAACTCTTCCCGCCGTGATGAACGCGGCCAACGAAGTCGCCGTGGACGCCTTCTGCGAGCGTCGCATCACCTTCACGCAAATCACCCAAACCGTCGCCAGCGTCATGGATCGGCATCAAGTCGTCGCGCACCCAACGTTCGAGCAAATCCTCGCGGCCGATGCGTGGGCGCGGCGCGAGGCGGCGGCGTGATTCACATTTTTCCAGCGGTTTCCTGTTCGACTTGAATTCTGCGGATTGAAACATGAGCGCGATGTCCCTTGACGAACTGGTGCCAACGCTGCAAATCGCGGTCGGGCCGGTGATCTTGATTTCGGGCGTCGGGCTTTTGCTTCTCACCCTGACCAACCGCTTCGGCCGCGTCGTGGACCGCTCGCGCCTGCTGGACCGCGAACTAAAGACAGCTTCGGCAACAGAACAAGCAGCGTTGCTTGCCCAAGTCCGTATCCTTTCGCGGCGCGCGCGCATCCTGCGGCTGGCAATCGTGCTTGCCATTTTGAGCGCACTCGTCGCCTGCCTGCTCGTGATGAGTTTGTTCTGGGCCGTGCTGACCGGCACGAACGCAGTGCGGTTCATCAGCCTTTTGTTTGCCGGCGCAATGCTGATGCTTGTGGGCGCACTGACTGCCTTCCTTGTGGACACGAACCTTTCGCTCACCGCACTGAAGCTGGAGCTGGGCGCGGCCTTCAAGGAATGAGCAGCCGGGCAGACGCGCATTGACGCAAGAGGTTTTCCTGTTAGGTTCTCGCCTTCACGTGCCAGACCGCTGGCAAAAACCGACGAAAACGTCACAACGCAAAAATCGAATGAAGAAAATCGCCACGGCCGTGCTCACGCTCGGCTTCATCGCCGCGCCGCTCGCCGCCGCGGACAAGCCCGACGCACCCGAACTCAAGGACCTCAAGGACAAGGTCAGTTACAGCATCGGCGTGGACATCGGCCGCAACATGAAGAAGCAGTCCGTGGATGTCAGCGTGGACGCGCTCGCCGCAGGACTGCGCGCCGCCCTTGCTGGCGCGAAGCTGCAACTTTCCGAGGAGGAGATGGTTGCCGCAATGGAAGCCTTCCAGAAGGAAATGCTCGCCAAGCGCCAGATGCTCACCGCAGCCCAAGCGGAACTGGATAAACAAGCTGGCGCAAAAAACAAGAAAGCCGGCGAAGACTACCTTGCCGCAAACAAGAAGAAGGAAGGCGTCAAGACCACTGCAAGCGGCCTGCAATACAAAGTTATCAAGGACGGCAAGGGCAAGTTGCCCAAGGCCACCGACACCGTGACGACGCATTACAAGGGCACGCTCATTGACGGCACGGAGTTCGACAGCTCCTACAAGAGCGGCCAGCCCGTCAGCTTCCCGCTCAACGGCGTCATCAAGGGCTGGACCGAGGCGCTGCAACTGATGAAGGAAGGCTCCAAATGGCAGCTCGTCATTCCGTCGGAACTGGCTTACGGCGAGCGCGGCACGCCCGGCGGCCCCATCGGCCCCAACTCGACGCTCATCTTTGAAGTCGAACTCATCAAGATCGGCGGCCAGCAGTAACTCTCCCTCGACAAACTGAATTCCACACAAGACGGCGTTCCACGGGCAACTGCGGAACGCCGCCGTGTTTTGAGGAAAGGCGTATCAATTCGCTTCGACCTTCACCGTCGGAGGATGCGCGAAGTCATTCCACAACCGGTCAAGCTCGGCCTTGTCCGGCGGGCCGTCGCTGACGACGAAGCGGAAGCGCGAGACAAGCGGCTTGCCGGGCGTGATCTCCCAGTCGCCAACCGCGGACGGCGCGTGGCACGTCTGCGGATTCTTCGGGTTCACGCGCACCGGCTGCGGTGCGCGAAAATTGTCGGGATGACACAGAATCGCGATGCCACACAACTCGCCGCCCGTCCTGCCGCCGAGATGAATCCACGGCACGCGCGCCTCGTTCGCCTTCTCGCGGTTGGTCTCGCCATCGCTCGTGAGCACGTGGAAGTTGTCCACCGGGTCCCAGTCCGCGTGGCCGCGAAAGCCCAGCCCGCCATAATAATACTTCGGCAGCTTGAGCGGCGTCGCGCTCGCGCACGACTGCGTCGAGACGAGGTCGAAGATGAAGCGCGGCTTTCCGCCCGGCGCATAAACGGTCACCTCCCACGACTCGTTCAACACGGGCTTCGGCGCGGCGCCGGTCATGTCGAGCAAACGGTGCCGGCTGCGGAAGCCGCCATGCACCGGGCCGTTCCACGACTCGTCGAGCGAGGCGAACTCCACCTTGCCCGTGAGCTTGCGGTCCTTGCCCATGTTCCAAAAGTCCAGCGCGCGCCCCTCAAACTCCGTGTCCGTCCACGCGAGCCAGATGCCGCGGTGCCAGCGATGGTCCTTCGGATAATCTCCCGTCACGACGCGGCCCGCCGGCGTGGTGACGCGGTTCAGGTGCGCGCCGTGCCGGAAAACCTCCGCGATGTCCGGCGACGGCACCTCGCTCGCGTCCATCTGATATTCGAGCACGCGGCGGTCACCGGCTGAAATCACAAGGCGCGCACCCTCGCGCCTCGCGGTGACGGCACCCGCGGACGGCGAAGCTTTTCCCTCCCGCAGCGTGTAAGTGCGTTGCGCGCCGGATTCAAGTTCACTGACAATGAAGAAACCTCGTCCGGCATGGTCCACTTGAACCTCCGCTTCAACACCCTTGTCGCTCCGCGCAACGAGCGGCGATTTCAAACCCGCGGGCAGCGCGAAGGACACCACCGCATCCTTCCGTTCATGCTCACCCGCATTCACGACGACGCGCGCCGCCGCGTGAAGCATCGGCACATTCAGCCCGGCAAGGCAGACGCCCAGGCAACAAACTGCCGCAGGAGAGACAAGGAAGCGCATCGCCGATGGTGTCGCCCTACTCCGCTTTGGTGTCAAGCGGGCGTTTAGCTTGCTCCTTGAAATTCCGAGGCCGCGCTCGCATCATTTCAGCATGAGCACGCTTTCCGGTTTCGCCCGCAGCCGCGAGAACCGCGCGCCTTGGAACGTTGTGTGATAAGATTAGCGATGCGGAAACCTCTGACGAAACACGTCTCTGGCTTGTTGCTCCGCTTGGCGGGCCGCAATCTCGGCTTCACCCTCGTCGAAATCATGATCGTCGTCGGTGTCATTGGCGTGCTGGCGGCGATTGCCATTCCGAATTACAACAAGTCCCGCACGACCTCCCAGCAGAAGGCCTGCATCGTGAACCTCAGGCAGATTGACGGCGCGGTGCAGCAATGGGCGCTGGATTACAGGCATTCCGGTGCGGCGACCTACCTGCTGACGGACAAGACGTTGCTCGCCTATCTCAAAGGCTCGGTGCTTCCGGTCTGTCCGGCTGGGGGACGTTATCGTCCCGGTGCAAACATCACAACCGTGCCCCACTGCAACATCTCCGGCCACACGCTTTGAGTGATGGAGAGCAAGACTCCCAGCAAATCTGCCTTTGGTTGGCAGTTCTGGCTTCTCGTCTCGCTTGTAAGTTTACTCGGCACAATCGTTATTCTTTTAACTCGTCCCAGACCGTCATGGAGGCCTTGCATCGTCGGTCTGAAGCAGATTGACGGCGCGGTGCAGCAATGGGCGTTGGAATTCAAGAAGCTGCCGACGGACACCTATTCGTTGAGCGACACGACCTTGCTTGCATACATCAAAGGCTCGGTGTTGCCGGTCTGTCCGCAGGGCGGTCGTTACTCGCCCGGCACGAATGTCTCTGACCCTCCGCGCTGCAACATCCCCGGCCACACGCTTTGATCTTCCAATCACGCTCTCACCATGCTGCGCATCGGCTTCAATCATTATGAACTGGTCCGCGTCCACAGCGGCTTCTCCGTCACGCTCACCAACAAGTCTGATGATGCGATCAAACGGGAACAGGTGTGGGACTTGGAGGCGCATTACGTGCCGTCAGAGTTCCGCCACACGCCGCGCGAAGACGGCAGGCCGGAGTATCTTCGCCTCTCGTTGCGCAGCGAGGATTACCACGTGGCGGACTGGCGTGAGCTGTCGGGTTTCGGCCTGGACACGGAGGACGACTCCTGGTTCTGCTGGGCCAAGCTGGAAAATTTGATCGCAGGATTTCCCTACAAGGCGGAGAACTGGCGGGTCATCCCCGGCTGGTTGGAGGTGAAACGCGCCGGGGATTGCCTCTTTCACTGCGAGTTCTTTGGCTGCCGCAAGCTGGCGGATGGCACCGAGGAGGAATTGGAGTTCAAGGACGAACTGCCCTTCCGGGAAGTCACGGCTTACGTGCCCATCAACGCCGCCGACCCGCTGGCCAAGGCCAAAGAAATGGCGGCGCGCATGTTGCAGTTGACCGACATCGCGCAAAGCCGCGTGCAGGCCTACGACCCGGCAAAAAACTCGTATTTGAGCCTGCGCATCAACTCGCACCACTGCGTCACCTTGCAGACGCCCTGGCGGCAAGAACACGCCTGATGGCACGTCGCGCGGCGATCAGCCGCCGACTTCGGCGCGGGCCTCGGCAGCGAGCGCGGTGCTGAGGTAGCGTTCGCCGGTCGAGGGGAGGATGGCGACGATCATCTTGCCCTTGTTCTCCGGGCGCTTGGCGACTTCGATGGCAGCCCAGACGTTCGCGCCGGAGGAGATGCCGACGAGCAGTCCCTCTTCCTTTGCGAGCCGGCGTGCCATCGCGAACGAGTCGTCGTTCGTGACCTGCACGCACTCGGTGATCTGCGCGTTGCCCTTGTCGTCCTTGAGGTGAAGGTTGTTCGGCACGAAGCCCGCGCCGGTGCCTTGAATCTTGTGCGGGCCGGGCTTCACCGGCTGGCCGGCAAGGGTCTGCGAAATGACTGGCGAATCCTTCGGCTCAACCGCGATGGCCTTGAAGCTCGCCTTGCGCGGATGAATGACTTCGTAGCAGCCGGTGATTGTGCCGCCCGTGCCGACGGCGGCGATGAGAATGTCCACCTTGCCGTCGGTGTCGCTCCAGATTTCCTCGGCGGTGGTCTTCTTGTGAATTTCAGGATTGGAGGGATTGTTGAACTGCTGCGGAATCCAGGAGTTGGGAGTTTCCTTCGCAAGAGCCTCGGCCTTCGAGATGGCGCCTTTCATGCCTTCCGCGCCGGGCGTGAGGACGAGCTTTGCGCCGAGCATCGCGAGCAGCACGCGGCGCTCGATGGACATCGTTTCCGGCATGGTGAGGATGAGTTTGTAGCCTTTCGCCGCTGCGACGAACGCGAGCGCGATACCGGTGTTGCCACTGGTCGGCTCGATGATCACGGTGTCCTTCTTTAGGATGCCGCGCTTCTCGGCGTCCTCGATCATGCTCATACCGATGCGGTCCTTGACGGAGCCGAGCGGGTTGAAGAACTCGCACTTGACGAGCACGGAGGTGGAAGGGTCCACGCCGAGGCTCTGCGGGATGCGGTTGAGGCGCACGAGCGGCGTGCGGCCGACGGTTTCGACGATGTTGTTGAAGATGCGGCCCATAATCGTTGGTGAGTTTGAAGAATTAAACTGGACGCGCGTAGTTTCGCCGAATGGACGAACAGGGCAAGCGCGATTTTTGAAGGAACGGCTTTTGAGGCGGCGCTTGCTGGCCTCCAATCCCGGCGGCATACTCGGAACAGTTCAATCCAAGCACGCAACGAATGTCCCGCTTCTACAAACTCCTGCCCGGCGCGCTCGCGGAGGGGCAACCCTTCGCGCTCGGCCTCATCGCCGGCGTGAAAGGCTCCAGCCCGCAGAAGCAGGGCGCGAAGGCGCTTTTCTTTGCGGACGGGCGCATCCTCGGCACGCTCGGCGGCGGCTGCCTTGAAGCGGAGATTCAGGACCGCGCCCGCCGCGCGCTGCGCACCGGCGAGCCGGCGACGTTTGAACTCATCCTCGACCACGACTTTGGCTGGGACGACGGACTCATCTGCGGCGGCAAGGTGAACGGGTTGATCCTCCCGCGCGCCGCCGCCGCCGCGGAACTCTGGCGCGCGCTCGCAATGACTGATGAACCGCTCGCGTGGGGCGTGAAGACGGACTTCACGGTCGCCCGTGGCGAGGATGCGGCGAACGGCGAATGGCTCTATCACGAAGTCGTTCACCCGCCGTTCGCGCTGTGGATCGCCGGCAGCGGGCATGTCGCGCAGGCCGTGGCGAAGTTCGCCGCGCAGCTCGACTTTGAAGTCACGGTGTTCGACGACCGGCCGACATTTGCAAACACGCAGTTCTTTCCCGAAGGAACGCACTTCCGCATCGGCTATTGGGAGGAGCTGCTTGCGACGCCGCTGCCGAAGCGCCCGACGTTCGGGCTTGTCGTCACGCGCGGCCACAACCGGGACGCGCTCGTGCTGCGCGAGTGGATTCGCAGGCCGTTCGCATTCCTCGGCATGATCGGCAGCCGCCGCAAGGCGCGGCTCATCTTCGAGCAGTTCCTCGATGAAAAACTCGCGACGGCGGAGGAACTGGCGCGCGTGCAATGCCCGGTCGGCGCGGACATCGGCGCGGTGAGCGTGCCGGAAATCGCGGTGAGCGTCGTGGCGGAGTTTGTGCGCCGCCGTGCTGAACTCAACCGCACTCTGACGAACCGCGATGGCGCGCCATCCCCTGCCCTGCCCTGCGCGTCGCGATGAAACTCGGCGTCGTCATCCTCGCGGCGGGCGCGTCCTCGCGCATGGGCCGGCCAAAACTGCTGCTGCCATGGGTCGGCACGAGCGTGCTCGGATATTTGCTTCGCGTGTGGCAGGAAGTAGGGGCCACGCAAACCGCAGTTGTGCTTGATGCGGCCAACGTGCTGCTCGCTGCCGAGTTGGACCGGCTCGGGTTCGCGGCGGAAAACAGAATCACAAACCCGCAACCCGAACGTGGCATGTTCAGTTCAATCCAGTGCACCGCCAAATGGCACGGTTGGCATGACGACATTACGCACTGGGCCATCACTCTCGGCGACCAGCCGCATGTGCGCGCGGAGACGCTGCGCGCGTTGATCGAGTTTGCCGCGCGGAATCCCGCCGCGATCTGCCAGCCGTCCCGAAACGGCAGGGGACGCCACCCGGTCGTGCTGCCCGCGCCCGCGTTTCGCCGGCTTGCGAACTCGACTCACGAAAATCTGAGACTGTTCCTCCGCGCCGCGCCCGAAGCCGTGATGTTCTGCGAATCAGGCGACGCGGGCCTCGATCTCGACCTCGATACGGTGCCGGACTACGAACGCGCGTTGCGCGAGTTCGGGCCGGAATGCGCTTGAGCGCGCGGCCGTTTCGCGGAAAGTTGACGGAGCAATGAACATCATGCGCCCACGCGGAAAGCTGTTCGCCAGCGTTCTCATCGTCTGCGCGCTGCTTGCCTTCGCGCGAGCCGGCGCAGCGGAGAGTTCCGCGAAGGAAGCCGAGCTGCGTGGCCGCGTCGTGTGCCTCGTCGAGGAGCGCGCGAAGTCGGCCAAGGCCAGCGCGCCGGGGAAGCACGAGCACGCGTGGG
This sequence comes from uncultured Verrucomicrobiota bacterium, assembly GCA_964589935.1. Classification (GTDB taxonomy): domain Bacteria; phylum Verrucomicrobiota; class Verrucomicrobiia; order Limisphaerales; family VHCN01; genus VHCN01. The sequence continues at coordinate 222,910 of CAZPVD010000001.1, read as the reverse complement.
CCTACAAGACCGCGGATGGACAACTCTACACGCTGCTGCGGACGAAAAGTTCCGAGGCGCTGTTTCTCGATGAGCGGCTACGGCAGAAGGATTTGATTTTGAAAGGCCCGTTGAAGGAGCGGACGCGCGAATTCGAGCCTGTCGTAATGCGCTCGGTTAAGAACGGCGCGGTGCATGAACTCTACTACTGGTGCGACATCTGCACCATCCGCTCGATCGTGCCGGGGGAATGCGTGTGCTGCCGGCAGCCGGTGGAACTCCGCGAGCGCCCGCTCAAGCAGGACGAGTTCTGAGCGGCTCAGCCCTTCGCCTTGCCCTTGACCACGATCTCAAACACGAGTGGCACGGCCGCGTCGCTGCCCGCAGGCTTCGCGTTCAACTTCACACGCACGCTTTTGTGTTCGGCGGCAGGCTCCAGCAGCTTGGGGGTTTCACCATCGCTCGTCGGACGGAGGCTCAGGACAATCGGATGCCCGCTGGAAGTTTCCTTGCCGCTGGCCTTCACCATCGCGGTGTAGTTCGCGAAGCTGTCGGGCTTCGTGTCGAGCTTCGCCGGGACGAGCGCGAGGAAATACGGATAATCCGCGCTGCCAAGATGGTCGCCGTCCTGCGGCTGGAGGCTGAAGCGCATCGTGTAAACGCCCTCGGCCAGGTCGGTGTCGCGATACGTGCGCTGTTGCTTGCCGCTCACCGCGACGGCGCCGACGAGCGTCACAGGCTTGAGCGCGTCGAGCGCCTTCGCGATGCTTTCAGGTTTGGCGGACGCGGGCACTTCGCTGCAAAACCAAAATTCAAAAACCGGCTTGCCGTCGTCGAGCACCTGCACCGCCTGCGGCGAAAGAAGTTTGCGGATGGAAGCGTCAAGCGCGGCGGGCGGCTCCTTCTGCGTGGATTTTGAGGAAAGTTCGCCTGCAACGGACGATTGCGGGGCCATTGCGATGCCGAACAGCACGGCAAGGGCAGCGGCTCGGATGAATGCTGGAGAGTTCATGTCGTTCTGTCGCTTCGACATCGCAACGGTGCCAGCCGTTGAAGACAAAGACAAGTCCGTCAAAACAACAGGAGCGACGGACATTGCCCGGCGCTCCTGAAAAGACACGGCTGACGTTGGGGCCTAGTCCTCCTGCTTCATCAAGGGCAGTTCGGCCTTGAACTTGCCGAGCAGTGTCAGAGTGAGGACGCCGCTTTCCTCGCCGGTTTTGCGGCCGGAAACTTCGATGGGAAACTCGCCGCCGCCGGTGGATTTCTCCAAAGGCAGTTTCAGCAACGGCTCCTTGTCCTTGCCGAACAGCACCAGCTCCAGCTTGCCCTTTTCCGGGCTGCGCACGCCGAGCAAATAGAGTTGCACCTGCGCGGACTGGTCGCCATGCGCGATCGTGATGAGGCGGAGCTTGGAGTTGGGCGTCACCTTGCCGTCCTGCGCGGCGGTCGCGGTGCGCGTCCAGAGCTGGCCGATGGGCGTCGCATCCTTGCCCGCCTTTTCAAGCGCGTCGGCGGTGAGCTTGTCGTCGGGGATGACGACGAGTCCGACCTCGCCTGCCTTGATGCCGCGCGGCTTGTCGAGATTCAGGCTTTGCTTGAGTTGCAAGGTCGCTTCGCCGGGCGCGTTTTGCGCAAGAATTCGCGCGTGTTTTTGCGCGTCTTCGAGCGAGATGGCTTCCTGCGCCGGCGCGAGCGTGGCGGCGACGAAGGTGAAGGCGAGAATCGGAAGAAGTTTTTTCATGGCTGCGGTGGGTTGAGGTTTCGAGTCACGGCTGGATAACACGTCCAGCGCGGACGAGTTGCAATCATTTTCATCTCACTTCGCGCTCGCCACGACTGCGGTGATTTCTCATACTCCCCGCATCCATGACCACCTACACGGATTTGTTGGGCCGCCACGTCCTTGTCACCGGCGGCGCGAACGGCATCGGCGAGGCCACGGTGCGGGCCTTTCATCGGCAAGGTGCGCGGGTGTTTTTCTGTGACACCGATGCGCGCGCGGGCCAGCGGCTCGCGAAGGAGCTGGGATCGGACGCTGACTTCCAGCGCGTGGACCTGCGGCGCGAGGCGGACATCTGCCGCTGGATCGGGCGGATCGGCGCGCGCGGGCACCACATCCACGTGCTCGTCAACAACGCCGCGATTGATCCGCGGATGCCCATAGAGCACTCGTCGGTGAAGTTCCTCGATGAAATCTGGGCCGTGAACCTCCGCGCTTACATCATCGCCGCCCGCGAAGCCGCGAGGCACATGCCCATAGGCATGGGTGCCATCATCAATCTCTCCTCCATCACATTCCACACCGGCCCGGTCAACATGACCGCCTACGTCGCCACGAAGGGCGGCGTGCTCGGCTTCACGCGCTCGCTGGCGCGCGAACTCGGTCCGCGCGGCACTCGCGTCAACTGCGTCTCACCAGGCTGGGTGATGACCGAGCGCCAGCTCCGCGAATACGTTACCGCAAACACAAAGCGTCTCATCCAAAAAGCGCAGTGCATCGAAACACTTCTCGGCCCGGACGACATTGCCGACGTGGTGCTCTTCCTTGCAAGCGACGCGAGTCGCGCGCTGACCGGGCAGGAACTACTCGCCGACCGTGGGTGGCAGCATTCCTGAGCCAGCTCACGCCGCGGCGAGTTCAGCCTTCTTGCTTGAGGAAGATTTCTTCGCCGCCGCGTTCGCTTCCACCAGCGCGCAGGCAACTGGCGCGAGCTTGTCCTGCTGCTGCGAATTGAGCGCGGAAACAAACGGCAGCATCGGCCCCGTCTTCGCGATGCCGGCGAGTTCGACCGAGTGATGCAAGACCTTCGCCGGACCCCACTGGTCGCGCACGTCTTCGTGCGGGATGAACTTCTCGCGAACTTCAAGTGCCGCGGCGAAGTCCCCGCGCTCGCACGCCTCGAAAATGTTCTGCGTCAGCCGCGGCGCGAGGCAGCCGGAGCCGGTCGTGAAACCGGGCAGCTTCCAATCGCGCATGTGGCTCACCGCGGGCCGCTCGCCGATGCCGCTGACGACAAACTTGCGGTCCACGCGCTTGAGCAGCGCGTCGAGGTAGGCATCCTCGGCGGGATTCGCGCGCACGACCGCATACTTGATGGCCACGCACACGCCGTCGTTGACGAGCCGCGCGACGGCGTCGAGGCCGGCCTCCTTGTTCGCGCCGAAGTTCGTCTCTTCCTTGAGATACAGGATGAGTTTCGTCTCGCTCGCGTCGGCGAATTCGCGCAGGCCCTGTTCAAGCCCCGACGCGTCACGCGGGTCGCCGCACGGCAGGTGCATCACCGCGGGAAAGCGGTGCCTGCGCAGCGCGGGCGCCTGATCCATCAATCGCCCGAAGGACGGCCCGGCGCTCGGCAGCATCCAGCACTCGTCCGGCGCGGCGGCCATCCAGTCGAGCAACGCCTCGTATTCGGCGAGCGTGAGGTGATAGAGGAAGGCGTTGCCGCCGTAGAGAAAGCGCGTGATGCCGCCGTCCAGAATGTGGCGCACAAGGCGGTCGTTCTCGGCGAAGTCAATCGTCCGCCTCGCGTCGCGGCGGCGCGCGAGCGATGGGACGGAGAAAACACCGTGGAGATGTTCAGTCGTGAGAGGAGTGCGTTTCATGGCTGTAAAATGATGCGCCAGCCTCGCACGCACTTTACTGAATGAGAAGTGGGAAATCGCTAAACGCGCCGTGCCCGCCGCGCAGTTCAACGCAGTTGCCACGCCGTCACGCCCTGCTACAGTGCGCGGCATGAAACCACTTTCGCCTCGCGCTGCACGCGTTCATTCCGCAGGAGCGCTTCTTTCATTCTTCCTTTTCATCGCTTTCAACGGCGCGCTTCTCGCCGGCAACTGGCCCGGCTGGCGCGGCCCGACCGGTGACGGCATCTGCACCGAGAAAAACCTCCCGACCAAGTGGAGCACGACCGAGAACGTCAAGTGGCGCGTGCCCCTACCCGAGCGCGGCAACTCCACGCCCGTCGTTTGGGGCGACAAAATCTTCGTCACGCAGCCGCTCGAAAAGGACGGCAAGCGCGCCCTGCTCTGCTTCGACCGCGCGACCGGCAAGGAGCTGTGGCGCGCGACCGTGAACTCCAGCGACAGCGAGCCGACGCACGGCACGAACCCCCACTGCTCCGCGTCGCCCGCGACGGACGGCGAGCGCGTCATCGTCTATCTCGGCACGCCGGGGCTGTATTGCTACGACATGAGCGGCAAGGAACTCTGGCACCGCGACCTCGGCCCGCAGCGGCACATCTGGGGCAACGCCGCCTCGCCCGTCATTCACGGCGGCCTGTGCTTCCTCAACTTCGGACCCGGCGCGACGACCTTCCTCATCGCCGTGGACAAAAAGACCGGCAAGACCGTGTGGAAGGACGACGAACCCGGCGGCGATTCCGGCGAACCCAAGCCCGCCGCGGCGGACGCCGACAAAAAGGCCGCGCCCCGCGGCATCTGGGTCGGCTCGTGGACGACCCCGCTCATCGCGAAAGTCGAGGGCAAGGAGCAGTTGCTCATGAGCTGGCCCAAACGCCTCGCCGCCTACGACCCGCAGACCGGCAAGGAACTCTGGACGTGCGCCGGCCTCAACCCGCTCTGTTACACCTCGCCGATTTACAGCGACGGCATTGCCGTGGCGATGGGTGGCTTCGGCGGGATGGCGCTCGCGGTGCGCGCGGGCGGCACCGGCGACATCACGGACACGCGCCGGCTCTGGCACCATCCGCGCTCGCCGCAGCGGATTGGTTCGGGCGTCATCCACGACGGGCGCATCTACATCCACAACGACCCCGGCACGGCGATGTGCCTCGACCTGAAAACGGGGGAAATGGTGTGGAACGAGCGCCTGCCCGCCAAGGCCAGCACCGGCGTGAACTGGAGCAGCGTGATGCTCGCGGGCGACAACTGCTACACCATCACGCAGGGCGGCGACTGCTTTGTGTTCAAGGCCGCGCCCAAGTTTGAACTCGTCTCGGTGAACTCCCTCGGCGAACCGAGCAACTCATCCATCGTTCCGTCCAACGGCGAACTCTTCATCCGCACGCACCGCTCGCTCTGGTGCATCGCGGAGAAGAAGTGATTCGTGCGCCCTCGACGTGTGGAGGTGGAGCATTCTTCAATCACATCTATGAAAATCATGAAACAGATCGCCCTCGTTCTCGTTGTCTCACAGTTTGTCGGCCCCTCCTTCGCCGCCGCTTATCGCAATCCTTACGGCAAGCTGCCCGCCAACGCCACGCCCGGCGACCGGATGTTCGCCGAGCATTTCCGCAACGAGACGCAGACGTTGCGCGAGCGCTGCCTCGCGGATGTCGCCACGCTCGAGGACTGGAACAAGGTCAAGGACAAGCGCCGCGCGGAGCTTTACGAGATGCTCGGCCTCGATCCGCTGCCGCCGAAGTCGGAGTTGCACGCGACGATCACCGGCAAGCTCGACGCGCCGGAGTTCACGGTCGAGAAGCTGCACTTCCAGTCCATGCCCGGCCTCTACGTCACGGCGAATCTTTACGTGCCGAAGAACCTGACGAAGCCCGCGCCGACGATCCTCTACGTCTGCGGCCATGCGCAGGTGAAGACGAACGGCGTGAGCTACGGTAACAAGGTCGGGTATCAGCATTGGGGAAACTGGTTCGCGCGCAACGGCTACGTCTGCCTCGTCGTGGACACGGTGCAGCTCGGCGAGATCGAGGGCATCCATCACGGCACCTACAAGGAAGGCATGTGGTGGTGGAACTCGCGCGGTTATTCGAGCGCGGCGGCCGAGGCGTGGAACTGCATTCGCGCGCTGGATTACCTGGAGACGCGGCCCGAGGTGGACAAGACGAAGTTCGGCGTGACCGGCCGCAGCGGCGGCGGGGCGTATTCGTGGTGGATCGCCGCGCTGGACGAGCGCATCGCCGCGGCGTGCCCGACGGCGGGCATCACGGATTTGCAGAACTACGTCGTGGACGGCTGCGTCGAGGGGCATTGCGACTGCATGTTCATGGTGAACACATACCGGTGGGATTACGCGCAAGTCGCCGCGCTGGTCGCCCCGAGGCCACTGCTGATCTGCAACTCGGACAAGGACACGATCTTCCCGCTCGACGGCGTGGGCCGCCTGCACGCGACGATGCGGAAGATTTATGATGTGAACGGCGCGCCGGAAAAACTCGGCCTCATCATCACCGAAGGCCCGCACAAGGACACACAGGAGTTGCAGGTGCCGGTGATGCGGTGGTTCAATAAGTGGCTCAAGAGCAGCGAGGCGCCCGTGCCGAACTTCGCGGAGAAAATCTTCACCGCCCAGCAACTGAAGGTCTTCGACACGCTGCCCGCCGACCAGATCACCAAGACTTGTTACGAGAACTTCACGAAGCTCGCGAGCGATGCGCAGCCGTTCGACTCGAAGAAGGCGCTGGCTGAATTGCGGCAGAAAACCTTTGGCGGCTGGCCGACGACGTCGGTGCCGCTCCACGTGCGACAGATCGCTGCGGCCGAGCATGACGGCATAAATCTCACGGTGCATGAGTTCGAGAGCCAGCCCGGCGTGACGCTGCGCTTCTATCTGGCGCGGCCCGTCGGCGTCGCGCTCAAGGGCTTGCACATCGAAACCGTGGACGCGGACAACTGGAAGCAGCAACTCGCGCTCGCGCAGGCGGGCTTTGCGCCGGCATTCGCAGAGGAGTTCGCCGTCGCCGGCGTGAAGGCGGACGCACCGCTGCCTGCCGAGGCTGCGAAGCAGTTCGCCGGCTGGGTGCAATACATGAAGCGCAACCAATCGGCTTACATCACGTTCGCGCCGCGCGGCGTCGGCTACACGGCGCTCGGCGGCGAGAAGAAATACGAGACGCAAATTCGTCGGCGCTTCATGCTGCTTGGCGAGACGCTCGCCGGAATGCAGGTGTGGGACGTGGAGCGCGCCACGCAGGCCGCGCGCTCGATCGAGGGACTCGGCACGCTGCCGCTGCATTATCACGCGAGTCCAACGATGACCGAGGTGGCGACGTTTGCCGCGCTGTTCGAGCCGGACGTGGCCTCGCTGAACCTCGCGACCGCCCCGCGCGGCGACAAGGAAGCGCCGGATTTCCTAAACTGGTCGCGCATCGTCACGCCGCAGCAGTTGCTCAAGCTCGCGCAGGAGCGAACAAAGGTAAATCTGCCGAAGCCGAGGGCGAACTGAGATTTCCGAAAAAGAACATTGATTATCCCGCGGCCAGCCCTCAACGTCGCTCCTCTGTTCGGGGCGTAGCGTAGCTTGGTAGCGCGCTTGGTTCGGGACCAAGAGGTCGTGAGTTCAAATCTCACCGCCCCGACCATTTTCAAAAGGTCACAAAACAGTTTGCCGCGCGTTCAATGGCGCGGCTTTTTCTTGCATGAATCCTCAAGGCAAAGCGGCCCTCATCACCGGCGCGAGCCGCGGCGTCGGAGCGGCGACGGCACTGGCGCTGGCGCGGCTGGGATGTTCGGTTGCAATCAATTGCTCGCAATCACGCGATCGCGCGGAACAAGTCGCCTCCGAAGCGCGACGATTCGGTGTGAAGGCTCTCGTCGTGACGGGCGACGTGGCGGATGACAAGGCGTGCCGCGCGATGATGGACACGGCGGCGGGGGAACTTGGCCGCCTCGACATCCTCGTGAACAACGCCGGCACGACACAGTTCATCCGACCGGACGACTTGGAGGCGGTGACCGACGCTGTGTGGGAGCGCATCCTCGGTGTGAACTTGAAGGGGCCCTTCCAATGCATCCGTGCCGCGCGTCCGCATCTCGAAGCGACCGGCAACGGCGTCGTGGTCAACGTCGCGAGCGTGGCGGGAATTCTCGGAACGGGCAGTTCCGTTCCGTATTGCGCGTCGAAGGCGGCGTTGATCAACCTCACCATCTCAATGGCACGGGCGTTGGGGCCGGCGATTCGCGTGAATGCGGTCGCGCCGGGCTTCATCGCGGGTGAGTGGCTTCAGCAGGGACTTGGCGAGAATTACGAGACGGCGAAGGCCAACCGCGAGAAAGCCTCCGCGCTCGGCAAGGTCTGCCAGCCCGAGGACATCGCGGCGGCAATCCTGTCGCTCATTTCCGCCGACCTCGTCACGGGGCAGACGCTCGTGTGCGATGGCGGCAGCACGGTTGGAAACAAGGGGCGGTGGCCGTAGGGTTTGATTCGAGACTTGACGCCGCCTTCGGATGTCTTTATTTTGCCAGAGTTAGAAAACGATTTGGTTGCTGGGTCACCAGCGCGAGAGAAAGTCGGACGTATGAATCCGACTTTTTTGTTCTCCGCATGGGGCCGGGTTGTGGGGCGACGACGAATATGAACGCCGAGTTTTTGGCCATTTTGGAATACTGGGAAAAGGAAAAGGGCATCAGCAAGGATGTCCTGATCCGGGCTGTCCACGAGTCGCTCATCACGGCGGCGAAGAAGGCGGTCGGCCCCGCGCGCGAACTGCGCTGCGAGATCAATCCCAAGTCCGGCGACATCCAGGCCTTTGCCAAGCTCGTCGTCTCCGAGCGCGTCGTGTCCAAGCACGACCAGATTTCCCTCTTCGACGCCCGCCGCATCAAGGCCGACGCCGTGCTCGGCGAGGAGCTCGAAGTCGAGGTCACGCCCACGGGCTTCGGCCGCATCGCCGCGCAATATGCGAAGCAGGCGCTGCTCCAGCAGGTGCGGCGCTTTGAGAAGGAATTGATTTACTCCGAGTTCAAGGACCGCACCGGCGACATCGTCAGCGGCGTGGTGCGGCGCTTTGACCGTTCGGATGTCATCGTGGACCTCGGCAAGTTCGAGGCACTGCTGCCGAACCGCGAACGCGTCCCCACCGAGGAATACCAGATTGGCGAGCGCATCCGCTGCTACGTCAAAGCCGTGGACAACTCGACGCATGGGCCGGAAATCATCCTGTCGCGCGCAGCGCCGGAGTTCGTCGTGAAACTGTTCCAGCTCGAAGTCTCTGAAATTTCCAACGGCACCGTCGAGATCAAGGGCGTCGCCCGTGAGCCGGGTTTTCGCACGAAGCTCGCCGTGTATTCGCGCGACGACAAGGTTGACCCCGTCGGCGCGTGCGTCGGCTTGCGCGGGCAGCGCGTGAAGAACATCGTTCGCGAGCTGAACAACGAGAAGATGGACATCATCAAGTGGGACACCAACATCAAGGTGTATCTCACGAACGCGCTCGCGCCCGCGAAGCTGAAGTCCTTCGAAGTGGACGAGGCCAACAAGCGCTGCCGCATCCTCGTGAGTGAGGACCAGCTTTCGCTCGCCATCGGCAAGCGCGGCCAGAACGCGCGCCTCGCATCCCGGCTCACTGGCTGGCAGGTCAACATCGAGCCCGAGCAGATCACGACGGTCGGCTTTGACCAGAAGGTCGGTTTTGCCATTGACGCCTTTGCCAGCATTCCCGGTGTCACGCGCGAGCAGGCCGTGGTGCTGGTGCAAAGTGGTTTTCATTCGCTTGATGATTTCCTACAGGCTGAGGAAAACGACCTGGCCGGAATCGAGCAACTGGCCGGACAAGGCCCCGCCATTCTGGCTGCGGTGCGCGCGGAAGTCGCGCGCCGCGCCGGCGGCGACGCCGCAGCCGCGTAGCATGATAAAGCGCCCGGTAACACCACGTGCGGTTTAGCGCATGAAGCCTGTGAGAACAGCGTGCGCAAGAGACAATTTATATGCCCGTTCGTATTTACGACATTGCCCGCAAGCTCGGCGTCGAGAGCAAGGATGTGCTCGCGAAGGCCAAGGAACTGGGCATCAAGGAGGCGAAGGTTCCGTCCAGCTCGCTGGACAAAATCACCGCTGAATATCTCGAAGAACAGCTCGGCGGGGTGAAGCCGGCGCCCGCCGCCGCAGCGCCCGCAGAGCCTTCCCAGCCGATCATCATCACGGCCCCGCCAGAATCTCCGCCCGCCGCCGAGCCAGCCGAAACTGTCACGACATCCGCCGCATCGGAAACCGCTCAAACAGTCGTCCCGCCCGCGTCCACTGTGACAACGGCAAGCCCGGCGGTCGTGACTTCACCCGCGCCCATTCCGCCCGCGTCCAAGCCGGCTGTTGTCGAGGCGAGGGCCACTCCGCCAGCGCCGTCCACGCCAAAAGGTCCGATCATCGGCGAAAAAATTGGCTCCATCGCGCCGACTTGGTTGCGACAGCCGCCGGCCCGCACGGCAAACCGAGTTTCCGAACAGCCTGCTCGCGGCCCGGCCCGGCCCGCAGGCCCGGCACAGCGCGATCAACGCGGCGATCGCGGCTCTTCACAGCAGGGCGGAAGGCAGGCGCCCGCACCCGCGCCGGCGAAGCCCACCGAGCCAAAGTTCGTCGCGCCCACCGAAGGCGAACTCATCATCGTCAAGCCACCCATCATGGTGCGCGAGCTTGCGGAGAAGATGCAACTCAAGCCATTCCAGCTCATCGGCGATTTGATGGAGCTGAAAGTTTTCGCGAAGATCAACGACTCGGTGGATGAAACCGTCGCGCAGAAACTTTGCGCCAAGCGTGGCTTCCGTTTTGAAGTTGAAAAACGCGCGCGCGGCGAAGGCCAGGTCCACGCGCCCGTCAAGAGGGTCGAGGTGGATATTATCGAGGACAAGCCCGAGGATCTCAGGCCGCGTCCGCCGGTCGTCACCATCATGGGCCACGTTGACCATGGCAAGACCACGCTGCTTGATGTCATCCGCAAGGCCAATGTCGCCGCGGGCGAGGCCGGCGGCATCACTCAGCACATCGGCGCCTACACGATTTCCTTTCCGCATCCTGAACGGAAGGATGAGATTCAACAGATCACCTTCCTCGACACGCCCGGCCACGCGGCGTTCAGCGCCATGCGCGCGCGCGGCGCAAACGTGACGGACATCGTCATCCTCGTCGTCGCGGCAAATGACGGCGTGATGCCGCAGACGCTCGAAGCGTTGAGTCACGCGAAGGCTGCGAAAGTCCCGATCATCGTCGCCGTCAACAAATGCGATCATCCGAATGCGAACCCGATGAAGGTTCGGCAGCAGTTGCAGGACAAGGGCCTCGTCTGTGAGGAGTGGGGTGGCGAGACGATTTTCGTGGATGTTTCTGCGTTGACGAAACAGGGCGTGGACAAGCTGCTTGAGTTGCTTTTGCTACAAGCCGAGGTCATCGAACTCAAGGCCAACCCGAACCGCCGCGCCAAGGGAAACGTCATCGAGTCCGGCCTCGAGCCCGGCGGCCCCGTTGCCACCGTGCTTGTGCGCAAGGGCACACTCAAAGTCGGTGACGTCGTCATCTGCGGCCACTACTTCGGCAAGGTCAAGGCGCTCATTAACGAGGAGGGCAAACGTCTCAAGGAAGCGACGCCTTCCGTCGCGGTGAAGATTCTCGGTCTTAACGGCATTCCCGAAGCGGGCATTGAGTTCGCCGTGCTTGAAAACGAAAAGACCGCGCGCGAGATGGCGGCACAGCGCGAGCAGGAGGCGAGGGAAGCCGAGCAAGCCGAGCGCAAGCCGATGGTCACGCTCGAAAATCTTTTCACCACGCTCGCCGCATCGCAGGGCAAGGTGCTCAAGATCGTCATCAAGGCCGACCTGCAAGGCTCCGTCGAGGCCATCCAGTCCGAGCTGGCCAAAATCAGCACGGACAAGGTCGCGCTCGAAGTTGTGCACGGTGCCGTCGGCACCATCACGGAGAGCGACGTGCTCTTGAGCGCTGCATCCAAGGGCATCATTCTCGGCTTCCACACTCGCATTGACACCGGCGTTGCGGACATCGCCAAGCACGAAGGTGTGCAGATCAAGCTTTACTCCATCATCTACGAACTTGTGGACGAAGTGAAGGACGCGATGGCGGGCCTGCTCGAACCCGTGCTCAGGGAAACCATTGTCGGCGCCGCCGAAGTGCGGAAATTGTTCGCCCTCTCAAAGGGCGGCAACGTCGCTGGCTGCGCTGTCTTGAGCGGCCGCATCAACAAGGGCAAGGTTCGCGTCATGCGGCGCAAAGGCCTCATTTACGAGGGTGCGGTCACAACGCTGCGCCGCTTCCAAGACGAGGTGAACGAAGTGCGAGCCGGCATGGAGTGCGGCATACGCCTCGAGAGCTTCAATGACTTTCAGCCCGGCGACGTCATCGAGAGTTACACCACCGAAAAGGTGAAGCAGACGTTGTAAGCGCGGCTCGCGCGGCCAGGTTGAAAACAGTTCCGGCAGTTGCGCCGCTTTTGCAGACACTAGAACGCACCATGTCCCAACGTCGCATCGAACGAGTCCGCGAGCTGCTCAAGCGCAGCCTTGGCGAAATCATCCGGCGTGAATTCCCCGTCGAGAAGGCCGGCTTGATCACAGTCAACGAGGTGAACATCGCCGCCGACCTGCAAAGCGCCACGGTGTTTATCGGCGTCGTCGGCAACGCGAAACAGAAGCAGGGCGCGATCGCGCTGCTGGAACAGGAACGCAAGCGCATCCAGTCCATGATGGCTGCGGATGTCGTTCTGCGATACACGCCCGTGTTGCGCTTTGTCCAAGATGACTCCGTCGAGCGCGGCAATCGGGTCCTTGCCATCCTCGAAGAACTGGAGAAGACGCTGCCGAAGGAGGAGCCGAAGAAGTGAGGCAAGCCCTTGTTTTGCGCTTAACACTCCGCATGATGAATTCTCTGTGAAGCCCGTCCCAAAAATCGTCTCCCGCATCCTCGACGCGCTGCGTGATTCCGAGCGCGTGTGCGTCGTCGGCCACATCAGGCCCGACGGCGATTGTATCGGCTCGCAGGTCGGCCTCGGCCTCGCGCTCAAGGGCGCCGGGAAAAAAGTCACCGTCTGGAATCAGGATCAAGTTCCGCAGAAGCTTTCCTTCCTCGTCCCGAACGGCCTCATGCAGCGCCCGCACGCGGGCTGCCAGTTCGACGCCGTCATCGCGACGGATTGCGCGAGCTTCGAGCGCCTCGGCACGGTTGCGCCGCACATCGCTGCCCGGCGCGTGTTCATCAACATTGACCATCACGAGAGCAACACGCGTTACGCGGACATCAACTGGATTTCCGGCCGTGAACCTTCAACGGGCGAACTCATCTTCCGCCTGATGAAGGCCGCGAGCTGGCCGATCACTTCGCAGATTGCTGACTGTCTCTTCACCGCCGTTTCCACTGACACCGGCTCGTTTCAGTATCCGAGCACGCGGCCTTCGACGTATCACATCGCCGCGGAGTTGGTGAAGCGCGGCGCAAATCTCTCGCGCGTCTGCCACGAGGTTTATCAATCCTATCCGCTCTCACGAGTCAGGCTGCTGAAGCATGTCTATAATCATTTCCGGCTCGCCCACAGCGACCAGATCGCATGGGTGCGTTTGCGCAAGACCGATTACGAGCGCACCGGCGCGCACCCGGCGGACAGCGAGGGGATCATTGATCACATCCGCGACATCGAACCGGTCATCGTCGCGTGCGTGTTTGAGGAAATCGAGCCGGACCTCACACGCCTGAGCCTGCGCAGCAAGAGCGCCGCAGTGAATGTGAACGATGTCGCCGCGCTGTTCGGCGGCGGCGGGCATCCTGCCGCTGCTGGTGCGCGCATTCGCGGCAATCCGCTTTCCATTCAGCGCCGCGTGCTGGGCGCCATCAAGAAGGCGCTTGTTCACGCGCGCTGATCTTCCCCTGCCCTCATGCACAAGTTCGACCCGCTCGACGGCGCGCTGTTGATTGACAAGCCCGCGGGACTGACCTCGCACGACATTGTGGATGTCATCCGTGGACAAGTGCGCGCGAAAAAGGTCGGCCATTGCGGCACGCTTGACCCGAACGCCACGGGCCTGCTCGTCATCCTGCTTGGACGCGCGACCAAGCTCGCCGAGAAACTCATGGCCGACGACAAGGTCTATGAAGGCACGATGAGGTTCGGCGTGGAAACCGCCAGTTACGATGCCGACGGCGAAGTGACCGCCACGCATCCCGTTCCGCCAATCACGCTCGAACAGTTGAACACCGCGACGGAATCCTTCCTCGGCGACCAGATGCAGTTGCCGCCGATGGTGTCCGCCGTGAAAATCGGCGGCGTCCCCCTCTACAAACTCGCGCGCAAAGGCGTCGAGATCGAGCGCAAGGAACGGCTCATTCACATCTTCTCGTTCCAGTTCACAGACTACGCGGAGCCGGTCGGCTGGTTCCGCGTCGCCTGCACCAAGGGCACCTACGTGCGCACCATCGCGTATGATCTCGGCCGGAAGCTCGGCTGCGGCGCGCATCTGCAAAACCTTCGCCGGCTTGTCAGCGGGCAGTTCGACGTGGCCGACGCCATCGCGCTCGAAGATGTGCCAGGGCTCACCGAGGCCGAACTGGAACAGCGCATCATCCCGTTCGTGCGACTCGTGCAGATGACGTGAACACCATCCGCCACGCCACCGAACTCCGTGCCGGCACGCGCAAGGTGTGCCTCGCCATCGGCGTCTTTGACGGCGTGCATCTCGGTCACCAGCAGATTATCCGGCAGACGATTGCCGATGCGCGACAGCACGAGGCGCTCGCCGTGGTCATCACGTTCGACCGGCATCCGAACGCCGTCGTCGCGCCCGACCGCACGCCGCCGCTCATCTATTCGCTGGCGCAAAAGCTCCGTGTCATCGCGACGCTCGGCGCGGACACGACGCTGCTCATTCACTTCGACAAAACTTTCAGCGAACAGACCAGTGAAGTCTTCATCCGCAATCTCGCGCGCGACTTTGGCCACATCCACAGCATCTGCGTTGGCGCGACGTTCACCTTTGGCCACAAGCGCAGCGGCAATGTCGAACTCCTCCGCGCGCTCGGACGCGAACTCAAGTTCACCGTGCATGGCATGGCCGCTGTGTCGCTCGACGGCGACGCCGTGAGCAGCACGCGCATCCGGGACGCCATCCGCGCCGGCGATCTCGACGCCGCGGGCCAGATGCTTGGCCGCGCCTACTCGCTCGCGGGCGTCGTCGTGCGCGGCGAACAGCTCGGCCACAAGCTCGGCTTCCCCACTGCGAACCTCGACACGTCCGGCCTCGTGCTGCCGTCGAACGGCGTCTATGCCGTCCACGCCGCGCTCGGCGGGCGCGAGCACCGCGGCGTCGTGAACATTGGCGTCCGGCCGACCGTGGCGAATACGTCACGCCCGCAGGTCGAAGTTCACCTGCTCGACTTCAACGGCGACCTTTACGGACAGGAACTTGAACTCACCTTCGTCGAAAAATTGCGCGACGAGCAGAAGTTCCCCGGCGTCGAGGCGCTCAAGGCGCAAATCGCCCGCGACATCGCCGCCGCGCGCCAGTTGTTCGGTTGATGTGTTTCGATTGACTCGCCGCCGCGCTGCCTCTACACACACGCGCACATGAATCTCTCCGGAAAAATCTCCCTCGTCACTGGCGGCACCAAGGGCATCGGCGCCGCCACCGCCATCGCGCTCGCGAAGGACGGCTCGAACGTCGCCATCAACGGCCGCAAGCTCGACGCCGACGCCACCGCCACACGCGACGCCATCGTCGCGCTCGGTCGGCGCTGCGAAATCATCCTCGGCGATTGCGGCAAGCCCGCCGACTGCGCGCGAATCGTGCGCGAGACGGAGTCGAAGCTCGGCCCCATGGACGTGCTCGTTCACTCCGCCGGCGGCCCGGTGAACGGCGGCCTCTTCGATCTCACGCCGGAGCAGTGGGGCGCGGCCTTCGACGTGCATGTTCACGCCGTCTTCCACCTTTGCCGCGCCGCGATTCCCGCGATGCGCGCGAAGAAGGAGGGTGCAATCATCCTGATTTCCTCAACCGCCGGCATTCGCGGCATCATCACGAATGTGGCTTATCAGGCGGCGAAGGGCGCGATCCCGCAGCTCACGCGCGCGCTGGCCCGCGAGTTCGCGAACGACAACATCCGCATCAACTGCGCCGCGCCGGGCGTCATTCGCACCGACTTCCACAAGACGATGAGCGAGGAACAAAAGCGGCTGAACCTCGACCACCGCATCCCGCTGCATCGCGAAGGCACGCCCGCGCAAGTCGCCGACGCCATCCTCATGCTCGTGAAGAACGACTACATCACCGGCGAGACCGTGGTGATTGACGGCGGCCTGACCATGCGCATCGCGTGAACCGTCGCGTTTGACACGGACGCATCGGGACGCGATAAGAGGCCCATGCGTTCCCTGATTTCCCTCGCGCTGGCTGCGTTCCTCGTTGCGACCACGTTCGCCGCAGACAACGACACGCGGACTTATTCCAACCGGCTTACGCGGCTGTCTAATCCCAAGCCGTTGCTCGCGGATCATCCCGAGTTTGTCGCGCCGGTCGAGGAGTCCGTGCGCTTCGAGGCGCCCGCGCTGGTGGACGACGCGAAGGCCGACCTGCACGTGCGCGCGTGGCGCTTCAGCTACAACGCACGCGGCGTCATCGAGATGCCGAACCATCTGCGCGCGGCGGAGACGGCGGTCATCATGGTGCATCCGTGGGGCATTGATGATGGACAGGGCTGGAACACGCCCGAGCCGGCTGGCGTGGCGGATTTCTGCACGGTGGAAAAGAACCATCTCGCGGCACGGCACACGCGCGAGGTCATCAACCCGTTTCTCAAGTCTCTGCGGGGCAAGGTTGCGTTCGTCATGTTCAGCCTGCCGGGCGAGGAGGATGCAATTCGCAGGAAGCTCTACCGCTCGTTCAAGGGAAAGCCCACCGACGCTGAGCGGCGCGAAGGCGCGGCGGAGTTGAAGGCGAAGCTGAACGGCTTCACGTATCGCGCTGAACCGTTGCCCGCGACGCTCGCGGTGTCGCGCGACAAGCCGGTGCGGGATTATTTCAAGCAGTTCCCCGGACTCGACGCCGGGCCGCGCTACAACAACGCGGGCTTCTGGAATCTGCCCATTCCCGTCACGCGCGACGTGAATGTGGCCGCTGATGACGTGATAATCTACGACGCGCAAGGCTACGCGCCGTTGCGGGAGTTTCTCCAGCGAAATGGCGTGCGGCACGTGCTGCTCACGGGCTACGCGACGGACATGTGCTTCTGCCGCACGACGGCGGGCTACGAGAATTTGTCGAAGGATTTCAATGTCTTCCTCGTCGGCGACGCGACGCTGGCGACGTTCCCATCGAACAAGACGCCACGCTACGCGACGAACGCGCACATCAGCTACGCGGCGCTCAACCAGCTCGTGACGCAGGTGAGCTGGGTGCAATTCCAACCGAAGGGAAAGACGGAATGAACTCACGTCTTCATTCACGTCGGGAGTTTGTGCGCTCCGCTGCGATGGCGGGCGGTGGCGTCTTGCTCGGACAGAATGCGTGGGCTGCCGAGAAGCAGGCGCTCATCGCCATCACGCTCGACCTGGAGATGGCGCGCAATTTCCCGCGCTGGGAGGATACGCATTGGGATTACGAAAAGGGCAACCTCGACGACGCGGCGAAGCGCTACGCCGTCGAGGCCGCGCGCCGCGTGAAAGTGCACGGCGGCCTCTGCCATTTCTTCCTCGTCGGCCGCGCGTTGGAGCAGGAGAACGTGGACTGGTTGAAGGAGATTCTCGCGGCGGGCCACAGCGTTGGCAATCACACGTATGACCATGTCTATGTGAAGGCTGCGAAGCTGAGCGAGGTGCAGTTCCGCTTTCAGCGCGCGCCGTGGCTGCTTGAAGGCAAGACGCCGCAGCAGGCTGTGCGAGAGAACATCGCGCTCTGCACGGCGGCGATGAAGTCGCGCCTCGGCATCGAGCCGGCGGGCTTCCGCACGCCGGGCGGCTTCAGCAACGGACTCGCCGACGCGCCGCACATTCAACAGATGTTGCTCGAACTGGGCTTCAAGTGGTGCAGCGGCAAGTATCCGGCGCATCCGAACAGCAAGCCTGGGGAGGAGCCTTCCGCCGAAGTGCTCGACGGCATCGTGAAGGCGCAGGCAGGGGCGCAGCCGTTTCGTTATGCAAGCGGGCTGGTGGAGATTCCGATGAGCCCGATCAGCGACATCGGCGCGTTTCGCAACGGGCGCTGGAAACTGGAATGGTTCCTCAAGGCCATCCGACTCGCGGCCGAGTGGTGCATCGCGGAGCGCGCGGTGTTCGACTTCCTCTGCCATCCCGCGTGCCTGAGCGCGATGGACCCGGAGTTCCGCGCGATTGAACTCATCTGCGAGCTGGCGCAAAAGGCGGGCGACCGCGCGGCGCTGGTGGATTTGAACACCGTGATGAAACGGGTCAGCGTGTAACTCGCAACGTCTGAGACGTGGCAGGCGGGCTTGACGCTTCACAAAAGAACCACTACGTTCCGCGCTCGGTCGGTGGCCATAGCTCAATGGTAGAGTCCAAGCTTGTGGAGCTTGTTGTTGCGGGTTCGAGTCCCGTTGGCCACCCCACCGACCTTTCTTCGTGCGCGGGTTTGACCCGCTCTTCGCTTCGTGTCAGAACTTCGCCGTGCTTATGAAAATGTTTCCCATTCTTCCGGCCCGCTTTGCCGCCCTGTTGCTTGCGGGGCTTTGTCTCGCATCAACTCATTCGCGCGGCAGCGAGGCGCATCCCATCGCGGCCAAGTTGCAACCGTTCGTGGAGAGCCACACGCTCGCCGGCGCGGTGACGCTCGTGGCGTCGAAGGACAAGGTGCTCGACGTCGAAACGGTCGGCTTCGCGGACATCGCGGCGAAGAAGCCCATGCACGCGGACGCGCTCTTCTGGATCGCCTCCATGAGCAAGCCCATCACGGCCACGGCGCTGATGATGCTCGTGGACGAAGGCAAAGTGAACGTGGACGACCCGGTGGAGAAGTATCTGCCCGAGTTCAAGGACTTATGGCTCGCCGTCGAACAGGACAAGGAGCACATGCTGTTGAAGCGTCCGCGGCATCCGATCATGGTTCGCGAAATCCTCAGCCACACGAGCGGGCTGCCGTTCAAGTCGGCGATGGAACAGCCGACGCTCGACGTGCTGCCGTTGCGCGACGGGGCGCGCAGTTATGCCATGACGCCACTGCAATTCGAGCCGGGCACCAAGTATCAATACAGCAACGCCGGCATCAACACCGCCGGCCGCATCATCGAGGTTGTCAGCGGCATGCCTTACGAGGAATTTTTGCAGAAGCGCCTGTTCGATCCGCTCGGCATGAAGGACACGACCTTCTGGCCGAGCGAAGCGCAGCTCAAGCGCCTCGCCAAATCCTACAAGCCGAACAAGGACAAGACCGACCTCGAAGAAACCACCGTCACGCAGCTAAAATATCCGCTCAACGACCGCAAGCGCCAGCCCATGCCCGCGGGCGGGTTGTTCTCGACGGCGAGCGACCTCGCGAAGTTCTGCCAGATGCTCCTCAACGGCGGCGAACTCAACGGCAAACGCTATCTCACCGAGTCATCGCTCAGGCAAATGACGAGCAAACAGACGGGCGACGCCATCCAGACGCCTTACGGCTTCGGCTTCAGCACGGGCGGCGGCACATTTGGGCACGGTGGCGCTTACGCGACGAACATGGCGGTTGATTCCAAGCGCGGATTGATCACCGTGTTCATGGTGCAGCACTCGGGCTGGCGCAATGACGACGGCAAGAAGATTCTCCCTGAATTCCAGAAGGCCGCCGCCGAGCTGTTCGGCAAGTGACAGCTTTTCCTTGAATTCACCGCCACGCGGCAACACTCTGTCCTCACAGCAAAACGTCCAATTCACTTCAACTCACTCTGCGCATGAAGACTGCCTCGACCACCTCCGAACCCGCCTCTCCCCTGCCCTCTCCGCTCAACCGCCGCAGCTTCCTCGCCGCCGCTGCGACGGTCGCGGGAGCCTCCATCGCCACCAAGACGCTCGGCGTGGAACGCGACTGGAGCGGCAGGAACCCCACGCGCTTTCCCGACCCGGACATCATCGCGCTCGATCCCCGCTTCAAAAAGTATGCGATCGGCAACACGCCCATCCAGCGCCTTTACCACAGCCCCGACATGATGTGGGCGGAAGGCCCGGCCTGGAACGCCGTCGGCCGCTACCTCCTCTGGAGCGACATCCCGAACAACCGCCAGTTACGCTGGCTCGAAGAGGACGGCCACGTGAGCACCTTCCGCCAGCCGGCGGGCAACAGCAACGGCAACACCTTCGACTTCGAGGGACGCGAGCTTTCCTGCGAGCACCTCACCCGCCGCGTCGTGCGCTACGAGCACAACGGCACCATCACCGTCCTCGCGGACAAGTTCGGCGGCAAATCCTTCAACGCACCCAACGACATCGTCGTGCATCCGAACGGCGACATCTGGTTCACCGACCCCGGCTACGGTGGCCTGATGAATTACGAGGGGCGCCGCGCCGAGGGCACCTCCGTGCAGCCGTATCAGAAGGAAGCCGTGTATCGCATTGACGCGAAGACATTCCAAATCGAGAAAGTCACCGACGAAGCCTTCAAGCCCAACGGCATTTGCTTCTCGCCCGACTACAAGAAACTCTACATCGCCGACACCGGCGCGAGCCATTATCCCGAAGCACCAAAGAACATCTGGGTCTTCGACGTTGTAAATGAGAAGAAGCTCGCGAACAGGAAGGAGTTTTGCTCGATGAAGGCGACGATCATAGGTGGGCATATTAGGACCGATGAAGAGGTAAGGAGATCCAAAGCAGAGGGGAAACTGTTCCCCTTGCCGTCGCGTCCAGAGGCTGCGGGTTTCGCCGACGGCATCCGGGCCGATGTGGATGGCAACATCTGGGTGGGCGCAGGCTGGGTGGGAGATGGCTACGACGGCGTCCACTGCTTCGCGCCGGACGGGCAACGCATCGGGCAGATATTGCTCCCGGAGATTTGCGCGAACATCTGTTTCGGCGGCACCAAGCGCAACCGCCTCTTCATGGCGGCCAGCACCTCGCTCTACGCCGTCTATGTCGAGACGCAAGGCGCGCACATCACCTAGGCGCTGGGCTGCGATGCGGTGAAGAGAACGGTGCGATGCCCCGTCCAAACCGCCAACTGTTTCCGCCAGACGACAAGACGTTTTGAACACGGCGGTTTTTAGAAATACAACCATGCACAAACTCACGCTCAGATCACAAGGCCTCGCCCTCGCCGCAGGCGCGCTTTGCATTTTTCATTTCTCCGCATCGGCGTTGGACTGGCCGCAATGGCGCGGCCCGAAGCGCGACGGCATTTCCACCGAGAAGGGCTTGCTCAAGGAATGGCCGAGTGACGGCCCGCCGCTCGCATGGCGCACGAAGGGACTCGGCCGCGGCATGTCGAGCGTGTCCATCGCCAACGGCCTCATCTTCACACAGGGCGGCCGCAACAAGGACGGCAAGAACGGCGTCTTCGTCACCGCGCTCGACCTCAAGACCGGCGAGGAGAAGTGGTCGGCCCAAATCGGCGGCGGCGGTGATGCAAACGGCACGCCGACCATTGACGGCAAACTTCTTTACGCCATCAGCAAGTCGGGCGAACTCGCGTGCCTCGAAGCCGACACGGGCAAGCTGGTTTGGAAAAAATCCTTCAGCGCCGATTTTGGCGGCAAGATGATGTCCGGCTGGGGTTACAGCGAGTCGCCGCTCGTGGATGGCGACCGTCTCATCTGCGTGCCCGGCGCGGCGGACGCAGGCGTCGTCGCGCTCAACAAAAAGACCGGCGAACTCGTCTGGAAATCTGAAATGCCGGAATTCGGCGGCAAGGGCAAGGACGGCGCGGGTTACACCGGCGTCGTCATCTCGCAAGGCGCGGGCGTGAAGCAATACGTGACGCTCATGGGCCGCGGCCTCGTCGGCGTGCGCGCCAGCGACGGCAAGTTCCTCTGGGGCTACAACCGCATTGCCAACGGCACCGCTGACATTCCCACGCCGCTCGTCAAGGGTGACTACGTCTTTGGCTCCAGCGGCTATGGCGACGGCGGCAGCGCGCTCGTGAAACTCGTGAAGGACGGCGACGGAGTGAAGGCCGAGGAAGTTTATTACCTGAACGCCGGCCAGCTCCAGAATCATCACGGCGGAATGATTCTTCTCGGCGATTACATTTACATGGGCCACGGCCACAACAACGGTTTCCCGACGTGCGTCGAGTTCATGACGGGCAAGGTCGTGTGGGGCAAGGAGCGCGGCCCGGGCACCGGCTCGGCGGCGATTGTTTTCGCCGACGGCAACCTCTACTTCCGTTATCAGGATGGGATGATGGCGCTCATCGAGGCCACGCCGAAGGGCTACAATTTGAAAGGAACCTTCAAGCTCGCCAGCAAACTCGGCGAAAGCTGGCCCCATCCGGTCATTCAGGACGGCAAACTTTACATCCGCGATCAAGATGTGTTGCTCTGTTACGACGTGCGGGAGAAAAACTGAAGTTCTCCATTGCGCCGACGGATGCTGTAACCCATTCCCTAACTCGCGGGTCTTTCTCCCAAGAACGCATACCAATCATGAAACAAATCCTCTCGTTGCTCCTGCTCACTGCCCTTGCCGCTTCGGCCGACGACTGGCCGCAATGGCGCGGCCCGAACCGCGACGGTATTTCCAAAGAGGCTGGTCTTCTCAAGCAATGGCCGGCCGGCGGGCCGACGCTTGCGTGGAAGGCAGCCGGGCTTGGCGATTCCTACACGTCGCCGTCCGTTTCGGGCGGACACATCTACGGCATGGGCTTGTTCGAGCAGGACGAGTCCGTCTGGGCGCTGGAAGCGGCGACTGGAAAAATTCTCTGGAAGACACGCATCGGCGAAGCGCCACGCTTGAGAGCAGCTCAGGGTGGCTTCGGTCCGCGCGGCACGCCGACAGTTGACGGCGACCATGTGTATATGATCGGCGCTGGCGGGACGACTGCGTGCCTTGAAGCCGCTACGGGCAAAGTTGTCTGGACAAAAAGCCTTGTGACCGACTTCGGCGGCACGCCACCCACATGGGGCTTCAGCGAATCACCGCTTGTGGATAGCGACCGCGTGCTCGAAACGCCAGGCGGCCCGCGCGGCGCGATCGTCGCTTTGAACAAAAAGACCGGCGAGACGCTCTGGCAGACAAAGGGCTTCACCGACAAGGCGGAATATTCTTCCGTCGTTGCCGCGCAAATCGGCGGAATAAAACAATATGTGCAGCTCACCGGCGCCAGCGTCGCCGGCATCAAGCCCGACAACGGCGAAGTGCTCTGGCGGGCGCCGCGTCAGGGCAAGACAGCCACAATCCCCACGCCGGTTGTGAACGGCGACCTTGTGTATGTCACCAGCGGCTACGGCGTCGGATGCAATCTGTTCAAGGTCGAGAAGGACAGCAGCGGCTTCAAGGCCGAGCAAGTTTACGCAAACACGGACATGAAAAACCATCACGGCGGCGTCATTCAGCTTGGCGGGTATGTCTATGGTTCGAGTGACGCTCCGAATGCGCTGACTTGCATGGATCTCAAAACCGGTGACGTGAAATGGTCTGAACGGAGCGTGGGCAAAGGCTCGCTTACTTGTGCCGGCGGGCTTCTGATTCACCGCGCCGAAGGCAAGCCGGGCACTGTGACACTCATCGAACCGTCGCCGGAGGGCTTCAAGAAGCTCGGCCAGTTCGACCAACCCGACCGCAGCGGCAAGCCCGCCTGGCCGCATCCGGTCGTCGCCAACGGCAAACTCTATCTGCGCGACATGGACATCATGCTTTGCTACGACATCAAGCAGAAATAGCAATCAACGGGGCCATGAACGCCCGCGCCATTCAACCCATCTTCATCGCGGCAACATTGTCGCTCTCTTTCGGAGCGTCCGCCGCGACCGGAGAGTGGCCGTCGTGGCGCGGAGTGAAACGTGACGGCGTTTCCACGGAAACCGGTCTGCTTAGAGTGTGGCCACAAGGTGGCCCGCCATTGTTATGGAGAGCCACAGGCTGCGGTGCAGGGTATTCGAGCATGTCTGTGGCGGCGGGCCGCGTGTTCACGATGGGCGACGGTCCGGATGGGAGCGGCGTCCATTGCTTTGACGAAAAAAGCGGCAAGAAGCTTTGGATATCCGGCACCGTCGGCAAACCCGGCGGCGATGGTGGATACTCTGGACCGCGATCAACTCCGACGCTCGACGGCGATTCGGTGTATGCGCTCGGGCAATTCGGCGACCTTGTCTGCCTTGACATGAGCACAGGCAAGGAGCGGTGGCGGAAAAATCTCCAGCGTGATTTCGGCGGAAGTTACTCCGGGTGGAATTACGCCGAATCCCCGCTCGTGGACGGCGACAAGATTGTCTTCACACCTGGCGGGCCGCGCGGCGCGCTTGTTGCGCTGGACAAAAAGACCGGCGCGCTCGTCTGGCAGAGCACGGATTTCAAGGACGGTGCGCAGTATTCCTCGCTTGTTCCCGCGGACATCTACAATGTGCATCAATACATCCAGCTCACAGCGCAAAGCGTGGCCGGCGTGGATGCGAAAACAGGGAAACTCCTCTGGCGCGCGCCGCGCGCGGGCAGCACAGCCGTCGTCCCGACGCCCGTCGTCTTCAACAACCTGGTCTATGTCACCAGCGGCTACAATGCCGGCTGCAATACGTTCGCCGTGACGATGGATACCGGCGGGTTCAAGGCGGCTCAACTGTGGTCAAACAAGGAAATGATCAATCATCACGGCGGAGTCATCCTCGTGAATGGCTATCTTTACGGCTATTCAGATGCGCGCGGATGGATTTGCCAGGAGTTCAAGACCGGCAAGGTCATGTGGACCAACAAAGGAGTCGGCAAGGGCAGCATCGCCTACGCAGACGGGATGCTTTACTGCCGCAGCGAGGGCGGCAGCGGCGCCATTGCACTCATCGAGGCCACGCCTTCGGGCTATTTCGAGCGCGGACGGTTTGACCAGCCCAGCCGAAGCAAGATGAACAGTTGGGCGCATCCTGTCATCGCCGGTGGAAAATTGTTCGTCCGCGACCAAGACCTTCTTCTTTGCTACAACGTCAAGAAGTGACCTCGATCGAGAGGCGAATCACTTCCTCGCCTCCGGCGTCGCGGTCAGTTCCACGCGCTTGCCGTCACGCAGCACGATGATCTTCACGGGCTGGCCGATCTTCACGGCGTCCATCGCGTAGGTGTAGTCGTAGATGTTCGCGACTTTCTGGCCGTTGAACTCCACGATGACGTCGCCACCCTTGAGGCCCGCCTTGTCCGCCGGGCTGCCGGCGCGCGTGCCGGAAATTTTCACGCCTTGCACTTCCGTGGCGTAGTCGGGAATCGTGCCGAGATACGCGCGCAACTGCTCGCGTCCGCCGCCGCCGGTGTCGCTGCGCGCGACCTTCGCGTAGTCGGGGCGGTCGGCGTTCTTCGCGAGGTCGAGCACGAGGGCGCGCGCGAATTTTGTGATGCGCTCCAAGCCTTCGTAATTCAGCGTGTCGGGCGTGTCCGCCGGGCGGTGATATTCCTCATGACTGCCGGTGAAGAAACTCAGCACCGGCACGTTCTTCGGATAAAACGAGGTCACGTCGGTCGGCAGATACGGGTCGTCCTGCAACGTGAGGTTGAAGCCCGCCGCGACGTTGCGCTTCTCGATGAGCTTGCGCCACGCGGTCGAGGAGCCGACGCCTTGCAGCGTGAGCTTGTTGTCGCGGAGCCGGCCCACCATGTCGAAGTTCACGTAAGCGACGACGTTCGACAGCGGCACGCTCGGATGCTCGACGAAGTGCGCAGAGCCGAGCAAGCCCAGCTCCTCGCCCGACCACAATGCGAAGATGATGCCGCGCTGTTTCGGCAGCGGAGTTTTCCCCAGCTCGTCCGCGAGCGAGGCGGCAAGTTCCAGCACCGCCGCGGTGCCGCTCGCGTTGTCGTCCGCGCCGGGATGGATTTTTCCTTCCTCGTCCTTGCGCGCGAGGCCGCTGGTCTCGCCGTGGCCAAGGTGGTCGTAGTGCGCGCCGACGACGACGTATTCGCTCGTGCCGCGTGGGGGAATCATGCCGAGCACATTGCGGTCCTGCTTCTTGATGTGCTCGACGGCGGCGTTGAGTTTCACGCGCGCGTTCGTCAGCGCGAAGCTGCCTTCCGCGTGCGGGTCTTCCTTGTCGAGCGCGGCCTGGAGCGTTTTCAAATCCTTGCCGGAGCCCTGAAACAACTGTTCCGCGACACGACCGCTGATGGACGCCGCGACGATGCCGGAGCCGCCGATGTTGCTGTCGAACGTGAGAGCCGCGAGCTGGCCCGCGTTTGGCGACGTGGGGCCGGTGACGACGAGCAGCGCCTTCGCGCCGCGCGTGCGGGCGATGAGGGCCTTGTAGCGCAGGCCGGCGTAGCGGTTGAGTTCCTGCCGGCGCTTGGCGTCCACCTCCTCCGGCACGTAGCGCAACACGAGCACGACCTTGTTCGACACGTCGAGGCCGGCGTAGGAATCGTAACCCTCGCCGAGCTTGCCGGGAACGCTGAGTCCGTAGCCAGCAAAGACAACATCGCCCTGCACCTCGCCGCTCGCAGAGAAGGCGAGCGGACGGAAATCTTTCTCCACCTCGAACGCGCTTGCGACCGAGCCGGCATTGGCTCGCGTGACGGTGAGGGAATTCTGATTCGTCAGGATGCGGACGCCGGAGTTGAAGTCGAAGGGTTGGAAGAAGGCGGCGTTGGTGCCGGGCGATTTTAGGCCGGTGCCGGTGAAGTAGCCACTGAGATAATCGGCCGCGAGCTTCGCGCCGGGCGTGCCCGTCAGGCGGCCTTCGAGCTCGTTGGAGGCAAGGTAGTCCACCTCGGCGCGAAGGTCGGCGGACTTGATTTCAGGGGAGTAAGCACGTTTCGAGTTTGGGTCATTTTTCGCGGCAGCGACGGCTCTTATCCGTTCATCAGCACCTGGAACATGGACACTGTAGACAACCGTCCTCACAGGAGCTTTGTCCAAAGCCGCGAGCGCCGCCTCGTGGTTCCAGTCCGCCATGAAGAGCTGCGACTTGCCGTCGGCGGTGCGGCCGGAGGTCCAGCAAAGTTTTTTCCCGTCAGGGGAGAATACCGGTAATCCATCGAAACCGTCGGTGAATGTCACGCGCACCGGCTCGCGTGCGCCAATCGGGTCCACGAGGAACAACTCGAAGTTCGCGAAGCCCTGCTTGTTCGCGGTGAAGATGACGTAATTGCCGGACGGATGGAACATCGGCGCCCACGACATCGCGCCGAAGGTCGTGAGCCGGCGTTCGTCCGTGCCGTCGAGCTTCATCGTGAACACGTCCGCCGTCGCGCCGTTCGTGTCAAAGCGCCGCCAGATGATGCGCTGGCCGTCGGGCGAAAAGAACGGCCCGCCATCGTAGCCGGGCGTGAACGTGAGCCGCTTCTGCGCCGAGCCATCGGCGTTCATGATGTAGATTTCACCGAAGTAGCTCGGATCGGTTTCGAGCCGCTTCAAGTCGGCGGCGGAAAGTTTGTTCGTCGGATAGGCATCGCGTAGCGAGCAGAAGACGATGCGTTTTCCATCAGGCGAGTAGCTGCCCTCGGCGTCGTAGCCGGGCGATTTCGTGAGCTGGCGAATCTGCGTGCCGTCACGCTTGGCGACGAAGATGTCCATGTGCTCGTCGTAGTCCCACGAGTAGCGGCGCGACTTGCCGCTCGCGCGAAAGGCGAGTTCGTCCTGCTGCTTCTGATTCGCAAGCGGGTCGAGATGCGTCGAGGCGAAGAGCACTTCATCGCTGCCGGGGCGAAAGAAGGAGCACGTCGTCTTGCCAATGCCGGGCGAGACGCGATGCGAGTCGCCGGTCTCCAGATTCAAAATGTAAATCTGGTAGAACGGATTGTCCGCCTCGCGTTCGCTCTGGAAGATGAGCGCCTTTCCGTCGGGTGAGAAATAACCTTCACCGCTGCGTTTGCCCTCGTAAATGAGCTGGCGCGTGTTCGAGAGGAACTGCGATTCACCAGCAGGCTCGGCGGCGGAAAGGGTTGCGGCGATGGCCGAGACAAACAGAAGAGCGGCACGGGCGAGACGGTTTTTCATCGGTCAGATTTCCAGTTGAAACAGACCGAGTGTGACACGCGGCCATTCAACGGGCGAGTGAACTTTCGGCAACGCGCTATTCGAGGAACGTCTTGTGAATGGCGCGCATTGCCTGTTCGCCCTGGTCGAGGTTGATGACGACCGACACTTTGATCTCACTTGTCGAGATCATGCCAATGTTGACGCTCTCGGCGGCGAGGGTTTGAAACATCTTCGCCGCGACGCCCGAATGACTCTTCATGCCGACGCCGACGATGGAGAGCTTGCCGATTTTCTCATCCGCCTCGACGCTCGCGAAGCCAATCTCGGACTTGAGGCCGTCAATCACCTTGCGCGCCTTGAGCAGGTCGGGCTTGTCCACAGTGAACGAGATGTCCGTCGTGGGCGACTTCGTGCCGTGGCCGACGTTTTGCACGATCATGTCCACGCTAATCGCGCCGTCGGCGAGCGCCGTGAAGACGCGCGCGGCCACGCCGGGTTTGTCCGGCACGCCGACGAGCGTGACCTTGGCCTGATTTTTGTCGAGCGCGACGCCGCGCACGACGACGCCTTCCATGCTTTGGGTTTCCTCTTTCACGATGGTTCCGGGGTTGTCATTCAAACTGGAGCGGACTTCAAACACGACGCCAAATTTTTTTGCGAACTCGACCGAGCGCAACTGCATTACCTTCGCGCCCGCGCCGGCAAGCTCGAGCATTTCATCGTAGGCGATTTCAGAAAGTTTACGCGCGCCAGGCACGATGCGCGGGTCGGCGGTGTAAACACCGTCCACGTCTGTGTAAATCTGACAAAGATCAGCCTTCACCGCCGCCGCGAGCGCGATGGCCGTGAGGTCGGAACCGCCGCGGCCGAGCGTCGTAATCTGGCCTTCCTCGGTCTGGCCTTGAAAGCCAGCGACGATGACGACATTGCCGTCGTCGAGCAGCTTGTGAACGTGCCGTGGCGTGATGTTCTGAATTTTCGCCTTGGTGTGAACGCCGTCAGTGACGATGCCTGCCTGCGCGCCGGTGAGCGACGCGGCCTTAACGCCGAGAGCGTGCAACGCGACTGCCGTGAGCGCGATGGTCTGCTGTTCGCCGGTGGCCAGCAACATGTCCATCTCGCGCTCGGCGGGCAGCGGCGTGATGTCCTTGGCGAGCTTGATGAGGCCGTCGGTCACGCCGCTCATGGCAGAGACGACGACGACAACCTGATCGCCGCGCTTACGATACTCGGCGACGCGCCGGGCGACGTTCTTGATGCGGTCGGTGTTGCCCACCGAGGTGCCGCCGTATTTTTGAACGATCAGTGCCATGAATTGAACTCGGAGTTTATGCGGCGTAGCTCAGACGCCAATTACTTTTGCGCCCGCGCCGCCGTTCGTCGTCGGCTTGGGCGAGTGCCGCCCGATGAGATACGCGCGGAACTTTTCGTAATCAGCACCCATACGGTCGTAATCTTCAGGCCGCGAAATCGCGGCGGTCATCGAAGCCGGAACATCCGGGGGCCAGCCCACGACTTTCTCCACTTCTTCGGGAAACTTCGCCGGATTCGCCGTCTCCACAATCACCGCCGGAGCGTCGCTGCCCGGCTCCGCTGCCTGCCAGTCGAGAAATCCCTGCCACGCGACGACGCCGTGGGGTTCGAGCAGAATCTGGTATTGACTCCAAAAATCCCGCAGCGACGCGCGCGTGCGCGCGTCGGAAATCGAGCTGGAAAACACATCGCGCCGCATCGCAGCGAGGTCAGGTTGCTTGTTAATCCTGCCTGTCTCGTCCATTTGCCCCCCGTAAACCGCGACCAGCCGTGCGAGGTTGCTCGGATGACCGACGTTCATCGCGTTGGAGACGGAATTGCGTGACGGCGAATTTTTTTTATACTCGCCGCTGGCGAGGTATTTCGGGAACGCGTCGTTGTCATTGACGGGCGCGATGATTTTTTCCACCGGCAATCCCATCTCGCGCGCCACGACCGCGCCCATCATGTCGCCGAAGTTGCCGCTCGGCACCGAGAACACGATTGGCTCGCCCGGTTTCGCCACACGCGACGCGGCGTAGAAATAGTAAACGCTTTGCGGCAGGAGCCGGCCGATGTTGATCGAGTTCGCGGAGGAAAGATGGATGTGCGCCAGCGCGGGATCGGAGAAGGCGCGCTTCACCATCGCCTGGCAGTCGTCGAATTTGCCGTCAATCGCGACGGTGCGGACATTGTCCTTGAGCGTGGTCATGAGCTTACGCTGGCTCATGCTCACTTCGGCGGCGGGAAACAGCACGATGACCCGCACTCCGGTCACATTGTGAAACGCGTGTGCCACCGCCGCGCCTGTGTCGCCGCTCGTCGCGGTGAGAATGGTGACCTGCCGCCCGTCTTCCTGCAAAAACCGCCCGAACATCTGCGCCATCATTTGCGCGGCGAAATCCTTGAACGATGCCGTCGGGCCTTGGTCCAGCCGCATCAGGAAGACGCCGCGATGTATGACCTCCAACGGAACGCCGAAATTGTAGGCCTTGCGGCACATCGCGGCGAGCGCATCATCGGGAATGATGCCCTCAGTGAATTTGCGGAGCACGCGGAAGGCGATCTCGCGATACGGCAGCCTCGCGAACGCAGCGATCTCGTCAGGCGTCAGGCGCGGAAATTTGTCCGGGAAATACAGCCCGCGGTCTGGCGCCTGCCCGGCCAGCAGCGCCTCGCGCAGGTTGACTGCGGGCGACTGGCCGTTGGTGCTGCGAAACAGGAGCGCGCTCATCTTAATCGAAATTCTCCACGCGAATCATCACGGGCGCGCCCTTCACGACGCCGAGTTGCGCGATTTTCGCGAGCGCCTTCCGCATCGCGGCGTTCGGTGCGTCGTGAATCATCAGTATCACCGGAACGGTTTCGCCTTCGTGACCTTCGGGCTGCATGATGGAGGAGATGCCGATCTTCGCCTTCGCCAGAATCGCGGCAATCTTTGCGAACACGCCCGGCTTGTCCACGACGCTAAGGCGGACGTAGTAGCGCGACACCACTTCGTCGAGCGGCAGCACTGCGCCGTCGCGCTCGTGCGGGACGAACGGCGGGATGCGCCCCTGCGTGCCGCACTTGAGGTCGAGCGCCGCGTCGGCGAGATCGCTCAACACCGCACTCGCTGTGGCGTCCTGGCCTGCGCCGCGACCGTAGTAAAGCGTGTCACCCACGATGTCGCCGCGAACATAGACCGCGTTGAAGACGCCGTTCACATTCGCGAGCACGTGCGAGTTCGGCACGAGCGCTGGATACACCGAAACTTGAACGGGCGCACAACCATTTGCCTTGTGCTTCGGGCGCGTCGCCAACTCAGCCTTCTTCACCACGCCGAGCAGCTTGATAGTGTAGCCCAGTTGCGCGGCCGAGCGGATGTCCATCTTGGTGATATGACGGATGCCTTCGACGTGAATCTGCTTGGGATTCACCCAAAACCCGTGCGCAAGGCTCGCGAGGATGCCGGTCTTGTGCGCTGCGTCGTGACCGTCCACGTCGAGGTCGGGTGGCGTCTCCGCGTAGCCGAGGCGCTGCGCGTCAGCGAGCACGTCGGCAAAGTCCGCGCCCTCCTGCTTCATGCGCGTGAGGATGTAATTGCACGTGCCGTTGACGATGCCGTAGAGGCGCGTGATGCGGTTCCCGATGAGACCCTCGCGCAAAACTTTGATGATGGGAATGCCGCCGGCCACGCTGGCCTCGTAATAAAGATTCGTGTTGTGTTCGCGCGCCGTGGCGAACAGCTCCTCGCCGTGCGCGGAGAGCAACGCCTTGTTTGCCGTGACGACTGGCTTGCCCAGCCGTAGCGCGGCGAGCACGACCTGCCGTGCGGTTGTCGTGCCGCCCATCAGCTCCGCGATAAGATTGACCTCCGGATCGTTGACCACGCTGCGCCAGTCGGTCGTGAGCAGGGCCGGAGGGATGTGGACGGCGCGGGCCTTGTGCGCATCCCGCACGGCCACGCGGGCGATGCGCAGCCCGATGCCGAGCCGCGATGCCATCAGGGAACCATTGCGTTCAATGGCCTGATATACGCCGCCGCCGACCGTGCCGCCGCCGATGATGCCCAGGTTGACCTGCCGCATAGAGGCGGAGAGATTGCAAGGAACCCTCGGCTGCGACAATTCCTTTTTGGATGTTTACACGGAGCGAACTAACACTTCTCAGGCTGTGAGCCGCACGGTAAATTCGCCGCAATCAACTCCTCGCCATGAATCCAATTCCTCTCCCACATCGTCTTGTTCACCGGCTGCTCGTCATGTTTCTCGCCGTCGCGGCGGTCGCTTCCACAACCATCGCCTCGGAGCGGCTCAACATCATCTCCATCGTGACCGATGACCAAGGCGAGTGGTCGCTCGGCTGTTACGGCAACAAGGATTCGCGCACTCCAAACATGGACCGCCTCGCCCGCGAAGGCGCGCGATTCCTCAACGCCTTCACCGTCACGCCCGTGTGTTCGCCGAGCCGCGCAACGTTCATGTCGGGCCGCTACGGCACGCAGCTTGGCATCACCGACTATCTCGCGCCCGTCGAGGAAACCGCCGGCGCTGGCCTGTTCGTCAACGCGCAGACGTGGCCCGAAGTGTTGCAGAAGAACGGTTACGCCACCGGCCTCGTCGGCAAGTGGCATCTCGGCAACAAACCTGAGTTTCATCCGACCAAGCGCGGTTTCAGTTTCTTTGCCGGCTTCCTCGGCGGCGGCACCACGCCGATGAATCCGACTTACGAAGTGAATGGTGAAACGAAACAACGCGAAGGCCCGGAGCCGGAAGTGGCCGTGAACTACGCGCTCCAGTTCATCGAGGCGAATCAGGCAAAGCCTTTTGCGCTGTGCTTGCATTTCCGCGCGCCGCACCTGCCTTACGGCCCGGTGCCGGAGCAGGATTCCGCGTTGTTCAAGGACAGCGATCCAGCGATCCCAAACCTCAAGGGCCTCGATGTCGCGCAGGTGAAGCAGTTCCATCGCGACTACTACGCGAGCATTCATTCAGTTGATCGCAACCTCGGCCGGCTCTTCGCGCGGCTGGAAGCGATGAAACTTTGGGACAAGACGATCATTCTCTTCACGAGCGACCACGGCTACAACATCGGGCACCATTACATTCACACCAAGGGCAACGGCTTCTGGATCGCCGGTGGCGTCAACGGCCCCAAACGGCCGAACATGTGGGAGACCTCGATGCGCGTGCCGCTGCTCGTGCGCTGGCCCGGCGTGGTCAAGCCCGGCACGACGATTCCCGAGCCTGTGTCGAACATTGACACCTTCGCGAGCGTGCTCGGAATGCTCGGCGTGAAAGTCCCGGTGAATTACAAACAGGAGGGGATGGATTTCTCGCCGCTGTTGCGCGGTGAAAACGTGACGTGGCGCGACACCGTCTTCGCGCAATACAACCTCCACAACGCCGGCCTCGCCTACATGCGCATGATCCGCACGGACAAATGGAAGCTCGTCCGGCATCATCACACGAACCTCATGGACGAACTCTACGACCTCGCGAACGACCCCGGCGAGACGCGCAACCTCTATGCGCAGCCGCAGCACGCCGATGTGCGCGACCAGTTGCAGGCGCGGCTCACAGATTGGATGCGCTCGATTGACGATCCGATCCTGAAATCACCTTTCGAGCCGAAGCGATGAATCAATAACCCGCCGCCTGCCCGTCCTTCCGCATCTCGGTTGCGCCGGTGAATGTCTTGTTCGTCGCGTTCCAGCCGATGGCCTGATAACCGCCAAACGCGCCCGCGCTCGTCTTGCCGAGCTTGTGGCCGCGCTTCTTCAACTCTTCGAGCGCTTCGGGCGCGAAGCCTTTCTCCAGATTTGCCGTGCCGCCAGTCGTCATCTTCGCGGGTGAATTCGGCTCGGTGGAGCCGACGTGATAGATGCGCGGCGCGTCGCCGGCCTCCTGCAAATTCATCCCGTGGTCAATGATGTTCATGAGCACCTGCACGTGGCCCTGCGGCTGCATGTCGCCGCCCATCACGCCAAAGCTCATCCACGGCTGGCCGTCCTTCGTCACGAAGCCGGGAATGATCGTGTGGAATGGCCGCTTGTGCGGCGCGTAGTAGTTGGGATGCTTCTCGTCCGTGATGTTGAAGCCCTCGCCGCGGTCTTGCAGGCAGAAGCCTAGCCCCGTCGGCGTCATGCCGCTGCCCATGCCGCGATAGTTGCTCTGGATGAGTGAGACCATATTGCCCTTCGCGTCCGCGACGGTCATGTAAATCGTGTCGCTGCGCAGGTCGGGATTGCCCGGCTCATAGGCAGGCGCGGCCTTGTTCATGTCAATCAACTTGCGGCGCTCGGCGGCATAACTCTTCGAGATGAGTTGCTTCACGGGAATCTTGCTGAACTCCGGGTCGCCGTAAAACTTCGCGCGGTCCTCGAATGCCAGCTTCTTCGCCTCAATGAACAGGTGCATCGCGTCCGCGCTGCCGTAACGCATCTTTTTCACGTCAAAGCCCTCGATGATGTTCAGCATTTGCAGCGCCGCGATGCCCTGCCCGTTCGGCGGCAACTCCCACACGTCGTAACCGCGGTAATTCGTCGAAACCGGCTCGACCCAGGTGGATTTGTGATCCGCAAAATCCTGCTCCGTGTGGAAGCCCCCGTTTGCGCGCAAATACGTGACGATGCCGCGCGCGATGTCGCCCTTGTAGTAGGCGTTACGTCCGCCGCGCGCGATTTTGTCGAGCGACCGCGCGAGATCGGGATTCTTGAAAATCTCGCCCTTGCGCGGCGCGCGGCCATCGGGGCAATAGGTCTCCTTGAAGTTCGGGAACTTCGCCAGCGCGCTGCGCGGCGTCGGCCATCCCGCGGCGATGACTTCACTCACGGGAAAGCCCTCGCGCGCGTAGCCGATGGCCGGCGCGAGGATGGTTTTCATCGGCAGCTTGCCGAATTTCTTATGCAGCTCGAACCACCCGTCCACGCAGCCTGGCACCGTCACCGGCAACGGCCCCGTCGCGGGAATCTTCGTCGCGCCTCCCTTCCTCAAATCCTCCACGCTCATCAGATAGGGCGAGCGCCCGCTGGCGTTGAGCCCGTGCAACCGCTTCGACTTCGCGTCCCACACGATGGCGAAGAGGTCGCCGCCGATGCCGCAGCTCATCGGCTCCGTGAGGCCGAGCACGGCGTTGGCGGCGATGGCGGCGTCCACGGCCGTGCCGCCCTGCTTGAGGATGTCAATGGCCGCCTGCGTCGCGAGCGGCTGGCTCGTGCAGGCCATGCCGTGCTGCGCGATGATTTCAGACCGCGTGAGGAAGGGCTTGCCAACGGGGCGATTCTCCGCGAAGCCGCACAGGGGAAAAACAGAAAGTGCCATAAGCGCAAACGACCGGGCTGTCATGCGCGCGATTTAGCCACGGATGCAACGCGGAGGAAACACGGAATTGGCGTCATGCATCAATTTGACCTTCAGCAGCCCGGCTTCGGTCGCGTTCAGTTCGCGGCTAGTTTCTCCTTCAAAATTTCTTCCTCCCGCGAAAAAATGCCCCTTGACCCTCACGTTACGTGATTCCCGAGAGTCTCTGGCAACCGCGGGGGCCATGGTGGCCGCCGCGGGGAAATGACGATGACTTGCACAGTCAAACAAGTGGCAGCGATGTCGGGCGTCAGCGTGCGCACGCTTCATTTTTACGATGAAACGGGCCTGCTCAAGCCCGCCTATCTCGGCGCGAACGGCTACAGGTTCTATGAGGAAGCCCAGCTCCTGAAGCTCCAGCAAATCCTGTTCTACCGGGAGCTGGGGTTCGAGTTGAAGCAGATCAAACGAATCCTCGGCCGGCGCGATTTCGAGATCGTCGCGGCCCTCGAATCGCACCGGAAAGTCCTGAACAACGACCTCGCGCGGACCCGCCGCTTGATTGCGACCATCGAGAAAACCATCCAGCACTTGAAAGGGAAAAAGAAAATGAAGACTGAGGAACTGTTTGCGGGCTTCACCGTCGCGGCGGGAAAGGATCGCTTCAATGAGGGGTTCAACCGCCACGGCACGACGATTGATTGCAAGGTGTCGGGAAAGGACACCGGTGGCGCGATGTGTGTGTTAGAGGTCAACAACACCGGATGGCCGCGCCATCTGAACCCGGAACAGGATGAATGGATTTACGTCGTCGAGGGCGAGGTGGAGTTGGAGATCGGCAAGAAGCGGTTCCACCTCGGCGCTCGTGAATCCATGTTCATCCCACGCAACGTCGAGCACTCGTGGGGCGGCGTTCCAGCCAAGATCATCAATACCTACCAACCGGCCGGCAAAATCGAGGAGTTCTTTCGGGTGCTGGCCAAATTCAAAGACCTGCCAACGCGCGAGCAGGCCATCAACAAGACCTATACGGACGAACAGAAAAACGGATTGAAGCGGTTGTTCGAAGCCCACGGCATGATTGTGACTGGCCCGCCGCTCGGCCTGGAGTGAACACTGCTACGGCTACGGCTCGCGGAGAGATTTGACGAAGACGAGGAGGTCGTCGTATTGCGCGGCGTTGAGCTTGGCCTTGCCGCGCATGTTGCCGAGGGTCGCGCTCCACTGGCTCGACGTGTAGAAGGACGGGTCGTAAAATCGGTGGCACTCGGAGCAACTGTTCCAGAACACGTCGCGTCCACGCCGGATCTGGTCGGCGGTCTGCCCGCCTTGATACGCCGCAATCACGGGCATGACATCCTTGGCGGTCTCGGCCTCCGCGGCGAGCGCGGCGGGGTTGTTCGCCGCGGAGCGCACACCGGATGAGCCGCCGCCGTTGCTGCGCTTCACGTAGAATGCGGCGGCCGTTCCCGCCAGCGCGAGGACGGCGAACGCAATTCCCGCGACGACAAGCCAGCGCCGGGATGAACGCGGCGATGAGGGAGTTTCAGTATCTTCAGCAGCGGCTTCGGCAACAGTTTCACCGGCAACTTGGAACAGGGTGTCCTTACCGCAGTGCGGGCATTCGCCGATGGCGCCGGCGTCGCTGGCGGCGAAGTCGAATTCACCGCCGCATTGCTGGCATTGGCCTGAGAGCAGGTCGCTCATATCGTCAGCGTGTCACTTTCCCTCGCCGGGTGCCAGCACACAACGGAAGCCGTAGAGGCCGCCGCGGTTTTCGGGCAGGTTCGGGAAACGGTAGGCGTTGAGGAGCGAGGTGGAGTCCCAGAAGACCCACGAGCCGCCGCGCAGCACCTTGAACTTGCGGCCGCCGGCGTCGTCGTTGAGGCGCTTGTCTTCCATGCGGACTTCCTTGGGGTTCATGTCCTTCACATACCAGTCGAGGACCCATTCCATCGCGTTGCCGCCGAGGTCGTGGATGCCCTGCTTGTTCGCGGCGAAGCTGCCGACGGGCGCGGTGTTGTCGCCCTTGTCGGGTTTGTAGCCGGGGAGGTTTTTCATGTCGGCGCGCTTGGGCCAGGTGTTGCCCCACGGGAATCGGTCGGGGCCAATGGCGGCGCTCCATTCCTCGTCGGTGGGCAGGCGATACAAATCCTTTGCGCCGAGTTTGCCTTCCTTGCGTTCCTTCTCGGTGAGCCAGCGGCAGAAGGCGGCGGCCTCGTGCCAGTTGACATTGGTGATGGGGTGGTTCGTGCGCTGGAGAAAACCGGAGGCGGCGAAGTCGCGCACGCCCTTGCTCGAAGCGAAGGCCATGTAATCGCTGACGCGCGTTTCCCAAATGCTGAAGAGGACCTTCGTGCCGGGAACAGGGACGAACTTCATCCCAAGCGTGTTGACGTAGGGCTGCTCCTTCGTCGCGGGGAACTTCGACATCGCGGCGGGCGGCGCGGACTTTTCCGGTGAAGGCTTTGCGGCGGAATCAACTTTCGCCCCCTTCTTGCACGCGACAAACGCGACGGCGAGCAGCGCAGCAGTGAGAGTTCTCGCGATGGCGGTCACGTTCGGCACGCGCGGAAATTGCCGCAGACGCGCAAGTGGCGCGAGAGAAAAGTTGGCGGCTTGCCTTTCGCCGCTCACGGCTTACACTGCTGGCACCACACCTATCACGATGGCCCAAACCGACAGCAAGCCGCGCGTGCTCGCCGTGGACGACACGCCTGAATCACTCAAGCACCTGCGCCTGGCGTTGCGCAACGCGGGTGCGGAGTGCTTCACCGCGCAAAGCGGCAAGGTGGCCGTGGATTTCCTCAACCGCGACATGGTGGACCTCGTCATCACGGATGTCTCGATGCCGGACATGGATGGCTACGAGCTGTGTCGGCAGTTGAAGATGCAGGAGCGGACGAAGCACATCCCGGTTTTGTTCCTCAGCGCGAATGTTCACACCGAGGATCGTTCGCGCGGCATCGAGGTGGGTGGACTCGATTACGTGTCCAAGCCGCTGGATCAACAGGAGTTCATCGTGCGGTTACGCGTCGCGCTCTCCATCGTGCAGCTCCACCACGAACTGGCTGAAGCCTACGCGGCACCCGCGGCATTGCGGGCGCAAGTGGAAGCGCTCCAGCAACGCATCACCTCCACGCAGCCGGGCATTCTCGCGTCGCACTGGCTGGCGCAGTTTGGCCGGCTCACGCTGGACTTTCTCCAGGAAGTTCAACAACCGCTCACTGGCGCAATCGCCGGCGTGCAGCGACTCTACGTTCAGGAACGTGTTCCTGAAGAAGTTCGCCACCGCCTCCGGCTCGTGGACGTGGACTTCCGGCGCGTGAACGAAAAATTCCGCCGCCTCATGCTCGTCGGCGCGGCCAGCCGCACGCCGCGCGTGATCTATCTCGCGGAATTCGTGCAGGACCTCATCCATCTCATGGCACCGCAGCTCTTCAAGTTTGGCGTGACCATCTCGACCGAGCTTGATCCGACGTGCGAATGGCGCGGGATGCCGAGCGAACTGGGCAAGGCATTTCTCTATCTGCTCTACAATGCGCTTGAAGCCACCGAGGAAAAAGACCCGGCACACGTCATCATCAAGGTCGAGCGCAACGAGGAACGGCAGTTCATCCGCATCGCCGACAACGGCACGGGCATCACAGATGACGTGAAGCCGCACATCTTCGAGTCGTTCTTCACCACCAAAGGCCCGCCTCACACCGGCTCGGGTCTGTATCTCGCCAGCGCCATCGTCCGCGCGGCCAACGGCACCATCGAAATCGAGTCGCCCTCAGACAAATGGGCCACGCAAGTCAGCATCAGCCTTCCACTCGTTGCCGAGCCGACGCGTGTCGTGGCGACGCCCGTTGCCGTCGCGGC
Source organism: uncultured Verrucomicrobiota bacterium (assembly GCA_964589935.1). Taxonomy (GTDB): domain Bacteria; phylum Verrucomicrobiota; class Verrucomicrobiia; order Limisphaerales; family VHCN01; genus VHCN01. The sequence goes on along the minus strand of CAZPVD010000001.1, from coordinate 184,058 downwards.
TGTTCCATCGGAACCAGCCGCAACGCAAACCACATCCACATCAGTCAAGGCTGGGTGACGCCTGATGGGTGTTGAAGAACCTTCCGCCACATTCTCAAGCCATGCGATCCAAGTCTGCATACCACGCTTTCCCGTTGCTGTTGGTTCTATTCGTCACGGCCTTCGCCTTTGCGCAGGAGAAAAAATCTGGCGAGGCAAAAACTTCATCCACACCCGCTTCACTTCCGCCAGGACATCCCGGTTACGAAACGCGCCAGCGTCACGATCCGAACGGCATCGGCAAGTTTTACATGGGCCGCGAGATCGCGCACTTCATGACGCACGAAGGCGCGCCCTGGCTGGATCGCCCTGAGCGCGAACGCGAGGAACGCCCGGACCTCGTCATGGCCGCGCTCGCGCTCAAGCCCGGCGACGCCGTCGCGGACATCGGCTGCGGCACCGGCTACTACAGTTGGCGCATGGCGGAGAAAGTCGGCGCAAAAGGCGTCGTCTATGGCGTGGAGATACAACAGGAAATGCTCGATCTGCTCGCCAGGAAAATGGCTGAGCGCAAGATCACCAACGTCAAGGGCGTCCTCGGCACCACCACCGACCCCAAGCTGCCGCCCGCATCCGTGGACCTCGTGCTGATGGTGGATGTGTATCACGAGTTCGATCAGCCGTTCGAGATGATGCAGGCGCTCGTCAAGACGCTCAAACCCGGCGGGCGCGTTGTGTTCGTAGAATTTCGCGGCGAAGACCCGAACGTCCCGATCAAACTCGTCCACAAAATGAGCGAGGCGCAGGTAAAGAAGGAGATGACTGTTCAGCAGCTTGAATGGGTCGAAACCATCAAGACGCTGCCTTGGCAACACTTGATCGTATTTCGAAAGAAGTAGTTACGAGCGCAGAGTCAGAACTGAGGAGTGATCTGCGGCAGATAAATGCCGCGTGGAGATATGATTCATCGGTCAAAGCATCGAGCTTGGGCAGCCCTCGAGTGTGTTTGACATTTTTGACACGGCTGTGTAAAAGTCCCGCCCAAAATCAATCAAAACGAGGAGGCCAACATCATGAGGGAATATCAACGATCAGCAGTCCATGGGCGCGAGAGCTTTCCCGCGCGGCGGATTCCGGCTTGGATTAAACCTGCATTGTCTGGTTTGCTCAATCTCGTGGCCGTGTGCGCGTGGTCCATCGCGACTTTCGCAAATGCCGCAATCGCACCGGTGGCGCACTGGCGGTTTGATGAACCAAGCGGAACCACAGCGTTTGATTCGGCCGGCACCAATCACGGGACGCTTTCCCCGACGGGCGCGCTCTTTATTCCAGGTGCTGGTATTTCGGGTGGCGCCATTGGTTTGAACCGAATTAATAACGGCTTTGTGAACATGGGGCCGATTTTTCCGCTCACAAGCGGAGACTATAGCTTGATTGCTTGGATCAAGATGAATGCGGGAGACACCGCACCGTCTGTGGCCATTGACAAATCCGTTAGCGGATACAACAACGGCTATTATCTGGGCCAGAACGTCAATGGACCAACTGGGTTGACCAACAAAGCCCACTTTTTTGCGGGAGGAGTGTTCTCGTCTCCTGTTTCACCAACAACAGTCAACGACGGTAACTGGCATCAACTTGTCGCGGTCTATAAACCGAGCGGACAGACTTCGATTTTTGTTGACGGCGCACTCACTCGATCAAGCTCAGCCAGTTCGCCAGTCTTAGCAGGAACAGCAAATTTCCTGATCGGAGGCGCTACTTCCGATTTGACCCAACCAACTGGCTATTTTGACGGTTTAATTGACGAAGTGCAGGTCTATGATCGCGCATTGTCTGATCCTGAAATAGACTTCCTCTTTCAAAACCCGGGCCAAGAGGCGCAGAATCTCGGTAGTGTCGGAATCCCCGCATCACCGCCAATTATCACAACACAACCGATGAATACCGCTGCCAACGCAGGCACCTTCGCCAACTTCGGCGTCACGGCCAGCGGCACGCTGCCGCTGAGTTATCAATGGTGGAAAAATGGCGCGACCATCACAAATGCAACCAACGCTGTCTTGAATCTCACCAATTTGACCAACCGCGCCAGCAGCGGCTTGATTTCAGTTACAATCACAAACGCGGCGGGGGCAACAACAAGCAGCAATGCTTTGCTCCGTGTGCGCGTGCCGCAACAAATTCAACCCCCTTCGCGTCCTGGCAATGGAACCTTCCGCCTGCTAATTGGAGATCAGGACGGCAGCCTGCTTGCAACCAATCACCTGCCATACTTTCGAATTCAGTTCATTTCAAATCTCGTGTCACCGAACTGGGTGGATTTTACCAACAGCCTGACACTTACAAACGGTATGATTTTGTTCGACGACACAAATGCCCTCAGCCTTCCTTTGAGATTCTACCGGATCACCGAGCAGTAGCAGATTATCCCTGCTCCTCAGAATTTTCCGCCATAAACCGCGTTCTTACCGAGCAACTGCTCGATGCGCAGGAGTTGGTTGTATTTCGCGTTGCGGTCGCTGCGTGACAGTGAGCCGGTTTTGATCTGGCCGCAGTTGGTCGCGACCGCGAGATCGGCGATGGTGGCGTCTTCCGTTTCGCCCGAGCGATGGCTCATCACGGCGGTGTAGCCGTTCTCTTGAGCGAGCTCGACCGCGTCGAATGTCTCGGTGAGCGAGCCAATCTGGTTCACTTTCACGAGGATCGAATTGGCCGTGCCAGTTTCGATGCCCTTCTTCAAGAACTTCACGTTAGTCACGAACAAATCGTCGCCGACCAATTGAACCCTGTCGCCGAGTTCGTCGGTGAGCAGCTTCCAATTCGCCCAGTCCCCCTCCGCGCAGCCATCTTCGATGCTGATGATGGGATATTTGGCCACGAGTTTTGCGTAGTAGGAAACCAGCCTTGGGCCGGACAGTCTGCGCCCGGAACTTTTCTTGAAGACATATCGTTTGCTGGGTTGCTCGTAGAACTCGGAGGCCGCGACATCGAGGGCGAGGAAGATTTGCCTGCCGGGCTTGTAGCCCGCGTCCTTCGTCGCTTGCAGAATCGCCTCGATGGCGTCATCAGCGCTCTTAAGCTTTGGGGCGAAGCCGCCCTCGTCGCCAACGGCGGTGCTCAGCCCTTTCTTCTTCAAGACACTCTTGAGCGCGTGAAAAATTTCCGTGATGGCCTGCAAGCCTTCGCTGAAGGTGTCGAAGCCCTTTGGCACGATCATGAATTCCTGAAAATCAATCGGCGCGTCCGAATGCGCGCCGCCGTTGATGACATTGGCCATCGGCACGGGCAGCACCTTGGCGTTCGGCCCGCCGAGATATTTGAAGAGCGGCTGATTGAGCGCGGCGGCCGCGGCCTTCGCGTTCGCGAGCGAGACAGCGAGAATGGCGTTCGCGCCGAGCTTGGACTTGGTCTCGGTGCCGTCGAGTTTGAGCATCGTGGAATCCACCGTGAGCTGATCGAGTGCGTCCACACCGCGCAGCGCGGGAAGAATCTGCTTGCGCACGTTTGCGACGGCCTTCGACACACCCTTGCCGCAGAAACGCCGTTTGTCGCCGTCGCGCAGTTCAAGGGCTTCGTGCTCGCCCGTGCTCGCGCCCGAAGGCACGGCGGCGCGGCCGACGGCGCCACCCGCGAGGGTCACGTCAACTTCAACGGTGGGATTGCCGCGCGAGTCGAGGATTTCGCGGGCTTGGATGTCAGCAATGGTGGTCATGTTCGTAGTCAGTTCGCCAAAGGCGGCGCGCATCATAGGGACGAGGCGCGGTGAGTCAAGACGGGCGAGAACGGTTACTGCGCGCACCAGCCGCCATCAATCAGGAAATCCGTGCCTGTGATGAACGCTGCGCCTTCCGAGCAGAGGAAGAGCGCGAGTGCGCCGACTTCCTCAACCTTGCCCCAGCGGCCGAGCGGAATCTTCGACGTGAACGTCTGCGCGAGTTCAGGATTATTCAGGATGGACATGTTCATCTCAGTTGCGAACGGGCCGGGACTGATGGTGTTTGCCGTGATGCCGTCAGGCGCGAGCTCGAGCGACAACGCGCGAGTGAAGCCCATGATGCCCGCCTTGGCGGCGCAGTAGGCCGTGCGATGCGCGAGCGCGACGTGCCCCATCGTCGAGGCGAGGCTGATGACGCGCCCGTAGCCCTTGCCTTTCATGTGCGGCAGGAACGCGCGGCACATCAGAAAACTCGCCGTGAGGCTCGTGTCCATCACCGCGCGAAACTCCGAAAGCGCGAAGTCCTGCACCGGCTTGCGGATGTTGATGCCGGCGTTGTTGACGAGAATCTGAACCTTGCCGAAACGCGCGAGAATATCCTTTTCCAGTTTGGCGACGGCGGCCTCGTCGGTCACGTCGGCGGGGAAAACTTCGACTTCCGCGCCCGAAGCTCGGACGGCTGCGGCGCACTTGTCCAGTTCGGCTTTCGTGCGCGAAACGAGCGCCAGCTTTGCGCCCGCGCGGCCGAGGGCGAGCGCGATGGCCTTGCCAAGTCCACGACTGCCGCCGGTGATGACGGCCACTTTGCCGGAGAGAGATTTGTCGCTCATGTGAAAATTATTTACGACGTTGTCGCACGCGCCCCGCTCGAAGGCAAGCGAACCGTGCCCGGCTTTCCCGCTTGACGCACGGTGGCGTTCCCGCTGAATTGCGCGCGATGAATCGTCCCGCACACCTCTTCTGCTCTGCGTTTCTCTTTGTTTCTTCTGCCGTCAACGCCTCTGACTGGGCGCAGTGGCGCGGGCCAAACCGCGATGGACACGTTCCCGCCGGGGAAAAAGTTCCAGACACATTGCCCGCCGAGCCGAAAGTTCTGTGGCGCGCGAAGCTCGGCGTCGGCCTTGCGTCGCCCGTCGTGTCCGGCGGAAAAGTTTTCCTGCCCGACAATGTGGACGGCAAGGAAATGCTCCGCGCCTACGACGCATCAACGGGCAAGGAACTGTGGCGCAGCGCGATTGATGACGCGGTTGGCGACACGCAGGCACCCGCCGGGCCGCGTTGCACCGCGACGGTGGATGGCGACCGCGTCTATGCGCAATCGTGCAAGGGCGAGTTGCAATGCCTCGGCGCAAAGGACGGCAAGCTGCTGTGGCGGCTGAATTTTGTGAAAGATTTCGGCGCGGAGTTCATCGGCGAGAAGGGCCAGGCGCAGGGAGCCGCGCGTCACGGCAACGACGGCGCGCCGCTTGTCGTCGGGCCGCATCTCATCGTGCAGGCGGGCGGCACGAACGGCGCGGGCGTTGTGTGTCTCGACAAGCTTACCGGCAAAACCGTCTGGAAATCGCAGAACGATCAGGCCGGTTACGCCGCGCCGATGCTCGCGTCACTCGGCGGAGTGAAACAAATCATCAGCTTCACCTGCGACGGTTTGATCAGTCTTGATTTGCGCGACGGCAACTTGCTCTGGCGCGTTCCGATGAAGACGACCTTCAGCCGGCACGTCACGACGCCGGTTGTCGTGGACGACATTGTCATCGCGGGTTCACACACCACGGGGCTGATCGGCACGCGCGTGACGAAAGAAGGCAACGCGTTCAAGGCCGAGCAGGCGTGGTTGAGCAAGGACGCGACGATGAACTTTTCCAGTCCGGTTGCGGTCGGCCAGCACATTTACGGCCTCGGCCCTAAGCGCGACCTCTTCTGTCTCGACGCCAGGACCGGCAAAATCGAGTGGACGCAGCCGGGGCTCATCACCTCCAGCGCGGGCAAGGCGATGGCCGCGTGCATCGTGATGGGGCCGAACATTCTCTTCTCCACCGACGGCGGGCTGCTCGTGCTGTTCCCCGCTGACCCGAAAGGCTTCAAAGAGGCCGGCCGCGCGCAGATTTGCGGCGTCACATGGAGCAGTCCGGCTTACGCAAATGGCCGCCTTTATCAGCGCGACGGCATCGGTCCTGCCGGCGGCGAACTGGTCTGCGTGGAGCTTACGAAATGACGGCGGCATCAGGTGTTGACTGGATTTGACTTTGCGAGCGGAAATCGCTACAACACCCCATCCAAAATCCCAATAGGATTTGTTCCCGATGAGCGACAGCGAGCGATTTGGCGTGCGGCCACGAGTGCATATTTGCGTGCGGCCGCGCGTATTTTTACGAATCACAGCCTCGCTGGGTTGTCTGAGCCTGTTGCTTGCTTCCCTGTTTGTCGCCGCGCCGCGCGCAAGTGCCGCGCCCGCAGCCATCGGAGGCAATATGTGGACAGCGCAAGGTGCGGGGCCGCTGCTTCACGGCAGCACGGAAATTCTTCCCAACGGTGAAGTCTCCGGCGCAATTCAAGCCGTCGCCGCGCACCCGACGAACGCAAACATCCTCTACATCGGCGCCGTCAACGGCGGCATCTGGAAAAGCACCAACGCAACCGCGTCTCCTCCGGCATGGACGTCGCAAACCGATTTCGCCGCATCGCTCTCGATTGGCGCCATTGACTTCGACCCGACGGATGCGACGCACAACACGCTAGTCGCGGGCATCGGGCGCTTCAGCAGTTTCAGCGGCGACGGCGGCGCGCGCTTGGGCATCCTGCGCACTACAAACGGTGGCACAACGTGGACGTTGCTGAACGGCGGCGGCGTCCTCACCGGCAAGAACATCTCCGGCGTCGCCGCGCGTGGTAACACCATCGTCGTGTCGGTTGACGACTCCGATACTGGCCAGCGAAGCGGCTTCGGCATTTTTCGCAGCGCTAACGCAGGCACGACATTCGCGCAGGTCTTGCTAGGCATTCCAGCGGGAATCGCACGCCGCGTTGCCGGTGATCCATCCAATCCTGCCGTCCTCTACACGAGCATTTACAACGCCGCGAACAATGGCACGAATGGCATCTACAAATCCTTCGACACCGGCGCGACATGGGTGAAGGTGAGCAACGCCGCAATGGACGCCCTGCTCAACAATGCCAACGGCAACAATGTGCAACTCAGTGTTCACCCGGCCGGCCAGGTCATTTACTGCGGCATCGTCAACGGCGGCGCACTCGCAGGCATCTTCCGATCGGCAAACGCAGGCGGCACATGGACGCAAATGGACTCACCTACCACGATCGAGCAGGGGCAGGTGCAAAATCTCATCCCAGGCGGGCAGGGCGACACACATTTTTCGCTTGTCGCAGACCCCACAAATCCAAACATCGTATATGCCGGCGGCGACTCGCAGCAGAATCCATTTCCCACCTCGATTGGCGCGACCGATTTCACTGGCCGTCTGTTCCGCGGCGACGCCTCGCAACCGACCGGCAGCCAGTGGGTGCACCTGACTCATTCAAATTCCAAAGGCGCAGCTGGGGGCGGCACGGCCGGCAGCAGCGCGCCTCATGCGGATTCGCGCAACATGGTCTTCGACAGATCGGGCAACATCATCGAAGTGGACGACGGCGGCGTGTTTCGCCGCACTAATCCCCAAACCAACACGGGCGACTGGTTCTCCATCTGTGGTAACATGGCTGTCGGGGAATACCACAACATCGCCTACGACAGCATATTTAATGTTGTCGTCGCCGGCACACAGGACAATGCCAGTGGTCGCCAGACAGGTCGCAACCTAATCCCATGGGAAACCCTCACTGGCGGCGATGGCGGCGCCGTTCAAGTGGACACTACCAGCGCACCCGGACTCTCAATCGTCTATTACAGTTCGCAGAACCTTCAGGGATTCTCCCGTGACACCTATAACTCGGCGACCAACGCCGTCACTAATGCCTCCCCTGCCCTGACTGTTTCGGGCGGCGGTGCTGCGCTGCGCGGTCAATTTGTCACTCCGTTTCGCTTGAACGCAGTCAACCCGGCCCAGATTGTATTCGCCGCGGCCAACTCCGTGTATGAATCCAGCGACCGTGGCAACACCATCACGGAATCGGGGGTGGGCATCGGGAATGGAAATGCCGTGGCTTACGGCGGTTATCTCGGCTCGGCACCCAACCCGGATTTGCTTTATGTTGCTACTCCCACCGGCGTGTTCGTCCGCACGAACGCCAGCGGCGCAATCGCCGCAACGGCCGCCGCCTTCCCCGGAAACTCCGCGCTCGATGTCGCCATCGTGCCGACCAATTGGATGACCGTCTTCGTCGTGGACGACACGAATGTCTATATGTCCACCAACGCAGGTGCGGCGTGGACGATTATCACCGGCAACCTCACCGGCGTCGGCTCGCTCCGTGCAGTCAAACATGGCCCGACCAACGCCAACAGCCGCATCGTCGTCGGCACGGACACCGGCGTGTATGTCTCCAGCGCGCCCACGCTCGGCACATGGTCCAAGGTCGGCACAAACCTGCCCACGGCGCCGGTGATGGACATGGAATACAACCAGTCTGCCGACGTGCTTGTCATCGGCACGCTTGGACGCGGCGCATGGCTGGTTTCCAATGCTGCATCCAAAATCTTCAACACAACCAACGCAGCGCCGCCACCGCCGCCTACAATCCTCGCACAGCCGCAAAGCACGAACGTCAATGTCGGCGCGACTGTTGCGTTCGGTGTCATAGCGGGCGGCACCGGGCCGTTCACCTATCAGTGGCAGTCAAACAATGTGGCCATCATCGGCGCGACGGCCTCTACCTTCACGCTCTTCAATGTCCAGACTAACTACTCCGCAAACTACAACGTCATCGTCAGCAATGCCGGTGGCTCGGTCACGAGTTCAAACGCTGTGCTGATTGTTACGGTAGCCGGCGGCGGTAGCGGTGGTGGAACTAACTCCCTTGCGCCACTGGCTCACTGGCACTTTGACGAAGTGGCCGGTCCGACAGCCTTCGACAGCGTCGGCAACAATCACGGCACGCTGTCTCCAACTGGCTCGGCCTTCGTGCCCGGCGGACTATCCGGCAACGCCATAAGCCTGACCAAGGCAGCCAACGGGTTTGTGAACATGGGCAATGTGCTTCACCTGACCAATACAGATTACACCATCGTGGCGTGGGTGAAATTGCCGGCTGGAGATCGCACGGACAGCCGGATTGTTCTGAGCAAGCAGGATGGCGGCTTGCCGTTCAACCCGGGCTACTTCGTGAATGTGAACACGACCGGTGGCTTGCTCCAACCTGACAAGGCGAGCTTTTACGACGGCGGCACTGTGGTGATTAGCGCAACGCAATCGGTTGTGTCCGTGTCGAGTGTGAATGACGGTAACTGGCACCAGATCGTCGGTGTTCACAAGGTTGGCGGCAGTAAAGTTATTTATGTGGATGGGTCGCCCGCTGAGGCGAGCAATCCAGCCCAGCCGACGGTTGCCAATGCCCAACCGTTTCTAATTGGCGGGTATAATTTCAGTGGCATAGCGACGGGACTGTGGGATGGCTTGATTGATGAAGTTCAAATCTACGGCCGCGCGCTCTCTGATCCAGAGATTGATTACCTCTACCAAAACCCAAGCCAAGAGGCGCAGAATATTGGAAGTGGCATCGGAGGGAGGCATTCCCTGGGCCCCGCGCCGCCGTTCGTTTGGGTGCAACCCGCAGGCGGCCCGGCGGTCAGTGGCAGCACCAACAACGGCTTCGCCAAGGGTGTCAAGACAGACACATTCGGCAATGTGTATGTCACCGGCAACTTCCCCGGCACAGCCACGTTCGGCACGACTAACGTGACAGCCGCTGGCAACCTCGACATGTTCCTCGCCAAATACGATGCGAACGGCACGAACCTTTGGGTCGTCCGCGCCGGTGCCAGCGGCAATGTCGCTGATGGCCTTGATGTGGCGCTCGACACTATTGGCAACGTGTATGTGTCGGGTCAGTTCACCGGCACGGCGCGATTTGGCAACTCAACCAACGTCACGAGCAACGGTCAGTTCGACTTCTTCCTTGCGAAATATACGACCGCAGGCGTGTTCCAGTGGGTGCGCACCGGCAGCGGGCCGACGGACGACCGAGCCTTCGGCGTCATAGCTGATTCGGCTGGGAATGTATATGTTACAGGTCAGTTCTCCGGCGCGTCGCAATTCGGCAGTTTCTCGGTCACGTCGGCCGGCAGCGTGGACATGTTCCTCGCGAAGTATGATCCCAACGGCAACGTGCTCTGGGTCCGCAGCGCAGGCGGTGCAGGAGTGGATCAAGGTTTCCGTTTGGCAATGGACCTGCTCGGTAATGTCTATGTAGTCGGCCAGTTCAACGGGAGTGCAACTTTCGGCACAACAAATCTTGTTAGTGCGGGAAGTGACGACATATTTGTCGCCAAGTATGACCCAAATGGCAGCTTGGTTTGGGTTACATCAGCGGGCGGTTCGGGATCGGACATTGGTTACAGCATCGGATTGGATGCTCCGGGCAACATCTATATTACTGGCCAGTTTGCCGGAACCGCCAGCTTCGGCACGAACGCTCTCACGAGCCAGGGCGGCTTGGATGTCTTCATTGCAAAACTGAACAACGCAGGCCAGTTCCTTTGGGCACAATCCGCCGGCAGCTCCGGAGATGACAATGACTTCAAGGCCGGCATCGTCGTTGATCCACTGGGCAATTCCTTCATCACTGGCTCGTTTGCAACGAACGCATATTTTGGCACGAACCTACTGGCGGGTTATGGCAGCAATGATGTGTTTGTCGCGAGTTATGATCCCAACGGTAACCTCATCTGGGCCGAAAACGCGGGGGGAACCGGGTATGATTATGCACGAAGCATCGCGCTCGCGCCGGATCGGAGCCTGCTCGTTTGCGGCACATTTGCGAACACGGCAAGCTTCACGTCACTGAGCGTGACCAGCGCCGGACCGGGCGATGTGTTCGTGGCAAAGTTGGCTTCAACAAACAACAGCGCAGTGGTTAACTTGCTAGCTCCTCGTGCGCACTGGCGGTTTGACGAGACAAACGGCACAACTGCGTTTGATTCTATTGACGGAAACAACGGCACTCTTTCTACAAATGGCGCAACCTTCGTGCCCGGAGGCGGCATCTCGGGCGGGGCCATTCAACTGGTTCGAACAAACAACGGCTATGTGGACATGGGTCCGATTTTCCCGTTCACAGCCGGTAATTTCAGCTTGATTGCATGGGTAAAGATGAATCCCGGGGATACGGCACCTTCCGTAGCGATTGACAAAAGTTTGAGCGGAATCAATAATGGGTATTACTTGGGCGAGAACGTAAATGGGCCGACTGGATTGACCAACAAAGCTCACTTTTTCGCGGGAGGAGTGTTCACCGCACCAGTATCCACGACCACAGTCAACGACGGCAACTGGCACCAGCTTGTCGCGACTTACCAGCAAACCGGTCTAACCAGAATCTATGTGGACGGTGTGCCGGCACAAGGAAGTTCGTCAAGTTCGCCGATTTTACCCTCGCCAGCCGCGGATTTTCTTGTTGGCGGCGCAACATTTAGCGGACTGCCGACCGGTTATTTTGGCGGCTTGATAGACGAGGTGCAGGTCTATGACCGCGCTTTGTCCGATACCGAAATTAACTTCCTCTTCCAGAACCCAAACCAAGAGATACAAAATCCGAACACCAATGTAATCGCTTCGCCACCTGTCATCATCGTGCCGCCTTTGAGCCGGACGAGCAACGCGGGCGGCCCTGTTACATTCAGTGTTTCTGCCGCGGGCACCGCACCGCTCTTTTATCAATGGCAGTTTAACGGCGTGAACATTCCGGGCGCTACAACAAACACCTACACGCTTAACAGCGCGCAATCCAGCGACGCCGGCGCTTACGGTGTGATCGTGTATAACCTCGCCGGCTCAGTTGTAAGCGCGCCTGTCACGCTCACGATCATCAACCCGCCGGTCGTCACCTCCTCGCCTCTCAGCCAGAATGCGCCTGTCGGCTCGACAGTGACGTTCTCCGTCGCGGCCACGGGCACTGCGCCGTTTGGTTACATTTGGCGAAAGAATGGTTTGAATCTTCCCGCAGCCATAGGTTCGACTGCGACACTCACGCTGGTGAATGTCGCCGCCGCCGATGCCGGCTCGTATGATGTGGTCGTGTTCAACACAGCGGGCGCCGCACTTAGCGCGCCAGCAACGCTTACCCTTTTTGGAACGCCAGTCATCAACGGCCAGCCGCAGAGCCAGACTGTGACGCCGGGTTCGACGGCGACCTTTTCCGTCACAGCCTCGGGCGCTGCACCGCTTTCTTACCAATGGCGCAAGAATGGCGTGGATCTGCCGGGGCAGAACAGCGCGACGCTCACGCTGAACAACGTCGCGCCCTCCGACGCGGCCGGTTACACTGTCCTCGTCAGCAACGGCGCGGGTTCCGTCCTCAGCCAGTCGGCGACGCTGGCGCTCATCGGCGCGCCGGCCATTGCGTCGCAGCCGCAAAGCCTTGTTCTGCCTGCTGGAACAAATGCCACGTTCACCGCCGCTGCAAGTGGCTCGGACCCGCTTGGCTATCAGTGGTTCTTCAACTCGGCTCCTCTGCCGGGCGCGACCGGCCCCACGCTTGTCTTGACCAATATCGGGATTCCAAACGAGGGCGCTTACTACCTGTTCGTGTCGAACAGCATTGGTTCGGCAACCAGCGCGGTGGCGACGCTGAACATCACCCTCCCGCCGGTCATTCTCCAGCAGCCGCAGTCGGTTGCCGTGCCGGTCGGAGGCACTGCCACATTCAACGTCAGCGCCACGGGAACTGCTCCGCCGCTCACATATCAGTGGAAGTTCAACGGAACGAACATCGCCGGTGCAACTACCTCAACATTTATCATCAGCAATGTCTCGCCTGCAAATATAGGCACATATTATGTGGTTGTCGCGGATGGCCGGGGGACAAATACCAGCATTTATGCACAACTAAGTCGTGGCACTGGAAGCTCCCAAGTCATTTTATTCGACGGAACCACTACGACCAATTTTCATCATACTTCCGGCCTCTTCCCAATTCTATGGCCCATAGTGCCAACAAACGCGTTGCAAGTCACACCGGGCACGGGCGACATCCAGACCTTCCAGACCTTCAATGACTTTCAGCTCCACCTCGAATTTCGGACACCAAATCCGAACGACGTGCAGAGCGGAAACAGTGGCGTGTTTCTTCAAGGGCTTTACGAGGTGCAGATCCTCAACTCTTTTGGTGCTACCAATCTTACCGCTAATGATTGCGGGGCTATCTTCGGCCAGACCGCCCCGACCACCAACGCCTGTATCGCGCCAGGCGCATGGCAGACCATGGACATCACCTTCCATGCCGCGCAATGGAATGGCAATGTAAAGGTCGTCAACGCGTTTGTAACTGTGGTGCTCAACGGGGTGACCGTGCAGAACAACGTGGCTATCGTCAGTCCCACGACAGGGGGTTTGGAAAACCCCGTGCCTGGCCCGATCATGCTTCAAGATCACAACTCCGCCGTGCAGTTCCGCAACATCGTCATCACGCCACTGAACACGCCTCCCGTGTTTCAATGGGTGAGGCGGGCAGGCAGCACGAACGTGACAGGAAACAATTTCGATTTTGGCAAAGGTGTGAAGGTTGACACGGCGGGTAATGTTTATGTCACCGGCAACTTTTGTGGAAGCGCTGATTTTGGGAGCACGAATGTAGTCAGTAATGGCATTCAAGATTTCTTCCTAGCCAAGTATGATCCGGCAGGAACACTGCTGTGGGTTTTCACCGGAGGTGGTGCTGGCTTCGATGAGGGACTTGATCTTGATTTAGATCCGGCTGGGAATCCTGTTGTGACAGGCATTTTCTCCGGGCCAGCGACATTTGGTTCAACCACGCTACCTGGTTTTGGTGGACAGGATGTTTTTATCGCTAAATTCACATCAAGCGGACAGCTCTCTTGGATAAGGTCGGCTGGTGGCTTTGGTCTGGACAACGGCACAGGTGTCACAGTCGACTTTGCCGGAAATGTCTTTGTAACAGGCGATTTTAACCAGACCGCCAATTTCGGAACGACCACACTTATCAGCGTAAGTGGCCAAGCTGTGTTCGTGGCCAAATATGATTCTGCCGGCGCACTGCAATGGGTAAAACAGGCTGGTGGCCTTGGAGCGGACAGCGGAAAAGATGTGGCCTCTGATAATGCCGGTGGCGTGTATGTAGCCGGGGATATCGCCAGCCAAGCCTTTGTTTCCCACTATGACACTTCAGGCAATGTGCTCTGGACAGTGCAAAGCACAGGTGCAGGCGTCGTGGACGCAACGGGCCTTGCTCGTGATAATTTAGGCAACTTATTCATTAGTGGGAGCTTCACTGGAAGTTCAATTATGGGGACGAACACGCTTGTCAGTGCGGGTGCCGGCGATATTTTCATCGCAAAAATGGACACTAACGGTTCATTTCTGTGGGCGCGTCAGGCTGGCGGATTGGGCAATGACAACTCATTTTCGGGTGGGCGTGTAGCAGTGGATGCTGTTGGCAATGCCTACACTTCCGGCGGGATTGGTGGTGATGCTACATTCAGTTCTACGTTACTCACCAGTTTTGGAGGTAACGATGTGTTCGCGACTAAATATGATCCTGCGGGCAATCTTGTCTGGGTTCAACAAGCAGGTGGCAGTGGTTTCGATTATTCCAGAGCCATTGCTCTGGATGCGGTGGGTAATGCCTATTTAGTCGGATCTTTTCATAACACCGCAACGTTTTCTTCTTTGACAATTACGAGTGTTGGGTCCGGAGATATTTTCGTCGCGAAGCTCGGCAATGCTTTCGCTGCCTCACAGCCACCTGTCATCATCTCGCAGCCGCAAAGCACGTCAGTCGCGGTTGGAGCGACTGTCACGTTTAGCGTCTCAGCCACGGGCACGCAGCCGCTCGCTTATCAGTGGATCAAAAATGGCGCTCCAATTCCAGGCGCAACGATAAACAGTTTCACAGTGGCAAATGTTCAGCTTACGGACGCCGGGGCCTACACCGTTACCGTGACAAATTCTGTCGGAGCGGCCGTCAGCGTGCCGGCATTTCTCAATGTCATCGGGCCACCGGTCATCCTTACGCAGCCAGTGGCCAGCCAAACGGTGAGCCCCGGCTCGACGGTCGTGCTCACGGTTTCAGCCACCGGCTCGGAGCCGCTCGGCTATATCTGGCGGCTGAACGGCACGAACCTCCCTGCCCCGTCGCTACCGACGCTTACGTTGAACAATGTGCAGCCCGTCAACGCCGGGACTTATGATGTGGTTGTGTTCAATTCGGCTGGCGTGATTGTCAGCAGCGGCTCAGTGTTGAACGTCCTGCCGCCGCCGGTTATCTCGGCGCAGCCGCTCGCGCAAGTTGTTCCGCAGGGAAGCAATGCGATGTTCAGCGTCACTGCAAACGGAACCGGCTCCCTCACTTACCAATGGCGCAAAAACGGCACAAACATTTCAGGCGCGAATCGGTCATTGTTCGTCGTTACCGGCGCGCAAATCACCGATCAGGGCCTTTATGACGTGGTGGTGTCAGACAGCATTGGTTCCGTCATCAGCGCGCCGGCGCCGCTTACGGTGCTGCTGCCGCCATTGATCATTCAGCCGCCGCAGGGCGTCACGGTTGTCGCCGGCACGAACGTGCTGTTCTCCGTTCTCGCGAGCGGGAATCCGCCGCCGTTCTTCCAGTGGTTGAGAAATGGAATCGCAATCACCGGCGCGACAAACTCGACGCTGTTGCTGACAAACGTGACGACGAATGTCGCCGGCCTCTATTTGGTTTCCGTCACGAATGCCGCCGGCGCCGCGCCCGTCCTGCCAGTGCCATTGATCGTGGTGACGAGCCAGTTCGTGCCGCCGCCAAGCCCGCCGCCACCAAATGATCTGCGGACGAACGGCTTCACGCTCAACATCGCCGTCGCGCCCAATCGCATCTACCGCGTGCAGGCCTCGACGAATCTGCTCAACTGGGTGGACATTGGCTACATCGCCGGCAACGGCCCCGCTGTGCAGCAATTCCTCGATAATGCCGCGACGAACATGACACGCCGCTTCTATCGCGTGGTGACGCCGTAGAACTGCGGCGCGTTCGCCGGGAGCACTTCGTCCTTCTATGCGAGAATTTCCTCGATCACTTGTCCATGCACATCGGTCAGTCGCCGGTCAATGCCGTTGTGCCGGAACGTGAGCCGTGTGTGATCAATGCCGAGCAGCTTCAACATCGTTGCGTGGATGTCATAGACCTGCGTCGGCTTGTTGCGATCGAGCGGCTTGTAGCCCCACTGGTCGCTCTCGCCGTGCGTGATGCCGCCCTTGATTCCGCCTCCACAAAGCCAGTTGGTGAAAACGTAGGGGTTGTGATCGCGTCCTTTGCCGCCCTGTGTTGAAGGCATCCGTCCGAACTCAGTCGTCCACAAAATGATCGTGTCGTCCAGCAGGCCGCGCTGTTTCAAATCTTGGATCAGCGCCGCCGCGCCGCGCGCGAAGCCCATTGCGAGCGGGCCATGGTCGCGCTGCACGTCCTCGTGCGAGTCCCAGTTGCGGCGCGGGAAGCCGTTGTCGTTGCCGCTCCAGATTTGCACGAAGCGCACACCGCGCTCCAGCAGCCGGCGCGCGACAAGGCATTTGCGCCCGAAATAATCCATCTCCTCCGCCGCATTGATTTCCCTCGGCCACGCCGGCGGATTTCGCTTCACGCCGTAAAGGTCGAGCATGTGATCGGGCTCCTTCGAGATGTCGAGTGCCTCCGGTGCGGCGAGCTGCATTCGCGCGGCGAGTTCGTAACTGCGAATGCGCGCGTCGAGGCGCCCGTCGCCTTCGCGCGATGCGGCGTGGTCGCGGTTGATCTTCGCCAGCAACGCCTGCCCCGCAGTCTCGCTGTCGTGTGTGATGAAGTCGCCCTTTTTGTGCGGGAACAAATCCGCGATGGGCGTTTCGCTGCCGGGATAAATCACCGTGCCGGAGTGGTGCGATGGCAGGAACGCAGCGTCCCAGTTCTTCGAGCCGTTCGACGCGAAGCCGCGGTGATCCGGCAACACGACGAACGTGGGCAGGTTGTCGTTCAGGCTGCCAAGCCCGTAGCTCACCCAGCAGCCCATGCCGGGAAAACCAGGCAGGTTGAAGCCTGTCGCTTGAAGTAGTGTCGCCTGCGAATGCACGCCTGTCTTGCCGACGAGATTGTGGACGAACGCGATGTCATCCACGCACGGGCCGAGCGCGGCAACTGGCTCAGAGATCATCTTGCCGCAACGGCCCTGTGGTTTGAACTCCCACACCGGCCGCAGCCACGGACCGAGTCCGTTCTGAAATGCCTCGACCGGCTCCCCAAAGTCGGACGCCTCGCCGTGGCGTTTGATGAGTTCCGGCTTGAAGTCGAACAAATCAATGTGGCTCGCCGCACCCGCCATGAAGAGTTGGACAACGCGCTTGGCTTTCGGCGGAAAGTGTGGAAGCCCTGTTGAGGAACGCGCAACACTGCCAGATTTGCCGTCCGCAGCCAGTAACCCATCCGTGCCGAGCAAGCCCGCCAGAGCGACACCGCCCAGGCCACCGCCGGAAGCCCAAAGGAATTCACGCCGAGACAACGGATGCCGCGGGCGGCGAACCCGATGGAATGGCGAGTCGTTCATGAAGATGGTATGAGGTCATACCACGGCGCGAAGGCAGAGCAAGCGAAAAGTCAAACCCGACAACTACACGCCGGCCCCGCACTCGTTTTCCGATCGGAGTTGCGTGTTGTCACAGAGTTCCCGCATGAGAGCGGCCTTTGCGCGCGCGAACTCCGCCTCAGTGGCTCCAAGAAGCTGGGCTGCGCTCGAAGCCGCGTCGGACGCGGCAAGCCGCTCGATCTCCTGGCAGACGCGCGCGAATGACTGCGCGCCAATGCTCTGGCTGGATACCTTGAGGGCGCGTGCCTGGAAACGCAGGGTGGCGTGGTCGCCCGCGGCAATCGCCTCCTGCACGCCGGCGAGACGCTCCGATGATTCATTGATGTAGGACTGGACCAGTTCAGTCAACAAACCCGAGTTGGATGAGCGGGTGATAGAACGGATCCGCTCGATTGTAGTGTGGTTCAAGGCAGGTTGAGTGCCCTGCTCCGCGAAACTTTCCTGCGGTAAGCCGCTTTTCGTGTCACACGCCGCCGGTAGAAAGACGCGGAACGTCGTGCCGCGACCGATTTCCGACTCGACCCGCACGAAGCCACCGTGCGCGCGGACAATGTTCGCCACTGTGGCAAGGCCAAGTCCGGTGCCAGGTTTTTTCGTCGTGAAGAACGGGTCGAAGATTTTCTCACGAAGCTCGGCCGGGATGCCCGTGCCCGTGTCGCTCACGCGAAACACGACATGCGGGCCGGGCTTGGCTTCGGGGTTTACAGCGCAGTAAGTGTCGTCAAAGTGGATGTTCCCAGCGCCAATGGTCAGCGTGCCGCCCTCGGACATCGCGTCACGAGCGTTGATCGCGAGGTTCAGCAACATCTGGTCAATCTGCGCCGGATCGGCGTGGATCATCCACAACCCGCTGACCGCATCGAGGCGCGTGATGATGGTCTTCGGTAAATTTTCCACGCAGATGCGCTCGATTTCCTTGAGTGAATGGTGCGGATTGAGATTCACCCGGTGTCCGTCTGAACTGCGGGCGAACGTGAGAAGCTGCTTGGCGATGTCGGCCCCGCGACGGGCGCTGGACTCAATCATGTTGAACGCCTCATCACGGTCGGCCGGATTAAGTTCCGGCAATCGCAGCATCGAGACGCCCATGAAAACCGGCGAAAGCGCGTTATTCAGATCGTGCGCCACGCCGCCGGCGACAAAGGCGACGGCCTCCAAGCGAACGCACCGCTCGGCCTCGGCATCTGTAACTCTGCTCTCAGTCACATCCACGCAACAGCCGATGATTTCCGCTGGCTTGCCGGCCTCGTCACTGATAAGGCGCATCTCATCACGCATCCAGCGCCACGTGCCGTCGTTGTGGAGAAAGCGGTATTCCTCTGTGTGGCTGCCGCACTCAAGCAGCAGCGAAAGGCCATTGAAGACGCGCAACGCATCCGCAGGATGCAGACGGTCGCGCCAGAAATTCGCGTCGGCGAGAAATTCCTCTGGATTGTAGCCGAGCAGCGCCTCGACGTTGCCGCTGACGTAGGTGTGGCGGATTGCCGGCCGCAGCGCACACGAGTAGATGATGCCTGGAGAGCCAGCCAGCAAGTGATGCAGGCGCGCTTCACTCTCCCGCAGCGCAGCCTCCACGCGCCGTCGCTCGCGCAACTGCGCCGCCTCGTGCAACGCGCGCCGCACGCAGGGCACGAGCCGCTCCATGTGGTGCTTAAGAACGTAATCGGTTGCTCCAATGTTGAGCATGTCCGCTGCCTGGCCCTCGGTCTTCGTTCCAGAGATCAGGATAAACGGCGTGTCCGGGCACATCTCGCGGGCAATTTCCAGCGAGCGTAGGCCGTTGAATTGAGGCAGGGAATAATCGGAGAGAATAATGTCGGGCACTCGCTCCGCCAGCGCCGAGCGGAACTCATCCTCGGTCAATGTGCGCCGCACAGGGTTATCCATCCCGCCGAGTTGCAACGCCGCACCGATCAACTCCGCGTCCTTGTTGCAGTCCTCGACGAGCACGCAGTCCAAGCCGGCCGGCAAATCGAAGCTGACTCCGGCTTTGAGGCCAGTGTGCGCGTGCGACATTGTTTGAGGTTGAGACAGGGTAGAATTCATGAAACGGGAAACAGCTTTTGCAGGAGCGAGAGGAACTGGCCGACAAACTGCGATTTTGTCACGAACGCATCGGCGCCGGCTTCCTCGGCGGCATTGCGGTAGGTGGGATTCGCATGAAACGTGACCATGACGACCTTCGGCGCGCCGCGGCGGGCCTTGATCGCGCGTGTGGCATCGAACCCGTTCATCTCCGGCATCGTGGCGTCCATGAGCACCAAGTCGGGCGCAAGCTCGCGGGCAAGGCGGACCGCCTCCGCTCCTCCGCGAGCCTGGCCGATGATGCGCACGCGCGGATGGCGCAGAAGAAATTCAGTGGCGGCCGCGAGGTAATCCTCGTGATCGTCCACAAGCAGGACGGTGATTGGGCGCGGCCGTTTGGCGGCGCCTCGAACTTCTTCAGCGAGCATCAATGAATTCATCGCGACACCAGCTTGCAAATTCACCGAGGAACGGGGAATCGGCGCAAACGTGGAATAGAGCGGGGTATTTTCCCTGAGCCGACCCTAAGTGTTTACACTGAGCCGGCGGGCGCGCGCGGAATTACGCCTCGACGATCTTGTTGCGCACGGCGTAACGGACGAGATCGCTCACGGAGCGGAGGCCGAGCTTGCGAAGCACGTTCGCGCGATGCGTTTCGACGGTCTTCACACTGATGTTGAGCGCATCTGCAACTTCCTTGGAGCTCTTGCCCTCGGCAACGAGCTGCACGATCTGGCGCTCACGCGGGCTGAGCGAACCGTCGTCGTCGCCGGGTGTTTGCGTTGGATTCAAGTAACCCTGCAGCACCAACTCGGACACCTTCGCGGTGAAGAAGGGCTTGTGTTGCAGCAGCGTCTCGACGGCCTGCACGAGAACTCGTCCCGCATCAGATTTGAGGATGAAGCCGCGCGCGCCCGCCGCGAGCACGTCGCGCACGAGCGACTCGGTTTCGTGCATCGTCAGCACCAGCACCTCTGTGCGCGGCAGGATGCGGCAGATTTGTCGCGTCACTTCGATGCCGTTCAATTCCGGCATCGAGAAGTCAAGGATGGCAAGATCGGGCCGGAACTCGCGCGCCTTTTCGACGGCGTCGCGGCCATTGACCGCCTCGGCACACACTTCCCAGTCGCGATGCGATTCCAGAACGCGGCGTAATCCTTCGCGCACCAGCTCGTGATCGTCAGCAATCAGAATGCGAACCTTCTTCATGACTGACCGGGTGTCAGCGGGAGTGTAGCGCGCACCAGCGTGCCTGGCAAGGCGGGTTTGATCTCCAGCCGGCCGCCAAGCTGGCGCAGGCGTTCGCGCATTCCGGCGATGCCCACGCCGATGCTCACGTCGAGGCCACGGGCAATTTCATCTTCGCGCGCGCCCAAGCCGCGGCCTTCATCACGCACTTCAAGAACCACATCGTCCGCGGCTCTCGCGAGCCGGACGGACACGGTGGGGCTGCCGGAGTGCCGATGCACGTTGCCGAGGCTTTCCTGCAACACGCGAAACAGCGACACTTCGAACTCGCGCGGCAACCGGGCGAAGTCATCCGGAATATCCGTCTCGACGCGAATGCCGCTGCGCTGCGCGAAGCCCTGCACGTAATCCTGCGCCGTGCGCGCAAGGCCAAAGGCATCGAGCGCGGGCGGATGCAGCAGATAGGAAAACGTCCGAATCTCCGTCGCACTGCGTTCCACGAGCCGCCCGCAATCGGCAAACAGTTTGGTGGCGGGCGCTTTATCACCCGGGAAAAGCTGTTCGAGCACGGAAAGGTTCATGGCGAGGGCGGCGAGATTTTGCGCGGTCGTATCATGCAGTTCGCGCGCGATCCGGCGGCGTTCCTCGTCCTGCAACTGAAGAAGGCGCGCGGAGAGTTCGTGCAGCGCCTCGGTTTGCTGGAGGAGCTGCTGCTCCGCCTGCTTGCGCTCGGTCACGTCCAGCAGAATCCCAAGAATGGCCGGACGACCGTTCCACTCGATTCGCGCGCCGTGGACTTCGACATGGATTAACGCCGCCCCGCCCCGCTTCATGCGCAGCTCATAATGGATGCTCGGAACCTCGCCGGACAGGCGCAGACGGATGTTCTCCTTCACCTTCGGATGATCTTCCTCGAAAATGAAATCAAGCAAGGGACGCGTTGTCAGATCCTTCACCGACGTCATGAAGATTTCGGCCATCTTGGGATTCACGTAGGCGAACCGCTCGTCCTGGATGACGTAGATGCCGGCGATGGATTGCTCGACGAGCGAACGGAATTTCATCTCCGCAGCGAGCCGCGCCAATTCGGCCTGCTTTTGCTCCGTGAGGTCGCGCGTGACTCCAAGAGCCGCGATGATCCGGCCCTGCTGATCGCGCAACGGGGTGACACGCGTTTCAAGCAGCCGCCGGGCGCCTTTCAGCCCGCAAATCTCAAATTCCAACAGGCTGGCCACGCCGGCGAACACGCGGCTCGTCATGTCCTTGAAGGCCTGTTGATGTTTTGGCTGCACCCACACGGCCATGTTGTGGCCGATCACCTGCGCCGGGGAATCAGCCTCGATCATCGTCAGGCCGGCGGGATTCATTTCCAGCACCGTTCCGTCCTCGGCGAGCAAGTTCACGCACTCGGGTTGCGACTGGAGGACCGTTCGCAGGCGATTTTCACTTTCAGCAAGGGCGTCCTCAGCCCGCTTCCGGTCCGTGATGTCAATGTGGCCGCCGAGCATGCGAATGGGCCGGCCCGCAGCGTCCCGGAACACCTGTGCGCGTGTGTAAATCCACCGATACGAACCGTCGCGGTGACGCAGGCGAAACTCCGCCGTGTAGGTGCGGCCTTCTCCCGCGAGAAAGTCCTGCAACTTGACTGTCGTGCGCTCACGGTCGGCGGGATGCAGACGGTTCTCCCATTCACCGAAGCTGCTCGACAATTCATTGGCTGCGTAGCCGAGCTGCGATTTCCATTCTGGCGAAAAATGAAATGTGTTTGTGGCAATGTCCCAGTCCCACAAGCCGACGTTTGAGGCTTGGACGGCCAGACGCAGGCGCGTCTGGACTTCGCGCTCGGTTTCGACGGCGCGCTCGCGTTCAACCTCGGCACTGATGCGTTCGAGCGTGCTCGCGCAATGATCTGCAAGGCTTTGAAACAACGACAACGCCTCGTTGTCATAGGCGTTGGCCTCGTAGCTCTGGATGGAAATGACGCCGACGGCATGCCCGCGGTGCCGGATTGGCACGAACATCGAGGAGAGCGAACGCCGCTTCGAGCCGAATAGTTCCAGCCCATCGGTGGCTTCAGATTCATTTTGCCGCAACACGAGTTGCGCGCCTTCTTTCAACACGCGTCGCGCCATCGGCGTCGGTTCACACCGGGTGTCCAACGGCAGGGGAATTTCGCGCCGTTCGCCTTCCATAAAGTCCATGTTGATGATGGTTTCCATCTTCCCATCGGTCTCCCGCCAGAGTTGCAGCCAGCAAGAGTCCCAGCCAAAAAGCTGATCAGCCGCATGAAAAATGCGCTTGCCGGCCTCCTTCGCCGAAGTGGCCTCCGTCAGATAGCGGCCGAGCGACGCGAGCATCTGGGCGCTTTCGTGCGCGGCGCGCAGCGCAGTCTCGGCGCGCTTGCTTTCCGTGATGTCGCGAGAGATGCCGAGAATGACCTGTGCGCCGCCCAACTCGGTCAATTCGCAGGAGATCAGAACCTCGCGGATTTCCCCGGAGCGGTGCCGGTAACTCGTTTCAACCTCGGCAATCCTGCCTCCCGCGCGCAGCGTCTCCACATGGCGCGCGCGCTCACCGGGATTGACGAGCAGCTTCAGTTCAGTCGTGGTGTGGCCAATTAATTCCTCCCGCGTGTATCCCGACAACCGGCAGTAACTTTCGTTGGCGTCAATGATGCGTCCATCCTCCGCGCGGGTCAGCGCAACGGCAACCGGGCTGCTGCGGAAGATTCTGGCGAACTTCTCCTCGCTCTGGCGCAACTCGGCTTCCGCGCGTTCGCGTTCAGTGATGTCGCGCACCAAGCCGAGGAAAAGCCTGCGCCCATCCGCGTCAAGCAGCCCCAGATGTGCCTCCACCGGAAACGTGCTGCCGTCCTTGCGGCGATGGCGTCCGACCAGCATGAAATCCCGGCCCGGCTGAACTTGCGCCCACGCCTTTTTCCCACGGTTCAGGTCAAAATCCATCTCGACGTCAGTCACGCTCATCCGAAGAAGTTCCTCCTTGGAATAGCCAAGGCTCTCGCAGGCGCGGCGGTTCACCTCCACGAACTTTCCATTTTCATCATGCACGAAGAAGGCGTCCACCGCCTGCTCCACCAGCACGCGCAACCGCTCTTCACTCTTCCTCAGCCGTTCCCGCTCTTCCACATGAAATGAGAATTCACGCCGCATGAACCAGAACAGCAGCGCTGAAGTGACCGCCACGAACCCCAGCCATTTCAGCATCCCAAGATGCGCAAAACTGCCGCCGTCACCTGCAAGCACCCTGAGCACATAATCCGAGGCGACGATCCACGCCGTCGCGGCCAGCGCATAGGCTAAGGCCATCCTGGCCGCAGATCGGGAAGGCTCGTTCATGGCTCCATCGGCTCACATTTTGACGAGGGGAAAACTCACCAAACCGTGCCCCCGCTCACGTTCAACAAAGGTCAAGCATCGCCGAGCATCATCGTGCGTCAATCGGTATTTCTACTAAGCGTTTAGTGAAGTTTGAAGCGGCGTTCAATCACCGCTTGCGTGACAAAATCCGACGCATTGAGACCACCAATCCATGTGTTTGCTGGCCTTTGTCCCGGCATCCCCTACACTCGCCGATGATGCAACCCGCCCGATTATCTTCCGCTCGCAGATTTTTCTACGCTGCTGTTACTTTTGCTTTCCTTCCGCTGTTACCGCATTGCGCTCGCGGCGCGGAAGCCGAAGGCCAGCCACTCGCGGCGAACGTGCAACGACTCGTTCAGGCGCTCGATCTCCTCGGCGCGCCGCTTCCTGCCGCAACGAATAAAGCACTTGCTGTCGCCATTGCCAAACAGGACGCGAACGAACTCCAGCGCCTCCTCGATCCGAACGTGCTCGTCATCGTCAGCCTCAATCCAGAAGTGCGCGTGAAGGCAGCGCGCGGGTTTGCCGCGGCAAAGTTGCAGCAGGCCGGTTACACGCCGGTCCTGCTCAAAGTGCTGAACGACTCCACCGCCACGAAGCCACTGCACATCACAAGTCCTCAGGCTGGCCCTGTCTATGCCGGCGTCGCCAAACTCAGCATGGATCGGCAGAGGCAACAGAAGCTCCGCGAAAACGAGAACATAGCAGGTCGCAATGACCGCTTTCTCGACGCGGAACTCTTCATAAGCCCGCCGATGACCGATCGCTTGAGCGGTTTGCGAGTCGAATATGTCATCGCACTGCTTTACAGCAGCGAAGCGGGCAAGCACGAGGCGACGCTTGCGTTCGATGTCGGCGAAGGAACACAAGACCTTGGCTTTCGCGGCGAAGCGCCCGTGCTTTTCGACATTGCGCCTGCCGTTGAAGTGAAGCTTTCTGTAAAAGATTATGATGGCGCACCGACGATGGGCCAATTTCTGTTCCTCGACAAACAAGGCCACGTGTTCCCGCCGCAGGCGAAGCGGCTCGCACCGGATTTCTTTTTCCAAAAACACATCTACCGCGCCGACGGTGAAACCGTGTTGCTGCCACCCGGTGAGTTCACAATGTTCTCCGGTCGCGGCCCCGAATATCGCTGGCTGCCGCGAAAGATCACCGTCCGCGCGCCGGACGATGCGAAATCCGAGACGCGAAACGTAAAACTCGACGTGAAGCTGGAGCGATGGGTCAATCCTCGCATCCACGGTTTCTACAGCGGCGACCATCACATTCATGCCGCTGGCTGCGCACATTACAATTCGCCGACCGAGGGCGTGTTCGCGCGCGACATGTTCCGCCAGGTGAAAGGCGAGGCGCTCAACGTCGGTTCCATCCTTACGTGGGGACCGTGTTTCGATTTTCAGAAACAATTCTTTGCCGCGGCGCCGGACAAACTCAGCGAGCCGTTCACGATGATGAAATATGACATCGAGGTCAGCGGCTTTGGTTCGCAGGCGCTCGGCCACGTCTGCCTGCTGAATCTCAAGGAGCAAATCTATCCCGGTGCTGACGGCTCGAAAAAGTGGCCAACGTGGACCACGCCCGTCCTGCGCTGGGCGAAAGCCCAAGGTGCCGTCGGCGGCTACGCGCATTCCGCGAGCGGGTTGCAGGTGGACACCGCTGCCGCGGCAAAGCGCATGATGGTCGCGCTCGACGCAGACAAGGACGGCAAACTCAGCCCTGCCGAGGCGGCGAAGGGCTTACTTCCCGAGCCGTTCACCACTGCGGACGCGAACCACGACGGTTTCATCACGCTCGACGAGTTAGTTGCGAGCCACAACCGCGCGGCGGATCGTTTGCCGAACCTCGCCATCCCGGAGTTGAACAGCGTCGGGGCGCAGGAAATTTTCGTCACCGCGGCGCAGGGCTTGTGCGATTTCATCAGCGCGATGGACACCGCGCGGCTGGCAGAGTGGAACTGCTGGTATCACCTGCTCAACTGCGGCCTGCCGTTGAAGGTGAGCGGCGAGACGGACTTCCCGTGCATGAGCGGCACGCGCGTCGGTCAGGGCCGCGTGTATGTGCGGCTCGGCAAGGTGGATCGCGTGGATTACACCGCGTGGTGCGAAGGCATCCGCGCCGGCCGCAGTTACGTGAGCGACGGCTACGCGCACGCGCTGGACTTTACTGTGAGCGAAGCGCGTTCCGGTGATGACGTGAAGCTCGCTGCGCCTGCGACGGTGCATGTAAAGGCCCGCGTCGCGTTCGCCTCGGGCACGCCGCTGGAAGTCTACTACGGCGGCGCCATGCCGGTTGAGGGGCCGCGCCTGCTCGGCGACACGGTGAACTTGCATGAGACAAAAGGTGAAGGCGTGTTCACTGGAAACAAGCGACGCGTCGAACTGATCGTGAACGGCCGCGTCGCCGCGTCGCAGCAGGTGCCCGCGGATGACCAAGAGCACGAACTTTTCTTCAACGTGCCGGTCGAGCGGAGCAGTTGGATTGCTTTGAGGCACTTTCCGCAGATGCACACGAACCCGATGAACGTGCTGGTTGGCGGCAAGCCGGTCCGCGCATCGCGGCAGAGTGCGTTGTGGGCCATCGGCTGCATTGAGCAGCTCTGGCGTGTTCGCGAGCGCGCCATCGCGCCCGCCGAGCGCGACGAGGCGCGCAACACGTTTGAAAAGGCGAAAGACTTCTACCGCCAGATCGCGGCGGAGGCGGCGGAAGGCCCGTAAAAATTCCTCGCCACACCACGCGCCGCCGCTACACTCCACGCCGTTCAACGCAAACGCATTTCAGCGGCAACGCCGCATTAAACACTCAAACCCAGAATTGTTATGCCAGAGAGAATTGGTTTCGTCGGAGTCGGTCGCATGGGCGCAAACATGGCGCGCCGCCTCAAGGAAGTCGGTTATCCCGTCACCGCGGTTTACGACGCACGCGCCGAGTCCGCGCTTGCGGTCGCGCAGGAGCTGGGCTGCGAGGCGTGCTCCAAGCTCGCCCGCGTCACCGCGCTTGCGGATGTCATCATCACGGTCGTCACAGACGACAACGCCATGCGAAAGATTTTTGCGCCGGGCAAAAAAGTGGATAGCCTCCTTCACGGCGCAAAAGGCAGGGTGTTTGTAAATTGCGCGACAGTTTCGCCGAAGATTCATGTCGAGGTGGAGCGGTTGTGCAAGAAGGCCGGCGCGGGAAGCCTTGAAGGCTGCATGGCGTCGAGCATCACGCAGGCACGGCAAGGCACGCTCTATCTCATGTGCGGTGGCGCACAGGCCACATTCGAGAAGGTCAAACCCATCCTCACCAAATTAAGCGACGAAGGGAAACTGATGCGACACATTGGCGGCGCTGGAAAAGCGGCGCAAGTTAAGGCACTCGTCAACATGGTGATGAACATCAACACCGCCGGCCTCGCCGAGGGCCTCGGCCTTGCTGCGTCGCTTGGCCTCGACCTCAAGACGGTCATGGAAGTTTTCTCACAGACGGGCGCGAACTCGCGTGTGCTCGTCACCGACGGCGATGATATGGTCAACCGCGAACATTCATGCTTTTTCAGCGCCGACCACGCTGCAAAGGACTCCGGCATCGCGCTGTCACTCGCGAAGGAGAAGAAGCTCGACCTGCCGCTCGCGGCCGCGACGCTCAAGCAGTATTCCAAGATGAAGAGACTCGGCCTTGGCGGTCTCGACAAGTCCGGCATCGCGGAACTGACCTTCAAGGGCCGCGGCGGCAAAGGATTGAAGAAATGACCTGAGCGCGGCGCTTCACGCGCTCAATCCCCGCCGTTAAGCATGTTCCCGATCTCGATGAAACGCCGCCGTTTTCTGGGGACAATCGCAGCTTCTCTTCCCGCAGCGCACGCGTTCGCCCAAGCGACGCAGCCGCGCGATATAGCGCCGTTGCTCCAGCCGTTGCGGGACAAATATCTTCTGCCCGCGCTGGCCGCTGCCGTGTCACTGCGCGGGCGCGTCGTTGCCACCGGCGCAGTCGGCATTCGCAAGCACGGCGACCCGACGCCCGTCACGGTTGGGGACAAGTTCCACATTGGCTCGATCACAAAGTCCATGACCGCCACGCTCGCGGCAATGTTCGTCGAGCAGGACAAAATCAAATGGCATTCAACCATCGCGGAACAATTTCCAGAACTTGTTCGGCTAATGAAGCCGGCGTGGAAAGACGTCACGCTGGAACAACTCCTCGCCCATCGCGGCGGCGCGCCGGGCGACGTGGAACCGAAATTATGGGCTGCGTGCTGGAAGTTCGCCGGCCCCCCAATCCAGCACCGGATGCTGCTCGTGCGCGGCACGCTCACACAGGAGCCGGAAGCCGCGCCGGGCACGAAGCACATTTACTCGAACACCGGCTACGCCATCGCGGGCGCAATGCTCGAAAGGCTCGCCGGCAGGCCATGGGAAGCACTGATGGCCGAAATGCTCTTTCAACCGCTTGAAATGAAGTCTGCCGGCTTCGGCGCGCCAGCCACGCCTGAGAAGGTGGATCAACCGTGGGGCCACACGTTCAGTGGCAAAATGCCGAAGCCGGTTCCTCCCGGCCCCGGCGCGGACAATCCCGCGGCCATCGGCCCCGCGGGCACTGTCCATTGCAGCGTCACGGACTTGGTCCGTTACGGCGCATTTCACGCAGCGGGTGAAAATGCCGACAACGAATTGTTGAAGACCGCGTCGTTCAAAAAACTTCACACTCCCCTGGCCGGGCAAGATTACGCGCTGGGCTGGAGCGTCGTAAAACGCGGCTGGGCCGGCGGCGTTGCGCTCAATCATTCGGGGTCGAACACGATGTTTTTCGCAAATCTCTGGGTCGCGCCGAAGCGTGACTTCGCGGTCGTTGCCGCAACAAACATTGCTGGGGAAAAAGTGTTCGGCGCGACGGATGATGTTGTCGGAAAGTTGATTGGCGAATTCCTGACCCACGCTTGAAGCGCGGCGTGCCGTCCGTGCGTCAGACTGAACCGGCTAAAAAGCCTTCCGAAATCCAACTCAACTTTCTAAGGCTTAATCCACCACCACCTCGATGCGAACCGGACAAACTTTCAGTTCAGCAGTGTGCGTCGTCGGGTCGTAGCCTGAGCCGGTGAGGTTGTTCACGGGCACGTCCGCAAAGCTGAAGCTCGCGAAGACCGTGCCGCGCGGCGAGCGCTCGGTAGCGCGGACCTTGATCCTCACCGAGCCGCGCCGACTGCTGACTTTCACCAACGAGCCATCACTCAAACCCCACGCCGCGGCATCGGCGGGATTCACTTCGAGGCTTTCCTCCGACAGCAGGTAGTCAATGCCGCTCGCACGCCCCGTTTGTGTTCGCGTGTGATAGCTCTGCAACCGCCGGCCAGTCGTGAGCCACACCGGAAACTTTTCGTCAACGACCTCCGCCGGGTCGCGATAGCCGACCACCATGAACTTGCCGCGGCCATTGGTGAATTTGTCCACATGCAGAATCGGCGTGCCCGGATGATCCTTCGTCGGCACTGGCCAGTTCAGGCTCTCGCGAGAGACGCGCTCCCAATCAAGTCCGCCGTAGGTCGGCGATAGCGAACAGAGTTCGTTGAAGACATCCGCCGCGTTCTTGAAGTCAAAACCAGGAATGCCCAGCCGCCGCGCGATCTGCGCAATAATCCACCAGTCGGGCCGCGCCTCGCCGGGCGGCTTGACTGCGGCGCGGAGTCGCTGCACGCGACGCTCGGTGTTGCAGGCCACGCCATCCGTTTCGGCCCATGCGGTCGCGGGCAGCACGACGTGCGCGAGTTTCGCCGTCTCGGTCAGGAAGATGTCAATGACCACGAGATGATCGAGGGCTTTGAGCGCGTGCTCGCAGTGGTTGCGGTCCGGGTCGGAGACGACGGTGTTTTCGCCATCAATGAGCATCGCGTGGATGCTCTTACCGCATTCCTGCAACCCAGTGACCTTCGTCATCGCTTGGCCGAGGTCGAGGTCGGGACGCTGGTAAGCGGCGGCAAACTTGTCGCGCGCGGCTTGGTCATCAATCTTCACGCTGCCGGGAAACACAAACGTCTCGGCGCCGCAATCGCCGCAGCCCTGGATGTTGTTCTGGCCACGCATCGGGTTGATGCCGCCGCCCTCGACGCCGAGGTTGCCCGTCATCAACGCGAGGTTGCAAAGGCTCTGCACGTTGTCCACGCCGCAGATGTGCTCGGTGATGCCGAGCGTGTAGTAAATCGCGCTCGGCTTGCCGCCGCCATACCAGAGCGCCGCCTGCTCGATGTCCTTCGCGGGAACTTCACAAATCTTCGCCGCCCACTCGGGCGTGAACTGCTTGAGATGCTCGCGAAATTGCTCCCAGTCCGCCGTGCGCTGCTCGATGAACTCCTTGTTCACCAATGCCTCGCGCTCGATGACGTGCGCCATCGCGAGCAAGAGCGCCACATCACTGCCCACGCGAATCGGCAGATAAACATCCGCGAGTTCAGCGAGCTTGATGCGGCGCGGGTCGGCGACGATCAGCTTCGCGCCGCGCGCCATCGCCTTCTTGAGTCCCGTGGCCGCGACCGGATGGCACTCGGTCATGTTCGTGCCGATGCAGAAAATCACATCGGGCTTGTCCATGTCCGCGAGCGGATTGGACATGGCTCCCCTGCCGATGGTTGTCGCCAGACCGACGACAGTGGGGCTGTGTCAAGCACGGCTACAGTTGTCGATGTAGTGCGTGCCGAATCCCGCGCGGATGAACTTCTGCATCGAGTAAGCCGCCTCGTGCGGCGCGCGGCCCGACGCGATTCCGTAGATGCTGCGGCGTCCGTGCTTCGCCAACGTGCGACGGAAACCGTCGGCGGCGAAATCGAGCGCCTCGTCCCACTCAATCTCCTTGAAGCTGCCGTCAGGTTGTCGCAGGAGCGGCATTTTCAATCGGTCTTCATGCTGCACGAAATCGAATGCGAACTGGCCCTTGATGCACAGCGCGCCGTGATTGGCCGGGCCATCCATCGCGGGCTGAATGCCGACCATGCGATCGCCTTTCGTCATGATATCGACCGAGCAACCGACGCCGCAGTAAGGACAAATCGTCCGCGTCTTCGCAATCTCGCCGGGCAGGTCGGCGGCGCGCAACGCCTTCTTGTCCGCGAGCGCGCCGGTCGGGCACGTCTGCACGCACTGGCCGCAGAACGTGCAGGCGGAATCTTTGAGGTCGCCATTGAACTCCGTGGTGATCTGCGTCGCGAAGCCGCGGTTCATCATGCTGATCGCGTAATCGCCCTCCTGCTCGGCGCACACGCGCACACAGCGGTAGCACGAGATGCAAAGGTCGTAGTCGCGCAGGATGAACGGATTGAGGTCAGCGGTGTTGCTCCGTCCGGATTTCTTTCCTTGAAACCGACCCGTGCGCGCGCCGTAACGATCTACGAGCGACGTCAACTCCTGCGACGCGAAACCGCGCAATGGATTCACGTCCACCTCGCGGTTCTCGCTCACGACCAATTCCAAAAGCGTCTTGCGATATTTCTCAATCGCCGGCGAACCGCTCCGCACGATCATGCCCGGCGTGGCCTTCGTGGTGCAGGAAGCGACCGGCGCCTTCACGCCCTCGACCTCGACCACACAGAGCCGGCACGCGCCAAACGCCTCCAACCGCTCGTCATAGCAGAGCGTCGGCACGTTCTTCCGCGCGCGTTGCGCGACCTGGTAAATCGTCTCGCCGTCGCTGAACTCGACCGGTTGGCCATCGAGGGTCATTGTCAGTTTGCGTTCTGCTACGGTCGCGCTCATCGAGTTTCGTGCTATTTGACTGCCAAGTGATCCTCTACCTGTTTTGGGAAGAACTTCAACAAACTATCCGTGACGAATGGCGCGGCCATGCCGAGGCCGCAGGCGCTGGTGGCGCGCATCACCGCACCGATGTCGCGGACTTCCTCGGTCCACGCGCTGAGGTTGTGCGGGCCGGCTTCGCCGTTCAACCGTTCCGTCAACCGTTGCGTGCCAATGCGGCAGGGAAAACACTTGCCGCAACTTTCGTGCGCGAAGAACTCCATCGCGTCGTGCGCCGCTGCCACCATGTCGCGGCTGTCATCGAACACGATGATGCCGCCCGCGCCAAGGAACGAACCTTTGCTGCGGATGCTCGGCTCGTCGAGCGTGCAGTCGAGAGCGTCGCCGGCAAGAAAACCGCCGCTGAGTCCGGCCATCGTTGCGGCTTGGATGCTGCGTCCCGCGGGTGGACCGCCGGCCCATTCGTGGAGCAGCGTTTTCAGCGGCAGGCCGATGGGCACCTCGTAATTGCCGGGGCGCTGGATGTCGCCGGAGAGGCTGATGAGCTTCGTGCCGGCGTGGCCGTTGCGACCGAGTCCGCGATACCACGCCGCGCCCTTGCGGACGATAGGCGGCACGGATGCAAGCGTCTCGAC
The DNA here is from genome assembly GCA_964589935.1 of uncultured Verrucomicrobiota bacterium. Classification (GTDB taxonomy): domain Bacteria; phylum Verrucomicrobiota; class Verrucomicrobiia; order Limisphaerales; family VHCN01; genus VHCN01. The sequence goes on along the minus strand of CAZPVD010000001.1, from coordinate 151,692 downwards.
GTTGTTAACCGCAGTCGGAAGATTCTCGAAACCATGTGTCACGGGAAACGGCGGCTTGTTGCGCGGGAACGGATGTTTGCCTTCGAGGCTGTTGAGCAGCGAGCCTTCCTCGCCGCAGATGTAAGCGCCCGCGCCGCGCCGCAGATGGATTTTGAAGCTGAATTCGCTGCCAAGAATCTTTGCGCCGAGCAAACCCGCCGCGTCGGCCTCGGCGATCGCGCGCTCGAGGATGCGGAACGTCTCCGGATATTCGTAGCGCAGGTAGATGAAGCCGCGCGCCGCACCGGTCGCGAAGCCTGCGAGGGCCATGCCCTCAAGCATCGCGTGCGGGTCGTAATCCATGATCGCGCGATCCTTGAAACAGCCCGGCTCGCCTTCGTCGGCGTTGCAGACGACGCTCTTGGGCTGGCCGGGTGCGTCAGCGACGGCCTTCCACTTAACGCCCGTCGGAAAGCCTGCGCCGCCGCGTCCGGCGAGCTTGCTCTCGACGACGACAGCGAGCAGTTGAGCAGGCGTCATCTCTCGCACGGCCTTTGTTAGAGCTTCGTAACCGCCAGTGCGACGGTAGCCGTCGAGCCTCGCGCGGCCCGGCTCGCGGATGTGCGCGAAGATGCACTCCTCGCAGCCGCCCGGATTCGGCGCGGGCAACGGACTGGGCTTCGCGCTCAAGTTCTCCAGCGACGTGCCGGCGAGTTGTTCATGCCCGCGCAGCACGGGAACGGGTTCGTCGCAACGTCCCGCACACGGCATCGCAGTTGCGCCCTGGGATTTCAGTAATGCGAGCAATTCCTTCCCGCCGTGAAGGCAGCAGACGTTTCCGATGCAAACGCGCGGTTTGTTCAGCCCGTCCGGCTCGCGCGAGAAGTGGTGATAAAACGTGACGGTGCCGAATAGATCAGCAAGCGGAATCCTCAATCCTTCCGAAATCGCGCGCAGAGCCTCGTCCGACAGGTATCCGTCGCGATCGTGAAACGCATGGAGAATCGGCAGCAGCGGCGCAGGCTCATTGCGCCAACGGGCGAGGATTTTTGCATCCGTCGGAGGTGTCGCGTCGCTCACTTGTCCTCGGGATTGATGAACTTGAACACCGTTGCCGCGACGGCGCCACCGGCAAAGTTTGCGACCAGAAAAATCCAAAGGTTGGACCAGCTCGACAGGCCCATGAAACTGATGCCCACGGCGACTGCCGGGTTGAATGCGCCGCCTGAGATGCCACCGACGGCGAACGCGCCGGTCATCACCGTCATGCCGATGGCCAAGCCGTAGAAGGAATTATTAGCAGTGCCCTTCGCCGTTGCGACATTCAACACGACGTAGGCAAGAGCGAAGGTGAACAGAAATTCAGCAATAAGCGCCGAGCCAATTAACTTGATCTCCATTGCCTTGCCATCTCCGAGGATATGATTGACCACTTTCGCTGCTATCACCGCGCCGATGACTTGTGAAACCATGTAGGGCAGCACGTCTTTCGTGCCGCATCGGCCGCGCAACCAGACGGCGAGCGTGACGGCGGGGTTGTAGTGCCCCCCGGAAACGTGGCCGCCGGCGAAGATCATCACCATGAGCGAAGCACCGATGGCCAGCGGCGCCACGGCGACGCCGCCGATGACCGTGCAGCCAACGGTCAAGACGAGGAAGAAGGTGCCAATGAATTCAGTGAGGTATTTATTCATGGTGTGTCAGGTGTTGTTAAAAATTCTTGGAGTATTGTGGCGCATCGCCGGAAAACCTCAAGGCCAGACACAGAGGTGCTGACTTGCCCGCCAGCGCCTGTTACGCTGGCGCCGATGAGCATCGAAGTCTGTTTCCCAACGTTCATCTACCACACAAAGCTCCAGCGCGCCGGCGTGGCGCGGTTGAATGCCGAATTGCTAAAGGAATGCCGGCAACTCCGCGGCTTCGACCGCGAGGGACAGCGCTGGTCGCGGAAGAATTATCCCGGCGGCTACACATCCTACGGCTCGATGGACAAGCTGCACAAATTTTCATCCACATTCGCCACATTGGAGCGGCAGATTGACCGGCATGTAAAAGCGTTCGCGCGCACGCTGGACTTCGATCTCACGGGGCGCAAGCTGGTGATGACCGACTGCTGGCTCAACATCATGCCACGCCAGACCGCGCACAGCCTGCACCTGCATCCGCTTTCGACGATCAGCGGCACCTACTACGTGCAGGTGCCGCGCGGCTCGCCGGGGCTGCGCTTCGAAGACCCGCGCCTGAGCAGGTTCATGGCGGCTCCGCCCCGAAAAGAAGGATGCCGCACGGAGAATCAAGCGCACATTGTTTTCCCCGCGAAGGCCGGGAACGTCATCCTGTTTGAGAGCTGGCTGCGACATGAAGTGCCTGCGAACCCAGTGAAGGGCGAGCGCGTGAGCATCAGTTTCAACTACAACTGGTTTTAGCTGTTACCTCGATCCATGCGCATTTCCAAAACCGCCGTGCTGAAAACAACTGTGGTGCGACTGCGCGCGGGCACGGTTGCGAAACGCGCGAATGATGTTCTGGCGGCCGAGGAGCCGCTCGAAATCCGCGTGGATGCGCGGCCGGTGAGCGTGACAATGCGCACGCCGGGCCACGACGACGAGCTGGCCGTGGGCTTTTTGCTCACCGAGGGCCTGCTTGCGAAACGCGCCGACCTTTCGCGCATCGAACCGTATCAACGCAACGAATCCGGCAATGTGCTCAACGTTTTTCTTGCACCGGACGTGAAGGCCGACTTCGCGCAGCTCACGCGACACGTGTTCGCTTCGAGCAGTTGCGGGCTGTGCGGCAAGGCGACGATTGAATCCGTTCACCAGCATTTCAAGCCGGTGCGCGCGCGGTTCAAGGTGCGGCTCGACGCGTTGCTCTCGCTTCCGGCGCTGATGCGCGAGCAGCAGAAGACCTTCTCGCAGACGGGCGGGTTGCACGCGGCGGCCATCTTCGATGCGCGCGGCAGACTCATTGTGCTGCGCGAAGATGTGGGCCGGCACAATGCGGTGGACAAGGTGCTGGGCTTTGGTTTTCTCAACGGCTTGCTGCCGTTCGACCGTCACGTGCTGCTCGTGAGCGGACGCGCGTCGTTTGAAATCATGCAGAAGGCGCTGGCTACGCGCGTCGCAATCGTGGCGGCGGTGTCCGCGCCATCGAGCCTCGCAGTGGAATTCGCACGCGCAAGCGGCCAGACGTTGGTGGGATTTTTGCGGGGCGATTCGCTGAATTGCTACGCGAATCCCGGCAGAATTTTCTCGCGGCGCAACAAAAATTGAGGCGGAAGACTACTTGCCCTGGCTGGAGAACATCTTCGCGGCCATTTTCATCGCATTCACCTGCATGTCGCGCTGCGTCTTCTGGAACTGCTCGAAGGGCACGAGCTGGTCGGCGGTCAGGATTTGGCGCGCCTTGATGAGCGTGAGCTGGTCGAGCTGCTCCTTTTCCTTTGCGAAGGCGCTGAGACGCTCGTCGGTAAGATAATCCGCGGGATTCGCCTGCACGTTCTTCTGATCGTAAAAATCGGTGCTGAATTTGAAGGTCTTTCGCTCGTCATACATCGCCTGCAAGAGCTGCTGTTCTTGGCCGCCGCTCAACGCGGCGCTCGAAGGCAACTGCTGTTTGAGTCCGGTCACGGTCTGGCGTTCGGGCTGCATCTTCTCGTAGGTTTCAAACTGCTGATAACCCTGATCGCCGAGGAGCTGGCGGATTTGCGCGTTCACTGCGTCGCCCTGCTCCTTCATCTTGTCGGTGAGTTCTTTCCGTTTTTCAGGCGTCATATCACCGGAGAGCATGTCCATGCCCATCTCGGTGGCCGCCAGCATTTTGCCCTTGAGCAAGTCCTTGAGCTTGTCGGTCTGGTCGGGCGGGAGATTGAGATCCTTGAACAGCGAGCCGTAGGCCATGTCCACCGCCTGACCCATGAAGGCCTTCTGCTGCGCTCTGATCATGTCGCGCATCGCCGGGTCTTTGAACATCTCACCCAATGCCCCTCCCTTGGTGGACGTCTTGGCCGAAACGGCCGCTGCCGGAGGCGCGGCGGCATTTTTTTGTGTGGATGCCAGCGACTGTTCGGCGTTGGCGGCACGGGCGGCGCTGTTCACCGCGTCGGTTTCTACGCGGGCGAGGCGCGTGGTGAGTTCCTTGATTTTCTTTTCGCTGCGCACCGTGGCGTCAGCAGTGGACTTGGCCGCTTTTTCAGCCGTCTCGACGCGCGCCTGCAAGCCGACGGTCTGTTGCTTTTCACGAAAATACAGCCCGCCAAACACAATGGTGGTGGCGAGAAACAACACAGTAAGGACGTTTTTCATGGTCTTGACGAGGTTGCGTGGACGCTAACATTCACGGCACTTTTCACAAGGGGAAACTTGCGCGGTCACAATGGAACTCATCGAAAATCAACGGATATTCCGAAGCACCGTGATCAATAGCAGAACGACAATCAGCGCGATAACGCCCGTGCGCCCAGCGAGCGGCGCCGGCACGCGCCATCCGCGCAGATGCGTCACGAGCCAGCCTGCGCCAATCGGTGCGATTACAAAGAGCAGCGGGTTCAGCGCGAAGGCTGCGCGCACGTTGCCGTGCATAAGCTGGTGCGTTGCGCGCAGTCCGCCACAACCGGGGCAGTCCCAGCCCGTGAGCCGCTTGAACGCGCATTGCGGATAGAAGCTGTTCCGCGCCGGGTCGAAGACAAACAACACCACCAGCATCGCCGCAAACGCGAGGACAGCGGCGAGCATAGCGTGCCGCGCGTTCAGGCGCGGACGTTGAACTTCAGCGATGATCGGCGGCCGGTTCATCACTCACGACGTGAAGGCAGAGCGCACTTCAGTCTTGTTCAGCACGACCAGCGCCCAGATGCCGGAGATAAGCCCAAGGCAGCAGCAGCAACCCGAACAGGGCACGATCAGGGCGATGGCTCCGGCAATGCAAAATCCCCAGCGTTTCAAGCTCAACATGCTGATGGCACCGAACAACGCCAGGCCGTTAAACGCGAGTCCCATCACAATACCAGGCAGGCTGAGGAGAAAATGAATTCCTCGTTGTGCATGAAATTCGGGCGGAAGTGGAAATGGCAGTGATTGAAAGGCCAAGCCGGACAATTCCCCCAGCAAACCAAAACCGGCGACCACTAGGATGAAAATCGCCGGTGGCCGCACGAGTGCCAGTGCCGCATCACGCGACGCTCGAGGCCCAGACGGCACAGGACCAAGCGCCGGCGCAGATGGCGCTGGCGGCAGCCCGGGCGGAGCTTGGAATGACGACGGCTGTTGTGGCGCTGATGCGACGGCTTCCGCAGGAGGCGGCGTGGGCGGAACGGCTGGTGGTGAACCATAGCGCGCCAGCAGGGCATCGGCGAACTCCGAAAAATCGCCCATCTGCTTCCACTCGGCGCTGCCCTCGCTGCGGACCTTCGTCTCAGCATTCGCGCGGCCCTCGGCAATCCACTGCTTTAGCACGTCTGCGGACACGGGACCATATTCGTGGCCGTCGGCTCCTATGAGGTGATACATGGCGTTCTTTTAGCGGAGCGGCGCACGCGAAGCAAACACCGCTTTGCCGCCGCATTTCTTCAGTGACACCGGGCTTTGTTTTGAAGTTGCGGAAAAATCACACGGCCGGCGTGGGATTCTGCCTTTGCCGACGCGGCATAAATTGTTAGCCTACATCCAAGCGGACACGCGCGCCATGAACGTCGTCATCACCTGCGGGCCAAGTTACGAGCCGATTGACAGCGCGCGGCGCATTACAAATTTCTCGACCGGCGCGCTCGGCATCGCGCTCGCGAACGCCTTCACCGACCGCGGCTGGCGCGTGTTCTGTTTCAAGGGCGAACAGGCGACCTGCTGCAACGCACTGCGCGCGCACTCTGCCGCCAGCTTCAGCACGAACGACGATCTCGCGCAAAAACTCCAGTCTCTTGCCCGCACAGAAAAGGTTGATGCCGTGCTTCACGCTGCCGCACTCTGCGATTTCAAAATTGAGGGTGTTACGAACGAACGCGGTGAAACCATTTCTTCGCCAAAGTTCTCATCGCGTGAGGGACGACTTCAACTTGTTCTCACGCCCGCGCTGAAAGTGCTGCCGCTGCTGCGCGGATGGTTTTCGCAGGCTCGCATAATTGGCTGGAAATACGAACTGACCGGCGCACGCGACGACGCACTTGCGCTGGCTCGCACGCAGTTGCACGAATGTCGCACCGATGCCTGTGTGCTCAACGGCACGGCGTGGGGCGAGGGCTTCGGCGTGTGCCTGCCCGACGGCGGCGTGCATCCTTGCAAGGGCCGACGCGAACTCGGCAACTGGCTCGCGAGCTGGTTGTCGAAAGCGCATTCAATTGCTCCGTGAAGTATTCGCCTCCCTCGCCTTGTCAGCGCACTGCGGTTACGCGATGAGTGGGTTGCGGCTTGCCGGGCTTGAAAGCCTCGACATTGAGCCATTTCACCTTGAGGCCGGAAACCGCGGCGGCTGTCTTGGCGACGGACTCTTCGAGCGCTTTGCGCAAATCGGATGGCTCTGCCTCGGCGCGAAGATTCACCGTGAGTTCTCCGCCGGTGACTGGATCGGGCACCGTAAGGGACATCTCCGGCACGAAATCGTTTCGCACGAGATTGATGACGGCCAGTTCTCCAAAGGGACTGTTCGCGTCGAATGTCATCTTGAGGTGCGCGATTTCAGCGCCCATTTTGCCAAGACGCCGCTGCATCTCAGTGGAAAGTTTCCGCAGAAGATTATTCGCGTCGAACTCCTTTCGCGCCGCGAAGCGCGCCGTCCCGTTGAGCCAGCCGAGGCGTGCCTCGCCGTCCGCATAAATTTCGTAATCCACGTCCATCACGCCGCGTGCCTTTTGTTCCGCGCTCGTGATGTGGTTGAACCATTCGTCGAGGCCGTCACCGCGCCGAGCCGAAACCTCGAAGATTTCGGCCTTGGGGAACTTCTTCAGAAGCGCCCGTCGCAAGGCACGGATTTGTGTGACCGTGCGAAGATCGGTTTTGTTCACCACGATGACATCTGCCTCTTCGAGCTGCTTGCGGTAGATGTAAACGACCTTCTCGCTGAACTGCCCGCCGGTTTCGAGGCCGAGAACGCGCGCGGCCCGCACCGGGTCCACCAGCACGCTTAACGGCGCGATGGTAAAGCTGTCTCCGTAAAGCTGGCGCAACGGATACGAAACCGTCGCGACGAGGTCGGTGCAGCTCCCGACTGGCTCGGCGATGAACACATCGGGCCGGCTCTCGCGCGTGAGCTTCTTCGCCGCCTCGACGAGCGAGTTAAACCTACAGCAGAAACAACCGCCGGGGATTTCCTGCACGGGGAATTCACCCGCCGCGAACATCGCGGTGTCCACGAGGCCGGTGCCTTGGTCGTTGCTGATGAGGCCGGCGCGAAGTTTGCGCGCGCGAAGCCATTGCGCCAGCTTGAGAACGGCTGTGGTCTTGCCCGCGCCGAGGAAGCCACCAATCATGATGTGTCGGGGGCGGGGTGATGCGGAAGCGGAAGAGTATGTTCGGGCCATGTTGATTGTGCGCCGTTGCGTGAGCGATTACGTATGCAATCATCGGCATACATCAACGGTCCGGCGCAAGGGGAAAAAGACGCCGCGCCGTCAGCGGCGGTTGAAATCGAACGAACAGCAGCCCAAATCGAGACGATTGCGGTTGCGGCTGAGTTCCGCCCGGAACGCGGGCGCGACGGAGCACATCACCGCCTTGCCGTCGCGCTCAGTCACGACGATGCCGGCCTCGCGCAACAGGCGCAGATGTTTCGATGCGTTGTATTGGGAAATACCGAGCCGCACGCCAAGATCACTGACTGAAAGCGAACGTTTGAGGAGCGTTCGCACCATGCGCCAGCGGTTGTCGTCGGCAAGAGCCTTGAGAACGCCAACGCATTTGTCCGGGGAAACTTTGCGCGAAGCCATGCGAGGACTGTATTGAATTCACTCGAGCGGGTCAACGAGGCGAGAAAATGACTTCTGCCCTGCCCGGCTTCCCGCTAAAACTTCGCCATGCAATATCGTCCGCTCGGCAGGACCGGCCTCAATCTCTCCGTCGTCAGCTATGGCGCGGCGTCCATCGGCAACGAATACGGCAACATGACCGACGAGGGCGCGGGCATCCGCTCGCTGAACGTCGCGCTTGATGGCGGCGTCAACTTCATTGACTCCTCGCCTTACTACGGACGCACGCTCTCGGAAAAAATTCTCGGCAAGGCGTTCAAGGAAATCGCGCGCGACCGCTTCATCCTCGGCACGAAATGCGGGCGCTATGATGTCGCCGGCTTCGACTTCAGCTACGACCGCATCTCGCGCAGCGTGGACGAGAGCCTCGCGCGCATGGGCGTGGAGCACATTGATATTTTGCAGGTGCATGACATCGAGTTCGGTGACCTCAACCAGGTCGTGAACGAGGCCCTGCCGGCGCTGCACAAGGCGCGCAAGCAGGGGAAGATTCGCTTCATCGGCGTCACGGGGTTTCCGCTGAAGATTTTCCGCTACGTGCTCGACCGCGCGCCACTGGACTGCGTGTTGAGCTACTGCCATTACTCGCTCAACAACACCTCGCTCGCCGGACTCGCGCCGTATCTCAAGGGCAAGGGCGTCGGCATCATGAACGCCTCGCCGTTCAGCGAGCGCCTGCTCACGCGCCAGCCGCTGCCGGCGTGGCATCACGCGCCGCAGTCGCTCAAGGACTCGTGCCGCCGGGCCGTCGAGTTTTGCGACGCGCGCGGCGTGGACATCGCGAAGCTCGCCATCCAGTTTTGCGTCGCGAATCCCGACTTCGCCACGACGGTCGCGGGCACGGCGAACCCAGCGAACATGGCAAGCATCCTCAAATGGCTCGACGAACCAACCGACTGGCAGCTCATCGGAGAAGTGCAGAAATTTCTTGAACCGACGAAGAACGTGCTCTGGCCCGTGGGGCGTCCTGAGAACAGTGACGACTTGAACGCGGGGCTGTAGCAGCGGTCTGAGACCGCCGGCGTTTTCAGTTCGGGGAGTATTCGGCGACGGTCTCAGACCGCCGCTACAAGGAAGGCACGATCGCGCTCTTCGCCGCCGTCCAGCTTGCGGTCGTCTGCAATGCCTCGTTCGCCTGCTCCACGCTGAAACGGTGCGTCACCATTTCCGCAAAAGGAAACTCCTTCTGTGTCGCGCGCAAAAATTCAATCGCGCCCTTCATGTGGCGAGGCTCGCTCGACCATGAGCCGAACACTTGGAGCTGCTTGCGCGTGATGACGTGCGGATTCCACATCACCGGGCCCGCGTCGCAATAGTGTCCCAGCACGAGATACTTTCCGCCGTCGCGGCACAGCTCCATTCCCTCGACCACCGCGCTGGGATGCCCGACGCATTCGAGCACGACATCCGCGCCGTAACCGCCGGTGAGCCGCCGCACCTCCGCGAGTCGCGCGGCAGGATCGCGCACCTCGTCGAGGTCAATCACATGGTCCGCGCCAAAACGCTTCGCCATCGCGAGGCGGTGCTTGGGGCCGCCGATGACGATCACCTGCCCTGCCCCGGCGCTCTTCGCCACGGCAAGCGCGGAGATTCCCACCGGCCCCGCGCCCTGCACCACGATGCTATCGCGCCAGGCGATGCCCGTGCGCTCGACGCCGTGAATCGCTGTGATGAGCGCGCAACCCGCGCCAATGACGGACTCCGTCGGCAAATCGTCCGGCAGCCGGAACACGTTCACGCGCGGTCGGAGGTAATGATACTCCGCGTAACCGCCGAGGAAGTGCGGCGCTTGATCGCACCGATACCCGATGCCGTAGGCCCGGCGGTGCGGGCAGCGCGTCGGCTGGTTCTTCTCGCGGCAGTAATAGCATTGTCCGCACGACGTGGCGGAAGTCCACGTCACGCGATCCCCCACCTTGAGCGGCTGGCTCGTCCAGTCGCACTCGAGGCCCGCGCCGAGTTCCACGATGCGCCCGACGGTTTCGTGCCCGAGGATCACCGGCAGCGCGATGGGCAGCTCGCCCTTCCAGAGATGCACGTCCGTGCCGCAGATGCCGGCCATCTCGGTGCGGACAAGCGCCGCGCCGGGTTCGAGGCGCGCCGGTAGATCGTAATCTTGCAACGTGAGCGGCGCGCCGAACTTTTCGAGCACCGCGGCTTTCGCGGAAGGCATGGCGGAAAATTCTTATTCGTCGTCCGTGGGAATGTCCGTGGGCTTGAGCGTCAGTTCGCCGGCGGCGTTCTTCTCCAACTGCTGCACCTTGACCTCGGCGGCGGCGAGCTTCTCCTGGCAAACCTTCGCGAGCCGCGTGCCCTCCTCGTAGCGCACCAGCAGCGCTTCGAGCGGCAGGTCGTCGGACTCCATTTCGGTCACGACGGCTTCGAGTTTTTTCAGCGCGTCCTCGAACGACAGGTCGCCCGCGGCGGATGCTTTCGTCGGCTTCGACATGCGCGCACGTTAGGCGATGCGCGCAACCGCGTCCAGCCGGGAAACCCATCTGCGAAGCGAAGCTGTTGCGCCTCGTTTCGATCCGTGGCACGCTGCGCGCATGAAAGCCAAGTTGAACATGATTTACTGGAAGTCCGACAAGTTCTGGCTCGGACGGCTCACTGAACACCCGGAAATCATGACCCAAGGCCGCACACTGAAGGAGCTTGAGGCGAACATGCGGGAAGCCTACCAGCTCATGGTGCTGGAGGACGTGCCGAAGGGCTACGCCATCAAGGAAATCGCGGTATGAAGCGCCGCAACCTCCTGCGCGAGCTGGAGCGAAACGGATGCCGGCTGCTGCGCAATGGCTCCCGGCATGACATCTACTGGAACCCGCTCACGGGCAAACGCCAGCCTGTTCCCCGCCACACTGAAGTGGATGAGCACCTCGCACGGCACATCAAACGGCATTTGCTTGGGGAGGATTAAGGGGTAAATCGAACGACGGGCCGCCGCGGCGGATGCTTTCGTCGGTTTCGACATGCGCGCACGTTAGGCGATGCGCGCAACCGCGTCCAGCCGGGAAACCCGCCCCGCGATTGACTTCACGCGCGGCATCCCGGAAGGTCATTCCACACAAAGAATTTATTTATGCCGAAACTCGACGAATTTCTCCTCCGCCTGCGCGAAACCGACAGTGTCGCCGTCGTCAAGAAGCCCCTCAAGCCCGGCACAGAACTCGTCAACGGCACGCTGCGTCTCGTCGCGGCCAAGGGCATCCCGCCCGGCCACAAGATTGCGCTGCGCGAGATCGCCGAGGGCGAGGCGGTGACAAAATACGGCCAGATCATCGGCTTCGCGCGCGGTCGCATCGCGCCCGGCGACCATGTCCACACGCACAACGTCGAGCTGCGCGACTTCGGGCGCGACTACGCGTTCAGCGTGGACGCCCGGCCCGTCAACTATTACCCCGCCGCGCAGATGCGGCACTTCCCCGGCTACGCGCGGCCGGGCGGCAAGGTCGGCACGCGCAATTATCTCGCGATCATTTCCAGCGTGAACTGCTCCGCGTCGGTCTCGAAGTATGTCGCGGACCATTTCAAGGGGCCTGATTTCCAGCGCGATTACCCCGGCATTGATGGCGTGGTCGCCTTCACGCACAAGGTCGGCTGCGGCATCCAGCCCGGCGGCCCGCATCAGCTTCTCCAGCGCGTCGCGGCGGGCATCGCGCGGCATCCGAACATCGCCGGCTACGTGATGATCGGCCTCGGCTGCGAGGTGAACCAGGTGCAGTTCATCGCGAAGGAGCATCATCTCGATGAACTCCTCCCCGGCGAACAACCGCCCACCTTCCTCACCATCCAGAACTCCGGCGGCATCCGCAAAACGGTCGAGGCCGCCGTCAGCGCCGTCACCACGAAGCTCCTTGCGCCCGCCAACGCGATGCGGCGCACCTCGCAGCCCATCTCGAAGCTCATCCTCGCGGAAAATTGCGGCGGCTCGGACGGCAACAGCGGCATCACGGCCAACCCGGCCCTCGGCGTGGCCTCCGACGAACTCGTCCGCTACGGCGGGACGAGCGTGCTGGCCGAGACACCGGAGATTTACGGCGCGGAACACCTGCTCACGCGTCGCGCAGTCACCCCCGCGGTCGGGCAGAAGATCGTGGACCTTATCCATTGGTGGGAAAACTACGCGCGCATCAACGGCGGGACGATTGATAACAATCCCTCTTACGGCAACAAGGAAGGCGGCCTCACCACGATTTACGAGAAGAGCCTCGGCGCCGTCGCCAAGGGCGGGCAGTCCCCGCTCGCGGCCGTCTATCAGTATGCCGAGGAGATCACGACGCCGGGCTTCGGCTTCATGGACACCCCCGGCTACGACCCGGTCAGCATGACGGGCCTGATTTGCGGCGGCTGCAACATCGGCGTCTTCACCACGGGCCGCGGAAGCGTCTATGGGTGCAAACCAGCCCCCTGCATCAAGGTCGCAACCAACACCGCGATGTATCAGCACATGATCGAGGACATGGATTTGAACGCCGGCACCATCCTCGACGGCACCGAGACGCTCGAACAGGTCGGGCAGCGCATCTTCGAGGAAATCATCGCCGTCGCGGGCGGCAAGAAGACCAAGAGCGAACTCGCCGGCATCGGCGACGAGGAATTCGCGCCGTGGTTCTTGGGCGCGCAGTTTTAGAGGCGTTCAATCCGCAACTCAATCAATGTGGACGACGGCCTTGATGACGCCGGTTTCGGGTTTGATCCAGTCGGGGAAGGCTCCAATCATCTCGTCGAAGTTCGCGTGGTGCGTGATCCACGGGCGCGTGTCAATCCGGCCGTCCTCGATGAGCTTGATGATGCGCGTGAAGTCGGGCGGGAGCGCGTTGCGCGAGCCCATGAGGGTCAGTTCGCGCCGGTGCATGATAGTCGCGTGCGGAAAGGCGACCTCGCTTTGCGTGATGCCCACATACACGAGCCGGCCGGTGAAGGCGCAGCACGCGAGGGCAGCGCTCATGGACTTGTTGCTGCCCGTGGCGTCAATGACGCACTGCGCGAGGGAGCCATCGGTCAGTTGCCGGAGCTGTTCGAGTTCCACGCCGTCGCCCTTGGTGAGAATCGTGTGGGGCACGCCCATCTTGGCGCGCACGAAGTTGAGGCGTTGTTCGTTGAGGTCCATCACGATGGTCTTCGCGCCGGAGAGTTTGGCGAATTCGATGACGCTCAGGCCGATGGGGCCGGCGCCGATGACGAGGACGTGCTCGCCCGGCTGCGGATTACCGCGGTTGACGGCGTGACAGCCGATGGCGAGAGTCTCGACGAGGGCGCATTGTTCGGGCGTGAGCTTGTTCGCGGGATGAAGCTTGCGCGCGGGAAGCAGGATGCGTTCTGTCATGCCGCCATCAATCATCACGCCGATGACTTTGAGGTTTTCACAGCAATTGATGGCGCCCTTGCGGCACGAATGGCACTGACCGCAATTCATGTAAGGCTCCACGGAGCAGCGGTCGCCCACACGCACGTTCGTGACGCCCGCGCCGACGGCGAGCACCTCGACGCCCAGCTCGTGACCGGGAATCCGCGGATACGAGAAGAAGGGCATCTTGCCGAGATAGCCGGAAATGTCCGTGCCGCAGATGCCAATGCGATGCACCCGGAGGAGTGCTTCGCCGGAACCGGGGGCTTGCGGTTCGGGAATGTCAATGCGCCGGAACGACTGGGGCTTTTCGAGTTGGAGTGCTTTCATTGAGTTCAGTTGTTTTCAGGCAAACCTTCCTTGTGCCCGGCGTTCCTGCTGCGACGATCACCGACAGTCACAGGTGAAACTCCTGGTTCGACTTCGAGCGCCACCGTTCCTCGGCGGTCGGGATGCCGCCGGGAAACCACGCTCTCATCTCGCGGATTCCTTTCATCATACGATTCAACGAAACCCTCGTAGGTAGCGACGTGAAACCTTCCGGGTCCGGCAGGTCGAAATCGAGGCTCGGCCGGGCCGAGTCACGGATGGCGGAGGATGCGGACGAAGCTTTCGTAAATCTCACGGGTTCCATATTTCAGAAACAGGGCTTCGTAGCGCGGATCGCGCAGGTTGATTTCATGACGCCGGAGCAACACTTCCACATCGTCGGCATCTTTGGAAGTTCGATGCGACAGATTTTGCCGGAGCGCGTGGAGCTTCAACGCCAGCAGATGATCCAGACACGGCACGCGCGCCTTCACTTCGCCGAATGTTCGCTCTTCGGACGCTTCCCACATCGGCCCGAAGGTCGAATCGTCCGCGAACATCAGATCGAAGCCGTCGCCATCCGGTTGAGTGAACTGGGCGAACGCCCTCAACTCGCCGAACAACTTCAGCCCGCCTGCCATGGCCCGCCCGAACCACGCGTCGCGGTCAGCGCGCCGGATCATGAAATCCACATCGAATGTCGTGCGGGGATTCCCGTGAGCAGCGACCGCCCAGCCACCGATGATCAGGAAACGGAGCGGCGGCTCCTGATGGCCGATGCGGACAAAGTCGGCGAGTTCCATTTGCCGCGAGGCTAGTTGTTTTCTTGGAGACCTTCAAGATGTCCGAGATTCTTCACGGGCCGGAAGATTTCCAACACCTCCGTGAGCAACTGCTGGTCAATTGGCTCGGCGGCCCACTTGGCCCAGTTGCGGATGTTGTTCGGGTTCGCGCTGCCGCTCACGGTCGTGGCGATGTCGGGATTCGCGAGGCTGAATTGCAGCGCGAGCTTGGCGATGTCCACGCCCTGCTTCGCGCAATGCGCGGCGGCGGCGCGCGCGGCGGTTTTCACGCTCTCCGGTTCCTTGAGCCAGGCGGGCAACGGCGCGTTGGTGAGCAGGCGCGCGCTGAACGGGCCGGCGTTCATCACGCCCACGCCCTTGGCCTTGAGATACGGCACGATCTCGTCGGCGAACCGCGTGTTCTGAAGCGTGTATTGGTTGTAGGAGAGCACGCAGTCCACGCTCGTCTGGTCGAGGATGAATTTGAAAATCTTCATCGGATAACCGCTGAAGCCGATGAAGCGCACCTTGCCCGCTTGCTGAATCTTCCGCAGCGCGGGAATCGTTTCATCCACGATCTGCTGCATCGGCACGAACTCGATGTCGTGGCACAGCACGATGTCGAGGTGATCAGTGCCGAGCCGGTGCAGGCTCACGTCCACGCTCTCGGCAACGCGCTTGGCGGAGAAATCAAAGTGCTGAAGGTCGTAGCGGCCGAGCTTGGTGCACAGCGTGTAGCTCTCGCGCGGCACGCCCTTGAGCGCGACGCCGAGCAGCACTTCGCTCATGCCGCGACCGTAGAACGGCGAGGTGTCAATGAAGTTCAGCCCGCAGTCGAGCGCGACGCGGACGCTGGCGAGCACCTCATCGAGCTTCACGCTGCGAAATTCCGCGCCAAGCGACGATGCGCCGAAGCTGAGAATGGGAAGCTGAAGGCCGGTTTTACCGAGAGGTCGGGTTTGCATGAGGATTTATTGGCCACAGATTGAACACGGATGAAACACGGAAGAAGGGCTGCCAAAATCTGTGTTCAATCCGTGTTTCATCTGTGGCTCAAATAAAGTGTTCAGTTTGTCCGGCAGCCGAGCGTGAGCAGCACGTTCGCCCACAACGCTTGGTCTCCGGTCTGGATGGTCAGCACGTGATCGGGAGATTCGACGTGCTTGTAAAAATCCCACTTCGAAATCGGCTCCAACTTCACCTTCAGTCTGGCCTCTTTAACGATCTTGCGGAACTCAGCCCAAACCGGCGGCTCGCCTTTTTGCGCATAGCTGTCATCGGGCGGGATGCCCATCGTGTTCACGAAGTCCACCGGCACCGCGCTCAACACGGCGCGCAGCGCCTGGGAGACATTGACGCAACCGGGCGAGAGATTCAGACAAACCAATTCCGCGTTCGGCCCCTTCTTGGTCGAGGCGGGATAATTGCCGTCCGCGATAAGAATCTTCGCGTGATGCCCGGCCTGCGCGCAAATGTGGAGGATGTCGGGATGGAGGAGTTGGGTTTTAAGCATGGCGGAAGGAAGTCAGGATTCAGGAGTCAGAATTCAGAATGAATTTGCGGATGCTCGCGATGGTTTGCTTCGCCGCCGTGTCCGCGTCCGGCAACGGAAGGATTTCCGCCGAGAGATAACCCGCGTAGCCGATGTCATGCAACGCCGCCGCGATGGGCGCGATGTTCGTGTGACCGAAGCCGACTGCGTGACGATTGCTGTCCGCCCAGTGGACGTGGCCAAGATGCGGCGCGACGGCGTGCAGCGCTGCGGCGATGTCCGCTTCCTCGATGTTCATGTGGAACAGGTCGCAGAGCAGCTTCACATTCTTGATGCCGCGCGTGTCGAGGAATTTCGCGGCATCGGCGGCCCGCGTGAAGAGGTTCGTTTCGTAACGATTCAGTGGTTCGTAGAGGAACGGCAGGCCGTGGCCGGACGCGCGCTCGCCCAGCGCCTTGAGTTCCTCCGCGAGCCAGTCGAGCGCCTGTTCGCGCGACACCGCGCCTTCCCACCGGCCTTGCATCGAGCCGAGGATCGCGGGCGCGCCAAGCATCCCGGCGAAGTTGATGATGCTGAAGATGAAGTCGCGGGCCTTCGCGCGCACCGCGGCGTCGGGATCGGTGAGGCGCAGTTTGTGTTTCACCCAGCCCGCGCCCGTGCCGACGGCGGCGACCTTGAGCGAATGCTTTTCCATCAAGCCCTGCACGACGCTCAAGGGAACGGTCTTGGCGTCCGGCGGAAAAATTTCCACCGCGTCAAAGCCGTGCCGCGCGGCAGCGGCGAACCCGGCGGCAAGGTCATCCCAAAAAACAAACGGCCCGCCGCGCGCTTCGGGGACGAGGGAGATGGTGATGGCGGATTTCATGAAGACTTTCTTAGCCACAGATTAAACACGGATGAAACACAGAGTCCTCGTGTCGGCGCTTCATCTGTGTTCTGTCCGTGTTTCATCCGTGGCCTAAACAATCAGCCGACAAACAGCGGCTTCAAGTGCCGGTCGTGGAGATTCTCCGTCACGTTCTTGGCGACGATGGCTTCGTTCGCTTTGAGAAGGTCGGTGTAACGCGCGCCAGCCTTCGCGGCGAGTTTGAAGGAGACGTGCAGGAGCTGGCGCACGCTGGGGTTGAACTCTGGATGATTCGGAATGTGCCGCAGCGCGTTTGCGAGCTGCACGCCGCTCCATTCCGCGACCGCATCGGCGCTCGGCAGCTTGTCGCGTTTGATGTCAATGACGCTGGCGTAGGGCGCGCACAGTTCGTCCACGTGCGCGAGCGCGTAGGCGTAGATTTCCTTCGTGAGCGCGAGGCCGTCGCCACCGGCTTCGGAGAGGCCGATGAGTTCCTCCAGCCATGTCGTGCCGGCGGTCTTGAGATGCACGCCGGCGCCGGTGCGCTTCAGCGCGCGGCGGATGATGGGATAGAGGCTGAACTTGTCGCTGCCACTGTGGACGCTGAGTTTCAGATTTGAAGGCAACCCGTATTGCTTCACGGCGTGCGCGATGACGGCGAGGTCGTCGTTGAACTCACGCTCGAACTGCGCGAGGTCGCCGACGTAGTCCACGCCCTTGTTGAAACGGCCTGTGAACTTCGGCGCGATGGTCTGCGCGCGCACCTTGGCATCCGAGAGTAACGCCAAAATGATGAGCAGCTCTGGCGGCGTCTGCGGTGTGTCGGTCTCGTCCATCGAGACCTCGGCGATGAAGTTCTTCGCGCCCTTCGCGTGCCGGATATGCTCGTAAATCTGCCCGGCATCCCAAGTGGCGCTGAGGTATTTTCGTGCGATGGCGGCAACCTCGGCCGCGCTGGTGTGAAACGGTTCGCCGATGCCCGCGATGGTGTGCGCGCCGATCAGTTCGGGATGCTTCGCAAGGAATCGCTCGACGTAGCGCTCCTCGGGCGGCTTGCCGATGCTGTCCGCTACATCAATGGTGAAGAAGTCGGAGGACGCGAGGAACTTGTCCACGGTTTCAAGACGGATGTGGTCGGCGTCCACATGCCAGCCACCGGCCCAGCCCAGCTCGTTGACGGCGGCCTGAGCGGCGTCAAACACGCTCTCCGGGTGCGAGCCGATGAACGTGTGTTCGCGGTTGGACTTGTTCCAGACCGGCACGACGGCGACGCCTTGCGCGGCGGCAAGCTGGAAGGCTTTGAGTTGAGCCTTGGCTTGGTGGGCGAAGCGGTCGCCGACGCCGATGGTGAATTTTTCGAGAGTCAGTGGTTTGCTCATGCTATCCGTTTGCGCCTCGAGACGCGGCGATGGAGGGAAGCAGGTTGTGCGTTATGAAGCGAGGAAAAATCCTACCGCGACGCAGGCTGACTCAACCAAGAATGGAACTCTGCCGGAGACAGATCGTGAACAGGAACGCGCCCTCAAGCGGTCATCGCGGGGGCAGCCTGGAAGAAGCGACTCTGGCGCGGAGACGGAAGCTCATGATTTAGCCCGGTGCCAATCAGGTTACAGCGCGCCTGACGGAATACCTTGAGATGTTCCCTCAATTCCGTTGCGGTGGTTTTGCCGGCGTCCACCAGCCAGATCACGTTCGGCAATGTTTCGGCGAGCAACAGCGATTCAGAAACCGATGCGGGTGGTAATTCGATGAGGATGACCAGGTCTTCGATCTGGCTCCAGTGTTCCAACGCGGTCTGCCATTGCTGGCGACGGTTCAAGGTCCATGACCAGCGCGGCAGTGAGATTTGAACCAAGGTCTGAGCGTCAGCCCCGATCAACCGTTCGGTGATTTCATAAGACGACGCGAGCGGGCTGACAGTGACCGGCATGACGTCCTTATCGTTGTCGCCGTTGCGCCCCTTCTTTTCAGAATCGCGCGGTGATGAATCAATGACCAGCGAAAGAACTCGAAGCCCGCATTGACTGGCCGCGTGAGCCAGGAGATTCACCCAAGTGGACCGGCCTTCGCCGGCGCGCGAGGAAATGATTCCGCACACGAGCGCGCCGTTTGGCAGAGCGTTCAACTGGTGTTGCAGGCTGCTCCATGCGCGAAGCGACCATGCAGCTTGCTCCGAGGAATTGAGCGGGCGCAGATCACCCAGCGTGGCCAACAACGGCAACTGGCTGATGCGTGACACATCGGGGGACGTTTTCAGTCGGTCGTCGAACAATTCCACAAGCAGGATCAAACCGGCTGTCGCAAGAACACCAAACACCGCTCCGAAAATGGTGAACGCCACGACCTTGACGCGCGAGTCGTCAACGCGTCCGTCGCCGTGTGTGGCGGGGCCCAGAAGCCGGTAATAACCCGGCAGGTTTTTCCCAAGCGATTCCGCGGCGCGTAGCCGGGCGCCGACCACCACGCGGCTGTCTTCCATCTCGTTGATCTGGCTGACCACGTGTTGCTGTTTTTCGAGCGCGGTAACTTTCTCGATGAGTTTTATGCGGCGCCCTTCTTCGTTGATGGAAAACAATGGTTTGAAATTGACCAGCTCGGCCCGCGCAGTGTCGAGGTTGTTGGACAAACTTTTGTATCGCTCCGCCAAGCTCAAGGGGGCCGGTGGAAGGGAACGCAATTCCTCATTGAGTTTGGCAAGGTCGCTCTCGATGCGCTCAAGATGCTGCTTCAAACGGTTTTGCTCGTCCGCGGCGTCTTGCGCTTGAAGCTCCCGCGTGAACTCAACCGCAGTGCGGGCAAAGACATTGGCCACTTCGACCGCCGAATCCGTCGGCATGCCGGAAACGGTAACCGTCAGAATGTCCCCGTCGCGTTCGGGCCTGGCCTTCACACTGCGGGCAAGCTCCTCGGATGACAGGGGCGGATTCGCCTGCGAACCCACACGTTGCAGAAATGAAGGATTTCGCAGCATGTCGGCCAATGTCCCCGTCGGAAGAACCCGCAGCTTGGAAGGATCACCCGACGCCGGCTGGTCGTTGCGGATGAGTTGAATCCACGCGCTCTTTGAGGAATCCACCGCGCGCAATCCGAATGCGAATGCGAGGATACCCAGCGCCACGCCGCCGGCGAGCAGCCATTTCCAACGACCGAGGACCGCCTGCACCAGCGTGGCTTCGATCAGCGTGGGTTCATCGAGCGCAAAGACGGTTGCACTCGACCGGATGCTGATCTGCGCGGAAGGGTCAGACGGCGAGACCACCGCGAGTTGGGCCGACGCGCCAACTTGCGGTTTGCGCGAAGGCTGATGATTGCCTTCCATGGAATCGTTCATGCGTTGCATCAGGTTTTTCATTTCAGTTGCCCCAGCACCTGGAGCGTCCCTGAACCCAAAATAGCGCCGCCATTCAAGCCCAACAGGTAGGTGAATCCCGCAATGTGCTTGGGGCGCTGCCCCCTGTGCGTCAATCGGGCGTGAGCAGCCCGCAGAGCAAATGACGGGAAATTTGAAGCAGAAGAAATTTTCCCACGGGCGCCAACCGTAGAATGCGTGACGCAACTCGGATTCGACGAATGAAGGCTTGCGTCAGTGTGCCGTGGCTTTTTCAGCGCCGAGGCCGGTGTTCGCGCGCACGGTCAGTTCTGAGAACTTCGCCTCCGCGTGCGGCTCGCGCGTCGCGAGCGTGCCAAGCACGGCAGCAAGAAATCCCAGCGGAATGCTCACGATGCCGGGATTTTTCAACGGAAAAAGCGCCGCGTGTCCGATGAGTGCTTTGCCGTTCGCGTCCATGACGCTCGGGCTCAGAATGATGAGCGCGATACTGCTGAGCAGACCGACGGCGAGGCCCGCGACCGCACCCGCGGTGTTGAAGCGCCTCCAGAAAATCGAGAGCACGATCACCGGCAGGTTCGCGCTTGCGGCCACGGCGAACGCAAGGCCGACGAGGAACGCGACATTGATCGTTTGCAACTTGATCGCGAGAAAAATCGCGACCGCGCCGACGACGAACGCCGCGATGCGCGCGACGCGGACTTCCTCACCGGGCGCGCGTTCGCGTCCATGATGGATGACGTTCGTGTAAAAATCGTGCGCAAAACTCGTGCTCGCGCTGATGGTCAGCCCGGCGACGACGGCGAGGATGGTCGCAAACGCCACGGCGCTGATGAAGGCGAAGAAGATTTCGCCGCCGAGCGCGCGAGCAAGCAACGGCGCGGCCATGTTGTCCGTGGGCTTGCCATCCACCAAAATGTTGCCCGGTGTGAGAATCGTGGCCGCACCGAAGCCGAGGAACGTCGTCATGATGTAGAACGCACCGATGATCGCCATTGCCCACACGACGCTCACTCGCGCGGTCTTGGCGTCCGGCACCGTGTAAAAACGCACAAGGATGTGCGGCAATCCCGCGGTGCCGCCGATGAGTGCGAGGCCGAGTGAGATGAGATCGAGCGGTCCCCACGGGTTCGCCGCTGTTTTGCCGAAGACGAGTCCGGGCTTGAGGAAATCCTTCGTCACGATCGCGCCGTCCGCGCCTTTCACCGGCACGTGCGCGATGGCGTCGAAGAATTTCGCGAAGCTGAAATCAAAATGTTTCAGCACGAGCACACTGAGGAAAACCGTTCCGCTCATGAGCAGCACGGCCTTGATGATTTGCACCCACGTCGTCGCAAGCATCCCGCCAAAAACAACGTAAACAATCATCAGCACGCCCACTCCGGCGACGGCGGCTTCGTAACTGACACCCGGCAGCAGGAGCTTCACGAGCGCGCCCGCGCCGACCATCTGCGCAATCATATAAAACGTCGAGACGGTGATCGTGGAGAGGGCGGCCATCGCGCGCACAGGCCGCGGACTGAGCCGATATGCAAGCACGTCAGCCATAGTGTATTTGCCCGCGTTGCGCAACGGCTCGGCGACGATGAGCAGCACCGTGAGATACGCGACGAGCCAGCCTACGGAATACATAAAGCCATCGTAGCCCTTGAACGCGATCATGCCCGCGATGCCGAGGAAGCTTGCCGCGCTCATGTAATCACCCGCGACGGCGAGGCCGTTCTGCCATGCGGTGATGCCCCGCCCGGCGGCGAAATAGTTGCTCGCGCCGGTGGATTTGCGCGCCGACCAATACGTGATGACAAGCGTCACCGCGACGAACGAGAGGAACATCCAAAGTGCGGGGGTCACAATTTGCCTCCCTTCGGCGCGTCGAGCTTCGAGATGATTTGATTCGCCTGCTCGTCGAACTTTGCCGCCTTGCGCAGATAAAGGTAAGCCAGCGCCCACGCCATGAAAAATTGCGACAGCGCGAAGACATAGCCGAGGTTCACCGGCCCGATGTGCTTTTCCATCAGTTCCGGAAACCAGCCGACGAGCACCGGCAGGGCAAAATAATAGACGATGAAAAACAGCGTCGCAGGAACGATGAACTTCAACTTCGCCGCCACAAGCGCCTTGAATTCGTCTGACTTCGCCACACGGTCCCAGTCCACGATCTGCGCATCTTCGTCCGCCGTCTGTTCGTGCGCGGGCGGCGGGCTGGAGTGGCCAAGGCGAGCCACATCCGTCTCCGCGCCAACCGCGGGAGTGAGGTCGCGGTCGGGAGGCGTGGGCTTCGCGTCGTCAGGCATGATGTTCTTGGGCGCAGACGATGCGGAAGCAGCGAGCGAAGGTCAAGGCGCGACGGTGAAGAACGCTTGATTTCGTCCGTGAAGAGCCGCTGACTTTGCGCCGCATGACATTGTCTGATCTGCCAGCGGTCAACGCGAGCCTCAACGGAACGAGCTTCGTTCTTCTGATGCTGGGCTTCTGGTTCATCAAGCGCGGTCAGCGCGAGGCGCACCGCAACTGCATGGTCGGCGCGCTTGTGGCGTCGGCGATTTTCCTCGGCTGCTATCTCTACTATCACTTCCACGCGGGCCGCACGGTATTCACGAATCCCCCGTGGTTCCGACCGATCTATCTCACGAT
Source organism: uncultured Verrucomicrobiota bacterium (assembly GCA_964589935.1). GTDB lineage: Bacteria > Verrucomicrobiota > Verrucomicrobiia > Limisphaerales > VHCN01 > VHCN01. The sequence goes on along the minus strand of CAZPVD010000001.1, from coordinate 129,017 downwards.
CCTGATTTCGCACACACTGCTCGCAGTGACCATCGTGCCGATGATCGCGATGACCGTGACGCGCGCCGCGAAGGGGCAGTTCGAGCGCCACAAAAAACTCGCCCGCTGGACGTGGCCACTGTGGCTCTACGTGTCCGCGACCGGCGTGCTGATTTACTTCCTGCTCTACCAAATTTTTCCGCAGCGCTGAGATTGCCGGCGGCGGCGCAGTTCGCTAGCCTTCGCCGAAATGAAAACAATTCTTCTCCTCGCCGTTATCGCCATCACCGTTTCGTTCAACATGAGCGCCGCTGACAAACCAACCAAGGCTCGCAAACTGCAACACGTCGTCTGCTTCAAATATAAGGACGGCACATCGCCGGAGAAGATCGCCGAGGTTGAGGCGGCCTTCCGCGCGTTGAAGGACAAAATACCCGGCATCGTTGCCTTCGAGTGCGGCGTGAACAACAGCCCCGAGGGCAAGAACAAAGGTCTCACGCACGCGTTCATACTTACGTTCACGAGCGAGAAGGACCGCGACGGCTATCTGCCCCACCCCGAGCACAAGAAGTTTGGTGGCATCGTCGGCCCCGTGCTGGCGGACGTGTTCGTGATGGATTTCTGGACTGAATAGCCAGGCTACGGCTTCACGATGTTCGCCTCGTCGTGGATGGGTTTGCCCGAGTTGTCGAAGAATTCCACCCGCGCGAAGCCGAGCTGCATCAAGAGCGCACCGACCTGTGCGCGCGCCTTTTCGTCCGCCTCCTGTTGAATGCCCGCCACACGAGCAGCACGCTTGATGTCATCCACGGCCACGCGGCGCGCTTCCTGTTCGAGATTCTTGTCGAATTTCCGAAGAACACCGGTTGTGCGCTCGACGATTTGCGTGTTTTTGTCATCGAGATAGGCATCCGTGATCGTCGCGGGCGGGAGCGTGACGCGCGCGGTGTCGCCAGCGATGCGGATGTCTCCGGGGCCGAGCCGCGAGAGGTCCACGCCGGACTTCACGATGCCGTGCGCGACGAGCAGCACGCGGCTCTCGCCATACCACTTGGCGTCCTCGAACACGACGACCTTCTCGATGACCATGCGCACGGTGACGAGCTGCGAAAGCGACTGCACTTGTTGAATGACCGCGGTGGTGTTCCAAAGGCGCGGCCCGTTTGGCGCGCGCAGCAGCATCGGCAGCAACACCGCGCAGACCACGGCAAGTCCCGCGAGAATCGCCGCGAGCAACAGCGCAATGGCCAGCCGCGTTTTTGACATGACAGCAGCGTAGCGCAACCACGCCCGAAGCAAAGCGCGAAGGAGCGCCGAACTTTGCGCTTTGAACTGCGCCCGCGAAAATTAGACTGGCGGCATGAGTTCTCAAACGAGCGGGCAATTCCCCGCGTATCGCCCGCGCCGGCTGCGCCAGTCGGCGGTGCTGCGGCGCATGGTGGCCGAAACGCGATTGTGTGCTGACCAGTTGGTGCTGCCGCTGTTCGTCCGCACGGGCCGCAAGCAACGTCGCCCCGTGCGCTCGATGCCCGGCGTATTTCAACTTTCAGTGGATGAGTTGTTGAAGGAGGCCACGGCTGCGGCGAAAGCAGGCGTGCCCGCCGTGCTGCTGTTTGGCATTCCCGACGTGAAGGACGACCGCGCGAGCAGCGCGTGGGCGAAGAACGGCATCGTGCAGCAGGCCGTGCGCGCGCTGAAGAAGGAGCTGCCCGACCTGCTCGTCATCACGGACGTGTGCCTGTGTGAATACATGGGCCACGGGCACTGCGGCGTTGTGCACAAGGGGCATGGCATGCATTGGGAAGTGGCGAACGATCCGTCCCTGAAGATTCTCGCGCAGACCGCGCTCAGTCACGCCGAGGCGGGTGCGGACATCGTCGCGCCGAGCGACATGATGGACGGCCGCGTGCGCGCGATTCGCGAGCGGCTCGACAAGGCGGGCTTCACCGAGACGCCGATTCTTTCCTACGCGGCGAAGTTTGCGTCCGCGTTTTACGGGCCGTTCCGTGACGCCGCCGAATCGGCGCCGCGATTCGGCGACCGGCGCACGTATCAGATGGACGCCGCGAACGCGAACGAAGCCCTGCGCGAAGTCGCGCTCGACATCGCCGAGGGCGCGGACATGGTGATGGTGAAGCCCGCGCTCGCGTATCTCGACATCGTGCGGCGCGTGAAGGAGGAGTTCGGTTACCCCACCGCCGCGTATGCGGTGAGCGGTGAGTTCTCAATGATCAAGGCGGCTGCTGAAAAAGGGTGGATTGACGAGCGCGCTGTGACACTGGAGAGCTTGCTGGCGATGCGGCGCGCGGGGGCGGACATCCTCATCACTTACTCCGCCTGCGATGTGGCGAAATGGCTGAGGGGCTGACGCGCCGTTATTTGAACAGCATCAAGAACACGACGATGATGGCGATGCCGAGGACGACGCAGATCGCGATGATGACATTGCGCGCCGTGTTTTTCTTCTTCTGAAACGGCGATTTCTTGTCAAAGACGACTTTTTGCGTCCCCTGCTCCAGTTCGCCCAGCTTCACGCCCTGCGGCACGACGGTGGTCTTGTCCTGCACCTTCTTGGCGGGCGGGCCGGGCGTTGGAGAAAGCTCCACCCGCGCCTCGATGGTGCCGAAACGCACGGTCTGCCCCGGCTGCACGACGGATTCGGTGATCTGCGTGCCGTTGAGGTAGGTGCCGTTGGTCGAGCCGAGGTCCTTGATGAGAATATCGTTGCCTTGGAGGAGGATTTCCGCGTGATGACCGGAAACCGACGAGGCCGGAATTTGGAAGCTGTTATCCTCGTGTCGCCCAATGGTCGTGCGCTCCGCCTTCAACTCAAAAGCCCGACCGGTGAAGCCTTCGCTGAGTAGGACAAGTCGCGGCATAGTTGATTGGCTGGCGGAATTATCCGCAACGGCAGTTTCAAGTCAACGGGGTTTTGCAGGTAAAACTAATTTTTTGAAATGCCGCTTTGGCACGAATCCGCTTGCAATGATGCACGGCTGCCGAATTTCATCTTTCAACCCGCGACGCGCTTGCCCATCCTGACTGCGTGAATTTGAAGCTTCATTCCCCCGGCGGCGAGCGCGCGTGGATCGCCTTGCTCGTCCTGCTTGGCGGAGCGTCTCTGCTCGGCGTCGGAATCGTGCAGAGCATCGTTCCTTTGCTGCCCGTCAGCGCCGGCGTCCTCGTGCTCGCCTCGGGGCTGTGGCTCCGTCACCAATGGGCGCGCTGGCTCGGCGCGGCAGTCTTTGCGACTTATTCCATCTGGTTTATCTGGAACCTCGCCCTGAACGGCTTCGCATTCTATCCCGCGCTGGCCGTTTTTTGCTGTGGCTATTTTGCGTGGAGAATCTGGAAAATATTCGCGCCAGAACCTCCGCCCGCAGCCGCCCCTTCCGAGCCGGGTTGAAGTGCTCGACAGCCCATGCGGCCTCCCCTAGCCTGCGCGCGCATTTTTACGAAACTTTTATGAACCAACTCGACCTCAGGAATAAAAACGCAATCGTCACTGGCGGCGCACGCGGCATCGGCTTTGCCATCGCGACGCGCCTCCTCACATCAGGCGCGCGCGTCTGTCTGTGGGATCGCGATGCCACCGCGCTCACGACCGCTGCAAAAAATCTTTCCGCACTCGGCGAAGTCCACACCGTCACGCTCGATCTCACCAAGCCCGACGAGGTCAAGGCCGGCGCCACCGAAACGCGCCAGCATTTCGGCTGCATCGAGATTCTCGTCAACAACGCGGGAATCGCCGGTGTGAACAAGAGGACGTGGGAATTCACGCCAGACGAGTGGCGCGTCGTCATCGAGACGAACCTCAACGCCGTGTTCTACGTGTGCAACGCCGTCGTGCCGCACATGATCGAGCGCAAATACGGCCGCATCGTCAGCATCGCCAGCATCGCCGGCAAGGAAGGCAATCCCAACGCCGCGCACTACAGCGCCGCCAAGGCTGGTGTCATCGGCCTCACCAAATCGCTCGGCAAGGAACTCGCGAAGGAAGGCATTCTCGTCAACTGCATCACACCGGCCGTCATCCAAACGGACATCCTCAAGCAATGCACGCAGCAGCACATTGACTATATGCTGTCGAAAATCCCGATGGGCCGTTTCGGCGAAGTGCAGGAGGCCGCCGCGCTCGTCGCGTGGCTGTGCAGCGATGACTGCTCCTTCAGCACCGGATCAGTGTTCGACCTCTCCGGTGGTCGCGCGACTTACTGAGCTTCAATTCCGCACGGTAACGGACTGCGTTAAGCCAACTTCGGCGCGAGGAACTTCTCCAGCTTCACCGTGTCCACCGCGAAGGCCCGGATGCCTTCGGCGAGTTTCTCGGTTGCCATCGCATCTTCGTTGTGCGCCCAGCGGAATGCCTTTTCATCGAGGTGGATTTTCTGCAGCGTGCTCGCGGCGGCCAGCTCTGGCGTGAGTTTGCGCGTCACCGTGCCGGGAGTTTTCTGCATTTCTTCAAGCAACTGCGGGCTGATGGTGAGCAGATCGCTGCCGGCCAGTTCGAGGATTTCGCCGACGTTGCGGAAGCTCGCGCCCATCACTTCGGTCGCGTAGCCGAACTTTTTGTAATACGCGTAAATCTTCGTGACGGACTGCACGCCGGGATCGTCTGCGCCGACAAAATCCTTGCCGGCATTTTTCTTGTGCCAGTCGAGGATGCGCCCGACGAACGGCGAGATGAGTTGCACGCCCGCCTCGGCGCACGCGACGGCCTGCGCGAAGGAGAACAGCAACGTAAGATTGCATTTAATGCCGTCGGCCTTGAGCGCTTCCGCGGCGCGGATGCCTTCCCAGGTCGAGGCGATCTTGATGAGGATGCGGTCGCGCGAAATGCTGGCCTTGTCGTAGCGCGCGATGAGGGAGCGCGCCTTGGCAATGGTCGCGGCCGTGTCGAAGGAGAGGCGGGCGTCCACCTCGGTGCTCACGCGATGCGGGACGATCTTCAGAATCTCGATGCCGAAGGCGACGGCGAGTTTGTCGAGCGCGATGGCGAGCGCGTTGCCGCCGGCGGCCTCCTGCTTTGCGTCTGCAAGCGTCTTGTCCACGAGCGCGGCGTATTCGGGCATTTGCGCGGCCTTGAAAAGGAGGCTTGGATTCGTCGTCGCATCGCGCGGCTGGTATTTGCGGATGCTCTCGAAGTCGCCCGTGTCGGCGACGATGAGGGAATGCTGCTTCAGTCCAGAAAGAAGGTTGCTCATAGATTTGTGCGTTGGGTGTTCGACTCGATTCGTCAGCAGCGGCATCCTGCCACAGCCAAAACAGACAAGCAAGCAGGGTCGCATCAACTGTTGAAGCGCTTCATTTCGTCAAATGCCGCGCCTGACGAACTGGGGCAAATCTTGATGCGGAATGTTTCCACGCCCTTGGACTCCCAGCCGCTGGCAGTTGCAGAAACACCGGCAAATCCCTTCTCCCCGCCCGCGCAAAATCGCTTTTCATCGTCTCGGCAACTTGCGCAACCGGCTGGCCGAGTTCGTCGGTGAGGAATTTGAAAATCAATTCCGCGAGACGCGCCAGCGCGATGCCGTGCTGACGTCCGGCGCACGCGTAAAGCCAGTCGCTGAAGCGCTGGAACGCGGCGAAGGGCGAGGCTCCGCCCGCCCAAATCATCGGTGTTGTCTCGATGAAGTTTCCGCTGTTCGCAACCAAATCCCAGAAACGTGCGAAGCGGCGCATCCGCTGCATCATGGCGAAATCAATCAGCCGGTTCGCAAGGATCTCGTAAGGCGGCTGCGGGTTGTAGCACATCTGCCATTCCGCATCGTGCCTCACGATGGGCGTGCCACGCAAACGCTTGAGAATGCCGACCTGGATTTCCTGCGGCCGCAGCGCGACGAGCCGGTCGAAGCCGCGCCCGAAACTTTCAACGCACTCGCCCGGCAGCCCGACGATGAGGTCGGCGTGGATATGCACGCCCGTGTGCTCGCGCAGCCAGCGGAAGTTTTCCTCCAGCTTCGCGTTGTCCTGTCGGCGCGAGATGTTGCGCGAAGTCGCGTCGTCGAACGTCTGCACTCCGATTTCAAATTGCAACGAGCCGGGCGGAAACTTCGCGATGAGTTCGCGCAGCGCCTCGGGCAGCCGGTCGGGGATCATCTCGAAATGCACGAACAGCCCCGGCCTCATCCGGTCGAGGAAGAATTGCAGGATGGCGCGGCCCGCCGCGAGGTTCAGGTTGAACGTGCGGTCCACGAACTTGAACTGCTTCACCCCGCGCGCGAACAGCGCGTCGAGCGCGCCGAAAAACTTGTCCAGTGGGAACTGCCGCACCGGAATGTCGAGTGATGACAAACAAAACTCGCACGTGAACGGGCAACCGCGCGACGCCTCGACGTAGAGGATGCGATGCGCCACATCATCGTCGCCGTAAAGGTCGTAAGGCAGCGCGAGCCGCGAAAGATCGGGCAGTTCGGCGGGAATGACCTTGAGCGGCGGACGCAATCCGGCGAGCAAGTCGCGGCAGAGTTCGGCGAACTTCAAATCCGCTTCGCCGGTGATGACGTAGTCGGCGAGGCGCACGATTTCCTGTTCGTCGGTTTCGTAGCTGACTTCAGGACCGCCGAGCACGACGAGCACGTCGGGGCGCACGCGCTTGAGCGCGGCGACGACCTCGGTGGCTTGCGCGACGTTCCAAATGTAGATGCCGAAGCCAATGACTCGCGGGTTGCGCGCCAGCAGCACCTCAACGATGTCGAGCGGGCGCTGGTTGATGTCGAACTCGACGAGGCACGCGCGGTCGCGCAAATCGCCGAGATTGGCGAGCAGATACCGCAGGCCGAAGGCGGCGTGAATGTATTTTGCGTTGAGCGTGCTGAGGACAATGTCCGGCATCGGCTGAACTTTTAACGCAAAGGCACGGAGACGCAAAGACGCAAGATGCCGGCGATTTGCCGAAAAAGAAGCTGCGCGCGTCTGTGAATCTGTGTCATAAACACCGCGCCATGATTCTTTCGCCGGCAGAGCTGGAGAGCCTTCTCAACGTCCAGCATCGGTCTCCGCACCAGTTGCTCGGCATGCACCCGCTCGGCGATGGCAGCGGGCTGGTCGCACGCGCCTTCGTGCGCGACGCCGCGAAAGTGCGCGTCGAGCCGGTGCACGAGAAGGACAAGCCGTCGTTTGCGCTGAAGAAGCTCGACGACGCCGGCCTGTTCGAGGGCGTGACGACGAAGGCGTCCCGCGTATATGCCTACGATCTCGTCATCACGGACGGCGCTGGCAATGTGCGGCGCACTCGCGACGCGTATTCGTTCCTGCCGCAACTCGGCGAGGTGGACCAGCATTTGTTTAACGAGGGCAACGATCTGCGCCTCTACGACAAACTCGGCGCGCAGCTCCGCGAGGTGGACGGCGTGCCCGGCACGTGCTTCGCCGTGTGGGCGCCAAACGCGCAGCGCGTGAGCGTGGTCGGCAGTTTCAACGAGTGGGACGGGCGTTATCATCCGATGCGGTTGCTCGGTGTTTCTGGCGTGTGGGAACTGTTCATCCCCGGCGTTGGCGAGGGCGCGCTCTATAAATTCGAGGTCAAGGACTGTCACGGAAATTTACGCCTCAAGTCCGACCCGTTTGGTTTTCTTTTTGAAGTCGCGCCGAAAAACGCGTGCGTCGTGTGGAACAACCGCAAGTTCACGTGGGACGACGGCGACTGGATGACACGGCGCCGCGAGCGCCGGCCGCTGCAATCGCCGATGAGCGTGTATGAAGTCCACCTCGGCTCGTGGATGAAGAAATCCGCCGCGGAATCGTTCAGCTTCCGCGAAGTGGCCGGGCCGCTCGTGGATTACGTGCGGCGCATGGGCTTCACGCACGTCGAGTTCCTTCCGGTGACGGAGCACGCTTTTTATCCGAGCTGGGGCTATCAGGTGACGGGTTTTTACGCGCCGACGAGCCGCTTCGGCACGCCGGACGATTTTCAGTTTCTCGTCAACGCGCTGCACGAGGCCGGCATCGGCGTGTTCGTGGACTGGGTGCCCGCGCACTTTCCGCGCGACGACTGGGCGCTGGCGCGCTTTGACGGCACGGCGCTCTACGAGCACGAGGACCCGCGACAGGGCGCGCACCAGGACTGGGGCACGCTCATCTTCAACTTTGGCCGGCACGAGGTGAAAAACTTCCTCATCGCCAACGCGCTTTTCTGGTGCGAGCGATTCCACGTGGACGGCTTGCGCGTGGACGCCGTGGCCTCGATGCTCTATCTGGATTATTCGCGCAAGGAGGGCGAGTGGATTCCCAACAAATACGGCGGCCGCGAGAACATCGAGGCGATGGAATTCCTGAAACAGTTCAACCACCTCGTCCACACCGAGCAGGCGGGCGTCGTGACCATCGCCGAGGAAAGCACCGCGTGGCCGCTCGTCACGCGGCCGCCGTATCTCGGCGGGCTGGGCTTCACGCTCAAGTGGAACATGGGCTGGATGCACGACACGCTGCACTACTTCAACCGCGACCCGGTCCATCGCAAGTATCACCAGAACGACCTCACGTTCGCGATGCTTTACCATCACCACGAGAACTTCATGCTGCCGCTCTCGCATGATGAAATCGTCCACGGCAAAGGCTCGCTCCGCAGAAAAATGCCTGGCGACGACTGGCAAGCTTTTGCGAATTTGCGCGCGCTGCTTGGCTACCAATGGACGTTTCCCGGAAAAAAACTTCTCTTCATGGGCGGCGAAATCGGCCAGACGGATGAATGGAACTCCAACGCGCCGCTCGACTGGTGGCTGCTCGAACAGGGGCCGTTCCACATCGGCGTGCAGCGCTTCGTCGCCGACCTCAACAAACTCTACACAGCGGAGCCGGCGCTGTGGGACGCCGATTACGCGCTCGAAGGCTTCTTCTGGGTGGACTGCTCGGACACCGAGCACAGCATCTTCTCCTTTGTGCGCCAGACCAGCGGCGGCGACGGCCAGCTCATCGTCATCCTCAACCTGTCGCCCGTGCCGCGCTCGCGATATCGCATCGGTGTGCCGCAGGGCGGCCACTGGCGCGAAGTGCTCAACAGCGACGCCGCCATCTACGGCGGCTCGAACATGGGAAACCTCGGCGGCGTGAACACGGAGAACTTCCCGTCTCACGGCCAGCCCTACTCTGCCGAATTCACCCTGCCCCCGCTCAGCATCACGGTGTTTCGGGTGGATCGCTGAACTCTTCCGCAACGGTGAACGCGCAGACAACAAAACTGCTTCTCATCGGTGGTGCCATCATGCTCTTCGCAGCCGCAACACTCGCCGTCGCGAACGGCTCGCATTTTCACGTCTCGTTCCAGAATGGCTTTCAATTCGATGTGAAACTCGGTGCGGAAAGCAGCGCGCTCGTCACGATGCTTGGCCTTGCTGGCATCGCCGCGCTCATCGCCGGCGCCGTGGGCGCGCTGAACGCGTTGCATGACGCGCCCGCCGCGCCGGCACCAGCGGGAGTCACTCTCTCGTTGTGGGACCGCTTGCGCGGCCTCACCGTTTCGGAAAAGGACGCGATGCTCGGCGGCGTGTGCGGCGGCCTCGGCGAGCACACGCCTGTTCCATCGTGGATGTGGCGCGCGGCGTTCTGCGTAATGGTGTTTTGGGTCGGCACCGGTCTCCTTGCCTACATCATCCTCTGGATTTGCGTTCCGAATCCGCCCAAGGAAGATGCCACGCCGCCCAAACAGAAATGAGTTGAACGGCCCGCTCAGTTTTCTGAAGTCAATCGCAGCGTCGTCTCCAGCGGTTCCACCTCGGCGAGTTCCTTTCCCGCCGCGCCGCCGCCGAGTTCCTTGAGCCGCTCTCCGCACGGACGCACCATGCGGTCATAGCTGCCCACCGCGTCATTGTAGGCACCCACAGCCTTCTCCAGCCCGCCGCGGATCCGCTCGAAATGCTCCACGAACGTGGCGACGCGCGCGAAAAGCTTCTGCGCCTCTTCCGCGATGGCGCGCGCATTTTCCGTCTGCGCGTGCTGCTGCCAGCTCACGGCCACAGAACGAAGCAATGCAATCAACGATGCCGGTGTCGCAAGCATGATGCGCTTTCCCGCCGCCCATACAATAAGGTCGCGGTCGCCTTCCAGCGCGGCGCTGAAGAGCGACTCCGCGGGCATGAAAAGCACGACGTAATCGAGCGAGTTCGCAAACTGCGCCGGATAATCACGGTCGGCAAGGGACTTGATTGTGTCCTTAAGTTTCTTTGCGTGCGCGGCGAGCGCCTCGCCACGCTTGGCTTCATCGGCGGTGTCCAACGCGGCAAGAAAATCCAGGTCTGGCACCTTGGCATCCACGATGATGACTCGGTCTCCCGGCAAACGAACGACCAAGTCGGGCTTGCTGTCGCCGGCCTGTGTCTGCTCGCTGAAATCGCAATGCGCGCTCATGCCCGCGGCCTCGACAACGCGCCGCAACGTCTCCTCGCCCCATTTTCCGCGTGCCTGATTCGAACTCAGCACGCGACGAAGCTGAAGCGTTTCGCTCGACAGCGTCTGGCTTTGCTGCGCGAGCGATTCGAGATGTTTCTTCACCTCGCCGAGCGCGCTGGACTGCGTCGTCTCGCTCTGCGCGAGCCGCTGTTGATAAGTCTTGAGCTGCTCCTCCAGCGGCTTGACGAGCGTGGCGATGGCCTGCTGCCGCTGAAGCAAATCACCTTTCGCGGACTCGGCGAACTTGCCCAGCGTCTCGTTCGCAAGCCGGAGAAATTCCGGCTGCGTCTGCTTCAGCGCGTCGGCGCTCAACGCCTTGAACGCCTCGCGCAAATCGGCCAGCGCCTTGTCCTGCGCCTGCTTGACCGTCGCAAGCTGCTCACCGTGCAAACGCTGCTGCTCGGCGAGACGCTTCTCGGCGGCGGTGAGATTCGCGCTCGCGGTGGCGAGCGATGCCGTGGCGGCGGATTGCTGTTCGCGCAATGAGTTCAACTGCGAGTTGAAGTCCGCGAGCCTGTCTTGCGCGTCCGCGTGCTGTTTTTCAGCGGAAGCCTTCGCCGTATCCGACGCGGCTCGTGCGGAATTCGCCAGTGAAACTTCCGCGCGCAATCGCGCCAGTTCCGCATCCTGCGCGGTGCGTTGATTGCGCAATTCCTCCTCGACGCGCGAATCAGCCGGCGCGGCGCGGCGCAAACCGAGCAGCCAGCCGATGATCCCACCAAGCACCAAGCCGACCGCCATGTAGGGAAACCAGTTCACGGACGGACTCAGTTCAGCTTGCCGAACAGCGCGCGTTCGTAATCGGCCACAAGAAACCGTTTGCCCTTCCGCACAACGCGGTGGCCCTCGGCGCGCAGGCGCTTGGTGAGAACTCCAATGCCGCCGGGATATTTCGGATTCACCTCGCCGCCAGTCTTGAGCGTGCGCCAGTAAGGTGTGACGCGCTTGACGCCGTGAGCCTCGGCCTCCGCGGCTGCGTGCGCGGCGATCCAGGAAAAAATCCCTGTCGTAATGGGACACGCGAAGTTGACCCTGTGCTTTGACGCCAGCGCGGCGCGAAGTTCGTTGATTGTCACGAGCCGCCCCTTCGGCACCTGCTTCATGAGCGCGTCCACCTCGATCGGCGCGGGGATGACGAACGTGCCTTCACCCCAGCGCCGGCTCATGTCGCCGCAAACCATCGCCACCTTCGGCAATCCTTTGCTGTCGGCGAGTTTTTCGCGCCAGGTTTTCTTGGGTTTCATGGCCGCACAACCTCTTCAATAGTGCGCGACCACTTCGATCTCCACACTTGCGCCGCGCGGCAGCGCGGCGACTTGAATCGTGGAACGCGCAGGAAAATCGCCCGTGAAGTAGCGGGCATAGACTTCGTTCATTCCAGCGAAATCCGCAAGATTCGTGAGGAATACCGTGGTCTTGATGACGTTTGAGAACGTGAGATTCTGGTCGTCGAGAATGGCCTTCACGTTTTCCAGAACGCGTTCGGTCTGGGCCTTAATGTCGCCGGCAACGAGCTGGCCCGTGGCTGGATCAAGCGGAATCTGCCCGGCGCAGAACAGCAGGTCGCCGACGCGAACGGCGTGATTGTAAGGACCGACGGCGGGGGCGGACTTGGCGGGTTTGATGATAGTTTTAGTCATTGTTTGAACGGGCATGGCGTAACAGCTTGCAGCGCGATGGTCAAGCAGCGCAGGGCAATTTCACTTCTTCCGGCGCGAACCTAATTCGAAGGCCAGCGGAAATAATTTCCGGAGGGTGAAACGCCGCACGGCTTTCGGCCGCGCGCTGTCCGCGACATAAATCAACAGATCGGGCGCAAATTCGATGAGCACCTGCCGGCACGCGCCGCACGGCATCGGGCCGCCGGGCGCGCGAGAGACGAGCGCCAGCGCGGTGAAGCCGCGCCTGCCGGACGTGAGCGCGGCAAAGAGCGCCGTGCGCTCGGCGCAGCATGTCAAACCGTAGCTCGCGCACTCGACGTTCGCGCCGGTGATGATTTCTCCTTCGCTTGTCAGCAACGCTGCGCCGACTTTGAACTTCGAGTAAGGCGCGACGGCGCGTTTGCGAGCGGCAAGCGCGGCGGCGATGAGGTCGTGCTTAGTGGGCTTGGGCATACAGGCGGGCAAATTCCGTCAGCAGTTTCACGGTGCGCGTCTCACCGCGCTTGGCTTCGTCGAGCACTTCGGTGTGCGAAAGTTCGCGCGCGCCGCCGAGGCCGGCGGCGAGGTTGGTGATGCACGAGAGCGCGGCGACGTTGACGTCGCACTGCCGCGCGACGATGGCCTCGGGAACGGTGCTCATGCCGACGGCATCCGCGCCGAGCCGGGCGAAGGCACGAATCTCGGCGGGTGTTTCGTAACTTGGCCCTGACACCGCCACATAAACGCCGCGCTGAAGTTTGATTCGCGTGCGCTTCGCAGCTTGAGTCAACAAGGCGGAAAGTTCAGGCGAGTAAGTGTGCGTCAGACTCACAAACCGATCGCCGCCCGGCGGCGTCGGGCCGCGCAGCGGGTTCTCGCCCATGAAGTTGATGTGGTCGGTGAGCTGCATGAAGTCGCCGGGCTTGAACTTTTTGTTGATGCCGCCCGCCGCGTTTGTGAGCAGCAAATCCTTCACGCCAAATTCTGCCAACACTCGAACCGGGAACGTGACGAGCGACATCGGGTGCCCCTCGTAAAAATGCGCGCGTCCGCTCAACACGAGCACCGGCACGCCGGCGAGCCGGCCGAGAATGAGTTTGCCAACGTGGCCCCTCACCGCGACGGGCGGGAAGCCGGGGAGTTCGGCGAAGGCGAATTCCTTCTCCACTTCAACGTGCGGCAGGATGCTTTGGAACCCGCTGCCGAGCACGAGCGCGAGCGTTGGCCTCAGAGCTGTGCGAGCGCGGAGCATTTTTGCAACTTCAGCGGGCGCTGCTTCTCCGGCTGGCCCTCGATTTTCGACGCTCGACCCTCGACGCATAGTGGTTGTCCGCTTGATTTCCCGCGCGGCTGAATTACGCTGCGCAGCCTATTTGATTTATGCAATTGAACAATGAAGAAATCCGGCGGTATTCGCGGCACTTGATCCTCCCCGAAGTCGGCCTCGCCGGGCAGAAACGCATCAAGGGCACGTCCGTCCTCTGCATCGGCGCGGGCGGACTCGGCTCGCCCATCGCGATGTATCTGGCCGCCGCCGGCATCGGCAAGATCGGCATCGTGGACTTCGACACGGTGGATTACTCGAACCTCCAGCGGCAAATCCTCCACACCGACGCCGACGTGGGCCGACCCAAGGCGCAGTCCGCGAAGGAAACCATCGCTGGCATCAACCCGAACACCGAGGTCGTCATCCACAACACGCGCATCTCCGCCGAGAACGCCTTCGACCTCATCCGGCCTTACGACATCGTCGTGGACGGCACGGACAATTTCCCCACGCGCTATCTCACGAACGACGCGTGCGTGCTGCTCAAGAAGCCGAATGTTTACGGCTCCATCTTCCGCTTCGAGGGACAGGCGAGCGTGTTCGCACCGCACCTCGGCGGCCCGTGCTATCGCTGTCTTTATCCCGAGCCGCCGCCGCCGGGCATGGTGCCGAGCTGCGCCGAAGGCGGCGTGCTGGGCGTGTTGCCGGGCATCATCGGCTGCATCCAGGCGACGGAGATTTTGAAGCTCGCGCTCGGCAAGGGCAATTCGCTCGTCGGCCGGCTCGTGCTCTTCAACGCGCTGGACATGAAGTTCCGCGAACTCAAGCTGCGCCGCGACCCGCAGTGTCCGTTGTGCGGCGACAAGCCGACGATCAAGGAATTGATTGATTACGATATGTTCTGCGGCATTTCGCCCGAGCCGGTGAACCCGGCGCAGCATCCCGACGAAGTCACCGTGCAGGAAATGAAGCGCGCGCTCGACGACCCCAAGCTCGGCATCAAGGTGATAGACGTGCGCGAGCCGGACGAACACGAGATTGCGCACGTGAAGGGCGTGCCGCTCGTGCCGCTGAGCGTGCTGCCGCAGCGCTTCACGGAACTCGACCCCAACTCACAATACTACATCCACTGCAAGAGCGGCATCCGCTCGCTCAAGGCGCTGAACTTTTTGCGCCAGCAGGGCTTCAAGTATCTCAAGAGCGTGAAAGGCGGCATCAGCGCGTGGTCGGATGAAATTGACCACGGCGTGGCGAAGTATTAGCAAGCCACAGAGGCACGGAGGAGCGACAAACTGCGAATGACGGAGTGCTTACTACCGGCTCTGTTCAACAACCTCTGTGTCTCCGCGTCTCCGTGGCGAATTTAATCCGTATACCCATCCGGATTCTTCCGGTGCCACGCCCACGCGGTCGCGACGATGTCTTCGAGTTTCGGAAAGCGCGGCAGCCAGCCGAGTTCCGTGCGCGCCTTCACTGCGCCGGCCACGAGGCGCGGCGGGTCGCCGGGACGCCGCGGCTTCTCGATGACCTTGATGGGCTTGCCCGTGACCAGTTCGCAGGCGCGGATGACTTCGCGCACGGAATAGCCTTCGCCGTTGCCGAGGTTGAAGAAGCCGCGCTTGCCCGGCTCCAGCGCGGCGATGTGCGCGGCCGCGAGGTCCACGTTGTGAATGTAGTCGCGCACGCACGTCCCGTCGGGCGTCGGGTAGTCGGTGCCGTAGAGTTCGCAGTGCGTTTTTTTGCCGAGCGCGACGAAGAGCACGTTCGGGATCAGGTGCGTCTCGATGCGGTGATGCTCGCCGAAGCACCCGCTCGCGCCCGCCGCGTTGAAGTAGCGGAACGCCACAAACTCCAGCCCATACACCTGCTCATACCAGCCGAGCATCTTCTCGAACATCAGCTTCGACTCACCGTAGGGGTTCACCGGGCGCTGCGGCAAATCCTCCGTCATCGGGAAGCGCTCCGGCACGCCGTAGGTCGCGCACGTCGAGCTAAAAACGAACTTCCGCACGCGCGCGGCGACGGCGGCATCCAGCAAATTCAAACCCGACGCCACGTTGTTGCGGAAATACTTCGCCGGGTTCGTCATGGATTCGCCGACGAGCGAATGCGCCGCAAAATGAATGATCGCCTCCGCGCCGGAGTCCTTCACGGACTGCGCGATGGCTTCGCGGTCGGCGAGGTCGGCGTGGATGAATTTCGCGCGCGGGTCCACGGCGGAGCGGTGTCCCTCGGAAAGATTGTCGAACACGGTGACGGCGTGCCCGGCGTTGCACAACTCCTCGACGCAAATGGAGCCGATGTAGCCGGCGCCGCCGGTGACGAAGACGTTCATTGCCGGCGAGGCTAGGAAAGCGCCGCGCCGCACTCAACGAAAAACCAGCCGGGACTTCCAATCAGCCGGCGAGTATCTGCCGATACACTTCCGCATCCACGTTGCCGCCGCTGATGACGCAGCAGACCGAGTGGCGATGGAAAAGGTGGTTCGCCGCGAGCAGCGCGCCGATGGCGAGCGCGCCTGTCGGCTCTGCCTTCAAGTTTGCGTGAGAGAACAGCAGCCGCACGGCCTCCTTGATTTTTTCCTCGGAAACCTCCACCACGCGGTCGAGGCCGGTCTTGAGCACGGCCCAGTTGTGCTGGCCAATGCTCAATGAGCGCGCGCCGTCGGCGATGGTCTGAGGCTCGGTTTCATTCGCGACGATATGGCCGGCGCGGAACGAGCGCGCTCCGTCGTTCCCCAGCAGCGGCTCTGCGGCGACGACTTTAGCACCGCAGCCATGCTCGCGCAGGCCGTTGACGATGCCTGCCGTCAACCCGCCGCCGCCGAGCGGCGCGACGATGTAATCAAAGCGCCGCCCGCACGCGGCCAGTTCGTTGCCGAGCGTGGCGTTGCCGGCGATGACGAGCAAATCATCGTAGGCGCTCGCGACGTAGGCGTCGGGATGCTTCTTCGCCAGATCATGCACGCGCTGCTTGCGCGAAATCTTCGCGGTGTCCACGAGGTCCACGTGCCCGCCGTATTCGCGCACGGCGTCCACCTTCACGCGCGCGGAGTTTTGCGGCATGACGATGATGGACTCCTTGCCGAGCATGTGGCAGGCGAGCGCGAGGGCCTGGCCGAAGTTGCCCGAGGACGCGGCGATGATGCGCGGATGCTTCACGCTGACGGCGACGTTGTAGGCGGCGCGGAACTTGAAGCTGCCCGTGTGCTGGAAGGTTTCCGTGGCGAGCGTCACGTTCACGGCGAGTTCCTTCGACAGGCGCGTGGCCTCGATGAAGGTGGTTTTGCGGACGGCTTCGGCGACCGGTTTCATGCGCGCGAGTGTGGCAACAACATCGCACCGCGGCAATCTGCTCGTTGCCGCCACTAGTTATGAGTCACGGAGGATACGGAGCGGTCATGTCTCGGAATAGTTAGCCTCGTGTCTCTGTGTCTCCGTGGTTAAATGTAGTCGAGCAGCTTTAGAAATGAATTCCGCACGTTCGCGGAGTTGTCCGCAAAGGTTTGCGAACTGTTGGACAAGCCCAGCGAACTGTCCGCTTTGGATCAACCAGCGATCCGCCGGCGTCAGCGCGGTGACGGCTGGGGCCAGCGTGGACCCCGCTGGTCTCAGCGCGCGTGTGGTCGGGGCCAGCGCGCCACGCGCGAACACCAGCCGCACCCCGGTCGGGACCAGCGGCACTCGCGCTGAGGCCGACGCACGGCGCGCGACCGCCAGCGAAATTCCCGCTGGGGCCGACCAGGTGCCGGTTGGCCCCAACTTTCAATTTGTCGGACCCAGCAAATCATTTGCTGACCACAACCGGCAGGTAGCCCTTCCTTGGTGGCGGCCCATTAGTGGGGGATTTGCATTGGAAGCACCCCAATATCGTGTGGTTTTTGCTTTACAAAGACCCCTTTTGGTTGTTTCCTAATCGCCGATGTATCTCAAGAACCTCACCGTCCTTGGTTTCAAGTCCTTTGCGGACAAAACGTCGCTGAATTTCCAGCCCGGCATCACGGCCATCGTCGGGCCAAACGGGTGCGGCAAGTCGAATGTTTCCGATGCCATCCGCTGGGTGCTCGGCGAGCAGTCGGCCAAGGCGTTGCGCGGCGGCGAGATGGCGGACGTGATCTTCAACGGCACGGACGGCCGCAAGCCGCTCGGCCTCGCGGAAGTTTCCATCACCATCGGCGACGTGGACGGCGAAAACCTGAAAGCCGCTGGCGTTGAGATAGATTTCAACGAGGTGACGGTGACGCGGCGCGTCTTCCGCGACGGTGGCTCGGAGTATTTCATCAACAAGACGCCGTGCCGCTTGAAGGACATCCAGCAGCTCTTCATGGGCACGGGCGTCGGGCGCACGAGCTACTCGATCATGGCGCAGGGCCACATCACGCAGATCATTTCGAGCAAGCCGGAGGATCGCCGCGCGATTTTCGAGGAGGCCGCGGGCATCACGAAATTCAAGTCGCAGAAAAAAGAGGCGCTGCGCAAGCTGGAGCACACCGACCAGAACCTGCTGCGCGTGCAGGACCTCATCAAGGAAGTGAAGCGCCAGATCGGCTCGCTCCAGCGGCAGGCCGGCAAGGCGCGCCGTTACAAGCAGCTCGCGATGGAATTGCAGCACCTCGACACGCAGCTCGCGCGGCACCAGTTCGACGTGTTGCAGGCGGAGATTTCCGAACGCAACGCCAGCGCGGAAAAGCTCCGCGCCGAAATGGAACAGAGCCACTCCGCCGTGATGCGCGCCGAGGATGAACTGCTTCAACTGCGCTCGCGCCTTTCCGAACTGGAGACCGAGATCAACCACTCGCAGCAGCGTGGGCTGGAACTCAAGGGGCAGATTGAGAAGCACGAGAGCCGCATCCACTTCAACGACGAGCGGCTGCGCGAGCTGCATTCGCAGAACGAACGCGCACTGACGGACATTTCGCAAGGCGAGGAACGCTGCAAAGCCGCGGAGGAGGAACTGGCCTCCGTCACCGAGCGCCTCGCGGCGTCGAACGCGGCGGTCGAGAAGCACCGCCATATCTTGCAGTGGAAGCGCGACGCGCTCCAGGCGGTCGAAAAGGAACTCGTGTCATTGCAGGAGAAGCTACGGCAGGCGCAGTCAGATGCCTTCGCAGCGATGCAGAACCTTTCGCGCGCGCGCAACGAGATCAACGCGCTCGACCTGCAAAAACAGGGCAATGTCGTGCGGCTGGAGAAACTGTCGTCCGAAAAAATCGGCCTCGAAGAGGAACGCTCGCGGCTTGAGAAGCGGCTCGCCGAGTTTGCCGCGAATGTTGAAACCGAGAAGCTCAACGCGCAGACCGCGCGCGGCACCGTCGAGGAGCGCCAGCAACGGCTGCGCGACATCCAGCAGGAATTGAATCAAATCGCGCAACGGCTTGACGGCTTGCTTCAGCAGCAGGCGGGCAAACGCTCGCAGTTGAACGTGCTGGAGCAGTTGCAGACGAGCCACGAGGGCTTCAGCGCCGGCGCGCTCGCCGCGCTCAAGCAGTCGCGCGACGTGCTCGGCTCGCTCGCGGACAAAATCCGCGTCCCTGACCAATACGTCCTCGCCATCGAGACGGCGCTTGGCCACAACCTCCAGCTCGTTCTCACCGAGCAGCCCGAATCCGCGCAGCAAATTCTCGCCGAGCTTACGTCGAGCAAGAAAGGCCGCGCGAGCATCGCCGCCCTTGGGTTGAAGAATTCAGGAGTCAGAATTCAGGAGTCAGCGTCCCTGCCTGCGAATGCGCAAGACGCGTTGCAGATTGTTGAGGGAGACGAGTCCGTTCGATCGCTGCTCGCGGGCCTTCTCGGCGAGACACTGGTTGTTCCCGATCTCGCGTCGGCCACGGCCGCATTGCGGGAAACCGGCGGCCGGTTTGACTTCGTCACGCTCACGGGCGAGTTGCTCAACCGCCACGGCATTTTCACGGGTGGTTATTTGAACGGCGCAGGCTCCGGCAAGGCACCGTCCTCGATTCTCGGCCGCAAAAACCAGATCGAGGAGTTGAGCAAACAACTCGACACGCTTCATGAACAGGTCAACGACGCGAGCCGTCAGAAGGGCGCGTTGCAGAGCGAGCAGACGGAACTGCAAGCGAGCTTGCAGCAGGCGCAGACGGAACTCCGCGCGCAGGAGGTCGCCATCGCGACGCACGAGGGCGAGTTCAAGGCGCTGGAGACTTCGCAGCGCGATTTGCTCCGCCGCATTGACACGGTGGTGTATGAAATCCAGTCCCTTGCCGCGCAGGAGCAAGAGGGCAACCAGAAGCGCGCCGCGCTCGCCGCGCAGGTGGCCGAACTCGAAGGCCGCGAACAAGCCTGCCAGTCCGCCGTGACCGGCTTCACGACCCAGCTCGAACAGCTCCGCCAGCATCGCGATGCGGCGACCGCGGCCGTGAGCGACGCGAAGATTCAGGTCGCGACCGAGGAGCAGTTGTGTTCCTCGTTCCGCGGCCAGCAGGGGCCGTTGCAACAGCGCATCCGCGAACTGGGGCAGTTGATCGAGCAGCGCAAGGGCGAGATTTCCTCCTGCGTGCAGCGCAAGGAACAGGCCGAGTCGGAGATCGCCGAATCGCGCGGACAAATCGAACGGTTGAACCACGAACGGGAACAGGTCAGCACGCAAACGGCCGCGTTGCTCGAACAGAAATCCGCGCAGGAATCCGAAATTGCGACGCGCGAGGAGGGCTTGCGCGAGCAGCGGCGGCGGCTGACCGAGTTACAATCGCAACGCGGCGCGCTCGAAGTCGAGCTGGCGCAGAAAACGATGTCAGTGCAGAACCTCCGCGAGCGCATCCAGCAAAAATATCAGGTCAACCTCGATGACGTCCGCAGCGAGTGCATCACCATCACTTACGCCGACGAGGGCGCGCCCAAGGTGCAGACGCTCACTCCAGAGGAAATGGCCGCTGCCGGTGGCGCGACAGACTGGAACGCCGTCGCCGAGCAGGTCGTCGCGCAGCAAAAGCGCCTCGATGAGATGGGCCCGGTCAACCTCGTCGCCATCGAGGAATACGAGGAAACAGAGCAGCGCTACAACTTCCTCACTAAACAGAATGACGACCTCGTCAGCGCCAAGGCGCAGTTGCTGGACGTCATCAACCGCATCAACACGCAGACCACGCAGATGTTCCGCGACACGTTCGAGAAGATCCGCGAGAACTTCCGCGTGATGTTCACCGAGATTTTCGGCGGCGGCAAAGCCGACCTGATTCTCGCCGACGAGGGCGACCTGCTGGAGAGCGGTATCGAGATTATGGCACGGCCGCCCGGCAAGCAGTTGCAGACGATTTCCCTGCTCTCCGGCGGCGAGCAGACGATGACTGCCGTGGCGCTGCTCTTCGCGATTTACCAGGTCAAGCCCTCGCCCTTCTGCGTGTTGGACGAGTTGGACGCGCCGCTCGACGAGTCGAACATCAACCGCTTCATCCGCATCTTGCAGCGGTTTCTCTCCCACTCCCAGTTCGTCATCATCACGCACAACAAGCGCACCATCGGCATGGCGGACGTGCTCTACGGCGTGACGATGCAGGAACACGGCGTGAGCCGCATCGTGAGCGTGAAATTCCACAAAGCCGAGGAACAGGTCACCGACCACCGGCCCGTCGCGCTCGAACCGCTACCGCCGAAAAACATCGAAGAGGAAGAGGATGCGGCGCGCAAACGCGAGGACACGCTGGAGATCGTGATGGCGAAGTAGCTGGAAAAGAAAATTCTACGCTCCTAACACATTTTAGGCCGGCACGGCACACTTGACAGGCACTCACGGCTTGTATAATTCGGAACCCGCTGTTCATATGGTAACTTATGCAGCCTATTTTACGTGGAGTCCGCCTACGCTAACGGAAGCCGAGGAGATCGAATTTGGTCGTCAGATTGCACTTCACGGCGAGGATTCATTTAAAAAGCAATTTTGGGAATCGTTCTCCAAGGCTAAATTTACTAAGGATCAAGGGAAAGCAGGACCAGGTTTTTGGATATTCTTAGGCGCTCTGATTACATTAGGAGTTGTCTTTCTCCCCGCACGCGAACTCCTTGCCAGCTTGGTTGCAGGCATTATGGCAGGCGTTATACTAGGTGTGTCGGCAATGATCGGTTACATGCGTTTTCAGTCATGGCTGAACCGACTTAAATCTAAATATGCTGCATACGTAGCAAAAGGCGGAACGCCGTGAGCACCAAATCACATGCTTGTAACAGGAAAGAGATCCTTGAGTTTTCGCAATCGTTACAAGCCCTGGCCGAGCGGGGAGATACATTCGCTATTGATGAGAATGGGCGTCTCATCGAAGCATCCCATGAGAAAGTGTTGAGCGAAATTGATGGCTTTCTACGCAGAACGACTAATCGTTTATTGATCCGGGTGAATTTCGTTGACATTTCAAACGGCGTGATGGGTTACACCGAGAAGGAATTCAAGCGAATTTCAGCCAAAGAAGAAATAAAATCCTAGTCCAGTCGGTGTGGCGGCGGCGTCCCTGATCGCGGCATTCTAATCAGGTCGAATTTCGCCGGGCGCTTTGCCTCCAAGTCGAGTTCCACCTCGTAAAATCCGCCATCCTTCAGCAGCTCGATGCCCGTGAGCGCGGGACACAGCCGCACGTTGAACGGCTTCCACAGTTTTGCGCGATTAAGCGCCATGCTGTAACGGCGGATGGATTTGCCGAGGAATCCGAGCGGCGGCATTCCCGCCAGCACACGGCTCTTCCACAAAAACAAATTCGAGTGCAAATGGCCGATGATCGTTGCCTCGACTTGTTGCAGGCGCGAGCGCACGGCTTCCTCCTCCCACAAAAACGGCAGCGCCGTCGGATCGTGACAGAACAGCAGAATGCGTTGCGTCGGCGCGACGGACTCAAAGAGCCGCCGCACCTCGACGAGATGTTCCCCGCGCAACTTTTTCCATTCCGCAATTTCCTCCGGCAGCATGTCGCGGTCATAGACCGGCAGTGCGAGGAGTGTCGAGGTGACGCCGATGAGCGTGTAGCGTCCAAATTCACGCCGCCATGCCGGCTCCAACTTGAGATCATCCACCGTGCGCCGCCAGCTTGCGAGACGCATGCCGCCCTTGTTGCCAGCGAGCGTCGTCTTGCCAAGTTCATGATCCCCGATGGTTGCGGCAAAGCGCTCTCCAAAACGGGCGCGCAACTTGTCGAGACCCTCGACTGCGCTCGCGCACGCCGCGTCGTCCGCCACACCGATGAATGCCGAGTCGCAGGAGTAATCGCCGTTCGCGACGACGAAGCCCGGCTCGCCGGCGCGCGAAAGAAATTCATCGAGCAAATGGCTGTGCGCCGTCGGGTCTTCGAGCCAGATGAATTTGCGGTAGAGCCGCAGCAGCAGGCGCGCGAACGGCGCGTCCACCGCGCGATGCTCAAAGCCGCGCCGCCCCTGCTCCGCCGCGCCGGCGTAGTGGATATCGCTGAGAATCGTGAGGCAGAATGAAGACATGTGACTCCGTCCGCCGAGGAATCTTATCGTGCTTTCGCCCGCACATGCCGGCTCAGTTCCACCGTCATGTCGAAGCGCATCAGCGGCGTGATGAGGTAGATGCCCTTGAAGTATTCCAGCACGGCGTCGCACAAGTCGCGGGCGATGGCCAGTCCCTCGGCGTTGCCCTCTGCGCCGTCCTTGCCGCGCATGCGCTGGCGGATCGAATCCGGGATGACAATGCCGGGCACCTCATTGTGCAGGAACTCCGTGTTGCGCGCGTTGAGCACCGGCATTACGCCGACGAGCACGGGGATGCCGAGATGCTTTGTCTTCTCATGCGTCGCCTTCGCAAGCGTGGGGTCGAAGATCGGCTGCGTCATCACGAAATGCGCGCCAGCCTTCACCTTGTCCTCCAACTTGCGCACCTGCGAGTCGAGGTTCTTTGCGTTCGGGTTGAACGCGCAGCCGATGATGAACTGAGTCTTCGCCTTGAGGTCGCGACCGTTTGCGGCGAAGCCCTCGTTCAGCCGCGCGATGGTCTTGATGAGGCCGATGGAGTTCACATCGTAAACGCTCGACGCCGCGGGATGGTCGCCGACTTTCGCCGGATCGCCGGTAAGCGCGAGGATATGATGGATGCCCAGCGCGTGGAAACCCATGAGCCTCGATTGAAGGCCGAGCAGATTCTCATCGCGGCACGACAGATGGATGATCGGCTCGACGCCGGTGCGCTCCTTGACGAGAAAGCCCGTTGCCATGTTGGACACGCGCAGGATGGCGAGCGAGTTGTCGGCCATCGTCACAAAGTCCGTGCCCGCGTCGCGCAACGCGCGCGCACCCTCGACCATCTTGTCGAGTGACAAGCTTTTCGGCGGGTCGAGTTCCGTGACAATGAGCGCGCGTTGACGGATGACTTCGAGCACCGTTTGCGGTTGGGCGGGCGCGGCGGCAGCATGCCGTGGCGCAATCACTTCCACTCCGGGCAACGGCGCGAGCTTGACGGAAACGGCCTTCAAACCCGGCAACACCTTCGCCATCGCGGCGATGGTTTCGGGCGTCGTGCCGCAACAGCCGCCGACCAGCCGCGCGCCTTGCGCCACGAGCCGCGGCAGCGTGTCGGCAAAATACTGCGGTGTCGGATGATAAATGTAGCGGCCCTCGAAAAATTGCGGACGGCCCGCGTTCGGAAACGCGCTGATCAACTCGCCGTCGTGAACGATGAGTTCGCGGAGAATTGTCTCCGTCATCGCCGGGCCGAAGTGGCAATTAAGGCCAGTAACGTCCGCACCGGCGGCGCGCAGTCTTGCGAAGGCTTCGTTGATGCGCAGCCCGTCGGCAGTGTGGCCGTCATCGCTGAAACTGAGCGAGGCCAGGACGGGTTTGTTTGAAAGCGATTTCGCGACACTGACGGCGAGCGCGAGTTCCGAGACGCGCGTGAAGGTTTCGATGAACAGCGCGTCCACACCGCCCGCGAGCAGGCCGGCGATGTGCTCGCGGTAATACAGTTCGCGCATTGTCTGGTCGGGCGCCTCGCCGGGCTGCGAGAGGATCGGCCCGACAGAGCCGGCGACAAACACGCCGCGCGGACGGGCGAGTTCCACGGCGAGTTCCGCTCCGCGCTGGTTGATGGCGTGAACTCGATCGGCGAAGCCGAATTTGTCGAGTTTGAGCCGGTTCGCACCAAAAGTGTTCGTCTCGATGACCTGCGCGCCTGCGTCGAGATAGTCGCTGTGAACGCGCTGCACGACTTCGGGATTCTCCAGATTCAACGCGTCGTAGCACGCGCCAAGCGGCTGGCCGCGCTGGTAAAGGAGCGTTCCAATCGCGCCGTCGCCGAGCACCAGGCCCTTGCGGAGTTGGTCGAGAAAGTCCGGCATGTGCGCGCGCATCCTGAGTCGCGCCGTGTCGCGTTGTCAATTCGAGAGGAAGCCTCCGCGCACGATGTTCCAATTCACCGCAATCCGTGTTATCTCCTCGCGCGATGAAACTGTTCGGCCTCACCGGCGGCATCGGCATGGGCAAGTCCACAGCGGCAGGACTGCTGCGCCGAAGCGGCGTGCCTGTCGTGGACACGGACGTGGTCGCCCGGCAGGTTGTTGAACCGGGCCAGCCCGCCGTTGCACAAATTCGCGGCGCGTTCGGCGCGGAAGTCTTCAACGCCGATGGCACGCTGAACCGCGAGGCGATGGCGAGGCTGGTTTTCACCGATTCCGACGCGCGCCAAAAACTCGAAGCCATCGTGCATCCGCGCATTCGCGAAACCTGGCTCGCGCACGTGAAACAGTGGCGAAGCGAAGGCAAACCGGTCGGCGTGGTTGTAGTTCCGCTGCTCTTCGAGACAAAAGGCGAAGCACACTGCGACGAAACCATCTGTGTAGCGTGCTCGGCCGCGACGCAGTGGAAACGGCTGCTCGAACGCGGCTGGAGCGCCGAACAAATCCGCCAGCGGCTCAAGGCGCAGTGGTCGGTCGAGATGAAAATGTCGCTCGCGGATTACGTGGTGTGGACGGAAGGCGGGCTGGACGTTCACGCGGAGCAATTGGGAAGAATCATTTCCAATTCGGCGTGACGCCGCTGTTTTTTCAGCACTTCACTTCGCTGCGTTGAGCCGCTGGCCGAGGCGTTTGGCGAGGCGGTCCAGCGCAGGCGAGCGGTCGAACTGTCCGAGCCGCACATCAAGGAGACAGAAACTTTTCGTGTGCCGGCGCGCTTCTTCGAGGGCAGTGTCGAGTTGACCTTCCGTTTCAACGAGCCAGCCGCGCCCCGCACCAAGCACGTCGGGCACTCGGTGAAATTGCCACGGCCACAGATCGTTGTAAGGGCCGTCGTGGATGTGCCGCTCGGTGCCGTAGCCGCGATTGTTCAGCACGATGACGATGGGGTTGCATCCGTAGCGCGCGGCGGTGGCCAGTTCCATGCCGGTCATCTGGAACGCGCCATCGCCCACGAGCACGAGCGGACGGCGTCGCGGGTTCGCGAGTTGCGCGCCAATGGCCGCCGGCATGGCGAAGCCCATCGAGGCGTAGTAAGCCGCGCCGAGAAACTCCGTGCCGCGATGGATGAACAAATCCGCCGCGCCAAACAGGCAATCGCCGACGTCAGCGACGACCACAGTGTTCTTATCGAGAAATGAATTCAGCCGGTGAAAGAGGCGTTGGACAGTTAGCGCGCGGTTCTTGTCTGAGATTTTGAAAGCCGACGCAGGCTTCGGCCGCGGCACCCGTGGCAGTGAGCGGCGGCGGAGCTTTGATTTCAACAATCCCCGGACGAAATCCTTGAAGCGCACGTCCTCGTAGTTGTGATGGCCGATGGAAAGCTTCTCGCTGGTGACGCAGATGGCGCGGCCGAGGTCAAGGCGCGCGGTGTAAACGCCGAGGTTGATGTCGGTCATGAAGAAGCCAAGCATCAGCACGCAGTCGCTTGACTCGACATAGCGGCGCACGTCCTCGCGGCCCATTGCGCCTTCATAGACGCCGAGATAAAACGGATAGTGCTCGCCGATGACAGACTTGCCCAGAATCGTCGCGGCGACGGGAATGCTCGTGCGTTGCGCGAGCCGGAGCAGTTCGTTTTGGAGACCGAAGCGATGCACCTCGACGTCGGCGAGGATGACGGGCTTGCGAGCGGCGTTGATGCGCGCGGCGGCCTCAGCGAGCGCGGCACGAAGCACGGCGGGGCTGCTTCTCTCGTGAATCTCACGCGGCTTGTGGTGCGCAATGCCGTGCTGATGCACGATGTCCCGCGGCAGTTCGATGTAAACCGGCCGCTTGTAACGGGTCGCGGCATGGAGCACGCGGTCAATTTCCTGGAACGCTGTCTGCGCATCGCTCAACACCGTGCTCGCGACGGTGATTTGCTCGAACACCTTCTTCTGCGTGTCGAACTCGCGGACCTTGTGATGCAGCAGCGGATCCCGGATACGTTCTTTGATGCCGGGTGCGCCGCTGATGATGACCACGGGCGACTTCTCCGCGAACGCCTCCGCCGTTGTGTTCGCCACCTTCAGCCCGCCGACGCAGTAAGTGACGCACACGACGCCGAGTCCGCGCACGCGGGCGTAGGCATCGGCGGCAAAGCCCGCGCCCTGCTCGTCGCAGGTGTTGATGGTGCGCAGGGGGCTGTTGAGAAGCTGGTCGTAAAATCCGAGCACGTAGTCGCCCGGAATGCCAAACACGTGCCGCACACCGAGCGCGTGAAGCCGCGAGATGAGATAGCCGCCGATGGTGGGAGAATTCATGCGCTGATGAAAGCTAACACGCCGCACGACGAAGCGTCAAAGCACCGCACACGGCGTCCTGTCTTGGCAAAAGCAAACCGCCGGCGAGGGTGTTGGCCTCGGCCGGCGGATAGTTGAATTCTGTGCGGCTTAAAACTCCCGGTTCTTCTTGATGCCCGGCTGCGGCACCGGATAGAAGCCGTTGGCGTCCGCTTGCACGGGCGCAGGCGAATCGAATGTGAGCTTGTCCGCGCCGGGCGCGTATTCGTGCTCGTGGTTGAGCATCTCATCAAGCGTGACTTCCTGCCCGGTGTGCGCGGCGTAGCGGCCGAGCGACGTGGAGAGGCTCGCCATGACGCCGCGGTCCACTTCGTTGTGCGGCTTGTCGTTGCGGATGGCGTCGGTGAGCACCTGCCACTCGTTGAAATACGGATCGTCCGCCATCTTGGGATCGGACGTCCACAGTTGATTTTCGCGCGACATGACTTGGCTTTTGAACGTGCTGGAAGGACCGTTGCAGTCGCCGGACTTGGCCGCAACTGCCATGCCCTTCGTGCCGTGGACGAAGCTGTGATACATCGGCACCGCGCCGATCATGCAACGGCCGTCCATGTAGAGTTTTGTGCCGTCCTCAAAGGTGTATTCCACCGAGTAGGAGTCGAAGTTCTGGTCCACGTAAGGCTTGCCGTCGCCGCTGGTGCGGTAGGTGCGGCCGCCGACGCCTTGGGCCTTGACGGGCCAGAGGAATTGTCCCGGAGGACTTTTCAGCCAGCAGAGGTGGTCAATGTGATGGATGTTGAAGTCACTGTAGCCGCCGCCGGACGCCCAGATGAAGCTGTGGAAGCGCGAGATCTGCCACATCAACTCGCTGGGATTGCCGGGCAGGCCTTTGTCTTTGCCGGGATACTTCTCCGAGAAGGCCGAGCCGAGCAACCCCTGCATTCGGTAGCCGCGCATCAGCATCACGTCGCCAATCTCGTTGTCCTGATGGATGCGCGCGTGGAGTTGTTGCAGGCACTTTTTGTGGCGCGACATCAAGCCCACGCCGACCTTGAGATTCTTCTGCTTGGCGAGCTTGTTGAGTTCGAGCATCCGGCGCGAGGTC
This sequence comes from uncultured Verrucomicrobiota bacterium, assembly GCA_964589935.1. Lineage (GTDB taxonomy): Bacteria > Verrucomicrobiota > Verrucomicrobiia > Limisphaerales > VHCN01 > VHCN01. The sequence continues at coordinate 101,011 of CAZPVD010000001.1, read as the reverse complement.
GGGCCATCCGCCGTCAGGGGCTTTTCCATGAACACGTTGATGCCCTTTTCGATGGCGTATTTGAAATGCACCCAGCGGAACGCCAGCGGCGTGGTGAAGATGGCAACGTCGCCTTTCTTCAGCGAATCAATCGCGCCTTGGTAGGCGTCAAAGCCGATGAACTTACGCTTGTCCGGCACATCCACCTGGTCCTTGTATTTGCCCTTGAGCGAATTGTAAGCGCCGTCGAGCCGGTGTTGAAACACATCCGCCATCGCGACGAGCTTTGGCGGGCCGCTCTGGCTCATGGCGTTCGCCGCCGCGCCACCGCCGCGACCGCCGCAGCCGACGAGCGCGACCGAAAGCTGGTCGCTGCCCTGCGCATGCACATGCGGCAGCACGATGCCCGCAAGCGCCGAGGCCGCGGTGATCTGGCCGGTGGTCTTGATAAATTCACGACGGGACGAGAGGATTTTGTTGGGTTCGTTCATGGGAGGATTGTCAGTTAACGGACAAATCGGTGTCAACAATGTAGATGGACGTTCACGCAACAATTTCCTTCACGACGTGGCCATACACATCCGTCAGCCGGAAATCGCGGCCCGCGTAGCGATAGGTGAACTTCTCGTGATCAAAACCGAGGCAGTGCAGCATCGTCGCGTGCAAATCATGGACGCTCGTGGGATTCTCGACGGCCTTGAAGCCGAACTCGTCCGTCGCGCCGTAAGCCGTGCCACCCTTCACGCCGCCGCCCGCGAGCCACACACTGAAGCCGTAGTGATTGTGGTCGCGGCCCTGCTTTGATGCGCCGTTGTTGTTCAACTCTACCGTCGGCGTGCGCCCGAATTCGCCGCCGAAGACGATCAGCGTGTCGTCGAGCATGCCACGCTGTTTCAAGTCCGCGATCAGCGCGCCGACGGGCTGGTCAATTTCCTTTGCGAGCTTGCGGTGGTTCGATTCGATGTTGTCGTGGTTGTCCCACGGCTGGCCCGCGCCGTGCCAGAGCTGCACGAACCGCACGCCCCGCTCCAGCAGCCGCCGCGCGATGAGCGTCTGCCGCGCGTGGATGCCGTCGCCATACATCGCGCGGATGTAGTCGGGCTCGCGCGTGATGTCGAAGGCGTCCGCTGCTTCCATCTGCATCCGATACGCCAGTTCGAAGGACTGGATGCGCGCCTCCAGCCGCGGGTCGCGCGCGCGCGCGGCCTGATGCTCGGCGTTCAGCGTGTGGAGCAAATCAAGCTGCGCTCGTTGCTGTGAAAGCGTCGCGTGGCCGCTGCGGATGTTCTCAATCAGCTTGTCGAGCGTCGTGTGCTGCGAGTCAATGAACGTGCCCTGAAACACTCCCGGCAGGAAGCCGGCCGTCCAGTTGTCCGCGTCCTTGATCGGGAAACCACGCGGGCACAGCACGATGAACGCGGGCAGGTTCTGGTTCTCCGAGCCGAGGCCGTAAGTCACCCACGCACCGACGCTCGGCCGGCTCTGCACCGAGTCGCCGCAGTTCATCAGCATCAGCGACGGCTCGTGGTTCGGCACCTCGGCCTGCATCGAGCGGATGACGGCGATCTCGTCCGCGTGCCGCGCGAGGTTTGGGAAGATGTCGCTGATTTCGAGGCCGCTCTGCCCGTGCGGCTCAAACTTGAACGGCGTCGGAAACGCCATGCCCGTCTTGCGCTCGGTGCGAAGATTCTCGTAAGGCAGCGGCTTGCCGGCGTATTTCGCCAGCGCGGGCTTGGGGTCGAACGTGTCCACGTGCGACGGCCCGCCGTTGAGGAAGAAATGGATGACGCGCTTCGCCTTGCCGGGAAAATGCGGCGCCTTTGGCATGAGCGGGTTGACGGCTTCCGCTGCGCCTGCCGGTCTGAAAATGCCCGCCTCGCCAAACAGTCCCGCGAGCGCGACCGCTCCCATGCCCATGCCGCAGCGCGTAAGGAAATCTCGGCGCGTGAACGCTACGTCCGTAGGTTGTCGGGCTTGGTGAAGCATCGTTCATTTGTTAAGCCCACGCCGTGGAATTGGCAAGGCTGCGATTCGCAAATGGGCTATTGACTTCGTTGGCCTCTTTGCTAGTTTCTGCGCTCCTTTTGGGACGCTGAATGAAAACGTTTCTGCCGAAAAATGATCTGAACGCCCGCAAGTGGCGCGTCGTGGACGCCAACGGCGTCGTGCTTGGCCGCCTGGCCGCGCAAGTCGCGATGCTGCTGCGCGGGAAACATCTGCCGCAATTCACCCCGCACCTCGACATCGGTGACTTCGTCGTCGTCGTCAACGCCGAGAAGGTCGTGCTGACCGGCAAGAAGGAGACGGACAAGGAGTTCATGTCCTACTCCGGCTGGAAGGGCGGCGAGAAGTATGAGAGCGTCGAGCATCGCCGAGCGCGCCGTCCAGAACTGCTCATCGAGCACGCGGTCAAGGGCATGATCCCGAAAAACCGCCTCGGCCGTAGCATCATGACCAAGCTCAAGGTTTATCGCGGCCCGAAGCATCCGCACACCGCGCAGATGCCCGTCGAGCACAAGATTTCCAACTAACGCACGAACATGGCACAGACCTCTGAATTCGTCGCCACCGGCCGCCGCAAGACCGCCGTGGCCCGCGTCCGCATGGCGGCCGGCAACGGCAAGATCACCGTCAACGGCCGCGCCTTGGAAAACTATTTTACTCTCGAAGCGCAACGCGCGGAAATCCTCCAGCCGTTCCTTGCCACCGAGACGAACGGCAAGTTCGACGTGCGCATCAACGTCCAAGGCGGCGGTCCGCACGGCCAGGCCGGCGCCGCCCGCCACGGCATCGCCCGCGCACTGCTCCTGAGCGACGCCAACCTCCGCGTGCCGCTTCGCGCGCAGGGTCTGCTCACCCGCGACCCGCGCATGCGCGAGCGCAAAAAGTATGGCCAGCCCGGTGCCCGCAAGCGCTTCCAATTCTCGAAGCGTTAATCGAATCCGATTTTGCGAACCCCGCTGGCCGACGCCAGCGGGGTTTTTTATTTGTCCAAATCAGAGCCAACACAACCATGTATATCCCGGAAACCTTTGTTGAAACCGACGCGCGCCGGATCGCGACGGTGATTCGCGAACACAGCTTCGCCACGGTGGTCACGTTTGCCGATGGCCGTCCATTCGCCAGCCATTTGCCGCTGATCTTCAACCCGGATCGTGGCAGGCACGGCGTTCTCATCGGGCACATGGCGCGTGCGAATTCACAATGGCGGCATTTTCAGCCTGATGCCGAGGCGCTCGCGATTTTCACCGGCCCGCACGGCTACATCTCGCCGAGTTGGTATGCGAATCATCCGGCGGTGCCGACGTGGAACTACGTGGCGATTCACGCCTATGGCCGTCCGCGCCTGATCGAAGGCGAACAGGAGTTGGACGAAGTGCTGCGCGCCACCGTGAACTTTTATGAATCGGGCCAGCCCGTGCCGTGGCAGGACACGCTACCTGCGGATTTCAAAGCTGGCATGAAGAAAGCCATCGTCGGTTTTGAAATCGAGATCACGCGGCTGGAGGCGAAGTTCAAACTCGGCCAGAACCGCAAGCCGGAAGACATCGCAGGAGCCGCCGCGGCGCTTGCCCGTTCGGAAAATCAAACCGACCGCGAACTTGCCGCATTGATGAAAAGCCAATATGAAGAGCGCCAGCGCAGTTGAATCGAACATGAAACAAGTCAAAGCCGCCATCGTCGGCGCGTCCGGCTACTCCGGCGAGGAACTCGTCCGCCTGCTCCTCTCGCATCCGCACGCGGAACTCGCCGCCCTCACGTCGCGCCAGCAGGCCGGGCAGACCGTGGCTCAGGTGTTTCCGAAATTCGCCAGCCATCCGCGCGCGAAGACGCTGCGCTTCGCCGAGCCAAACGCCGAATTGCTCGCGAAGCAGGCCGAGGTCGTGTTCCTCGCGCTGCCACACGGCGTCGCGGCGGAGTTCGCCGTGCCGTTGTTGCAGCTCGGCTGCCGCGTCATTGACTTGAGCGCGGACTTCCGCCTGCGCCGCGCGGATATTTACAAAGAATTTTACACGCACGATCATCCCGCGCCGGAGCTGCTTGCCAAGGCCGTGTATGGTTTGCCGGAAATTTATCGCGCTGCGATCAAGGATGCGTTGCTCGTTGCATCGCCGGGCTGTTATCCGACGAGCATTTTGTTGCCCGTCATTCCCCTGCTCCGCGCGGGCCTCATCAAACCCGCGGGCATCATCGCCGACTCTCTCAGCGGCGTGAGCGGCGCAGGCCGCAAAGCCGAGGCTGACTATCTCTTTGTCGAATGCAACGAGAGCTCGCGTCCTTACGGCGTGCCTAGGCACCGGCATCTCTCCGAGATTGAACAGGAACTTTCGCTCGCAGCAAGCGCGGACGTGACCATTCAGTTCACTCCGCATTTGATTCCAGTGAACCGCGGCATTTTGACGACGCTTTACCTCGCGCCGGCGAAGCATTTCACGAATGCAGACGAAGCCGCCGCGCTCGGCGAGCAAATCACCGCGTGCTACCGCAAGGCTTACGCGAACGAACCTTTCGTGCGCCTGCTCGACGGCAAGGCGCTGCCGGACACGAAGAATGTCACCGGCACAAATGTCCTCGAAATCGCGTGGCGGCTCGACCCGCGCACGGGACGCCTCATCGTGATGAGCGCCGAGGACAACATCGTGAAAGGCGCAAGCGGCCAGGCCGTGCAGAGCTTCAACATCATGTTCGGCTTCCCGGAAACGGTGGGTCTTGTCTGACGCAAGCCATGTCAGACGAGCGACCTCTCAAAAGCCTGCGCGATTTGTTGCGCACCACCGAGCCGGCGCAGCTCGGTCCCGTGTCGCGCACCTGCTCGCAACCGCTCGATGCATTGAATCGCGCGCTCGACTCGTTGCTGAAGAAATTTCCCGACCACCGCGACGCGGAACTCATCCGCTCGCTCGTGTTGCTCTGGCATGATCATCTCGACGCCTCGCACACGATTTCGCAAAGCATCGAGACGGGCGACGGCAGCTTCCTCCACGGCATCATGCACCGACGTGAGCCGGATTACTGGAACTCGAAGTATTGGTTCCGCCGCGTCGGCAATCATGCCGCGTTTCCGATGATCGCAAAGCGCGCGGGCGAATTGCTCGCGAAATCCGGCAATACGAAACTTTCCGCACAACTCCTCTCGCGCGGCGTGTGGGACGCGTTTGCGTTTGTAGATGCCGTTGAAATCGCGTGCCTCCGCGATGAAACAGACGAGCATCGGTTGTTATTGCGCGAGCTTCAACAGATCGAGTTCGAGGTTCTGCTGGAGTATTTTGCAACGCGCGCGTGATGGACTCGCAAGCCTTCATCACCGTGCTCGGCGCCGTGCTGCCGGTCGTGAGCATCGCGCTCGCGGGCGTCGCGCTGCGCAAAACCAACTGCCTCACCGAGGACGCCGACGCCTCGCTGCTCAAGGTCACAATCAATCTCCTCTCGCCGTGCCTAATCCTCGACTCGGTGCTTGGCAACAAGGCGTTGCACGAGGCCGGCAACGTGCTGCTGCCGCCGTTTATCGGCTTCCTCACCGTCACCGCCGGCATCGCCGTCGCGATGCTGTTCCGCCGCGCGGCGGGAGCGAAAAGCGAACTGGAGGGCCGCACGTTTGCGTTCACCGTCGGCGTTTACAATTATGGCTACGTGGCGATCCCGCTCGGTCTGATGCTGTTCAACAAGGAAACCATCGGCGTGCTCTTCGTCCACAACGTCGGAGTGGAACTTGCCTTCTGGACCATCGGTCTTGCAATGCTCGGCGGCGCAAACGCCGGCGAAGGCTGGCGGAAAATTTTTAGCCCGCCGGTGATCGCCATCATCGCCGCGGTCGGCATCAACTTTGTCGGAGGCGAGGCATTGCTGCCGGCGTTTGTTTTGAAAACCGCGCATTTACTCGGGCAATGCGCGATCCCGCTCGGCGTCATCCTTGTCGGCGCGATGATCGCGGATGAGTTCCATGAATTTCACTCGGAGGGAAGCTGGCGGATGATCCTCGTTGGCGCGGTGTTGCGGCTCGGCGTGCTGCCGCTCGTGTTCCTGCTCGTGGCGAAGTGGCTGCCGTGCTCGGTCGAACTCAAGCGCGTGATGATGCTGCAGGCAGCGATGCCGAGTGCGGTGTTTCCCATCATCCTCGCGAAGCACTACGGCGGCGACGTGGCGAGCGCGGTGCGTGTCTCACTTGGCACGAGCATCGCCGCCATCGTGACGATCCCGCTGTGGCTGCGCGTGGGGGCGAAGATACTCGGCTTCGAGTTGTAGCCAGCTTTGACAACCAACGAAGCACACGTAGAGCGCGCCTACACCTTCGCTTCAATCACTTTTACCAGCCCGTCAATTGTGTGCTGCTTCGCCTCGACGGTTGGCTTCACGCCGAACGCCGCAAGCGCCTTCGTCGTCTCGGGGCCGATGGAGGCCGTGCGCATTTGCGGAAATTTCGCCAGCAGCTCCGGCAGATTGAAGCGGGCGTGAAAATTTTCCACCGCCGAGCTGCTCGCGAACGTGATCCAATCCGCGCCGCCTTCGAGTAGCTTCAACACCGCGCCGTTCACATCCTCGGTTTCCGGCACTGTCTTGTAGCACGCGATGTCGTCCACGATGGCGCCGAGTTCTTCGAGCGCCTTGGGCAGATCAGCGTTCGCAATCTCAGCACGCAGCAGCAGCACGCGTAGATTTTCGACGGTTTCAAATTTCTCGAACGCCTTCGCCACTTCGGCGGCGGTGAACTTCTCCGGCGTCAAATCCACCTTGAGATGAAGCTCCTTCAACTTCGCCGCCGTGGCCGGACCGACCGCGGCAAGGCGCACTGCGCCGAGATCGCGAACATCCTCAAAACCCCTGAAAAACAGGTCGAAAAACGCGGTGACACCATTCGGACTGGTGAACACAAGCCAGTCATATACGCCGAGACCGGCGAGCACCTCGGCGAGCGGTTCCCTGCGGTCGGTCGGCTGGATTTTGATCGTTGGGATTTCCAGAACGTCCGCGCCGCGTTCCAGCAACTGCGCCGAAAGCTGGCTCGCCTGCTCGCGCGTGCGCGTGACGACGATGCGCTGGCCGAAAAGCGGGCGCTTCTCGAACCAGTTCAATTTCCCGCGCAACTTCACCACGTCGCCGATGACGGTGACGGCGGGCGCGGTGAACTTTTTCTCCGTAACGAGCACGGCGATGTTCGCGAGCGTGCCTTCGATGGTTTGCTGCCGACCCGTCGTGCCCCAGCGCACCATCGCGACGGGCGTGGCCGCGTTCATGCCGTGCGCGACGAGTTGCCCGGCGATCTCCTTGATGCGCTCGACGCCCATGAGCACGACCTTCGTGCCCGGCGTGCGCGCGAGCTGCGCGTAGTCGAGACTCGTGTCGTCCTTCGCCGGGTCTTCGTGACCGGTGATGACGGTGAAGCTGCTGCAATGCTCGCGGTGCGTGATGGGAATGCCCGCGTAATTCGGCGCGGCCACGATGGACGAAATGCCCGGCACGACTTCAAAGGAAATTCCCGCCGCCGCAAGCTCCTCCGCCTCCTCGCCGCCGCGGCCAAAGATGTAGGGATCGCCGCCTTTGAGCCGCACGACGGTCTTGCCTTCCTTCGCCTTTGCGACGAGCAACTGGTTCAGTTCCTCCTGCGGGATCGCGTGCGCCGCCGCACGCTTGCCGGCGTAAATCACTTCGGCGGACTTCGGCGCGAGCCGCAAGAGATCGGCGTTCACCAGCGCGTCATACGCGACGACGTCGGCGCGCTTGAGCAGTTCCGCGCCGCGCAACGTGAGCAAGCCCGCGTCGCCCGGCCCGGCGCCAACGAGATAAACAGTGCCTTTCAATTTCATCCGCGGGAATTCTACGTGCAGCCGGCAGTGCCGGCAATTGCGAAGCCGTAATGTGATTGCCTCGTTGCCGCGCATCCGCTTTCATCGCGCGCCATGACGAACGACGAAGCACTCCAGCTTTTCCGGCAGACCGGCGCGCTGCTCGAAGGCCACTTCATCCTCCGCAGCGGGCTGCACAGCCGGCAGTTTTTCCAGTGCGCCCTCGCGCTCCAGCAGATGCCCGTCGTCGAGAAATTCGGCGCGGCGCTCGCGATGAAGGTGCGTTCTCTCACCGCGACGACGGTGATTTCTCCAGCGATGGGCGGTCTCGTCATCGGCCAGGAAGTCGCGCGGCAGCTCGGGCTGCGCTTCATCTTCGCCGAAAAAGAGGAGGGCAAGCTTGTCCTTCGCCGCGGCTTCAAAATTCCAGCCGGTGAAAAACTCATCGTCGTCGAGGACGTGGTCACGAAAGGCGGCCGCGTGCAGGAGACGATGGACATCGTGCGCGCCAATGGCGGCGTGGTCGCCGGCGTCGCGATGGTCGTGGACCGCTCGAACGGCTCGGTGAGCCTCGGCGTGCCGACGTTCAGCCTCATCGCGCTCAATGTGGAAACTTTCGCGCCGGACAAGCTTCCACCCGATCTCGCTGCGACTCCCGCAGTCAAGCCGGGGAGCAAGTAAAACTCACTCAAAGCCCGCGCTGCTCAACTGCGGCGCGGCTTTTGTCTCGTTCGCTCTTCGCCCGCCGCAGGGTGATGCGCTTCGCGCGAATGGTGAGGCGGACGCCCGGAAGATTGGCTTAGGGAAGCTTTGACCGCAGCGGGATCGAATCCAAACTGCTTCACGAATTGTTCAATTGGCGCGCGGATTAGTATTTCCTTCCGCTGGAATGGGTCTCGATAACTCAGCTCAATCGCGCGCAGGCCGAGCGGCGGTCTTTCCCTCGCAAATTCACGCGCCTCAGGTCCATACAGCGTGTCGCCCAGCACCGGATGCCCAGCCGCGAGCAAATGCACGCGAATTTGGTGTGTGCGGCCCGTCACAGGACGCGCCTCGACGAGCGCGATGCCGCGTGCGGTTTGCAGCACACGAAAATGCGTCTCGGCCTCCTTGCCTTCGCGCGCGTCCACCTGCATGTAGCCGGGCCAGCCAGGCACGGGGCCGACAGGCGCATCGCACGTCCACTGCGTTTGCCGCGGCACGCCGCGCACGACGGCGAGATAGCGCTTCTTGACTTCGCGCGACTCGAAAAGTTCGCCGATGCTCCGCACCGCGCCGAGGCTTTTGGCGAACAGCAGCACGCCGCTGGTCTCCGCGTCGAGCCGGTGGACAAAGCGCAGGAACTTCAGCCCGCGCGAACGCGCCCAGAAATCGCCGCCGCTGATGGACGACTCAATCGCGCGCTGCAAATTGAGGCGCGCGTTGTCGGGAGCGTCCGGCGCGAGAATCCACCCGGCCGGCTTGTCAATGGCGATGACCGAGCGGTCCTCGAAAAGAATCGGGATGCGCGTGCCGTCGCCTAGCTCCATGAAGTTGGGTTTGGCCACGATGACTTACGGAAACAACCCGCGCATCTTCTTCGCGTCGCGCACGCGGCTGATGCCGATGCTCAACGCCGCCTGCCGCATCGTGATCTTTTGCTTGCGACTCAGGTTGAGCGTCTGCATGAATGCGCCTTCGAGGATGCGGAACAACTTGTCCATCACCTCGCTCTCGGTCCAGAAAAAGCTCTGCAAGTCCTGCACCCACTCGAAGTAGGAAACCACCACGCCGCCCGCGTTGCAGAGGATGTCCGGGATGATGAAAATTTCCGGCCGCTGGTCGAGGATTAAATCCGCATCCGGTGTGGTCGGGCCGTTGGCGGCCTCGGCGAGGACGCGGCACTGAATCTTCGCGGCGTTCTTCTCCGTGATCTGCCGTTCCATCGCGGCGGGCACGAGGATGTCGCACGGCGTCACGAGCAGTTGCTCGTTCGTGATGGGCTCCGCGCCAGGAAAGCCCGTGACCATGCGGTTCTTTGCCACGTGCCGGTCCAGTTCCCACAAGTCAAGCCCGCGCGGGTTGAAAATGCCGCCGTGCATGTCGCTGACCGCGATGATTTTCACGCCGTATTTCGCGAGCGAAAACGCCGCGATGGAGCCGACGTTGCCGTAGCCCTGCACGACCGCGGTGCAATCCGTCGCGTGCAAGCCGGCGGTGTCGAGCGCGCGGTTGATGAGGTAGCCGACGCCGCGTCCGGTCGCCTCGCGGCGGCCGAGCGAGCCGCCGATGCCGACGGGCTTGCCCGTGACGATGCTCGGCGTCGCGCAGCCGACGTGCACCGAGTAAGTGTCCATCATCCATGCCATTGTCTGCTCGTTCGTGCCGAGGTCGGGCGCCATCACGTCCATCTGCGGACCAATGAAGGGGATCATTTCCTGCGTGTAACGGCGCGTGACGCGCTCCAGTTCGTTCAGTGAAAGTTTGTGCGGGTCGCATGCCACGCCGCCCTTTGCGCCGCCGTAAGGCAGTCCAGCGAGCGCGCACTTCCAGCTCATCCACATCGCGAGCGCGGCGACTTCGCCGAGTTCAACGGACGGGTGATAACGCAATCCGCCCTTCGTCGGGCCGAGCGCGAGATGATGCTGCACGCGGTAGCCGGTGAAAACCTGCGTCGAGCCGTCGTCGCGGTGGATCGGCAGCGCGACGGTGATCGCGCGCTTGGGAAACTTGAGCCGCGCGCGGTCGTCCTCGGGGATGTTCAGTTGCTCGGCCACCATGTCAAACTGGCGGCAGGCCATCTGAAACGTGGGGTGGTCATACACGTGCATCGCGGACGAATTAAAGCGGCGCGAGCCCGTGAAGTCGAGCGCGACTGAACGCGCCGCTCAATATGGGATTGTCTTTGACCCAAAAAAACGCGAAACAAACGGGGCACTTGCACCACTTCATGCGAACGAGCTTTTTACTTTGTGCCGCCGCGTCGGCCATTCTTGTCACTTCACTTCCCGCCGCCGTGCCGGGCAACGCGGCGGACGGCATCGGGCGCGGGCCGTTCTTTTCCGGCACCATCATGCAGAAGGGCGGCAAGGTCGCCGCGGCGAACAAGGGCATCGTCATCACCGTCGGCGCGGAGAAGCGCGCCTACATTTGCTACGACACGGACACGATGCGCGCGGCGATGGGCTGGACAGGCGACTATCTGGAGTTCGGCAACACGCAGACGCAAATCGCCTGGCCGCCGCCGCCGGTCGCCAAGGGACAGCTCGTGTTCGAGACGAAAGTCGGGCCGGGCTGGGCGAAGCCGGGTGTGAAGGGAGATGACGGCTTCAAAGACCCGCGCCATAAACAGCAAGGGCCGCTGCCGGAGGATTGGGCCAAGTGGAAAGGGATTTATGTGAATGGTGAGCAAGTCATTCTCAGTTACACCGTCGGAAAGGCGAGTGTGTTGGAAATGCCGTCATACAATGACGAGTTTGGCGCGTTCATCCGAATCTTCGAGGTTTCAAATGCCAACGAGGCAATGAACATGATTCTTTGGGATAAAGTTCCGGATGGTATTGGAAATTTGGGGTTTATTCTGACGGGACAACAGGAAATTCTCGAAGACAAGCGTGACGATGGAAGATTGTTACTGCACATAACGCCAAATACGCGGGACTTTCATTTTTGCGTTGTCAAATTTTTCACTAAAGATAATTCTGCGGAAAATGGAGAACGGCTAAAGGCGCGTGTCGCTGAAAATGTTCAGAAAATCGTTGATAAAATAGAATCGAATTTACAACACCTCACCAAAGGCTCCAAGCCGCTCTTTCCCGAACCCGTTGTCACGCAGGGCACGCTCGGCTCCGGCGACGCGCCCTACGTCGTGGATGAAATCACGCCGCCGGTGCCGAATCCGTGGAACGCCAAGACCTTCTTCGGCGGCTTCGACTTTTTCCCGGACGGCCGCGCGGCCATCTGCACCTTCCACGGCGACGTGTGGATCGTGAGCGGCATTGATGACAAGCTCGACAAGCTCACGTGGCGGCGCTTCGCCACGGGGCTGTTCCAGCCGCTCGGCCTGAAAATCGTGGACAACAAAATCTATGTTCTTGGCCGCGACCAGATCACGCGCTTGCACGATTTGAACAACGACGGCGAGGCGGACTTCTACGAGAACTTCAACAACGACACCGTCGTCACGCCGAATTACCACGAGTTCTGCCTCGATCTGCACACGGACTCGAAGGGCAATTTCCTCTTCATGAAAGGCGCGCCGTGGACGCCCGCCGTCGAGTCGCCGCATCAGGGCACGCTGCTGCGCGTGTCGAAGGACGGCTCGAAGATGGAGGTCGTCGCCACAGGCTTCCGCGCGCCGAACGGCATGACAGTCGGGCCGCACGATGAGATTTTGACCGGCGACAATCAGGGCCACTGGATGCCGTCGTCGAAGCTGAATCTGATCAGGCCCGGCGGCTTCTATGGCATGACGCCCGCGGCGCAGCGAGAGTTGACGCTCACGCGCAACGGCACGAACATCGTCATCAACCCGAGTGACCCGGAGGCGCGCGCCCGCGTGAAGCTCGCCGGCTGGGACAAGGACGCTCCCATCCCGACGAGCTACGACCAGCCCATCTGCTGGGTGCCGTATGGCGTGGACAATTCGAGCGGCGGGCAGACCTACGTGACGAGCGACAAATGGGGGCCGTTCAAGGGGCATCCGCTTTTTCAGAGCTACGGCAAGTGCACGCTGTTCAACGTGATGACCGAGGAAGTCGGCGGCGTGACGCAGGCCGCGATGTGGCAGTTCCCGCTCAAGTTCAACAGCGGCATCATGCGCGCGCGCTTCAATCCCAAGGACGGTCAGCTTTACCAATGCGGACTGAAAGGCTGGCAGACGAGCGCGACGAAGGACGGCGGATTTTACCGCGTGCGCTTCACCGGCAAGCCCGTGAATGCGCCGGCGGAATTTCACGTGAAGCCCAACGGCGTCGCCATCACGTTCACTTGCGCGCTCGACGAATCCCTCGCGACGGACACGGCGAGCTGGAGCGTCGAGCAATGGAACTACATTTACTCCGGCAACTACGGCTCGCCCGAAGTCTCGACCGACGACCCGAATAAGCGACAGCACGACAAGGTCGAAGTGAAGTCCGTGAAACTGAGCGCCGACAAAAAGACCGTCCTGCTTGAAATGCCCGTGAAGCCCGTGCAACAGATGCGCGTGAAGTTCAACCTCAAGACCGCGGACGGTGCCTCGCTTATCAGTGAAGTTTTCAATACCATCCACAAAGTGCCCGCGAAGTAATCCCATCATCCCATGAAACCGCTCCATCTCATCACATCACTCGCCCTGCTTGCCACTGTGTCCGCGTTTGCCGCGGATGAAAAGCCCGCCAAGCCCAAGGCCGTCACATATCTCACCGCCGAGGACGCGCGCAAGGACGGCCCGGATGTGGACCTCCAAGGCGAATACGTAGGTGAAGGCGACGGCGAGAAGCTCGGAGTGCAAGTCATCGCACTCGGCAATGATACCTTCCGCGCAGTCATTCACCACGGCGGATTGCCGGGCGCCGGCTGGGACAAATCGCCGAAAACAGAAGTCGAGAGCAAACGCGACGGCGACAAGGTCGAGTTCACCCTGCCCAGTGGAGCCAAGGCCGTCCTGACAAAAGATGCATTTACAGGTGTGAACGAAAAGTTCACGGCAAAGAAAATCCAACGCAAAAGCCCGACGCTCGGCGCGAAGCCGCCGGCGGGCGCGATTGTTTTGTTCGACGGCTCGAACTGCGACGCTTTCGCGGGCGGGCACTTCGACGAGTTGAACCGCAACCTGCTTGCCTCCGGCTCGAAGACGAAGCGCGCCGACTTCCAAGACTACACACTTCACGTCGAATTTCTGCTGCCGTTCAAGCCGCTCGGTCGCGGGCAGGATCGCGCGAACAGCGGCGTCTATATGCAGGATCGCTACGAGGTGCAGGTGCTCGACAGCTTCGGACTGAAGGGCCTGAACAACGAGTGCGGCGGCATCTACTCGAAGACCGCGCCGAGCGTGAACATGTGCTTCCCGCCGCTGACTTGGCAGACGTATGACATTGATTTCGAGGCGGCGAAATACGACGCCGAAGGCAAGAAGACGAAGAATGCCATCATCACCGTGAAGCACAACGGCGTGCTCATCCACGACAAGGTCGAGATCGCCGGCCCCACCGGCGGCGGCAAGAAGGAAGACCCGACCGGCGGAGCGATCCAGCTCCAAGGCCACGGCAACCCGGTCTGCTATCAGAACGTCTGGATTGTGACGAAGTGAACGCCTGCTCTGCTTGAGCTGTCTCTCCTGTGCGCGGGCAGCCCGGCGCTTTCACAAGTTGCCTTGCCGGACGGTTGCCGCTAGATTGCCCCGCGCTGCCGGTTCGCCGGCAAACTGAATGACTTTCTGGAACATCCTGTATGTCGTCGCAGCGGTCGTGTTGCTGTTCGGCGCGGCGATTTTCGTCCACGAATGGGGCCATTACTGGGTCGCGCGCAAGCGCGGGCTGAAGGTCGAGGCGTTCGCCATCGGCTTCGGGCCAAAAATCTTCGGCTGGACGAAGGACGGCATTGAGTATTCGTGGCGGTGGATTCCCGCGGGCGGCTTCGTCAAGCTCCCGCAAATGATCACCAGCGAGGCTCTCGAAGGCGAACAAAACAAATCCGAGCCGCTCCCGCCCGTCTCGCCGCTGTCGAAGATTCTCGTCGCCTTCGCCGGGCCGGCAATGAACGTGGTCCTCGGTTTCGCCATTGCGACGCTGCTCTACTTCACGGGTCTGCCGGTAAAGATCAATCCCTCGATCATCGGCTATGTTCCGCCGAATTCCGAAGAGGCAAAGCTTGGCATCAAGGCCGGCGACCGCATCGTCGCCATCAATGGCACGGTCGTGAAGTCGTGGGAGGATGTCTTCACGCAGACCGTGCTTGCGCGCACGAACGTGTTGCCCGTCGTGCTCGAACGCGACGGAACGCAAAAGACTTACACGTTGACCGCCAAGACTCAAAAGGACATCGGCTACAAAACGCTAAACCTCGAACCCCGTGACCATCCGATCATCAAGGGCGTCGTCACCGGCGGCGCGGCGGAGAAGGCCGGACTCAAGACGAGCGACGAAGTGCTTGAGTTCGCCGGCATTCCCATCGTCGGACAGCGGCAGTTGATCGAGCAGATCAACAAGCGCCCCGGCGAGGCTTGCTCCATCATCGTCAAGCGCGCCGGCGAGCGCGTCCCTCTCACGGTCACGCCCGTGTTGAATCCGGCGACAAAGGACGGACGCATCGGCATCGAGGTCGGCACGAGCGGAGTCGAGGTGTATGAACTCATCCGGCCCGGCCCAAAACCGTGGGAACTTGTCGGCGAAGTGCTCCAGCAGATGACCGCGACCATCGGAGCGCTTGTTCACTCAAAACAAACCGGCGTGGGCGCGAAAGATCTCAGCGGCCCCGTCGGCATCCTCGGCATCCTCGGCGCGCAGGTTGCCACCGACTACCGCCTCGCACTGAAATTCCTCGTTTTGCTCAACATCAACCTCGCGATACTTAATTTGCTGCCCATTCCAGTTCTCGACGGCGGGCACATCATCCTTTCCATCGTCGAAAAAGTCCGCCGCAAGCCGGTCAGTGCCCGCGTGCAGGAATACGCCACCACCGCCTTCGCCGTCATGCTCATCTCGTTCATGCTCTACGTCACTTTCTTCGATCTCAAACGCCTTCCCCTCATCAAATCGCTCTACCAGCAGGAGACCGTGATCGAACAGGGCGGCAAGACGCCCGCTCCGGCTCCCGCGAAGTAAGCAATCCCCATGCGCTACTGCGAGTCTCCCTACGTCTTCAAGCGGCGCGCCACGCGCGAAGTCACCATCGGCGATCCCAAAAGTGGCGGCGTCATCATCGGCGGCACTTATCCCGTCGTGATGCAATCCATGCTGACGTGCGACACCATGGACACCGCCGAGTCCGTCAAGCAGACGCTCGAACTTGTCGCCGTCGGCTGCCAGCTCGTCCGCATCACCGCGCCCACGGTCAAGGACGCGGCGAATCTGCAAAACATCGTCGCGGAACTTCGCCGGCGCGGCTGTCTTGTGCCCATTGTCGCGGACATTCACTTCAAACCCGAGGCCGCGATGGAAGCCGTCAAGTGGGTTGAAGTTGTCCGCGTGAATCCGGGGAACTACGCCGACTCGAAAAAATTCGCGACCAAGGAATACACGGACGACCAATACGCCGCCGAACTCCGGCGCATCGAGGAAAAATTCGCCCCGCTCGTCATCGAGGCCAAAAAGCTGGCGCGCTGCCTCCGCATCGGCACCAACCACGGCTCTTTGAGCGACCGCATCATGAATCGCTACGGCGACACGCCCCTCGGCATGGTCGAGAGCGCCTTGGAGTTCGCGCGCATCTGCCGGAAGCACGACTTCCATAACTTCAAGTTCTCGATGAAGTCCTCCAATCCCAAGGTGATGATTGAGTGCTATCGCCTTTTGGTTGCGCGCCTCGAACAGGAAGGCCCGGACTGGAACTATCCCATTCATCTCGGCGTCACCGAAGCCGGCGAAGGCGAGGACGGCCGGATTAAATCCGCGATTGGGATTGGTTCACTCCTGTGCGATGGCCTCGGCGACACCATCCGCGTTTCTCTCACCGAAGATTCGCCCCGCGAGATTGAAGTCTGCCGCGATTTGCTTGCGCAGATTCCAATTCTTTCAAGCGTCAAGGACTCCGTTCACGCGGAAAAAAGCTTTCCCTTCGACCCGTTCCATTTTGAAAAGCGCGAGACGCCTGAAATCGAGCTGAACGAACACACCAAGTGCGGCGGCGAACAACTCATCCGCGTCGTCGTGACCCGCGCCACGTGGGACAAGGTCGCGCCCAAGATTCGCCCGCGCGATGACGTGAAGCCCGAGGCCATTTACGAGGAACTCAACATCCTCGAACTCGACCCCGCGCGCGACATCCGCATCGAAGACATCAATTGCGACACCCAACTCGTCACCGTGGCGGACGGCGTGCCCTTGCCGCCCATCACCGCCTTCCGGTTGCTCGCGGCCAAACTCAAGCGCCTCGGCCGGAACAACCCAATCCTCCTCAAAGACTGCTTGAGCTTCGGGAATGCGCCTTTGGAGCCGAAGATTGCCCTCCTCCGCGCCGCGGTGAACATCGGTTCCCTCCTTGCTGATGGCATTGGCGATGCGATCTTGGTTCGTGGCGAGCCGGGAGCGGGCATGTCGCTGCGGCTTGCCTACAACATCCTTCAAGCCGCGGGCTGCCGCAGCTTCAAGACGGACTATGTCGCGTGCCCCTCATGCGGACGCACCCTCTTCAACCTCCAGACCGTCACCGCGCGCATCAAGACCCGCACGGAACACCTCAAGGGCGTCAAGATAGCCATCATGGGCTGCATCGTGAATGGCCCCGGCGAGATGGCGGATGCCGACTTCGGCTACGTCGGGGGCGCGCCCGGCAAGATCAACCTCTACGTCGGCAAGACCCCCATCAAGTTCAACATCCCCGAAGCCGACGCCGTCGAGCGTTTGGTTGACCTCATCAAGGAACACCACAAGTGGGTCGAGCCGGAGGCCCGCGAAGTGTTGGCCCAAGGCTGAAACGGAACCACCAAGACACCAAGGCACAAAGACAGAGCCGTTCTTGGAGTCTTCGTGCCTTGGTGGTGAATCCCCCGGCGCGCCTTCCGACAAGACGTTCCAATTCCGCTCAAAGACTCACTTTTAGCCAAGAACCTAATCAACGCTGGTGAGGGTGTTTTCCCCTGAGTTGTCGTAATATGTCACTCGCACTGCTCTGTTTGCGGCACAAGCCCTTTCGAGCGCGGTTTGCAAGTTATGGTGATATGTCGTGACCTGGATGTTGTTGCCGCCACCGCCGTGTTGGTCACTGATGAAGGCTTGGCAGCGCGGCTGCTGCCTCGGCATTGCCTGGGCATCCAGTCCTGAAACATAACCTAGCCCAATTTGGTTCGCGCGAGCGGAAGGCTTCCGACCTTTCACGTCAGCCGGTTGACCATCCCGATCCAAGACTCGAACACGGTTGAGAAACGCCTCTTCAAAAATGTCACGATACTCGACTTCCACGCGCGCCCATTTGGCCAAGGCCATCTCCAGCAGATTCTGCAAGTTATGGTGGGAAGACATCACTTGAATCTTTTTGGCCGGACCCCCTTTCTCTTTGGCGATCGAGACCCAGTATTGCGGACTTCCGCCCGTTCCTTTCTTAATGTCTATGCCTGTCACCCAACCTTCCATGTATCCATCCGTGTTTTTACTCATATTGCTTGGTTTTATTCAGTGGTTGTTGTTGTTTTCTGTTCTGAATTATCAGCCTGCCATCGTTTGAGACTCCACTCTGGATGCATCAACCGTCAATCTAAAATGCACATGTGGCTCACCGGGTCACTCCAGTCCGAGAAGCCCCTGCCGCCATCCACGGCCGGCATGGACTGGCCCTCTAGCCTGCCCGAAGTTCCCTTTTCCGCCCCGGACTTACCTTAGTCCGTCACGGATTTAGTTAAGTCCGCCACGGAAAAACCTAAGTCCGTCACGGAAGTAGTTAAGTCCGTCATGGACTTAGTTAAGTCCGTCGCGGAAAAACCTTTTTCCGTCACGGAAGTTCCTTTGTTCGTCGTGGACTTAGTTAAGTCCGTCGCGGACTTAACTAAGTTCGTCATGGAAAAACCTTTTTCCGTCACGGACCAAGGTTTTTCCAAAGGCTTAAAACCCCTGTTTTATGCCAAAAAGCCCTGTTTTCGGGGTGAAGTGGCTAAAAATAGCCATTTCAAGGGCTGCGGCGGGCGGGTTTTGCCTGCCTGCGGTGGGGCGAATGCGGCGTTGCCCACCGTTCAAGGCTGGTCACTCCTGCTTCTCCTCGTTGGGAATTTCCAAGTCCGGCTCGCGGCGCATGAGGTAGATGGCCAGGTCGCGATGATGGGGATAAAACCAAGCCAAGCGGCTCAGGCGGGAATCATCCCGGTCTTGCGCGCGTAATTGAAAAGCCCGCCGGCGTCCACCACGGGCCGCACGTCGCCCAAGGGCTTGAAGGAATACACCTTTCCGGTCGCATGAACCTTCACCGTGGCGGCGTCGAGGTCCACGGTGACCACGTCGCCGGTCTTCAAGGTGTCGCAGAGGCGCTCGGTGAGTTCGCAGGGGTAGAGTTCGCCAGTCGCCACGCAGTTGCGGAAGAAGATGCGCGCGAACCCTTCCGCGAGGACGACCTTGCAGCCCGCCGAGCCGAGCGCGATGGGCGCGTGCTCGCGGGAACTGCCGCAGCCGAAGTTGCGCCCGCCCACGACGATGGGATACTCGCTGTCGAGCGCGCCGGACTGAACGTAGCGCGTGGGGTAGAGGGATTCGGGCAGGCCGGCGAGGGCGAAGGAGCCGAGCTTCTCGTATTCCTCGGCGATGGTCGGGACGAGGTTCAGATACTGCGCGGAAATGATCTGGTCGGTGTCAATGTTGTCGCGGACGACATAAACCGGGCCGGTGAAGGAACTTTTCATGCGCGCGAGAATGTGCGGTTGCGCGGCGCGGTTTTCAATCAGAAATCCGCGCGGCGGGATAAGTTCACAAGCGGACTGGGTTTGGTCGGCGGAAAAAGTTCTTCCTTCGGCGGGGGATTTGCGGTCTGTTGCGCCGGAGCAAGTCATGGAAGAACAGGTTCCTTTTGGCAGCGGCGAATACTGGGTCGTGTTCGGCGTTGTGGTGTTCTCGCGCGGGATGGATTTCCTCAGCACGTGGGTCGCGACGCCGCGGTTGCTGCTGGAAGCCAATCCCATCGCGCGCCGGCTCGGCTGGAAATGGGGCGGGTTGGTCAACCTGCTCATCTGCCTTGTTGCCGCGTCGTGGCCGCTGGCCGCCATCGTCATCAGCACGACCAGCCTGCTCGTGGCCGCGCGTAATTTCAAATCGGCCTTGTGGATGCGCGCGCTCGGAGAGGAGCGGTATCGCGACTGGATCAGCGGGTTGATGGATCAAACGAGCACTCAGCTGCACTTGTTGTGCGTCTTCGGCGAAACGGGGCTTGTCGCGCTCGTGGGAGTGGGCGTGATGTTCTTTGGCCGGGATGAAATCGCGCTGGTGGCAATCGGGTTGGGCATTCTGTCATACGCTGGCGCGGTGCTCTTCTACACGTTGCTTTCCCTGTGGCGCATGAGGCGGCGAATCGGGTAGAACAGCGCCCGCTTTGTCATGTATTCGCCGAAGCTTGAAGATTTTTTGCAGCTCGCCGCACAGGGAAACCTCATCCCGGTGACGCGGCGCATTCTCGCGGACTTCGAGACGCCGCTCTCGGCCTATAAAAAAATCCGCGGCCAGGGCGAGTCCTTCCTCTTCGAGTCCGTTGAAGGCGGGGAACATCTCGGCCGCTACTCCTTTGTCGGCTGCAACCCGCGCGCGGTCATCACGCAGACGGGCAACCGCATCGAAGTGCGCGAGAACGGAAAGGTCGTGGAGAAGTTTGGCATCCCCGCGCCGGGCAAGGAACCTTGCGAGCAGTGCGTGAAGGACGGTCTCGAAGTCGTGGAAAAGATTCTCGCGCGCTACAAACCCGTGAACGTGCCGGGATTGCCGCGCTTCACCGGCGGCGCGGTGGGTTTCATCGGCTACGAATTCATCCATGACATCGAACCGGTCGTGCCACGCCCGCCGCGGGATGAGTTGGGCACGCCGACGCTCTGTTTCCTCATCGCGGACGAGTTGCTCATCTTTGACCGCGTTCAACAGACGATCACCATCCTCGTCAACGCCGTGCTCGATGATTCCACGCCGCCCGCCGAGGCTTACGAAAACGCCGTCTCTGAAATCGAGCGCATCGTCTCGCTCTTGGAACAACCCATCGAACACGCTCCCGTCACGCTCCCGGCAGAGGCGCCGCACATCCCATTCGAGTCGAACACGCCGAAGGCAAAGTTCCTCGCGAATGTTGCTGAGTCGAAGAAATACATCACTGCCGGCGACATCATCCAAGTCGTCGGCTCGCAGCGCTTTTCCGCAACGACGAGGGCCACGCCGCTCGACGTGTATCGCGCGGCACGTTCGGTGAACCCTTCGCCCTACATGTTCCTGCTGGAACTGGATGGCTTCGCGCTTGTCGGTGCCTCTCCGGAAATTCACGTCCGCTGCGAGGATCGCGTGGTCGAGATTCGCCCCATTGCCGGCACGCGCCGCCGCGGCAAAACGACCGAGGAAGACCTTGCACTCGAAAAGGAACTGCTCGCCGACCCGAAGGAGCGCGCCGAGCACGTGATGCTCGTGGACCTCGCGCGCAACGACATCGGGCGGGTCTGCGACTTCGGCTCCGTGCAGGTGCGCGACCTGATGACGGTCGAGCGCTACAGCCACGTGATGCACATCGTGTCCTCGGTCGAGGGCCGGCTCGCGGCGGAGAAGACGCCGTTCGACCTGATGCGCGCAACCTTCCCCGCCGGCACCGTGAGCGGCGCGCCAAAGATTCGGGCGATGCAGATCATTTCCGAGCTGGAGCAGACGACGCGCGGGCCTTACGCGGGCTGCGTCGGCTACTTCAGCTTCAACGGCAACTGCGACACGTGCATCACCATCCGCACCGCACTGCTCAAGGACGGCAAGGCCTACGTGCAGGCGGGCGGCGGCTGGGTGAACGACTCCGAGCCGGAAGCGGAGTTTCAGGAGACGGTGAACAAGAGCAAAGCCATGCTCAAAGCCGTGGCGCTCGCGGAAAGCTTTTCCAAATAATCCGTGCGGTTAAACAGGTTGCAAATCCATTGACCGCCTGCTGAAATGATTGAAGCTTCCCCGCATGGACGCCACTCCTGAATCGTCCAAGCCGCCTCGTCTCCCGCCCGACGGACCATCGGTCCCTGCGATGTCGGTCCCGCCTCCACTTCACAACATTGAGCTGGCGCCGCCGGATGCGATTCCCCCGCGGTTGAACAGCACCGCGCCACCGACGTTGAGCGACCCAGAGCCGGCACCGCTTCCAGACATAAGCTCTTCGCCAACTTCAGAACCCTCCGCTGGGCAGAAGGTGAAAAAGTTCCTCGGCCCATTCGGCGTGGTGCTGGTGCTGATTGCGAAGTTCGCCGCGAAACTCAAGCTCATCATAGTGCCGGTTTTGAAATTCATTCCCGTCCTGCTGAAGACCGGCGGGACGATGTTCCTGAGCATCTGGGTTTATGCGATGACGTGGGGCTGGTGGTTTGCGCTCGGATTCGTGCTGCTGCTTTTCGTGCATGAGTGCGGCCACTTGATCGCGGCGCGGCGCGTCGGGTTGAAGGTCGGCGCGCCGGTGTTCATTCCGTTCATGGGCGCGTTCATCGCTCTCAAGGAAGCGCCGCACAATGCGTGGATCGAGGCTCAGGTTGGCATCGGCGGGCCGTTGCTTGGCACGGTGGGCGCCGCAGCCTGCGAAGCCCTCCACGTGCTGACAGGGAATCCGCTCTTCGGCGCACTCGCCTACACGGGTTTCTTTCTGAACCTGTTCAACCTCACGCCCGTGGGCTTCCTCGACGGCGGACGCATCGTGACCGCGTTGTCGCCGTGGCTTTGGCTGGTGGGCACAGGCATCGCGGGCTTGATGCTGTTCACCCACTTCAATTTCCTGCTGTTCATTATCCTCCTGCTGTCCATTCCGCAACTGGTCACGCTGTTCCGCAAGAAATCAGAGGAAGAGCGCCGCTACTTTGAAGTCACACCAGCCCAGCGCTGGATCATGGCGACGCTTTACTTCGGGCTGGTGGCATTCCTCGTCGTCGGAATGAGTGTCACACAGATTAAGCGCTGACGGCCCCGCTCATCCGTCCAGCGGCACTTCGTGGTATTCCAGCGCCCATTCCTGCATGTAGCGGGCGCGCGTGGGCACGATGCGATAAACGATGAGCTGGGGGTTGTCGAGTGAGCCGAGGAACTGCCGCATCAACGAATTGCGATCCCAAATGTCCTGCAACACCGCGCGCTCGGTAACGACTTCCGCGCGGCCGGTAAGGCGAACTTGATTGTGGCCGTCGTCCATGTAGCACAACTCGACATTCGGGTTAGCAGCGATCTCTCCAGTCTTGTGATAGAGGCGGAGATTCGCCACATAGACGGTGAAATGTTCCGTCTTGACCGGCGACACCGGACGCACTCGCGGCGTGTCGCCATCAATCGTCGCGAGCACGGGAAACTTGTCGGCCTTGAGGACGCCGAGCGCGAGCGCGACGAGTTCGGCGGGATCAATCGGTTTTGGTTCGGGCTTGGACATGCGCGAAATGTAACGCGAAGCAGATGAAATGCGCCAGCCCAGCTGTCAAAACTTTGACTCGCGCTTTCCGCGAGGAGTGGCAAATTACACGCATCATGTATCCCCGATGGCTTTCGTTCAAAGTCGTTGGAATTGGCCTGTGCGTCGCGCTGGCATACTTGATTTGGCGCGGTCCAATCTTGAGTTACGAGGGCAGGTCATTGGACGAGTGGCTGGTTGAACTGGGGAATAACGGTTCACAATTCCACAGTGAGGCATTCGCAGCTTTGAATTATTTTGGTCCAAGGGCGACTCCAAGGCTGGTGCAAATCATTCGATCCCCGATGTCAGCATCTGGCGGTGCGCGTTGGAATACAGTCCGCGCATTCGAGCATCTCAAAGAGAAAGCAACCCCAGCGATTCCCGAATTGGAAAACCTGATGAATCAAGGCAATCAAGACGCAGCGGTCGCGTTGGGATACATTGGCAGCCCTGCGGTGCCAGCGTTGGTAAATGCACTCGATCAAACGAACAATGTCATGCAGGGAAAATTCTCCCTAAATCGGCGCTGGCTAAGAAACATCAACTATGCCGAACGCATTCCGCAAAACGCGATGCATGGCCTCATTCTCATGGGCACCAATGCCCGAGTCGCCGTTCCACCGTTGATTCGACTCGCTCAAGACAAGGCAAGGCATCCTTGGGCACGGACGATGGCGCTGGCCACCTTGGGGGTCGTTGGCTCAAACTCGGTGGGAGTCGTCCCGGTGATGATCGAAGCTTTGCGTTCTCCTGACACGCACACGGTCAGTGTCGCCGCCGAATCGCTGAGGAATTTCCCGGCCGCGACAAACCGAACTCTGGAGCCTTTGCTCTCTGTAATGCGGAGAACGAAGGACGAATACACCCGCAGAAACGCCGGTGAGACCCTATTTAAGCTCGGCGCTCGCTCAGAGCTTGCGCCGATTCTGCTGGTGCAAGTCACCAGCACCAATGTTGAAACACGGACATGGGTCGCACAAACACTTGGCCAGGTGGAAGCCAAGCTTGAAACCATTTTACCTGGCGTGGCTGTTCTTGCACGCGATACCAATGCGGCGGTGCGCGCTGCCGCTGTTCTCACAATGGGCAGTTGCGGCGTGAAGGAGTCGAGCGAAATCGCTCTGCTGTTGGAAACGCTCAAGGATAACGACCCCATCGTGGTAAATAACACAATGCATGCGCTGAGCGGCATCGAGCCGGGGCGAGATTACAGCCCCGAGTGGCACGCGCAAAACGCCCAAGCACGCCTCCGCTTATATCCACAGTGGACACGAGAACTCTCCGAATGCCAGACTGCGCCTCAAAGGCAGGCTCGGAAATTTGCCAACTACTTTCTAGGTGTTCCGTCCCAGTAAGCCGTTTAATATTTAGAATTCCACTGCACGCGTCCGTAACGCTCGCGCACGAGCGACGCCATGGCATCGAGCGGAACAGCCTTCAGTTCGTCGTCCACCCACCACGCAACGGCCAGGGCGCGCTGGATGGAGGCGGCTTCGCAGTTCAAATTTTGGAGAAACTCGCCGTGCGAGCGTCGCCCGCGATATTGCGGCTCGCGCGAGGGATGGCGAAGCGCCTCGTCAATCAACGCCAGGTCAAACGAGAGCAGAAACGTCCCGTGAAACAGCACGCTCCTCCGCTTCCGTCGCTGCGCGTTGCCGGAAAATTTTCTCCCGTCGCAGGCAAGATCGCTCGTGCCGCAGACTTCGACAACTTGACTCAAAACATTTCCGAGCGCCGCAGCGTTTCGTTTGAGCACGAAGTCGGTTGTGCTGACAACACCGTGTAACTCCGGGCGCGATTCGAGCTGGAGCACGAGCGCGTAGTTCAGGCAGCCGGGGCCTTGCAGCACCGCGCCGCCGCCGCTCGTGCGGCGCAGCACAGGAATGCCGCGCGCATCACACACGCTGAGGTTCACTTCAACTGCTGCTTTATTCGCATGGCCGAGCACGACGAAGTGTTCGCGCGGCTCCCAGAAGCGCAGCACTTCCAGTCCGGGCGTTGTTTCCGCCAAGTCCAGCAGCGCCTCGTCGCACGCGAGGTTTTCCGCGGGCGTTGGGAGCGTGAGGTCGAGCAATTTCATTGTGCGGCGTCGCGCGCTTCGTATAGTCCGCGCCCGTGAGCGCAGCAACTCCAATGGAACCGATTCAGACCGATCTCGTCGTGCTCGGCGCGGGGCCGGGCGGCTACGCAGCGGCGTTTTATGCGGCCGACCTCGGCAAACGTGTCGTGCTCGTCGAACGCGACCAGCGCCTCGGCGGCGTGTGCCTCAACACCGGCTGCATCCCGTCCAAGGCGCTGCTGCACGCCACGCACGCCGTCAGCGCGGCGCGCGAATCGGCGGCGCGCGGCATCACGTTCGGCCCGCCGCAGATCGAAGTGGCGAAGCTCCGAGCGTGGAAGGACGGCATCCTCAACAAACTCGGCGCGGGCGTTGCGCAACTCGCGCAACGGCGCGGCGTGCAGGTGCTCACCGGCGCGGGGCGGTTCACCGGATCGGATTCGCTCGTCGTGAAAACGGAGCAAGGCGAACAAGCCGTGAATTTCCAACACGCCATCGTCGCGACCGGCTCGCGGCCCGCGCTGCCGCGCATGTTCGACATCGGCAGCCCGCGCGTGATGACTTCGACCGGCGCGCTCGATCTCGCGGATATTCCGGCAAATCTGCTCATCGTTGGCGGCGGCTACATCGGCATGGAACTCGGCACGGTTTATTCCGCGCTCGGCAGCAAAGTCACCGTGGCCGAGGCGATGGACAACATTTTGCTCGGCGCGGATACCGACCTCGTGCGCCCCGTGCTCGCGTGGGCGCGGAAAAATTTCCGTGAAGTCCGCCTCAAGGCGAAGGTCACACAACTCTCCGACGCGGGCGAACAGGTTCGCGTGGCGATGGAATTCGACGGCAAAACGGTTGAGGAACTTTGCGACCGCGTGCTCGTTGCTGTTGGTCGAGTAGCGGTAAGCGACGGTCTTGGCCTCGAAAACACGAAGGCAGCTCTCGACGAAAAAAAGTTCATTGTCGTCAACGAACAGCAGCAGACAGGCGATCCGGCCATCTACGCCATCGGCGATGTCGCGGGAGGCGTGATGCTCGCGCACAAGGCCGCGAGAGAGGCGCGCATCGCGGTCGCCGCCATTGCAGGCAAGACGGGCGAGGTCAAGCGCGGCATCATTCCGGCAGTTGTTTTCACCGATCCCGAAGTCGCATGGTGCGGCCTGACCGAAAGCGACGCGCAGTCGCGCGGCATCGCGGTGCAGGTGGTGAAGTTCCCGTGGGGCGCGAGTGGGCGCGCGTTGAGCATGGATCGCACGGACGGCCTGACGAAGCTCATCATCGAACCGCACACGGAACGCGTGCTCGGCGTGGGCATCGTCGGCCACGGCGCGGGCGAGTTGATCGCCGAAGGCGTCGTCGCGGTGGAGCGCGGCTCGACGGTGAAGGATCTCGCTGATTGCATTCACCCCCATCCGACACTGTCCGAGACATTCATGGAAGCGGCGGAGATGTTTTTCGGCCACTCCACGCACACATTCGTTCGAAAAAAGTAGCCGCAATTTTTGCGGGGCGCCGGAGGACGGCACTCGTTCACTCCTCGTCCTCGTAGAATTTCTTCAAGGCACGGTTCGCAACTTTCGCGCGCTGCTTGCGTGCTTGGAATGTGTGCTGGTTCGCCTCCTCGGCGAGGTAGGCTTGTTCCAGTTGGAGCTTGAGGTAGTTGTCGAGGCGGGCGCGGTCGAGCTGTCCGGCCTCGATGGCGGCAAGGACGGCACACCGCTTTTCCACCGTGTGCGAGCAGGCTCGGAAATGGCAGCGGACGGCGAATTCCTCCACGTCGGCGAACGACGCGGCAAGGCCCTCGTCTGCGAGCCAGAGGTGGAATTCCCTCATGCCGGGCGTGTCAATCACGAGACCAGCGTCCGGGAGCGGGATAAGTTCGCGCCACGTCGTCGTGTGACGGCCTTTCGCGTCGTGCTCACGGACTTCAATCGTTGCCTGGATTTGATCGCCGTAAAGCCGGTTGATGAGGCTCGACTTGCCGACGCCCGACGGGCCGACGAAGACACCCGTGGACGCCGGCGGAAGGAGTTCGAGCAGACGCTTCATGCCGCGGCCCGTGCGGGCGCTGACGGCGAACACCGGCACCGCGCCCGCCGCGGCCTGTGCGCCGGCAACGACAGCGTCCGGCGCGTCGCAGAGATCGGCCTTGTTCAACAGAACGATGGGTTGGATGCCGCCTTCGTGAACCATGACGAGGAAGCGTTCGAGCCGCCGCACATTGAACGACATGTCGAGCGCCTGCACGATGAAGGCAACGTCCACGTTCGCCGCGAGCACCTGTTTTTCCACATCGCGCCCGGCGACTTTGCGGGTGAGTTCGGTGCGGCGTGGCAGCACGGCGTGGATGACCGCCTTCGGCTCGTTCGGCAGCAGCTCGATGGCAACCCAGTCGCCGACTTTTGGAAGTTCCGCATTCGATGCGGCGTGATGCAGCAGCTTGCCGGGGACTGTCGCGAGAAGCTCGGTTTCGCCGGTGAAAATAACGTAATGATGCTTGTCCTCGTTCGCGACGCGGGCGGGCGCGAGTCCCTGCCGGCGGAACTCCGCGAACTTTTCCTCCATCGCAGAATCCCAGCCAAGCGCGCAAAGGTCCATGACAGGCTCGCGCTTCTACTTCGCCGCGACGAAGCGCGCGCAGACCGGCGAGCCGACCTCGATGCTCTGGCCCGTGGCCGTGAGCTTGCCGGTCTTCGCGTCAATGTGGAACACGACGATGGTGTCGGAGTCCTGGTTCTCGGCAAGCAGCCACGCGCCGGTCGGGTCAATCGCGAAGTTGCGCGGCGTCTTGCCTTGCGTCGGCGTGTTCTCGATGTGCGTCAGCTTGCCCGTCTTCGTGTCCACGGCGAAGCCCACGATGGTGTTGTGACCGCGGTTGGAGCCATAAACGAATTTGCCCGATGGATGTGCGACCACTTCGGCCGTGCTGTAGCCGGCCTTCACCGATTCGCCGGGAGGCAGCGTTGAAATCGTCTGCACTTCTTTTAATTCGCCGCGCGCCGCGTCGTAGCTGAACGCCGTCATCGTGCAGAGGATTTCGCTGATAACGTAGGCGAACTTCCCAGAAGGATGAAACGCGAAGTGCCGCGGCCCGGAACCCGGCGCCACGGCAGCAAACGCGGGGTCGTTCGCCGTGATCGTGCCCTTGTCCGCGTCGAGCTTGTAGATGAGCACCTTGTCGAGGCCAAGATCGGCGGCGAAGGCGAAGCGGTTGTCCGGCGCGACATTGATCGAGTGCGCGTGCGGCTCCTTCTGGCGCGAGGCGTTGACGCTCGAACCGCTGTGCTGGATGAACGTGCCGACCTCGCCGAGTTTTCCGTCGGCTTGCAGCGGAATGGACTCCACGCTGCCGCCGCCGTAGTTGGCCACGAGAACGCACTTGCCCTGACGGTCCACCGAGACAAAGCACGGGCCGGGGCCGCCGGAAGTCTGCTGGTTGAGCAAGGCGAGCTTGCCAGTCGCGGGATCAATCGCGAACGCGCTCACACCGCCCGCAGGCTTGCCGCCGAAATCGCTGATTTCACCGACGGCGTAGAGATATTTCGCGGTGGGATGAATGGCGAGGAATGACGGGCTTTTCGTTTCTGCGGCGAGTTCGGGCGCGCTGAGTTTTCCCGTTGCCACGTCGAGCCGCGACACGTAGATGCCCTTGCTCTTCGCGCCGGTGTAGGTGCCGACATAGACGAGGTATTCCTTCGGCGCTGCCGACTTTTTTTCAGCGGCAGGCGAAGCCATGGCTGTAATGATGGAAAACAAACATGCAACAATAGTGACGGATGAAAACGGTTTCATGCGCCGATGAAACAACGGCGGGCCGTCCCGCGCAAGGAGCTAGTGTCGCTATGCATCAGACGCAGGTTACCGGCGCTCGCAACCCGCGGCGATACCAAACCAGTCCGCGTCGTCCTCCAACTCGGCCTTGTTCTTGTTCTTGCCCTTGGCGATTGGATTGCGGTTGGGGAACCACCTCGGCTCGACGAGTTCCTTGTTCCACTGCGTCCACGCGGCCGCAAGTTGCTTGAACTTCTCCGGCTCCTTCGCCGCGAGGTTTTCCTTTTCACCAATGTCCTTGGTCAGGTTGTAAAGATGCGCTCCGGAGAGGTCGCTTACGACGGAACGGCGAAGCGGGCCGCCGGCTTCTTCGAGTCCGCCGCCCGCGGCCTTCACCAGCTTCCAGTCGCCCATGCGGATTGCCATCTGCTGGCCGAAGCGCCAGTAAAGTGCCTCGTGCGGCGCACCGGTCTTCTCGCCCATGAAGAACGGGAGCAGGTTCACGCCGTCGAGTTTCCATTCGGGCTTTATCTCGACGCCAGCAGCAGCAAGCGCCGTGGGCTGGAAGTCGAGTTGTATCACCGGCTGGTCATAGACCTTGCCCGCTGGCAAGTGGCTTTTCCACTGGACGAGATAGGGCACGCGGATGCCGCCCTCCCATGTCTGCGCCTTGTGGCCGTGCAACGGGCCGTTGCTGGATGAGTTCGCCGGAGGCCCGCCGTTGTCGCTAACGAAAAAGATGAGCGTGTTCTCTTCGAGTTTTTGCTCGCGCAACTTGTCGAGCGCCGCGCCGATGGCGTCGTCCATCGCGGCCATCATCGCGCAATACTTCTGGCGGCCCGGCTCCTTCACGTCGGGGAAGCGCTTGAGATACTTCTCGATGGCGTGCATCGGCGTGTGAACGGCGTTGAAGGTCCAATAAAGGAACCACTCGTCCTTCTGGTGCTTGTCGAGGAACGCAAGCACCTCGCGGCGGAAGGCGTCCGTCAGGTATTCCTCCTTTTCCGCAACTGGCGTGAAGCCGCGCAAAATCGGATTGGCCTTGTCCACTTGCGCGTCGAGATACGAGTGCGCGCCGCCGAGGAAGCCGAAGTATTCGTCGAAGCCGCGATTCATCGGATGGAATTCCTTTTTGTAGCCGAGGTGCCACTTGCCGACCATGCCGGTCTTGTAGCCCGCGTCCTTGAATCGTTTCGCCATCGTCGTCTCGGTCAGCGGCAGGCCGAACACTTCCACCGCCGCCTCGGCCGGGCCGGGATTGAACTCGTGGCCAAAGCGCGTCTGGTAGCGGCCGGTCATCAGCCCCGCGCGCGTCGGGCTGCAATACGGCCCGCTCACGTAACCGCTCGTGCAGCGGACGCCGTTCCTGCCGATGGAATCTATGTTCGGCGTGGGAATGTCCTTGCAGCCGTGCGCGCTGATGTCGCCGTAACCCATGTCATCACCGACGATGACAAGGATGTTGGGCCGGCGGTCCGCGGCAAAGGCGCTGGCAGACATAGCGAACAAGGCGAGAAGATTAAAGAATCGTTTCATGGCGTGAGGCAGTGATGTTGCGCCTGCGGTGATGCTGGGTTGACGGCGTTTAAGACGAAACAACCCTGCCGCAAGTTACAAGCACTGACAAACGCCAAACGATCACCGCCACTCATGCTTCGGATATTTCCGCTGCAACTCGGACTTGAGCCGCGGGTAGTGAACCGTCCAAAAGTTCGCCAAATCCTGAGTCACTTGAACCGGCTTCATCCCGGGCGACAAAATATGCACGAGCACCGGCACGCGGCCCATCGCGATACGCGGCGTCTGCGTCACGCCAAACAGCTCCTGAATGCGCAGCGAAACATACGGCGCGACACCCGGCTCGTAAGTCACCTTTGGCGTGCGGCCGTTCGAGAGCGTCAGGCGCTCGGGCGCGTGCTTGTCGAGCAACTCTCGTTGCGCATCTGAGAGCCACGACATGACGACGGGTTTCACTTCGCGCTCTTTCAAATCCTTGAAGCTCACCGCGCCGTGGCAGATTTGCTCGATGATGGCTTTCTTGTCGTCATCCGTAATCGGCGGGAGTTGAAGCTCTGGGCAATGCTGACAAAGAAGCCGGAGGCGATGCAGCCACTGCTCGATCCCGTGATCCCAGTTCGGCAATTGCAGCCGTCCCGCAAAAACCTCCTCGGCGAGCAAACGCGCAGCAGCCTCGGCGGGCGGCGGCTCGATGCGCTTCGCGGAGAGCGCGAGACCGCGGAACTTCACAATCTCCGCTGCCAGCACGCGGCGCTCGTGCGAGTCGAAGGCGACGTGCTGGGTGGACTCGAAGTCGTCGGGAAAAAGCTCGCGCAGCCACGCCTCCTCAATCTCCGTCGCAAGAGACAGGAGCGTCCGCAATTCCTCGTCGCGGCCTTCGATTTCACGCACCTCGGCGGCGACAAACAGTGGCGCGTGCTGAACGCAGCTCTCGCGCGCCAGCACCCCGCGGCGGTTGTGGACGAGTTCACATCGGAGCGTGCCCTGATCAAGGCGATGCGCGACGCGGTCACTGAAGCCGATGAGGATGCACTTCTGCAACGCCTCGTCCTTCACCTCGCGCGGCGCGGTGTCGAGACCTTCGTCCTTCGCGATGCGGAGGAACTGTTCGTGCAGCGGGCCTACTTGCCGCGCGGTGACCATGTGAATGCCGAGCCGACGGCACGCTTCGGGCCGGAAGTTGTTCTTCATCGCGTAGGTCCAGGCGCGCATCAAAATCCAAAAATCCGACGTAGCCTTGTCGCCGAGCAAATCCTCGCGGTAGGAGTTCACTTCCCTGCCGACATTGCGCAGCAGCAGATCGCGTCCCTGCGTGAGCGCGGCGACGAGACATGCCTGATGAACGCAGCCGTGCTCCTGCGCCGCGAGCAACATGCGCGAGTAACGCGGATGCACCGGGAATGCGAGCATTCGGCGGCCAAGTTCCGTGATGCGCCCGTCGCGACCGAGCGCGCCAAGGTCCGTCAACAATTCCTCCGCGTGGGCAAGTGAAATCTCATCCGGCTTTTCAAGCCAGCGAAACTTGCGCAAATCCTCCACGCCCGCAGCCTTGAGCGTGAGCACGACTTCGGCAAGGTCGAGGCGCTTGATTTCGGGCAGTTCGTGCGGCGCGCGTTCGTCGTGTTCCTGCTGCGACCAGAGGCGGACGCACTTGCCCGGCGCGGTGCGGCCCGCGCGGCCGGCGCGCTGGTCGGCGCTGGATTGCGAAATCTTCTCGATGAGCAGCGTGTTGATGCCGCGGTTCGCGTCGTAGCGCGGGATGCGTGCGAGACCGCTGTCAATCACCAGTTTCACGCCGTCAATCGTGATGGAAGTCTCGGCGACATTCGTGGCGACGACGACTTTCTGCTGATCGTAGCGCGCGACCGCAGCGTCCTGGTCGCGAGGCGCAAGTTCGCCGTGCAACGGCAGCAAAAGGTATCCGCGCGACTCGGACGAGTTGCGGATGGCTTCAAGGGTCTGGCTGATTTCGTAGCCGCCGGGCATGAACACGAGCACGTCGCCGGTGCCGCCGGAGCGCACGTGCGCGATGAAGGCATCGGCAGCGAGTTCCCACGGCGGCGGCGCGCTCTCGCCGAGCCGGCGCGGGAGATATTCGACATGAACGGGGAAGACGCGGCCGTGCGAAGAAAGCACGGCGCACGGCCAGAGGTAATCTTCCAGCACGCCCGCGTCAAGCGTCGCGGACATGACGAGGATGAGCAGGTCGGGCCGGTGCCTTTCCTGGATGTCGAGCGCGCGGGCGAGCGTGATGTCGCCGTAGAGATGCCGCTCGTGGAACTCGTCGAAGATCACCGCCTGCACGCCGCTCAGCGTCGGGTCGTTGAGAAGCTGGCGAAGTAGAATCCCCTCGGTCTCGAACTTGATGCGCGTGGCGTCGCTGGTGAAGTTCTCGAAGCGAACCTGATAGCCGACCTCACGGCCGAGTTCGACGCCGAGCTCGTGCGCGACGCGGTGTGCAAGCAAACGCGCCGCGAGTCTCCGGGGCTGGAGGATGACGACCTGCCCGCTCCCAAGCAGCCCGTGCTTGAGCAGCATTTGCGGGACTTGAGTGGATTTCCCGGAGCCGGTGGGCGCTTGCAGCACGAGCCTCTTCGTCGCCTTGAGCGTGGCGACGATGTCGGACTCGATGTCGTAGATGGGAAGGCATTCAGCCATCGGCCCGGCGTTGTAACGCGCGACAGACGGCGAAGCGAAATCAAAATTTCGCCTGTGCTACGCCTTGAGCAATTCCCTCGCCTCGGCAACGCCTGCGGCAGGGCGGCCGTATTCGCTGGCGGTGACACGGGCGAGCGCGACAAGCTGGCGCCAGCGGAACGCGGCGCGCGTGGCGGCGAACTCTTCGCTGGCGGTGCGGTAATACTTCTCGGCGTGTAGTGCGCCGTCCTCGCTCACGGCGTAACGCAGCAGCATGTCGAACACCGGGCGCGGTGCGTGGCCGAGTTCACCGTAACGATGCACGATGGCGGCGGCCTGCGCTTGGAGGTTGCCGCGGATAGCCTCGTCCGCCTCGCGCAGCAACACGGCAGGGTCGGTTGATTTCGTCCGGTCGAGCTGCCACTTCACCGGCAGTGCCTCCCAGTGGAGGAAATCACCGCCGCGTTCAACACGATCCAGCGCGACTTGATACGCGCCGAGGATGAGGCAGGCGAATGTGTTCCGCGGATTGCTCACGCGCGAGAGGTTGCGCCAAGCGTTCGCCGAATCGCACGCGTGGACGCCGATGCTGTCGCCGTGAATGCTGCCGATGGGTTTGCCGGGAACTTCCATCTGCGGTGTGCGGCCGTGGTCGCGAAGGATGAGCTGGTTCGCCGCGAGCGAAACAGCCTCGCCGATGGCGGCGGGCGCGAAGCCTTCCGCGAGCGCGGCGGCGGCGGCCTCGGCAGCCTGTTCGGGAGCGGACTTGAAAATGGTCTGGCTGAGCTGGTCCACCCACGCGTCCTCGGCGGTGCGCGTGCCGGGCGTGCGGTCGAGGAGTTTGTATTGTTCGAGCAGCTTCGGAAGCAGCGTGCGCGGCTTGTCGTAAGTGGCCGTGTGCTGCCACGACTCGGCCTTCACGCAGTAGCGGACTGACTGACGCAGCAACGTGTGCGCCTGCTCCTTGCCGATGAGTCCGAGCAAATCCCACGCGCGATACGGCAGCACGACGCGGTGGACTTCGGTGTTGTCCTGAACGGTGTGGAGCAAATGGTTGAGCGCGTCATCAGCGCTGAGCTGCGCGAGCGTCGCGAACGTGCGCTCGGCCTCGTTCACGTCCTTGCGATGGACGGCATCGCGCAACGCCTCGCTGCCGGGATTGACTTCCGCAATCGGGCTGGGCTTGACGGAATGGAGAACTTCACCGTTGCGGCCGCCGTGTTCCTGAATGCGATTGGTGTTCCGGTAAAGAACCTTAAAGACCGGCAGCGCCTGCTGCGGGCCGGTCAATTCGCGCGACATGTGCAGCGCTGGCGCGAGCGCCATCATCGTATGAAAGCCGACGTAATCCTCACCGCCAAAGGTGCGGGCATTTGCGAACGCGGCGGCGGAGATGAGCGTGCGAAGCTCGGTGCCGGACTTGAGTTTTTCGGCGAGCGCGGGAATCAGCTTCGTCGCGGGCGTCTCCTGCATGAGACGCACGAGCGGTTCAAGCGCGCCGAAGTCGAGCGCGCCAGGCGCATCGGCGGCGGAAGCGGAGGCGAAACCGAGTTCAGTGGCGAGACTGGAGCCGACGGCGGCAACGAGCGTGCCGCGTCCGACATCAGCGAGGAATTCACGGCGGGTGGTGGGTGGGTTCATGGTGTGCGATAAAGTTAAACCAATCTTCTGGGCGTTATTGTGGTGGTAAGCCTGTTGAGGGCCTGCGTCAAGCATTTGGTTTCGGTAAAAGCGGAACCGCAAAGAAGAAGACGAACGGGGTTGCCGTTCGCCTTCGCTTAACAGCGCTCTGAGAGCGCGGGAAATTTTGCGACGGTCACAGACCGACGCTGCAGGTTAATAGCGGTAGTGTTCCGGCTTGTAGGGGCCGTCCACGGAGACGCCGAGATACTTCGCCTGCTTGTCACTGAGCTTCGTGAGCTTCACGCCGATCTTCTCCAAATGCAGGCGGGCGACTTCCTCGTCGAGCTTTTTGGGCAGGCGATACACGTCGGGTTTGTATTTGTCCTTGTTCGCCCAGAGGTCAAGCTGGGCGAGCGTCTGGTTGGAGAAGGAGTTCGACATGACGAAGCTCGGATGACCCGTGGCGCAGCCGAGGTTCACGAGGCGGCCCTCGGCAAGGAGGTAGATGCAGTTGCCATTGGCGAAGGTGTATTTGTCCACCTGCGGCTTGATGTTCAGGCGCGTGACGCCCTTCGTCGTGCTGAGACGGTCCACTTGGATCTCGTTGTCGAAGTGGCCGATGTTACAGACGATGGCCTGGTCCTTCATCGCAGCCATGTGCTCGAAGGTGATCACGTCGCAGTTGCCGGTGGTGGTCACGTAGATGTCCGCGGTGCCAAGGGTGTCCTCGACGGTCGCGACCTCGAAGCCTTCCATCGCGGCCTGCAGCGCGTTGATGGGATCAATCTCGGTGACGATGACGCGCGCGCCGAAGCCGCGCAGCGAATGCGCCGAGCCTTTGCCGACATCGCCGTAGCCGCAAACGCACGCGACCTTGCCCGCGACCATCACATCCATCGCGCGCTTGATGCCGTCGGCGAGCGATTCGCGACAGCCGTAAAGATTGTCGAACTTCGACTTGGTGACGGAATCGTTGACGTTGATGGCGGGCACGAGCAGCGTGCCGGCTTCCTTCATCTGGTAGAGGCGATGCACGCCGGTGGTCGTCTCCTCGCTCACTCCCTTCCAGTCCTTCACGACGCGCGTGAACCAGCCGGGGCGCGCCTTCGCGCACTTCTTCAACAGGTTCTTGATGACGGAAACTTCGTGGTTGTCACTCGGCGTGTTAACCCAGTT
This sequence comes from uncultured Verrucomicrobiota bacterium, assembly GCA_964589935.1. GTDB lineage: Bacteria > Verrucomicrobiota > Verrucomicrobiia > Limisphaerales > VHCN01 > VHCN01. The sequence goes on along the minus strand of CAZPVD010000001.1, from coordinate 65,230 downwards.
GTCGCCCTTCTCCATTTCGTAACCCTTGTGAAGGAGGAGCGTGGCGTCGCCGCCGTCATCCACGATGAGCTGCGGGCCGAGGCCGCCCGGATGCGTAAGCGCGGCGAGAGTGAAGTCCCAGTATTCCTCGAGCGTTTCGCCCTTGTGCGCGAACACGGGGATGCCGGCCTTCGCAATCGCGGCGGCGGCGTGATCCTGCGTGGAAAAGATGTTGCAGCTCGCCCAGCGCACGGACGCGCCGAGCGCGGCAAGCGTCTCGATGAGAATCGCCGTCTCAATGGTCATGTGCAGCGAGCCCGTGATGCGCACGCCCTTGAGCGGCTTGCTCGCGGAATACTTGCGCCGGATGGACATGAGGCCGGGCATCTCGTGCTCGGAAACCTGGATGGTTTTGCGGCCCCACTCGGCGAGCGAGAGGTCCTTAACCTTGAAATCAGGCGCGGCGGCGGCGTTGCCAGTTTTTGGCGCGGAAACTTTTCCGGGCTTGGTGGCGCGAGGACGGGAGGCGGTGAGGGTGGGCATCAGAGTTGAAGGTTGAGTGTTGAGTTATTTCACTGCGCGCTTGAGGGCAGCGGCCTTGTCGGCGCGTTCCCAGGTGATGTCGGGATCGTTCTTGCCGAAGTGACCGTAGTTCGTCGTCTTCGAGTAAATCGGACGGAGCAGGTTCAGTTGCTTCACAATGTTGGCGGGCTTGAAGCTGAACACTTCGCAAACCGCGCGCTCGATGGCCTCGTCGGTGATTCCATTCTTCGCCGTGCCGAATGTGTTCACGCACACGCTCACCGGGTCGGGATGGCCGATGGCGTAGGCGAACTGGATTTCGGCGCTCGTCGCCAGACCGGCTGCAACGATGTTCTTCGCCACGTAACGGCCCATGTAAGCCGCGCTGCGATCCACCTTGCTCGGGTCCTTGCCGCTGAACGCGCCGCCGCCGTGACGGCCCATGCCGCCGTAGCTGTCCACAATGATCTTGCGGCCAGTGAGGCCGGTGTCGCCCTGCGGGCCGCCAACGACGAATCGCCCGGTGGGGTTGATGAGGAATTTCGTGTGCTTGGTGATGAGGCGGCGCGGCAGGGTCTTCTTGATGACTTCCTCGATGCAGAATTCCTTGATCGTCCTGTGCTTCACGTCCTCCGAGTGTTGCGTGGAGATGACGACGTTGGTGATTTCAACGGGCTGGTCGTTGACGTAGCGAACTGAGACCTGCGACTTGGCGTCGGGCCGGAGCCACTTCACTTTGCCGCTCTTGCGGATGCGCGTCAGTTCGCGACCGAGCGTGTGCGCATACATGATGGGCGCGGGCATCAGCTCCGGCGTCTCGTTGCACGCGTAGCCGAACATGAGGCCCTGATCGCCGGCGCCCTGCTCGGCGTGGCCTTTGCCCTCGGCCTCCTTCGCGTCCACGCCCTGCGCAATGTCGGGCGACTGCGAAGTGACGGCGTTCATGATGAGCACCTTGTCGGCGTGGAACACGTCGTCGTCATGCGTGTAGCCAATCTCGCGGATGGCGGCACGGGCGATGGCGTTGAAGTCGAGCTTCGCCTTGGTCGTGATTTCGCCGCCGACGACGACAAGGTTCGACTTGGCGTAGGTTTCGCACGCGACGCGGCTGTATTTGTCCTGCGCGAGGCACGCGTCGAGGACGGCATCCGAGATCGTGTCGCAGACTTTGTCCGGGTGGCCTTCGCCGACGGACTCCGAGGAGAAGATGTAGTTTTTGCTCATTCAGTTTTGGGTGGACGGCCTGAAGCCGGCTGCCGTTCGGGCAAACACCCCGCGAAGATACGGACGGCAATGGAAGCGTCAACTGGGAATTAGCCGTTTCAACAACGTCACATCGAATTTGCGTGTGCAAACCACGCGAGATGCGCTTAAATTCGGATTAACGAAAGTATGGCGCACAACATCGTCCTGTGGGTTTATGTCGGGCTGCTGGTCGTTGGCGGCCTGATGGGGTTTATCAAGGCCGGCAGCAAGATTTCGCTCGTCACGTCCGTGGCGTTCGCGATTCCGATTGCCATTGCGGCGACCGGCGCGCTCTCGACCGATGTCGCGCTGGGCTTGATCGCCTTCCTCGCCGTTTTCTTTGGATGGCGCTTTGCCAAGACCAAATCCTTCCGCCCCGCCGGCCTGATGGTGATCGTGTCGGCGGTTGCGTTCGTGCTGGTGATCGCGCTACCGTAAGCGCTCACTTCCGCCACTCGTCAATCACGCACGCGATCAGCGCCGTCCAGCCGGTCTGATGCGAAGCACCCAGGCCCGCGCCGGTTTCGGCGTGGAAGTATTCGTGGAACAAAAGGTGGTCGCGCCAGTGCGGGTCTTCCTGAAATTTTTTCGCCGCGCCGAACATGGGCCTTTTTCCATCCGCGCCGCGGGCGAAGATGTGCAACAGCCGTTCAGCAAAACCTTCCGCGAGCTCGTTGAGATCAATCGGCGCGTCGCCCGGCGCACAGCCGGGGATGGTGAACGTGCCCCCGTAGGCCTTTCGCAGCTTGCGCAATGACTCGATCATCATGAACGACGTTGGGAACCAGATCGGCCCGCGCCAGTTTGAGTTGCCGCCCTTGAGTTTCGCGATGGATTCGCCCGGCTCGTAGCCGATCCATTTTTCGCCAAAGTGAAACGGCTCGCGCTCGTGCACGCGTGAGAGGCTGCGCAGGCCGAATTCACTGCGGAATTCCGCGGGATTCCACACCACGCGCAGGAGGCGGCCAAGCTGTTCGGGCGTCATCACGGCGAGCACGTGGACGGTGTCGCCATTTTCCTGGATGGTGGTGACGCATTTCTCGACGAGGTCGCCGCGGTGCTTGAGGAACCAGTGGAGGTTGCCGCGGAAGTCCTTGAATGGTTCGATCCATTTCTCCTCCAGCCGCTCGATGGCGAACATCGGGATCAGCCCGACGAGCGAGCGCACGCGGAATTTGTCATAGCTGCCATCGGGATGACTGAGCACGTCGTAGAAGAAACCGTCCGCCTCATCCCACAATTCGTAGCCGCGCTTGCCCATGCGCTTCATCGCGGAGCCGACATACACGTAGTGCTCGAAGAACTTCGTCGCGAGCGACTCGTAAGTTTTGTTTTCCCGCGCCAGCTCCAACGCGATGCGCATCATGTTCTGGCAAAACATTCCCATCCAGCCGCTGCCGTCGGATTGCTGGAGCACCGTGCCGTCGGGAAGTTTTTCACTGCGATCCACCACGGTGATGTTGTCGAGGCCAAGGAAGCCGCCTTCAAAAACATTGTTCCCGTCCGCATCAACCTTGTTGACCCACCACGTGAAGTTGATGAGCAGCTTGTGGAAACAGCGCTCCAACCACGCGCGGTCGGCCTTGCCGCTGCGGATGCGGTCCATGTTGAACACGCGCCACACGGCCCACGCGTGGACGGGCGGGTTCATGTCGCTGAACTCCCATTCGTAGGCGGGAAGCTGGCCGTTCGGATGCTGGAACTGCTCGAACAGCAACAGCCAGAGTTGCTGCTTTGCAAACTCCGCGTCCACAAGCGCGAACGGCACCGCCTGGAACGCGAGGTCCCACGCGGCAAACCACGGATACTCCCATTTGTCCGGCATCGAGAGGATGCGGCGCGAGTTCAAATGATTCCAGTGGACGTTGCGGATGTGCTTGCGCGACTCCGGCGGTGGCCAGTCGGGATGATCGCCATTCAGCCATTCGTGAACGTCAAACAAATAAATCTGCTTGCTCCATTGCAGGCCTGCGAGCGCCTGCCGCTGGATGCGCCGCTCGTCCTCGCTCGCCTTCGGTGGATGCACCGTTGCGTAAAACTCGTCCGCCTCGGCCTTACGCTGCGCGACGATGGCGTCCACCTCGTCGAGCGGCGCTGAAACCTCCTTGTCGCTCAAACGCAATCGGAACACGACGCATTCGCCCGGCGGCACGACGCTCTCGTAATGCAGGCCCGCCTTCGTGCCGAAATTTTCCGGATTTGTGCAGCGCTCGCCGTTGACGATCTGCCGGTGAAACGCATCCTTCACGAACTCGCTGCGGCTCTTCGCGTCGGCGCCGAACACACGCGCCGCATTCGTCTCGTTGTTTGTGAACAGCGGCGTCGCGCCCGGCTGCGCGTAGAGGAAACGTTCACCGAGCTGGTATTCAAACTGCAAGTTACGCAGCGTGTGGCAGCCCGAATCGTCCGCGTGCAGCGTGATGAAATTCTTCTGCCGTTTCTTCACAAGCTCGATCACCGGCTCCGGGCGCTGCTCCGCGAACCACGACCAGCGGTTGCGATACCACAGGTGCGGGATGACGTGGATCGGCGCGGCTTCCGGCCCGCGGTTCCACACCTCGATGCGGATGCAAACATCTTCCTCCGCGGCCTTCGCATATTCGACGAACACGTCGAAGTAGCGGTCGTCATCGAACAGACCCGTGTCGAGCAACTCAAACTCGGCGTCCGCCGCGCCGCGCTTGCGGTTCTCATCGATGAGCCGCGCGTAAGGAAACTCGGCCTGCGGATATTTGTAGAGCATCCGCATGTAGGAATGCGTTGGCGTCGAGTCGAGGTAGAAGTAATACTCCTTCACGTCCTCGCCGTGGTTGCCCTCCTGCGGCGTGACGCCGAAGAAACGCTCCTTCAAAATCGGATCGCGCCCGTTCCACAACGCGAGCGCGAAGCACATGATCTGGTAACGGTCGCAAATGCCCGCGATGCCGTCCTCGCCCCAGCGATACGCCTTCGAGCGCGCAAGATCGTGCGGGAGGAAGTTCCACGCGTCACCGTCCGCGCTGTAATCCTCGCGGACCGTGCCCCACGAACGGTCGCTCACATAAGGCCCCCACTTGCGCCACGGATGCACCGGCCCCGTCCACGGCGCGTGCAGGCGTTGATGTTCCCTCGTCTCGGTCATGATGTGCCGCGATGTTTTTCCTTTTCGGGCCGCGAGCCGAGCTTTTTCTTTGAGTGCGCGGGCGGATTCGCTACCGTTCCGCCATGCCGTCATTCGACATTGTTTCCGAAGTCAACTCGATGGAGATCGAGAACGCCGTCAACCAGGCGAAGAAGGAACTCGCCACCCGCTTCGATTTCAAGGGCAGCAAGGCCGCCATCGAGCTGGAGAAAAACGACATCAAGCTTTCCGCCGAGGATGAGTTCAAAGTCCGCACGCTCGTTGACATGGTCATCAACCGCCTCGGCAAACGCGGCGTGAGCCTCAAGAACGTGGACCAGGGCAAGCCCGACGTCTCCCCACTCGGCCACACGCGGCAGGTCGTGAAGATCAAGCAGGGCATCGCACCGGACGTGGCCAAACAGATCGCGCAGTTCGTGCGCGACACCAAGCTCAAGGTCAGCGCCGCCATCGAGGGCGAGAAGCTGCGCTGCACCGGCAAGAGCCGGGACGACTTGCAGGCCGTCATCGCCGCCGTGCGCGCGAAGGACTTCCCCGCGGCGCTGAGCTTCACCAACTTCCGCGATTGAAGCTGCATCACACGCGGTGCTTGCGTTCGCCGGTGAAAAAGTTTTTAACCGCCTCGCGGATTCCAAAGTCGCAGAGAGTCGAGTCCGCCAATCCATGACCCAAGCTGCGATGACCCCGCCGACCGGCGAGCGCCTGCTGCGCTTCGTCGGCGACACCGTGCGCTTCACGCTGCGGCCCGCGGCTCCCGATCAAACCCCGAAGCGCGGCTGGCAGGCGCGCCTGCGCACGAATCTCGGCCGCGCCGACCTCGTGCGCGCCGAAATCGTCGAGGCACACTTCAAGAAATTGCCGCTCGCCGGCGCGTCGTGGCGCGACATCCCGATGCGCTGGGAAGACGGCGAATGGGCTGTGGAACTGCCGCTCGCCGAGGTCGGGTGGTTCAAGGCCAAGGCCTACGCGCTGGACGCGCGCGGCTGGCAGCACTGGCCCGATGGACCGGATGTCGGCATCACAATACATCCCAACGTATGCCGGACAGGCAATACGATTTACTGCGCCTTCACGCGCATGTTTGGCGCGACGAAGAATCTGCAACGCGCTTGGGACGACAACCGCGAAGCGGAATTCAAACAGCTCGACGCGCACGGATTCACCGTCATCCCGCCGTCGGGCAAGCTGCGCGACCTCACGCGCGAACTACCGCACATTTTAGGCACCCTCGGCTGCCGCATCCTGCATTTGCTGCCGGTCAATCCCACGCCCACAACGATGGCGAAGTTCGGCCGCTTCGGCAGCCCTTACGCCGCGCTTGATTTGACCGGCATTGATCCCGCACTGGTTGACTTCGACAAACGCACCACCGGCGTTGAGCAGTTCTGCGAACTCGCGCGCGGCGTTCACGAACACGGCGGGCGGCTCTTCCTCGACCTCGTCATCAACCACACGGGCTGGGGCTCGCGCCTGCAGGAGGAGCATCCCGAATGGTTCCTGCGCGACACAAAGGGGAACTTCGTTTCGCCCGGCGCGTGGGGCGTGACGTGGGAAGACCTCACGGAACTGGAACATGTTCACGCGGAATTGTGGGAGGAACTCGCGGAGGTTTTTCTCACGTGGTGCCGGCGCGGCGTGGATGGCTTCCGCTGCGACGCCGGCTACAAAGTGCCGATGCCCGCGTGGCAGTTCATCACCGCGCGCGTGCGGCAGGAGTTTCCCGAGACGGTTTTTCTTCTCGAAGGACTCGGCGGCGGCTGGGTTGAAACCGAAGCGCTCCTCACCGACGGCGGGATGCAGTGGGCTTACAGCGAGCTTTTTCAGGAAAGCACCGCGCTCCAAGTTCAAGGCTATCTCGACCATGCCTTGAAGCAAAGCTCCCGCGTCGGCGTTCTAGTGCATTACAGCGAAACGCACGACAACCTCCGCCTCGCCGCGAAGGGCCGCGCGTGGTCATTGTTGCGAAACCGCCTGAGCGCGCTCACCAGCGTGTGCGGCGGTTACGGCTTCACCGGCGGCGGCGAATGGCTCGCATCGGAAAAAATCCGCGTGCACGGCAGCACGGGCATGAACTGGGGTGCGGCGTGCAACATTGTTGCTGAACTCACCGCTCTCAACAAACTGCTCGCAGAACATCCGTGCTTTTTCGACGGCGCAAAGCTCACGCGTGTCAGCGCGGAGGGTTCGCCAGTGTTCGCGTTGCTTCGCCAGTCAGCGGAGGGCCGCGACGTTGTCCTTGTGCTGCTGAACACCGACACGGAGCAAGCGCAATCGCTCACGCTCGATCTGCGCGGGGCGGGGTTTCCCGGCAACCCCGGCCTCATCGCAGGCCGTTTCACAGACCTCCTTGGCCAGCCCGTCCCAGAGATTAAGAACACGACCGATGCAAAGCTTGCTATCACGCTCGCACCCGCGACGTGCCACTGCCTGGCGCTCGACTCGAAACCGCTCGGCCTCTCCGGCGAAGGTTACCGCCGCGCCCGCGCGCAGGCTGCGTGGGCGCTGACCTCGATCTCGAAAGTGATGTCCGCCGAAACGGTAGGCCACTTTGACTGGCGCGAAGTGGCTGCACTCGTGAATGGCTCGCCCGCCGAGTGGCTCGCTCGCGCTTCGCGCGGGAAGCTCCACGAACCTGCGACTGGCTACACACCAGTTGTCACGTGGCGTCTCGCTGACCGTTCGCGAGTGTTGCTCGTGCCACCGCATCATTGGCTCCTCATTGAAGACACCGCGCCATTCCGCGCAACGCTTTCGCGCGGACAATGCGTCGAGCACGCGGAATCCATCATGGTTGAAAAGGGCCACACTGCATGTTTCGCTCCTGGCGATTTCGTCTGTGACGCAACCCTCGCACTGGAACGCTTTGTTGAAGGCGAGTCCGAAATTTCTGCAACCGTCCGTTACCTCGCACCCGAACCGCAGCCCTTTCCGTCTTCCGCGGCGCCTCATCTGTCCTCGCTCATCCTGCTCACGAACGGTCGCGGCGGCATGGCTCGGATGTGCGTTGACCTCGGCCGAATCACCTCGAAATACGACTGCGTCCTCGCCGCAAACCTGCACGCGTCGCTGCCCGTGGACCGCCATGTCCTCGTCAAACGTCTCCGGCTTTGGTGCAATGCGGGCGGATTCATTGCGCCGCTAAACGGTGACAACCTCGTTGCATTCGAGGCCGGCCCGCCCGCGCGCTGGCACTTCGTCGCCAATGCCGGCGACGGCCGTGCCGTCGGCGTGGAACTTTCCGCCGAGATGCTCGACAAGCGCAACACGGTCATCTTCCGCCTCACGCGAACGAAAGTTCCCGACGGCCTCGGCCGCGAGCTGCCCGCGGGCGCGGACGTGCGGATCACCGCCCGTTTCGACATCGAGGACCGTAATTTCCACTGGGAAACCAAACGCAACAGCGGCGCGGAACATCATTTCGCCTCGAACTGCCGTCCGTTGATCCGCCCGCGGGCGGGAGAACACGCCGGCATCGCCAGCGGCCCGCATGCGGCGGCGGCAGCCGAGGCGGTTGGATTTGAGTTCACTCCGGCGCGTGACCGGCAGCTTCGCATCTGGGCAGACGATCCGCATTTCCATGCGCAGCCCGAATGGTGCGAGAACATCCCCCATCCCGTCGAAGCCTCGCGCGGCATGACCGCCAGCGGCGACGCGTGGAGCCCGGGCTGGTTCGAACTGCTCCTGCCCGCAGGCCGCACCGTGATGCTCGTGGCCACCGCGGAGACGGACGAGCCGTTTGGTCCGCCACGCTTCCAACTCGAAGCGGAGGAATCGCGCGCCGTCACGACCGTAGCGGAGGCGTTCGAGCGGCAGTTGATTCAGGCGGCACAGGCGTTTGTCATCCGGCGCGGCGAGGGAAAAACCGTCATCGCCGGCTATCCGTGGTTTCTCGACTGGGGACGCGACACGCTCATCGCCGCGCGCGGTCTGCTCGCGGCGGGCTTCACGAATGAAGTGCGCGAAGTTCTGCTGACCTTCGCGCGCTTCGAGGAAAACGGCACGCTGCCCAACGCGCTCTACGGCGACAACGCCTCGAACCGCGACACTGTGGACGCGCCGCTGTGGTTCGCGCTCGCGTGCGAGGAATTTGCGCAACAGGATTCAGGATTTTACACGGCCGTCGTTGACGCTCGCAGGCGGACCGTCGCGGATGTGTTACTGAGCATCGCGGCGAATTATCTGCGCGGTGCGCCCAACGGCATCCGCGTGGATGCCGCGTCCGCGCTGGTGTGGAGCCCGAGCCATTTTACGTGGATGGATACGAATTTCCCCGCTGGCACGCCGCGCGAAGGCTACGCCGTCGAAATTCAATCGCTGTGGATTCGGCTGTTGCGGCAGCTTGAACGCTTCGATGTGAAACCCGAAAGCGAAGCATGGAGTCAGATCGCTGCACGGGCCGAGCATTCGCTGAACGAACTTTTTTGGCTCGACGAACAAGGCTGGTTCGCCGACGTGCTCATTGCAAAGCCTGGCATCGCCGCGAAGGACGCCGTTCGCGACACCGCGTTGCGAAGCAACATGCTCTTCACCGTCAGCCTCGGCCTCGTCGGTGGCGAACGCGCCCGCTGTTGCGTGGATGCCACGCTGCGTCATCTCGTTGTGCCCGGCGCGCTGCGCTCGCTCGCGCCGCTGGCTGTTTCACCGCCGCTTGAAATCCGCGCGGCTGATGGACACTTGCTGAACAACCCGGTGCAGCCTTATTGGGGCAGTTATGAGGGCGACGAGGACACGTGCCGAAAGCCCGCATATCACAACGGCACGGCATGGTGCTGGACGTTCCCGTCCTTCTGTGAGGCACTCGTGCGCGCTTACGATTTTTCGCCTGAAGCTATCGCCGCCGCGCGCGCGTATCTCGGCAGCGTTGACCGCCTGCTCGCCGAAGGCTGCATCGGCCATCTGCCTGAAATCTGCGACGGCGATGCGCCACACACGCAACGCGGCTGCGACGCGCAGGCGTGGAGCATCACCGAAACATTGCGCGTGTGGAAACTCCTGACGAAATGAGGGCTGGGTGATGCGACCAAAATTGAACTCTTTGCGAATTGCTCGCTCATGGCTGCCCGCGCTTTTGTTCGCGTCAGCCGGTGCAGCGACTGGAGGGGATTCCTTCACCGACCGTTACACGAACTTCGGCACGCTCGTCCTCACGCAGCTTGTCTCCGCTCCATTCCCGCATCCGTCGCGGGCCGACGGACACACTTATCAGGGCAAACAATTCCCCGCCGCGCAGCATTACTCGGACAACACCGTCGCCATCTTTGTCCCGAACCATCTTCCATCCAACGGCACTGTGGACTTCGTCGTCCACTTTCATGGCTGGCGCAACAGCGTCACAAACGTGTTGCAGCGCTACCGGCTCATCGAGCAATTCGCCGCGAGCGGCAAGGCTGCCGTGCTTGTCGTGCCGCAAGGGCCGTTGAATTCGCCCGATTCATCGGCGGGTAAGCTCGCGGATGAAGGCGGTTTCAAACGCCTCATCGAGGAAGTTCTTGCCACGCTGCGCACGCGCGAGGAGTTCAAGCGCGCACGGCCGGGCAACATCATCCTCTCCGGCCACAGCGGCGGCTATCACGCCATCGCACAGTCGCTCGCGAAAGGTGGGCTTTCTGCGAGCGTGCGCGAGGTGTGGCTCTTCGACGCGCTGTATGCCGAGACGGACGTGTTTCTTGCGTGGCACTCGCAGCACGCCGGCAGGCTTCTGAACATCTACACCGACAACGGCGGCACCAAGCGCGAAACCGAGCGGCTCATGTCGCTGCTGAAGGAACGCAACGAATCACTTTTTGCGAGAGAGAAACAGCCCGTCACCGCCGGTGAACTCAAAACAAACCGCTGGGTCTTCTGGCTCTCCGAACTCAGCCACGACGGCGTAGTTGCGGAGCGGAACACGTTCCGCGATTTCCTCGCCGCCAGCGTGCTCGCGGACTTGCCGAAAACGAAGCCGTGACGTTGTGTCGTCGTTGTTTGTGAGCATTGGCACTGCACCGATGACGATTCATTCAGCACTTCGCCCGTTGAACCCCGCCAGCATCGCGACGAGCGCGTCCACCTCGTTTTTGCCGGAATGCTTCGGGTCGGAATTTGAGTAGGCGTTGAGCATGATGCTGAACACGAGCCGCTCCCCTGCCCCGCTTGTCACGTATCCGGAGATAGTGTTCACAAAACCGAGCGTGCCGGTTTTGGCGAGCGCGTTTTTCTCGGCGGCGGTTCCCTTGAGCCGCGATCGCAGCGTGCCATCCACGCCCGCAATCGGCAGCGCGTCGCGGAACACCTGCGCGTGCCGGTGGCGCGCCATGTGCGTAAGCAGCGTGACAAGCGAGTTCGGTGTCACGATTGCGGTGCGCGAAAGGCCGGAGCCTTCCTGCAAATGGACTTCATCCCGGCGGATGCCTGCTTCCGCGAGAAATTTGTCCAACTCGGCGAGCCCAGCATCCTCGCTCGTCGCACGACGCACTTCGGCCTTGGTGCGGCGCGATTCGCCGACCTGTAGCAGCAGCATTTGCGCATAGAGATTCTGCGACGGCTTCATCATCTTCGCCACCATCTCGGCGAGCGGGCGCGATTCGGTGAAGGCCACTTCAGTCTGTTGGCTCCAGTCCACCGGCGCGGCGTCGCGTTCAAGCCAGTTCACGGTGCGAAGTTTTCCCGCGACGGTGATGCCTCGCTTTGCCAGCGCATCACGCAGTTCCGTGATGAACCACAGCGCGGGCTGATGAACGGCAACGGCATCAACCACGCCTTTGTCGCCAAGCGGAACAGAGCCGGAAACGAACACGTTGTTCTCGCCGATGGGCCGGTAAATCTCGACACCACGCGCGCCGTTTGTCGCGACTGTGCTCACGCGGCTGATGAAGTTCAGGAAGGTTGTCGCTGGTTTCGCGGCAAGCTGCGCTGGCTCGCCGGCTTTTGCGCCGGGCTTGAATGCGAGGTCCACCACGTTGTCCTCGTGCGTGAGCGCGGAAACTTCAGCGCCATAGTAATACTGGAGATCGTCCCACGCCCAGCCATCGCCGAGCGGCGGGCCACGGAAAAAACTTTCATCGCCAACGAGGTCGCCCGCAATGCTCTTGATTCCAGCGGCGGCGAGCGCATTGACGAGAGGTTCGAGTGACTTCGAATAATCGCCGTTGTTGAACCGCGCGGCCATCGAGAAATCACCGCGGCCGTAAATGACAAGGTCACCGACAAGCGCGCCGTTGGCGTCTGGACGTGTCGCAGCATAACACGATGTGCGGATGCGAAAATCCGGTCCGAGCCGGTCGAGCGCGAGTGCGCCAGTAAAGAGCTTGGCGTTGCTCGCGGGCTTGAGCAGCTTGTTTGCGTCGTGCTCGAAGAGAATTTTGCCCGTGTCGAGCGAGACGACCTTCACACCGAGTCCAGCGGCGGCGAAGCGCGGCTGCGCAACGTAATCGGACAAACGGGACTGAAGGCTGGCAAGCGCCTCGGCGGGCTTTGGCTGAGGCTGCTGCGCCGGCACGTTTGAAACAAACAGCGGCGCGGAAAGGAGCAACGCAAAGGTGAAGCTGAATTTCATCGAGACGCGCGGATTAAGCCACGGTTGAGGCGATATGTCGAGCAGGCTAGGATTGCGAGAGACACGACGGCATTTGCCAATTTTAGCGGCACCTTTTATGTTCAGCGCATGGCGGCAATCGGCCCACCCGACATTCACTATCTCAACGCCGCGAAGGGCTGGCTCGGCCTCGGCGCGCAAGCCGATGCAGAGGCGGAGCTGGCCCGAATCTCGCCGAAATTCCAGCGCCATCCCGACGTGCTCGCGGTGCGCTGGCATTTGTTCGCGACGCAAAAGCAGTGGGACGCCGCGCTCGGCATCTCACGCGAACTGGTGGAAGCCGCGCCGGAGAATCCACAGGGCTGGGTGGACCAAAGTTTTGCGCTGCACGAACTGCAACGCACGGCCGAGGCACGGGACAATCTCCTGCGCGTGGCCGACCGTTTTTCCGAAGTGATCACGGTGCCCTACAATCTCGCGTGCTACTCGTGCCAGCTCGGCGATGAACCCGAGGCGCGCCGCTGGCTGCACCGCGCCGTGCAGGTCGGCGGACGCGCCGAGGTGAAGAAGATGGCGCTTGGCGACACAGACCTGCGCCCGTTGTGGGAATGGATTCGCAAATGGTGAACCGCTCGCGCCTCATAAACGCTCCTTCCACGCGGCGATGAACATGCCGTTGCCGCCGGTTTCCTGCGGCCACAACCAGAGCTGCGGTGACGGCGGAAAAAACTTGTTGAACGGATTCGCCAGCGGCATCGGCTCGAAATCAGGATGCTGCTCGTTGAACGCATCGCACACGGCAGTCGTCTCCGAGCGCGTGAGCGTGCACACGGCGTAGATGAGCTTCCCGCCGGGCTTCACCAGCGGCGCGCAATGATGCAGGAGGTTGGACTGAACAGCGGCGAGTTCGCGCACGTCGTCCGGTGTCGTAGTCCAGCGCGCGTGCGGATTGCGCTGCCACGTGCCGAGGCCGGAGCACGGCGCGTCCACGAGCACACCGTCGAATTTCGTCTGTGTCGGAAGATGCGCCCCGCCGTCCCACAGCACGGCGCGGTAGTTGAACAGTTGCGCGCGAGCGGCGCGGGCCTTGAGCTTTTCGAGCCGCCACTCGGCGCGGTCGCTCGCCCACACGAGACCCTTGTTCTGCATGAGATCGCCGAGATGCAGCATCTTGCCACCCTCGCCAGCGCAGGCGTCCCACCAAGTCTCACCCGGTTGCGGCGCGCAAAGAACCCCAACGGCCTGGGACGAAATGTCCTGCAACTCGAACTCGCCCGCCTCGAACTCCGGCGTGCGGAACAAATCCGCCTGCCCCTCAAACTGGACGGCATCGCGCAGCAACGGCAGCCGGCTCGCCTTGCAATGACCAAGCTTGCTCGCGAGTTTTTTTGCGCGGCCGGGACGCGCGCGCAGCCACAGCGCTGGTTCGCGTTGCAACGCGCGCAGCCATTCCGGTGAACATTGGACCTCGTCCGCGACCCATTCGGGCAGGGCCTTCGACGCAAGTAATTCGGCGGAAATGGAAAACGGGTTCTTCGCAAAGCGCGTCGCAAATTCGAGCCCGGTTTTGATGCGTTGCTCCATCGGCATCTTGCCCGACAGCCATCCGCGCCAGCGGTAGTAGGCAAACATCGCGCGGCTCACGTCGCGCCTGTCGTCCGCCGAGAGCGTGTCGTTGCGCTTCAGCTCTGCGCGCAGCACGCCGTCAGCCGGCTTTTCGCGGCTCGTCTGGCGGATGATCTCGGCGGTGAAACGCAGCAGGCGCTCGTCCATGCGCCGTGAGCCTGCCACGCGGCGCCGCGACGCGGAAGGCGATTCAGCGCTTTACGATTCAACCGAGCGAAGCTACGTTCGGCACAATCAGCGGCAGCAGATTTCATGGTGAACGCCTTTAAACATCCGTGGCAGAACGGCCTCACGCGCCGCACCGCGATCCATGCTGGTGCGCTCGGCCTTGTCGGTCTTGGCATGAATCACCTTACACCGCTGCGAGCGATGGCGGCGGGCACCTCATCGAAGGTTCGCGCGAAGTCGGTGATTTACATCTTTCTCTCCGGCGGGCTGGCGCAGCAGGACAGCTTTGACCTCAAGCCCGATGCGCCGGAGGAGGTTCGCGGAGAGTTCAAGGAAATCCCGACGCGCACGCCGGGAATTCACATCTGCGAACATTTGCCGGAGCTGGCGAAGCGCAGCGAGATGTGGGCGCTCTGCCGCTCGCTCACGCACAAGTCGAACGACCACTCGGCGAGTCATCACATCATGCTCACGGGCCGCTCGGACATGCCGGCGGGGTTCGATCCGAACAGGCCCAAGGCGTCGGATCATCCATCCATCGCCGCGCTGTCGAACACACTGCTCGCGCCGCGCAACAATCTGCCGCCGGCAATCGTGCTGCCGGAGAAGCTCATTCATCGCACGGGCCGCGTGATTCCGGGGCAGTTCGGCGGCGTGCTCGGCTCGCGGAAAGACCCGTGGTTCTTCGACGCCTCGCCTTACGACCCGGAGAATTACGGCGCATATCCGGAATTTTATTTTCACCACGAAAAGGGAGCGATCACGAAAAGCACTCCTTCCTTTCGCTCGCCGAATGTTTCGCTGCCTGAAAGTCTCGCGGCGCGACTGCCCGACCGGCTCGCGTTGCGCGGCGAACTCGACCGCCAGCGCGGCTTGCTCGAAACCGCCGGCGAGATTCAGCAGTTCGACCGCTACTGGCAGATGGCCGTGTCGTTGCTCACGCATCAGGACACCGTCAAGGCGTTCGATGTCACGCAGGCCGATCCGCGCTTGCAGGAGAAATACGGGCGCAACTCCTTCGGCTGGTCGCTGCTGCTCGCCTCGCGCCTCGTCGAGGCCGGCGTGAGCCTCGTGCAGGTCAACCTCGGCAACAACGAGACGTGGGACACGCATCAGGAGGCGTTCCCGAACTTGAAGAACTTCCTGCTGCCTCCGATGGATCGCGCCGTGTCCGCGCTGCTCGACGATTTGAAGAGTCGCGGCCTGCTCGACAGCACGCTCGTCGTGATGGCCGGCGAGTTTGGCCGCACACCGAAGATTTCAAAAATTGCCGGCGCGAAACTTCCCGGCCGCGATCACTGGGGTTCGGTGCAGACGGTGTTCTTCGCCGGCGGCGGTGTGCGTGGTGGCACGGTTATCGGCGCGTCGGACAAAATCGGCGGGCATCCCGCGAGTGACGGTCAGACGCCGGAAAACATGGCCGCGACGATTTACGACGCGCTCGGGCTGCCGCAGTCAACCATGTGGCACGACGAGCAGGGGCGGCCTTTCACGCTATACAATGGCACGCCAATCCCGGGGCTGATGGGTTAGCCGTGGTCTTTTCATGGGGCTTTCACGATTCAACTTCCTGCGCGTGACGGCGCTCGTCGCGCTGACTCTGAGCAATTGCTTCGCCGCCCTTGCCGCCGACACGGAATACAAACAGGTTCGCATTGAGGTTGCCGGCGAAACCGTTCGCGTTCGTCTGCCGCTCACCGATGTCACGGGCAAAGTTCGCGCGAAGGAACAGACTGCCGACGGCGAGGGTGAACCCATCGCGCCGACGAAGACGCAGCTCGGCGCGAAGCATTATCTCGAATGGCAGATCGGCTACGACACGCGCGACGCCGCTGCGCCGAACGTCGCGAAGGGTGTGCGTTTCGAGCGCAAAGGCGAGGCGAAGTTCGGGGCGGAGCTCACGAAGATTCTCGTCGAGGCACTGCGTATTGGAATCATTTCAACGAACGACTTGCTGCACGAACGCGACCGGCTTGCGAAGCTCGCGGACACCACGCTCGAAGAGCACGAGGGCATCGTCATCGAGAAAACGCCCGGAAAATCCGACGGCAAACCGCTGCCGGACGGCTTCTCGCGCTGGACGCAGAAGGTGCCGCGCTTCGTGCGTGAGACGCCCACCGGCTCGATCCAGATTCAACTCAAGCCCCGCCAGCGCGGCGTCGGCAACCAGGCGATGATCTACGTCTGCCTCCCGATGACCGCGATGCGCGCGATGGACGGCTCGCCGCGCGTGCCCGGTCCGGCGCGCAGCAAGGAGACGGTGCTCTACGTTTTCGACGGGAAGAACGCGGGATTTCTGCTCGATGTGGTGCGCGCGTTCGGCATGGCCTCGCGCCAGCACAACGAGGACATGAACCAAATCCTCTCGAAGATTCTGGAGAACGCCGCCGCGCCGGCGAAGGGGAACTGAAGTTCGCCGCGCGGAGAACTATTTCACCGCGCGCGGGCCGTAGCCGGCCTTGGGCTTGCCGCTCTCATCGAGCTTGCCGCAGGCCCACAGCACGCCGCGCGTCACGAAGTCAAGATAACGCGCATCCTCGACCGTCATGTTGTTGTGGCCGATGGTCGTGCTGAAAACACGCGCGCCCTTGTAATCGTTCGCCCAAGCCACGACGTATTCCACGTCCTTCGTGCTGCCGTCCTTGTTCTTCACCGTCTGCGTGCCGCGCACGAGCGGCGTGGCCGAGCCGAAAATCTGGATGTTGTTGTAAAGCTCCTCCTTCACCGTGGTCCAGTCGCCGAGGCCCTTGGTGATGGCGTGGTTCTTCGCGGTGAACGTGAGCGCGATCGGCTCCTGCGGGCCGTGGCCGCTGGACTGGAGGCCGAGGTAGTCGAACCACATCGCGCGTTGCGAACCGGGCTCGGCCTTCTCGCCGGGATTGCCGATGCGGTAGCAGTGCATCGCGCAATGGAGGTTCACGGCCGGAATGCCGTGGCGATGCGGCGCGAGCACGGCCTCGATGGTCGCGGGATCAGAAACGGAGGAGGCGCACTCGTCGTGAATGACGAGGTCGTAGCCCTTCGCGTAATCGGCGTTGCCGTAAATGACGATGGGCGGCTTGGTGCTCTTGTCGTCGCTGTGGATTTGGTCCACGACGACGTTCGCGCGTTCCTCAAGGCCCTTTTTGAGAATGTCCTTCTGCTTCGCGTAATCGTGGCAGCAGCCGCCCGTGATGAGCAGCACGCGAAGCGGCTTGGCCTCCGCCGCGTGAACCGACCCGACGGAAATCGTTGCGGTAAGAATCGCAGCGAACAGGAAACGAATCGAACGAAGCAAATTTGTCATGGGACTCTTGTATCGGTTAACCGCGGGCAAAGCAAGAAGGTGCTTGAATGAAAACATCTACGCCGTGCGCCTGTTCACGCTTTGGCCACCAATTGGCGCAGCACGAAGGGCAGAATCCCGACGTGCTGGTAGTAATCAATTTCGATGGGCGTGTCTATGCGGCAGCGGACGGTGACATTTTCCACGGAGCCATCCTTGCGCGTGATCTTCAGCGTGAGGTCCTGCTGCGGTTTGATGTTCGCGTCGAGGCCGACGATGTCGTAAGTCTCGGTGCCGTCGAGCTTGAGCGTCTGCGCGGTGGTGCCTTCCTTGAATTGCAACGGCAACACGCCCATGCCGACGAGGTTCGAGCGGTGGATGCGCTCGAAGCTCTGCGCCACGACGGCGCGCACGCCGAGCAGGCTCGTGCCTTTTGCGGCCCAATCGCGCGAGCTGCCGGTGCCGTATTCCTGGCCGGCGAGGATGACGAGCGGCGTCTTGGTCTGCGCGTATTTCACCGCCGCGTCGTAAATCGCCATCACCTCTCCGCTCGGCTGGTGCTTCGTCACGCCGCCTTCGATGCCGGGCACCATGAGGTTCTTGATGCGCACATTGGCGAACGTGCCGCGCGTCATCACGCGGTCGTTGCCACGCCGCGAGCCGTAGCTGTTGAAGTCCACCACATTCACGCCGTTCTCGACGAGATATTTGCCGGCGGGTGAAGTCTTCTTGATCGAGCCGGCGGGAGAGATGTGGTCGGTCGTCACGCTGTCGCCGAAGATGCCGAGCGCGCGGGCGCCCTTGATTTCCGCGATGCTGCCGGGCTGGAGCGAGAAGTGCGTGAAGAACGGCGGCTCCTGGATGTAAGTGCTCGCGGCGTCCCACTGATACACATGGCCCGTGGTGGCGGGCACTTCGTTCCACTTTGGATTTGCCTTCGCGAAGTCGCCGTAAAGTTTGCGGAACACGTCGGGCCGCAGCGCGGCGGCGAGCAGGTCGCGAATCTCCTGCATCGTCGGCCAAATGTCGCGGAGCAGCACCGGCTTGCCGTCGCTGCCGGTGCCGATTGGCTCGCTGCCGAGATCAATGTCCACGCGGCCCGCGAGCGCGAACGCCACGACGAGCGGCGGTGACATGAGGAAGTTCGCCTTCACCGCCTGATGCACGCGCGCCTCGAAGTTGCGGTTGCCCGAAAGCACGCTCGCGGCAACGAGGTCGTTGTCCACGATGGCGGCCTCGACGGGCGCGGCCAGCGGGCCCGAGTTGCCGATGCACGTGGTGCAGCCGTAGCCGACGAGGTTGAACCCAAGCTGGTCGAGGTAATCCTGCAGGCCGGTGGTTTCAAGATAATCCGTGACGACGCGCGAGCCGGGCGCGAGCGAGGTCTTCACGACGGGATTGACCTTCAGCCCGCGTTGAACGGCTTTCTTCGCGAGCAAACCGGCCGCGAGCATCACGCTCGGGTTCGACGTGTTCGTGCAGCTCGTGATGGCGGCGATGAGCACGCTGCCGTGGCCGATCTCGGTGTTGAAGCGCGGGAACGCCGAGAGCGGCAGCTCCTGCGGCAAGTCGGGCGTCGGATGCTGGTCGCGCATCTCGGACTCGCTCGGCGAAACCGAGTCCTTGCGATGGCCGTAGCTGTGGTCAACCTCGTGGCCGTGCTCGGCGCTGGTGACGCGCACAGTGCTGAACAGGTCGTTCACATCGAGGCCGAAACCATTTTCAGTGAGCGGTTTTGTCAGCGCGCTGCGAAACTCCGACTTGAGTTTTGTCAGCTCGATGCGGTCTTGAGGACGCTTCGGGCCTGCGACGCTTGGATTGATCGAGGCGAGATCGAGGTCGAGCGACTCCGAATAGTCCACGTCGCCCTTCTTCGGGATGCCCCACAAGCCCTGCGCACGGTGGTAGTTCTCATAAGCGCGGCAGAGTTCCTCGCTGCGGCCGGTCGCGCGCAGATATTTCACGCATTCCTCGTCCACGGGGAAGAAGCCCATCGTCGCGCCGTATTCGGGTGCCATGTTCGCGATGGTTGCGCGGTCGGTGACGGAGAGGCTCGCCGCGCCGGGGCCGAAGAACTCGACGAACTTTCCGACGACCTTCGCCTTGCGGAGCATCTGCGTGATTGTGAGAACCAAATCCGTCGCGGTGACGCCTTCCTTGAGCACGCCGGTGAGGTGAACACCCACGACATCCGGCGTGAGGAAATACACGGGCTGGCCGAGCATGCCCGCCTCCGCCTCGATGCCGCCGACGCCCCAGCCCACGATGCCGAGGCCGTTGATCATCGTCGTGTGCGAATCGGTGCCGACGAGCGTGTCGGGATAATAAACGTCGCCCGCGTTGAGCACGCCCTTCGCGAGAAATTCCAAATTCACCTGATGCACGATGCCGATGCCGGGCGGCACGACCTTGAACGTGTCGAACGCCTGCATGCCCCATTTCAAAAACTGGTAGCGCTCGCGGTTGCGCTCAAATTCAAGATCGAGGTTGCGCTGAAAGGACTGACCATTACCGGCGAAATCCACCTGCACAGAGTGATCCACCACGAGGTCCACCGGCACGAGCGGCTCAATGATCTTGGGATTCTTGCCGAGCTTCGCCACGGCACTGCGCATCGCCGCAAGGTCCACGAGCAGCGGCACTCCGGTGAAGTCCTGCAACACGATGCGCGCAACGACGAACGGGATTTCTTCGGTGCGTGGCGAGTTGGGCTTCCACGCGGCAAGCTCGCGAACGTTTTGTTCCGCGACCTTCTTGCCATCGCAATTGCGCAAGATGGATTCGAGAACAACGCGGATGGAGACGGGGAGTTTGGAAATCTGGATGCCGAGCGTCTTGCCGAGTGCGGGGAGGGAGTGAAGGGAGCCTTGCTTGCCGTTGCCGAGGTCGAAGGATTGCAGCGTGTTGAAGGAGTTTGATGTGCTCATAGGTTGCCCGCGCGCGTCGGCGTTCGGGCGGCTCCAAAGTTGCGGGCTGCGCCCGACAGTGTCAAGCAAGCCGAAGTCCGCCGAACAAGTTCCGAGTCACGGCTCGACGCGGCGGTAATGCTTCGCGTTGCCGAAGGAATTTTGCCTCTTGAACCGCCACGCGCGCAGCGGGTCCGACACGATGGCGAGGCGCGGCAGCATTTCGCGACAAAAATCTTCCGAGAACAACGCACGCAGCCGCTGTTCGAGACTCGAGCCCTGCCCCATCTTGCCGAGCGGCGTGCTCGTCACGCCCGCCTGCCACTGCGGCACGTAGTCGCTTTGCTGCGGTGTGCGCGTGAACGGCGTCACGTGCGCGGTCTTCTCTGCCATGAACATGATCGTCGCCGGCTCGTCGTTGATGAGCTGCACGCGGTCGCCGACTGCCGCCGGATCGCTCACCTCATACCACGGGCCGGTGCGCTCGAACGGATACGCGACGCCAAAGAGCCGTGAGAAATATGTCCCGCCCACCTGCGCGATGCAGCGCTTCACGCGGAAGCCGTTCTCCGGGCTGAACACGCGGAAGAACAGCTCCGGGCTGAACTGATAAAAACCGTGGCCGCAGTAATTGTTGATCGGGGTCGAAGTAAAGAAATGCCCGCCCACGCGCAGCAGCCGCATACAATTCGCCGCCGCGACAGGAAAGTTGAACACGTGTTCCAACGTGCCGCCGTCAAAAAGCGCGTCGAAGCGCTGCTCCAGTTCCGCGGGCACGGGCTGGTTCATGTCGTGGACCATTGTCGCGCCCTCGAAGTCCGACACATCGCACGCGGTGAGTTTTTTTACGCCGAGACACGGCGCGACCACGTCGAGACGCCACTTCGCCGCGGCCAGTTCCCTTCGGAACGCCTCCTCGCCGCCCGGCGGCGGCCACACGCCGAACTCGCGCAGCGTGGTTTCGATCCGCTTCGGCCCGATGGCCATGTATTGCCGGCCAAGTGTGAGCGTCTCGTCGAACTTCACGCCCTGCTGCCTCGCGCGCAGCAGGAATTTCAACATGTCCACACAAAGTCCCATGCGCGTATCGTGCGGGAAGTCGTTTCAGAATGGAAGCGCGCGCGAATGACGCCGCCTCAGAACCAGCCCTTCTTGCCTTGCACGTAGATGCGCTCGAACTCCTCGTCCGACTTCGTCAGGTAGATAATCCCCTCGATAACTCCGATGATGTGCATCACGCCGTAGGTGACGCCGCACGTGAGAAATCCTCCCGCCAAGGAGACGAGCAGCATGATGATGCCGGCCGTTGTCGCGCCGATGATGAACTTATGCACGCCCAAGCCGCCCAGCAAAATGCCGCAAACTCCAGCCGCGATCCTGTTTCCCGATGATCCGGCACTTGACCCGCTCGCGAGCGCCACGCCGCACGCCGTGCAAACCACTGCCTGCGGCTGCGTCGCCTGCCCGCAGCTCTGGCAAAAGCTCGTTCCGGCGCGCGGAGGGACGCCGCATTTCGGGCAGGCCACGGCACGGTCATCCACGACATTGGCGCAATTTCGGCAGTGCATGATGTTGACGGGGTTGGTTGTTCTGGCTGCGGAGTCTGCCCCGTGCTGGACTCGGATGGCAAGGCAGGACTTGCCACCGGCCCGCGCGTGAATTCCCGTCTGGACGCCCGCGCCGCGTTGCGGTTTGCTCGCGTCATGCACTTCCCCGAACGATTCATCCGCACTTCTTCCCTTGCCGCCGTCTGCCTCGCGTTCACTGCATTCGCGCACGCGCAAGTCGCGCTGCCCGATGCCAAGCCCGTCCCGCGCATGCAGGCCGTGCCGCAGCCGTATGAACAAGTCTCCTTCCAGCGCGACGGCGTGGAGATTTCGCGCCTGCACTACGGCCCGGCGCTGAACCGTCCCTTCGTCTTCCCGGCCATCGGGCCGAGTGGGCGTTCCGTCACGCGCATCGGACATCCGCACGATCCCGTCAGCCACAGCCATCACAACTCCATCTGGGTCTCGCACAACGATGTGAATGGCGTCACCTTCTGGGCCGACCGCGGCACGAACGCCGGCCGCATCATCGGCCAGCGCTGCGAAGTGCTCGAAGACGGCGACACCTCCGCCGCCGCGATGATTGTTTCAAACTGGACCGACAAGGACGGCAAAGTTCTCCTGCAAGAACGCCGCCGCACCGCCGTGGAACTGCTGCCGAACAACGAATGGCTTCTCATCGTTGATCTCCTGCTCGAACCGCGCGGCAAGGACGCCGTCTTCGGCAAGACGCCCTTCGGCCTGTTCGCCGTGCGCATGGCCAAGCCCATCGGCACCGCCGACGGCGGCGGCACGATTCGCAACTCCGCCGGCAACGTGAACGAGCAAGGCCCCAATGGCTGCTTCTGGAAGCCCGCCAAGTGGTGCGACTACTCCGGCCCGAACGCGCCCGGCGCGAATGAGGGCGCGACCCTCCTCGACCACCCGTCCAACCCGAACCACCCGACCGTCTTCCACGTGCGCAGCGACGGC
The DNA here is from genome assembly GCA_964589935.1 of uncultured Verrucomicrobiota bacterium. Lineage (GTDB taxonomy): Bacteria > Verrucomicrobiota > Verrucomicrobiia > Limisphaerales > VHCN01 > VHCN01. The sequence goes on along the minus strand of CAZPVD010000001.1, from coordinate 42,366 downwards.
TGGATGGGCAGCTCGCTCACCTTCGACGGCCCGCGCACCGTGCCGCCCGGCAGGCCGCTGCAACTTCGCTACGCCGTCTTCATCCACTCCGGCGTGCCGACGCTGGACGCGCTCAACCAGCGCTGGGAAACCTTTGCCGGGACGAAGCCGTTTGACTTTACGGTGAAGAAGAAGTGATTGCGCCATCAGGCAACGAGATCACTTCCCAAACCAAGGACAACGACACCTAATCCGAATCTTGAGAAAGGCAAACGGGACATCATGGCGGACGAAAAATATCTGAAAATCCTTAATCAGGGTGTAGAGGCTTGGAATCAATGGAGGAGAAAGAATCCTGAAATAATTCCTACCTTAACACACACACTGTTTGCTCCGGCGAGAGATTTTCGAGGTTACAATTTGGAAGGCGTCCATATTATCCACTGTTCTCTGGTTGGCGCTGATCTAACGAAAGCCAACTTACGTCGTGCGATAATTAACATTTCAGCCCTTACCGACGCACAATTGAATGAAGCCGATCTGACAAGGGCTGACTTAAGCGGATCATTTCTCGAAGGCGCAAATCTCTCCGAAGTAAATTTGTTTGAGACTGTATTTGGAAACACCAATCTGTCTAACGTGAAAGGTTTGGACACCTGTCGGCATCACGGCCCTTCAACGATTGACCTGCGCACACTGCAATGGTCTGGAATGTTGCCCGAAGCCTTCCTGCGCGGGTGCGGGCTACCGGATGAGTTCATCGCTTACCTGCCTTCGTTCCTCAACCAGCCCATCCAGTTTTATTCCTGCTTCATCAGTTACTCCAGCAAGGACGACGCCTTTGCGCGACGGCTGCATGCGGACTTGCAGGCGAACAATGTCCGCTGCTGGTTTGCGCCCGAGGACTTGAAGATCGGGGATAGAATCCGCCCCAAGATTGACGAGTCCATCCGGCTGCATGACAAGCTTCTGCTGGTGCTCTCGGAACATTCCATCGCCAGCGATTGGGTGGAGTCTGAGGTGGAAAGCTGTTTTGAAAAGGAGCGGCAGCGGAAGGAGACAGTGCTCTTTCCCATCCGGCTCGACGACGCCGTAATGAAGACAGACAAGGCATGGGCGGCGGAAATCCGGCGCACGCGCCACATTGGCGACTTCAGCAACTGGAAAGACCACGACGCCTATCAAAGGGCCTTTCAGCGCGTCCTGCGCGACTTGAAGCCGCAGAAGCAACCGCAGAATAAGAAGTAACCAGTGGACGAAGGAGAACGGCTCCATTCCTCCTCGATAATAGCCCAGCGCTTCAGCGCTGGGTTCCCGCGGCGTGCAAATGAACGAGTCCCGTAGGGACGAAAGAAACGCTCTTCCGTCCCTCGCGTGACTTTGTGTGTCCGGTCGCGTTTGACCCAGACTTGAAAGGCTGGGCTATTGCCAGCGGCGGCTTTTTGCCGCTCTTTTACGGATTGGCGTCCGCGAGGCTCCTGACGAGCCGACCCGCGAGGACGCTCGCCCCACCAATGGACACAAGCTGATCCACGATCGAAATTGGTCAAAAACAGCCAGATAGCACCCGCAAATGTGCAAGTTGCTGTGTTCAAGCCGGTTTCAGCACGTTCCCGCCCGGCGCTGACACATTCTAACGCGCAATTGACACGTCCTCAGGCTCGATTGACACGTCCGAACGCGGGATTTACACGCTCTAAACCGCGGCTCGCACGTTCTAAAGCGCGATTGACACGTCCTAAACCTCGTCTGACACGGTCGAACCCTCGATTTACACGAACAAATCCTTCGCTGACACGCCCGAAACCTCGGCGCGCACGTTCGCAACCCCGGTTGACACGTCCGAAGGTGCGATTTACACGAACGAATCCTCGGGTGACACGTCCTAAACTGCGGCTCGCACGCCCGAAACCTGAACTGACACGAGTCCAGAAGCGGCTTGCATGTCGGAATCCCGATGGCGCGCTTTGCCGGCAGGCTTGCGAGGCGGCGCGGGTTCGTTCATCGTCGGCCCGTGAAAGCTTCCCCATTCCGATTCATCGGCGCACTGTGTTTTTCACTGGCGTTGGCGGCGTCCGCGCAGAATTCCTTCGACCCTTCGCAGAGGTTCACCGCCATCCACGCGATGGTGCCCGCACGCGACGGCGTGAGGCTCAACACGGACATCTTTGTGCCAAAGGACGCCGCGGGTCCCCTGCCCTTCCTCATCACGCGCACGCCTTACGGGCTGCGCAATGACACGAACGGCTTCGCCACGTCGCTGCGCGGCGCGTATCGCGAGCTGGCCGAGGAGGGCTTCATCTTTGTTTTTCAGGACATTCGCGGGCGCTACAAGTCGGAGGGCGAGTTCATCATGCTGCGCCAGCCGCGCAACCCGGACGATCCCAAGGCGCTCGACGAGGGCACGGACACTTACGACACCATCGAGTGGCTGCTCAAGAACGTTCCCGGCAACAACGGCCGCGCGGGCATCCTCGGCATCTCGTATCCGGGCTGGCTCGTGACGATGGCGTTGATCGAGCCGCATCCGGCGCTCAAGGCCGCGTCGCCGCAGGCGCCCGTGGCGGACATGTTCCTCGGCGATGACTTTCATCACAACGGCGCGTTCAGGTTGAGCTACGGCTTCGAGTATGCGGCGCTGCTCGAAACGGGGCGGACGAACTACAGCTTTAAGTTCGACAAGGCCGACACGTATGAGTGGTATCTCGCGCTCGGGCCGTTGCGGAACGCGAATGAAAAGATATTCCACCGCTCACTGCCGACGTGGAACGACTTTGTCGCGCATCCGAACTACGACGCCTTCTGGCAGCGGCAGGCGGCGTGGAAGCATCTCAAGCGCGTGGCGGTTCCCACGCTCACGGTCGCGGGCTGGTGGGACCAGGAGGATTTCTTCGGCCCGCAGCAGACGTATTCCGAGCTGGAGAAGCACGACGAGCATCACCAGAACTTCATCGTCATCGGCCCGTGGAAGCACGGCAGTTGGGCGAACGGCCCCGGCAGCGGCCTCGGCCCGCTGAACTTCGGCAGCGACACGGCGAAGTATTTCCGAGAGAAGGTGCAACTGCCCTTCTTCGCCGCGCTGCTCAAGGACAAAGGCCCGCTCCGCCAGCCGGAGGCGCACACGTTCCGCACGGGTGTGAACCAGTGGACCTCGCAGGACGCCTGGCCGCCCGACAAGGGAGTTATCGCACGCAACCTTTACTTCCGCGACGACGGGCAACTCTCGTTTGAAGCACCGTCCAGCCGCGACCGCGGCGAGTCAGACACCTACGTCTCCGATCCGGCGCGGCCCGTCCCGTATCGCACGCGGCCCATCGAGGCGACCTACGGCCCCGGCTCGCGCTGGGGCGAATGGCTCCTCGAAGACCAGCGCTTCGTCCACAACCGGCCCGACGTTCTCAGCTACGCGACGGAGCCGCTCACGGACGACACCGTGGTCGTCGGCGAAGTGTTCGCGCATCTTTACGGCGCGACGACCGGCACCGACTGCGACTGGATCGTGAAGCTCATTGACGTGTTCCCCGAGGAAATGCCGAAGGAACCCAAGATGGCCGGCTGGCAACTGATGGTCGCGAATGAAGTCTTCCGCGGCCGCTTCCGCAAGAGCTTCGAGAAGCCCGAGCCGCTCAAGCCGAACAAGCCCGACGCCTTCGTGTGGAGCCTGCACGGCGTCAACCACGCCTTCCAGAAAGGCCACCGCATCATGGTGCAGGTGCAGAGCACGTGGTTCCCCGTCATAGACCGCAACCCGCAGAAGTTCGTGCCGAACATCTTCGAGGCCGCGGAAGGCGACTATCAGGCCGCCATCCAGCGCATCTACCGCTCGCGCCAGCTCCCGTCCCACCTTGTCCTGCCCATCGAGACGAAGTGAACCAATCCATGCTGTAAGGTGCGCTTGGTGAACTTACCCTTCAGGGATAAGTTGTGAAGTAAGACGAGCGACGAGACGAACTTATAAGTTATCTTCTCTCCAGCGGCGGGCCTTTTCCTCCAGTTCGCGGCGCTCTTCCAAGGTGATGCCGCCCATGAACTGCTCGCGCCCGCCTTCCTCCCGCCACCAGTGCAGGAGTTTCTTCGCCTTCTCGTCATTATCAAAAATGCCCGGATGCCTGCGCTCCATGTCCTCGAAGGCCAGCATCACGTGCGCGCTGTTGCGCCGGATCTCGCGCATCAGGTCCGCCACGTGCGCGGTCCATTGCAGCTCGAACTGCTCCCAGTCCTCCAGCGGAACGTCGCCATCAATCAGGCGGCGCTCCATCTGGTCGAGCAGGGCAAGCAGGGACGCGGAGGACTCGCTGGCCTTTGAGGTTTTCAGGCGCTCGCGGTAATCCACCACGGCGGCCAGCATTTCGGCGCGGGTCATGTGCGTCCTAAGCTTCGCGTTGTTTGTTCAAAGGGAAATAGGGTCAATCACCGAGGGCTAGCGCACATAGTCCTTGATGCCGGTCGGATTATTATCCTCGGCATAGTCGCGTTCGGGCGTGTGTTCGCGGGCGATAATGGCGGCGATCTGCTTCATCACATCGGGATTCTCTGCGGCGACGTTGGTGGTTTCCTTTTCATCGGTCTTGAGGTCGTAAAGCTCGAAGGGCGCGTTGGCGCGGGGTTGCACGGCCTTCCAGTCGCCCATGCGAACGGCGTGGGTCAGCCCCTGCGGCATGGGCATCTCCCAATACAGGAAGTCGTGTTTCTTCTGCGGCTTGCCAAGCAGCGAGGGCACGATGGAAATGCCGTCGAGGTTCTTGGGCGCTTCCGTATGCGCGATCTCGGCGAAGGTCGGCATCATGTCCCAGAACGCGCACACGTGATCGCTCACGGTGCCCGGTTTGATTTTGCCCGGCCAGCGCGCGATGAGCGGGTCGCGGATGCCGCCTTCATACCAGTTGCCCTTGCTGCCGCGCAGTCCGCCGGTGCCGTCGAAGAAGGTCACGAGCTTCTGCCAGTCTCCCCCGCCCTGCGCGCCGTTGTCCGAGCTGAAGAAGACGATGGTGTTATCGTCGAGCTTGAGTTCCTTGAGGAGCGCCATCACTTCGCCCACGCCGCGGTCGAGGCGGCTTACCATGCCGGCATAAGTCACGTAGCCGTCCTCCGACCAGATGTAACCCGGTCGGTTGTCCTTGATGGGTTCCTTTGGAAACTTGCCGCGATAAGGAATCTCGGAGTCCACCGGCACGACTAACTCGACGTGCGGGATCGTGTAAGGCACATAGCAGAAGAACGGGCCGTCCTTATGATGGCGGATGAAGTCGAGTGCCTGCTTTTGAATCTCATCATGCGAATAGCGCCCACGCTTGCCGCCTTCGTTCTCCGGAAGCATGAACTTCTTATCGTTCTTCCAAAGCCAATACGGGTAGTAAAAGTGCGCGTGGACCTGCATATAGTAACCGAACCATTCGTCAAAGCCCTGCTTGATGGCGACGCCGGGCGTGCCCATGTCGCCGAGGCCCCACTTACCGAAGCCGCCGGTCGCGTAACCGGCCATCTTGAGCACTTCCGCCACGGTGATGTCTTCGTCGTAGAGGTAGCGAATCTTGCCGTTGTTTCGGACGGGCGTGTGGCCCGTGTGCAGGCCGGTCATCAGCGTAGAGCGCGACGGCGCGCACACGTTGGAACCCGCATAGCACTGGGTGAAACGCATCCCCTCGGCGGCAAGGCGGTCAATGTTGGGCGTGAGAATCTTCTTCCCGCCGTAGCAGCCGAGGGCGCCGTGGCCGAGGTCGTCGGCAAAGAGGAAGACGATGTTCGGCGGGCGTTGCGGGGCGGCACGTAAGTTGTCAACACTCGTGACGGTAACGAACATGAATAATGCAAAGATAAACCTAACAAGAGCTTTTGTATTCATAACAGGCGACGTTACTCGGCGCATAAGTCCACGGATGGACAGTTGTAAGTTCGATGCGGATTATTGGTTATTATTTTCGGCGCGAAGCTTTGCGAGCAAGGCTTGAAGCTCCTTCACCTTATCGGACATTTCTGCTGCGAGGTTCTTTGTCTCGGCCAAGTCGTCTGCGAGATTGTAGAGCTGGACGGTCACTGGATTCTTGTAGCCTTGCTTGCCGTCGTTGGCGGCCTTGCCCTTGCCTGCGCCGCCGGCGGCGGGTTCGATGAGCTTCCAAGGGCCAAGCCGCACGCCAAAAGGCGGACGCGTGCCGCCGTTGTGCGCGACGAAGTTCTCCCGCGCCGTCTTCGATTCGCCGAGCAACGCGGGCAGGACATTGACGCTGTCCGCGCAGCCGCCCTCGGGAATTGTCACGCCGGCGATGGCCGCAAAGGTCGCGGCCATGTCGAGGTGAGCGATCAGCGCGAAGGATTCCGTGCCGGGCTTGATGCGCCCCGGCCAGCGCGCAATGAATGGAATGCGATGGCCGCCCTCATAAACGCTGCCCTTGAACCCGTGTAGCACGCCGTTGCACTTGTGCGCCAGATCGCCGAAGTCCTCGTAGCCGTCGTCCATCACGCCGCCGTTGTCACTGGTGAAAATGAGCAGCGTGTTATCGGCGAGCTTGAGGCGGTCGAGCGCGGCCATGACTTTGCCGACGGTTTCGTCGAGCTCGTGGATCGAGTCACCTCGGATGCCAGCGTGGCTGGCGTTCTTGAAGCGCGGATGCGGCACGCGCGGCACGTGGATGTTGTGCGTGGCAAGGTAAAGGAAGAACGGGCCGGCCTTGTTCTGATCGATGAACGCGATGGCTTTCTTCGTGTAAGTATCGGCCATGTCCTCGTCCACCCAGCGCGCGGCCTTGCCGCCGGACATCCAGCCGATGCGGCTCACGCCGTTGACGATGGTCATGTCATGGCCATGCGTGGGCTTAAGCTTCAGCAGCTCGGGATTTTCCTTCCCGGTGGGATCGCTACCGATCTTCATCTTGTAACTCACCGCAATCGGGTCCTTCGGATCAAGGCCCACGACGCGGTGGTTCTCCACATAGACGCACGGCACACGGTCGCCGGTGGCGGGCATGATGAAGGCGTAGTCGAAACCGATCTCCAGCGGGCCGGGCTTGATGTCGCCGTTCCAGTCGGGGCCGCCTTCGCCGCCGAGGCCGAGATGCCACTTGCCGACCACTCCCGTCTTGTAGCCGGCCTGCTTCAGCAACGACGCAACCGTCGCGGTGCCGGGCGGAATCGTCAGCGGCTCATCGCCGGGCGCGATACGCGAGCCGGGTTCCTGCCGCCACGAGTAGCGCCCCGTGATGAACGCGCGGCGCGTCGGCGTGCAGGTGGACGCGGGTGAATGCGCATCAGTGAAGCGCACTCCCTCGCGGGCGAGCCGGTCAATGTTCGGTGTCTTCACCAGCGTCGCGCCGTGGCAACTGAGATCGCCGTAGCCGATGTCGTCCGCGAGCAGGAAGATGATGTTTGGCGGGCGCTGCGCGGCGCAAAGATCGTCCGCGGCAAACGCAACGAAGAGCAAAACAAGCGCGGCATATAGGACACGGCAGGCGATCGGCTTCATGGTTGAATTAGTAACGTGTTGAATCTCCGGCGTGAACAGAAATCGCGCTCACGGCCGAATGACAACGACGACGCGCTGGTAACGTGCAAGCGGCGGTGTGCCGTCGTCACTCACGCGCAGGATGACGTGGAGAGATTGCTCTGTTTCAATACGAGGCAAAACGAAGCTCGCGACAGACGAGCTTGCGTCCTCGATGTTGACCGGCGCGCGGCACGTGCCGGCCTCGTGGTAGATGAACCACTCGAATTTGAGCCGCTGTCCATCCGGGTCGGAGGATTCGCTAGCGTCGAGGATGACTTTCTCGCCGCTGCGAACGGTGCGCTTGAGTTCGCCTTTCACTTTCGCAACAGGAGCGTGGTTTGCCTCGGCAAAGGGCTTTACACACCAGTCCATGCGGGCACGGAAATCGTTCTGCAAGTCGGCGGCCCAGCGCGCGAGCGTGTTGTCGCGATGCGTCGTTCCGTTCCACGAGTCGCTGACGTTTGCCCAGAAATAATTCCGGCCGGGATAATTTGTGTTCAGCCCGTAGCGGCCCGCCCAACTTCCCCACGTCGGCTCTTCCGGATGGTTCATGCCGGTCGGCACGAGGTAGAGGAAGGTCATCGAGTCGCCCTCTTTCTGCCGGTGCGTCGTGTTCGTCGGATACATCGAGCCGAGCGGGCCGTGGCCGGCGCGCACGTCGCGCCCGATGTCGAAACCGCCCGCCGTCGCGGTGAGCGCGGAAAATCGGTGATACCAGCGGCGGCGATCCACCTCAGGATGAAAGGTGTCCACCCACAGCTTGAACGGCGGCGCGATGTTCGTCGTGTGCGCGCCGAACTTGTCGTAGGAACTCAGGCGGATGCGGTCTTTGAGCTTTGCGTAGCCATCTGGGCCGCGCTCGCGCAGCACGCGGTCGAGTGCGCGCTTGAGACAGCTCTCGGCCGCGCCGTTGTCCGTGCCCCAGTTCAAGAACCACACTGGCCGCGGGTCCGCCGAATCCACCGCGCGCAACACAAACTGCACGCCGTCGTCCACATCATCGTAACCGGCAACCGTGCGCGCGAGCAATTGCTCCGCCGGGGAAAACGCGCGTCGTGTTTCGCGAGATTCGGCTGACATTCGCCGTAGGCGCGCACCATCGCACGCACGATGCCGAGGCCGGTGCGTTCTGGATTTTTGTTCTCACCCGGCCGCGCGACCGGCCGGTTCGCGATGATGCCCTCGATGTCCCACTCGTTCGCATAAACGAGGAAGCGCACGAGCGACTGCTCGTCGTCGGGGTCACCGCCCGCGTCAGTCTCGACGATGAGCCGCAGCCGCTCAGGCGCCGCCGCGTGGGCGGCAAATGCAGGCGGCGCCAACGCCAGCAGCCCAACGAGCGCCCAAGCCAACCGGTGGATCACAGGGCGAGTATTAGCATCGGCGGCGGGAGAACGCAATGCGGCGAGGGAGTTGATACGCCGCTCCAACTAGCAAATGACTGAAACTTTCCGGCCGCGTCCGCCGTCCAGCAGACGTTGCAAGTCAAAGTTCATTCGCCAGTGATCAGGCCACGCCCCAGCACCTTCCTCTCAGGTGTGTGGCTGGTGGCGATTGTTCTGGCAGTGTTGCCAGCGGTTGGTGCAAGCAAGAAATCCTCAACAAAACCCCCGAAGGGCGGGTCCGTGAAAGCGGAGGAGGGCTTCAAGGAGTTTGCCATCATCACGCAGCGAAATGTCTTCAACGCAAACCGGAGCCCCGCATCCACAGCCGAGTCCGCGTCCAAGCCGCCGCGGCCGCCGCGGATCGAGGCATTCGCGTTGCTGGGCACGATGAGTTCCGAGCGCGGCGCAGTGGCATTCTTTGATGGCACAAGCGCGATGTATCGCAAAGCCGCGCAACGCGGCGACACCCTTGGCAGTTTCACCGTTGGCGCCATCGAACACGACCGCGTCACACTCAAGGCCGGCGTTCAGGAACTGCGCCTGCCGATGCGGATGCAGTTCCGTCGTGAGGACCAGGGCGAGTGGCAGCTTGGCGAACTGCCCGATGACTTTCAGCCGACCACGGCACCGCCGCCAGGCCGGATGGTCGTCCACAAACCGGACCCGAAATCAGCCAGCCCCGAGGAAATGCGCGACTATGTCCTCGGCAAATACGAGCGCAAGCTGGAGCAATACGCCAACGACCCGGAGAAGTCCGAGAAGCTCATGAAATCACTCCAAAAGGAAATCGAGGGTCGTGTAAAGAAACTTGAGAAGCTCGACCGCCGGATGCAGTAGGCGGCACGGTCAATTGGCTCCGGGCCGCGTGAAGCCGCGGTCGCGCGCGTCGGCGAGTAGCTTGCGCAGTTTCGCGACGAGTTCCTTGTTCTCCGCGCTCACGTCCTTCGTCTCAGCAGGGTCGGCGGTGAGGTTGAATAGCTCGTCGTGTTGCGGCGCGTTTTTCTTTTTCTTCGCGGCCTTCGCCTCGGCGTTACGGTTGCGAGGCTCGAACTTCGGCGCGTCCACTCGCTCGATGAGCTTCCAGTCGCCCGCGCGGATGTCGTAGGTGGCGTCGGCGGCCTGAAGAATGACGTGGTTGCGCACGGGCGGGCCGGTCTTCGCCTCGGTAAAGGCGCGCAGCACGTCGAAGCTATCCTCGGCATTCCCGTTCGACAGCGGCGCGTTGAGCACGTGCGCAAGCGTCGCGAGCATGTCCGTGAGGCAAATCACCTGCTCGCTGACGGTGTTGGCGGGAACTTTGCCGGGCCAGCGCACCAGGAACGGCTCGCGAAAGCCGCCCTCCCATTCGCTGTGCTTGCCGCCCTTGAGCGGGCCGTTGATGGCGAGGCCGGCGTCCATCGCCTTCGATGCATTCGCGTTGCCGCGGTTGACGACGCCGCCGTTGTCACTCGTGAAGATGAGCAGGGTGTTGTCCGCGAGCTTAAGCCGGTCGAGCGTGTCGAGCACCTGACCCACGGACCAGTCGAGTTCGTGGATGAAGTCGCCGTATTTGCCGTAAGGGCTGCCGTTGAACTTCGGGTTCGGCGCGACCGGCTCGTGAACCGCGTTCGGCGCAAAGTAGAGAAAGAACGGCTTGTTGCGGTTTTCTTCGAGCCAGCCGGTCACCTTCGCCGTGAGCGTTTCCATGATGTGGTCCACTTCGTAGGGCTTGAGGATGCCGGTGGTCGTGGCCTCTTCGCGCTGTCCCGTGATGGCGACGAGCTGACCGGGGATGCGGCCTAGAAGTTTTTCGTTCTCAATGAAGGTGTGCGGGCCGTTCCACGGATTCGCCGCGAGTCCGTAGAAGTAATCAAAGCCCACCGCGAGCGGGCCGGGCGCGAGCGGGTTGTTCCAATCGGTCTTGCCCGGCCCCGCTTGCAAGCCAAGATGCCACTTGCCGAAAGCGCCGGTCGTGTAGCCATGCGACTTGCACAACGACGCAAGCGTGAGCCGCGTCGGCTCGATGTGCAGCGGCGCGTTGCCGGGGAGCACTTCGCCGTCCTTCACGCTCGTGCGCCAGTAGTAGCGGCCCGTCATCAGCCCGTAGCGCGTAGGCGAGCACACCGAGCCGGGCGCATAGGCGTGCGTGAAGCGCCGACCCTCGCGCGCCAGCCGGTCGAGGTTTGGCGTCTTCAAATCCTTCGCGCCGAAACAGGCCGCGCTGCCCCAGCCGTAGTCGTCGCTGAGGATGACGATGATGTTGGGTTTCGGTTCGACGGCGAACGAGTTGCCACACGTGAATGCCGCCAGCGTGACAAGAGCGAGGATCTGTTTCATGTTCAAAGCCTTTTGCGGACGCCGTTATTTTGCATCGAGAAAACCCATGCTCTTCATCCACTCGCCGCAGCGCGCGGGCCAGTCGTTGATCGGATTTTTGTCCTTCCTCATGCCGAAGCCGTGGCCGCCCTTGGTGCAGATGTGCAGTTCGGCCGGAAGATTGTGCTTCTTGTATTCGAGGTAAAGCATCGCGGCCTCGACGGGATTGTTGCCGTCATTGTGCGCGACGAGGAAGAACGCCGGCGGCGCATCGGCCGGCACGCCGAAGCCTTCGCGGATCTTTGATTTGTCGTCCTTGTCGAGAAATCCGCCGCCGTAGATGAACACGAGGAAATCCGGCCCGCGCGGGTCGTCCAGCTCCGGCTTCTGCGAATATGTGCGCAGCGTGCGATCCCACGCCGCGTGGCCGGCGAGGTTGCCGCCCGCGGAAAAACCGAGCAGCCCGACGCGCTTGGGATCAACGCCCCACTCCGCCGCGTGATGCCGCACAAGGCCGATGGCGCGCTGCGCGTCCTGCACGGGCAGCGTGAACATCTCCTTCTCGTCGCGCGTCGGCGTGCGGTATTTCAGCAGCACCGCCGTGACGCCGAGCGAGTTGAGCCACTCGCAAACTTGTATGCCTTCATGGGCATACGAAAGAAACATGAAGCCGCCGCCTGGCGCGACGACCACCGCCGCGCCGTTGGGCTTCTCCGGGCGAAACACCGTGATGGTCGGGTCGGTCACGTCGCTGATGCGGTTGGCGTTGGTGCCGCCGTAGGATTTGATCAGCTTCGCCGTCGCCTCGGACTTCGGCTGCATCGCGCCCGGCGCGCCGTCAGGCCAGAGCTTGAGCGTGAGCGGTTCACCTGCGGCGAGAGTTGAACCGCAGAGGACGGAGAGGGCGCAGACTTTCGCGAGGAATGGTTTCATGTTCAGTTCTTCTTCGCCGACGAAGCCTTGAGTCTTTCGATGAGATAATCCTCCACTTTCGGATGCTTCACGTCGGGCGCGCCGGGGTAGACGAGTTCGCATTCAACGCCGATTTGCCTGCACTTCTCCTGAAGCTTCACACCGTAGTTCGCCGTGTGCGTCGGGTCCTTCTGCTCCTGCCCGAGTGCGGGCGGCGCGGAGTAGATGAGATAAACCGGCGGATCGTCGGCGGTGACGTGCTCGAACGGCGAATACTCCTTGATCCATGGCAACACTTCATCGCGATGCGCGAGAAATTCGGCGAAGCGCGTGTCGCGCGATTTCAAATCATTCGGGTCCATGAAGCCGAATGCGTGTCCGCCGTAACGGCTGTTCGGTGTCCACTCCTTCAACTGCGCCGGGTCGAGCGAAGTCTGCGCACCGACGACCGCGGCGCACCAGAGCCGCGTGGACTCACGCGCGACGGGATCGCCGCTCTTGGGGTCGGCCATGTCGTTGTGAAACGCCAGCCAAAGCGACGAGCACGCGCCCGCGCTGCCGCCGCTCGCGCCAATGCGCTGCTTGTCAATGTTCCACTCGGCGGCTTTGCTGCGGACGAACTGCAGCGCGCGTGCCGCGTCGTGCAGGGGCCATTCGACCGGCGGCTTCGCGCCCGCAAGCTGCGCCTGCCACGAATAGCGGTAGTTGATCGAGACGACCGAGATGCCCGCCGCGAGATACGGCCCGACGCTCACGCCGCTCTTGTCGCCCGCGACCCAGCCGCCGCCGTGGATGAAGAACAGCAGCGGCGTGGACTTGTCCGACTCGGCCTTGTAAAAATCGAGCACCTGCCGCTCGTGCGTGCCGTAGGCGACGTTGGCGAGCGTGGGCTTGACCTTCGGCAGCGCGGCCTTCTTCGCCGGCGCGTCCGCGGCAGACGTGTGGGTGCTGAACAATCCAAGAACACAAAGGGCGGCGATGCGTGATTTCATAAATGGATGATGTGGCTTCTGATTTGGTTCGCAGGGAAAAGGTTTCACTCGTTGAGCACTGTCTTCTTCGCCTTGCCTACGCCGGCGGGAAGGCCGCTGCCGATGGGAACGTCGTTCTTTTGCGGCGCGCCCGGCGTGCTGCGTCCGTCACGCTTGTATTTTTCAAGCAACTCCTTCAACGCGCGCACCGTGTCCGGCTGCCCGGCGAAATGGTTGCGCCGCTCGCTCAAATCCTCGCGCACGTTGAACAACTCGCCGGGCTGGTCGTGCTTCACGTAGCCGCGCTGTTCCTTGAGCCATTGCGGTTCGCCTTTCGCGCCGTTGTCGTCGCCGGTCGGCGCATCAATCAAAACCCAGTCGCCCTTGCGGATCGCAAACTTCCCCGAAGCAGCGTGATGAACCGTCGCCTCGCGCACGGGCTTCGCGAGTTTTTCCCCGAGCAACACGGGCAGCAGGTTGAAGCTGTCCGGCGCGGCGCCGTCGGGAAGTTTCGCGCCGAGAATCGCCGCGACCGTCGCCATGAAGTCCACGTGGCAGATCGTCTCGCCGTTGACCGCGCCGGCCTTGATCTTGCCCGGCCAGCGCGCGATGAACGGCACGCGATGCCCGCCCTCCCATGCGTCGCGTTTCACGCCGCGCAGCTCGCCCATGCTATAATGCTGATACTGTTGCGCGCGGTCGTAGGCGCCGGGCTTGATCTCGACGACCTCCGGACCGTTGTCGCTGGTGAAGATGACGAGCGTGTTGTCCGCCACGCCGCTGCGCGCAAGCGCGTCCAGCACCTGCCCCGCCGTCCAGTCGGTCTGCACGACAAAATCGCCGTAGTCGCCTGCGCCGCTTTTGCCCTTGAACTCCGGCGCGGGCACGACCGGGTAATGCGGCGATGTGAGCGGGAAATAGAGAAAGAACGGCTTGCCGGACTTCGCGGAATCCTCGACGAACTTCACCGCGCGCTTCGTGAGTTCGGGCAAAATGTTCACCAGCTTCCAGCCCGGCAGCATCGGACCTGGGCGGTTGAACAACTCCTCGCGGCCTGCATCCGGCACGCTGGGGAGGCCGACGGTGCGGTCATTCTCGACGAAGCAATACGGCGGATAGTTCGGAACGTCGGTGCCGAAGTAATAATCGAAGCCGCGCGTGGTCGGGCCGTCGGCAACGGGTCGCGTGAAGTCCACGTTGCTCAGGCGGTTCGTCGCGCTCGACGGCGGCGCGCCATCCTTCGTCGGCCACGTCCAGCCGAGGTGCCACTTGCCGATGCACGCGGTCGTGTAGCCGTGCTGCTTGAGCAGCGACGCGACGGTGAGCCGGTCGGCGGCGATGAGCGGCTTATCCCACGGACCGAGCACGCCGCGCTGCAACCGCGAGCGCCACGCGTAGCGGCCAGTGAGAATCGCGTAGCGTGTCGGCGAACACACCGAGGTCGGCGCGTGCGCGTCGGTGAAGCGCATCCCCTCGGCCGCGAGCTTGTCCAGGTGCGGCGTGGGAATCTTCGAGTTCTTGTTGTAACAGCCGAGGTCGCCGTAGCCGAGGTCGTCCGCGAGGATGAGCACAATGTTCGGCTGCGCCGCCATCGCCACGAAGCCGAGGAGTCGAACCAGAAAGCACGCGGCAAGAATCAGCGAGAGCCCGCGACAATTTCGGTTCAGTTTAACAGGGTTCATTTCTTTTTCCCTCCCTCGCCGGGCCGCGGCAGCACGTGCGTGCGCTGCGCCCACGCGTCCCACTGTGCGGCCATGCGGGTCACACGCTTCGGTTCGCTCGATGCGAGGTCGTTCAGCTCCGTGCGGTCGCGCGACAAGTCGTAAAGCTCCCACGGCTGGCCCGCAAGCGAGACGAGCTTCCAATTGGCGTCGCGCAACGCGCGGTTGCCCTCGTGCTCCCACGCGAGGAAGTCGCGCGTGAGCGGCTGATTATCGAACGCGGGCAAAAGGTTTTTACCTTCGGGCGGAAGGATTTTGTTTCCGTCGAATTCGGTGGGATACTTCGCGCCTCCGACTTCGACGCACGTCGCCATGAGGTCAACGAGATGACCGATCTGCGCGCGAAACTCGCCCTTCGCTCTCACGCGCGCCGGCCAGTAAACGATCAACGGCGTGCTGATGCCGCCTTCGTGGTCGTAGTGCTTGTAGAGCCGCCACGGCGTATTGCACGCGTTGGCCCAGCCGGAGCCGTAGCTGGGGAACGAGCCGGGCTGGCCCATCTTCGCGAGTTCATCGCCGCGGTAGAGTTTGTTCGGCAATGCCTGCGTGCCCTGGTTGAGGCCGGTGCCGGGCTGCGGATTTGGCGTCGGTAACATCTCGAAGCCGAACGGCTCCCACTCCGCGCACGCGCCGTTGTCGCTGAGGAAAAAGATGAGCGTGTTGTTGAGTTGGCCGCTCGCGCGCAGGTCGGCGACAAGCCGTCCGATGTTGCGGTCCATGCCCGTGACCATGCCAGCATAGACGGCCATGCGCTGCGCGACGTCGGCGCGGCGGTCGGCGGGCAGCGAATCCCACGCGGGATTAATGCCGTCCTCGGTCATCGAGCCGAGGCGCTTCGACGCGACAGGATGCGGGATTTTGCTGCGCGGCGTGAGACTGGTGGATTCGGGCACGAGGCCGAGCTTCTTCTGCCGCGCGAGGCGTTGCTCGCGGATTTTGTCCCAGCCCTGCGCGTAGATTTCCGCGTAGCCCGTCATGTCGTCCTTGCGCGAGGCGAGCGGAAAGTGCGCCGCCTGATACGCGACGTAGAGAAACCACGGCGCGCCGGCGCCCTTGCGGAAGTCCGCGAGAAAATCCAGCGCGTGATCGGTGATCGCATCGGTCGCGAAAAACTCGCCGGGCTTGTAGGCGCGCTCCGGTTTGCCTTCCGGCAGGCGCGTCATCATGCGCGGCTCCCACGAGTCCACCGCGTAACCACTCACAAAACCGTAGAACTCATCGAAGCCGCGCTTCGTCGGCAATTCGCGGTCGCCCACGTGCCATTTGCCGAGCGCGCCGGTGCGATAACCGGCGGGCTTGAGCACCTGCGCGATGGTCACGCAGCCCGCGTTGAGCGCGCCGCGATAGCCGGGAAACGCTTCGCCCTGGTCGCCCGCGCCGGGATACTTCGCCGCGCGGTCGGAGGTCATCAGGCCGATGCCGGCTTGATGCGGATAAAGCCCCGTGAGCAGCGACGCGCGCGACGGGCAGCAACGCGTGCAGTTATAAAATTGCGTGAAACGCAGCCCGCCCGCGGCGAGCGCGTCGAGATTCGGCGTGCGGATTTCGCCGCCGTAACAGCCGAGATCCGAGAAGCCAAGGTCGTCGGCGAGAATGATAAGGATGTTCGGTCTCGATTCCGCCGCGCGCGACGGGACGAGAAAGTTCAACGGGAGCAAACAGGCCAGCAGCAAATGGAATCGGCGTTTCATGCGCTTCAAAATGCTTTCATTTTGTTGACGCCGTGCCGCTGGCGTCCACAACCCAGCCCCACTTTTTGATGTATTCAGGGCCGGGCTGGAACTCGTCGTGCTGCTCAGCGAGTTTCCTTTTCAAGAGCGCGTCGAGTTCGGCTTGGAGCTTCGCGTGCTCCGGCTTGCCAACGAGGTTGTCGAGCTGGAACGGGTCTTTCTCATTGTCGTAAAGCAGCCACGGGCCGCTGAGGTCGCGCGCGAAGGAATAACGCGCCGTGCGCACCTCGCGATACTCCTTGCCACCGCGCTCGCGGGTGAACTCGCCGAACGGCGACGTGCAGCGAATGATCGTCGCGCCACCGGATGGGTCCGCGCCGCCGCGCAGGTAACCGCTGAAATCAAAGCCCTCGACTGACTTCGGAATCGGGCGACCGCACAATGCCAGCAGCGTGGGCATCACGTCCTCGGTGTTGATCGTGCCGGCGACGCGGCGCGGCTTGATGCCGAGCGAGGCGGGCACGCGCCAGAGCATCGGCACACGGACGGATTCCTCCCACGGACGCTGCTTGCGCTGCTGCGCGTGCGAGCCGAGCATGTCGCCGTGGTCGGAGGTGAAGACGACGATGGTGTTCGCGGCGAGGCCGGTTTCATCGAGCGTTTTCAGCAGATCGCCGATGCAATCATCCAGCGCGGTGCAGTGCGCATAGTAACCGGCGAACCAGCCGCGCGCGACCTTCTGCATCTCGGGCGGCACGTTTGGATGCAGCTTGATGTCGTCGGCGGAAAACATCGCGCGGTATTTCTCCGGCGCGGTTTCGTAGGGATTGTGCGGTGGACCCCACGCCATCCAGAGCAGGAACGGCTTGCTGCCGGGCTTGCCGTGGTCGCGAAGGTATTGCTGCGCGTCGCGGGTCTGCGCGATGGCGTCGTAGCCTTCCCAGATCAACTTCTCCGGGCCGTCGGCGTAGTAGGGCGAGCGGTTGTAGGCGTGCGCGCATTCCAAAACTTTCCAGTAGTCGAAGCCCTGCCGCCGCTCGCGCGGGATGAAGTTCAGCCGCCCGTGCCCGTCCACGTGCCATTTGCCGATGCAGCCGGTGTCGTAGCCAGCGGCCTTGAGTTCCTTCGCGATGGTGACGGCGTTCGTGCTCAGCGGCACATCGTTGATGAAGACGCCGTGAGTCTGTGGGCGCTGGCCAGTGAGCAGCGACGCGCGCGTAGGCGAACACACCGGCATCCCGGCGACGGCCTGGGTGAAGTTCACGCACTCGCGCTCGAAGTGGTCGAGGTGCGGCGTCTTCACGTTCGGGTCACCGGCGAAGCCGAACGCCTGCGCGCGCCACTGGTCGGCGATGACGAGAAGCACGTTGGGCGAACTTGAATTCGCTCCCGCGAATGACGCGGTCGTAAAATGAACCACGGCCAATGCCGACACGAGGACTGCAATTCGTGAAGCGCTCTTCATGGCTCAGTTCGGCTTGACGATTTCGACGAGCTGCGACGGCGCGGGCACGAGGTTCGCGCGGTGTTTTTCGACTTCCTTCGCAATTGCTTCGATCACGTCGGGATGGTCCTTCGCCACGTCTGTCGTTTCGCTTGGGTCCACGGCAAGATTGTAGAGCACGGGCGGGTCGTGCTGCTCCGCCGGGTCGCGTCCATAGGCCGAGCGCGTGATGTAGTGCGCCTTGAAGTCGCCCTTGCGCACGGCGTAAAGCGTCGCGCCACGATAGTAAAACCACGTGTCGCGCTGGCTTTTTCCTTTGCCGAACAAAACCGGCGCCATGTCCACACCGTCAATCACGCGGTCTGCGGGAACGCTCGCGCCGGCAAGCTTGAGGCACGTGACAAACAAATCCATCGTGCCGGCCAGCTCATGCGTGACGGTGGGTTTGATTTTGCCCGGCCACCACGCGATACCCGGCTCGCGCATGCCGCCTTCCCACGTCGAGCCTTTGCCTTCGCGCAGCAAACCGGCGGAACCGCCCGCGAGTCCCTGGATCAGCCACGGGCCGTTGTCGCTGGTGAAAAAGACGAACGTGTTTTCCGCAAGTTTCTCCTGCCGCAGCGTGTCGAGAACTTGTCCGACGCTCCAGTCGAGTTCCTCAACAACATCGCCAAAGAGTCCGCGCGAACTGTGGCCCTTGAACTTGTCCGAGCGGAACAGCGGCACGTGCGGAAACGTGTGCGCGAAGTAGAGGAAGAACGGCTTGCTCCGGTTCGTGTGGATGAACTTTACCGCCTCCTCGGTGTAGCGGCGCGTGAGCGTGGTCTGGTCGGCGGGCTGCTCGACGAGTTGCTCGTTGCGGAACAGCGGCGCGTTCCACCAGCCGGGGTCTTGATCGAGCCGGCCGGGCGCGCCTTTCGGGTTGCCGGGCTTGGGATTCATGTCGTTTGAGTGCGGCAGGCCGAAGTAAAAATCGAAGCCGTGCTTGCGCGGGTGGCCGGCGGGATTGTTCATCCAATTGCCGAGGTGCCACTTGCCGACCATGCCGGTCGCGTAGCCGCGCGGCTTGAGCGCCTGTGCGAGCGTGATCTCGCTGTCCGGCAACGCGCCCAGCGACGCCGCGCGCAGCACGCGGAACTGGTCGTGGCACATGCCGCTGCGGACGGGCAGCCGGCTCGTCATCAGCGCCGCGCGGCTTGGCGTGCAAACTTCAGCGGCGGAATAAAAATCCGTGAAGCGCATCCCTTCCGCGGCCATGCGGTCGAGGTTCGGCGTGCGAATCGTCGGGTGCCCGTAACAGCCGAGGTCGCCCCAGCCGAGGTCGTCGGCAAGTATGATGATGAAGTTCGGCTGCTTTACCTTCGGCTCTGCTGCGGTTGCCGCGCCGACGAGCGCGAGGGACAGGATCAATCGTGCAATCATACGTTGTTGTTCAGTTGCCTTTCTTCGCCTTGCCCTTCTTAGCGCCGGGCTGCTCGACGGGATCACTGAAGGGCGGCTTGTCGAAGGTGTCCCCCGCGCCGAGCACGCGCGGGTCGCCGGCGTCGCGCAACGTCTTCATCAACTGCTCCGAGAGCCGCTTCTTCTCCGCCGCGTAGGCCGGGTCGGACGCGACGTTCCGCACCTGGTCGGGGTCCTTGCGCAGGTCGTAGAGTTCCTCGGGGCCGCGCTTGGCGAAGGCCATCTCGTAATACTGCTTCCACTCCGTGTCGCCCCGGTGCTCGACGAGCCACGCCTTCGTCGGGCTGGAATCCATGTCCGCAAACGCGACAAAGGTGCTGTTCGCCAGCTCGTTGGCGGACGGCGCGGCGTCATCCGTCACGGCCTTGGGCGCGCCCATCGGCCAGCGGTCGGGCGCGAAGTTGCGGATGTAGAGGAAGTCCCCCGTGCGCAGCGCGCGCTGGGGATACGGCAGGTTTCCCTCGCGGGCCGACGCGACGTGCCGCTCGCGCCCGGTCACGACCCACGAGCGCGTCGGGTCCACCTGACCGGACTTCTCCGAGCGGAGCACCGGCACGAGACTGCGCGAGCTCATGCCGGCGGGAAGCTTCACTCCACCGACTTCAAGGAAGGTCGCAGCCAAGTCGGGCAGCCACACGAAGTCATCCACCACGCGGCCCGGCTTGATGCCCGGTCCCGCCGCGATCAACGCAACGCCCACGCCGAAGTCATACAGGTTACACTTGCCGTGCGGCACGCCGGGCATGCCGTGGTCGCCGCTGATGAAGATGAGCGTGTTCTCCATTTCGCCCGAAGCCTCCAGCGTCTTGAGCAGCGTGCCGATGAGCGCGTCCCACGCCTGCGCCTCGCCGAGATAATCCGCCACGTCCTCGCGCACTTCGGGCACATCGGGCAGGAAGGCCGGCAGCTTGCCCTTCAATGACTCCGGCTCAATCCCCCACAGCGCCTTGCCCGAACCTTTCTGCCAGATGCGGTGCGTGAGCGTCGGCCCGAACCAGTAGGCGAACGGCTGCTCCTTCGGCTTTGCGGCGAGGAACTGCTCGAAGTTCCCCCGCGCCTGCGCCAGCAATTTCTCCTTCGCCTCGGCGACCGTCGTGCCGTCCGCCACCATCTTCGTCGCCACGGTCGAGAAGCGGTTGAACTGCACTCCGGCCTTTTCATACGCGTATTGCTGCCCGCCGTAAGGCGCGTCCGCCGGCGTGCCGGGGCTCCACACCTTTGCCGTCTTGCCGATGTGGTAGCCCGAATCGCGCAGCAGCAGCGGCCACGCCGGGATGCTTGCGTCCCATTGCGCGCCTTGCAGGATGGCTCCGCGCCCGGTGCCGAAGAAGTAGCGGCCCGACAGCAGCGCGCTGCGGCAGGGCGTGCAACTGGGCGAGCCGACGAAGGCGTTGCGGAAGAGCGCCCCGCGCCGGGCGACCGCGTCAATGTTCGGCGTCTTCACAACCTGGTTGAAGGACGGCCGCGACTCGATGGTCGTGTAGATGCTTGCGTAACGGCCCCAGTCATCGGCGAAGAAGAAGAGGATGTTCGGCCGCTTCGCGTCGGCGCCCAGCGCGCTCGACATGGCGAGGAAAAATAATGCGATGGCAGAAACGATGCGGAAAGACATGCGCGCATCATGCGACGGGTGGCGATGAATTCAACGAAGAAGTGCGCGCGGGGGCAAGGCAAGAGGCGAGAGGCGTTTGCGGCGAGAGGCGGGTGACACGGAAGTCTGGTTGATGTCGGATCGAGGCTCGCCGAAGTCGGGTGGAACGGGCCACTGGCCCGTTCTGGCGGGCTACCTGCCCGCCAGCCGGAGGCGCGAGGGTAGCTGGCTATTTTTGCCCAGCCAACCCGGCTCCAAAGGGTGCCTTACCCTGTCGCAAAAGGTAAGGCTTCCTGTCCGAAAAGGTAAGGCACCTTTTCCGACAGGATAAGGCATCTGGTCGGATAGGGTCTATTAGTTGTAATAGCTTCTATTGAAGCCAATACAACAAAGCCGCCACACTTTGAATTGAGGGGATTACTTCTGCGGGGCGGCTATCCGGCCGGGTTCGCGCACGCCGGCTCCGGTCATCTGGCGGAGGGAGTCGCCGAGTTCCTCGCGGGCTTGCGCGGCGATGGACATGAGGCGCAGCACCAGTTCGGGATGGTTGTCCGCCTGGTTGGTGGTCTCCGAGACTTCGGCGGCGAGATCGTAAAGCTCCGGCGCTTCGAGGTGGCGCTGCTCGTATTTGGCGGGGATGCCGTTGGTGCCGCCGGGCCGCCCGCCCAAGGTGCGGTAGGTGTGCGGGAGCTGGAGCTTCCACTGGCCGTCGCCGGTGGTCACGGCTTGGAGCTGGTTGTTCTCGTAGTAGAACCAGTAAGCGTCGTGGGGGTTCTTCGCGCCGGGCGCGCCGGAGATGAGAGGCCACACGTCAAGGCCGTCAATCTTGTGCGCGGGCAGTTCCGCCCCGACGAGGCGCGCGATGGTGGGGAAGAGGTCAATGGTCATGAGCATGTCGCCGCAGGTGCCGCGCGGGATGTGGCCGGGCCAGCGCATGACGCAGGGGACGCGGGTGCCGCCTTCCCACGCGGTGCCCTTGCCCTCGCGCAGCGGGCCGGCGCTGCCGGCGTGGTTGCCGTAGGAGAGCCAAGGGCCGTTGTCGCTGGTGTAGATGACCCAGGTATTGTCATCCACGCCGGCTTTCTTGAGGGCCTTGAGGACTTCGCCGACGCTCCAGTCCACTTCCATGCAGGCGTCGCCGTAAAGGCCCTGCTTGGATTTGCCGCGGAACTTGTCGCTGACGTGCAGCGGCACGTGGACCATCGTGTGCGCAAGGTAGAAGAAGAAGGGGCGGTCCTTGTTGCGTTCGATGAACTTGACCGCGCGCTCGGTGTATTGCGCAGTGAGCTGCTCCTGGTCCTTGTGGTCGAGGCCGGCCTTGATGACTTGGTCGCCCTCGATAAGCGGCAGCGGCGGATAAGTGCCCTTCTTCGCCTCGGGATGCAGCGGCCACATGTCGTTCGAGTAAGGCAGGCCGTAGTATTCATCGAAGCCGTGGTGCGTCGGGAGGAATTGCGGGTGATGGCCGAGATGCCACTTGCCGGCCATGCCGGTCGCGTAGCCCTTCTGCTTGAGGAGTTGCGCCAGCGTCATCTCGGTGTCCGCGATGCCGTGCCGGGCCGAGGGCCCCAGCGCGCCGTGGATGCCGAGGCGGTTCGGATAACAGCCCGTGAGCAGCGCCGTGCGCGAGGCTGAGCACACGGCCTGCGCGACGTGGAAGTTCGTGAACTTGCGCCCCTCGGCGGCCATGCGGTCAATGTTCGGTGTCGTCCAGCCCTTGGCCCCGAACGGGCCGATGTCCGCGTAGCCCTGGTCGTCTATGAAGATGATGACGATGTTCGGCAGGCGTTGCGCGGCGCGAAGCGGCGACACAACAATACTAACTGCCATCAGAGCAATCGTAAGTCGAATTAGTTTCATAGTTATAGGTTAGTTTCAGTAAGTTGTTACTTCATTCTAACATCCCTATTTCGGTAACTGGTTCGTAGTGTATTTCAAGTCGTCAAAGTAAATCTTCACGATGCCGCCACCGGGCCGAATCGAGGCGAGGCCGAAGTGGTCAAGGCGCGCGCCTTCCTTCTTCTGGCCGGGCTTGAGGTTCAGCGTGATGGATTCGCCGTCGAGCGTGACGCGCATCGCGCCGTTGCCGTTGTTTGCGGCGGGGTCGTAGAGCAGCGTCCACTCATGTGGCTTGCCGGGCACGAGGATGGGGCCTTGCTTGAGTGTCACGCGATTTTCGCCGGCTGTCGCGCAAAGAGGCAGGAAGTAATGCCCCACGCGCGTCGGCCCGCCGATGACCACTCCAACGAAGTCGCGCGAGTCGGCGGGCACGTCGCTGTCCTTCGCGCCAAACCATCCGATGCACGCGCCCGAGTCCGGCGCGCCCACGGCAAGGATCACTTTGCCACTGGCTTCGAGCCGGTGGTCGAGCGAGAGCGGCCCGACCTTGTCCGCATACCAGCCGGAGTTCTTGTCCGTGCGCCAGACCGTGCCGCCAAGTTCGCCTGCCTTGCCGCCCGCATTGGCCGTCTCGCTGAAGCCGAAGTTGTGCGCGCCGGGCACGTCCGCCGGCGGATAGGTGCGGCGACTACCCGCGCTTTCCCAGTCCGCCGGCTCCTTCGAGAAGTCCTCCGCCTTGCCGTTGAACTCCAAGTCATCGAACCACGCCGTCAGCGGCCCGCCCGCGCGCTGCATGTTCATCAGCCCGAACCGGTCGAACACCATGTCGTCGTCCTTGAAGCCCTCCGGCAAATCCACTGAGAACGTCGTCGTGTGCGGGAAGCGGATGCGCGCCTCCTGCTGGTGCGTCGCGGGCAGGTCGGCGGGAATCGGCGTGACCGGATGCGCGTCGCTGCGCAGGGTGAATGTGAATCGCCCCTTGCCGTCGGCCGCGTCGGGGTCATAGGCGAGCGTCCACGCGTAGCGCGCTCCATCGTTGCGGATCGGCGTGGGGCGGAACTTGCCGGGGATGAATGGCGTGATGAACGTGCCGCACGACTTGTTCGAGCCGGTGACCATCCGCACCGCGAGCCGCAACCCGTGGCCCTCGCCATCGAAATCCATGCCGAGCGAGCGCATGGGCCGCGAGCCGCCGGGCTGCTTCGCGTTAAACCAGCCGAAGAAGATGCCGGAATTGCCGCCGCTCTTGGTGAAGGCGAACGTGCCCGAGGCGCTGAGTTTTTCCTTGAGCGTCTTCGGCGTGATGCGCGCGGCGTAAAAGGCCGGCTCGGTCGCGCGCACGATGATGCCGCCGATTTCACCCGCGGCCTTGCCCGCGAAATGCGTGTCCGGGCTGTAGCCGAAGTTCTGCGTGATGGGCGTGACATTCTTCGGCACGAGCCGGTTGTTATGCGCCTCCCAGCCGGGGTCGCGGTCGAAGCTCTCGGACTTTGTCACGGGCTTCGAATCTTCCGCCTGAATGTTTCCTGCGCCAAGCACGGCGAAGAGTAGCCATGAGTGAAGGGAGAATCTGGATAATTTCATGTTGAAGCGCTTTGTTACTTTGCGGGTCGGGTGGCCGTGTATTTCAAGTCATCGAGATAGATGCGCGAGGCGGTGCCACCGCCTTCGTGAACGAACAGGCCGAAGCGGTCGAACGTCGCGCCGACTTTTCGCAACTCTGGGGGCAGCACGAACTCGTCTTTGTGATTGTCCAACCAGACGGTCATCCGGCCTCGCCCGTCATCCGCATCCGGTTGGTATGTGATTTTCCACATGCGCGAAGCTCCGTCGGGTGCGATGGGGGCGGCGGTTTCGCGACGATGGGGAGTGGCGACTTTCGGATCGGACGAGGCGACACAGCCCCGAAAACGCGGCGCTGCAGACGTCGGCCCATCAATCAAGACGCCAAGGATGTTGGCGGGTGGATGACCGCGCTTGGCCGAATCAAACCACCCCAGATAAACGCCGCTGTCGGAGCCATACTCTCGCAACGCGATCCGGCCCGACGCGGTGAGCGGATGGTCCAGAGTCAGCCGCCCGACCTTGTCGCCATAGTAACCCGGCGTCGCGGCCGAGCTGAATATCAGCCCGCCGAGTTCGCCTCGCTGGCCCCCGGCGAAGGCGGTGTCGCTGAAGCCGAATTGGTGCGATCCTTTCAGGCCATAGTCGTCGTGCTCCGCGCGATTGTTTTGCGCGAGCCATTGCGGGTCGCGGTCGAAGGGTTCGGCGCGCCCATTGATCGTCAGGTCGTCAAACCAGGCTGCCATCGAACCGCCCGCCGCCAGCGGATTGATGATGCCGAAAGCGTCGAACGTCGCGCCGATTTTTCGATGGTCCGGCGGGAGCTTGAATTTGAACGGGCCACCGGTGAACGGTCCCTCGCCGCCGAGTGTGAAGACGATCTCGCCCGCGCCGCCACCGCCGTCGGGGTCGTAGAGGAAGTCGAAGGTGTAGCGGGTGTCGTTGGGGATGCGGTTGAAGTCGCGCACTCCGGAGCCACGGTTCGGTCCGCTGCCCGTGACCCGCCCCGGCCCGCCTGCCACGCCGAGCCCCGTGCGGTAGCCAACATGGACTTCGCACCCCGTTTTGCCGCCGCTTAGGCAGAATCCCATCCAGTTATATGGACGGTTCGCCGGCGTCTTGGTGTTGAACCAGCCGAAGTAAATCCCCGACAGCCCGCCGCTGTCCGTCACGGCGAAGGAACCCGAGCAGTGCAGTTTGTTGTCGAAGGTCTGCGGCTTCTCAAGGCGCATCCCATAAAACGCCGGAGTCGTTGAGCGCTGAACGCGCCCGCCGATCTCACCTGGTGCTTTGCCGCCGGCGTGCTGTGTCGCGCTGAAGCCGAAGTCCTGAATCACATGGATCGGCTTCTCGACCTTGACGCGATTGTTCACACCGTCCCAGCCGGGGTCGCGGTCGAAAGACTCGGACTTCAGGACGGTCTTCGTTTGGTTCTGGGCAAGTATTGTTGACTCGTCAGTGACCGCGAACAACGTGGCCAGCGCGAAATATGAGAACGTCTTCGTTTTCATGGTGTGCTGTTACGAACGCTGTATTTCAAATCGTCGAACCATATCTTCACCGGCGCGTGGCCGCCATCGTTGTGGATTGAAAAAAAGCCGAAGCGGTCAAACTCGCCACCCTGCGCCTTGTCGCCCTTCTTCAAGTCGAACGTGAACGCCTCGCCGCCGAGCGTCACACGCACCGCGCCCAATCCGCCGGCTGCCGCCGGATCGTAGGTCAGCGTCCAGTCGTAGGCGCGGCCCGGAATCAGCACCGGCCCCTTGCCGGCGTTACGCGCGGCTCCCTTCGCCGTCGTGAACGCGGGCGCAAAGTAATGCCCGACGCGCGACGGCCCGGCGACGCGGACGCCGACGAAGCTTCCCGCCTCGTCTGGCGCGGCGGTTCCACTTCCGCTCTTGAACCAGCCGAACAACATTCCCGAGTCCGGCGCGCCGACTTCGAGGAAAACTTTTCCACTCGCTTCGAGCCGGTCGTTGAGCGAGAGCGGCCCGACGCGATCCGCGTAACACGCCCACTGTTTGCCGGTCCGCCAGAGCGTGCCGCCGATTTCGCCGGACTTGCCGCCGGCGTGGGTGGTGCCACTGAAGCCGAAATCGTTCGCCCCAGCAGAACCTTTCAAGCTCGTGCCGCGATTGCCGGTGGCGTCCCAGTGTGGGTCGGTGCGCAAGTCAAGCGGCTGGCCGTCGCGTTCGAGGTCGCCGAAGTAAACCGTCTGCTGGCCGCCGGGCTTCGTCCCGTTCATCAACCCGAAGCGGTCGAAGATTGTCCCCTGCTTCTTGTAACCATCGGGCAAGTCGAAGGAGTAGCTCTGATTTTCAAACGGCTCCGGCTTGGGCAGGTTGCTGTGGATGGAGAACGTGACGCGTCCTTTGCCGCCGGCGGCCTGCGGGTCGTAATCGAGCTTCCACGAGTAGCGCGTGCCATCATTGCGGAACGTGCCGTGCTCCTTCTTTTCCTGCTTGGGCGGGATCAGCATTCCGGCGGACTGGTTTTGCGCGGTGTGCAGACGGATGTGAACCGTCCCCCCATTTTTTGAAGTGCCGATCTGGATACCGAGCGATTGCAGCGGGCGGCTGGTGCCCTCGGTCTGGCTCGCGTTGAACCAGCCGAAAATCACGGCACCGCTGCCCTTTTCCGTGATCGCGAATGTTCCCGACGCGCTGAGTTTGTCGTCGAACGTCCTGGGCGAAATCTTTTCCGCATACCATGTCGGCTGCGACGCGCGCCAGAGCCGCCCGCCGATCTCGCCCTTCTCCTTGCTCGCGAACGCCGTCGCGCTGTAGCCGAAGTCCTGCGTGACCGAGACAAGCGACTCGGACGCGACGTGGTTGTTCTGACTCTCCCAGCCCGGATCGCGGTCGAAACTCTCGGACTTGAGCACCAAGCCGGTCTTGTCCTCCGCTCGAAGCAACACGGCGCCGGATGCGGCAAGCAACATGACCAAACAAGAAAATCGCCGAGGGATCATCGGGACGCTGCGGATTCATTCTGCTTCGCCATTTGCTCGTCCAGCGGTGGATGTTTTCTGTAAAATCCAGCCGCGTCCTGATACGCCTTCGCAGCGGCGAGCATCTGCGCTTCACCATAAAGTTTCCCGATGAACGTGATGGCCGTGGGCGTGCCGTGTGCCGTGAAGCCGTTCGGCACCGCGACAGCCGGGTGTCCCGTAAGATTCGTCAGCAGGCTGTTGTCACCGTCGTCTGCGGGCGCGACATACAAATCCACCTTCTCAAGCATCTTCGCCATCTCTTGCACGAGCAGCCAGCGGACGCGGTTCGCCTGAAGATACTCGACCGCCGGCACGAACCGCGCGCGGCGGAACGTGTTCGGCCACGCGCCTTGCAAGACAAGCAGGTCGTCTCGCCCGCTGCGCGTGAGGTCGTCGAACGCGGCGGCGGACTCAACGTTCAGGATCAACGAGAGGGCGTTGATAGGATATTTCGGCAATTCCAGCGGAATTAAATACGCGCCGAGTTCGCGCAGCTTGTCGAGCGTCGCAAGGTCGTTCGTGCGGTTGGCCTTTTCAAAATCCTTCTTCAAATAGCCGATCCGCAGTTTTACGAGCTTCACGTTGGGGTCGTAGTTGAACGGCGCGTCCACGCAGGACTGGTCGCTTCCGTCTGGCCCGGCGATGGCATCGAACACCAGCGCGCAATCTTCCACGGTGCGGCAGATGGGACCGAGCTTGTCCATGCTCCACGAGAGCGCCATCGCGCCCGTGCGCGGCACGCGGCCATAAGTCGGCCTGAGCCCGGTGACGCCGCAACGCTCGCATGGCGACACGATGCTGCCCCACGTCTCCGAGCCGATGCCGAACGCGACGAGCCCCGCCGAGGTCGCGCACGCGGAACCGGCGGACGAACCACTCGAACCTTCCGAAAAATCCCACGGATTCCGCGTCGGCCGATTTCTGCCGGCGAACCACACGTCGCCCAGCGCGAGTTCGCCAAGCGTGAGCTTCGCGACAAGCACCGCGCCGGCTTTTTCGAGCCGCTGGACAACTTCGGCGTCGGCATCAATCACCTGTTCCTTGTAAGCCGCCGATCCCCACGTCGTGCGATAGCCGCGCACGGCGAGCAAATCCTTCGCGCCATACGGAATGCCGTGCAACGGTCCCCGGTATTTGCCGGCGGCGATTTCCTTGTCCGCGCGCCGCGCCTGCTCCAGCGCGAGTTCTTCGGTGAGCGTGATGACGCAGTCGAGCTTCGGCCCGTATTTCTTGAGCCGGTCAAGGTAGAGCCGCGCAAGCTCCTCGGACTTCACCTGCCGCGACTTGAGCAAAGTGCCCAACTCGCCGACAGACATGAACGCAAGGTCTTCGTCGCGCGCGGGCCGTTTAACTTTGCCGGTCGAAGTCCACTTCGGCGAACGGCGCATTGTGTCGAGCTTGAAGCCGGCGGGACGCGGGTCAAACCACAACGCCGGGGGGATGGCATTCGTGACGCCGACCGCGCGCATTCGCTCGAAGCGCAGCGGCTGCGCCCGCAACGAGCTCAGCGCCATGTCCAGCTTGCTGTCGGAAAATTCGAGGCCGAGAAGTTTTTGCGCTTCGATGAGTGTCTGGCGTGAAATGGCGTTCGTCGCTGAAGCGTTCGTGTTCGTCTGCGCAAATGCCGGGGCGCAAAGCGCGCCGCACAGCAGCACGGAGTTCACGAAACGGATTCGGAAAATCTGTGAGGCACTCATTGCGTCTTCTCTTTCGCCTTCTTCTTGCCCGCCTGTGCCGGGGGCGGCGGAACAATTTTGTTCATCTCGTCGAAGGCTGCCTTCAACCGAGCGACGACTTCGGGGTGCTGCGCGGCGACGTCGTGCTGCTCGCCGGGATCGTTCTGCAAATCGAAAAGTGAACCGGCCTTCGTCTCGTCGCCGGTGCGCAGACCCGGATAATCCGTCGGCTGATACTGCTCGAAAGGCGCAAGGATCGTCACACCGTCCGGGCCGCGCGGATCAATCCACCGCTCGCCTGACTTGCCGTCGCGGCGGTCGTTCGGCGCGAGGATGTGGAGTTTCCAGCGCGCGTCACGCACGCACGCGAGCCGCGGGCCTTGATGGCCAAAGACAACTTCGTGCGGACTCTTCGCGTCGCTCGTGAGCAGCGGCATGATGTCCGCGCCGTCAATCACGCGGTCGTCGGGTGGCGCGATGCCCGCGGCCTTCAGTGAAGTCGCAAAAATATCCATCATCACGGCAGGCGCGGCGCTCACGTGGCCGGCGGGGATTTTACCCGGCCAACGCGCGATGAGCGGCACGCGGTAGCCGCCTTCCCAGCTCGTGCCCTTCATGCCGCGCAAGCCGCCGGCGCTGCCGCCATACCACGGGCCGTTGTCGCTCGTGAAAAAAATCAGCGTGCGTTCATCGAGGCCGAGCGCCTTCACCTTTGCGAGCACTTCGCCGACGCTCGCGTCGAGGTCGGCCATCACGTCGCCGTAAAGGCCCGCCCCGCTCTGCTTGTAGAACTTTTCCGTCGTCGCGAGCGGCTTGTGCGGCATCGCGTGGGCGAAGTAGAAGAAGAAGGGCCGCGACTTGTTGCGCTCGATGAAGTCGAGGCAGCGCGCCGTGTAGCGCCGCGTGATGGTCGCCTGCACGAGCGGATACTCGGCGACGTTCGTGCCCTCGACGAACTGCACGGGCCGCATGTCGTTCGAGTAAGGGATGCCGAGGTATTCGTCGAAGCCGCGCCCGGTCGGAAGCCATTCGGGCTTGCTGTGGCCGAGGTGCCATTTGCCGACCATGCCCGTCGCGTAGCCGGCACGCTTGAAAACTTGCGCGAGCGTGATTTCCGTTTCCGACAAATGCAGCGTGTTTGCCACCGGGCCGCCGTCGGGCGCGGGATTGCTTGTCATGCCGCAGCGAAACGGATAACGCCCCGTCATCAGCGACGCTCGCGTCGGCGCGCAGAAAGGCATCGGGCAGTTGAACTGGGTCAGCCTCGCGCCCTCGGCGGCCATGCGGTCGAGGTTGGGCGTCTTGAATTTCGGATGCCCATAACAACCGAGGTCGCCGTAGCCCATGTCATCGGCGAGGATGACGATGACATTCGGCCGCGCGTCCGCGGCGCGCATCGCAAGCGCGATGCAGGCAAACAAACAGGCAACGAAAATGCGAAGCGAACGGCAGAAGGCTTTCATGCGCAATGAGCGTGGTCGTGCGAGGATTCAAGCGGTCAACACGGCTAATGTCAAACGCAGCAGACGCGACCCGGCGCGCAAAGGTGACTTGAATTGTCCGCAACGTCATGACGCCACGCCCGAGCTTCATGCAACGAGGCTCGACGCACTCGCGCAGCGCGGCTATTGTTTAGCCATGCGGATTGCATTCAAAGAATGGGCAGTCGTGGTGGATGCGCTGGGACGCGGCGAACAGATCGTGATCCTCCGCAAGGGCGGCATCAGCGAGGGCCGCGAGGGTTTTCAAATCGAGCACCACCAGTTTCTACTGTTCCCTTCGCTGTTTCATCAGCAGCGCGAGTCGGTGATCGCCGCGGCGCAGGCGCGTTACGATGAAATTGCGCCGGCATTTCCAGCAGCGGACGAGGTTCGCATTGAATTCCTCGCCGAAGTTGTCGCGTGGAAGCAGCTTCACTCCCTTACCAATGCGGAGGCGTTGCGCGGGCAGCATATCTGGCGCGACGACGTGGTCGCAGAACGCTTTGACTGGGGCGAGTCGAAGAACATCTATGCGATGGCCGTGCGCGTGTATCGCCTCCCGGGCGTGATCGAATTGCCGATGCGCGAGAGCTACGGCGGCTGCAAATCTTGGGTGGAACTCGAACAGGAGATCGCCGTCGAGACCGCAAAGCCCGTGCTCTCGTGCGGCGCGTTCGCGGACAAGCTGGAGGCATTTCAGGAAGCGCTCGAACTGCCGGCGGCGATCGTTCAGTGAGGTCGGCCATGCCACTTCCTCCGCTCATCCTTGCTTCGGCGTCGCCGCGTCGCGCGGAGTTGCTGCGTGAGATGGGTCTGGACTTTGCGGTCGTGCCGTCCGAGGCGGACGAAGTTCATCATGAACAACTCACCGCGCGCGAACTGTCCCAGCTAAACGCCTATCGCAAGGCGCGCATGGTCGCAAAGCGTCATCCCGCCGCACTCGTGCTCGGCGCGGACACGCTCGTCTATCTCGGCGGGCGGCTTTTCGGCAAGCCAGCTACGCGCACCGAGGCGTGCGATATGCTGAAATCGCTTTCCGGCCAGACGCACCAAGTCGTCACGGGCGTCTGCCTTACGCACCTCACCGGACATCATTGTGAAATATTTGCCGACCAAACCACGGTGAAATTCCGCCGTCTCACCGATGCCGTCATCAAGGAATATCTCGCCGCCGTGAATCCGCTCGACAAGGCCGGCGCCTACGCCATTCAGGAAAAAGGCGAACTCATCATCGAGGGCATCTCCGGCTCGCACAGCAATGTCGTCGGCTTGCCTGTGGAATTGCTAAAAGTGGCGCTGGAGTCGTGGGAAAGCACCGCGCAGCATCCGGTTTGAGCAGGATTCTACATGACGCTTTGCAGAATCCTCTATTGCGACTGCATGGAAGGAGGCTAGGCTGGCGTCGAATCAATCTGACATGATTCTTCGCGCCATTTTTACGGCCTTGTTTGCTGTGATGCTGTTCACTTCGAGCGTCAGCGCCGCGGATACTTCTGCCACGCCGCCGGATTTTGCCGCGGTCGCTGCCATCTTTGGGAAGCACTGCCTCGACTGCCACGCCGCGCAGGATCCCGAAAAAAATCTCGTCCTCGAAAGTTTCGACACGATGATGAAAGGTGGTGACTCCGGTAAACCCATCGCGCCGGGAAACAGTGTCGAGAGCCTGCTCGTGAAATCCATCGAGGGCCGCGATGGCAAAAAACTCATGCCGCCCGGCAAACGCCCCAAGCTCACGCCGAAGGAAATTTCCGTGGTGAAAGCGTGGATTGACGCGGGCGCAATCGCCCCAAAACAGCAGATCACACTGGTTCCGCGCGATCTCAAGACGCCTAAAATCGTCCTGAAAATCAAGCCGCCGCGGGCCATTCACGCGCTCGCCTCCGCTCCAGCGCAAAGCCTCATCGCCGTCGCGCGCTACGGTGAAGTTGAACTGGTCTCCACCGAAACCGGCGCAGTCGTGAAGACGTTGGCGGGACATCGCGGCTTCGTAAACGCCGCCGCTTTCTCGCGAGACGGCAAGCTGCTTGCGACTGCGGCGGGCGAGGCTGGCCTGTTCGGCGAGGCGAAATTGTGGGATGTCGAAAAAGGCCAGTGCCTTCGAACGCTTGAGGACCACACGGACGCTCTCTATTCCATCGCAATTTCGCCTGACGGCCAGACGCTCGCCACCGGAAGCTACGATCAAAAAATCAAACTCTGGAATATCGCCGACGGACGCGAACTGCGCACGCTCACCGGACACAATGGCGCGGTGTTCGGCCTGGCGTTCCGGCCCGACGGCAAGGTGCTCGCAAGTGTGAGCGGTGACCGCACGTTGAAGCTTTGGGAAGTTGCGACCAGCAAGCGCCTGGACACACGGCCGGAGGCATTGAAGGAACTCTACGCCGTCGCCTTCACGCCAGACGGCAGGCGCGTTTTCACCGCCGGCGTGGACAATCGCATCCGCGTTTATGCCGTGAGCGAGAGCGCCCTTGACGGAACGAACGAATTGCTTGAGTCGCGTTTCGCGCACGAGGGGCCAATTCTCAGTCTCGTATTTTCTCCCGACGGCAAGCTGTTGCTTTCCTCATCGGAAGACCGCACGGTGAAACTCTGGGACGCCGATACGATCACCGAACGCCTCCTGCTCGAACCCCAAGCCGATCTCGCGCCGGGAATTGCGTTTGCAGCCGGCGGGAAAAACGTCGTCCTTGGCCGGCTCGATGGCGCGCTGAAATTCTACGATACATTCACGGGCAAGGCCGTCCAATCCGCAAACAAGTTATGAAGTTCAGCCTGCAATTCCTGCGAATGTCCGCGTTCACGGCCGTATTGATGGCGCTTTTAGTTTCCGCCGGCGCAGCCGAACCCACCAAAAAAGCAATGCCGACGCCCGCGCCGTCCGTTACGCGCATCGAGCCGCGCGGGATGCAGCGCGGAACGGAAATCAAAATCAAAATCACAGGAGCAAACCTCACGGACATCACGGGCATTGCGTTTGCGAACACAAATTTCACGGCCACGTCGCTGCCCGGCGCGAAAGCAAACGAGGCGTCCATTCAAGTGAAGGCTGCGTCCACTCTCACGCGCGGCGCTTACGAGTTCACCGTGAAGAGCGCCGCTGGCGAGAGCGGCAAGGTGAAGCTATTCGTGGATGATTTGCCACAGATTTATGAGTCAGCGAAGCCCGCGAGCGCGCCGCAAGTGCCTGTGAGTTTTTGGGGCACGCTCGACTCACCGGGCAGGCCGGGACAGTTTGAGTTCATTGCCGCGGCGGGCCAGACCATCGTCTGCGACCTCGCGGCCGAGAGCCTCGGTTCAGCGGCGAAAAACTGCATCCTCACGCTGCTTGACGCGCATGGCAACGTGCTCGCGGCGAACAACGGTTTCGATGGCGGCACCGATCCCCTGCTCGTGTTCAAGGCGCCCGCGACGGAGCGCTACACCGTTCGCGTCAACGACCTCATGGCTGCGGCGTCAAAGGATCACTTTTATCGGCTCTCGGTCGGCGATTTTTCCATCGTCACGGGCGCATTTCCGATGAGTGTTCCGCCGAACACGGAAGCTGAAGTCGAACTGACCGGCGAAAATCTTCCGCCGAGCGCGAAGGCCCGCGTGAAAGCTGGAGCGAGCGGCGAAGTCATCGTCCCAGTGGATGCGGAGAAGTTCCGCATGCGTCGCGAAGTAAGGGTCCTCGTCGGCGAGGCGAAAGAGTTTATCGAGTCCGAGCCAAACGACACGCCTGCCACGGCGACGAAGATTTCCGTTCCGTGCGTCGTGAACGGCCGCATCTGGCCCACGCGCAAGGGCCAGACCGACGACGCGGATTTGTTCCGTTTCGACGCACGGGGCGGGCAGACTTGGATCATCGAGACAATGGCTTCGCGACGCGGTTCGCCCGTGGACACCAAGATCGAAGTGCTCTTCCCCGACGGAGTCCCGGTGCCTCGCCTGCTGATGCAGGCCGTGCGCGACAGCTACATCAACTTCCGCCCGATTGACTCGAACATCGCCGGCGTGCGCCTCAAAAACTGGGAGGAAATGGAACTGAACCAGTTCATCTGGCTCAATGGCGAGGTGTGCAAAATCTTCCGCGCGCCACAAGGCCCGGACTCCGACTCGCAGTTCTACACCATCGGCGGCAAGCGCGTCGCCTACTTTGACACGACTGCGACGGCCCACGCAAACGAGGAGACGTGCTACGTCGTCGAGCCACATCCCGTCGGCGCGAAAATCGTGCAAACCGGCCTGCCGGTCTTCGCCGTCAACTACGTCAACGACGACGACGGCGAACGCAAGCTCGGCCCAGATTCAAAATTGTTTTTCACCGCGCCGAAGGATGGCGCGTATCTCATTCGCGTGACCGACTCACGTGGTTTCAGTGGCAATCGTTTTGCCTATCGCCTGCTCGTGCGCGAGCCGAAGCAGGACTTCAAGGTTTCGCTTGCCGGCGCGGACCAGACGATCAACCGCGGCAGCGGCAAGGAGTTCACCGTGAGCGCGGACCGCGTGGATGGCTTCGACGGCGACATCACGGTGAATGTCAGCGGCGTGCCGTCGGGCTTCGCCGTTTCTACTCCGCTCGTGATTCAAGCTGGCCATCGAGAGGCAAAAGGCACGCTCAACGCCGCACTGGACGCGATGACGAAACCCGAAGAGTGGACGAACGTGAAAATCACGGCGACCGGGACAATTGCCGGAAAAACTGTGACGAAGGAAGTGAACAACTTCGGCAAGATTACGCTCGGCGACAAACCAAAGGTGTTTGTGCAGCTTGTGCCGGATGAGAAGGCGGCGCCCGCTTCGCAAGACAAGCCTTATGAAATCACGATTGTTCCTGGTCGCCGCGCCTCCGCGTGGCTGCGCATCGAGCGCAACGGCCACGACGACCTCGTGACGTTCCAAGTGGACGGCCTGCCGCACGGCGTGATCGTGGATGACATTGGCTTGAACGGCGTCCTGATTCCGAAAGGTCAGAACAAGCGGGAAATCTTCTTCTACGCCGAGCGATGGGTGCCGGAAACAGACCGGCTCTGCCACGCGATTGAAAACCAAGAAGGCCGGCAAACTTCCCTTCCCGTCCTGCTGCACGTCCGGCGCGCGACAACACAGACAAGCGCGAAGTAAATGCCGCGGCCTTGCAGCTCGTGAATCGCCCTAACCGGCAAACTTACAGTCCAGCTTCACCGCGTCTCCCAGCCGCCGCAGATATTCGCTGCGACGGATTTCAATAGCGCCGAGTTGTTCTGTCGCGTTCGTTACCATTTGAATGTCGAACAGCGCGAAGCCGCGTTCACGCAGGCGTTGCACGAGCGACGCGAGCGCAATCTTTGACGCGTCGGTGACGCGGTGAAACATGGATTCGCCGGCGAACAATCCACCAAGGGCGACGCCATAGATGCCGCCGGCAAGTTCGCTGTCCTTCCAGCATTCAACACTGTGCGCGTGGCCGAGCGCGTGCAGGCGCGTGTAGGCTTCGATGAATTCCTCCGTGATCCAACCGCCCGGACGGTCGGGCCGGGCACAGCCGCGCATGACTTCGGCGAAGGCTTTGTTGACAGTGACTTCAAACACACCGCGTCGGATGGTCCGCG
Source organism: uncultured Verrucomicrobiota bacterium (assembly GCA_964589935.1). GTDB lineage: Bacteria > Verrucomicrobiota > Verrucomicrobiia > Limisphaerales > VHCN01 > VHCN01. The sequence goes on along the minus strand of CAZPVD010000001.1, from coordinate 6,336 downwards.
CAAGGCTTCGCGAAATGTGAAATTCATCCAGCTCAAAAATCGCGTGCGGGTTGGGCGACCACCACGTCACGGGCTGCGCGGTCCACGGGAAAAGCCCGCTGCGATACGCGAGCAGCAGGCGTTCGGGCGAGAGGTCGCCGCCCACCGCCACGAGTCCCGCCATCGGGCCGCGCGCGACCGCCTCACGCGGATCGGGAAACCAAAGGCGGTCGTCGAGCTGGACTGGCGCGAAGCGGGACATGCGCTAGCCGTCGAGCGCGCCGAGCAGCGCCGATTGAAACGCGCCCGCCACGTCGAGCATGAGATGGTCGCGCGCATTTTCCTCGGTCACTTTCGATTCTTCGGGGCCGGGGCAGCCGAGGCGCTCCCAGCTTCCGACGCGCAGGTCGTTGAGCACCTGGAGCAGCCACTCGACTTGCTCGCGGCGCACAGTGAGATGGAAAACATTTCCGACGAGTTCGATCTGCTTGCCCGATTCGAGAAACTCGCGCAGCAGGCGGGCGTTCTCGCGCCTGTGCTCGGCGATGGATTCTTTGAGCAACATTTGCGCGGCCTTCATCGAGCCGGTTTGTTCAATATTTGTAAGCTTCGGCGGTTTCACGCGTTTTGCCGGATAATCCTGAAGCACGTAGAGAAACAAGCCCAGCTCGCGGCGGCCAAGCCGGAACAGCAGCGCATCGGCGCGGTTTTCGAGGAGTTTCACGACTCGCGCTCCATGGTGGCGTGCAGGCTGTATTTCTGGAGCTGATGCACGTAATGCTCGGCCTCCTCCATCGTGGTGCGCGCCAGCACACTCTTGCCGTTGTTGTGCACTTGGAGCATGTGATACTCGGCCTTTTGCTTCTGCCAGCCGAACACGACCTGAAAAACATGCGTGACGTAGTCCATCAAATTCACCGGGTCATCCCAGCAGATGATGATCCACGCCGGTTCCAGATCGGTCTTGCCGAAAGTTCTCTCCTCCTTGCTGATGTCGGGAAGCACCAGCGGCTCGGCCACGTCCGGAGAAGCGGCAGAAACGTCGTGGAACGCGGAACACGGCCGACGCCGTGATCCGAAGCGGGACTCGTGCAACTCGTCCCTCCCGGTTGAATCGGATCCGCTGACTTGGTTTGCCATCGTGCGCGGCTAGTTTTTGCCGACGCAATATAGCTTGGAATTGGTGCGGATGAAAAGCTGGCCGTGCGCGACCGCGATGGACGCGCGAATCATGTTGTCACGTTCCTCGCCCATCGGATTTGTCGCGAGAAGTTTTCCGTCCTCTGCATTCACCACAAACGTCTGGCCCGCGAAGTCCTGAAAATAAATTTTGCCATCCGCGCCGGTCGGCGAAGATTGCGTCGCGCCTTTGTTCTGCACCTTCGTCGTCCACTTGGCCTTGCCGGTCTTCGGCTCGACGCGCGACAGTGAGCCGCCCTCGCTCAGCACGAAGAAGTCGCCGAGATACGTCAGCGGCGTGGGCACGTCCGAGGACACCGGGCTGCGCGGCTCGCTCTGCCACGCGATGGCCGAATCGTCGAGCGTGCCGTTGCCGCCACACTTGATCGCGTAGATGGGCGAGCGCTTCGGTGCGCAGGCAAGAATGTAGCCGTCTGCAAACGCCGGGGACGGCACCTGCCGCCAGTGACCGATACGGTCGGGATTCCACGTGCCCCAGCGCCAGAGTTCCTTGCCGGTTTCGGGATCGTGTCCGGTGAGATCGTCGCAGCCGACGATGAGGATTTCCTTGCGGCCCTTGTATTCGATGGGCACCGGCGACGCGAAGCCGTCGCGCGACTCGGCCACGGCCTTGCCGTCTCGCGTCACCTTCCAGAGATTTTTCCCCGTCTGCGGATCGAGCGCGAGTAGATATGGGTCCTCGCGGCGGAGCACCTGCATGTAGAGCTTGCCGCCGTAAAGCAGAGGGCTGGTGGAAAACGTCCAGCCCTCGGAGAGCTTGCCGTATTCCGTCTGAAGGTTCCGCGACCACAACTCCTTGCCGGCGGAATCATACGCCACAAGCGGGCCGTTGCCGTAGAAGAACACCACGACCTTGCCGTCCGTCACGGGCGACGGTCCGGAGAACGTGCTGTTGTTGTCCTTGCGCAAACCTTCGCCGGCTTTGTGCGACCAAAGTTGCTTGCCCGACTTTCTGTCAAAAGCAAATGCATACATCGCCTGCTCCGTCATGTTGGCGGAAGAAACGAAGACGTGGTCGTTCCAAATCACCGGCGTCGCCGCGCTCGTGCCGGGCATGTCCGCGCTCCACGCGACGCCCTCGGTCTTTGAGAACTGCACGGGGAGGTTTTTCTCGTCGGTCGAGCCGTTGTAATTTGGCCCGCGGAAGTGCGGCCAGTTCGCGGCCTGCGCGGCGGACGCGAGCGCAAGCACGGCGGCAAGTGTGAGGGTGCGGGAGGCGAATGTGTTCATCGGATTTTGAGTTGGGATTTCAGCGGCGTGTAGAGTAACGTCAAGGCGTTCAAACCCGGAAGCCGAAAATAATATGTTCCGCGTGAAGCCATGAAAACGAACGCTTCTTCGACGCGCACAGCGCGGCGCACCTTCACGCGGCGCCGGGCATTCGCCAAGGCCGCCGCCATCGCGGGGGCCGCAACCGTTGCACCCATCATGCTGCGAGGAACCGAACCCGAACTGTATCGTGTAAAAAACGGCCGCATTAACCAGTCTGTCGTGCCGTGGTGCTTCAAGCCGATGACGGTCGAGGAACTTGCAGCAAACGGCGTAAAGATGGGCCTGCGCTCGGTCGAGCTGGTGACGCCGGACAAATTCGCCGTGCTCAAGCAGCACGGGCTCGTCTGCGCGCTTACCGGCAGCCACGGGTTCGCCAAGGGCTTCGCACACCGTGAGGAGCATGCGGAGTGTTTGAAGATTCTCGAAGAGCGCATTGACGCGACTGCGGCGGCGGGCTTCCCGGCGGTGATCACCTTCTCCGGTTTCCGGCGCGGTTTGTCCGACGAGGATGGCATCAAGAACATGGTCGAGGGATTGAAGAAAATCGCCGGTCACGCGGAACACAAGAACGTCACGCTCTGCCTAGAAATGCTCAACTCCCGCGTGAACATCGAGATGAAGGGGCATCCGGACTACTTCTGTGATGACATGGAGCGCACCGTCGAGATCATCAAGCGCGTCGCCTCGGAGCGGGTCAAGGTGCTGTTCGACATCTACCACGTGCAGATCATGCACGGCGACGTGATCGTGCGGTTGAAGAAATACAGGGACTACATCGCCCATTATCACACCGCGGGCGTGCCCGGCCGCAACGAGATTGACGACTCGCAGGAGATCAACTACGCGCCCATCATGCGCGCCATCGCCGAGACGGGCTACAAAGGTTACGTCGGCCAGGAATTCATCCCGCTGCGCGACAAGGTCACGTCGCTGAATCAGGCGGTGAAGATTTGCGATGTGTGAACGGGCGGCGTTGGCGTGTGAAGAATGGTCGCCAAGCGGCGGCGCGGCGTCCCAATCTCTTTCTTCGATGCCGCGCAGTCACCTTCCGGTTTCGCGCGGTGGCCGGTTGGCGTCTCGCAATGACTGAATGACGCCAAAGCCACCTTCATCCGCGCCACGCAGCCGGTTTGCGATGTCACTCAATGAATTTGCGGCGTCCCGCAGCCGCTGATGGATGTCTCGCAATGATTTATTGGCGCGGTTTGGCCATCATTCGCGCCAAGCAGCGATTCTGCGATGTCCTTCGAGGTTTTATGGTCTCACGCTGTCGCCGCTTGGCGTCCGTCAGCCATTTTACGATGTCGTTCAGCCGTTGAATGACGCCAATCAATGGCTTTTAGACGCCAATCAGCCTTCATCCGCAGCCATTCCGGGGCGTTGCGGGCCCGAAAAATCATCTAACAGGCTGATTCAAGCCAGTTGCGAAGAAATGATGGAAAAGCCGGTTTGGAAGCCCGTTTTGGCGGCCTTCCACGGGGGTCATTTCTTCCCGTAAATCTGCTCGGGCGTTTCGAGCTGCGGCTCGGTCGTTTTGAAGGATTCGCCCTTGCCCTCGATGCTGCGGAAAAAGCAGCTCTTGTAGCCCTCGTGGCATGCCGCGCCGGTCTGCTCGACCTGGATGAGCAGCGTGTCGCCGTCGCAGTCGAACGCGATGTCCTTCACCACCTGCACGTGGCCGCTGGACTCGCCTTTCATCCAGAACTTCTGCCGCGAGCGGCTCCAGAAATGCGTCCTGCCGGTGGCGATGGTCGTTTCGAGCGAGGTGCGGTTCATCCACGCCATCATCAGCACGCGGCCGGTGGACTGTTCCTGCACGATGGCCGGGATGAGGCCGTTGGCGTCGAACTTCAATTTGTCATAAAAGCTCATGGTGAAAAGATTGCCATGCCGGCACGGAGATACAGAGCCAAAAGATCAAACCGGCTTCCACGTCAGAATCTAATTCTTCGGCAGAAAGGTGAACCCGACCGCTGCGAGAATGCAGACAAATGCGGCGAGGTGATTCCATTTGATACGCTCGCCAAGATAGGCCGCAGCGAACACAATGAACACAACAACGGTGATGACTTCCTGCACGATCTTCAGTTGGGTGGCGGAAAAAACGGAGTTACCCCAGCGATTGGCCGGCACCATCAGGCAATACTCAAAAAATGCGATGCCCCAGCTCGCCAGCACGACAAGCCAGAGCGGCTGATGCTTGAACTTGAGATGCCCATACCACGCGAAGGTCATGAAGGCATATGAACATGTCAGCAATACAATCGGCAGCCAGCGCGAGTGAAGCAAGGCGGTCATAGACGGACAGGAATGTTTTTTGAAGCAAGGAAACGTTTGACGTCGGAAACAGTGTATTCGCCAAAATGGAAGATGCTGGCGGCCAGCACCGCATCGGCCCTGCCTTCAATCAGCACATCGGCCATGTGTTCCAATTTGCCTGCGCCGCCGCTTGCGACAACCGGCACCCCCACCGCCTCGCTGATGCGGCGCGTGATAACAAGATCAAAGCCAGTTTTGGTGCCGTCGGCGTCAATGCTGTTTAGAACAATCTCCCCAGCGCCAAGGGAAACTGCTTGTGTCGCCCATGCGACAGCATCAAGCCCGGTCGCCCTACGGCCTCCGTGTGTGAAGACTTCCCATCGGTCCGGGCCGACATTCTTGGCATCTATTGAGACGACGATACACTGGCTGCCAAATTTTTCCGCTCCTGCGCGGATAAGATTCGGACTGGAGATGGCGGAGGTGTTGATGCTTACCTTGTCGGCTCCGGCCTTCAGCATGGTGTGCATGTCATCAAGGGTGCGGATGCCGCCGCCGACGGTAAGGGGCATGAAACACTGATCAGCAGCGCGGCCAATGACATCCACCATACTGGCGCGTCCGTGCGCGCTGGCCGTAATGTCGAAGAAGACCATCTCGTCGGCACGCTGTTCGTTGTAACGGACGGCGAGTTCAACCGGATCCCCGACATCATGCAACTGCCCCGCTTCAGCGCGGCCGAACTGGACGCCCCTGGTCACCCTACCATCATGGACATCCAAACAAGGAATGACGCGTTTGGAAAGCATTGCCGATCTAACTTACTATAAGATGTGCGTATTTGAATTAAGAAGGTTACCGGTTTTTCTACAGGATGCAACTTTAATGACAGCGCCCTTATGCTGCTGTTGTTGTTCAGGCCGACTTTTCCCCTTAAAACAAACATGGCCGAACCATTCGGCTCGGCCATGTTATAAAAATAGGCGGCAACCTACTCTCGCGGAAGCTATACAACCACTACCATCGGCAATGCTGCGTTTGACGGCCGTGTTCGGAATGGGAACGGGTCGGGCCACAACTTTGTTACCACCAAAAAATCAATGAGCGATAAGGACTCGCGTTCCATGAAAACTACACACAGATAAGCAGAGCTAAAATTACAGCCAGTTGCGCATTTCATTTTTAAGACCAAGCCTCACGACCAATTAGTATCAGTCCATTCACGCCTCGCGACGTTTACGTGCCTGACCTATCAAACGGGTAGTCTGCCCGTGGTCTTTAGGGTCTTTCGACCGAAACACTTTATCTTGGGATGAGCTTGGCGCTTAGATGCTTTCAGCGCTTATCTCTTCCGCACATGGCTACGCAGCGATGCCCCTGACGGAACAACTGCCACACCAGAAGTGCGTCATTCTCGGTCCTCTCGTACTAGAGAATGAACCCCTCAAGTTTCCTGCGCCCACAGTGGATAAGGACCGAACTGTCTCACGACGTTCTGAACCCAGCTCGCGTACCGCTTTAACCGGCGAACAGCCGGACCCTTGGGACCTTCTCCAGCCCCAGGATGCGATGAGCCGACATCGAGGTGCCAAACCGGGACGTCGATGTGAACTCTTGGTCCCGATC